>JAXGOS010000009.1:0-206226 GCA_040767355.1 Aggregatilineaceae bacterium | reverse complement strand
TCCCCACCGGGCTGATCGGCGAGGACGATCCGGCGATCTTCTACAGCCGCTACGATGACGAGCCCGTGCAGTGGCCGCCCGACGCCCCGGTGATCGAAGCCAGCCAGGGACAGGCGGCGGATTACCTGGAATGGCTGCGGCAATACGCCGAGGCGCTGCTGCATGGGGACCCGGCGCCGGAGTCGCTCAGCGATCTACCCGATCCGCCGCCGCTGCTGTATCAACTGCTCAAGCAGAGCATCGAGCGCACGGCGGAGCGCGATGCCAGCGCGTATGGGCTGTTATACTCGATGGCTGGCGCCCTGACGACACGCTCCGGCCTGCAGGCGCCCCCGGCCGATCGCGCCGGGCGGATCGAGAGCGTGCACAGGACAGCCTCGCGCGCCACCGCCGGGCAGCTCCGTGCGTTCGACACCTTCCTGAAAGGCACAAAAGACTCCAACCGGGATACCCCGGTGGGCCACGCCGTGCGCGCCATCCCACTCGACGATCTCACCCAGATGGCCCACGATGTCGCCGCGGCTGCCGAAATCACCGCGCTCGGCCCGGCCAAACAGCGGGCGCTGTTGGACCTGTCCGGCACGCTCGAAGACGTGGTGGCGTGGCGCAAGGACGAGGGCATCGTGGTGGGCCATGACGACTGGTGGGACCAGATCCCCAACCAGTTCCCGCGTCCGGGCGCGCCCAGCCTGGGGGATCTGGCGGAAGCGCTGGCGATTCTGCGCGATATGCCCGCGGAACGCCTGGCGCATTTGCTGCCGGAGACCATCGGGCTGTTCGGCCACCGCCTGGACGCCTGGGCCACCTCATTGGCCTATGAACGCCTGCTGGCGATGCGCCAGAAAAACCCCCGGACGCTATATGTCGGTGGCTTCGCCTGGGTCGAGAAGCTCGCCCCCGCCGATGCGCCGCCCTCGCAGGGGCACATCCTGGCGCCGTCGCTGACGCATGCCGCCACCGCGGCCATTCTGCGCAGCGGCTGGAGCTCGCGCGGCACGCCCGAAGCCAGCTCGCTGCTCGCGACCAATCTGCGCTCCGATCGCGTCCGGCTGGCGAACGATTTGCTCGACGGGATGCGCCAGGGCCAGCGTCTCGAAGACCTGCTGGGCTACATCTTCGAGCGCCTGCTGATGGGCGATGGCAAGCTGGCCGATGGGAGCGACGCGCCCGGCGGCAAGCACGTCTGGATCGACCCGATGCGCAAGGCGTTTGGTGGCGGCACGGTAGTCGATGGGCTGGCGCTGGTCGATGCGCGCCTGGCGCGCACCGTGGCCCAGAAAGTCCGGAATCCACCCGGCCCGCTGGCCGAGATCGCCGCCGAAATGGACGCGATGGTCGCCGCCTTCGATGCCGCCGGCGATCTGCTGCTGGCGGAGAGCATGTACCAGCTCGTGCAGGGCAATCTGGACCGCGCGGGCGCGGCGCTCGACGCGGCGGCGACGGGCGAGATTCTGCCTCCCGCCCTGCAGGTGGTCGAGACACCGAGCGCCGGCGTCGGGGTCGATCACCGGCTGTTCGTCGCGCTGACCGGCGGGCGCTGGGAACACGCCACGGACAGCCCGCGCGCCCGCGCGGCACCCGCGCTGGATGGCTGGCTGAGCGCGATCATGGGCGATCCCGCGATGATTCGCTGCCGGGCGGTTGTGCGCGAGGACCCCACCTATACGGTTGAAGTATCGGTCGAGGACCTGGGAGTGAGCGCCCTCGATCTGGTGATGACCGTGCCGCTGAGCGGCGACCTGGCAACGAGCGAATGGGCGGCGCGCGTGCGCCACCGGCTGCTCTCGCAGGTCCCCGATCCGGCGGGCAAACAGGTCGATATCGCCTTCGACGATGCCGGTGACGGCACGACTTCCTTCGACGAGATCTGCACGCTGGCAGGGGCGCTGCGCCAGCTCATCGCGCAGAGCCGGGCACTCGATGGCCTGGACTTCGTGACCGCGTCCGGCGAAGCGCTGCGCGGCATCGACATCGGGGAGCTTGAGGCGCGTGTCGCGGAGGCGACCGCCGCCTTCGATGGCGCGCTGAGCTATCTGGCGCAAGCCGTACGCGACGATGACGCGCGCCAGCAGGCCGGGATTCTCCTGATGGCTGCGTTCGACCTGCCCGGCGCCGTGCCCGTTCTGGGTGGCGCGATCAGCCTGCTCCAACAGGCCGAGGGCCTGCTTGCGCGGGCGGAAAAGCGGCGCGACGCGCTCGAGCGCATCGAAGACGGCACGACCGACGGCGAGCGAATCGCCGCGGCCCAGGCTCGTCTGGGGGCGATCTTTGGCAAAGCGTATCCGGCCCTGCCCTTGTTCACGCCGCTGGACCCGAGCGCCCTCGCAGCAGCGTTCGGCAGCCCGCGCGCAGATGATGCGACGGTGGCGGGATGGCTGGCGCGGGTCGGGCTGGTGCAGCGCGGCGCCGGAGCCCTGCACGAGGCGTCGCTCGTCGCGGACGCGGTGAAGGATACGAGCGCCCTCACGCTGGCGGGGGCGCAGTTGCCCTTTCACCCGGGCGACGCATGGGTGGGGCTGGCCGCTCCGCCGCCGGGCACGGGCGGGCGCGTCGCCCTGACCGCGTGCGCCCGCGCGGGCGAAGACGTGGCAGCGGTTTGGACCTCCGGCCCGGTGTGCGGTCTGCTGGTGGACCGCTGGCTGGAGCGCATTCCCGACAGCGAGCACACGGCGGGCGCGACCTTTCACTTCGATTCGCCGGCCCAGCGGCCGCCGCAGTCGCTGCTGCTGGCTGTGCCGCCCCACGGCGATCCGTGGAGCCTCGACCTGATGGCCGACACCTTGCGCGATACGCTGGAATGGGCGCGGCTGCGTGCCGTGTCGCCCGAGACGCTGCGGCGCTTCGGGCACCATCTTCCGGCGGCATACCTGGAACAACCCCTCGATGTCACTGGAGCAGGAGCGTAGCCATGAGCGACATCATCCGGCGCCTGGAATACACGACGCGCGCGACTTCGGTGGAGCGCGGTTTGCAGGCGCGCACCGCCGACCCCCTCTGGATGCTGTGCCGCCAATGGCAGGTAGGCGAGTTCCAAGGCGAGGATGCCGCCTCGCCCACCCATATCGAAGCGAGCTACCACTATACCCCGGTGAGCCAGTTCCAGGCAGAAGGCCAGCCCGCGCGGCCCCTGCTCGATGGCCCCCCGCTCGAAGCCTATGCGGAGAGGGAGACCATCGTCGATGGCGCGGCAGCGCTGCGGCATGCCGCTGAAGCGGGCATGTATTTCCTGCGCCTGCTGGATCACCATGGCGTGAGCGAGCTGCGGAAGGCGGCCCGGACTGCCTTCGCGCTCCAGTACGATGGCCCTCCCGACCGCGTGATGGCGCTGCTGGCGCGCACCGCCCCGGACGGGCGCGCCGTCTATGCTGCCCGCGATGCGCTGCCCAGGACCTTTGGCCGCATACCGGTGCCAGAAGCCTATGCCGGGGTCTTGGTCACGGTAGCAGCGGAATACGCGCGGTGGTACGAGTCGCGCTTCTTCGAGCCGCCCGGACAGGACAAAGACGGCGCGTGGGTCCCGGCGCGCATGGCGTACCGTTTCGCGGTGGGCGCGACCCTGTCCAGCGCGATGGTCAATCTGAAAGCCGAGTACACCGGCGGGCGGCTGGACTGGCACGCCTTCGACGTGAGCCGGGTCCAGCGCGCCACGTCCGAAGTAAAGCCGGTGGCGGAAACGATCACCATGCTGCCGGCGCGCGTGCGCTACGCCGGGATGCCAGCCCCGCGCTGGTGGGCCTTCGAAGATCGCGAAGTGAACTTCGCCGGTCTGGAGGCGGCCGGCGGCGACATCGCGCGGCTGGCGATGGCGGAGTTCACCGCATCCTACGGCGACGACTGGTACATCCTGCCCGTGCGCGTGCCGGCGGGCTCGTTGGTACAGCTCACCTCGCTGGCCGTTTACGACACCTTCGGCGGCAGGACCCAGGTGGATTCGGCGGCCTATTCGGACAGCCAGATTGATGTGGATCGTCCCTGGCGCTTCTTCGAGCTGGCGGGCGATCCCTTCGCCGACCAGCCGCGCCAGGACGCGGGACCCTTGCTGTTCATCCCGCGCGTGACGGCCAACCGCCTGCGCGGGCCCGTGCTCGAGGCGGTGACCTTCATCCGCGACGAGACCGCGAACATGGCGTGGGCGGTCGAAGCGCAGCACCAGGGTCCGCACGGGCGCATCATCGATCGCCGCAGCCAGTGGGAGCGCCCCCAGCCCGATGCCCCGCCGGCCGAGGGCATGTGGCGCTACCGTCTGGCTACCGAGATGCCACCGTTTTTCATCCCGTTCGTCCCGGAGCGCCAGTCCGCCGACGGCTCGATGCGGTTGCGCCGCGCCCGCATGATCGAATGGGATCAGCTCCCGCGCGATCTGGTTGGGGCGCAGGGACGCATCCTGGTGCCGGAGCGCGCGCTGCGCGTCTTCGAGGAGACCCTGCCGCGCGGCGGCGCGCACGTGCGGCGCCGGGTAGAAATGGCGCGCGGCTCGGACGGGCTGCTCTATGTGTGGGCAGGGCGGCAGAAGCGGCACGGGCGCGGCGAGCGCTCCGCAGGGCGGCGCACCGATGCGCTGGAGGTGCCACTGGAGAGCGCCGCCCAGAACGAGTCGTAGTTCCGGTTAGCCACGCTGTTCAGAATGGGGAAAAGAATATGGAAATCCAATCTGTGAGTTTATCCACGGAATAAAAAGATATTGATTGACTTTTTGGCGTAAATGATGTATCCTATAGAACATAAGTTCGAATTCACAACGCACGACGACTGGCTGCGCCATCACACACGGAGACAACACATGGCAGACGCAACGCAAGCGACCTCCCAGACTACCCAGCCACCCAGCACCAGAAAACTGACCGCCGGGCTGTTCATCTCGCTGGACGGCGTAACGGAATCGCCCGAGCAATGGCAGTTCGATCACTTCGATGAGGACATGATGGCCGGCCTGGGCATGCAGATCGCCGGTGAGGACATCATCCTCCTGGGGCGTGTGACCTATCAACAGTGGTCGGCCTACTGGCCGAACTCGACGGACGAGCCCTACGCCAGCCACATCAACAACATCCCCAAGATCGTCGTCTCCACCACCCTGGATCGGGTCTCGTGGGGCCAATGGGACAACGTCACGCTGATTAAGGGAAACCTGGCGGAAGAGCTCGCCCGGCTCAAGCAGCAGCCCGGCAAGAACATCACGGTTGCCGGCAGCACCACCCTCACTCGATCCCTGCTCCAGGCCGATCTCCTCGATGAGCTCACGCTCATGGTGCACCCGGTGATCGTGGGGCGCGGCCAGCGTCTCTTCGACGGCGGCGGCGATCTGAAGCGGCTGCAGCTCGTCTATTCGAAGGCGACCCGCACGGGGGTCATGATCCTCACCTACCGGAAGAGAGACGATTAGCCCTGGCCGCGGTAGCCGGGACTCGTGATGGAAAGGCCCCGCGCGCGACTCTGCTCGCACCCACCACCCCTGTTAACAGCGAGAAAACGACCGGAGGATGACTCAGTGGACAAGCCCGCTCTCACCCGGCTGCTCGACTACCACTATTGGGCGAACCACCAGCTCTGGCGCCCGGTGATGGCGCTCAGCGAAGCGCAGTTCACCCAGCCGGTGAGCGACACGAGCCCATCCCTACGGACGTTACTCGTGCGCATGGTGGCGAATGAAAACCTGTGGGTGAATTATCTGTGGCATGGCGACGTGGAGTTTCTGCAAGAGGCGCAGCTCCCCACCCGGGCCAGCATCCGCGCCGAATGGGATGCCCTGGAAGAAGAAATCCGCGACTTCGTCGATGAGCTGAGTCCAGCCGCGCTGCAGCGCCAGGTTCAACCCGTCTTCCTGAGTGCGGGCACATCCCTGAGGGTATGGGAGATCCTGCTGCAGATCATCAACGATGCGACGGCGTGCCGCGCTCAGGTCCGGCTCCATCTGCACCAGCTTGGCTCGCCCGCACCGGCTCACGAGTTCCTCGACTTCCTGGTTGACCCGGCGGGACGCGCCACGCCGCACAACGCGTCTCCGCTGTTGACGGCCTACGCCCCTTAGACGCTGCATCAAGCGGGCCAGCATGGAGGGACGCTCGCGTTCATCGATCCCCCCATGCCGGCCCACCCGCAATGTGTATGAACCGCTCTGGCCGCTGGTCACGTCCTCTCCCCATGAAAGCGCTTTGTCCCCCAACCCTGAGTTGACCCTCTAACAACATTTTCGCTTCATAACCGGGCGTCGCGCCGGTCGCAACGTGCAAAAGTGCCAATGATGAGACGAGCATCAGAAGATGCACGCCGCCCAGAAAGGGATACACTATGGATATAGTGCCGATCGCTGTATTTGACGGCGACGGCAAGTGAGACTCGAATCGAGTGCGGTCGGCACGTGAACCTGAGCCACGAAACGGAGCAAGCGAATCATGAACGGAACGACTTCTCCTGGCGTGAAATCCCTCGGACCCCACAACGCGCGCGCCACATCTCAAGCGGACGTCGAGTACCATACCCGGCACGATCCACACAAACAGGCTTCCGGCCTGGCGGACATTATCCTGGGCGGGCAGGATGGGCTGGTGAACGTGCTCGGGGTGATCCTGGGCGTGGCGGCAGCGACGAGCGACTCGCAGATCGTGATAGTGGCGGGCCTCGCCGCCACCTTCGCTGAGTCAATCTCGATGGGCGCCGTCGCGTACACGTCCACGCTGGCCGAATCGGCCTTCTACGAGAGCGAGCGCGAGCGCGAATACCGGCACATCGTGCGCGTGCCGGAGTTGGAACGCCAGGAGATCTACGACATTTACGAGAAGAAGGGGTTCAACGACGAACTGCTCGATCACATCGTCCGGACTATCACGGCTGACGAAGATACCTGGGTGCAGGTCATGATGGCTGAGGAGCACCAGCTCTCACCAACTAACCGCGGACACGCGCTGCAGGCTGCGCTGATCGTGGGCTTTTCGGCGATCATTGGCTCGCTCATTCCACTTGTCCCGTTCCTGGCTCTGTCGGTTAAGGCGAGCATGATCGTGTCGATCCTGATCTCGGCGCTGACCCTGTTCCTGGTCGGAGCATACAAGGCCCGCGTGACGGTCGGGCACCCCGGCAAGAGCGGGCTGGAAATGGCGGTCATCGGCACCGTGAGCGCATTGGCCGGTTACGTGGTCGGCCTGCTGCTCAAAGTGCCGGGAGCGTAGCGACAACTGCACAGGCCGGCATGGAGGGGAGAAAGCCGGCGATGATCAACCCCTTCAGGCCCGCCCGCGTGTTGAATGGACTGCGCTGGTCGTTGTTCACGTCCTCCCCCAGCGAAAACGCCTTCTCCCCAGACCCCCAAATATTTGGGGGTTCCTATTGAATCACGATCTGGATAGTAGTTTATAATAGAACTACTATAAACGTGATGCTTTGAAGCTTACATCACATTGTTTTTGGGATCTCGAATAAATCCCTGTTCACCCCCTAAAAATTGGGGGGATGGATCCGCTGCTCCAGCCCGTAGAATGGTTTTGGCGATCGTGCAGGCATGGCCTCTATGACGTTGCGAAGGCGCAGCCTATGATCCGGCTTGTAGGGAGATTCGCGCATGAAATGGGGAACGGAATAGCTGTGGATCACGGTCGTTACCGGTGTGGTCGTCGTCGCAGCGCTGCTCATGAAGCGATCCGGTGATAGGGAGAGGAAAAGAACGCGCGCTTGGGGCAGTTCCATGTGCTAACTCCCCCGATCTGGCGGACTCGAAGCCCCCACCGGGTGCAGCTCGGTCGCGTGTCGATGTTCGACCGGTCCGATGCTCAGTCAACCGCCCGGCATTTAGCCGAATATGACGAAACCTTGTACACTTTGAGCCAGGACATCCGGAAAGAGCATTACCTGCGCCGAAGCGTCAGCGGAAAAGAGGGCATTAATTCCCAGCCGGTATGCGCGCCACACCAGCCTGGAAATCGCTTGAGCTGAAGAACAAGGAGTGGCCGCTAATCACATCGCGCTGACAAGCCTCGCTGCAACACTGATCTGGAATGTCAGGCACGACTGACAACGGGTCGGCGCCGGCGACGCGACCGCCAGCCAGGTCAGCATGTGTCCTGATGTCCAGGTTCGAGATGAACCGGCAGGCCGGTTGTTTGTCCCCGGACTTCTCCAATCGAACAACCCTGGCATCCCGTCCGGGGACCGCAGAGCCCGGTAACGTCTTGCGTACAGGTTCGACCCCTGTTGAGATGACTCGCTGGAAGCCAAGAAGCAGGGCTTGCAGAACGGAATAAGGGCTTCCAAAGATGTACTTTGGAGGCGAAACGGCAACATTCGGAGGATTTAATGACAGTCGGAACGCCGTCTACAATCGAGATAACAGACAGCAATTCCTGGTACGCACTCGACCCCGGAGCCACCGTCCGGTATTTGAACTCGTCGGTGGAGCACGGATTGTCCAGCCAGGAAGCGGAACGGCGCTTGCACGAATACGGCCCCAATCAACTGGCCGAGTCCAAACCGCCAACCTTCTGGCAGTTGCTCTGGGAGCAACTGAACAGTTTTGTCATCATCATGCTGATGGTCGCCGCCGTGATCTCGGCAGCGCTGGGTGACTTCATTGAAGCCGCCGTCATCGCCGCGATTGTGGTGCTCAATGCCGCGCTGGGCGTCATCCAGGAGCGGCGCGCCGAGCAGGCCCTATCGGCCCTGCGCAAGCTGGCCGCGCCCGAAGCGCAGGTTATCCGCGATGGCCATCGCCAGATGATCTCGTCAACCAGACTCGTGCCCGGCGATCTGGTCCTGCTCGAAGCCGGCAACTTTGTGCCCGCCGATATGCGGCTGGTGGAGACGGTGAACTTGCGCGTCGACGAATCGGCGCTCACCGGCGAGTCCGCCGCCGCCGAAAAAGACGCCCACGTCCACCTCCAACAAGACATCCCGCTGGGCGACCAGAAAAACACGGCCTTCATGGGCACGCTGGTCAATTACGGTCGCGGCAGGGGATTGGTCGTCAGCACCGGCATGCACACCCAGATCGGCCTGATCGCGCAGATGCTGCAGTCGATGGATCGGGAGCAAACTCCCCTGCAGCGCCGGCTGGATCAACTGGGCAGGACGCTGGGCACGGCGTCCCTGGTGATCTGCGCGCTGGTGTTTCTGGTCGGCTGGCTGCGCGGCTATGCCCCGCTTGAGATGTTCATGATCGCGGTCGGGCTGGCGATTGCGGCGGTCCCGGAAGGGTTGCCCGCCGTGGTGACGATCAGCCTGGCCCTGGGCATGCAGGAAATGATCAAGCGCCACGCGCTGATCCGCCGCCTGTCGTCGGTCGAGACGCTGGGCTCCGCGACGGTCATCTGTTCCGACAAAACGGGCACGCTCACCCAAAACGAGATGACAGCCACCCATCTGTGGGTCGATGGGGCCACCATCGAGATCGTTGGCGATGAGTTCCGGCTCGGCGAGACGACCGTCAATCTGCGCGAACACCCCGGCGCGCTCACGACTCTGTGGGTGGCCGAGCTCAACAACGATGCTGTGGTCGAGGTCACGCCCACCGACAACGGCCAGAAGTCGATGCGCATGGTGGGCGATCCCACCGAGACCGCGCTGATGAGCGCCGCGATCAAGGCGGGTGTCAGCCTGAACGAGCACAGTCGCGCGTACCCCCGCGTGCAGGAAGTGCCCTTTGACGCCACCCGCAAGCGAATGGTGACGATTCACGCGCTGCGCGAGCCGCGCAAAGACGATGCCTCACCGTTCGACGAGACGCAGCACTCCGGCTATGCGGTGCTGGTCAAAGGCGCCCCCGACATGGTGCTGAACTCCTGCCAGCACTACCAGCGCATGGATGACAGCATCGCGCCCCTCACCGAGGAGGAGCGCCAGCGCATTCTGGCGGCTAACGAAGCCATGACGCAAAACGCGCTGCGCGTGCTGGGCCAGGCCTACCGGGTTACGGCCGACATGCCGGACGTCGCGGACGTCGAAAGCCTGGAGCACGGCCTGATCTTCGCCGGGTTGATCGGCATGATCGACCCGCCCCGGCCCGAGGTGCCATCCGCCCTGGCGAAGGCGATGAACGCCGGAGTCCGGACGATCATGATCACGGGCGACTTCCCCAACACGGCCCGCGCTATCGCCAAGACGATCGGCCTTCTTTCCGCAGACCACCAGGTGCTGACCGGGCCGCAGCTCAGCCAACTCGATGACGCGGCGCTCCGCGAAGAGGTCAAGCGCACCGATGTCTTCGCGCGGGTCTCGCCCGAGCACAAGATGCGGATCGTCGAAGCGCTGCAGGCCAATGGCGAAATCGTCGCGATGACCGGCGACGGGGTGAATGATGCCCCGGCCATCAAACGGGCGGACATCGGGGTGGCGATGGGGATTTCGGGCACCGATGTCGCCAAAGGCAGCGCCGACATGGTGCTGACCGACGACAATTACGTCAGCATCGTCGCCGCGATCGAGCAGGGCCGGGTGATCTACAACAACATCCGCAAGTTCGTGTTCTTCCTCATATCGTCCAACCTCGCCGAGATCATGATCATCTTCCTGGCGACGCTGGCCGGACTGCCCGCACCGCTGACCGTTATCCAACTGCTGTGGCTGAACCTGATCACCGATGGCGCGCCGGCCCTGGCGCTGGCCATGGAAAAGGGCGACCCGAACGTGATGAACGAGCCGCCGCGCGGCCCCAGCGAGCCGATCATCAACCGCCCGATGCGGCTGGGGATCACCGTGCAGACGATCGTGCAAACCGCTGTCGTCCTGGGCGCGTTCGCGCTGGGTCTGATCTGGCACCTGGACAGCATCGACGCGGTGCCCGGCGGCAAGAATCCGCTTCTCTACCTGTTCCAGTACGATTGGACCGGCACCGACGTGCAAACCGCCGAAACGATGGCCTTTGTCACGCTGTCGATGTGCGAGCTGTTCCGCGCGTACACGGTGCGATCCGAAAAAGCCTCGCTGGCGCGGATCGGCGTGTTCTCCAACCGGGCTATGCAAGTGGCGGTGGGCATCTCGATCGCGCTGTTGCTGGCCGTGGTCAACATCCCGTTCCTGCACCCGATTTTCAACACGCATTTCCTCAGCCCGACCGAGTGGGCGATTGTCCTGGGGCTGGCCATTATTCCGGCCATCGCAGAAGAGATCACCAAAGCCTATCTGCGTTGGCGTGATCGCAGCGCCGCCGTAGCCGCGTCACGCTCGCGCAGGGGAGCAGAGGGCGAGCCGAGGGCGAGTTGAGAGTCGCATCCGTCTGAACACTGGGGCCTTCACGCAGGATGTTATCGATCCGGTTATTGGGGCAGCCTCGCATCGAGCTCGACGGGCAGCCGCTGACCATCCGGCGGCGCAAGAGCCGCGCGCTGGTGTACTACCTGGCCGCGCAGGCCCATCCCCGCACGCGCGATCACCTGCTGGGCACCTTCTGGCCCGACCTGGACCGGGCCGCCGCGCAGCAGTCCCTGCGGACCACGCTCTACGAGCTGCGCAAAGTGCTGGACCGGTGGCTGGTCGTGGATGGCGATCAGCTCGGTTTGAGCGCGGCGGCGGGGGTCGACGTGCGCACGTTCGAGCGGAAGCTCTCACCGCCGGTGGACGATCTGGCGGACCTGCGCGCCACGCTGGCGCTCTACCAGGGGGAGTTCCTGAGCGGGTTCGGGCTGGACGCCGCGCCGGAGTTCGACGACTGGCTCATGGCCCAGGCGGAGCGCTATCGCCGGTTGGCGGTGCGCGGTTTTTCGGCGCTGGCGAACCGGCTGGAAGCCCAGAACGAGTACGCAGCGGCGCTACAGGCGCTGGATCGGGCGCTGGAATTCGACCCCTTGCAGGAAGACCTGCAGCGGGCGGCGCTGCGCCTGCATTATCTGGCGGGCGACCGGGCTGGCGCCATTCGCCGCTACGACCGGCTCCGGCGGCTGCTGGATGAAGAGATGGCCGTTCCCCCCATGACCGAAACGCGCCAGTTGTACGACGCGATCGTCAACGACACGATGGAACCCCAGGCCCCGCCCCTGTCGCCGCTGGCGCCGCGCGCCACACCAGAGCCGGTGTGGATCCTGCCCTTCACCGGGCGCGAGGCGGAATTGAGCGTCTTGCAGCGCCTGTTCGCCACAGTGCCACACAAGCTCGCCCTGATCGAAGGCGAGGCGGGCGTCGGGAAGTCTCGGCTGGGGCAGGAATTCATCGCGCGGGTCAATGCCCTGGCCCTGATCGGAACCGGGCACGAACTCGAGCAGCATCTGCCCTACCAGCCGCTGATCGAGGCCCTGCGCAGCCTGCGCGCCGCGCCGCAGTGGGACCTGCTGCGCGATAGCGTGATCGCGCAGACGCCCAAGGTGTGGCTGAACGAGGTCGCGCGTCTGCTGCCGGAATGGGGACTGGAAGCCGGAACAGCGGCGGCCGAGCCAGACGAGGCGCGGTTGTGGGAAGGCATGAGCCAGTTCGTGCAGGCTCTGGCCGCACACCGGCCGGTAGTTGTGTTTCTGGATGACATCGATTGGGCGGATTCCTCCACGCTGGCGCTGCTGGGATATCTGATCCGACAGACCGCACAGGCGCCGGTGATGTTCGTAGCGGCTGCGCGCCCCCAACATGCCGATTCCTCCCTGTCGACGCTGCTCCAATCGCTGATCCGCCGGGACCAGTTGGTTCGCATCCCGCTGGATCGTTTCTCGACGCCGGAAGTCGAGAGCGTGGCCCGGCACCTGAGCCCCGATTTCGCTTACCCGCTGGCGGAATGGCTAGGACGCATTTCGGAAGGCAATCCGTATGTCCTGGCCGAGCTGGTCCGCCATGCGCGCGAGGCTGGCATCCTCCAGGCGCAGGGTGTGGTGGATCTCAACCGGCTGGCCTCGTCCCCGGGAGTGCCGCACACGATCTACAGCCTCATCCAGGAGCGGCTGGCGCGCCTGACGGATGCGGCGCGGCGGATGATGGACGCCGCCGTGGCGATCGGACGCGACTTCGAAGTCGAGGTCGCGTATCGCGCGGCAGGGCTGTCCGAAACCGCGGCGCTGACCGCCCTCGACGAGCTGCAGGCCGCCGGGATCATGCACCCGCACGGCGCGACCCACTACCGCTTCGACCACAACCTGACTCTCGAAGTGGCTTACCGCGAGGTCGGCGAGGTGCGGCACCGGATGCTGCACCGCCGCGTCGCCGAAGCACTGGAAACGGTGGCCGGTCGACACTCCGAGGACGCGGCGGGTCTGATCGCGTTTCACTTCGCCGAAGGGAATGTGCCCGAGCGCGCCGCCCCGTATGCTCTGCGCGCCGGCAGGCAGGCCGTGCAGCTCGCGGCCTGGGCGGAAGCCATCAACTTTTTCGAGCAGGCGCTGGTCCCCGGCACGTCGGACGAGCACCGCTTCGAGGCGCTCATGGCGCTGGGGGATGCCCAATACCGGGCCGGGCACATGACGCAGGCGTCCGAAACGCTGCGGGATGCGCTCCGGCTGGCGGAAACGACGCAGGCGGTCGCGCCGATCTGCGAGGCGCGGCTGGCCCTGGGCGAGACCCTCCTGACTCAGGGGCGCTACGCCGAGGTCGTCGCGCTCGCCAGGCAGTATCCCGCGACGCACGATGCTCCCAGCACCATCGTTGCCGCCCGCTCCGAACTGCTGATGGGCACCGCCCTCTCGCTCGAAGGCGCGCATCTGGACGCCGCCGCCGGGCACCTGCAGCGCGGCAAGGAACACCTCCAGGCCGCCGCAGAGCAGTACCCAGGCGCAGCCATCGATCCGATCTACACGGCACACCTCGATTTCGAGCTGGGGAGTGTTGCCGCCCAGCAAGGCGACCTCCCCCAGGCGATCACCCTGTACCGCATGGCGCTGGCCCAGGCCGAACGATCCCGCCACCTCGAGGCTCCGATGCGGACCATTCTGGCGCACAACAACCTGGCTTACCATTTGCACCTGCTCGAGGATCCAGCGGCCGCGGACCATGCCCGCACCGGCCTGGCCCTGGCCCGGGATATGGGCATGCTCGCGCTGCAGCCGTACCTGTATTCCACCTCCGGCGAGATCGCGCTGGCAGCGGGAAACCTGGACGCCGCGGAAGGATTCTTCGAGCAGGGGCTGGCGCTGGCCGAACAGACACATAATCTGGAGCGCATCGCCGGGTTGACCGCCAACCTGGGACTGGTAGCCCGCCAGCGCGGAGATGTCACCCTGGCGATTCACCGGCTGTCCGCGGCGATGGCGAAAGCCGACTCCCTGGGCACGCAGCACCTCGCCGCCCAGATCCGGCTCTGGCTCGCGCCGCTGCTGCCCCGCCGCGAGGCGACAAAGCACCTGGCGGAAGCGCGAGTCATCGCCGAGGAAGGGGGACGGCGCCTGCTGCTGGCCGAAATCGAGCGGCTGGAGGCGGAGCTTTCGACCGATTGACGCCATTCTTATAGTGTGTTTACGCTGGCGCTGACGCTCCCGTTACGCTGGCCCTCTAGACTCAGGAGTAGATTAAGATACTCAGCGGCGACTTCCCGTCCGCCGCCAGTCACTAGAGGAGAACACAGCATGAACTGGAACATTGATCCGGCCCATTCGGAAATCAACTTCACCGTCCGTCACATGATGATCTCGAACGTGCGCGGCCGGTTCGAGAAATTCACCGGCACCGTCGATTTCAACGAAGAACACCCGGAGCAGTCCAGCGTGGAGGTCCAAATCGAGGCCGCCAGCATCAACACCAAAGAGGCGCAGCGGGATGGTCACCTGCGCTCCCCCGATTTCCTGGACGCGGAGCAGTACCCCTACCTGACCTTCAAGAGCACGCGCGTGGTCAAGACCGGCGAGAACACCGGCCGCATCGTGGGCGCTCTGACCATCCGCGATATTACCCGCGAAGTCGTGCTGGACGTGGAGTATGCCGGGCAGGCCCAAAGCCCGTGGGGCACCACCAGCGCCGGCTTCAGCGCCACGACGACGATCAACCGCAAGGACTGGAACCTGACCTGGAATCAGGCGCTGGAAACCGGCGGGGTCCTGGTCGGCGACCAGATCAAGATCGCGATCGAGCTCGAGATCATCAAGCAGGTCCCTGCCGAAGCGAGTGCGGGCGACTGATTCCGCTTCTCGAGCGGCACTACGAACTCACGCACAGCCTGGCGCACCCAGGCTGTGTTCGTTTGCTGGCCGGTGCAGATACCCCCCGGCTCCCTCGTACCCGGCGAGGATTACTCACGGTCCTGGCGATTTTGGGGTAGACTTGCTCCAGGTGTCATGGAACAGGCGCGCGGCATGCCGCCAGCGCGCCGGCAGGAGGACCGGAAGAAGATCCCACACATGGACGTCGATTCCAACCAATTCATCCCCAAAGCCCGGATCGCGATTGGCGATCCCCAGTTACAGGCGGCGCTGGCCGTTTCGACCACCAACAGCAAAAGAGCGCGGGCGGAGTCTCTGTTTGCCTTCGGGCGCGAGCACGGCGAGCACATGCGCCAGCAGGCTGCCGAGGCCAAACGCCGCGCCCTGCGCCACCTTCCCGACCTGCTCGAACAAGCGGAAGCCCGGATGCAGGCCAACGGCATGCACGTGCTGTGGGCGGAGGATGCCAGTGAGGCCAACCGCCTCGTCCTGGACCTGATCGACCGGCACGAGGCGCGGCGCATCGTCAAGAGCAAGAGCACGCTCACCGAAGAGATCGGCCTCAACACGGCGCTGGAGAGCCACGGTCTGGACGTGCTCGAGACCGACCTGGGCGCGTATATCGTCCAGATCGCCGGGGAGCACCCCAGCCACATCGTCGGCCCGGCGCTGCACATGTCCAAAGACACCATTCGCGACCTGTTCGTGCGCGAGCTGGCCATGCCCCCCACCGACGACGCCGAGCAGATGACGCAGTTCGTGCGCGAGCGCCTGCGACGGGCTTTTCTGGAAGCCGACCTGGGCATCTGCGGAGGCAACTTCATCATCGCGGAGACGGGGAGCCTGTGCCTCTCCACCAACGAGGGCAATGGGCGCATGGTCACGACCCTGCCGCGCGTGCTGGTGGCCATCGTCGGCATCGAGAAGGTGATCGAGACCGTCGAGGACTTCACGACGCTGGCGCAGATGCTGTCGCGCAGCAACAACGGCCAGGTGATGACGGTCTACACCCAGATGATTCATAGCCCGCGCCGCCCCAACGAGACGGACGGCCCGGAAGAGATTTATGTGATCCTGGTCGACAACGGGCGCAGCGCGATCTACGCCACAGCCTACGCGGAAGCGCTGGCCTGCATCCGCTGCGGTGCGTGTCTCTCCGCGTGCCCGGTCTACCGGACGGCAGGCGGCCACGCCTATGGCTCGATCTACTCCGGGCCAATCGGCGCGGTGATCACGCCGCTGCTCGCCGGGTTGGAGAACGCCACGCCGCTGCCCTATGCCAGCAGCCTATGCGGCAGGTGCAAGGACGTCTGCCCGGTGCGTATCGACCTACCCCGCATGCTGCTCGATCTGCGGCACGATCTGGTGGAGCAGGGACACAGCCCGGCGCTGTGGTCCATGGGGCTGCGCGGCTGGGCGGCCGCCAGCGGCGCGTCGCGCCTGTTCACGCTGGCGCGGAGAGGCGCTCGCTGGGGCCTGCGGCTGGCGCCCCGGCGACTGCCCGGCCCGCTCGATGGCTGGACCCGCTACCGGAATCTGCCGCCGCCCGCGTCCCGGTCGTTCTACGAGCTGTGGCGAGACAGGCAGGAGGGCCGCGATCATGACTAGCCGGGACCGCATCCTGGGCAGATTGCGGGCGGCGCGCCAGCCGTTCGCGGACACGCCGCCGCTGGCCGAGCGCCGCGCGATGGTGCCCATCGAGGACACCTCTCCCGCCGGGCTGCAACGGCGTTTCACCAGCGAGGCCGAAAAACTGGGTTGCACGGTCCACAGCGTGGAGTCTGCTGCGCAGGGCGTCCGGCAGATTCTGAACCTGCTCGGCAGCGATACGGCCGTGCTGAGCTGGGACCTGGCTCACGTCCCGCTGCCCGGCCTGGCGGCGGCGCTCGACGACGCCGGGATTCGCCGGGCGGTGGACGACCCGAGCGTGCGGGTGGGGATCACCGGCGCGGACGCGGGGCTGGCGGGCACCGGCGGCCTGGTCCTGACGGCGGGCGAAGGCAAGCCCCGCCTGGTGTCGCTGCTCCCGCTAGTGCATATCGCCGTGCTCCAGGCCGGCCGGATCGTTCCCACCTTCGAAGCGTGGGTCGAGGGGTGGCGGGCGGCTGGCCTGGCCTTCGGGGCGGCCAGCACGCTGATGGTGGTCAGCGGCCCCAGCCGGACCGGTGACATCGCGAACATCCCGGTGAAAGGCGTGCACGGGCCGGGCGCGGTGCACGTGATCATCGTCTGAGATGCGCGCCAGCCGGACGCCGGGGACCGTTCGCCGTGCGCGGAACTTTTGGGCCCCGGCGAACGTCATAATCATGTCAGCGATATCACATAGGAGACATGACCATGAATCGTCACATTCAGCGGACCGTGATTGGCCTTGTGTTGGCGGGCGTTTTCGCCGGTGCGCTGGGGGCCAGTGCACTGCCAGCCAACTCCCAGGAAGATGATTCCGCCCTGCTCGTCGCGGGCAACAATGCATTCGCGTTCGATTTCTACCAGCGGGCGGCCCGCGAGGGCGACGCCAACCTGATCTTCTCCCCGTTCAGCATCTCGCAGGCGTTCGGCATGCTGCTGGCTGCCGCGCGTGGGGACACAGCCCAACAGATCACCAGCGCGCTGCAGTACGGGCTCGCGCCGGATGACCTGCATCCCGCGTTTTCGGCTCTGAACAGCAGCCTCGCGGAGCGCGAGGGAGCGGAAGGCGCTGGCGAAGGCGAGCGGCTGCAGCTCAACATCGCCAGCTCCCTGTGGGCTCAGCAAGATTACCCGTTCCTCGAGGCGTACATCGACCTGGTGCGCGAGTTCTACAGCGGCGGGCTGTTCTTCACGGACTTCATGCGCCTGCCGGACGAAGCGCGCGAGGCGATCAACGCCTGGATAGAGGACGAGACCGAAGACAAAATCCAGGACATGCTCGGGCCGGGCAGCGTGACCACGGATACGCGCATGGTGCTGGTCAACGCGATCTACTTCAACGGCTCGTGGCTCAACCCGTTCGAGGAGAGCGCGACACAGGATGACACGTTCGCGCTGCTCGACGGCTCGACGGTCACCGTGCCGATGATGGCCCAGCAGGAATCCCTGGCCTACCTGCAGGGTGACGGCTTCCAGGCGGTCGAGCTGCCGTACTTCGGCGGCGACGTGGCGATGCTCATCGTGCTGCCCGGCGAGGGCCAGTTCGAGGCGGTCCAGTCCGCGCTGGACCAGCAACAGTTCGACGCCATCTGCCAGTCGCTGGCATTTCAGACGGTTCAGCTCGCCATGCCGCGCTTCGAGTTCGAGACGTCGCTGGACCTGAGCGCGTCGCTGGAGGCGCTGGGGATGGTCGACGTCTTCGATCCCGAGCTCGCCGACCTGACCGGCATGTTCGATCCGGCGTCCGTAGACCAGGTTCTGTTCGTCTCGGCGGCGCTGCATAAGGCGTACATCGGCGTCGACGAAGCGGGCACCGAAGCGGCAGCTGCGACGGCGATCATCGTGGGTGTGATGTCCGCCCCGGTGGAGGTCGAGCCGATCGTGCTGCGCCTGGATCGCCCGTTCATCTACACGATCTACGACCGGCAGACCGGCTCGATCCTGTTTCTCGGCCAGGTGATGAATCCGGCCGCGTGACAGGGGCACGGCGCGGTTTGCGCCATCCTTGCCGAACGCTGGCGGCTGGAGTATAACCACACGAATTCGCGCCGGGGCGGGTGATCTGCCCCGGTGCGTGCCGTAGACCGGGTCTCACCGCACAGCAGAAAGCGACAATGGCATAATGACCGGCAACCTCCCCGATACGCTCCCTGATGCCGTCCTGCAGCGGCGATCGGCTCTGCCCCTCAAACCGGAGCCAGTCGTGCTGGAGGGCGAGCACATCCGCCTGGAACCGCTCGACATGACGCGTCACGTCGAGGCACTGTACGCCGTCTGCAACGGGGGCCCGATCGCCTGGGGCGGCCGTTCGATGGGCGCGTATGATGCGGACGATCTCATCTGGCGCTACATGTTCGCCGGTCCGTTCGCATCGCTCGAGGCGTTCGCGGACTACGCCCGCCGGCAGGCTGGCGCGCCCAACGGCCTGCCCTTCTGCGTGATCGACATCGCAACCGGGCAACCGGTCGGCATGGCCAACTATCTGAACAACACGCCGGATCACCTGCGAATCGAGCTGGGGAGCATCTGGTACAGCCCGATCGCTCAGCGCACCTATGCCAACACGGAAGCAACCTACCTGATGCTGGCCCGCGCGTTCGAGCTGGGGTACCGGCGCGTCGAGTGGAAGTGCGATGCCCGCAACGAGCGCTCGCGCCGCGCGGCGCTGCGCATGGGCTTCCAGTTGGAGGGCATTCAGGAAAATCACATGATTGTCAAGGGGCGCAGCCGCGACACCGCCTGGTTCCGCATCCTCGACCGGGAATGGCCGGGCGTAAAAACCCATCTGGAAGGTCTGCTCAAAGGAACATTCCCCACCGCCTGACGAGCGCGATCCCGCACCGGCGCAACGAATCGCGGGCGGGATTTGAACCACCGAGCACGCAGAGATCACAGAGAGGTAGACAGGAGAGACACCCAGAGCATCCCTCTTTCTGTGTCCTCTGAGATCTCTGTGGTGAGCCTCTTGTCCCGGACCCGCATCGCACCATGGCGGGCGGGGGGATTGACAGCGCGCCACAGCTATACTATAGTGTGAATGGGAACGTTCCCCATTGGTCGGAGAGGCGGACGGACGGTGTCGAAACCCAGGCAGCCGACGATCAAAGATGTGGCGCGTCTGGCCGGCGTGTCCAAAACCACGGTCGGGCGCGTCGTGAACGGCGAGGACCTGCGCGTGGCGGAAAAGACGCGCGCGCGCGTCCTGGCCGCGATCGAGATGCTGGGCTACGAGCGCAATATCGTCGCCAGCAGCCTCCGCACCGATCAAACGCTTATGGTCGCCCTTTCCATCCCGGACATCATGAACCCCTTCTGGCCGGAGGTCGCGCGCGGCATGCAGGACACGTGTGAAGCGCAGGGCTACACCGTGGCTCTGCTCAACAGTGACTGGGATGCCGGGCGCGAGCTGGTCCACCTGCAGACCGTCCGCCGCAACCGCTTCGACGGTCTGGTGCTCAACCCCATCCGGATCGCCGATGCCGAGCTGCGCGCGCTGAACACGCCCACCGTCCTGCTCGGCTCGGGCGACGATTACCCGGAGTTCGATTCCGTTGGGAGTGACTCGGTCGGCGCGGTCAACACGGCGCTCGAGCACTTGATCGCGCTCGGCCACCGGCGCATCGGGCTGATCGCGGGGATCTCGCAGCGCCGCCGCCCCGACGCCCGCTACCACTGCTATATCGAGATGCACCAGCGCTGTGGTCTGCCCCTGGACCTGGGGCTGGTGGTGCGCTGCCCCTACTCCCAGGCGGAGGGCGCGGCCGCCATGCGCCAGTTGCTATCGCTGGCCAACCCGCCGACCGCTGTGCTTGCGGGCAACGATCTGCTGGCCATCGGCGCCTTGATCGCGGCCAAGGAAGCCGGGCTCACCGTTCCCGATGATCTGTCGATCATCGGCATCGACGACATCGACGCCTCCAGCACCACATCCCCGCCGCTGACGACGGTCGCCAAGCCTAAATATGAGATTGGCGTCCAGGCGGCGACGCTGCTGTTGGAGCGCATGCGCGGAGAACAGCCCGGCGCTCCGCGCAAGATTGTATTAGAGGGCGAATTGCGGGTGCGCAACAGCACGTGCCCGCCCCGCTAGTCATTGTTTTTTGCCGCGTCTGGGGAACGTTCCCATACGGGCAGTTTTGACCGAAAGGAACTTTTTTATGCGCACGCGGGATGACCTGCTCCGCGACACCCCCCGCTTCATGAGCAAAGCCAAAGGCTGCCTGGCCGGACTCGCCGTGGGGGACGCCATGGGCGATCTGGGGCGCAGCGACGAACACCGCAGCCGGTACGGCATCATCACCGACCTGGTCCCCGGCGCCAAAAGCACGGATGATACCGAGTTCGGTCTGCTCACTGCGCGGGCACTGCTGGACTGCGGCGGCGACCTGACCCCCGAGGCCGTGCTGGCTGCCTGGCAGACGCACATCATCGACCAGGGCGGCATCTTCGAGCGCGCCGGCAAGCCGCTGTATGGCGCGGTGGAGAACATCAAGCGCGGCCTGCGCCCGCCCCTCTCCGGCGTGGATAACGTCCAGAACAACGACGACGGCGCGGCCATGCGCGTCAGCCCCATCGGGATCGTCTGCGCAGGCGATCCGGAGCGCGCCGCGGCCCTGGCCCGCATCGACGCCGAGATCAGCCACCACGCCGACGGAGTGTGGGCCGCCCAGGCCGTCGCGGCGGCCATCGCCGTCGCCATGGTGGATGCCTCGCCCGAGACGATGATCGACACCGCGCGCCGCCAGATTCCCGACGATAGCTGGCTGGGGCGCGCCTTCGACCGGGCGATGGACATCTGCGACCGGGCGGGCGACATTCACGCGGCGTGGGAGCCGCTGCACAGCGCGCTCTGGACGCCCGTCCACTCGATGAGCGCCGAGGCGATCCCGCAGGTGTTCGCCATCCTGCGCATGACGGGCGGCGACTTTCGGCAGGGGATGTTCTGGGCCTGCAACTTCGGGCGCGACGCCGACAGCATCGCGGCGATCGTCGGGGCGTTGTCCGGCGCGCGGCATGGCCTGGATGCCATCCCGGACCGGTGGGTCCAGCAAGTGCGCGTCGCCAGCGGAGTCAGCCTGCGCTTTGCCCGCAACGAAGATGTGATCGACCTGGCCGAAGCGCTGGTCAACCTGGCGCTGTCGGCAGAGGGCTTCCCCCGGAGCACCCCATGAGCGCACTCACCAGGGTATCGCACAGTTGGACGCAGCTTTCGCCCAGCGAGCGGCGCGAGGCGCTCGCCGGGTATCTGTTCATCTCGCCCTGGATCATCGGCTTTCTCGTGTTCTTCCTCGGCCCGATTGTGGCCTCGTTCATCCTCAGTTTCACCCGGTGGAACATCGTGGGCACGCCCGAGTGGGTGGGCCTGGCGAATTACGAGCGCATCTTCACCCAGGACCCCTTCTTCCGCAAGGCGGTCACGGTGACGCTCACCTACGCCGCGATCTACCTGCCGCTGGAAGTAATCTTCGGCATTCTGATCGCCGTAGTGCTCAACCAGAAACTGCGCGGTATCGGCCTGTTTCGCACGATGTACTACATGCCGTATATCGTGCCCAAGGTCGCCAGCTCGCTGGTGTGGGTGTGGGTGCTTAATCCGCGCTATGGCCTGCTGAACACCATGCTGGGCTGGCTCGGCATCACCGGGCCGAGCTGGCTCAGCGATCCCGACTGGGTGCTGCCGAGCATCGTCATGATGGCCCTGTGGGGCGTGGGCGGCAGTGCGGTGATCTACCTGGCCGGTTTGCAGAACGTCCCCAACCAGTTGTACGAGGCCGCCTCAGTCGACGGCGCGAACCGCGTCCAGAAGTTCGTGCGGATCACGCTGCCCATGCTGAGCCCCACCATCTTCTTCCAGCTCGTGCTGGGCCTGATCGGCACCTTCCAGACGTTCACCCCGGCGTTCATCGCCGCCGGGCGCAGCGGTGGCCCGCTCCAATCCGGCCTGTTCTACATGCTGTACATCTATAACCGCTCGTTCGAGTCGATGCGCATGGGCTACGGGTCGGCGCTAGCCTGGATCATGACCGTGTTCATCATGATCATCACGCTGCTGGTATTCCGCAGCTCGAAATACTGGGTGTACTACGAAGCTGAGCGCAAGAGGACTAATCGATGACGACCACCACCCGCCACCTGCCCCGCCTCGGGCTGCGCGGCCTGCAGCGGTTCAACAACATTTCCGGCTACACTGTCCTGCTCGTGCTGGCGGCGGTGTTCATGATCCCGCTCTACTGGATGTTCTCGACCGCGCTGAAATCACCGCAGCAGACCTTCGCCATCCCGCCCGAATGGATTCCCGCCCCGGCGCAGTGGGAGAATTTCTCGGAAGTGTTCGAAGAGGTGCCGTTCGGCCGGTTCTACCTCAACACGTTTTTTCTGGCGTTCGCCAACATCGTGGGCCATCTGGTGTCGGTCACGCTGGTGGCGTATGGTTTCGCGCGGCTGCGCTTTCCGGGGCGCAACATCCTGTTCCTGGTGATGCTCTCGACGCTGATGATCCCCTACCAGGTGACACTGGTGCCGCGCTTCGTCATGTTCTCCAAGCTGGGCCTGATCAACTCGTACTGGCCGCTGATCCTGCCCGCCTTCACCGGCAGCCCCTTCCTGATCTTCCTGGTCCGGCAGTATATGATGAGCATTCCGTTCGATCTCGATGAGGCCGCGTACATCGACGGCGCCACCCGCCTGGACGTCTTCTGGCGGATCATTCTGCCGCTGGCGCGTCCCGCCTTGATGCTGGTCATCGTCTTCACCTTCATCGACGTGTGGAACGATTTTCTCCAGCCGCTGATCTACCTCAACGATCCCGACATGTTCACCGTGTCGCTGGGCTTGAGCTTCTTCCAGGGCGCGCGCGAAACGAACTGGAATTTGCTCATGGCTGGGTCCGTTCTGGCGATGATTCCGCCGCTGATCCTGTTCTTCTTCGCTCAGAAGCAGTTGATCGGCGGCATCTCGGTCGAGGGTTTGAAGGGATAAGGGACAATCTCACGCAGCCGTGTGCCCTGGCACAACGAACCCGTCGAGAGGAGGTGTATGGCGAACGACACGACACGGGCAGCGACAACCTTTCGGATTGTTTGACGACTGACTTAAGGAGACACAAGAGATGAAGAAACACGCATGGATCATATTCCTGGTGATCGCGGCGCTGCTGGTCCCACTGGGCGCCATCCAGGCGCAGGATGAGCCGGTCGTGACCATCACCTGGTGGAGCACGGAGCGGGGCCGCGACACAGCCGCCACGCGCGATCTGCACTTCGTCCTGGCCCGCGCCTTCGAGGAAGCCAACCCGAACATCCGCGTGGCGATCTCGCTCTTCCCCAGCCGCGCCTTCAACACGCGGGTCGCCACGGCCATCGCGGGCAATGAAGGCCCCGACGTTTGGACGACCTACTACGCCGCCGACGTGGCCCAGCAGGGCTTTCTGGAGGACCTGACGCCGTACATGGAAGCATCGGGCGTCAAACCGGCAGAGAGCTGGTTCCCCATTGGCCAGCTGCGCACCGTCTACGAGGGCCGCTACTACGGCGTCCCGCGCGAAGCCTCGGCGGGCTTCATCGCGTACAACAAAGACATCTTCGACGCGGCGGGCGTGCCCTACCCCGAAGCGGGCTGGACGGTGGCCGAGTACCGCGCGATCGCCAACCAGCTTACCGACCGCGAGAATGACCAGTACGGCGTGGGCGCCATCGCCGGCGGCGAAGGCTGCATGCTGTGGTCGCCCTTCTCGTTCAACCTGGGCGCGGACGTCATCAGCCCGGATGGGCGCGACGTGGCGGGCTATCTCGACACACCCGAAGCGGCGGAGGCGTTCCGCTTCTGCCTGGAGCTGGTGACCGAGGATCAGGTGGCCGCGCCCGCCGAGCTGCAGGATCAGTATGGCGAGCTGGTGTTCCTGTCCGGCAAGGTGGCCATGCAGTCGATCTCCAACTGGGAACTGCCCGCGCTGACCGAGCAGGCCGAGTTCGAATGGGGTGTCGTCGCGCCGCCGCGCTATGACGAGAATTCCGAGGGCATCGCCTGGACCGACGCCTACGCCCACTACATGTGGTCTGGCAGCCGGCACAAAGAAGCCGCCTGGGCGTTCCTGAACTGGCTGGCCGGGCCGGAAGCCCAGCGCATGGCCGCCGAGGCGGGCATCTGGCCGCCCAACGGACCGGGGGTGTGGCAGGAATTGGGCTGGGACCAGGACCCGGTCCTGGGCGTGGCCTATGCCGAGCTGATGAAGGAAACGCGCGTCGCCAACTATCTGCGCTCGCAGTACTTCTGGGACTGCGTCTATCCCGCGTTCGACAACGTGCGGGTGCGCTGGATTCAGAACGGCGAGCGCGATCTCGAGGCGATGCTGGCCGAAGAAACGGCGAACGCGCAGTTCTGCCTGGACGACAGCTACGGATCCTAGCGCGCCTTGTCGACTACCGGACGCCCCTCGCTCGCGACCTGGGCGGGGGGCGTTCGCCTGGTGCCGGGTATCACACTGAGGTGAACGTATGAGGTTGGTGACGATCCCCCTCGACTATGACGAGCGGGTGTACGCGGGATGGCTGGGCAAGTGCATCGGGGTGCGGTTCGGCGCCCCGTTGGAAGGCTGGACGTACGACGACATCCGCCGCAACGTGGGCGAGATCGATGGCTATCTGAACGAAGCGCCCGGCAAGCTGTTCAAGCCCGACGACGACACCGCCCTGCCCATGATCCTGATCCGGGCGCTCGAAGACAGCGGCGCGGGAACCGATCTCTCCCCCCAGCAGATCGCCGAGGCGTGGCTGAACTACCTCGGCGACCAGCAAGGCACGCTGTGGTGGGGCGGTTACGGCGTCTCGACCGAGCACACCGCCTACCTGAACCTCGCCAGCGGCATCCCCGCGCCGCGCAGCGGCTCGATCGCGCAGAACGGCGCGGCGCTGGCCGAGCAGATCGGCGGGCAGATCTTCAGCGACATCTGGGGGCTGGTCGCGCCCGGCAACCCGGCCCTGGCAGCGGACCTTGCTGGGCGCGCGTCGAGCGTGTCACACGACGGCAACGGCATTTACGGCGGGCGCTTCATCGCCGGGCTGGTGAGCGCGGCCTTTCACGAGCCCGACCCGCTGCGGCTGATCGAGACCGGCCTGTCGCTGATCCCCCCGGACAGCGAATACGCGCGCGTCGTCCGGGCAATGGTCGACTTCCGCCACCGGCAGCCGGATGACTGGCATGCCTGTTACGCGCACCTCAAGGCCCATTTCGGCTACGACCGCTACCCCGGCGAGGTGCACATCATCCCCAACGCGGGCGTGGTGGTGATGGCGCTGGCCTACGGCGGCGGCGACTTCTCGCGCACGATCCAGATCGCGAACATGGCCGGGTGGGACACCGACTGCAACGTCGGCAACGCCGGGGCAATCCTGGGCGTGGCGGTAGGTCTGGACGGGATCGACTGGCGCTGGCGCGAGCCGGTGAACGACCTGCTGATCGCCGCCAGCGTGATCGGCACGCGCAACATCCTCACCATCCCGCAATGCGCGGACCTGTTCTGCCGGCTGGGGCGCGCCCTGGCCGGGGTCGATGCGCCGCCGCGCCCGCGCTACCACTTCCGCTACCGGGGCTCGACGTGCAATTTCGGGGCCGAGAGCGCGCGCGGGCGGGTGATCGAGATCCGCCAGTCCACCGCGGCCAGCGCCGAGGGCGCGCTGCAGGCCAGCCTGCGCAAGCTCAACAAGAAGGGCGAGCTGCGCCTTTTCACGCGGACATATTACCGGCCCGCCGAGCTGAGCGGCAACTATTACGGCGCGACGTTCACCCCGCTGATCGCCCCGGGCCAGACGATCACCGCGGAGGTGTGCGTGCCGCCGAACGCGCCGTCGACGCTCCAGGCCAGCCTGTACGTCTACGACGACCACAGCGGCCAGCGGCACCAGTCCGTCGGGGGGGCGCTCGCGCCCGGCCAGTGGGAGACGCTCACCTGGACGATCCCGCGCCTGGACGGGGCGTGCCTGTCGCAGGTGGGCGTGATCGTGCGCAACCTGGGCGAGCCCTGGGAAAAGGGCGCGTTTCACCTCAAAAGCCTGGACTGGTCCGGCGCGCCGGACTATAGCATCGACTTCGCCCGCGAGCGCGCCGAAGGCAGCGCCATCAGCCAGTGGACGAAGCTGCGCGGGTACTGGCGCCTGGAGGACGATGCGCGCTATCACGGCAGCGGTCCGGGCCTGTGTGAGTCGTATACCGGCGACATCGCCTGGGGGGATTACTGCCTGGAGGTGGGCGTCATCCCGCTGATCGGCGAATACCACCACATCAACGCGCGCGTGCAAGGGGCGCTCCGCTCCTACGCCGGCGGACTGGGGCCGGACGGGGCGCTGGCCCTCTACCGCAAGAACGGCGGGGAATACGACCGCGTCGCGTCGGCGCCCTTCCCCTGGCGGCACGGGGCGCGCTACACCCTGCGCCTCACCGTCCACGGCGACCGGCTGGCGCTGGAGGCCGAGGGCGACGGCCAGCGCGCCACGCTGGAATGGACCGATCCGGCACCCTACCGCCACGGGCAGATCGGGCTGTCCACCTGGCACGGGAGCCACACCGCCTACGAGGGTGTGCGCCTCAGCCCGATCGCGGCGCAGCCAGGCGGCTGACCGATGGCCAAGCTGCACGAGTACCAGAGCCGGGCGCTGCTCGCCAGCGTGGGAATCGCGGTGCCGCGCGGCGGAGTCGCCGCCACGCCTGACGAAGCGCGCCGCATCGCCGCCGAGATCGGCGGGCCGGTGGTCGTCAAGGCCCAGGCGTGGGTGACCGGGCGCGCGGCGCTGGGCGCGATCCGGTTCGCGGACGATCCCGGCGCTGCGGCCGAGGCGGCGCGGGCTATCCTGGGCATGGACGTCGGCGCCTACCCGGTCGAGCGGGTGCTGGTGGTGGAGCGCCTGACCATCGCGCGCGAGTTCTATGCCGGGGTGATCATCGACGACGTGGCGCGCGCGCCGGTGAT
Source organism: Aggregatilineaceae bacterium (assembly GCA_040767355.1). GTDB lineage: Bacteria > Chloroflexota > Anaerolineae > Aggregatilineales > Aggregatilineaceae > LM3-B42. The sequence continues at coordinate 178,608 of JAXGOS010000009.1, read as the reverse complement.
GATCTTCAGCAGCCAGGGTGGATCGGGCATCGAGACCATCGCGCGCGAGCATCCCGACCGCGTGGCCCGGCACACGGTCGACATCCGGCTGGGCCTGCGCGACTTCGAGGCGCGCGAGCTGGCGCGCCGGGTCGGGCTGCATGGCGCGCTGCTGGTGCAGATGGGCGACCTGTTGCCCCGGCTGTACGACGCGGCCCGCCGCTACGACGCGCGCGCCGCGGAGATCAACCCGCTGGCGCTGACCGATGACGGGCGGCTGGTGGCGGCGGACTGCCGCTTCACCATCGACGATTACGCTGTCTTCCGCCAGCCCGAGCTAGACATCCCCTTCGCCCGCGAGATCGACCGCCCGCCCACACCACTGGAGCGCGTCGCGTGGGACGTGGAGCGCGGCGACTACCGCGGCACGTTCTTCTTCATCCAGATGGCACAGGGGTTCGACCGAGGCGAGGGATACGTCGGCTTCCACGGCGCGGGCGGCGGCGGTAGCATGATGAGCATGGACGCGCTGGGCGCCCAGGGCCTGCGCCCCGCCAATTTCGTGGACACCAGCGGCAACCCGCCCGCCAGCAAGGTCTATCGCGCGGCGCGGATCATCCTCAGCCAGCCCGGCATCGACGGCTACTTCGCCAGCGGGAGCGGCGTCGCCAGCCAGGAGCAGTACCACTCGGCGCGCGCGCTGGTCAAGGCGTTCCTCGAGGCGCCGCTGACCGTGCCCGCCGTCATCCGGCTGGGCGGCAACGCGGAGGAGCAGGCTATCGCGATCCTCGAGCGCGCGCGGGACCATTTCCTCGCCCCAGTCGAGGCGTACGGCAAGGACGATGCGCCGGGCTACTGCGCTGCCCGCCTGCGCGACCTGATCGCGGGGACGCCGCCGCGCGAGGCCGCGCCGCCCGCCTATGGGCCACGCCCGGCCCAGGACCCGTACCAGTTCGACACGGTCACCGGGGGGACCGTCACGCTCGATCACGCGCGCTGCCGCGACTGCGCCAGCAAGGTGTGCATCAGCACCTGCGCGCCGGGCATCCTGTCCCTGGAAGGCGACGTGCCCGTACTGAGCATCACGCGCGAGGAGGCGAAACACGGCGGCTGTGTCGAGTGCCTTGCCTGCGAGGTCGAATGCTTCTTCGAGGGCAACGGGGGCGGCTACGTTCACCTGCCCATCGCCGGGCTGGACGCCGCATGGGGCGCGCAGACCGGGGAGACGACCGATGGCGATCCTGATTGACCGGACGAAACGCGTGCTCGTGCAGGGCATCACCGGGCGCGAGGGCACGGCGCGCGCCCGGCTGATGCGCAGCTACGGGACGCACGTCGTCGCGGGCGTCACGCCGGGCAAAGGCGGGCAGGTCGTCGAGGGCGTCCCGGTCTTCGACACGGTGGGCGAAGCCTGGAAGAGCGCCGGGCCGATCGACATCAGCGTGTTGTTCATCCCCGCGCCGCTGGTGAAAAGCGCCGCTCTGGAGGCCATCGCCGCCGGGGTAAAGCTGCTGGTGATTGTCCCCGACCGCGTGCCGGTCTACGACGTGCTCGAGATCGCGGACGCCGCCGATCGAGCGGGCGCGCAGTTCGTCGGCCCGAACACATTGGGCGTCCTCAGCCCTGGCCAGGGCGTGCTCGGCATGATCGGCGGGCAGGCAGCCAGCGCGCGCGAGTGGTTCTTCCCCGGCCCGGTCGGCATCACCAGCCGCAGCGGCGGCATCACGACCAGCCTGGCCTATTACCTGGCACGGGCGGGGGTCGGCGCCTCGACCCTGCTGCACGTCGGCGGCGATCCGATCGTGGGCCTGCCCCACCCGGCGATCGCGCGCCTGTTCGAGAACGACCCCGCCACGCGCGCCATCGTGCTGTTCGGCGAGATCGGCACCTCGCAGGAAGAGGGGGTCGCCGACCTGCTCGAAGCCGGCGAGCTGACCAAGCCCCTCATCGCCTACATCGGCGGCAAAGGCGCGCGGGGCGGCACGCGCTTCAGCCACGCCGGGGCGATCATCGAGGGCGGGCGCGGCACGTACGAGGGCAAAGTCGAGCGCCTGCGCGCCGCCGGGGCCACCGTCGTCGACGCGTTCGACGACATCCCGGGCGCGGTGCGCGACGTGCTGGTGCGCCTGGGAGTTCCTTTACGGGAGGAACAATGACCACACATGACAATCACTGGACGTCCGCCATCACGCAGATCAAGCCGGACGAGGTCCGCCTGCGCGGCTATCGCATCGAGGACCTGATGGGCCGCCTCACCTTCGCCGGGGCGATCTACCTGGCACTGACCGGGAACCCGCCGCCGGACGGCGCGGCCCGGCTGCTGGACGCGATCCTCGTGTCGTCGATCGACCACGGCGTGACCCCGCCCTCGACGCTGGCAGCGCGCACAGCGGCCAGCACGGGCGCGCCCCTCAACGCCGCCGTCGCCGCCGGGATTCTGAGCATCAACCGCCACCACGGCGGTGCGATCGAAGACAGCATGCGCCTCATCCTCGACGTGGTCCAGGCGGGGGGCGATGCCGCCGCTCTAGTGAGCGCCTACCGGAGCAGCGGGCGGCGAATCCCCGGCCTGGGGCACCGCATCCACACGGCCGATCCGCGCGCGGCGCGGCTGTTCACGCTGGCAGAAGAAGCCGGCGTCGCCGCGCAGGGGGTGCGCGCCATCCAGGACATCGCCGCCGCGCTGGCCGAGCAGACAGGTCGCGCGCTGCCGGTCAACGTGGATGGGGCAATCGCGGCGGTCCTGGTCGATCTGGACATCGCACCCGAGCTGGCCAATGCCTTTTTCATCATGGCGCGGGTGCCGGGGTTGGTCGCCCACATTCACGAGGAGGGGACGCGCCAGCGGCCCGTGCGCCTCATCGACCCGGCCGATCACGACTACGACGGGCCTCCGCCGCGCGAGTGGCCGCCCGGGGATTAGCCGTGAGGGTGCCGCGTCACGGCCTGGGGACGCCAGCGGGGCGTCGGCAAAAATAGGGACAGACGTAGGACTGTCTTCGCGTGTTACTTGACACGCCGCGCCGTTCGTGGCACGATTATCGAAACGCATAGTCGAAACGTTTCGACAATTGCGCTCCGCTCACGCCTGCTGTTGACTGGGGATGCCCATGCCCACCATGACGAGCGTCGCCAAACGCGCCGGAGTGGCCGTCAGCACCGTCTCCTATGCCCTGAACGGGACGCGGCCCATCTCCGAAGAGACGCGCCAGCGCATCTTCAAGGCCATCGAAGAACTCGGCTACAAACCCCATGCCCTCGCCCGCGGGCTGGCCAGCAAACGCAGCCGGATCATCGCGCTGTTGTTCCCCAACACCGACCGCGGCCTGGGATTCACCGAGCTGGAGTTCGTCACCAGCGCCGCCAACGCCGCCAAAGAGAACCAGTACAGCCTGGTGCTGTGGTCCTACGACGTGCACGATCTGAACGAGCTGCGCCAGCTCACCCAGCAGCGGCTGGTCGATGGCGTCGTCGTGATGGAGGTCCACGAGCACGACGCGCGAATCGACATGCTGCGCCAGATCAAGTTCCCGTTCAGCATGATCGGGCGCAGCGCCAACATGGACGGCCTGGATTACGTGGACATCGACTTCAGCCAGACCGTCCGCGACGCCGTCGAACACCTGGTCGAGCTGGGCCACACCGAGATCGCGTTCGTCAACCAGTCGCGCGCGGCGTTCGAAGCAGGCTATGGCCCGGTCGTCCGCACGCAGGTGGCCTTCGAGCAGATCATGGCCGAGCGCAGCCACGATCCGATCGCCCGCTTCTGCCGTACGGAACTGCGCGCCGGCTACGATGCCTTCAACGCCCTGCTGGACGAGCGCCCCGATCTGACGGCGATCATCACGATGAACGAGCGCGCCGTACCCGGCATGCTGCATGCCATTCACGAGCGCCACTGGAGCGTCCCGGACGATATGTCGCTGGTTGTGATCGTCACGTCGTCCACTATCGGCGAAATGATGATCCCCCCGCTGACGACGCTCGAGGCAAAGACTGTGGGCATGGGCCGCATCGGCGTTGAGCTGCTGATCAGTCAGTTGGAAGGGCGGCCCCAGGAGCAGTCGCAGATCTTGCTGCCGTGCCACCTCGTGGTACGGCGCAGCACCGGCCCCCGGCCGGATCGGGCGCGGGCGCTGGCCCGGGCCCAACGCCAAGAGGCCGCGCCGTCGAGTACGCGTTAACGAGGGTCCGCCAACGGGTCCGCCCCGCTAGTGAGCCAGAGGAGGTGCACAACGCTGTTCGAACCTATCGCCGTTCTCTTCTCAACTAATGAGTCCGTCTAAACGAGGAGATTTGACATGAGAAAGACATTGTTAAGCGCAACGATCGTACTGTTGGCGGTCCTGATGGTCACCGCCCCGAACTTCTCGCCCCAAGCCGCCGCCCAGGAAGGCACCGTGCTCAAGATATGGCACTACGAATCCCCGGATGGCGCGATGGGTGCGGCGTGGCAGGCCGCCATGGACAAATTCCAGGAGCTTCACCCCGAAGTCACCATCGAGTTCGAGAGCCGCGGCTTCGAGGAGATCCGCCAGACAGCTCCGATGATTCTCAACTCTGACGAAGTGCCAGACGTGATGGAATACAACAAGGGCAACGCGACATCAGGCTTCCTGTCGCAGAACGGCCTGCTGACGGACCTGACCGACGTCGCCATCGAGTATGGCTGGGATCAGATCCTCAGCCCCGGGCTGCAGACCACCAGCCGCTACGAGAACGGGATCATGGGCTCCGGCCAGTGGTACGGCGTGACCAACTACGGCGAATACGTCATGGTCTACTACAACAAGGACATGTTCGCTGAACACGGCGTCGAAGTCCCCACCACCTTCGAGGAATGGGAAGCCGCCATGCAGACCTTCGTCGACGCCGGGATCACCCCGCTCAGCGTGGGGGCGACCGAATACCCGGCGCAGCACATCTTCTACCAACTGGTGCTGAGCAAGGCCGACCGCGCCTGGGTCGATGCCTTCGAGCTGTACCAGGGTGAAGTGGACTTCCACGACGAGGCCTTCACCTATGCGGCGGAAAAGATCGTTGACTGGGTCGAGCGCGGCTTCATCTCCGAGGACGCGACCGGCATCGCCGCCGAGGATATGGGCGTGGCGTTCACCAACGGCGAGTACCCGATGATGGTGTCGGGCAGCTGGTGGTACGGGCGCTTCATGAACGAGATCCAAGACTTCGAGTGGGGCACGTTCCTGTGGCCGGGCAACGAGCTTCACGCCGGATCGGGCGGCAACCTGTGGGTCGTCCCGACCAACGCCAAGAACAAAGAGTTGGCCTACGAGTTCATCGACATCACCATGTCGCCGGAAATCCAGAGCATTCTGGGCAACGCGGGCGGTATCCCAGTCAATGCCGACCTGGAGCAGATCGAAGACCCGATGGTGCGCGAGCTGATCAGCAACTTCAACGCGATCATCGAGGCGGACGGGTTCGCGTTCTACCCCGACTGGCCCGCTCCCGGCTACTATGACATCCTGGTGTCGGGCGTCCAGGAGTTGATCGCGGGCACCATGTCGCCTGACGAGGCTCTCGACTTTCTCGCCGATCCCTACTTCGAGTACCGCGAGTCGGTGACCGGCTAACCTCATCGCAGTGTCTTGCCCGCCATGAAGCATGCGGAGGCGGCGCCCGGTGCGCGCGAGCGCCGCCTTCCAGGGACAAACAACTGATGGCTGCCAAAAGCGTGTCACTCGACAGGGGCTACTGGGTCTTCCTGCTGCCCGGCGCTGTCGCTCTCCTGCTCGTGATCATCATCCCGTTCTTCGTCAACGTGGGGATCAGCTTCACCCAGTGGAACGGCATCACCACGCCCACCTGGATCGGGTTAGCCAACTACGAGAAGGCGGCGCACGACAAAACCTTCTGGATGTCGTTCGAGAACAACCTGTACATCATCGTCGCCATGACGGTCATCCCGACCATCGTCGGGTTGTTTCTGGCGGCGTTTCTGTACGATTTCGTCGCCAACAAGATTGGCCAGCGGGCGGCCAGTATTTTTCGCGCGGGTTACTACCTGCCGCAGATCCTGCCGGTGGCCATCGCCGGGGTGGTGTGGCGCTGGATCCTCCAGCCGCGCTGGGGCGTGCTCAACTGGCTGTTGGGCCAGGTTGGCATGGAGCCGCGCAACTGGCTCGGCGATGCCGATATCGCCATCTACTCGGTAATGGGCATCATGGTCTGGTTCCAGATCGGCTACCCGCTGGTGATCTTCATGGCGGCCCTGCAGCGCGTCGATCCGGAGCTGTACGAGGCCGCGTCGGTGGACGGCGCCAACTGGCTCGAGAAGTTCCTGCACATCACCATTCACCAGATCCGGCCTGAAATCTTCGTCGTCATCCTGATGACGCTGATCCACTCGCTCAAGATTTTCGCCCAGATCTTCGTCCTGACGCGCGGCGGGCCGGGCCGCGCCACCATCGTGCCGTCGTACTTCGCCTACCAGAATTTCTTCGAGAAGGCGAACATAGGCTATGGCGCGACGATCTCCACCATCATGACCGCGATCATCATCCTGCTGACCGTCCTGTTCATCAACGTGCAGTCGCGGCAGGAACGGCAGGAGGCGGTCTAGGACGATGAACGCCTCACTCGCCCTCCAACGGGTCAACAAATCGGCCGCCCTGCTGTTTCTGATCGCGCTGTTGATCGTGATGCTCTTCCCGTTCGGCATCGTGGCGATCAACGCTTTCAAGACTCCGGCCGAGTATGCCAACAACGGCCCGCTCAGCCTGCCGGGCAGCTTCTACACGGATGGCCTGCGCGAGTTCTGGAATCGGGTCGATTTCACGAACAAGCTGATCAACAGCACGGTCATCAGCGTGACGGTGGCGGTGGCGGGCATTGTTTTGTCGCTGCTGAACGCATTCGCGCTGGGGATCGGGCGGGTGAAGGGGCGCGTCTGGTTCCTGGTGTTCTTCCTGATGGCCAACACCCTGCCCCAGGAGGCGCTGGCCTACCCGCTGTATTATTTCGCCAAGTCGCTCGGCCTGTACAACACGCGCCTGTCGGTCATCATCGTGCTCTCGGTGATCCAGAGCGCCTTCGGCACGTACCTGTTGACGTCGGTCTTCAGCACCTTCCCGCGCGAGATCCTCGAAGCCGCCCGGATCGATGGCTGCAATAAGCTGCAGCTCCTGATGCGGATTGTGGCTCCCATCAGCCGCCCCACGCTCTCGGTGCTGTTCGTCTTCTTCTTCATCTGGACGTGGAACGAGTTTTTCCTGCCGATGATCCTGCTGGTGTCTACTTCGAACCAGACGGTGCCGCTGGCGATTGCCGTGCTCCAGGGCCAGCACAACATGGACGCCACCACGTCCAGCGCGTCGGCCCTGCTCGGCATTCTGCCCTGCGTGATCTTCTTCCTCCTGTTCCAGCGCACCCTGACGAAAGGGATCACAGCCGGCAGCGTGAAATAATCCATTACGATCTTGAGCGTGTGCTTGTGGAGTAACTCGACTGGACTCTGTCACAAGGAGACACCTTATCATGAAGTTCGATGCTGGCTACTGGCAACTGCTACCGGGCACGGAAGCGGTCTATCCGCTGACTGTCGTGGACGTGCAGACCGAGCCTGACGCGCTGGTCGTCACCGGGTACAGCCACGAGGTCAAGACGCGCGATGATTTGCTGCATGGGTCGCTCACCACCGCCCGGTTCACCTCGCCCATGCCGGACGTGGTCCGCGTCCAGCTCACCCACTTCAAGGGCCGCCGCCCGCGCCTGCCCGCGTTCGATCTCGACTATTCGCTGTCCAACGCCGCGACGGAGATCGGGCGCGACGACGCACATGCCTGGCTCAAGACGGGCGATCTGACAGTGCGCGTCCCCGCACAGGGTGAATGGCGGATCGACTTTCTGCGCGGCGGTCAGCCGCTGACCAGCAGCGAGCGCAAGGCCATCGGCCTGTTCGAGCAGGGCGGGAAGACCTACCTGCGCGAGCAACTGGCGCTGCAGGCCGGCGAGACGATCTACGGCCTGGGCGAGCGGTTCACGCCATTCGTGCGCAACGGGCAGTCGGTCGACATGTGGAACGAAGACGGCGGGACCAATTCAGAGATCGCCTACAAGAATATCCCGCTGTATCTCAGCAGCCAGGGCTACGGCGTGCTGGTCAACCATCCAGGCCGCGTGTCGTACGAGATCGCGTCGCACCACGTCACGCGCGCGCAATTCAGCGTCGAGGGGCACAGCCTGGACTATTACCTGTTCGGCGGGCCGACGCCGAAAGCGGTCCTGGAGCAGTACACGGCGCTGAGCGGGCGCCCGGCACTGCCACCCGAATGGTCCTTCGGGCTGTGGCTGTCCACCTCGTTCACGACGAACTACAACGAGGCCGATGTGCTGGCGAACATCGACCGCATGGAAGCGCTCGGCATCCCGATCAGCGTGTTCCACTTCGATTGCTTCTGGATGAAAGAGCTGACATGGTGCAGCTTCTTGTGGGATCGCCAGAACTTCCCCGACCCGGAAGGCATGTTGCGGCGCATCACAGACAAGGGGATCAAGGTCTGCGTGTGGATCAACCCCTACATCGCGGAGGCGTCGCCGCTGTTCGCCGAGGGCATGGCCGCGGGCTACCTGCTGCACACGCCCGAAGGCGACGTCTACCAGATCGACGACTGGCAGCCCGGCATGGGCCTGGTCGACTTCACCAACCCGGCGGCGCGCGAGTGGTATGCCAGCAAGCTTCGCGCGCTGGTGGACATGGGCGTGGACGCCTTCAAGACCGACTTTGGCGAGCGCATCCCGACCGCCGTGCGCTACCACGACGGCAGCGATCCGGAGCGGATGCACAACTACTACACCTACCTGTACAACCAGACCGTGTTTAACCTGATGCGCGAGCTCAAAGGCGACGAGGCCGTGCTGTTCGCGCGGTCGGCCACCTGCGGCAACCAGAAGTTCCCCGTGCACTGGGGCGGCGACAACTCATCGACCTACCCCTCCATGGCGGAGACGCTGCGCGCCGGGCTGTCGCTGGGGCTGGGCGGTTTCGGCTTCTGGAGCCACGATATCAGCGGGTTCATCGGCACCGCCACGCCGGACCTGTACAAGCGCTGGGTGGCGTTCGGCTTGCTCTCGTCCCACAGCCGGCTGCACGGCCATTGGAGCGTGCGGATGCCCTGGCTGTTCGGCGAAGAATCAGTGGATGTGCTGCGCCATTTCAACCAGTTGAAGGCGCACCTGATGCCCTACCTGCTCGACGCGGCGCGCGAGGCGCGCGACCACGGCTGGCCCGTGATGCGCGCCATGCTGCTCGAGTTCCCTGACGATCCGGCCTGCCGCCACCTGGATCTGCAGTACATGCTCGGTCCGGCGCTGCTCGTGGCGCCGGTATTCAACGACCGGTCCGAAGTGACGTACTATCTGCCCGGCGGCGAATGGCGGCACCTGCTGAGTGGCGAGACAGCGCACGGTCCCGCCTGGCGCACCGAAACCTACGACTACTTCAGCCTGCCGCTGTGGGTCAACGTGGAGCGCGGTCGCGCGTGGGCCTGCCTGCAGGGTTTCCCGGCGCAGAGCGAATAACCGGGCGTCCGTGAAAAACACACTGCGAGGAGCCGGTAACTGCCCTGACTCCTCGCTGTGTTGTTGCGCCTCCCCTCAAGCCCGGCGCGGGCGGGAAATGCCTCTAGCCGGAGCAGATGGTCCACACCTGCTGCACGCCAGCGTCGAGCGTGCCCACCGGGTAGATCTTGGCGCTGTAAAGGTGCCAGTTCGGATCGGGAACCGGCGAATTACCCACCGGGACGTTCGATTTGCGGGCGACCATGCACCCCACGAACAACTGCGGCTGGCCCCAACTCGTCGCGGTGATCAGCAGCGGCGTGCTCGCGTAGGCGCTCCCGGCTGCGGCGCCGATGTTGAACGACAACCCCACCACCACCCCGATATTGGCTGTGCCCGCAAAGCCCTGGGAGAACTGGGCCAGGGTTTGCCCCGGCGCGCCGGTCGGCCAGTAGCTGTAGGCGCGGTAGTAATCGGTGGCGGAGATGGCGTCATAGTACGAGGTGATCAGGTCCAGCGGCGACAACTGGTTGTGCACGCCTGTGGACGTCGGAAACACTTCGGCCCGGGAGCAGGCATTCGTCGCCTGCAGGAAGTCGACCGAAGTGGCTGGCTGCAGCACGGCGCTGTCCAGGTGCCAGTTCGGATCGACGACGCCCGGATCCCCTACCGGCACGTTGTACTGCACCAGGTGAAAACACCCGGCGAAGATCTGCGATCCGCCGCTTTTGAGCGTGGTCAGCACCACGACCGGCACCTCGGCGTGAGCGGTCCCCGCCGCCGCGTCCATCACCACGGGCAGGCGAGCCAGCGCGCGCACGGTCTGCACGTTGGCGAAGCCCTGCACGAATTGCTGGTAGCTCACTCCGCCGGGCGCGCCACCGGTCCAGTAGCTGGCCGCGCGCGCGTAGTCCTGCAGCGCGATGGCGTTGTAGTACGATGCGAGGAGGTAGATCGGATGATCGCGCACATCGAAGGCGCCGGTCGTCTGGGCGGCGGCTGGGGCCGGGATAGTGCCGGCGGCGAGCAGCGCGATCGCCAACAGGCCGATCAGCAACGGCCTGATCCCCATTTTGAAGGCTGTGTTCATGGTTGGTCTCGTCCTTGTCGTTGTGGAATCACTGATTATCACCATCGTACACCCGAAACGGGCGAATGACCGCACGTGACGACAACGCTATGCCCACGCTCGACCGGCGGATTGGCCGCGCCGCCCGCCGGATCGCGCATCCTAATACGGCTGTGGCGTGCGAATGTCGCCGCATTTCCAGGAGGAAAAGAGGGGTCTTGACTTAGAGTGCGCTCTAACTTGTACACTGGAAAATGTGAATGCGTGGCACAGCGTGCGGAAGGCTGCGCGCCGCTACGTTTTCGCACCGTTCGCGTGCTAAACAAGGAGTGCCGAAAGTGAATCCACGATCTTTAGGACGTTCTGGTATCCAGGTATCGCCGCTGGGCATGGGCTGCTGGGCCATTGGCGGGCAGTGGCGGCTGGTCGATCTGCCGGCGGGCTGGGGCGAAGTCGATGACGCCGAGTCGATACGCGCCATCCACTACGCGCTCGACCACGGCATCACCTTCTTCGACACCGCGGCCAACTACGGCGCCGGCCACAGCGAGCACATCCTGGGCAAAGCCCTGGCAGGACGGCGCGATCAGGCGGTCATCTCGACGAAATTCGGCTTCAAGGTCGACGAAGCCGCCAAGCGCGTCACCCGCCACGAGCGCGACGAGGATGTGATCAAGAACGTGAGGGCAGAATGTGAAGCCAGCCTGCGCCGCCTCAACACCGATGTCATCGACCTGTATTGGCTGCATGTGTGGGACTATCCGCTGGAACATGCCCCGGCCGTGCGCGAAGAGTTGGAAGGGTTGGTCCGCCAGGGCAAGATCCGCTGCTACGGCTGGAGCACGGACTCGGTCGACGCGGCGCGCGTGTTTGCCGAAGGCGAGCATTGTGTCGCCGTCCAGCATGATCTGAACGTGATCATGGATGCGCCCGACATGTTGACGCTGTGCCAGGCGGCGAACCTGGCGAGCGTAAACCGCAGCCCGCTGGCGCGCGGCGCGCTCACCGGCAAATACACCAAAGACACGGTTTTCGCCGCGAATGACGTTCGCAGCGAGCCCTGGTCGATGGAGACCTTCTTCGCCCCCACCCTCGAACACCTGGAGGCCCTGCGCGACATCCTGACCAGCGGTGGGCGCACGCTGGCCCAAGGCGCGCTGGCCTGGATCTGGGCGCGCAGCGAGCGAACCATCCCCATTCCGGGGATCCGCACCGTGGCGCAGGCCGCCGACAACGCCGAGGCGATGCGCTTCGGGCCGCTCGACGCCGCGCAGATGCGCCAGATCGATGAGTTGTTGGGGCGTCACGCCCCGACCGCCTGACGCGCCAAGCAGGATCGATCAGGCGTGACGCCACAGCGGGAGCGCCTCCCCCGATTCACGCGCTCGCCGACGGATCGAACGGTGGGCGCTCCCGCCCCGTCCGGGTAAAATACGACTCTGCTGTGAGTGAAGGGGCCAGTGAGAGATGGATACCCAGCTTGACCAGCTCACCATCCAACAGGTTGCCGAAGCTACCGGGCTGAGCACCTACACCCTGCGCTACTACGAGCGCATCGGACTCATCCACCCGATTGACCGCGCGCAGAACACGCACCGCCGCTACACGCTGGACGATATTGGCTGGATCGAGTTCCTCAACAAACTGCGCGCGACGGGCATGTCGATCCAGCAGATGCAGCGCTACGCCGAGCTACAGCGCCAGGGCGATGAAACCCTGCCCGAGCGGGTCGAGATGCTGCGCATGCTCCAGCGCGAAGCGGAAGCGCGCATCGCCGAGGTAAGCGAGCATCTCAAGCTCATTCGCTACAAGATCGGGCTGTACGAGTCGATCATCCAGGAGCAACAGCCACGGCTCGAACGCGAATGAACACGGCGAGCCGGGGGAATGCGGGCCGCCGGGGTCACTGCGCCCAGCCCGCCAGCCCTCACCCGCCGCAACGCTCGTCACCCGATCGACCGTCGCCGGGATCGCTTGCGACCATGGGCCCGCGCCGATTTCAGCCTTTTGGCGGATGACGCGACCCCTGCCTGCCGTGCTATGATGGACGCGTTGGACATCTCCGGCAGCAAGCGAAAGAGCATGGTCGCCGTGCCAGCCAGCAGGCGAGCCTGACCGCGCACAACATGGCAGCACGCAAGGAGCACCCCATGACGACACCCCCTGTTCTCGAAATGCGCGTCGCGCTCACCGTCGCGGACTATGAGCGGGCGGTCGAGTTCTACTGCATCGGGCTGGGCATCGAGCCCGCCCAACTGTGGACGGATCAAGGCGGGCGCGCCATGCTGCTCGAGCTGGGCCGCGCCACCCTGGAGATCTTCGACGAAGGGCACGCTGCCAACGTGGACCAGATCGAAGTGGGCGAACGCGTCAGCGGGCCGATCCGCTTCGCGTTTCAGGTGCCGGACATTGACGCTGCGGTGGCGCGGTTGGTTGCGCACGGTGCCGTCCTGGTTCACGAACCGCTCGTCACGCCGTGGGGCGACCGGAATGCGCGCCTGCAAGCCCCGGACGGCATGCAGGTCACGCTCTTCCAGGCGTCCGCTGCGCAGGTGTGACCCGTTGACAACCGCCGGTGGCCCGCCCGGATGTGGGTCACGCTGCGTTGTTCAGGTGTGACGAAACCTTCCCCCACCCTCTGCGTATTACTGTGTACGATTGACATTTCGACGAAAAAGATGTATCTTATTCAAGGGCACAGAACATTTGTGCTATTCCGGATGAGGACGTCTTTCGACACATCATGACGATCCCCAGACACGGCAGCGCGTCCCGCCCGCGGGCGAGCGCCGGCAACGCGGCAAACACCAACTCAACGACAGGGAGAATCGAAATGTCACTCGAAAACAAGAACGCCTTGCTCTCTCAAGCACGTGCCTCAGGTAACGGTGCACACAGTCCAGCCCTTGCAGCAGACACGATCTCGATCCCAGGGCTGCGCGCCGCCATTCACGGGCGGGTGATTGCGCCGGGCGATGCCGACTACGATGCGGCGCGCACGCTCCATGTCGGCGGGTTCGACCACCGCCCTGCGGCCATCGTTCGGGTCGCCGACGCAGCCGATGTGGCGCACGTCGTCTCGCTCGCGCGTGAGACCGGGACGGAGCTGGCTATCCGCAGCGGCGGCCACAGCAGCGCCGGTCACAGCATGTCCGACGGGGGACTCGTGATCGATCTCGCGGACATGCGGGCCCTGGAGATGGATGTCGAAGGGCGCACGGCGTGGGCTGAGACGGGTCTGACCGCAGGTGAATACACCGTGGCAGTGGGAGCGTATGGCCTCGCGACCGGGTTCGGCGATACCGCCTCGGTCGGGATTGGCGGAATCACGCTGGGCGGCGGGGTCGGGTACCTCGTACGCAAGTACGGCCTGACGATCGACTCGCTGCTGGCGGCTGAAATCGTCACCGCGGATGGCCAGCTTCTGCGCGTCGATGCCGAGTCGCATCCGGATCTCTTCTGGGCGCTCCGCGGCGGCGGTGGCAACTTCGGCGTCGTGACCCGGTTCCAGTACCGGCTGCACGAGGTCGGTGAGGTCGTGGGCGGCATGCTCATCCTGCCCGCGACGCCGGACATCCTCCGCCAGTTCGTGGCCGAAGCGGACGCCGCGCCGGAGGAGCTGTCCGCCATCATCAACGTGATGGTTGCACCGCCTATGCCGTTCGTGCCCGCCGAATATCACGGCCAGCTCATCACGATGGCGCTGATGGCCTACGCGGGCGACGCCGAGGCCGGGCAGCGCGCCTTCGCGCCGTTCCGGGCGCTGGCCACCCCGATCGTTGATATGATCCGGCCCATGCGCTACCCGGAGCTGTTCCCGCCGGAAGAAGGTGATTTTCACCCGATGGCAGCAGGTCGCACGATGTTCATCGACGCGCTCGAACAACGCGAGGCGGAGGTGATCTTCGACCACCTGCACAACGCCAGCGCGATGATGTCCGTCACCCAAATTCGGGTGCTGGGTGGGGCGATGGCCCGCGTGCCCGCCGACGCGACCGCGTTCGCGCATCGCGACCGGCGGATCATGGCGCACGTCGCCGCGCTCTACATGAATCCGGAGGATGCCCCGCAACAGGAAGCCTGGGCCGATGCATTCGCCGCGGCCCTGCGCCAGGGCAGTACCGGCGCATACGTCAATTTCCTGGGCGACGAGGGCGAGGCGCGCGTCCGCGAGGCCTACCCCGGCGCGACCTGGGACCGGCTCGTGGCGGTCAAGCGCCACTACGATCCGACCAACCTGTTCCGGCGCAATCAAAATATCCCTCCGGCGACCAACGGCTCCGGAGCGTGAGGCGCGGAAGATTGGCCCGGCTAGAGGCTCAGTGCTGTCTATACCGGCAGCACTGAGCCTTGGGCGAACTTATGCCCAGATGCCGTTTGGCAAGTACGGATCCAGCCAGAAACTCGCTTGGGTCCAAGACAAATACGGCGTTTCATGGCGGTCAGATTGGACCTTAACGTACTTTACAAACACGGTCGTATAGTTAACCCTGGTGATACAATGTGGAGGCTACATGGTGTCCAACCTGATCTACTTTATGCTGATGTCGCTGGATGGCTTTATCGCGGGGGAGACCGACAGCATGGATTGGTCCGTGCCGGATGAGGAGATATCCGCTTTCATCAACGATCGGATGCGCCCCATTGGCACGTATCTCAGTGGACGCAAGATGTATGAGACGATGATGGTTTGGCAGACGCCGGATGTCATACCCGATCTTACGCCGACCATGAGGGACTTCGCGCGGATCTGGCAAGCGGCTGATAAGATCGTCTATTCCAGAACGCTGGAGACCGTCTCTACGCCGAAGACGCGCCTCGAGCGGGAATTCGAACCGCAGGCGGTGCGCGGGCTGAAGGCGCAATTGCCGCACGATATTTCGGTGGAGGGTCCGAACCTGGCCGCACAGGCGATCCGGGCCGGGCTCGTCGACGAGTATCAGTTGCTCGTCATCCCTATGATGCTTGGCGGCGGCAAGCGGGTTCTGCCCAGCGACGTGAGCGTACAACTGGATCTCCTGGACGAGCGCCGTTTTGGTAATGGATGGGTCTATCTTCGCTATCGCACGCGGGCCTGATGGAGGCGGCGGTCTCTGACTGTTCGAGGATCCTGGCGGCGAGCCACAGAAGCTGGAGAGACCGGCGCTGGTGGAGCTGCCCGCCGGAAGAACGCATTTCGGATTCCGCATTGTGGCACAGATTGACTGATAGGCAGCGCGTCCTGACCAGCCTGGGGGTGAGACTATGATCGAGCGAGACATTGGCTTCCACCGGCTCGCCAACCAGCGGGTTACCGGGGAGAAGCTCGAGAAACCCGAAGATGTGGTGCGCTGGATGGGGGCCCTCCAGGCGCAGGATTACCTGCAGGCGGTGTGGGCGATCGGCGCGCGCACCCAATCCGGCACGCTGGCGGGCGTCGAACAGGCCCTTGAAGACGGCAAGATCATCCGGACCTGGCCAATGCGCGGGACCATCCATTTCGTCCCGGCGGAGGACGCCCGCTGGATGCTCCAACTGTCCGCGGCCAAGATGCTGGCGGCGGACGGGCGCCGGATGGCCCAGCTCGATCTCACGGTCGAGATCATGGCGCGCTGCCAGGACCTGTTCCGCAACGCCCTGAGCGGTGGCAAGCGCCTGTCCCGACCGGAGATGATGGCCCTGCTGGAAGAGGCGGGCATCAGCACCCAGGGGCAACGCGGCTACCATATCCTGTGGTACCTCGCGCAGAGCGGCGTGATCTACGTGGGGCCGATGCAGGGCAAACAGCAGACCTTCGGACTGCTGGACGAGCTGGTGCCGGATGCGCGGGCTCTCGCGCGTGAGGACGCCCTCGTCGAGCTTGCCCGGCGCTACTTTCCCAGCCACGGCCCGGCCACGGTGCACGATTTTGCCTGGTGGGCGGGTATCAGGGTAGCCGAGGCCCGGCTGGGTCTCGAGGGCGCACAACCGGCGCTGCTCTCGGAAACGATCGCGGGCAAGGAGTACTGGTTCGCGGCGAACGCGCCCTCGCCGGACGTTGGAGCCGGGGTCCTCCTGTTGCCGGGCTTCGACGAGTACCTGCTGGGGTACAAGGATCGCAGCGCCGTGCTCCCCGCCGAATACGCGCAGAAAATCGTCCCGGGGAACAACGGCATTTTCCGGCCCATGATCGTCGTCGCGGGCCAGGTCGTGGGCACCTGGACGCGCGCCATTAAGAAAAAGGCGGTCGAGGTCACGCTGCAGCCGTTCATCTCGCTGGATGGGGCCGAAGACCAGGCTATCGCGGCGGCCCAGGCTTACGCCGATTTCGTCGGCCTGCCGCTGTCGGCCAGGATCGCAGACGCCGCTGGCTAGACGGTGCGCGGATCAGGGGCGAGCTCGGCTCTGTTCCCCGATCGTCGCGTCTCAAGGAGGAAAAACCCATGAGCCCAACACACCACCTCGAACCGGACAGCGACCTGCCCGCCGAGCTGGCCGCACCGGCGCGGCGAGCGCTGACCCGGGCCGGTTACACCCGGCTGGAGCAGCTGACTCACGTCAGCGAAGCGGACATCGAGCCGCTTCACGGCATCGGACCCAGAGCGCTCGATCAGCTTCGCCGCGCCCTGGCGGCCCGGGGATGGGCGTTCGCCGGCGGCACAGACGAGCGACCACAGCCGTGACACCCTCAGAACCGTCCCGGCAGCGTCACGTTCGCGGCCAGAGGGAGGGCTGATGTTCGACGACATGCCCAAAGTTGAGTTGCACCTGCATCTGGATGGCGCCCTGCCGCCCCGGACGATTCTGGAGCTGGCCGACCGGCACGGCGCGCTCGATTCGCTGCCCGGAGATACGGAAGAGGCGATCACCCGCTGGTTCGTCTTTCGCGATTTCTACCACTTCGTCGAAGTGAAACGCGCGATCAAGAGGCTGCTGCGCGCGCCGGATGATTACGCGCTCGCCGTGTATGCTGCCGGACAGGAACTGGCTGCGCAGCGCGTGCGCTATGCCGAAATCACCGTGACGCCCTACAGCCTGATCGACGCGCTGGACCAGGGCCTGACTATCGACCTGCTCCTCGAAGGATTGGAAGCTGGTCGCCAGCGGGTGCGGGTGGAGTTGGGCATCGAGCTGCGCTGGGTGTTCGACATCCCGCGCAACCGCGCCTTCGCCGATTACCGCCAGGGTGGTGCCTACGTGCCGGGCGCCGCCGAGCGCACGCTGGAATACGCGCTACTAGGCCGGGACCGGGGCGTGATCGGGCTGGGGCTGGGCGGCAGCGAAGTGAACGCGCCGCCGGAGCCCTTCGCGGGCGTGTTCGCCGAGGCCAGGCGCCACGGCCTGAAAAGCCTGCCGCACGCAGGGGAGAGCGCCGGCCCGGCCAGCGTGTGGGGCGCGATCCGGGACCTGGGGGCGGATCGCATCGGGCATGGCGTGCGCGCGGTGGAAGACGATCGCCTGCTGCGCGAGCTGGCCGAGCGGCAGATCCCGCTGGAAGTCTGCCCGACCAGCAACGTCTACCTGAACTTCATCCCGCGCATCGAAGATCACCCCCTGCCCGCGCTCGATCAAGCGGGCGTCCTGGTCACCGTCAACACCGATGACCCGAAGCTGATCGGGGCGACGCTCTCTGGTGAGTACCGGCTCCTGGTCGACGTCTTTGGCTACTCGGTCGCCGGTGTTATCCGTCTTGCCCGGAACGCCTTCATGGCCTGCTGCGCGGAGCCCGCCCTCAAGGCGCGCCTGCTGGGGGAGTTCGACGCATGGACTGCTCGTGTGGGCTCGCCGCCCGGCGAGGTTATTTCGTGGACATGAATACACCAAGGAGAATCGCATGAACCCTCGTGCACGAGGTACTTTCGAAGTCACGCTCGAGCCGCAACCGCTCAGCAACAGCGGGCAGGCGGCCAACCTGAACCGGTTGTCGATTGCCAAGCAGTACCACGGCGATCTCGAGGCCACCAGCCACGGCGAAATGCTCGCCAACGGCGATAGGACGGAAGAGTCAGGCGTCTACGTGGCGCTGGAGCGCGTCAGCGGCCAGCTTCACGGGCGCAGCGGCAGCTTCGTCCTGTACCACAACGGGCTGATGGTACGCGGGGAGTCCCGGCTGGTGATCAGCGTCGTGCCCGATTCCGGGACGGGAGAGCTGGCGGGTCTGGCCGGCACGATGACGATCGACATCGTGGATGGGGCGCACTTCTTCGAGTTCGACTACACGCTCGAAGACAGGGCGGACTCCACAGCGCAAGCGGCGCGCTGACGAGTCCGCCCCTGTGAGGTACTACTGGGCGCCATGCAGACCGCGCTGGCGCCCGGTCAGGTCCTCTGCTGTTCGGCGAAGCGGTGCAGGCACTGCGGCGAACACGACCCACGAATGAGCAGCTCGCACGGCAGCACATGTCCGGCATCCTCGAGCGGAGCCTCACCCTCGATCAAGGCGATCAACTTCCTGACCGCGGTGATCCCGATCATGTCCGTGGGCTGCCTGACCAGCGTGATCGGCGGCACATAGACGTCGGTCCAGTGATCGTGATCGAAGCTGATGAGGCCGATATCGTCCGGGCAGCGGAGGCCCAGCTCCTGCAGCGCATGCAGCACCCCCAGGAGCAGCAGGATGTTCGTCGTGAACAGCGCGGTTGGGCGCGGATCGGATCGCAGGATGCGCAGCGCCGCCTGATAACCGTCCGACTGGCCAGCCTTGCCTTTCACATGAACGATAGTCTCCGGCGTATCCAGACTATGCTCCCGCATGGCCCGCCGGTATCCCTCCAGCCGGTCGACTACGGTGCTCACCCCGCCCTGTTCATCCATCAGCCCGCCGATGAACCCGATCCGCCGGTGCCCATCTGCAATCAGGTGAGAGATGGCCTGGTAGGCGATCTCCTCGTTGTTCACCGTGATGGTCGGAAAACCGAGCTCGCGGCTGCGACGGTCGATCGTCACCACCGGCACGCGGACATTGATCAGGGGATTGTCCGTATCGCAGGTCCCGTAGTTCGGCGCAACGATCAGGCCGTCCACCTGCCGCGACAGCAGCGCGTCCAGAATCGAATGCTGGCGGCTGATATCCTCGCCGGTATTGGCCAGGATCAGGTCATAACCCGCGTCGGATAGCTCGCTCTCGATCCGCTTATAGACGTTGCGGAACAGCGGGTTGTCGATGTCTGACAGGACGACGCCCACCAGGCGCGTCCGGCTGCTCGCCAGTCCCTTGGCCAGCGCGGAAGGCCGGTAGTTCAGCTCCTGGATCGCGCCCAACACCGCCTGGCGCGTGCCGTCCGACACAAAGCGCGTGGCGTTGATGACGTGCGACACCGTCGCCGTGGACACGTTCGCCAGCCGGGCCACGTCCTGAATGGTCGGGCGTTTTTTCACCAAGACCGTGCTCAGACCCTTGCCCGCTCTACTTCATGAAGCCGCGCGTGAACTGGAGCGCCTTGGCGGCTTCCACGTCCAGGTCCAGGCCCACGCTCAGGTCGCGAAACACCTTGATGTCGCGCCCTACTTCGCCGCCCGGCATGAGGAAGGGCTCCATCACGACGTGCCCCTTATAGCCGATCTCGCGCAACGCGGCGCCGACTTCCGTCCACGGGATGTGGCCGTAGCCCGGTGGCATCCGGTTGTTCTCGCCGATGTGGAAATGGCCCAAGTGCTCGCCTGCAGCGCGGATCGCCTCGGCGAAGAAATCCTCTTCGATGTTGATGTGGAATGTGTCGAGCATCACGGTGGCGTTGGGGCTGCCCACTTCCTCCACGTAGGCGACGGCTTCCTCGCACGTGTTGAGCAGATACTGCTCGAAGCGGTTGACGACCTCCATGCTGAAGGTGACGTTGTTGGCCTCGGCAGCCTTCACAGCGACCTTCATGCTGGCCACGCTGCGATCCCAGTAGGGGCGCTTGTCGGTCACGCCGGCGGGCAGGGTAGCCGGCCAATAGCTGTAGATGATGCCACCCAGGTTGCCGCCGCCCATCTCGCCGATCCCCTCCGCGATCTGCTGCAGGAAGGCGATCCCTTTATCCCGGACGGACTTCTCCTCAGAGGCCAAGTCATATTCCTTGGGCAGCCCGACGCAGTACGACAGGGCGATATTCCGGTCGTCGGCGTGCGCCTTCAGCGACCGGCGCTGCTCGGAGGTCATCTTGCCAATCGTGCCGCCGTTTACCTCCAGCAGGTCGAACCCGATGTCGGCCACCTTGTCCACGAACGGGTGGAAGTCGGCATCCCAGTCGTGTGTCCAGTAGGCGTAATAAATCCCGATCTTGTTCACATTGTCCCTCCAATTGGTCAAATTAAAGACAGGCGCTCGAAAGCCCGCACCGGCGGCGCGCCGCGCGTGGCAGGCTCGTGGCAAGCGGCATGCGGCCCAGTTAAGCGCTTGCGCAACCGCTTAACGCATCATATACCCGCTCTCTGTGGCATGTCAAGCGACTGGGGACTGGGACTCTGGTCCAATTGTGTTGACTTTGCCCGGCGTTCCAATATATACTAAAGTCGAGTGGCATATACCACTCTATTCCAGATTAGTGTGGTCAATTACTGGACTTTGATCGAGCGCCAACGAGTATTAGGAGGAGATGCCTCTGAAACAATCCCCGATGTGACCTGAATCCAACCCTCACGACCAGTTAGAATAACTCCATGGAGATAAAAATGAAGCGTTATTTGCAGTGTTTGCTCATTGCCGCGCTGGTTCTGAGCCTGGTGGGGGTGGCTGGCCTCAATAAGCCCGCCCAAGCCCAGGAAGCTCCCACCGGCGTCTGGTTCGGCACGTGGCCATATGTACTCCCCCCTGAGCACAGTTTCAACGCGTATGTCACCAACGGCGGCCTGGAGACCAACCTCGGCGTCGGGTTCCGCAGCTATGTCGAGCTGCCTATGGCCTTTTACATGTGGGCCACCGGTGAGTATCTCCCCCTGCTCGCCGAATCCTGGGGCTTCTCGGACGATAGCTCGTACTACTGGACCAAGATCCGCGAAGATGCCACCTGGAGCAACGGCGATCCGGTGACCGCCGACGATGTGCTGGCGACTTACGCCATTGGCCGCATCATGAACTGGTCGGATTTCGCCTACATCGACCGGCTCGAAAAAGTGGACGAAAAGACCGTCAACTATATCTTCGTCGAAGGCCAGGGATCGCTGCTGGCGGAACGGTTCATCCTGAAAAACTACATCCGGGATGCTTATACCTATGGCGAGCTCGCGGCCAAGGCCCAGGAGCTCTACGACAGCGGCAAGACCAGCGAGGACGCGGAGTGGACCGCCCTGATCGACGAGATCAACGCCTTCCGTCCTGACGAGCTGCTCGCGTCCGGCCCGTACACCTACACGATGGACGACGTGGGCGACACCTACATGACGCTCCACTGGCAGCCCAACAGCATCTTCTCCGACAGCGTCAACTTCGGCGAAATCCGCATCTGGGCGGGCGAGACCGAGGCCACGACGCCCCTGGTGCTGAGCGGCGAAATCGGCCACGCCACCAACGTTTACCCGCCGTCGACCCTGGAGGCCTTTGCCGCGGCAGGCATCAACACCGTGGCCATCCCGCGCGGTTATGGCCCGGCGCTGCTGTTCCAGCACGATACCTATCCGTGGAACATCACCGAGGTGCGCCAGGCCTCGGCCCTGGTGATCGACCGCGCGGAAAACGCGTTCCTGACCAACGGCCTCGGCGCGACGGCGACCGTCTACATGGCCGGCCTGGCCGACTCGATGGTGCCGCTGTGGATGACTCAGGAGGCGATCGACCAACTCGACCGCTACGAGTTCGATCCTGACCGCGCGGCGGAGCTTCTGCAGAGCGTCGGCTTCGAGAAGAACGCGGACGGCAAATGGGCCGACGCGGACGGCAATGTCATCGCCGCCGAGTTCAAGTTCCCCGCCGAATTCACCGACTTCTCCGGCATGGCGCTGAACGCGACCGAACAGCTCAACGAGTTCGGTTTCGACATCACGGCCCGCGCCATCCCCTGGCAGCAGTGCGCCGATGATATCCGCAATGGCGACTTCGAGCTGTCGGTATGGTCGTGGTCGAGCCAGAGCCCGTTCCCGGCCCGCCAGTTCTACGGCCCGCTCCAGCGCTTCAACTACGTCGGTCTCACCCAAGGCCAAAAAGGCATGAACTTCCCGATGGAGTTCGAGTGGAAGGGCGAGCAGATCAACCTCGACCAGATGATCAACGACTCCAGCGCCGGGCTCGACATCGAGAAACAGATCGAGATTTCCAGCGAGGTCGCCCTGATCATCAACCAGTTGATGCCGTTCGTGCCGCTCAACGAGCTGATCAGCGTCGAGCCGTTCAACACCGACCTGATCGATGGCCTGCCTGCCCCGGACGATCCGATTCTCCAGAACCCGTCCAGCACCGATCACTTTGTCCTCTACTCGCTGCTGACGGGCGCGTTCAGTCCGAAATAAGCCAGACCTTCCGTACCG
This sequence comes from Aggregatilineaceae bacterium, assembly GCA_040767355.1. Lineage (GTDB taxonomy): Bacteria > Chloroflexota > Anaerolineae > Aggregatilineales > Aggregatilineaceae > LM3-B42. Next base: position 155,642 of record JAXGOS010000009.1, on the reverse strand, counting down.
GATGGGCGGGGGAAATCTCCCGCCCAGTTTAGTTTCCTGAGCGCAGTGTGTGTTTCGAAGAGTCAACTCGATCCAGGTTTCAACAGGATAGTCGCATGGAAGGTCCACCACCACATCGCCTCTACAATGGGGTCAAGCGTGTCGTCAACAGCTACATCTTTCGCGTCGTAATTCAGGGGATTCTGACCCTGTGGGCTGTCACCACGTTCACCTTCGTCTTGATCCGCCAGATGCCGGGTAACCCGATCCAGATCAAGATCGACCAGCTCATGGACCAGCGCCAGTTATCCTATGACGACGCGCTCAAGAGCGCCGCCGGGCTATACGACTTCGATCCTGACGAGCCGGTGTTCCAGCAGTACATCAAATACATCGGCAAGCTAGCCCGGGGTGACCTCGGCAAATCGATCCTGTCCGCCGGGACGCCGGTCATCGACCAGATCCGGCGCTATTTGCCCTGGACACTGTTCAGCGTGGGGTCCGGGCTGCTGATCAGTTTCACGCTAGGGGTGTTGCTCGGCATGGTGATGGCCTACTGGCGCGGCGGGATTCTCGACAACACCGTGACCGTCATCGCTTCGATCATGTACGGCGTGCCGGATTTCGTGATCGCGTTGCTGCTGTTGCTGGTCGCCGGGGTGCAGCTCGAATGGTTCATGGTCGGGGACGTGCTGGGCGGCATCAGCCAGGATGTCGAAGCTGGCTTCAACGTGCCGTACATCACCAGCCTGATCCAACACGCCGCCCTGCCCGTCCTGACCTATGTCTGGACGACGGTCGGCGGCTGGATTCTGACCATGAAAAGTAGCACGATCTCGACGCTGGGCGAAGACTACATCACGGTCGCCAAGGCGCGCGGCCTGCCCGAACGGCGCATCGTGCTGGCCTATGTCGGGCGTAACGCCATGCTGCCTCTGATCACGCGGCTGGCCATCAGCATCGGGTTCGTCGTCGGCGGCAGCGTCATCATCGAGTTCATCTTCCAGTATCCGGGCCTGGGCCGGCTGCTCTACACGGCCATCAACGGGCGCGACTACACCACCATGCAGGGCGTCTTTCTGGTCATTTCCGCGGCAGTGGTTGTCTCCAACATCCTGGCGGACCTGTTGTTCGGCGTGCTGGATCCACGCGTGAGGGTCGGAGGTCAGAAATAGTCATGGGTATCGATCACGCAATTGGGTTTGGCGCCGCCGCCACCCCGACCGGCCTGATCATCGGCATCGTGTGCGGCCTGATCCCGCTGGGGTTGGGGCTACGCAAAGGCTTCGTTCGTCCCGCGCTGCTCGGCTTTGCCGCGTGCGTCTTCGGCGGCGCGGCGGCGGGGATCTGGGGCGGCCTGCTGATGATCGTGCTGACCACCGCCGTGGTGATCTCGTATGCCTACGTCGATCGCCAGGACCCGTTCACCTCGCGCGCCTCGCTCGACCAGGTGAACTTCGAGGAGACCCGGTCCGATTTCTTCATCCGCCGGATGGCCGCGCTGGGGCGCACGACCCGGTCGGCCACCCACGCGTTGGTCCGCAACAAAGCGGGCTTCCTCGGTTTTCTGGGCCTGCTGTTCTTCTTCGTCATGACGGTGTTCGGCCCCCTGTTTATCGAGTACGACGGCGAATCGCATATGGAGCGGCGCAGGCCGGGCGCGTCGTCGCTGTACCAGGGCCCCAGCCGCGAGTTCCCGCTGGGCCTGGACTGGGCAGGGCGCGATGTGCTGTCGCACGTGGTCTATGGCGGCAAGAATCTCATCCTGGTGTCGGCCGAAGCCGGGCTACTCACCACGATCGTCGCCGTGGCGCTGGGCTCGCTGGCCGGTCTGCTGGGCGGCGTGGTCGATCAGCTCCTGTCCGCCCTCTCGAACTTCATCCTGACGGTGCCATCGTTCCCGTTGCTGTTGGTGTTAGCCAGCGTCATCACCTTCGACAACATGACCTATCTGGCCCTGTTGTTTGCCGGCCTGTACTGGCCGACGCTCATGCGGGCAGTGCGTGCCCAGGTATTCAGTCTGCGCGAGCGCGACTATGTCCAGGCGGCGATGGCCCTTGATCTGGGCATGTTTCACATCATCTTCCGCGAAGTGCTGCCCAACATGATCAGCTACATCGTGGTCAACATGATCTTCACGATCCGCAGCGCCATGTACAACCTGGTGGGCCTGGTCTTCCTGGGCATGGTCCCCATCCAGGAGCCGGACTGGGGCGTCATGATCTACTTCGGGCGCGCCAAAGGGGCGATCTTCAACCCGCAAGCGGCCAGCATGCTGATCTCCCCGATCATCGCGATTGCGCTGTTCCAGTTGTTCCTGGTGCTGTTCACGCGCTCGCTCGAGGAGATCTTCAACCCGCGCCTGCGCCAGGGTCTGTAAGGGGCCGGAATGAGCCACAACAAAGTCGTTCTGAGCGTTCAGGATCTTTCGGTCAATTACCTGACCCAGCGCGGGCCGCTGAAAGCCGTCAGCCATGCGTCGTTCGACCTGCACAAGGGCGAAACGCTGGCGCTGATGGGCGAGAGCGGCTGCGGCAAATCGACCTTGAACCTGGCCTTGATGCGCCTGCTGCCGGGCAACGCGCGTGTTCCCAGCGGCCAGATCATCTACACCCGGCGCGATGGCTCGACGGTCGATGTGCTCAAGATGGGCCAGGATCACCTGCGGCGGTTCCGCTGGTCCGAGTGCTCGATGGTCTTCCAGGCCGCGCTGAACTCGCTGAACCCGGTGCTCCGCGTGCGCGATATGTTCTACGACACAGCCCGCGCCCACGGCGAACACAACCAGCACAAGGTCCGCCGCCGGGCGCTGGACCTGTTCCGCAAAGTGCGCCTGGACCCGGAGCGCGTCTTCAATGCCTACCCGCACGAGCTGAGCGGCGGGATGCGCCAGCGCGTGCTGATCGCGCTGGCCCTGCTGCTCGATCCGCAGATCGTGATTCTGGACGAGCCGACGACCGCCGTCGATATTCTCACGCAGCGCACTATCATCGACGTGCTGTTGTCGATCAAGGACGAGCTGAATTTCAGCATCATTTTCATCAGCCACGACCTGTCCGTGGCCGCCGAGATGGCCGACACGGTGGGCACCATGTACGCGGGCGAAATCGTGGAGATCGGCCCGGTGAACGACATGTTCTACCGGCCGCGCCACGCCTACACCCTGGGCCTGCTCGAAGCCATCCCGCGCCTCAGCGCCGGGGCTGAAGAACTGACCAGCATCCCCGGCAGCCCGCCCGATCTGGTCGAGCCGCCTTCCGGCTGCAAATTCCACGTGCGCTGCCCGTTTGCCACTGACATCTGCGCGCAAGAGGCGCCGCCGCTGGAGGCTGTGGGCGAGCGGCACAGCGCGGCGTGCTGGCACGCCGATCGGGTCCACGCCAAAGCGCTCGAATTCACAGGGGCGGAATCATGAGCCAGCCACTCGTCGAACTGCGCCACGTCGATCGCTCGTTCAAGCAGGGCCGCGTCATGATCCCGGTCCTGAAGGACATCAACCTGACCATCGCGCCGAATGAGATCGTGTGCCTGGTGGGCGAGAGCGGCTGCGGCAAAACGACCACCGGCAAGATCATCGTCGGCCTGCTGGGCCAGTCCGCCGGCGACGTGCTCTACCAGGGGCGCCCGGTGGGCGACTACCGGGGGAAGGAACGGGCGGCCTACCGGCGCGCGTTGCAGATCGTCCACCAGGATCCGTTCGCCTCGCTGAACTCGGCGCACACCATCGGCCAGATCCTCAGCTACCCGCTCAAGCGCCACAAGATGGTCGCCAGCCGCGCCGAGCTGCGCCGCCGCATTTGGGAGCTGCTCACCCTGGTGGACCTGACGCCGCCCGGTGACGTGGTCAACAAGTACCCGCACCAGTTGAGCGGGGGCCAGCGCCAGCGCGTGAGCATCGCGCGCGCCCTGACAGTCGAGCCCAAGCTGATCGTGGCCGACGAGGCGGTGAGCATGGTCGATGTCAGCATCCGGGTGAGCCTGCTCAAGATGCTGCACCGCCTGAGGGATCAGCTCAACGTCGCCATCGTGTTCATCACACACGATCTCGCGCTGGCCAAATATTTCGCGTGGGAGGGGCGGATCGGCGTGATGTACCTGGGGCGGATGGTCGAGCTTGGCCCCACCCCGGAGGTGATCGGTAACCCGGCGCACCCGTACACCCGCGCCCTGATCTCGGCCATTCCCGAAGCCGATCCCGAGGTGACGCGCCACAAACAGCGGATGGTTCTGCGCAGCGAGGATATCCCCAGCCTGACCGAGATCCCGCCGGGGTGTGCCTTCCATCCGCGCTGCCCGTTTTATGTGCCGGGCGTGTGCGATGCGCGGGTGCCGCCGCTCGGGCAGGCGCCGGGCTTCCGGCACGATGTCGCCTGTTTGCCGCTGACCCACGGGGACGGCCTGCGCGAATACCGGGCACCGGTGAGCGAGGAGCCAGGATGAGGCGCGCATGAACGATCCCAAGATCGAGGCGCTGCGCGGTTTTTTTCGCATCGGGATGTTCATCGGCCTGTGCGGATTTCTGATGATCTTCGTGCAGCCGCGCGGCAGTCCCGAATTCGTGCTCAGCATTTGCAGCGCGCTCATCGGCGGGGTGCTCATGCTGGGCGTGGTGCTCGTTACGCGCCTGTCACGCTGAGGCGGGGCGGGCGATGCGCTTGATTCCCCAGGTTACCGAAGGGGTCATCCGACCATGAGAAAACACGATTCTCCTGTCCCGTTGTACGTTCAGATCAAAGACTATATCCGGCTGAACATTCAGAATGGAATCTACGCCGTCAACGAGCGCATTCCGTCTGAGCGCCAGTTGGCCGAGCAGTTCGGCGTCAACCGGCTGACCGTCAGCAAGGCCTTGAGCGAGCTCACCCAGGAGGGGCTGATTTATTCCAGCGTGGGCAAGGGCACCTATGTCAGCCCGGCCAAGATCGATCAGGCGCTCCAGTCGCTCACCAGCTTCACTGAAGACATGACCAGCCGGGGCCAGACAGCGTCGAGCAGGGTGCTGTACAGCGGGGTCGAGCCTGCCAACGAGGAAGTCGCCAAAGCCCTGTCGATCCTGACGGGAGTCGAGGTGGTCGTCTTGCATCGCGTGCGCATGGCGGATGCGCTGCCGATTGCGCTGGAAAGATCGCATATCATCTACGCGCTGTGCCCTGGCATCCTGGAGAACCACGACTTCAGCCGCGAGTCGCTCTACCAGGTGCTCCGCAAGGAATACCACCTGCGGCTGACCCACGCTCACCAGAGCATCGAGGCACAGACCGCCGGGGAGGACGAACAGGCCGCGCTCGAAGCCGAGCCGTGCACGCCGATCCTCCGCATTGCGCGCGTGACCTACAACGACAGCGAGCAGCCGATCGAGTACGTGCGCGCGTCCTACCGGGGCGATCGCTACAAATTCTACACCGTGCTGCGCCAGCTCGACTGAGAGGGAACAGGTTGAACGTGCTATCTGGCCTGGAAGTCCTGGCTAACGACGGTTTCAAGATGCTGGCTGGGCAGCGCGTGGGGCTGATGACCAATCCGAGCGCCGTCGATCGCCAGCTCAACAGCGCCTACCGGATCTTCGCGGCGGCGCCCGAGGTGAACCTGACGGCGTTGTTCGCGCCGGAGCACGGCTTCGCGGGCGCCGCTCCCGACGCCGAGCAGATCGCCACGGGGACCGATCCCCGCACCGGCCTGCCGGTCTTCAGCCTGTATGGCGATACCTACCGCCCCACCGCCGCCATGCTGCAGGCGGTTGATGTGCTGGTGTGCGACATTCAAGACATCGGCGTGCGCTACTACACCTACACCTGGACGGTTTCGCACATCCTCGAGGCGGCGGGCGAGCACGGCGCCCGCGTGGTGATCCTCGATCGCCCCAATCCCCTCGGCGGCGCGGCCATCGATGGGCCCGTGCTGGAACCGGCGATGGCGTCGTTCGTCGGGCGCTTCCCCGTTCCGGTGCGGCACGGCATGACGTTGGGCGAGCTGGCAGGGATGATCAACGCGACCTGGAACCCGGCGCCCGCCGATCTGGCCGTCGTCCCCTGCACGGGCTGGCGGCGCGATATGGCCTGGGACCAGACCGGCCTGCCCTGGGTGAGCCCGTCGCCTAACATGCCCACGTTGAGCACGCTGCACCACTATCCCGGCGCGTGCCTGGTCGAGGGGACGCAGCTCTCCGAGGGGCGCGGCACGGCGCTGCCGTTCGAGATTGTCGGCGCGCCCTGGATCGACTCGCTGGCGCTGGCCGACCGGCTCAACGGCGAAGCATGGGCGGCGGAGAGGGGCGCGCGCTTCCGGCCGCACACGTTCCAACCGTTTCACAGCAAGTGGGCCGGGCAGGTCTGCCACGGCGTGCAGGTGCACATCACCGACCCGGCGCGCTGGCGCCCGATTCACGTCTGGCTCGGCGTGATCATCACCCTGCGCGCCGAGTATCCCGGTCATTTTGCGTGGCTGCCGGAGCACCCCGACACGGGCGTGCAGCACTTCGACCGGCTGATCGGCTCGCCCGGAGTGCGCCAGCAGATCGAAGCGGGCGTGGCGGCCAACCAGCCGCCCGGCGCCATATTCGCGGACATCACGACGGGCTGGGATGAAGACTGCCGCGCTTTCGCGGAGGCGCGCCGCCCCTTTTTGCACTTCGAGTGATGGGAGCAAAGCCAAGAGGCTGAACCGGCATGACCGAGGTTGTGATGGGCATCGACGGCGGGGGCAGCGGGGTCCGGGTGGTAATCGCGACGCCGGACCTGGCGATCTGCGGGCAGAGTGAAGGTCCCGCCGCCAACCCGAGCGTCATCGGGACGGACGCCGCCGCCGTCACCATCCAGGAAGCTATGCGCGCCGCGCTCGACGCGGCAGGGCTGGCTGCGGACCAGATCGCGGCGGTTGGGATCGGCGTGGCGGGCGCGGCGACCACACATTCCGCCGGCTGGTTGAGCCAGGTTGTCGCCGCGGTCATGCCCCAGGCGCGGATTATCTCCAGCACCGATTACGAGATCGCGCTGGTCGGCGCGCTGGGGCGGCGCGAAGGCGTGCTGGTCCTTGCCGGGACCGGCAGCCTGGCTTACGGCGTCAACACGGCCGGGCAGTCAGCGCTGGCTGGCGCCTGGGGATACCTGCTCGACGACGCGGGGAGCGGGTACTGGATCGGCATTCAGGCGCTGCAAGCCGTGGCGCGGGCGGCGGACGGGCGCGCTCCAACGACAGCGCTCACACCCGCGCTGTTGGGCGCGCTCGGGCTGCACGGCGCTCAGGACCTGGTCCCGTGGCTTTACCGGGCAGCCGTGCCGCGCACGCGCGAGATCGCACGGCTGGCCCCGCTCGTGCTCGAAGCGGCGGAAGCGGGCGACCCGGTCGCCGAGGGGATCGTGTCGCGCGCCAGCGCCGAGCTGGCCCTGGCCGCCCGCACGATCATCCGCCGCCTGGACATGGACGCCCCGCCGATCGCGTTCGCGGGCGGGCTGCTGACCAACGACACGTTATTGAGCCGAAGGCTGTGCGCGGCGCTCGGCCTGGACGCGGCGCCGGTGCCGCGCTACCCGCCGGTGATCGGCGCGGCGCTGCTGGCGCTGCTGTCCCGTTGAGCGCCTGTCGGGCAGCGTTCTAGATGAGTCAAACTGTGAGGTAGCGAGATGACACTCTCTCTTGAGGAAAAAATCGGGCAGATGCTCGTGGTGGGTTTCGAAGGGCTGGAGCCGCCCCAATACATCCTGGATTGGCTGGCCGAAGGGCGCATCGGTGGCGTGATCCTGTTCGCGCGGAACGTCGCAGGTCCGGCCCAGCTCGCCGCGCTGACCCAGGCTTGCCACGCGGCAGCGGCGCGCCCGCTGCTGATCGCCATCGACCAGGAGGGCGGCGTCGTGGCGCGGCTGCGCGGCGAGTTCACCGAAAGTCCGGGAGCGATGGCGCTCGGCGCCGCCGATTCCGAAGATCTGGCCGAGGAGGTAGCGGCGGTCCTGGGTGCCGAGATGCGCGCCCTGGGCATCAACTGGAATCTGGCGCCCGCGCTGGACCTCACCCACAACATCCACAACCCGTCGGTCGGGGTGCGCTCGTTGGGCGTCGATCCGGCGCGCGTCGCGCGGCTGGGCGTGGCCCAGGTGCGCGGCTTCCAGAAGGCCGGGGTCGCGGCGACCGCTAAACACTTCCCCGGCAAAGCCAACACGCCAATCGATCCGCACGTCAGCCTGCCGGTCATCGACGGCCCGCTGGACGATCTGTGGGAGACCGATCTCGTCCCGTTCCGCGCGGCCAGCGAGGCCGGCATCGCCGCCATCATGATCACGCATGTGCAGTTCACGGCGCTCGAGCCGCGCTACCCTTCCACGCTCTCGCCGCGCATCATCGACGGACTGCTGCGCCGCGACATCGGCTACACGGGGCTGATCACCACCGATTGCATGGAAATGAAGGCGGTCGCCAACGCCTACGGCCCCGGCGAGTCGGCGGTGCTGGCGGCGCTGGCGGGTGCGAGCACCATCCTGTTTTCGCACACGCGCGCCTATCAGGAAGCGGCCCACGACGCGCTGGTCGACGCTGCGCGGTCTGGAAGGCTGCCCGAAGAGATGATCGCCCGCGCCGTCAGCGAGGTTACGGCAATGAAGGAACGATTCGCCATCAGCACCCCGCCGCCCGTGCTCGACCGGATACGCCATCCCGATCATCTGGCGATCACCGCCCGGGCCGCGCGCGCCGGGGCAGTGGTGATGCCCGGCGAGGGCGACTGGGCGCCGCTCGACGCGGCGAGGAGCCAGGCAGTGGGCCTGGTCGAGTTCGCCTCGGCGTTGGACTCTGAAGCGCTCGAATCCGGCGGGCACACCGGCCTGGCGACTCTGTTCGCCGCGAGTCTGCCTGCCCTGCGGAGCGTCGCGCTCGATCCGAGCAGCGCCTCCGCGGAGGGGCTGGCTCAGGCGCATCGGCTGGCCGCTGAGTCGGACGTGTTGATCGTGGCGACGCGCAACGCCCACCTGTACCCGGCACAGTGCGACGCGGCGCAGGCTCTGATCGGCGCGGGCCGCCGGGTGATCCTGCTATGCCTGCGCAATCCGTACGATGCGGGCGTCCTGTCCGGCATGGCGGCCACGCTGTTCACCTGCGGCGACAGCGCGCCGTCGCTCCAGGCGGCGGTCGACGCCCTGCTGGGGCGCTTCGTGCCGGCGGGCCGGCTGCCCGTGCCGCTGGTCATGCCCGCCTGAGCGGCCGCTGGAGGCCGTCACCGCGCTCGGTTGGCGATCACCTGCCGTCCACCAGCGATTTTTCGACGCGCATCCAGGACGGCAGCGGCTCGAAGCCCAGCGCCAGATTCAACTGGTACATGGGATTCTTCGAATCGTTGGTCGTGAAAATCTCATGCACGCCGCGCGCCTTCGCGTAGCGGATGGTGTGCACCTTGAGCGCCGTGGCGATTCCCCGGCGGCGATACTCGCGCCGCGTGGTCGTCACGCCGGTCATGAACTGCACCGGCTCGGCCTCCGCGTTGATGCTGCCCTGGCTCTGGCCCACATAGTGATCGCCATCCAGGGCGACGAACCACCCATCGGGGTCGCACTTCGGCGTGGTCAGCCGCCTGACGCACCACTCCTCGAACGCCGGGTAATGCTTCTCCCCGGTCGAGGGAATATCCTGGTTGACGGTCACATCCAGATCGTACAGCTTGCGCTGCCAGTCGGGATCGCGCCCCTGCAGGGCACGCAGCGACACGATCTCGATGCCGGCGGCGCGCACGCGCTCCAGGTGAGCTTCGTAGCGCGCGTCATCGAAGCGGCTCACGTCCAGCCTGGACAGCTTCTCCTCCGCGACCGGCTTGAAGCCATAGTCGGCGAAAAAGCGCATGGCTTCCGGCTTGTCGTCCAGCATCCCGGACGTGATCGCGATCAGGTCCTGGTCGCGCAGCCGGTCGAGCACGTGCTGCAGCACCATCGGGCGGATATCCGGCGCGTCGTGAGCCGGGTGGACGAACATCCGGCATTCGTATTTCTGCGGATGGTAGAAGAACGGGCTCTGGAAGGTCTCGATGTAGGCGATCGGAGTGCCGTCGCGCTCTACGATCTCGCTGACGTGCGGGAAATCCGGGTTGCGCGTCTCGTCATCGTGCTTCCACTCAGCCAGCGACTCGGGCGGATCATCGAAGACCGCCGCCGTGATGGCAATCGCCAGGTAGTAATCATCGTCGGTGAAGGTGAAGGGACGGATGGTGAGCATGGCTCGATGTCCTGTTGGTGTGGTATCTGGCAAACGGCCCGATCGTTCGCGGCCTATTGTACACAAATTGGCGCGGCCGGGAATCGGCCAAAAGACTGATTCCGCCGAGACTGCGCCTGCGCCGCCGTTTGTCAAGGCTCGCCGATTGATCCACAATTTCTGGACAGCATGCGCCGTAAGCCCGTTTCGATCAGCCCCATCATGGGCGATTTCGCTGGGCTGAGTCCGGCCCTCGTGCGCGTTTTTTGAAAGAGTTTTTTGCAGACAGCAGGGAGTAACGAACGATGGCTCAACAAACAGCCGACTTCATCATCATTGGCGGCGGGATCACCGGCGTCAGCGCCGCGTACCAGCTAGCCCAGCGCGGGCACCGCGTCACGCTGCTGGAAAGAAACTACCTGGCAGCGGGCGGGACCGGGCGCACCGTAGGGCTGATACGCACGCACTACTCCAACGAGATCACGGTGCAGATGGCCCTGCGCGCGCTGCACGTCTGGCGCGATTTCGACCAGGTGATAGGCGGGGACATCGGCTGGATGCCCGCCGGGGCATTGTTCATCGTCGGCCCGCATGACCTGGAAGGGTTGCAGGCCAACATCGCCATGCAGCGGCAAGCCGGCGTCAACGTCGAGTTCCTGGACACGCAGGGCCTGCGGGCGCTCGCTCCTTACCTGAATGTCGAGGACGTCGGCGGCGGCGCGTATGAGCCGGATTCTGGCGTGGCCGATGGCGCCATGGCGACGAACGCTTATGCCGAGCGCGCCAAAGCCCTGGGCGCGACCATTTTGCAGGGCGTGGAAGTCACCGGGATCTGCGCCGAAGGCGGGCGCGTGACCGGTGTGCAGACGACCGGCGGAATGTTCAGCGCGCCGATGGTCATCAACGCGGCGGGCCCGTGGGGCGCGCGCCTGACCCAGACCGTCGCCGAGGTCGACATCCCGGTGGAGAACAGCCGCCACCAGGTCGCCGTGTTCCAGCGGCCAGAGAACCTCGCCGAGCCGCAGCACCCGTTCATCGGCGACTTCATCCAGGGGTTCTACATCCGTCCCGAAACTGGCCTGCTGACCCTCGCCGGATCGCTCGAAGCCTCGGAAGCCGCCAACAAGGTGGATCCGGATCACTTCTCCGAGTCGGTGGACATGGACTTCAACATCGACATGGCGGAGCGCACCGAGCACCGCGTCCCGGCCATGTGCGATGCCCAGATCCGCAAAGGCTGGGCCGGGCTGTACGATGTCACGCCGGACTGGCACCCGATCATCGGGCGGATCCCAGGCGTGGACGGTCTCATCTGCGCCTTCGGCTTCAGCGGCAGCGGCTTCAAGATGGCGCCGGTCATTGGCGAGATGATCGCCGATCTGGCGACCGGCGACCAGCAGTGCCCGATCGACTCGCACCCCTTCCGCCTGGAACGCTTTGCCGAGGGCGATCTGGTCGTCGGGCGCTACGCCTACAGCATCATCGGCTGACCGGCCCGCTCACAGGGCCACGTCCGTCCCCAGGCCGCGCTCCTCTGCCGCGGCGAGGACGCGCTGCGCAAAGGCCGCATCCTGCACGGCATTACCGACCGACTTGAAGAAGGTAATCTCGTGCGGGCTGGTGCGGCCTGCCTTCATTCCCGCGGCAATCTCGCCGATCTCGGCGTGCACGCTCTGCTCGGTGATCAGCCCCTGGTCGCGCGCGATGATCAGGTCGCCCGCCTCGGCCCAGGCGCTCGCCCGATGATCGACGACGAGGGTGGCCTCCGCGACCACATCCGCGGCGATCTCCTGCATATCGGGCGCAAACGATCCGATGCCGTTGATGTGGACCCCCGGCGCCAGATCGGCCAGATGCACGATCGGCGTCTTGCTGTTGGTGGCGGCGACGACCACCTGCGCCCCGTGCAGCGCTTCCGGCGCGGAGCGAGCCACGACGATCCGGGCCGCGTATCGCTCGCCTAGCTCCGCGGCCAGCGCCTCGGCACCTGCCAGGCTGAAAATGCGGATCTCGGTGATCGGGCGCACGGCGCACACCGCCGCGACTTGGGTGCGGGCCTGAACGCCCGCGCCAATCACCGCCAGCGTGGACGCGCCCGGCACGGCCAGCAGATCGGTCGCCAGCCCGGAGGCGGCGCCGGTGCGCTGCGCCGTCACTACCCCGCCATCCATCAGGGCCAGCGGCTGGCCCGTCTGGGCATCCGTCACCAGCACCACCGCGTGGATCGTCGGCAGACCCAGCGACGGGTTGCCCGCGCACACGGAGACGATCTTCACCGCGCTGATCGGCGCGTCGTCGAGCTGGGCGGGCATCGTCAACAGGACACCGCCGGGCGTTTCCAGCGCGCTGCGCAACGGTACGCGCGCCCGGCCTGTCGACAGGGCGATGAAGCCCGCGCGTACGGCGTCGATGGCCGCGCGCATATCGACGGCGGCGCGCACATCGTCCGCTGTGAGGATTTTCATGTTGTGGCCTCTCCCTGTTCGGCGCGGCGGTCCGCCAAGCGGACTCCTTGCGCGCCGGATCAAAACGCATAAGCGGACTGCACTAACGTAAGGCGCGCGCTCCCGGCTACCCGCCCAGGTACGCCCGCTGAACCTCCGGGCTTTCGACCAGTTCCTGGCTGAGCCCGGACAGCACCACATTGCCCGTTTCCAGCACATAACCACGATTGGCGAGCTTCAGCGCCATGTGCGCGTTCTGCTCGACCAGCAGGATCGTCGTGCCCTGCCGGTTGATCTCGCGCAGAATCTCGAAGATGTGCTGGACCAGGATCGGCGCCAGGCCCATCGATGGCTCGTCCAGCAGCATAAACCGGCCTCCCGTCACCAGCGCCCGGCCCACGGCCAGCATCTGCTGCTCGCCGCCGGAGAGCGTGTCGCCCAACTGGTTGCGGCGTTCCTCCAGACGCGGGAAGTACCCGTACACCAGCTTGATGCGCTCCTCGATTTCGTCGCGGTTGACCTGGAAGCCCGCCAGACGCAGGTTTTCGTACACCGTCAGGTTGCCAAAAATGCGCCGCCCCTCAGGGACCAGCGCCACCCCCAGCTTGACCACATCGTGCGCGTTCAGGCGGGCGAGGTCGGCCCCCTGGTAGACGATTTCGCCTTGATCGGGGCGCTGCAGCCCGGCAATCGTGTTGAGAATGGTGGATTTGCCCGCGCCGTTCGCGCCGATCAGCGTCACGATCTCGCCCTCGTCCACCTCGAACGAAACGCCGTGCACCGCTTTGATGCTGCCATAGGACACGTACAGATCCCGCACGCTGAACAGCATTAGTGCACCTCCGCTTGCTCGCCCAGGTAGGCCTCGATGACCTTGGGGTTATGCCGGATTTCCTCCGGCGTGCCATCGGCGATGGTCGCGCCGAAATCAAGCACCTTGATCCGCTCGCAGATGTTCATCACCAGGCGCATCTGGTGCTCGATCAGCCAGATCGTCAGGTGGAACTCGTCGCGGATCCAGTGGATGAACTCCATCAGCGCGCCGATCTCCTGCGGGTTCATGCCGGCTGCCGGCTCGTCCAGCAGCAACAGCTCGGGCCGGGCGGCCATGGCGCGCACGATCTCGACCCGGCGCTGCTGGCCATAGGGCAGGTTCTTGACCGGCTCCTGCGCGTAGCGGTCCAGGTTGAACAGGCGCAGCAGCTCCATCGAGCGCTCCTCGATCTCGCGCTCCTGCTTCCGGTAGCGGGGCAGCCGCAGGAAGGCGTCGGCCAGCGAATAACTGATCTGGCTGTGATGCGCGATCCGCACGTTGTCGAGCACCGTCATCATGTTCCACAGCCGGATCGTCTGGAAGGTGCGGCTGATCCCCATGCCGTTGATCACGTGCGGCGCCTTGCCGACCAGATCCTCGCCGTGAAAGAGGATCTGGCCCTCGCTGGCACGATAGGCGCCGGTGACGAGGTTGAAGACCGTGGTCTTGCCCGCGCCGTTCGGCCCGATCAAGCCGATCAGCTCGCCCTCTTCGATCGTCAGGTTCAGGTTATCGACGGCGAGCAGCCCGCCGAAATAGTGCGACAGCTTGTTAATCTGCAGCAGCGTCATCGCTCGCCTCCTTCAGTTCGTCCAGACCGTCGTCTTCGCGGATGCCCCTCAGGTTGAGCGTCATCTCGCGGAACCCAAACAGGCCCTGCGGGCGGTAGATCATCAGCAGGATCAGGATCAGGGGGATAACCACCCATTTCAAGACGGCCAGCGGGCGGAAGGCTTCGATCAGGATCGTGAACAACACGGCGGCGATCACCGAGCCGGAGATGCTGCCCATGCCGCCCAGGTAGACCATCACCAGCGCTTCGGTCGATTTCAGGATGCCGAACACGCCGGGATTGACGTACGCCAGCACGTGCGCGAACAGCCCGCCCGACATGCCCGCGATGAACGACGACACCATGAACGCCACCAGCTTGACCCGGCGCGTATGGACGCCCATCAGCTCGGCGGCGATCTCGTCCTCGCGGATCGCCACGATGCCCTTGCCGAAGGTCGAGCTGACCAGATGGTGGATGGCGAGCACCGAGAGAATCGTGAGCACGAACATCCAGCGCAGGTTGGTCCACAGCGGCACACCGTTCAGGCCGCGCGGCCCGCCGATGGCCTCGATGTTGTTGATGACACCGGTCACGATAAAGTTGACCGCCAGTGTGACGATCGCCAGATAGTCGCCGCGCGTCCGGAACGACGGGAACGCCACCAGCAGCCCAGCCAGCGCCGCCGCGACGCCCCCGGCAATCAGCGCGATCAGGAAGCCAATGGGCAGCGCCCAGTCCGGCACAGACAGGACCGCATCGCCGAAGACGCGCTCGTCGACGAACAGCCACATGGTCAGGATCGAGGCGACATACGCCCCGACCGCCATGAATCCGGCATGACCGACGGAGAACTCGCCCATGTAGCCGTTGACCAGATTCAGACTGATGGCGAGCATGATGTTGACCCCCATGTAGATCAGCACCAGCTCGCGGTAATCGTTCAGCGCACCCCAGCGCGACACGACGCCGTACAGCACCGCGATCTGCAGCGCGAGCCCGGCCCAGGTCGGCAGCCGCAGCATCAGCACGTTGCTCGGCTTGCGCAGCAACAGCGCCACGATCAGCAGCGGGATGATGAGCATGACCAGGTCGTACTCGACGACATGCAGCAGCACCTTGAAGAACCCCGGCTCGCGCGCGCCGTGCGAGGTGAGCGCGTACACGAAATCTGAACCCAACTCGCGCAGCGCCTCCCACGAGGAGCGAAGCGGCGCGTCGAAGGTGTCGGTTGGCGCGGGGAAAAACGGGGCCAGAATGCCCGAAAAGTCCAGGTCAGAAAACGGCTCGAGCAGCTCCGTGCTGCCGAATAGACTCGGCATGCGGCGGAACCCCAGCAAGCGCGCGAACTCCTGCCCTTCGCGGCGTTCCAGCTCGGTCGCCGCCACCATACCGACCAGGTAGGCGAGCACCGGTATCCGGCTGAGCTGGAGATAGGCCGCGACGCGGCGCGCGATGGGCGACAGCCGGGCGCGCAGCCAGGCGAACGGCAGCCGCCAGTTCTGCGGCAGTTCGACCGGGCCAGCCGGCTCAGCCGGCACGGGCCGCGCGACTGATCTCACATTGACCCGCGGGAGCACCGCCTGCACGACTAACCCCAAGCCCGCCATCAGCGCCACATAGAAGCCGCTGCGTACATACTCCATCGCGCCCGGGTTGGCGTCGTTGACATGGTCCTCGTATAAGAACGTGCCGTAGTAGTAGCCGATCAGGATCAGCCCAACCAAAAGCACCAACGTCGCAGCGTCGCGATCGAAGCGCGGCGCCAACAGGCCCCACAGGGCCAGCCCCGCCACGACCACCGCCGCCAGCGGGATGATCACGAGAAACGTGTTGGTGATTTGTGCCGGGACTTCCAGCTCGTCATTGGTATCTCTGATCAGGTCATACGCGGTGACGGTCGACCCATCTTCCAGGGCCAGCCAGGGCAGGCCCACCACGGCGATCACGATGACCAGGGCGCACAGCAGCACGACCAGGCCACCGATCGATCTTGTGCGGTTCGCGGTCGCGATCATCGGTCGTCCACCCTACACTTTCTGGCGGCGCGCCACACCGAACAAGCCGGTGGGCTTGACGACGAGGATGATCAGCAGCAGGCCAAAGGCCACCGGGTCGCGCCAGGTTGAGGATATGCCGATGCTCTTGCCATAGGCCGGCACGAATATCTCGATGAAACCCAGCAGCAGCCCGCCGACCGCCGCCCCGCGAATATCGCCGATGCCGCCCACGACCGCCGCGATGAAGGCTTTCCAGCCGACGCGCAGGCCCATGTACGGGTTGAGCACCGGAAAGGCCACGCCCCACAAGATGCCGCCCGCCGCCGCCAGGCCCGTGCCCAGGAAAAACGTCAGCGAGATGATCTGATCCTGGGAGACGCCCATCAACGGCACCGCGAACTTGTCATAGGAAATGGCGCGCATTGCCATGCCCCACTTGGTGCGCTGCACAATCGTGAAGAGTCCGGCAAACAGCAGCGCCGCCAGCACGATGATGATGATCTTGACGTTACTGATGGAGACCCCACCAATATCATAGACGGTCGTCGTGACGAAATCTTCGGGATAGCTGCGCGGGTCGGCCCCGGTGAGCGCCAGCATGCCGTTTTCGAGCAGCAGACCGACCCCCAGCGCCGTGATCACGACCGAAAGGCGCGACGCCTGCCGGAGCGGCTTGTAGGCCACCCGCTCGATGCTGACGCCCAGCAGGCCGGTCAGGATCATCGCCAGAATCAGGGTGGGCACGAACGGTAGACCGAGCGCGATTGATCCGAACACGCCCAGGAACGCGCCCACCATGAAGATATCCCCATGCGCGAAGTTGATCAGCAGCAGCACGCCGTAGACCATCGTGTAGCCCAGCGCAATCAAGGCGTACAGGCTGCCAAGCTGGAGGGCATTGACAAACTGTTGCACAAAGAATTCCATAGGAGGTTCTCCGATTGACCCAGGGGCGACAAAGACGAGAAGCTCATCTCCCGTGGGGCTCGACACTCAAGCGCAAAAGTGCCCCATGCGGACATGGGGCACACGGTCGGCAAACGCTATGGATTATTCGGGGGGAAACCCAGCCGGGCAGGCCGAGTCGTAGTAGGTGAACGCGCCGTCCTTGATCTGGATGATCACCGCGCACTTGATCGGGTCGCCCTGCTCATCGAAGCTCATGATGCCGGTCACGCCCTCGAACAGCTCGATGCCGGCCAGCGCCTCACGCACATCGGCCTTGTCCAGTGAGTTCGCATTCGTGATCGCGGTGAACAGCAACTGGAAGGCATCATAAGTCAGCGCCGCCACGTCGTCCGGCTTGGCCCCATATTGCTCTTCGTAGGCCGTGATAAACGTCTGGCCGACTTCCGTTGCGATGTCCGCGGCGTAGTGGGTGCTGAAGAACAAGCCTTCGCACGCGTCGCCGCACAGGTCGATCAGGTCCGGCGTGCCCCAACTGTCACTGCCGACGATCGGGCCTTCGAACCCCAATTCGCGCGCCTGCTGGACGATCAGCGGGACCTCGTTGTAGTACTGGGGCGTGAACAACACGTCCGGCTGCTCGGCGATGATGTTGGTGAGCTGCGAGCTGAAATCGGTGTC
Source organism: Aggregatilineaceae bacterium (assembly GCA_040767355.1). GTDB lineage: Bacteria > Chloroflexota > Anaerolineae > Aggregatilineales > Aggregatilineaceae > LM3-B42. The sequence goes on along the minus strand of JAXGOS010000009.1, from coordinate 137,879 downwards.
ACCGGTGGTGAAGCTCTCGAACGCCACGACCTCGACGCCCGCGCCCTCAGCCGCGTCCCGGAAGTTCTCAGCCAGGCCCTTGGGGTAGTCGCTCGCCACATCGTACAACACGGCGGCGGTGGTGGCCCCGAATTCGGACACGACGAAGTTCGCCATCACCGGCCCCTGGAAGGGATCGAGGAAGGCGACGCGGAACACCCACGGACGGTCGAAGGTCGTGTCCGGATTGGTGGACCAGGGGCTAATCATCGGCGTTTCGCGGTCGTTGGCGACCTGGCCGGTGGGAACAGCCTGCTTGCTGGCCTGGGGGCCGATAATCGCGACCACATTCTCTTCGACGATCAGGCGGGTGGCAACAGACACCGAGGATTCAGCTTTCGACTCGTTGTCCTCGATAACAATTACCACTTCGTAGCTTTCGTCATCGATGGTGAGGCCGCACTTGGCGTTGATTTCCTCGACCGCCATATTCGCCGCCTCGACCGTGCTTTGACCGACCTTCGGAATATCACCCGTGAGCGGCGCAATCACACCGATCACCACTTCGTCCACGAAATCACAGTCATCCTGTGCGACGACAGGAAAGGCGCCGAGGGCGGCCACGATGACCGCCAGAGTCAGAGCTAAGGTAAAAAGCCGTTTGGACATTGTCGTTTTCTGCCTCCGATAGTTGGGTGAGTGTCAAATCTAATATCTGGTCGATGGGTGGGGGTTGGGTGCCGGTATCACCTCCTCAGTTGATGAGCGCCCATGACAGCCACAGGGAGTCGGACACGCGCCGCGCTCCGGAAACCGCTTCATGCCTCCGGCGGCAGCGGGGAGTGAGCAAGTTCGTGTGACATAGGCGCTGTACAAACCATGACACGCTCTGACAAACGGAATATTTTGGCGGCATAATATGATTTATTATAGGTAGAAACGCCTTACGCTACAAGCTTCTGACTGGGCACATATCACAAACCGTCCCTGGTAAGGTGGAGGCTTGCGCGCTGCGCCGAACAGGCATAGTGTATTCTGCTTGAGGGGAATGCCCGTGTCGGAAATGCCTGAACGTACCCGGCATTCTCTCGCGTGTTCCCATCCAGCCACCGAAAGGCAGCCGAAACATGATGTCTCCCCTGACGGTCATCGAAGTCGATCTGGACGCCATCGCGCACAACGTCCGGGCCATCAAGGCGCATGTCGGCCCCGCGGTGACGGTGATCGCGGTGGTGAAAGCGAACGCCTACGGGCACGGCGCGCTCGAAGTCGCGCGGACCGCACTCCGGCATGGCGCGGGCCGGCTGGCGGTCGCGCGCGCCGAGGAGGGTATTCACCTGCGCCATGCCGGGATCACCGCCCCGATCCTGGTGATGAACTACACCCTGCCGGACGAGATCGAAGCCGCGATCGCCCACGACCTGACGCTCACCGTGACCGATCGCCTATCCGCCGAGAGGCTGTCCGCGCTGGGGGAGCAGATAGGCCGGGCGCTGCCGGTCCACGTCAAGATCGACACCGGCATGGGTCGCTTCGGCCTGCTGCCCGATGAAGCGCTCCCGTTCATCGAGCAAGCGGCGGCGCTGCCGGGCGTGTGGATCGAAGGGCTGTATACGCATTTCGCCGTCGCGGACCTGCCCGACAAGGCGTACACGTTGGGCCAGTTCGGGATCTTTCAGGACGTGCGCGCCCGGCTGGCGGCGGCGGGCTATCACATCCCGGTCTGTCACGTGGCGAACAGCGCCGCGGCGCTCGATCTGCCGGAGATGCACCTGGATGCCGTGCGCGTGGGGATCGCCATGTACGGGCTGCGACCGTCGAACGAGGTCGAGCCGGCCGTGCCGCTGCGCCCTGCCCTGGCGCTGAAAAGCCACGTGGCGCGCGTGCGCACGCTGCCCGCCGGGTCGAGCATCAGCTACGGGCGCACCTACATCACGCCGCGCGCGATGCCCGTCGCGCTCATTCCGGTCGGCTACGGTGATGGCTACCACCGGCTCCTCTCCAACCGGGGCGCCGTGCTGATCAACGGCCAGCGCGCGCCGATCGTGGGCCGCGTTTGCATGGACCAGTTCGTGGTGGATATTTCGCAGGCGGGGCCGGTGGCCCTGGGGGACGAAGTCGTCTTAATCGGTTCCCAGGGCGACGCGCGCATCAGCGCCGAAGAGGTGGCCGCCTGGGCCGAGACGATCAACTACGAGGTGACGACCGGGCTGCTGCCGCGCGTGCCGCGCCTGTACCGGGGCGCGGAGGCCTGAGCCCCCGCCCGCGCGGTCACATCCCGTCGTAGCGCGCGTACCAGTCGAAGGCGCTGTCAGGGACAGGCACCCGGTCGCGCCAGCTCGTCCCCGCCGCCCGGACGATCGCCGCCAGCTCGGCCATGCGGCCTCGGGCAGTACCGGCCAGGAAAGCCTCGCGCGCCTCGCCTTGCAGAGCCACCGCCTCGGCCCAGATGGCGCGCCCGGCGATCACGCCGCTAGCGCCGGCCTCACAGGCCAACTCAGCCTGGCGGCGAAAGGTGGGGTAATCCACGCCCGCGCTCAGCAGCGCCCAGGGCACGCTGCACGCCTCGTTGAGCTCAGCCAGCGCCGCCCTCCACACCGCCTCGTCCGGCTCGTGCGCCACGTCCAGCGGGAAAGGTGTCTTGAGTACGTCGATTCCCATCTGGCTGAACGCCCGCGCGCTCTCGATGACCACCCGGCGCAACTCGTCGTTGGGCAGTGGTCGCGCCGGATCGGGCGAAAAGGCGATCGGCTCCAGAAAGAACGGGATGTCATAGCGGGCGCAGTCGTCGATGATGCGCGCCACGAACGCGCGTTTCTCCGGTGCCGATGGTGCGTCAGGATGGTAAAAGAGCAGCAGCTTGATGCCGTCGCCCCCGGCGCGTTTGAACTTCGCCACCGACCAGCCCGGGATCAGCGCGTTCTCGCGCTGGCTGGGGTGAACCGCGTAGTTGGTCACTTCCAGCGGGGCCAGCAGGCCCACGTCACGCCCGAGCGCGCCCTGCCCGATGCCGGGGCCGATGCCGTAAGCGGGATCGACCAGGACGGCTGAGATGTGCGAGGACAGGTGGCGGATGACGGTCAGCTTGAACGCGCTGAGGTCCGCCTCCGTGAGAGGCTGGGCAACGTGCTTCTGCAGGCTGTCCTTCAGGTTGTCCCGGTGATCGATCGCCAGGATCGCGAAGTGCCCGCTCTCCGTGCTGGTGCGCGCCAGATGGCGGTATTTGCCTGGGGTGGTCATGGACATACTCCCTTTTTCGAACAGGGCCGCTAACAATCGTACGCCAATTGTGCCGCCGCCACCCCAAAAACGCCATTAACGCATGGCTCAACCAGTCCGGTCAGCCGGCGCCGGCGCGCAGCATCGCCGCGAACTCGTCCGGCATGTCCGACGTTTGGATGGCCCGCGCCGCGCGCTCCACGTCGTACGCCACGCGAATGAACTCGACATCCAGCCGGCGCCCATCCGCCCGCAGCACGACATAGCCCGCGCGCGGATCGCCATCCTTGGGCTTGCCGACGCTCCCGGCGTTGATGGCGTGCCGCCCGCTCGGCAGCACCTTGTGATACGGCAGATGGGTGTGGCCGCAGACCATCACATCCGCCTGCACCAGATCCAGCAGGCGCTCGAAGCTGCTGTCCGGGCGCTCTGCGTACAGGTACTCGTTGACGCGGCGCGGGCTGCCGTGGACCAGCGCTACCTGGAGATCGCCCAGCCGGAGCGCGATGGTGGCGGGCAGGCCGCGCAGGAAGGCTTTGTTGGCCTCCGACGTGTGCGCGTTCGTCCACGCGATCGAGCGCTCGCCGAGCGCCTTCGCTGCGGGGGTCTTGTACGCGCAGCCGCAGTCGGCGCTGCTGTGGCCCACGCCCTGGTCGTAGTTACCCATCAGCGTGGGGATCTGGCGCGCCCGGATGGCCTCCACCACCTCGTTGGGAAACGTGCCATAGCCCACCAGATCGCCCAGGCAGCGCAGGTGTGCCAGGCCGCGCGCCTCCATATCCTGAAAAACGGCCTCCAGCGCGGGCCAGTTGGCGTGAATGTCGCCAAAGATGGTCAGATCGTCCATGGGTTGTCCCTCTCCTGCCGCCGCAATAACGAGGTGGTTGGTCGAGTTGGGCGATTGTCGCGTCAGTAGGCCAACAGAAGATTAAGCGCGGTTGAATTCTTCTTAAACTCGCGCCGCCAGGATGCAACGATCCTTGCCCCGCGCCGTCATTCGTGCGCAGCGACGGCCATCGCCTCCACGTTGCAGGGCGGGACGTCCGGCAGCACGGCCTCGTGGCTGGGGCTGATGATCACGTGCGGGCCGAGCAGGTCGCGCACGCGCCGTACGTCCGCCTTCACATCCTCCGGGCTCCCGTAGGGCAGCAGGTACTGCGTGTCGATGCCGCCCAGGAAGGTCACTTGCCCATTGAACTCGCGCGACAGGGTCTCGGCGTCCATGTTGGCCGCGCGGGCCTGCAGCGGGTGCAAGCACTCGACGCCCGCCGCGATCAGCGTGGGCAGCATCCGGTAGATCGAGCCGCACGAATGCAGAATCACCTGGTACCCGTGGCGGTGACCCTGATCGATGAAGGTGGAGAACCACGGCATGATGAAGCGGTCGAACAGTTTGGGGCTGATGATCAGGCTCTGCTGCGTGCCGAAGTCGTTGCCGAAGAAGAAGCCGTCCACCAGATCCCCGGCCCGGCGGAAGAACCGCTCGTTGGCGTCGTAATAGAACTGGCAGACACGATTCGTCGCCGCCTCGATCACCTCCGGGTGGGTGTACATCTTCATCAGGTAGGCTTGCATGCCGAACAGGTCCATCAGATCGTGGTAGAACGGGCACCAGAAGCCGCTGGCGCGATAGTACGGGCCGGCGCCGCGCAATCTGTCCAGGGTGGGTTCCAGGTTCAACCCCTCGGCGGACGGCCACTCGAACGCCTCGATTTCCTGTGGGTCTTCGCAGTCTTTGAAGGGCGTCACCCTCCCGCCGACCGTCCGGTGGGTGATGATCTCGAACGGCGCGCCGCCCGCCGCTGTCACAAAGGTGCGATCCTCGTACTGGGGACAGATCCAGCGGAAGTCGTCCCCCAGCCGGACGCGCAGCTCTTCCTCGCTGGACGTCCCAAAGTAGTCGTGCAGGATCGGCCACGTGTCGGGGTACGGATTGCCCAACCAGAACCCGTGCCTGTCGGCGGGTTCTTTCGCGATCAGCGCGCGGATGCGCTCTCGACTGTTCATGTGCCCTTCTCCGGTCAGCGGTGACGCGGGGACTTGGCTCACCCATCGGCGCTGCTGCGCTCGTGTCGCGCCTGGAGCGCACGCCTTCCCTATTCTAGGCCCGTCCTGGCCGTCCGGCGAACCCCGCCAGGAACAATCAAGACCCTGCAAGCGCCGATCGCTCGCAGGGTCTTTCCGGTTGTCGTGGGTTACCTGGCCCGGCGTGGGCTGGTTCAGGCCGCAGCCACCAGGGCGATGCCGCCGACGGCGATCAGGGCAACCGACCAGATCAGGTCGAAGTTGACCCACCCCTGGCGCAGCACCTTCAGCCCCAGCTTCCAGTAGACCACCCAGGCGATCACCGCCATCGTGAGCAGCATGGCGAGGGTGTGGAGCCCCACGCCAAGCCACACGTTCGAGCTGGAAGCATGGTGCATGTGCGAGCTGTGCTCGACGGTCATAACGCCCAGCAGCGCCGGAGCCGCCATCAGGCCCGCCCCGTGAGCCGTCGCCATCAGAAACGACCAGCCCGCCAGCTCGTGCCATTTGACGCGCATCCCGACCCAGCGCGGATGCCGGTACCAGTTCACGAGCTTGTACACGCCAAAGCCGATCAACAGGCCGGCCGTCACCCACTCCAGCACGTCCAGCGAGAGGACTTCGTGCAGGGCCACGACGGCACCGGCTGCCAGCGCGATCGAGGCGGCGTGGCCGAGCGCGATCGGGATCAGGGCGAGCCAGATCGCGCGCGTCGTCTCCTGCTGGAGCCCGCGCGCCAGGGCGAACAGCCAGCCCATCGCCGGATTCAGGCCGTGGTAGATGCCGAATCCCGCCAGGGACAGCCACACGCCCAGCGACTCAAGCGAAACAGTAGGAGTCAGTTGATGCATCGCCGCCTTCCAATCGAACCTGGTGAGGACGAGTCTCCCCGAAATCGATGAAGAAATGCGGATCCGCCGCGATACCGCCATCCGGGTTCACGTCGAGCTTGGCCATCCACCCTCTCAATTCCGGGTAGAACTGGTCATCCCAGGTGCTGTACAGCGAGTTGGTGACATACACGCGCTGGCCGTCCCGGCTGATTTCCACCATCTGCGGGCCGCCGGTGAGCGGGCCGGACCGGGGATGCGCGGCCTTTTGCGTCACGCCGCCCAGCTTGACGACGCCCGTCAGGACGGGGTTGAACGGATCGGATACGTCATATTGCTGCAGCTCGCCTGTGCCCCAACAGGAGACATACAGGAACCGGTCATCGAGTGACAGGTCGATGTCGGTAACCAGCGGCGGCACCGCGCTGAAGCTCTTCAGGATGGGCGGGAGATCGTCCGGATTGGCCGGCACCGCCGGGATGGTGATCGTCTTGCGGGCTTTCCATTCGCCCTTTTCCTGGTACCAGGTCCAGATCGAGCTGGACAGATCGGTGGTGTTGGTCACCACGCCGACGAAGCCGTAGGTCTTGTTCGGATTGTGCGCCGGGCGCAGCTCCAACACCATCTGATGCTCGGCGCCCAGGTCGACCGTCTGCACGTGGCGGCGGCGGCGCAGATCCCAGAAGTGGAGCTGGTGGCCGTAGCGCTGGTTCACGATGTCGTCCAGGTTAAGCCCAGCCTCGAACATCGAGGGCGTGCCCCATTCGCTGGTCACCATCACGTCATGCCCGATGTGCCACCAGAAGTCGTAGGCGAATGTCTGGGGGCCGCGGTCGATCTCCCACTTACCCAGCACCTCGAAGTTATAGTGGTCGAGCATAAAGACCCCACCCGGTCCCTGGCCATCGTTGGTGCTGCCCATGGCGTTCACGTAGATGGCATCTGGCCCGCAGTGCACGGTGTGCAGCCGGCTGTATCCGGCGCGGCTGGCGACCTCTTCCGCGCTGATCGTCTTGACGAGCTGCGGGCGGAGCGGATCGGGCTTGGTGTCGATGATGTACAGGCGCGACGAGCGCAGCGTCGGCACGATCAGGTAACGCCGCTCCAGGTGGGGATGGGCCGACGATGGGCACAGCGCCGAGCTGCAGGCGTTCCACCCAAAATGGTGCACTTCGTCGCCCAGATAGGGAAACTCGACGCGGTGAACGATCTGGCTGTAGGAGCCTGAGGCCGGATCGAGATCGACGACCGCGATGCCGTCCGGCTTGCCGTTGCCCACGTGCAGAAACCCCACGTAGCCAAAACGCTCCGGAGGGGCCTGCATGGCCATGCGGGCGGACGGGTAGAACGAAGTGTCGGGACGTAAGCTTGCCATGTTTTCCTTCCTTGTAGAAACCAAACGGTGCGATAGGTATTCGCAGTCTACAAGGGGGGCGTCCCTCAAACGCTCCAGACATCGTCCCAAGACAGCCGGAAATCCGAGTCGGGCTGGCAGGCCGGGCGGCCGGCATATGGTCTGCGCTGCTGAGAGGGAAAGTGCGCGCGCTGCGGGCACCGGTTGGCCCGGTTTCAGCCTTCGCGCTGCTGCGAGCGCCACTCGTCGTAAACAAACAGGCTCTGCAATGCCCGATCTACGGAGGGCACATCGCGCTTTTCGAAGGCCCACGTCCAGGCCTGGCGGATGTTATCGAGATCGACCTCGATCTGGTGCAGGCCTTCCCCGTCGCCAGGATTCTGCTCCAGCCTGGCCACCAGGTCCAGGTAGTAGCGGCTGTGCGCGTCGCAGGTGGCCTCGCATTCGTCCATCAGGGCGAGCTTTTCCGCGCCAAACTGCCGCAGCAGTTCGTGGATCTCGTACCGGTCTGCGGAGTTGAGGGTCACGAACGATTTGTTGATCAACGTGCGCAGCGCCCGCAGGTCCGTGCCGGTGACATCCTGGGCCGCCCGCCGCGTGAACCCGCCCCGGAACACCGACAGCCGCGCAAACGCGCGCTGCTCGACCGGCGACAGGCGCTTCCACGAATAATCGAAGGCGGCGCGCACGCTATGCTGGCGCTCTGGCAGATCGCGCATGTCGGCTTCGAGAAAATCCAGGCTGCGCTCGATCTCGTCGGCGATCTCGTTGAGCGACAACAGCTCGAACCACGCCCCGGCCAACACAATCGCCAGGGGCATCCCCTGCACCAGATGGCAGATTCGCACCGCGGCGGCCACGTTGTCCGGCGTCAGCTCGAGATCCGGGCGCGCGCGCTGGGCGCTCTGCACCAGCAGGATGACCGCCTCGTAACCGAGCGCCTGGTGGATTTGATCCGGGCTGTGGGTCTCGGGAAAAGCCAAGCTACCCAGCGAATAGACCGCTTCCCCGCTCTGGTTGAGGCGCTCCCGCGAGGTGACCAGGACTGAGACACGCGGCGCGAACTCGAGGATGTCCGAGACGATCGCTGAGGCGTCGAGAAGGTGCTCGAAGTTGTCCAGGATCAGCAGCATATGCCGCGAGCGAAGCAAGCTCAACACCTGCTCGCGCGGGTCCACGCCGGGCGACAGGCGCAGTCCCAGGCTGCCAGCCAGTGTCAGCAGCAGGTGCTCGGACGATTCGATCTGCGCGAACGACACCAAACACACGCCGTGCATGAACCGTCCGGTGAGATCGTGCCCAACGGCCTGGGCGAGCCGCGTCTTGCCGATCCCGCCCGGCCCCACAATCGTCACCAGCCGGAACGGGGGATCAGCCAGCAGGAGTTGTTGGACCTCAGCCAGTTCTTTTTCGCGGCCAATGAATGGCGTGAGCTGGGGAGGAAGGTTGTGCGGGGCGACCTGCGGCACGAGATCCGGAACGGCGGCCAACCTGGACGAGCGCGCCGCCGGCGGCCCGATAGTGCGGGCCCTGATGGCTTCATAGAGGCCGGTGGTCTCGGGATCCGGCTCGACGCCCAGCTCCTCGCTGAGGATGTCCCGGCAGATCTCGTACTGGCGCAGGGCCGCGCCCGGCTGGCCCGCCAGCGCGTACAGCCGCATAAGCTGGCTGTGCGCCGGTTCGTGCAGCGTGTCGAGCGCCACCCAGCGGCGTCCATATCCGATGGCGGCCTCATATTCTCCCTGGGCGGTGTGCCACTCGATTAGGAGTTGCAGCGCCTCGGCCAACGACCGGCGCAGCGATTCCGCCTTGAAGCTCTGCCACATGTCGAAATCGGGGCTGTCGGGCAGCGTAAAGCCCGCCATGAAATCGCCGGTGTACAGCGCGACCGCCTCGGCGAGCGCCGGCTGGCACGTCGGGCACGGCTGTCCCACCGGGTGATCGTGATGTTGGGCCGCGCTCAGCCTGTCTTCGAAGATGGCCGTATCCAGCCACAAGCTTTTGTTCGGCACGATCTGCATCCGGTCCGCCTCGAAGATGCTGCCGGCGGCGTTTTTCACTTCGGACAGCGTGCGCCGCAGGTGGGCGCGCGCGCTCTCCTGATCGTGCTCGGGCCAGAACAGCGTCGCCAGGGCGTCGCGGCTGTAGGGCTGGGGAGAGGCGGCCAGGTAGGCGAGCAGCGCCAGCGCCTTGCGCCGAGGGATAGCAACCGCGCGATCCCCCAGCACGACTCGCGGGGCACCGAATAGATGAATGCGTAGCTCCGACATGCGGCTTCCCCAATTGACTCTATTGTTATGATACCAATCATAATAAATTTCTTATAAGAAAACAACCGCACAGACGGAGTGCTAGCACTATGGCCGGAGAACGAGCGTAGGAGTTGTGGCACCATCACCGGGCCAGACGCGGAAGACCAGCGCGACGGGACTCTCCGCGCTGGTCACAAGGGTCTCGATTGGTCGCCGGGCGTAGGCGTAGCGCCACGCTCGACCACCCCGGCTGCTCAGCGCGCGATGCGGCCTCCCGCGGCGGAGACCGGCGGTTGGGTCTGCGTGATCCGTTTGAGGTCTTCGGAGACGGCCTGCGCTCGCTGGCGATAGCGGCCCCTCACCCCCTCGACATAGAACGCCGACAGCGCCGCCAGGAGGCCCGCCCCGACATAAACCGGGGACGTGCCCAGACTGCTCACCAGGAAGCCGCTGGTGGCGTAGGTGAGCACGCCGGCTGCCCAACCGCTCGTGTTCAGCAGCGACAGGCCGCGCAGCAGATTCGCCGGAGCCAACATGTCGGTCACCAGCGCCGCGCCAACCGAGCCGTTGGCGCACCGCGCAATCAGCAGCAGCGTGGCCGACAGCCAGAAATGCCAGAGCTGGGTAGCGACGATCAAAGTCGAGACCCCGGCGGCGATCAACGCATAGCTGAGCACCATCAGCCGCCGGCGGTCCAAGCGATCAGACAAAGAGCCGATCCAGATCACCACCGGAATGGCGACCAGTCCGCTGACGGTCGCCGTGCTGGCCACCTCGCTCGGCGAAAAGGCCAGCGCGTGCATCGACAGCGAGGTGCCCATCCGCCCGATATTGATCGCAGCGGTTGACAGCAGCGTCACCAGGGTGAAGGCGAAAAACGCTCCCCCCAGACCCGGCTGGGTCATGGTCGTCCGGGCGGGGTCCTTGCGCGCCGGCTTCAGGGATACCGGGGCGAGGCGCCACGCGCTGAAAGGAAGAATCACCCAGAGCGCGCCGAGCGCGGCGAACATGGCGGCGTAGCCCTGCCAGGCGATCAGTTGGCCCACGGTCATGCCCCCGGCCAGCGCCGCGAGCGGCAGGCTCAACGACATGAGGCCGAACGATTTGCCGCGACGCTCCGGATCTGTGATCACGCCGGTCAGCACGCTCACCAGGCTCAGCCCGATCCCGCCCGTGAACCAGACGATGCCGGTCAGCGCGATCAACTGCCACATCGCCGTCACGTGGCCCATCAAGACCAGCGCGGGAATGCCCAGCAGGCCCGCACCGGCCAGCAGCGCCCGGTAGGGGATGCGCTTGGCCAGCCAGCCGGTCAGCATCGTGCCGAAGGTGATCGACGCGTAGGTGAGCGCGAGGTAGACACCCACCACCCCAGATGTGGCGCCCAGGTCGGCCGCATACAGCGGCAGCACCGGGAACAGACCCATCCCCACGAACAGGATGGCGAGATTAGAGGCGAAAAGGTAGAGCAACTGCTTGTTGATCGTGAGCGATCTCATTCGGTGTGATCTCCCCTGTGCGCGGGGCCTCCGCGCCGGACCTGTCCCGGCTCGACGCCTGGCAGCAGGTCCGGCTGCCTCGTAGATATGTTGGTTGCTGGTGTGATTGCTGCGGCAGGCGCTCCCGGATCGCCGCGTATGTGGCGTGAGAGGCGTGCCCAGAGTCACGCGTAGGCGGTGTGTAGGGCTGCCGACAGCGCCGGCGACCTCAACAGATCGCGATAGAACGCGATTTGCGCCGTGTGCTCGCGCTTGTGACCGTAGAAGGAATAGACGATGTAATCTTCCAGATCGTATTCCATGCCATACCACGGCAGCACCCCGTTGCGGCGGCGCAGCACTACCGGGACTTCGGCCAGCAGGCCGATTGTCTGGCGATGACCGCTCTCATAGTCCGCCCACGCGTCCTGGATCGATAACGACCGGCGCGCCCTCACCTCGACCGTGTTGAAGCGTTCGTTGTCGGCCACCAGCCTGTCGAGCGTTGGCGTGGGCACGTCGCTGATCAGGGATTCGAGCACTTCGCCCAGCACCACCTCATATGAGGCCAGATGAGCGATAATGTCCTTGACCGACCACACGCCACACGCGCCCGGCGTGAGCCAGTCCGGATCGGTCAGGCCGTCCAGGGTGCGGACGACCGTCTGGTGACCATAGCGCAAGACATCCATGCTGTTCATCGTCGTCACCTGTCCTTCACTCATTTGCGCGATACAGTCTCAGGATACACGGCGATCGTCCCAGCATCGATCCACAACCTGTCTCAGCAAGTCCCCGGGGAAGAATCTGCGCGATGTCCGGCAAAGTGGAGAAAAAGCCAGGGCAGCGGGACAAACCAAGAGCCCGATCTCAGCGACCGGGCTCGCTCAAGACATTAGCGATGGCGGGAATAATTGGGGCAGACCGGCGATCACTCGACGGGATAGGTCAGGCCCCACTGCGCGCGGATCGCGTCCAAGGTTTCCATGATCGCCAGCGATTCGTCGAGCGGCATGGTCTGGCTTTCGCGCTGGCCCGCCCTCAGGCACATGCCCACCTCTATCGCCTCGTAGTTGTAGCCGTTGCCCTGCGTCGGCAGGTGAACCGTGCGGGTGTCGAAGACATTCCCCTCGAAGATCAGCCGGGACTGCACGCCCGGCGCCGCCGGTGTCGCCAGCGTGACGACGCGCGGGTTGATCCACGGCTCGTGGATCTTGATGTAGCCCTCTGTGCCGATGATCTCGGCCTGGACCGGCACGCTCAACCGCACCGCCGACGAGAGCAGCGCTGTCTTGCCCCCTTCGTACCCCAGCATATAGGCCGAGCGGTCGTCCGTCCCGGTCTGGCCCAGACAGGCCGTGCTGCTGATTGTCTTGGGTGTGCCCAAAATCATGCTCGCGAACGAGATCGGGTAGATCCCCACGTCGAGGAGCGCGCCGCCCGCCAGCTCAGGCGCGAACAACCGGCTGCGCGGGTCGAATTCGGCCATAAACGATAGATTGGCCCGCACCAGCTCGACCTCTCCGATCGCGCCGCTCGCCAGCCATTCACGAACCTGGACCATCGCCGGGAGGAAGCGCGTCCACATCGCTTCCATCAGGAACAGGCCCTTCGCCCGCGCCACCTCGATCATCTGCCGGGCCTGACGCGCGTTCATGGTGAACGGTTTCTCGACCAGCACGTGCTTGCCCGCCTCCAGACACAGCAGCGTGTGCTCGAAATGGAAGGGATGCGGCGTGCCGATGTAGATCACATCGACTTCGGGATCCTGGGCGAGCGCCTGGTAACTCCCGTGCCGGTTGGGTGCACCCCAGCGCGCGCCAAATGCCTCCGCCGTGGACTGGTTCCGCGAGCCGACGGCTTTGATCTCGGCATCCTCGACCGCCGTCAATCCCTCCGCGAACAGGTTCGCAATGTACCCTGTGCTCAAAATTCCCCAGCGCACCTTCTGCATGGCGTTCCCTCCTGTGGGCGAAAAGTCGGTATTCCCCTACTATACTCGACTTTGGCCTTGCGGGCAGCGGGCGTTCAGCCGGCGGACAAAGCACGAGGCCACGTGTGAGTGGCCCCGCCGCTTCATGCGAAAGATGTGAACCTCAAGACTGCTCAGCGCGCGCCGCAAAGATCGCTTTACACGGTCGCGCGCTATTCAGAGTCGCAGGCTATTTCTTGCCAAACAGCTTGCTAAACAGACCCCCACCACCCGTGCTCAATCCGGGAATCTGGGACACGTCGGTGATCTGCCCGCCGAGCAGTTTGTCGACCTGGGTGTTCAACGGGGGGGGCAGCGTCTTCTTCAGGTGTCCAACCACGAGTTCGACGACCTGATTCGCCATCTTTTCATCCAGGCCGGTCTTCGACGTAATCAACTTCACAAGCTCATTCACAGGAACCTCCTCGTGAACAAATGATACGGCATAGATCTATTATACATGTATTTCACGGGTTTGGCTTAATCGTAATTCTGGAAATCTATCGCCAAGTAGTATATGGTCAAACGACCCGCTTGGCTGGACGGTAGGCTATCCTTCAATGCCCCAGCTTGGCGCAAAAAAACGGGCGGCGGCGAGAACGAGTGCCGCCGCCCGCAAGCTCCTAGGGGTGATTGCTCGTGCTTTCGGTCACGTAAAGCGTGCCAGGCACGGATCCCCCATCCGCGAAGCTGCCGATCCAGATGTCGTAACGCCCGCTTGACGGGCTGTTGAAGTCGATAGTGGGATTGAGCGTCCCGAACGAATCATCCACACAGACGTAACTGCCGCCCGGCGTATTGATGATCATCGTGGAATCGCTGCTCCCGATAAAGTAGAACCGCAGCGTCGGGAAGGCGCCAGCGGTGTAGTTCACCGAGAAGCTGGGCCCCGAGGAGGCATACCCCGAACACCCGCCGCCCAGATACGACACGTTTGCCGGGCCGCCGCCCGTCACGCCAACCGAGAACGGATCGGGCACGAAACCGGACGTCAGGGCGCTCGACCCGTAAACCGCCGGCAGCGAGAAATTCAGCGTCGCGACGGCGGCAGGGGTCGCCGTCATCGTGGGCGTGGCCGTCCAGGTCTCGGTAGCTGCCGGGGTCCCGGTGATCGTGGGAGTCCAGGTAGCTGTCATCGGGGTTCCCGCCGTTGGGCTGCCGGTTGGCGTCGTCGAGGTTGCCGCGCTGGTCGGCGTCAGCATCACCGGCGGCACGCTCCCGCACTGTCCCCCAATCCGGATCACGCTGGCAGAAACCCATCCGATGATGCTGTTGACGTTCACCTGGTACCACGATCCGTCCGGCAGCCGCCCGGTCACCGCTGCCAGCGCGTTCCCCGATAGCTGGAACAGCACAGGATAGTCCGTGCTCGGGCCATTGCGGACGTTGACAGCCCCGCCCGTCAGCGAGGCGACGACGCACGCGCCCGTCGAGGGCAGCGGCGGCAGCGGTTGTGCCGGTGGGAGTGGCGTCGGGGATGGTACAAGGGCTATCGGCGTCGCCGTAGGCACCGGGGTCGCCGCCGCGCCATCCGCGCAGAGTGGGCCGGTGCCACTGGCATTCTCCAGGCAGATGGTGTAGGTCTCGATAGCCGGCGATCCACTGTGCTTCACTTGGACCAAGTAATCGACCGCGCCCGCCGGGATGCGGTAGCGCACACCGGTCACGCGGGCGCTGGCGCTTGCCAGCGTTTCCTCCGTCGCCGCGTCTTCCAGACTGACGAGCGGCCCGGCGTCAGGCAGCTCGCTCGTCACGTACAGCAGCAGCGCGTCCGCCTCCAACCCGGTAAATACGTAACGCTGGCGCGGCGCCTCGCTGCTCGCGCCGCCGTCGAGCGACCGCCCCAGGACCAGCGGCGTGGGTGGGGGCAGCGGCTCGCCTGCCTGGATGCCGAGCACAAACTGGCCGAGCTGCCCGTTGGCGCTCGCCACCTCGATCCGGTACACCCCGGCTATCACTTCGAGCGACTTGATCTGTGCGACCGTCGCCGAGCCCGTATTGGTCGCCTCCTGAGCCAGTACGCCGGCCGGATCGAACACGCGCAGCGCGGGCGCGAATCCCTGGCTAACGGCCAGTACCTGAATGTCAACCGGCTGGGGTTCGAAGACGGTGAGCAAATAAGCGGGCGTTGGCTGTTCCGCGGTCACCTCGCCAATCTTATTCTCGCCAATATTGATCAGGGTGGTCTCGCCTTGCGCGTGGACCGCCGGAACACCGGCCAGACCGAAGCTGATCGCGATGAGAATCACCGGCCATGTGTATCGTGATAGAAGGCGATACATGTCGTTCCTTGCTCCGTTTTTACTCGTGTTACAGAATGATTATATGATTGTAGTGGTACATACTATCCGAAGCAAAAAGAAGTTTTTTCTATGAACAATCGTCTAAAAAAGGTCATTCGGGACAGTGCCTCAACCCGGAACTTTGCCACCAACGGGACGCTCTCCCCGTAGATTTGATTCCTCAGTCTTATGTCATGAGGATATAATATATATTTATCCTCTTTTTTACAGTTAATGCCTGTGGACGTCGGGTTTGGATGGACATGCACCGGCTTGAGCAGGCAGCCCGTTGAGAGATTCGGTGTCGTGATAGGGTACGAAGGGAAACGGTTACGATGGTAGGAATCAGACAACACAGACGGTCATTGATAGCGCGGTTCGTCCTGATCGCCCTCCTGCTGAGCGTGCTCACGATCGCTGTGCCCGCGGCGGCGCAGGACGGCGGGTTTGACGTGGGCAACGACTTGACCATCGCCGCCTTGCTCGAGCGCGAGATCACGGGCAGCCCGATCACCTTCGAGCAGACGCTGGCGAACGGTCCCGGCTACGCACAGTACATCGCCAGTTACATGTCCGAGGGCAACAAGATTTACGGGCTGCTCACGGTTCCCTTCGGCGAGGTGCCCGAAGGCGGCTTCAAAGCCATCGTGTTCAATCACGGCTACATTCCGCCGCAGTATTACCAGACCACCGAACGGTACGTCGCCTACGTCGGCACGCTGGCCAGCCACGGGTTTGTCGTGTTCAAGATCGATCTGCGCGGGCACGGCAACTCCGAGGGCGAGCCGACCGGCTCCTACTACTCGCCCGCCTACACCATCGACGCGATCGCCGCGCTCAAGAGCCTGCAAACGCTCGATTTCGTCGATCCGCAGGGGATCGGGATGTGGGGCCACAGCATGGCCGGGAACCTGGTTCTGCGCGCGATGCTGATCGAGCCGGACATCAAGGCCGGGGTGATCTGGGCCGGCGCAGTCTACAGCTATGACGACTTCGTGAAGTATCGCATCTCGGACCCGTCCCGCGCGCCGGCATCCAGCGATGGCGAGGAGTCGCCCAGCCGGCGCCGGGGCCGCGAAATACGGGAAGCCTATGGCCAGCCGAACACGGCGGAGCCGTATTGGAAGGCGGTGTCGCTCACTGAGCATATCGACCTCTTGCAGAGTCCCTTGCAGCTTCACCACGCGGTCAACGACACGGTGGTCAACGTCGGCTACTCGCGCGATCTGGTCCAGGTGTTGGTCGAACACAACAAGGTCTACGAGTTCTACGAGTACGCGGGCGGCGGGCACGATATCGACTCGCCCTACTTCGAAGATGCGATGGAACGAACCGTCGTGTTCTTCAAGAAACACCTGTAGCCAGCCTCAAGCCCCCGGACAGCCGGGGGTTTTTCATATGCCGCGCGGGCTCGGGAAGTGCCGGATGGCCCGCAGATCGGCGCGTTTTTTCACTGCCTCGCGCGGGCGGCGGCTGCTAGGATGAGCGAGGTTGCACCGCTACCAGAGGGACAATCACCATGCCGGACAAAATCCTTGTGACCTATGCCAGCCGGGCCGGCTCCACGGTGGGCGTGGCCGAAGCGATCGGCCAGACGCTGGCCGACACGGGCGCCCAGGTCGACGTCCGCCCGATGAGCGACGTCACCGATCTGGCGCCTTACCGGGCAGTCGTTGCCGGCAGCGCCATTCGGGATGGGCAATGGCTGCCCGAAGCCATGCAGTTCATGCGGACTCATCAGGCGGCGCTGTCGCAAAGACCCGTCGCCACGTTTATGGTCTGCATGACGATGGCGGCAAAGAACGAGACATATCGCGCCGGGGTGGCGGAATGGATGGGGCCGGTGCGCGCGCTGGTCAGGCCGGTGAGCGAGGGCTATTTTGCCGGGGCGCTCGATCTCAGCAAGGTGCCCTCGCTGCGCAGGCGGCTGATGTTCCGCGTCAGCATCGCGCTCGGCGTGTGGGCCGAAGGTGATCACCGGAACTGGGACGCCATTCGCGCCTGGGCGGAAGCGCTGGCGCCCCGGCTTCACGCCTAGCGCGTGCGGTCGAGATCCAGGCCGGGCCCGTGCGTGTCGGCGTCGTCATCGTCGTTCAGGTCCCCGCCCCTGCGGGCGTCGAGATCGACGCCAAATTTCAGCAGGAGCCGTTTGGCCGCCAGCCTGACCTCGGGGCTGGGGTCGTGCCGCGCCATGCCGCGCAGGTGGAGGATGATCGGGCGCGGCGATAGCTCGAATGTGGGCAGCTCTGGAACGCGCTCCAGGGCCTGGACGCATTCGTAGCGAACCATCTCGTCCTCGTCCAGGCTGTATTCGAACAGGGTCAGCAGCGCGATCCGGCAGTGGACGATATACGGGCTGGACAGGCGCAGCGCATTCCGCTGGATCTCGGACAGCTTCTGCGACAGCAGCAGCCGGTGCTCGACGTTGTCCAACTGGGCCCGGGTTTTCTCGAGCTCATCCTGCATCATCTGCACCTGTTGCGCCAGGGCTTCCAGCCTGTCGTCGAGGCTTGAGCCCAGCCCGCCTGTCTGTCCTGGGTTCGCCTGGGGCGATCCCGCACGCCCTGCGACGCTTTCCGCGTTGTGCGCGCCGCTGCCGGGGTCCGGCGATGCCTGGTTGCTCATTCCGACACCCTCCGGACCATCTTGATCAGCTGGGTGAGCGTCACCGGCTTGGTGAGGATCATGGGATCGCGGCCCGTATAGGCGCGTTCGGTCTCTTCGACCCACTCCCTCACGCGCGTGTCGCGTACCGCCGTGATGAAAATGATGGGCACGTCGCGCAGCCGTTCGTCCTCGCGAATCTGGCTCAGCACCCACCCTCCGGACTTGCGCAGGTCCAGGTCCTCGAAGTCCTCATGCACGTGCTCGCTTGGCGGCATGAGCATGTCCAGAATGATGACATCGAACGTCTCGCTGCGCAGCAAGTCCAGCGCGGTATCGACCTGTGAGAGCAAAGTCACGTCGAAGTCCTCGTCTTCCAGGGCTTCGGCATACGGCTCGATGTAGTCCAGTTGATCATCGACCATCAAGATGCGTTTGCGCGCCGTTGGGTCTGTCATGTGCTCAACTCCCGTCACTGTCTAGCAAGGGAAGCCGGATGGTAAATGTCGTCAGCCAGCTCTGGCGATCGTCCAATTTCCGCACCGGCACCGATGGCCGGGCAGTCAGCGTCCCGCCGTGCTGCACGATGATATCCCGCGCCACTGACAGCCCGATGCCGGTGCCGGGCGCGTAGGTCGCGCGCGCTTCGGGGGTGCGGTATTCGTACTCGAAGATCCGCGTTTCTTCGCCCGGGGCGAGCCGGATCCCCTCGTTGACGACCTCGATCACGCCCCAGTCTTTCTCCAGCCTGCCCCGCAGGATGATCGCGGTATTCTCGAAGGAATACTTGACCGCGTTATCAACCAGGTTGCCGATCGCCTGCCGGAACAGGTCATCTGTCGTGATGATCGCCACTTTGCCGTTCAGGGGGGATACGCTGGGGGTATCCACCTCGACCTTCAGGATCCGGTGCTCGCGCGCGCTGCCCTGAAAATCGCGCGCGATCTGGATCAGCTCGCCGGTCAGGTCGGCGGCCACGCTCAGCTCCACCTCACCGCCCAGTTCTTTGTCCTGATAGACCACCCTGGAGAAGTTGTAGGCCAGCCGCGACGCGTACTGCGCCGTGCGCTCGATCGCGGTCAGCGAGTTCCAGAACTGCTCGATATGGCGCTCTGGCCAGTTGGCGAACAGTTTGGGGTTCTTGTTCTCCCAGCGCGCCAGGCGGTTGGTCAACAGCTCGGCGTGGCCCTGCACGGCGCTCAGCGGCGCGACAAACTGGTGCGTCACCGTCTCCAGCCAGGCCCGCTTGAACTTGTGCTGCTGGTGGCGCCGCTGCACAAACTGGCGGTTGTTGAACGCCGCCCCGATCAGCGAGCCGGACTGCGCCAGGATACTGTCGCCCGTGCTCGAGTCGATCACCAACACGTCGCTGGCGGGCGCGGGCTCGCTGTTGAGGAAGAAGACCACCAGCCCGTTGCGCTGGTCCTCGAAGAACATCGGGATCAGCACCTCGTGCCCCAACTGCGCGCCGATCTCCGGCACCTGCTCGATAATGCTGCGGCGGACCGGCCCGTGCGCCAGATCGTCGTTCGGCGTGTGCAGGATGTGGAAATTCTCGGCGCGGGCGATGACGCCCAGCAGCGCGTCGTCGAGGCGGTACAGGCGCCCGGTGAACTGCTCGGATGGCAGGCCACACACCGCCGTCGCGATGTGCATATCGCGGCGCGCGCCTCGCCCTGGCACCAGCACAAGCCCGCAGACCGCCCCGATGATGGGCGCGAGATCGGCCAGCAGCCGGGCCGTGGCGCGCCAGAACGCATCCCAACTGATCGACAGATCGTTGAGCTGCTGGTTGGCCACCTGCAGCGCGCGGATCGCCTGCATGCGCCAGTGCTCCTGCTGCTGGGCTTGCTGCAGCGCCAGCCGGTCCTCGCCCAACCGGGCCAGGGCCGCGATCACGCGCTGGACGCGCTCGACCGTTTTGTCCAGGCTCGGATCCGCCTGGTCGGGCAGGCGCGCCGTGTACTGCAAGAGCTGGCCCGCCGCCAGCCCGAGCGTCTTCTCCAACTGCCCCACCGCGGCGTTGAACTGGCGCTGCTCGTCGGGGTCCGTGGGGCGCGCAATGCAGCAGAACACCACCGCCGCCAGCGTATCCGCGACCCGGAGAGGCACGGCGACTGTCCGGAGGCCGGTCACCTCGCAGGTGAACACCAGGGATCCCGCGCGGCTTTCGTCCAGGTGGTAGGCAATCGCTTCGGCTTGCGCGCGGTAGAGACGCTCGCCGTGTGGATGGCCGAATAGCAGTCCGAAGAACGCGCCGAGCGCCGCGTGATATTCCCTGCCGGACAGGAATCCGGCGTCGGGCAGCCAGACCAAGTACGGGCTGGCGCAATCCTTCAGGGCGCCGTCCAACATCAGCCGGAACGCCTCGGTGTCGCCCACGATCTGCTCGAATAGTGCTGGCGGCCTGGCCATGATGGTTGTGCTCGCTGTCTCCGTCCACCGGCAATGAGGCAATCCCGGCAGGATTGCCACTCTCATTATAGGATACCGGGCGACCTTTTGCATGTGTTTTTTGCGCCGCGCACCCGTTACTTCCCACGATTTCGCGTACAATTAGAGGTGATACTATTTAGGAGAAGATCTGATGCCCACCGATCTGGAACATCACATTCAGACCACCCCGCTGGTCGACACCCACGAGCACATTCGTAAAGAACCCGAATACGTCACGAACGGTCCCGATGTGCTGCTGGCATTGTTTCACAACTACGTCGGGCTGGACATGTTCACGGCTGGCGGGCCGCCCGAACCGATGGAGCGCTTCATCTTCACGTCCGATCCGAACATCGAAGGCCGGTGGAAGGGCGTCCAGCCATATTGGGAGTACTGCCAGTATACAAGTTATGGTCAGGCCGTCCGCACCGCCGCCCGGCTGGTCTATGGCATGGAGGAGATCACCCTGGACGGGCTTCTGGCCGCCAGCGAGCGCAACGCGCAACTGCGCCAGCCCGGCGAGCGGCTGCGCCTGCTGCGCGACCTCGCGCACCTGGACCATATCCAGGTTGACGATCAGGTGTGGGCCTGCCTGCCCGACGAGTCCGGCCCGGAATTCTTCCTGTACGATCTATCGTGGGGCATGTTCAGCGAAGCGGACGTCAATGCCGCGGACATCCACGCTGAAACGCAGGTCGACGTCCGCGATCTGGCCAGCTTGCGGCAGGCGATGGAAGCGCTGTTCGCGAAGTATGGCGGCTGCGCCATTGCCATCAAGACAGCCCACGCCTACGAGCGCACGCTGGCCTGGCGCGAGCGCGACGATTCCGACGCCGCGCCCGTGCTCGACAAGGTCCTGCGCGGGCAGGCCATCAGCGAGGCCGAGCGCCTGTGCCTGGGCGACTGGTGCCTGGCGCGCGGCGTCGAGCTGGCCGTCGAGCACCACTTGCCCGTCAAGATCCACACCGGCCTGATGGCCTTCAACGCGACGATGATCGATCCGGATCGCCTGCGCCCGGCGCATCTCGCTCCGCTGCTGATGCGCTATGGAGACGCGCGCTTTGTGCTGATGCATATGTCCTATCCGTACATGGCGGAACTGCTCGCCGTGGCCAAGAATTTCCCGTGTGTCTACGTCGATATGTGCTGGGGCTGGGCGATCGACTTCCGGGGCGCCGTCGAGTTCATGCGCCGCCTGATTCACGCGGTGCCGGTCAACAAGATCTTCGCGTTTGGGGGAGACACGTTCTGGCCCACGCTGGCGGTTGGCTACGCCGCCCAGGCCCGCGCCGGGCTGGTGCGCGCCCTCCAGGCGGAGATCGACGACGGGTACCTGAGCGAAGCCGAGGCCATACACATCGCCACGCGCGTCATGCACGCCAACCAGTACGCCTGTTTCGACATCGATGGCACGCGGGCCGCGATCCGGGCGCAGATGGCCCTGGCGCGGTGAAGTAGGGCGACAACCGTTAGGAGAAGATTATGCCTGATGCGGACGGCCATCCGTCGATCGTGGACCTGTTGGCTTCCATCGACTACCTGAGCAACCTGGATCAACCGGCGCTCCAGGCGGTGGCGCGGGCGGCCCTGCACCGGACGTATGACGCGGGACAGGTCGTGTTCTTCGAGGGGGAGCCCAGCCACGGCTTGTGCGTGGTCGAATCCGGCTGGCTGAAGGCGACCAAGATGTCGCCGGATGGCCGGGAGCAGGTCCTGAATTTCCTGGGTCCCCGCGAGGTATTCAACGGCATCGGCGTCTTTGCCCGCGCGTCCAACCCGGCCAGCGTGATCGCGCTGGAACCGTCCACGCTCTGGATCATCCAGCGCGAGACCATGCTGACCCTGCTGGATGAAAATCCGCGGCTGGCCCAGGCCGTGATCCAGGATCTGGCGGACCGGGTGCTGCATCTCATCCAGCTCGTAGAAGATCTGTCCCTGCGCACGGTCGAGGAACGTCTGGCCCGGCTGCTGCTGGAACAGGCCCAGGCGGACAACCTGCCGCGCCAGCGCTGGGCGACCCAGGCCGAGATGGCCGCCCGGCTGGGAACCGTGCCCGATGTGGTCAACCGCACGCTGCGCTCGCTGGCCCAGGCTGGCTTGATCGCCGTCGAACGGCACCAGATCCGCATCCTGGATAAAGGCGGGCTGAAAGCCAAAGCCGGTCTCGATCCGTAAACGGGCCAAACCCGACAGAAATCCAAGACGCGCCATCGCCCAGGGGATATGCTTCACGCAGCACCCTGGGCGATTTGTGTTTTGGGAAGTGGGATGGATCAGCGCGATCACCAACACCCATCACTGAGATCCCATCCTGGCATTCGATCGAAATCCGACAAAAGTCGAAGACAGGCCGCCCGCCATGTGGCACGATCACAACCTGGACATCGCCCGGCCAACTGGTTTGTGCACAAGGAGACACGCTCAATGTCTGTCACAACTCCCCATCAGAACCTGCCCGGCTATGCCAGGCGGTGGATCGGCCTGGTCTTCATCGGCATTTCGCTGGTCGTGATCAGCCTAGACAACACCATCCTCAACGTCGCCCTTCCCTCGATCTCGAACGATCTCGGCGCCTCGGCCAGCGATCTGCAGTGGATCGTCGATGCCTACGTGCTGGTCTTTGCCGCGCTGCTGCTGACGATGGGTGCGATTGGTGACCGCATCGGGCGCAAGAGAGCCCTGCAGTTCGGCCTGGTGATGTTCGGCGTCGGATCGCTGTGGGCCGCCCTGGCCACGTCCACCGAGATGCTGATCGCGGCCCGCGCCTTCCTGGGCATCGGCGGCGCGACTATCATGCCCGCGACGCTCTCGATCATCAGCGCCACCTTCCCGCGCGAAGAACGCTCGCAGGCCATCGCCATCTGGGCCGCCATTTTCGGGCTGGGTGTCGGTGTGGGGCCGGTCGTCGGCGGGCTGCTGCTGGAACACTACGAGTGGAACGCAGTCTTTTTCGTGAACTTGCCGGTGGTCGCGGTGGCGCTGATCGGCGGGGCGTTCTTCCTGGCCGATTCCAAAGACGAGCACGCCCCCAAGCCGGACATCCCCGGCGTGCTTTTGTCGGTGCCCGGCCTGTTCGCGCTGATCTACGGCATCATCGAAGCCGGCCAGGGCGCCTGGAACGACCCGCATGTGCTGCTCGCCTTTGGCGTGGCGGCTGTGCTGCTGGCCGCCTTCACCTGGTGGGAAAGCCGCGCCCCGAACGCCATGCTGCCGCTGCATTTCTTCAAGAACATGTCGTTCACCGGGGCCAACATCGCCATGACCTTCATCATGTTCAGCCTGTTCGGCTCGATCTTCTTCCTGAGCCAGTACCTGCAGACCGTGCAGGGCTATTCGGCGCTGGACGCCGGGCTGCGCATGGTCCCGCTGGCCGTCACGCTGGCGATCGTATCCGCCTCGTCGGCGCGCGTGAGCTCGCGGCTGGGCACCAAGCGCACGGTGGCTCTCGGCGTGCTGATCTCGGCGGGTGGGCTGCTGTTCATGTCCGAGATGTACGACGTCGATACGGCGTATACCACGGTCGCCCTGGGCGAGATCATCCTGGCGAGCGGCATGGGCTTCGCCGTGAGCCCGGCCACCGACTCGATCATGGGCTCAGTGCCGGTGAGCAAAGCCGGGATTGGCTCGGCCATGAACGACACCACGCGCCAGTTGGGCGGCGCGCTGGGCGTGGCCGTGCTGGGCACGATCATGAACGGGCGCTATCTGGACGGCATCGAGACGCTCAAGGAAGCCTTGCCCCAGCTCCGCCCGGATATGTTCGAGGGCATTTCGAGCAGCATCCAGGCCGCGCATATGATCGCCAGCAATCCCCAGGTGCCGGAGCCGTTCGCCACCACGATCACCGGCATCGCGGACCAGGCGTTCGTGACCGGCATGAACGACGCCATGCTGTTCGGGTCTGCCGTGATGCTGGTCAACGCGCTGCTCGTGCTGCTGATCCTGCCGTCTCGCATCCGGGCGCCCCGCGAAAGCGAGCCCGCCGCGGACGCGTTCGACCGCGATCTGCCGGGACTCGCCGTCGTTGGCGACTGACCCCCCGGCGGATTCGTCCACGCTGCGCGATGCAGGCTGCCCCGGATGAAGCATCCTGCATCGCCTCGTTTCGGTCAGCCATACCGGGCGCTAACTACGACTTGACCTGAATCAAGTCACATTTGGGGCGGATGCGCTATCGTGAACACGAACCGTCCTGCCCAGTTCTGGAACAACGCCATGCCACGTCTCGCCCGCTGGTATATCAAGCTCGGCCTGCTCTATTTCGTGCTGGCCCTGGCGTTGGGCGTGCTCCTGCAGGCGCGCCGCGTGGCCGATCTGCCGGACTGGACGGCCACCCTGCACCCGGTCTATATCCACATCCTGACCGTCGGCTGGATCACCCAGTTGATCATCGGCGTCGGCTACTGGATGTTCCCCAAGTTCTCCAAAGAGCACCCGCGTGGCAGCGAGAAGCTGGGCTGGGCCACCCTCATTCTCCTGAATGTGGGGCTGATCCTGCGCGCGCTGAGCGAGCCGCGCGTCGCGCTGCGCTCCGAGCCGGACCTGGGCTGGCTGCTGGCCGTGTCCGCCATTCTCCAGGCGGCGGGCGGCTGGCTGTTCGTCATCAATACCTGGGCGCGCATCAAGGAGCGGTGAGCATGCCACGCTTGAGCGTCTGGGCGATTCGCGCCGCCCTGGTTTACCTGGGGATCGGGTTTACAGTGGGCGGCTTGATGTTGTTCAATAAGGGTGTGGCGCTCGACTCGTCGCTCTGGAGGTTATGGCCGCTCCACATCGAGCTGATGCTCGTCGGCTGGACGATGCAGCTCGCTATGGCGATGGCCTTCTGGATCTTGCCGCGCCTCCAGCGGTTGGAGCGCTACGGCAACACGGCGCTGGCTTGGCTGGCCTTCGGCCTGCTGAACGCGGGCATGCTGGCGGTGATGGCCGGCGAATGGTTCGGCACGCCCGCCTGGTTGAGCGTCGCCGGGCGCGGCGTGGAGCTGGCCGCTGTCGTCGCGTTCGCCGTCTATATCTGGCCGCGCGTCAAGTCCTTCGGAGGTTGAGACATGGCTCCCCGGCGAAAATCACCGGTCGAACACGAACACATCGAGCCTCAGATGTGCACCGTCGATCTGCGGCTGTCGATCCTGCGCCAACTGCCGTTCTTCCTGGGGCTGACCGATCAGGCGATCGGTGAGATCAACCCGATCTTCCGCGAGCAGGGCTACGATGCCGGCGCGTTCATCCATTTCGCCGGGGATCGGGCCGACAGGCTGTATGTCGTCGTGGCGGGCAAGGTCAAGCTGATCCGCCACGCGCCCACCGGCCAGGAAGTCGTGCTGGATCTGCTGGTGCCGGGCGACTTCTTCGGCAGTCTGCCCGTGCTGGGAGAAGACACCTATCCGGATACCGCTCAGGCGCACACCACCTGCTGCGTCCTGACCATCACCCCGCACGCCTTTCAGGACATCCTCCAGCGCTACCCGCAGATGAGCCTGGCCCTGCTGGAAATCGTCAGCAGCCGGCTGAGAGAAGCGCGCGAGGTCATCCACCAGCTCAGCGCGTCGCCGGTCGAGAGCCGCCTGGCGGCGACCCTGCTCAAGCTCGCGGACAAGCTGGGCGAAAAACGGGGGGACGAAGTGCTGATCCAGCTCCCCCTCTCTCGGCAAGACCTGGCCGACATGACCGGCGCCACGGTGGAAACGGCCAGCCGCGTCATGAGCCAGTTCCGCCGGCAGAAACTGATTCGCTCGGGCCGGCGCTGGGTGTCGCTCACCGACCTGGACGGTCTCAAAAAGATCGCGAGCCCGTGATGTTCTAGCCTGCTCCTCCGGCGATCTTCCCTCTTTTTCCCCATCTCATCAGCTTTTTTTAGATGATCGTGCACTTAATTGCGCTGGATCATTCAAATGTGCGCGCGTCTCGGGTATCGTCAAGACAGATCGACCAAACGAGATAGAGGAGAACACACCGTGAAGAAAACCACTCTGCGCAGCCAGGAACTGTCGTGCCCGTCGTGCGTGGCCAAGATCGAGAAGGCTTTGGGCGCGGTCGACGGCGTCGAAAAGGCCCAGGTCTTTTTCAACACCGGGCGCATCGAAATCCAACACGACGAGACTCGCGCCCCCGTCGAGGACCTTGTCAAAGCCGTCCGCTCCGCCGGGTACGAAGCCAAGCCCGCCGCGTTCTAACGCCACCCGATCCGCTATCAGCAGGAGGCGGCCGCCGCCGAGCGTGAGCGGCTGCCTCCAGGAGAAATCACATGAGACACCTTAAGAACTACCTTAAGAACCCGGCCCAGCGCCGAAAAGCGATCACGCTGGCCAGCGGTGGCCTGATCGTCGCGGCCCTCATCGCCGGGCAGGCGCTTGAGGTCGCGGCGGTTCGCCAGGGCCTGATGATCGCGGCTGCGCTCATCGCCGGCAGCGATATTGCGTGGCGCGCCTGGAATGCGCTGCGCCATCGCCACGTCAGCATCGAGCTGCTGGTCACCATCGCCACCGCCGGCGCGCTGATGATCGGAGAGTACTGGGAAGCGGCGGCGGTGACATTCCTGTTCATGCTGGGCGCGTACCTGGAAGCGCGCACCATGAGCCAGACACGCCAGGCGCTCCAGGAACTGCTCGATCTCGCGCCCGCCAGCGCCATCGTGATCCGCGGCGGCCAGCAGATGGAGATCATGCCGGGCGACGTCGAGCTGGGGGAAATGGTCCTGGTCAAGCCGGGCGCGAAGATCCCGGTGGATGGCGAAGTCGTGGCCGGGCATGGCGTGGTCGACGAAAGCGCCATCACCGGCGAGCCGATCCCCATGGAGAAGACGACCGGCGACCAGGTCTTCGCCGGGACGATCAACCAGGATGGCCTGCTGCAGGTGGAAGCGCGCGGCATCGGCGCCGACACGACCCTGGCGCGCATCATCCGCCGCGTCGAAGAGGCTCAGGAAGAAAAGGCCCCCACCCAGCGCTTCATCGAACGGTTCGCACGCTGGTACACCCCCGCGATCATCGCTCTCAGCGCCGGCACGTACCTGCTGACCGCCGATATCGAGCTGGCGCTGACCCTACTGGTCATCGGCTGCCCCGGCGCGCTGGTGATCTCCACGCCGGTTTCCGTCGTGGCGGGCATCGGCCAGGCGGCGAAGAAGGGCATCCTGATCAAAGGCGGCGAGTACCTGGAGAACGCAGGCAAGATCTCGGCCGTTGCCCTGGACAAGACGGGCACCATCACGCAGGGCAAGCCGCAGCTCACGGACATCATCGCCACGGCGCCGGTCCCGGTCCTTGCGGGCTCGAACGGGCTGCCGGCCCCTTCGGATCGCTGGTCCGCGCCCCAACAGGACGTGCTCACCTGGGCCGCCATCGCGGAGGCCGGCTCCGGCCATCCCCTGGCGCGCCCCATCCTGGCGGAGGCAAGCACCCTGTTCGAGATCCCGGCGGCGGATGACTTCGAGAATCACGCGGGCAGGGGCATCGTGGCGCGCTATCAGGGGCACGCCATCCGCGTCGGTTCGCCGGACTTCCTGCGCGCTGCCGGCATCGCGGCTCACCCGGACACGCGCGGCCATCTGGATCGGCTTCGTTCCAGCGGCAAAACGGCAGTCGTGGTGGCGGTGGATGAGGTCGAGCTCGGCGTGCTCGGCATCGCCGACCGGCCCCGGCCTACCGCCACTGCCATGCTCGACAGCCTGCACCGGCTGGGCGTCAAGACGGTCGTGATGCTCACCGGCGACGACCGGCGCACCGCCCAGGCCATCGCCCGTGAGGTGGGCATTAGCGATGTGCGCGCCGAGCTGCTGCCCGAACAAAAGCTGGATCACATCCGGCAGCTTCAACGCGACGGGCATGTCGTCGCCATGGTGGGCGACGGCATCAACGATGCCCCCGCGCTGGCCGCGGCGGATATAGGCATCGCGATGGGCGCCGCCGGCACGGACGTCGCCATCGAGACGGCGGACATCGCGCTCATGGCCGACGATCTGCTCAAGATCCCGGAGGCGATCGGCTTGTCGAAAGCCACGCTGCGCAACATCCGCCAGAACGTGAGCATTGCGCTGGTCACCGTCGGGAGCCTGCTGGCGGGCGTGCTGCTGGGGCAGGTTCACATGGCGGGTGGGATGTTCATCCACGAACTGTCGGTGCTGGTGGTCGTGCTCAATGGGATGCGCCTGCTGCGGGCCAACCCGGTCCCGCGAGGGGATCGATGATCGACGCAGGGCGAGGCGGGCCCCCTCGCCCTCAGCGCGCGGATGGGGCGGCAGCGGCAGGCTGCCGAGCGGGTGCCGTCCCAGGCGAGCGCATCCCGACCGCGCGCGCCGTGTTCGCCACGAACAACACCACCGCCAGCACGTTGATCAAACCGCCCCATTCTCGCCCGGACCAACTGCCGAGCACGTCACTGCCCACGCGGACAGCCAGACCCACGTGCAGCAGCGCCAGGTGCAAGTAAAACCGCCGGTTGAACGGCACGGCGATCTTCGTCAAGGCGGGGATGATGATCGGCGCGTGACCGAAGATCATCGAGAACACGAAGCCCAACAACACGGCGTGCAGCACCGCGTCGTATTGAAAACCAGCCACGACCTCACCATAGGCCAGGCTCAACGCGCCGCCGAGACCCAGCCAACCGTAGCCCAGCAGCAAGCACGCCGCGATGAACCGGGGCAGTCCGCGCTGGCGGATAGTGAGCCGCGCGATGTCGTAGCGCAGCAGCCACCCGGCCAGCGCCAGGGCACCCAGGCCAGCCAGCCGCGCCCCGCCGTCACCGTCGGCATAGGTGATCACCACACCTGCCGCGTACAGCGCCACGGCGGCATAGAAGGCGGGCTGGCGGACGGCCGACGGGCGCATCACGCGCGCCAGCTCCAGGCGCTCGCCGACAATGGTCAGCACGAGGAAGCCCATCCACCAGTAGACCAAACGGTAGATTGGGTGATCGGTGGCCCACAGCGCGTTGCCGACGAGCAGCATGTACGCGCCCGCGCCCATCACCACGGTGAACGCGGTGGGCTGGCGATAGATCACCACGGCATACACCATCACCAGCCCCAGGCTGCTCAGGACGATGAGCATCTTGCCAGCATCAACCGCCCCGGTGAACAGCAGCGCCGAACCGATCGCGCTGAGCAGCGGCGCGATGAACCCGCCATATGCCAGGCGCGATCGGCTGCTGGCCCGCAACGCGACCGCCCGTTCCGCCGCGATCAACGTGCCGAACACGCCAGCGACCATCAGCGCGCCGTGCAGACCGGGCAGCCGTGCCTCAATCACCGGGAGGTCCCATCCAAGCCGGATGAGACCTCCGTACAGCGCGCCGGTCAGCAGCGCCAGGACCAACAGCATCGCCAGGCCGAGAGGAATTGCTTTCCGCCCCATGAGCCCCTCCGGTCTAGCTATCCGCAACCCTGGCGATACGCACGCGCCATTCCTCTGGGCCTTCTTGCAGATAGTCCCAGGAAAACTCGTCGGGGCGCTCGTGCAGGAACTGGTAGTACAGCGGCTTGGGGTCGTGATCGTTGACGAGGACGAACGCCGACCCCAGCTCCAACCCGTCAAAGAGCTGGAAGATCATCCTGTGCCGCATCATGGGGATAATATCGCGCACGTCGAGCGTCTGTGTTTCGATTTGGGACATGGTTCGCTCCTTTAGATCCATCCTAACTGCTGCTTGGCTTCAACTGACATCATCATCGGGCTCCAGGCGGGCTGCCAGACCAGCTGGACATCGACGCTGGCCGCCCCGGTCAACTGCTCGACCGCGCAGGTCGCCTCGTCGACGAGGTGCGCGCCCAGCGGGCAGGCCGGCGTAGTCATCGTCATGGTGACCAGCACGGCGTCACCGGCGGTCTGTACGTCGTATACCAGCCCCAGGTCCACGATGTTGATTCCCAACTCCGGATCGATCACCCGCCTCAGCGCGGCGATCGCATCGTCAACGGTTATGCTCATCTCCACTACCTCTTGGTTCCGGCGCGGCACGAGCACGAGCCCGGGCCGCGCCTGCGCGCCCATGCCCGCTCTAGTGACCTGACCCGGCGGTCAGCGTACCGTCGATAATGGCCGGGTCGTGCTCGCCGTCGACCACCAGGTGGCCGACCAGCCCGCGCTCGGCGCGGCTGAGAGCGTGATCCACCAGGACGAAGCGCCCCGGCACCTCCAGCGCGAATTCGACCATCGCCGCGCTGCCCGGCGGCACCAGCGTCGTCTGGACATCCGTCAAGGGCGGGCTGGTCAGCGATCCCTGGTCGTAGACGCGATCCAGGATCTCGCCGATGACGTGGAACGAGGAGGCAAAGTTCGGGCCGCCGACGCCGAAGAAGATGCGGACCGTCTCGCCGACGCTGGCCCGCAGCGCGTGCTCGTCGGAGGTCAGCGCGCCAGCCGCGCCGTTGAAGACGAAGTATTCAGGCGCTTCGGCCAGCATCTTGTCGTGGTCGAAGTGGACGTAACCCGGCGTGCCATAGGGTTCCTCGGTGTAGATCTCGCCCTGCATCACGTAGAACTCGCGGTCCACCGGCGGCAGCCCGCCCTCCGGCTCGACCAGGATCATGCCATACATGCCATTGGCGATGTGGTGCGCCACGCTGGGCGTCGCGCAGTGGTAGACAAACAGGCCGGGGTTCAGCGCCTTGAAGGTGAACACCGTTGCCTGGCCAGGGTGGAGGTTGCTGTAGACCGCGCCGCCGCCGGGGCCAGTTGCCGCGTGAAAGTCGACCGAGTGCGGGAACTGGCTCGACGTCTCGTTGCGGAACACCACCTCGACCGTATCGCCCACACGCACGCGCAGCATCGGGCCGGGCACCGTCCCGTTGAAGGTGAAGTAGGTCATCACCGCCCCGTCGGCAAGCTGGCCGACGACTTCTTCCGCGACCAGCTCGACGCGGACAGTCTGCGGCTCGCGCTCGGCGACTGCTGGCGGGACGTCGGCCGGATCGCGCACGATGTCCGCCCCGGTCGCGCCCTGGGCCGCCGGCTCGCCCACGATGAGCTTGCCCCACATCCCGGCCTGACGGTGGCCCGGAACCGAGCAGTAGTATACAAATTCCCCGAGCCGGTCTACTGTGAAGGTGATCGAGTCCTGCTCGTCACGCCCTGCGAACTGCTCGGTGGTGACATTGAATTCGTCGATGACGAGATCGTGCAGCATCCCGTCGTCATTGATGAGCGTGATCTTGACCACATCGCCAGGGTTGGCGCGCAGCGTCGGGTTGATCTCGCCGTCGATCTCCCCGCCCACCCCAACGAACACCAGTTGGCCGGTGTCGCCGCCCGTCGACAGCACGTACTCGACGGTCACGTTCGCCGAACGCGCCCCGGCGTCCGGCCCTGTATCGGGCGTCTCGGCCAGTGACAGGCCGGTCGCCGCCGTAATCAACATCCCGGTGGCTACAATCAAAGCCAGGGTGAAAGCTAGAATGGATTTGGCCAGCATCGTTACTCCAATTCGCGACAATCGGGCGAAAAACAGATCTGGTAAGGCAGCGCGATCGCCTCGGTGGGGCAGATATCCTCACAGGCGGCGCAGTACGTGCACGCCTCGGGGTGCACCACGGCAGCCCGCCCCTGGACCATTCCCAGCGCCCCGGTGGGGCAAACGGTGATGCAATCGCCGCACCCGTTGCACCGGGCGCGATCGAGTTGCGGTTGCCAGCGTGCGTCGGTCTTCATGGATCAACTCTTTCATCCACAGATGCACCCAGCATAAACCACGCGCAGCGCGGTTACATTGAGGCGAGTCAACCGAGTTGATCCAGATCAAGAAGGGGATGAACGAGAGGAGAAACGGGCGAGAAGAGTCTACAGCACGGCCATCGAGCGCAGCAGGTCCCCGTTAGTGATGATGATGCGGTGGCGGTCGAACCGGATGGCGCCCGCGTCCTGCAGTTTGCCCAGGGCGCGGCTGATCGTCTCCGGCGTAGTGGCGAGGTGCGCGGCGATGGCAGCGCGGGTCACGCCGGGGCCGCTCAGCGAGGGATTCTCGGCCTGTGCCACCAAAAAACGCGCCAGCCGCACGATGACGGGATACAGCGTCAGGTCTTCGATCTGGTGGCCCAGCGCCCGGATGCGCTCCCCCATCATTTGCAGGGCCGCGCGCGCCATTTCCGGGTACGACTCCAGTGCGTGCGCCATTGCATCGGCTGGCAGCAGCCACGCCGACACCAGGCTCATCGCGATGGCGTTGCCCGGAGTGGGTCCGCCATCCAGCGCCGCGATGTCGTTGAAGGAGTCGCCCGGGCCGAGCAGGTGGAGAATGTACTCGTTGCCCTCCAGGCTGAGCTTGGTGATCTTGACGTTCCCGTCCTCGATGATCCAGAGCCCCCGCGACGGGTCGCCTTCCAGGAAAATCACTTCGTCGGGCGAAAGGATCAGGTGCACGGCGGCGCGCGCCAGCGCGTCGATCTGCGGGGCGTCCAGCACGCTGAAATACGGTAGCCGCGCCATGTAGTCTTTGAGGAGCGCGTCAGAGGCAGGGGATTTCATCGCGGGTCTTGAGGTCCGATCTCATCCGGCACACAGGCCACAAGCCTACCACATCGGCCAGGGACATGAAAGCCCGCGCGTCCTCGCGGCGCGCAGGCTGGTGATGGGAGGCCGCCAGGAAATTGCCCGCGGCTGGATCCCCGGTTTCCTCGATGTCATGGAACAGCCCAACCCTACGTGAACAGATCGCGCACGCCGTTGCCGTTCGGCATGATCATTTCGTCCTGACCGACGACGATCTTGGCCTCGTCCGCCTGACGCAGCCGCAGCAGGCTGACCTCGAAGCGCGAGCGGTCACCGCGATGCATGGCCTGGTAGTACTCGATCGGCGTCCCATCCTGCAGATAGGTGACGCTTTCCAGATAGATCAGCGGCGCGCCGCGCTCGATGCCCAGCAACTGCGCTTCGCGGTCGCCGGCAATGACCGCCTCGATCGCGCGCTTGCCGTGCGAGAGGATCAAGCCGAACTCATCCTCCAGCACGGCGTACAGCGAGTGATTGCTCAGATCGATCTCGGCCAGTCCCGGACACAGCGCATAGGGCAGGAAGGTCCGGACCAGCACGATCGACTCGTCATTGACGAAGCGCAGGCGCTCAATGTTGAACACGGGCGTGCCCGGCTCAAGCCCGAGATGGCGCGCCACCTTGGGCTTGACTGGTTCCACGGCGTGGTGAAGCACCTGGGTGACCGGCGTGAAGCCGCGCTCGACCATGTCCTGGTAGAAGCCGGTCAGCTTGTGGATCAGGCTTTCGTGAATCTTGGGCCGGGCCACAAACGAGCCTTTGCCCTTTCGCTTGACGATCAGCCCCTTGTTTTCCATTTCCAGCAGCGTCTGGCGCACGACGGTGCGGCTGATTTCATAGAGCTCGCACAGCTCTTGCTCGGATGGAAGCCGGGCGACCGGCTTCCACTCGCCCTCGGCGATGCGCGCCTCCAGCGCCTCTTTGAGCTGGATATAGTAGGGTATCGGACTGTCGTGGTTAATTTTCATTTGGCCAGGGTCCTGCACTCATGCACTATCGCGCCCTGTATTAGGCGCTCTCGCGCGCCATCTGCACAAAGGCGCTGCTCAAGTTCTCCTGCCATTTAATATACTGGGCAACCAGCGGTTGGTAAAGAGCCTGAAGGGTCGGGTCAGGTTCGCGCCGGGCGCCAGCCGGAACGGCTCGTTCCTCGGCCACGGCGGCCAGGTCGTCGAAGATGCCGGCCGCTTTCCCGGCGATCATGGCCGACGCCCACGAACTGAACTCGCTGCCCCGCAGCGACTGGTACGGCACGCCGAGCACGTTGGCCTTGATCTGGTTCCACGCCGCGCTGCGGGCGCCGCCGCCCACCGCGCGCGTCTCGACCAGTTCGAGGTCGCTGATCAGCTCGCGCAGGATGCTCAGGTAGTACGCGTACTCGTACGCCACGCCTTCCAGCACCGCCCGCGCGAAGTGAGCCTGCGTGTGGCCCCATGAGAAGCCCAGCCACGCCCCGCGCATCTCCGGCGTGGCGGGGCAGATACGCCCGCCCAGGTGCGGCGAGAAGAACAGGCCATCCGCGCCCGGCGGCGCCGACTCGGCAAACGCGATCATTTCGGCGTACAGATCACCGTCGCTTTTCTGCTGTTGACCGAGATGCGTATTGTAGAACTGGTCGCGGAACCAGCGCAGCGCGATGCCGCCCCCGGCGATATAGGCCAGCGGGTTCCACAGCCCCGGGATGACCGAGCGCATGGTGAGCAGCGTCCGGTGTTTGACGTCGGCGACGAACTCGTTGGTGCAGCCCATCAGGATCGCCGCCGTCCCGGCCACGTCCAGGCACATGCCGGGCCGCACGATGCCGCCGCCCAACGCGCTGGCGGCGGTGTCGCCGCAGCCCGCCGCCACGATGGTGCCCGGCGCCAGGCCGAAATCCTTGGCGACCGCGTCGGTCACTTCGCCGGCGATATGCCAGGGCTCGACGATGCGCGGCAGCTTGTCGGGGTCCGCGCCCAGTTTGTCGCACAGCTCATCCGACCACCGGCCATGCTGCGCGTCGCTGTAGCCCGAAAAGTGGATGAAGGTGTAGTCCATGAAGGCGTCTTCACCCTTCAGGCCCGCCATTTTGCCCGCCACATAGCCGGCGGGCGTCACGAACTTGGCGATGCGCCGGTAGGCTTCCGGCTCCTCTTCCTTCCACCACAGGATTTTCGGGCCGTGATTGCAGGTCGGCGGGCACCCGGTCAGGCGCGTGATGAGATCGCCATGCTCGCGATCCATGTACTCGATGTAGGGCTGGCAGCGCATGTCCAGCCAGGAATCGAAGCGGGTGGCCGGGTTGAAGTCCTCGTCGACTGTGCCGATGCCAGCCATCTGGCTGTCGCAAGCCACGGCGACCACCTCGCGCGGATCGACGCCGCTGGACTGGATGCAGTCCCGCACGGTGCTAGCCGCCGTGGCGTAAAAGTCGTTGTTCTCCTGCTCGACGACGCCCGGCCTGGGGTAATAGATCGGCACTTCCTCGGCGCATTCCGCCACCAGGAAGCCGTCGCTGCGATACAGCGCCGATTTCGTGCTGCTCGTGCCCAGGTCGATGCCAATCAGATACTGGTTGGACATGTCAACGCTCCTCAGCGCGCCCAGGTCAGTCCGGGGTGGGCGCTCTCACGTGCGCGGCTTGTAGACGAGCGGCGGGCGCAGCTCGGCGGCGAGATCGGCCAGGCGGTTGAACACCGGCGGGCTCATGTCGATGTGCAGCACCTCAGCGATGACCTGGGTCCAGCCATGCAGGAAATACAGCCAGCCATCCTCGATCGTCAGGTTGCGGGATGCCTGCTGGGCCATAGCCTGGTGCCAGAAATCCAGCTCGCCGCGATAGTTGATCTCCCAGGCGATGCCGTTGCGCGGGAACAGCCCGCGATCCGTCACCGGCGAGCCGGGCGTGTCTTTGCCCATGCCCGTCGCGTTGATCACGATGCTGCCCTCCGGCAGCGCGGCCATGATCGCGTCGTTGCGCGCCGGATCGGCATTCTGGATGAACTCAAATTCGATGTCGGTTTCCAGGCTCTCGACCATGGCGCGCAGCGTCGCCAGCCGGCCCGCGGAGCGATTGGTGACGATCATCTTCTTGGGACGGTCTGCGGCGTCCGGCTTGTTGATCAGGTGGAGGGACATGGCTTTGCCCGAGCCGCCCGCCCCGAAGCACAGCACGTGCCCGCCCGTGCGCCCGAAATAGCCCGGCCCGATGATCGCGTCCAGGCTCAGGCCGCTGGTGAGCGGGTCTTTGGCATGGCCCCACAACTTACCATCGAGCTTGGAAATGCTCGACACCTCGCCGGTGAGCCGCGCCGACGAATGCAGCTCGTCGAACATGTCGCGCGCCGCCTCGAGCAGGTCGATCTTGTGCGTGGTCACCAGGGCGCCCAACGACAGCGGATCGTATTTCATCTGGGCCACCGTGCGGCGATACGCTTCCGGATCGTCATGGATCGGGTGATCGATGCCCTCGATCACGACCTCCGGGCGGCCAATGGCCTCCATCCAGCGCGGAAATACCCGCATGATCGACGACTTACCGGTCGTCACCCCTACGAAATAGAAGGTAGGGACGGTCTTGGTTTCAATCGCATAGTGCGTGTCGGACATTGTTTGCTCCCATTAGGTGGTCGGAGTCAGGTCGCGGTTCACTGCATTCCCAGCAGCGCTGGTGCGCACCGGCGACGCGCCAGCTCGATCAGGCGCGCTTTTCCGGCGACATCCAGCGCGGATTATCGACGATCACAGGGACGCCGTTGCGCTCCACCACGAGCTTGCGGAATCCCTGCGTTTCAATCGTGCCGTAGTCGTGGCCCGCGTTGCCCGGATACACGAAGAACGTGACGAGATCCTCGGTCGGGCTGGTATTCACGGAGCGGTGCGCCCAGCGCGGGGGGACGTACAACACGGAATTGGGCCGCAGCGGCTCGACCGCCCACTCGCCTTCCGGCGTCTCCATGACCATCACGCCCTCGCCTTTGAGGCAGTAATAGACTTCGGACGTGTCGATCACGGTGTGGAAATGCCCCTTGGTCATGAAATACTCATGGCCCACTGTGCCCGGGTGCACGATCGAAAGGCCGTTCAACAACTCGCCCGCGATCTCCGGGCGCTTGATCTCATACACTTCGTAGAGCAGGGTATCGTCCTCGGTCAGCATCGTCTCGTAGGCCTGCGTGTCCAGGAACTGGCCCTTCATGGCTGACAGCCGGCGTTCGATATGATTGTCATATTCGCTGAGGATCTCATCCGCAATGGATATGTCGAAAGTAAAAGGTACGGTCTTCATGAGCGCGTCACTCCTGTTCGTCTCTGAATACTCATATGCCAAAGGCCAGCACGCCGCATCCGACCTCACCCGGCGGCTGCTGCCAGCCTCGTCCCGCGGTGGGGCTACCGGTGCCGCTGGTCATCCTACCTCATAATCTCTTTCAAGAAGACGGGGCGCTCCTCCAGGAACGATTTCGTCCCCGCCAGCACCCCGGCCACGGCCCAGCGTCCTTCGTCGCCCCCCACTTTCGGCCGCGCGTCGGTCCGGATGCACCCCACGAAATGCTCCATCTCGCGGATGTATCCCCACTCGAAGCGCTGCGGCCAGGTGCGGTAGATCGGCGTGATCAGGCCCTGGTCGCGGTTCGTACAGACGACGACCGCCTGGCCGCGCATGTCCCCGATCTGCATGATGCCCTTCTCGCCCACAATCTCGACGCGGGCATCGTACCCGTAATCGCACGGGCACACGCCGGAGATGCTGCCCAGGCCGCCGCTCTCGAAGCGAATGTTGACCAGCGCGTTGTCGTAGAAGTGCTCGGTATCCACGCCGCGCGCCGCGCCCTTGAAGTCCGCCACTTCGACGTACACCCGCTCGTAATTGGAGCCCATCAGCCAGCGCACGCAGTCCCAGTCGTGGCTGTTGACCTCGGCCAGCATGCCGTTCGAGGTCTTGAGGTCCCGCGCCCAGGCTGGCGGTAGCCCCGGTCCGTGCGTCAGCGACTTGATCAGCATGGGACGGCCAATCTCGCCCGCCTCGATGCGCTCCGCCGCGGCCACGAATTCCGGATCGAAGCGCCGCATAAAGCCAAGCTGCAGCCGCACGCCGTTCGCCTCGGCTGCCGCGATGATGGTATCGCATTCTTCCAGGTTGAGCGCCATCGGTTTTTCGAGCAGGATGTGCTTGCCCGCGTTGGCAGCCATCACGGCCAGACTGGTATGGGTGAAAGTGGGCGTCGTGATGACGACCGCGTCGAAGGCCGCCTTGTCGAGCGCCTCCTCCAGCGAGGTATAGCGTGCGTCGATACCGAACATCTCCCCGGTTTCATCGCGCGTTTTCTGGTCCGGATCGACGATGGCGACCAGTCTGGCGGCGGGCACATGATGGACCAACGAGTTCGCGTGCACGCGGGCCACCCGCCCTGCACCAACCAGACACACGCCTATGGATTGCGACATCTTGAGCTCCTATGCTAGACCTTTCCAAATCGAGAGAAACGCATTACCGTGCGGGCATTGCGCCCACGAGTCCCGGCGGCTCACAGCAGGATCGACATGCCGCCGTCTATGCTCAGCGCCTGCCCGGTCATCATATCACTGTCGGGCGACGCCAGGAACAGCACCGCGCCCGCAATATCGACCGGCTGACCCAACCGCCGCAACGGGGCTTGCGCCCCAAGCTTGTCTCGCTCGTCCTCCGCCGGGACAGACGCCAGCAGCATGTCCGTCACCACCGGACCAGGACACACCGCGTTCACGCGGATGCCCGCCGGCCCCAGCTCGACCGCCATCGCCCGGGTGAGCGCGATCACCGCGCCCTTCGCCGCGCTGTAGGCCGCGTGTCCTGGCTCGCCCACCACGCCCGCCTTCGACGAGACATGCACGATAGCCCCCTGCCCGCGGGCCAGCATGTGGCGCACAACCGCCTGCGACGGGAACACCGTCCCCAGCACGTTCACGCGGTACATGCGTTCCCACAGCGCTTCGCTCTCCTGGGTGAAGGGGGCTTTTTCGTGCGCGCCCGCGTTGTTCACCAACACGTCGATCTGCCCGAAGCGTTCCAGAACGGACTCGACCATGCGCTCGACGTCGGGCTGCCGGGTCACATCCGTGCGCACAAAGGCCACTAGCCCGCCCTCATCGCGCAGCCACCGCACGGCAGCCTGGCCTCGCGCTTCATCGTACGAGGCGATGACCACCCGGGCGCGCTCGCGCGCGAAGGCGCTGGCGATAGCCAGGCCGATTCCGCGACTCCCGCCCGTGACGATGACGGTCCTGCCTTCGAAACGTCCATCCATGATCGGCTGTCCCCCGGCTACGTCCCGAAGCGGCGGCGGCGCCACTGGTCGAAGATCACGACCAGCACGATGATCAAGCCCTGGATGATGCGCTGGTAGAAATCGGTGACGTTGAGCAGGTTCAAGCCATTCCCGATCACGCCGATCATCAACGCGCCGATGATCGAGCCGAAGACGCCCCCCTCGCCTCCGAACAGGTTGGTGCCGCCGATCACGACCGACGCGATCGAGTTCATGTTGTCTTCACTGGCCATCAGAGCGTTGGCCGAGTTGAGACGCCCCATCAGCACGAAGCCCGCCAGCGCAGCCGTGATGGCCGACAGCATGTACACGCCGATTTTCGTGCGCGAGACATTGATGCCGGATACGCGCGCCGCCTCGCGGTTACCGCCGACGGCAAAGGTGCTGCGGCCAAACGCCGTGTATTTCAGGATGAACGCGCCCACGAGAACCACAACTAGCGCGATCCAGGCAGCGATCGGGATTCCTAACCAGTCGCTGCTGCCGAGGGCGATCACCTCCGACGGTAGGTAGCTGCGGGCCTTGGGCGCATCCGAGTAGTAGGAGGGCACCGGCAGCCCGCCGGTTGTCAGTAGCGCCACGCCGCGAAAGGCTTCGAGCGTGCCCAGCGTCGCAATGAAATCAGGAATCCGCCCGCGCGTGACCAGCAGCCCGTTGAGCAGCCCTGCCGCGACCCCCACCACCATCGCGATCGCCAGCCCTTCGACGAAGCCAACCGGGCCAAATTTGACCCCAAGGACGTTGACCTGCTGCGTCATAGTCACCGCAGCCACCGACCCGGCCAGCGCTCCCGTCGCGCCAACCGACAGGTCGATGCCGCCGGTCAGGATCACAAACGTCTGGCCGACAGCGAAGATCACCAGCACCGACGTGCGGCGCGCCACGTTCACCAGGTTGCTCTCGGTCCAGAAATAAGGCGTGGCACTCTGCAGGTACAGCGCCAACAGGAGGAGCGCGATCACCGGTCCACCCTGGATGAGCAAATTGCGCAACAGGCGCGTAAATCGTGATGAGGCCAGGGTCGACATCAACTCACTACGTGTCTCTTGCGTTTCGGTAAGGTTCTTTTCTGACACGAAATCCTCCGGCAAATAGGCTGGGCTCAACTGGCGCTCTTCAACAACATTTCCTGCGTGGCTTCGCCATAGGCATATTCGGCAGTGAAACGGCCCTCCCGTATCACCAGGATGCGGTCGGCCATTGCCAGTATTTCCGGCATTTCCGACGAGATCAGAACAATCCCGACATTCTGGGTCGAGGACAGGCGATCCAACAGGCCGAAGACTTCCGCCTTGGCGCCGACGTCAATACCACGGGTGGGCTCATCGACAATCAGGATGCGCGCCCCCGTCGCCAGCCAGCGGGCCAGGCACACTTTTTGCTGATTGCCCCCACTCAAAAACCGTACCTGGCGCTTGATCTGCGCCGGGCGAATCGACAGGTCCTCGACGTACCGGGTGGCCGTCTGGCTTTCCTCGCGCAGGTTCAGCAGCCCGAGGAGCGCGCGCTGGCTGACCCTGGGCAGGGTGATGTTGGGACCCAGCCCCTGCACGGGCACCAGGCTGGCCTGCCGGTCGCGAGTCAGCAGGCCCATGCCCTGCTTGATCGCCTCCGTCGGGTGCGGGATGTTCACCGGGTCGCCGTCCAGCATGATCCGGCCCCCCGTCACCGGCTCCAGGCCGAACAAGACATGCGCCAGGTGTGTCTGCCCGGCGCCCATCAACCCGAAGATCCCCAGGATCTCGCCGGCGCGCACTTCGAACGACAGGTCGTGCAGGAACGGCTCGGCACTCAGGTTTTCCACCCGGAGGATCGGCGGACCGGGTTCGGTAATCGTCTTGGGATACTGTTCCGTCAGGCGGCGCCCCACCATCATACTGATCAGCGTGTCTTTGTCCGCCTGTTCGACAGGCAGCGTGCCGACCACGCGCCCATCGCGCATCACCGTGACGCGCGTGCCGATGCGCGGCACCTCGTCCAGGCGGTGCGAGATGTAAATCACGCCAACGCCGCGCTCCTGCAGGCGGCGAATGATGTCAAATAGCCGGTCGACTTCTGCATCGGACAGCGCCGACGTCGGCTCGTCCAGCAGCAAAATCCTGGGGTCTTGTGCCAGGATGCGCGCGATCTCGGTGAGCTGCTGTTCGGCCACGCTCAGGCTGCGGGTCCGCGCGCGCACATTGATCTCCACGCCGAGCGTCGCCAGGATTTCCTCGGCCCGGCGGTAGACTTCGCTCCAGCGAATCATCCCGCTCCGCGTGCGCGGCATGTCGCCCAGGCAGATGTTCTCGCCCACCGTCAGCGTCGGCACCAGGCTGAATTCCTGGTACACCATGCCGATGCCCAGCTTCGCGGCGCGATCCGGGCTGTTGTTTCGAACTTCCGTCCCCTCGACCAAAATGCGCCCGCTATCCGCTTCCAGCGAGCCGCTGAGGATTTTCATCAGGGTCGATTTGCCCGCCCCGTTTTCGCCCAGCAGGATGTGTACCTCGCCGGGGTACAGGTCGAAATCGACGTGATCCAGCGCGTGGACTCCAGGGAAGGTTTTGTCGATGCGCTCCATCGTCAGGAGCGGTGAGCCAGTCGCCATAGGGAATCTCCAGACTCAGGCGCTATTGGGTCGTGTAGCCGCCGTCGATGCTCAGAATGGCGCCCGTCGCATAAGCGGCCTCGTCGCTCGCCAGATACAGGATGGCTGAAGCGATCTCTTCGGGCGTGCCCAGGCGGTTCGCCGGGCGAATCTCCTCCAGATGGCGCCGCGCTGCCACCGGGTCCGCCGCGCGATTGACCGCCGCTTCCACCAGCGGAGTCGCCGTGGTGCCAGGGCACACGCTGTTGACGCGGATGCCGTGCTCGGCCAGGTCCACCGCGCAACTGCGGGTGAGCGCGATCATCGCCCCTTTCGAGACATTGTACGCCACCTGCCCCTTAATGCCGACCAGCCCGGCTTCCGACGCCACATTCACGATGACGCCGCGCTTCTGCGCGATCATGACCGGCGCGGCGTATTTCGAGCACAGAAACGCCCCGGTCACGTTGATGCGCAGGATCCGCTCCCACTCGTCCAGCGAGGTTTGGGTCACGTCGCCCTGTATATACACACCCGCGTTATTGACCAGGACATCCAGGCGATCCCACCGGTCGACAACCTGCTCGACCATAGCGCGCACGTCGTTTTCGTCCGCTACATCAGCCCCCACCGCCAGGGCTTCGTAGCCCGCTCGCCGCAGATCGTCGAGGAGGGCCAGTCCCCGCTCGCGATCCCGATCCACCAGCGCCACGCGGGCGCCTTCGCGGGCAAATGCCACCAGCGCGGCCTGTCCAATCCCCACTGCCGCACCGGTGACGACCACGACCTTGTCTTGGAAACGCATGGCTGCCTCCTTAGCTCACTCAAGGATGGTGTGAGGAGGCCGATGGGCCTCCTCACACACTCGAACGCAGCTGGGACTACTCGCAGCTTTCCTGGATGCCCGCCCAGTCGATCTCGGGCAGCACCGGCTCGGGATAGAACTGGCGCGCGTTCACCTCATACGCGGTGCGCGGGCGAATGTCGAAGGTCTCCGGAACTTCCAGACCGCAGACCAGACGCACTGCGAACTCACCGCCGTACCAACCCCAGTCAGCAAAGCCGTGGGTCGTCTCGGCGATCAGTTTGCCTTCTGCCAGGCGCTCGACCGATTCAGGCGTCAGGTCGTTGGTGAAGACCGCCACGGTCTCGTCGCCCACACTCACGCCACTTTCGATCGTCTCGAGGCGGGTTGCCGCCTCAGACGCGAGCATAGCGCCCAGGCCCATCTCATTCGAGGCCGCCCAGATGAAGTCCAGGCCCTCAGGATTGGACTGCAGGATGTCTTCCGCGCAGTCAATACCCTTCTCGCGGTTCCAGTCCGCCGCGCACGGCTCGCCAACGATCTCCATGCCCGGGAACATTTCCATGACTTCGTTGAAGCCGTTCAGACGGGCCACCGAGAAGAAGCCACCCGCGACACCCTCGATGATGGCGCCGCGCGCGGTGATGGCAGCCATTTCCTCTTCGGTCAGCTCACCGTACAGTTCCTCCCAGAACTCGAGGTCCAGGTACGTGTCCAGCTCGACTTCCACCACTTCGCCTTCACCGAGCACGCCGGGCCCGCCAAAGTAATCCGCGACGGCATAGGCGGACACCTTGGCAGCGATCGTGTTGTCGAACCCGATGTAAGACGCGACTTCGATGCCTTCGATCGGCTCCAGCAGGTTGACGACGATCACCGGAATCCCGGCCTCATTGGCTTTGGCTAGTGCGGGCTTGACGACTTCCACTTCAATCGGCGAGATGGCGATCACATCAACTTCACGCTGAATGTAGTCTTCGATGATCGCGACCTGGTCGCCAAAGTCGGTGTGCGACGCGGGTGACTGGGTGATCACCGTGACGTTGAAGCCATTTTCATTCGCATCGGCTGCGGCCGCCTCGAAGAAATCCGTGGCAGTCTTGAACACGCCGGTGATGTCCGGCGGGGCCCAGCCAATGACGATCTCCTCTTCCCAGCGCTGCGCGTTGGGTGCCGCGCTCACCGTCGCGCCGGCCACGACGCTCACCACGATGAGCAGAAAGACAATCAGATGGGTTCTCTTGCGAAACATGGTATCCTCCGAAAGCTGTATTCGTTATAAGCAAGGACAATCGAAGCTGTGCAAACGGCTACCGAAGTTGAATTTGCCTCCTTTCATCCGGTTTGCCTGGTCCGGCTACAAGCGCGACCCGATGGTGAGCGAGCCACCCAACACGGGCGGCAGGGGCAGGCATGCCAGGGGTAAACAAAGAGAACAATTGGATAGCCATCAAGATTATGCTCTAAACTGCTAAAGCATTATTGACAACAAAAACACGATGACCGCCTGATCCGGTGATCATGTAATGTTGTAATTACAAGTTTGTCTATTATTATACGTAAGACCCGCCCGCGTGTCAACCTGAATCACGCGGACGCCTTGCGCCGTATTCGCTCGCAGCACCCCGCCAGGGTGCTGCCTCACGGCTCGACCACGATCTTCAGCGCGTCGCGATTCTCGGCCGCCACGAACGCCGCGTGAACGTCTCCCAGCGCGTAGCGTCCGCTGACGATCTGGCTCAGGTCCAGCCGCCCGCCGTTGACGATCTCCGCCGCCCGCCAGCAGTCGCTGGTGCTACAGGCGGTGGTGCCCGTCACGATCAGCTCTTTATAGTGCACCAGGTTCGAGTCGAACGTGATGGTCGGGCGGTCCTTGGGCAGCCCGCCAAAGTAGTTGATCCGCCCGCCGATGGCCGCCAGCCGCAGAGCGTCTTCCTGGGCCTGGTGCGCCGGGGCGGCGGTGATGATGACA
Organism: Aggregatilineaceae bacterium; assembly: GCA_040767355.1. GTDB lineage: Bacteria > Chloroflexota > Anaerolineae > Aggregatilineales > Aggregatilineaceae > LM3-B42. The sequence continues at coordinate 93,336 of JAXGOS010000009.1, read as the reverse complement.
TCCGCGCCGCGCCCCCTGCTCTCCTCCATCACCACATCCTCGAGAGCCTCGCGCGCGGCATCCACCCCGCGATCCGCGCCCAGGGCCAGCGCCTGGGGCAGGCGCGACGCGCTCAGCTCGCTGACGATAATGCGCCGGGCACCCTGCAGGCGGGCGAGCAGCACGTGCATCACGCCAATCGGCCCCGCCCCGATCACCAGCACCACGTCGTCCGGGCCGATGTGCAGTGGATCCTGCCCGCGCAGCACGCAGGCAAACGGCTCGATCAACGCCGCAGCAGCCGGATCGACGTCCGGGCCAATGGGGATCAGGTCGCCCTGCAGGATCAGCGCCGCCGGGATGCGCATGTATTCGGCAAACGCGCCGTCGATGGTGATGCCAATGGCCCCGTAGTTGGCGCAGCGGTTGTTGTTCCCGGTCACGCACTGCAGGCAATGACCGCAGCCATAGTTGGGCGCTACCATCACGCGCTGGCCTACCTCCAGGCCCGCCACTTGCGCGCCCACCTCGACGATCTCGCCGACCACCTCGTGCCCCGGCACGCGCACCGTCCCTTCCGGGTATTTGCGATGTCCGCCGTGTAGAATGCGCAGGTCGGTGCCGCAGATTCCCGCGCTGATCACCTTGAGCAGGGCCTCGTCCGGCCCGATGGTGGGAACCTGGCGCTCCTCCAGGCGCAGATCGTTAGGCCCGTAATACACTGCTGCTAACATCGACAATGCTCCCTTCGACTAAGGTGTGGCCGCCAGTCCCGCACGAGGCAGGGCGCGCCTGCCTGGTGAGTTGTAATGATGGGATCACATCTTTTATAGTCGAGGCGGGTGGCTTTGTCAATGAATTAGATCCAACCGGGCCGACCGGCACTCCGGCGCCACACGAGAACGAGGGCGCGCTGGCCCTCGTTGCGTTCTTCCTGATGATACCGTCCCCGCAGGGGCGACGTCACATATAACGCGCGGACGCCATCCCGATGACGGCGATGATCATCAGCACGAGGCTGATCTGGCTCGCGCGAGCGTTTTTCGCCTGCAGCGTGCGCAACTGCGCCATCTGCGCCTCCGAAGGCGGCCCGCCCTGCGCTTCGAGCTGCTTGCCCAGCGCGGCCAGCCGCGAGGTCGTCGGGCCCGTGTCGAAGGTCCCGTGCAGCGTCGCCAGGACTCCCGCGACGCTCCCGATCGTCAGCACCACGCCCGCAGCAGAGCTCATCCAGTCGCTGTTGAAGTGATCCGAGACGCTGTAATAGAGCAACAGCCCCGTAACCGTGGTCGATATCGAGGCGACAGGCATGGCCTGCGTGAACTTCGACTGGGTCACGAAGCCCTTCATGAAAGTCTGGCCATCCTTGCCCAGCGCGCGGACAGTCGGGGTGATGAACCCTATCAGGAGAAAGCCCGCCCCGACCCAGAAAATGCCGGCGAAGAAGTGGATCAAGCGTAGAACGACCATGTAGATATCCATGTTTCCTCCTTGTTTTTACTTACCTGTTGTCTCATTGCAGTGTGTGTAGGTAGGCGATCAGATCGGCGATTTCTTGCCGGGTGAGTTTGTCTGCGTAATCGCTCGGCATGACGTTCGAATAGCCCCGCACCAGGTGCTTGGATGGCCGGAGCAGGCTCTCGAAGGTGTACGCTTCGGCGGACTTGCCATCGACGCGGTCGCCAGCCACCCCGGCATACCCGTCCAGCGGCGGTCCGGCGCCCTTCACGCCGTCGAGCGAATGGCAGCTCAGGCAGGAGGCGCTCCCCCCGCTCGACTGGGCATACAGCTCCGCCCCCCGAGCCGGGTCGCCGGGCGGTAAATCGTCGTATGCGAAGTCGAGGTCTTCAGGAGAGCACGCCACCAGGACGATCATCAGAAGCAACAATCCGATCAGGGCACGCATTGGATAGTCCTCACGCTCAGTCTTTGGCGCGGATCCGGGAGTCGGGCACGCTCGACAGCGCGTGCCAGCGCCGGGGTTTCACGCTGCCGGCCAGCCGGTACACCAGGCCGGCGAACGTCAGCAACCACGCCAGAAGCGCTACGTAGATGAAGTACTCCGGAATCGTCATCAGAAAACCCAGGTCCATCGCCCGCGAGAGCTGGTAGGTGCAGGTGGTATACATGCCCAGCGGGAAGACCATGCCCCAGTACAGCGGGTGATAGGTCAGCGGGACGCGCTTGACCACGTGCCGCCAGAAGCCCAAGACGACCAGCAGCGGGATCCACCACGTGCCCGTCGCCCAGAAGAACAGCGTGAAGCCCTTGAGAAACGGCACGATCTCCGGCAAAAAGGCGGTCCGCTCCGCGTTGAGCATCAGCGTCGCCCCGGCCAGCGTGGTGATCGCCACCGCCCCCATGTTGATCCAGTAAGGCGGCGTCAGGTCCTGCGGGTCCAGCTTGAAGAACATGAAGCGGTAGAAGATCAGCGAGATGATCAGGATGTACAGCATGCAGCCCAGCAGGTACATGCTCAGCGTGAAAAAGAGCGTTCTGTCGGGCTGCGGGCCGAAGCGCGGCGCGAGGAGCGTCCCCAGGATCGACACGCCCTGCGTCGCCACGACGGCGATCAGCCACGCCCCGTTGATGCCGTGCTGGAGATCGGGCTTGTCGTCGCGCACGGTCGCCGCCGCGAAGAACACATAGATCAGCACGACCCACAGCGCGATGCCCAGTCCCCACAGCGCCGTCGCGGTCGAGCGATCCCCGGCCAGGATGACGAACTGGCTGCCCAGCACGCACGTCCCCGCCACGACGGTGAAATAGCCGGGGCCTTTGGCGTGATTGGTCAGATCGGCCACGAACAGGCGAAAGAACCCGCCCAGCCGGACCAGCGTCAACAGCCAGAGCACGGCGTAGGCGACCACGTTCAGCCGGAACAGCCACCACGCGATCAGCTCCATGTCCAACAGATAGGCGGCAATCGAGACGATGCCGGTCGCCATCACCAGCGCGAAGTAGCCGGGAAACAGCGTTTTCGCGCCCTCGCGGATCGTCGTGATCATGGGCTTGCTTCCTACTGCTTATCCGCGGACAATCCGGCGCGGTGTGGCGCCCGCCGCCGGTTCCAGATCACGACGATGTACGGGCGCCACAGGTACCCGACGGGGATGGTGACGATGTGCACCAGCCGCGTGAAGGGAATCAGGGCAACGATGACGAATCCGCCCAGGAAGTGCAGCTTGATAAGCCAGGGCAGCGGCGTGATGGCCGCGATCTGCGGGTCGAGCCGGACGAGCGACCCCAGCCAGGGCGCGGCGGTGTGCAGGTACCACACGCTCCCCCACCGGTAGCCGAACGCGACAACGAGCCCCAGCACGACCTGGGCCAGGAGCGCGATCAGCAGGACCCAGTCGCCCCAGGACGTGACGGCGCGCGCGCGCGGCCTCGCCAGCCGCCGCCAGATGAACAGCGCCATGCTCAGGACGGCGATCAGCCCCATCCCCATCCCGGTTGCTTCGATTACAACCAGCCGCGCCTGCCCGCCCAACAGCCTGGCCCACACCCCCGGAAACAGCGCCGCCAGCAGGTGCGCCAGCAGGATGACGATAATGCTGTAATGCCACGCGACCGAGGCCCACGACAGCGCGCCATTTTCCAGCAACTGCGACGACAGGCTCGAATAGGTGAAACGGCGATCGAAATACCGGTAGACGCTCATCACCACCGCCACGATCACGGCGGCGTAGGGAAACACCACGAACAACATGGTATCGGCCATGTCACACTCCGATCCTTGTCACTTGTTCTGGACCACGTCCAGGATGGCGCGCAGCGCGTCGCGGTACGAGTTGCCGTCCAACTGGTCGATCATGCGCTTGAGGGTGGGCACCAACCCCTCCTCCACCAGGTCCCGATCCGGCGTGCGCGCCAGGTAGCGCAGGATCTCGCTCAGGTGATCGGGCAGATCGCCGCTCAGCGGGAGCGCGCGTTGGCGATAGCGCGCGTTGAGCTGCGCCAGGAACGCGCCGCGCTTGTACGTGTCGCCGAACAACTGGTACCCCACGTAGGGATAGCACACCGGCCTGAGATCGAACGTGGTGGTGTAGAGCTCTTCCAGCGCGGCGAGCGGCGTGCGGGCCACGAAACCGTGAAATCGCGACATCGCGCGCGCTCCACACGATCCAAGCGCGGCCAGCCGCGCGGCACACTCCCCGACCTGCTCTTCGAGCAGCGGCGTCGGATAGCTGGCGATGGCGGCCAGCAGCTCGTACACGGTGGTTTGGGTCGTCGGCGTGTTCACCATGACTCACTGCCCTCGTTTGGCATCGCGGCGGAAGCCGAAGCCGGCCTCCGTCTTGTGTGAGAACGGGTCTACCATCGATTCGAGATTGACTTCGCGCGCCAGCGGCGGGACGACAAAACGCTCGTCGAACGTCGGCTTGGCTGTCAGCTCGAAGATCGCCTGCGCGACCTCGGCGGTCAGCCCGGCCTCGTCGAGCGCGGCCTGCGCCTCGGCGTCCACCGTACCGGTCGTGTTCTGCGCGCGCCGGTAAACGCGCACCGCGATCAGCTTGCGATACACCGCCGCGATCTCGTCCTCGTTCCCGGCGGAGAACAGCCGCGCCATATAGCGCAGCGGCAGCCGGGCCTGTTCCAGCGCCGCGAAGAAGGGTGCCGCGCCGGACTCATCCTGGGCCTGCCCCACGCCGCGCTCGGTGACCAGCGCCTGGATCGGCAACATCGGCGGGACGTAGAACAGCATGGGCAGCGTGCGGAATTCCGGGTGCAGTGGCAGGGCGAGCCCCCACTCCTTGACGAACTTATACACGGGCGACTTCTGCGCTGCCTCGATCATGGCATCGGGCACGCCGTTGGCTTTGGCCGCCGCGATCACCACCGGGTCGAACGGATCCTGGATGATCTCGCGCTGGGCGCTCACCAGATCGGCGTCCTCGACCGCCACCGACCCACAGACCTGGCCCGAATCGTAGAGCAGCACGCCCAGGTAGCGAATGCGCCCCACACACGAGTGGAAGCAGGCCGGGGCCTGCCCGGTCTCCAGGCGCGGGTAGCACAGGATGCACTTCTCCGACTTGCCGGTCGACCAGTTGTAGTACACCTTCTTGTATGGGCAGCCGGTGACGCACATCCGCCAGCCCCGGCATTTGTCCTGGTTCACCAGCACAATCCCGTCCTCGCCGCGCTTGTAGATCGCGCCGGACGGGCAGGCCGCCACGCAGCCCGCGTTCAGGCAGTGGTTGCAGATGCGCGGCAGGTAGAAGAACACCAACCGCTCGATCTCGAACATCATGCGGCGGTCTTCGTCGCTCATGCCCTCCAGGTTCGGATCGTTGGCCGCGTACACTTCCGAGCCGCTCAGGTCATCGTCCCAGTTCGGCCCCGCCTGGATGTCGATCGGCTCGCCCGTGATCATCGAGATGGGGCGGGCGGTGGGCTGGTCGTCGCCCGCGGGCGCGTTGATCAAGTTGTCGTATTCGTAGGTCCACGGTTCGTAGTAATCGTCCATCGAGGGCAGGTTCGGGTTGTAGAAGATGTTGCCCAGCGCCCCCAGGCGCCCGTTCATCTTCAGACTGAGCGACCCGTCTTTCCTCTCCCAGCCGCCTTTGTACTGCTCCTGATCCTCCCACTGGGTGGGATAGCCGGTGCCCGGCTTGGTCTCGACGTTGTTCCACCACATGTACTCCGCGCCTTCGCGGTCGGTCCAGATGTTTTTGCAGGCCACGCTGCACGTGTGGCAGCCGATGCACTTGTCCAGGTGAAATACCATCGATACCTGCGCTCGAATATTCATGGTCGTCATCCTCTCCGGTTACCAGCGCGGCTCGCCGTCCAGCTTGCGGACCAGCACGAACGTGTCACGATTGACGCCTGTCGGGCCCCAGTAGTTGAAGGCGTAGGTGAACTGCCCGTAGCCGCCCAGCATCAGGCTCGGCTTGAGGCGCGTGCGGGTCAGGCTGTTGTGCCCGCCGGCGCGCCGATCCCCGCGCTTGGGCGACTTGGGCACCGACAGGGTGCGCTCGGTGCCGTGGTAGATCAGGCACAGCCCGCGCGGGATGCGCGCCGTCACGATGGCGCGCGTCACCACCACGCCGTGATCGTTGTAGACTTCCACCCAGTCGTTATCCTCGATGCCGATCTGCGCCGCGTCGGCGGCGTTCATCCAGAACGGCTCGATCCCGCGCGAGAGCGTGCGCATGCGCAGGTTGTCCGAATAGGTGGTGTGGATCTGCCATTTGCCGTGCGGCGTCAGGTAGTTGAGCATGATCGCGCCCTCCTCGGCCTGTGTCTTGATCAGGTCGCCGTGCGCCGCCGGGTCGATCTTGGGCTTGTAGGTCGGTAAATGCTCGCCGAACGCGATGTAGCCCTCGTGATCCATGTAGAACGACTGCCGCCCGGTCAAGGTGCGCCAGGGCACCAGCCGCTCGACGTTCAGGCAGTAGGCCGAATAGGCCCGCCCGTCGTTGACGATGCCCGTCCAGGCCGGGCTGGTCAGCACGCGGCGCGGCTGGCGCGTCAGGTCGTCGAACGCGATGCGAACGCCGCGCGTCCCTTCCGCCAGATCGGCCAGCGGCAGCCCGACCTTCGCCTCTTCGGCTTTGAACGCGCGGTAGGCGCTCTCGCCGTTGGTTTCCGGCGCCAGGTAGAGGATCGCGTTGGCGGCGTCTTTGGCGTCGGCCAATGATGGGTAGCGCGTCCCGTTGCGCGCTGGGGCCGGGCGGCGACTCGCCAGGTCATCGTACAGGTCGGCCACCCCCCAGTTGACCCCGTGCACGCTGAGGCCATCCTGCCGGATGCCCGGCCCGAGGGCGACGAACCGGTTGTAGAGTTCGCGGTAATCGCGCTCCACCACGACGAAGTTGGGCATGGTCTGGCCGGGGATCGGGTCGCATTCGCCCGCCGCCCAGTCTTTGATCGCCGGCTGGGCCAGCTCGGCAGGCGTGTCGTGCTGCAACGGCACGGCCACCACGTCGCGCACCGGGCCGGAGAACACGCCCGGCGCCAGGTCGCTGATCGCCCGCGCGAAGGCTTTGAAGATGTCCCAATCGCTGCGCGACTCCCAGCACGGTGGCACGACTTCGGCCAGCGGGTGAATGTACGAATGCAGGTCGGTCGAGTTGAGGTCGTTCTTCTCGTACCAGGTGGCGGTCGGCAGCACAATGTCCGAATACAGCGCGGACGTGTCCATGCGGAAGTTGATATCGACCACCAGATCGAGCTTGCCTTCCGGCGCCGGCGCGCCGCCGCTCACGTCGTCAGCGATGGCGTTGGTGTGCGTGCCCAGGTAGTGCTTCAGGAAATACTCGTGCCCTTTAGCGCTGGACATCAGCGCGTTGCCGCGCCAGATGAACCACACGCGCGGCCAGTTCTCCGGTGCGTCGGGATTATCGACGGCGAATTTCAGATCGCCACTCTGCAACTGCTCGACGATCCACGCCTTGATCGCGTCCGGCGTGCGCGCCCCGGCGGCCTCGGCGTCGCGGACCACGTCCAGCGAGCTGCGGTCGAACTGCGGGAAGAAGGGCAGCCACCCCAGCCGCACCGCGCGCCGCTGCATGTCCATCGTGTGGCCCTGCGCCAGCGGATGATCGGATGCGCTGCCGGGCTGCAGATCGGTGAAATCGCCCTCGTAGCGCCACTGGTCGGAGTGCACGTAATGGAACGACGGCGTGTTTTGCAGGCGCGGCGGCTTGGACCAGTCGAGCGCCATCGCCACCGGGAGCCAGGCCGCCATCGGCGCAAGCTTCTCCTGGCCCACATAGTGATTCAGGCCGCCGCCGTTGCGCCCCACGCACCCGGTCAGCATCAGACCGGCGATGGCGGCGCGATACAGCAGGTTGTTGTGGTACCAGTGATTGACGCCCGCACCGATCATGATCGAGCATTGGCCCTCGGTTTTCTCGGCGGTGGTCGCCCACTCGCGCGCGAACTGGATCACGGTCTCCCGGTCGATGCCGGTGAAGCGTTCCTGCCAGGCGGGCGTATACGGGCTGGTCTCGTCGTCGTAGCTCTGCGGGTAGTCGCCCGCCAGCCCGCGCCCCACGCCGAACTGCGCCATCAGCAGGTCGTAGATCGTCACGACCAGGGCCGTCCCGTCGCGCGTCTCGACACGCCGCGCCGGAACTCCGCGCGTCACGTCGCGGTCGAACGCGAACTCGTGGAACGTGACCGGGGTAACCTCGTCGCAGTCGTCCAGCAGCGTCAGCGCCGGATCGATGGCGGAGCCGTCGACGCCATCCTTCATCTCGAGATTCCACTGGCCCTTGGTCTTCTGCCAGCGAAAGCCGAGCGTGCCCTGCGGCATCCTGACCGCGCGAGCGGTGCTGTCCCACACCAGGAACTTCGCGCCGGCGTTCTCCGCGTCCGCGTAAGCCTCGAGCTGGCTGGCGCGAAGCAGCCGGCCCGGCGTGTACGAGTCACCATCCCGGTCCAGCACCACCAGAAACGGGCTGTCCGTATAGCGTTTGACGTAGTCGATGAAATACGGCGTCGGGTGCTCGGCGTGGAACTCCTTCAGGATGACGTGATTCGCCGCCATCCAGAACGCGCCATCCTGCCCCGCGTTGACCGGCACCCACCAGTCGGCGTGTTTCGCCACCTGGCTGAAGTCCGGCGAGAAGACGACCAGCTTCGAGCCGTCGCAGCGCGCCTCGCTGAGGAAGTGCGCGTCCGGCGTGCGCGTCATGGCGACGTTGGAGCCCATTGCCACGATGTACTTGCTGTTGTACCAATCCGCGCTCTCGGCCACGTCGGTCTGCTCGCCCCAGACCTCCGGCGAGGCGGGCGGCAGGTCGCAGTACCAGTCATAGAAGCTCATCACCACGCCGCCCAGCAGTTGCAGGAAGCGGCTGCCGCCCGCGTAGCTGAGCATCGACATCGCCGGGATGGGCGAGAATCCGATCACGCGATCAGGACCGTGCTGCTTGATGGTGTGCAGCGTCGAGGCGGCGATGATCTCGAGCGCCTCATCCCAGCTAAAACGCCGGAAGCCACCCTTGCCGCGCGCCTGCTGGTACCGGCGGCGCTGGTCGGGATCGTTCACGATGCTGGCCCAGGCGGCGACCGGGTCGGCGTGCTGCGCTTTGGCCGCCCGCCACAGGTCGAGCAGGGCGCCGCGCGCGTAGGGATATTTCACGCGGATGGGGCTGTAGAGATACCACGAAAAGCTGATCCCGCGCTGACAGCCGCGCGGCTCGTAGGGCGGAAGCTCGCTGTCCAGCAGGGGATAGTCCGTCGCCTGCATCTCCCAGGTCACGATCCCGTCCTTGACGTACACGTTCCACGAGCAGCCCCCGGTGCAGTTGACGCCGTGCGTGCTGCGCACGACCTTGTCATGCTGCCAGCGGTTGCGGTACAACTCTTCCCATTGGCGCGACTCGGGACTCACCAACTCACGAATCCAACCCATCCCTCTATCCTCCGTCGTTGCTCAGCATCAGCGCCGGGCGGACAAACGCCGCCCTGCTCGCGGGAGCCGCCGGTGCCAGACAAATAAGCCCACCAGGAACACGTCCATCGCGCCGAACGCCAGCAGGTATACGACCGCGTGGCGCACGCCGCGACTCGGCGCCCCCTCCCCGGCTGACCCCGCCAGGAACGCTGCCAGATCGACCTGCTCCTGTGGCGTGAGCGGGCGGTTCTGGTAGATCGGAACCATCGACGGGAAGGCGATGGTCCCCAGCACGCCGACCAGCCCGGCCTCGCCGCCGTAGCGCTGCGCTGCCTGGGTCAGGTCCGGGCCGAGCAAGCCGCCGCCGGGCGCGCCGAGCGCCGCCGTGTCGTGGCAGGCGATGCAGGCCGTCCCGCCGTTGGCGAGTCCTTTGGAGCCTGTGAAAAGGTCCTTACCCGCCCCCACTCTGCCCGCCAGGGCCGCCTGTTGGGGTGGCTCCGCCGGGTGCGAGGGTTCCGGCGCACCCAGGTACACCAGCAGCGAGTCGATCTCGGAAAGCGATAGGTGCTGGTTGGGCATGGGCACGTTGTTGTACTGAGCCAGCAGTTGCAGCGCGATCGGATCGCCCTCGGCGATCATCTTGTCCGGCTCGGCGAGCCAGTGCTCCAGCCAATCCGGATCGCGCCGCTCCGCCACGCCCAGCAGGTCCGGCCCGGAGAGATCGCCCCCGCCGACCGTATGGCAGCCCGCACAATACTGCTGAAACAGCGCCTCCCCTTCTTCAGCGGATTGGCCGGGCGGCGCGGCCTGTACCCAATAGGCCGTCCCCAGCAGCAAGAGGCCCAGCACCGAAAGAGTCGCCGTCAACCACTTAATGAGCATCATTCTCGCCTCGCAAAGCATCCTGTCCGAATCCGCCGCCCCGCCCCACCCGCGCCCGCAGCGCGCGGATGGTGTCGATCAGGTCCGCACTGCGCGCGGGCAGCGTGTGGGACGTGTACACGCGCACGACGTTATGGCCCGACAGCCCCACCTGGATCACCGGCACGTCCGGCGCATGCTGCAAGATCGCCAGCACACACGCGCCCATCGCCGGATCATCATCATCCTCACCGGCAAATAACACTACATCCGGCGCGTATTCGGCCAGGCTGCCCAAATTGAAATTCTCCAGAGCCAGCGGGCCCACCAGCGAAAAGTCGTCCATCTCACCCAGCACGCCCTGCAAGCCCTCGCTCAACAGAGGATGTGTGCTCACCAGCAAGATGCGATTCGTCGCCATACCACCGTCCAGGATCTATACTGTATCCAGTCTGTATCCAGCGTACTGAAACGCGGCGCATATGGTAACGTTCGCCGCCGGAAGGTCAGCATGAAAAACGAGCGATCTGCAGATCGCTCGTAGAAGGGGAAGAACTAGTTCTTGGGCAAGCCGAGGTGACGGCGCTCACAGCAGCCCTTTGTAACGAGCGTACCTCGCCGCCTCATAGCGGCTGTTCACCTGAAGCTTGGAGAGGATGTTGCGCATGTGGCTCTTGACAGTGTGCAGGCTGATGCTCAGCGCCCCGGCGATCTCTTTGTCGGTAGCACCGGCGGCCACCTTCGCCAGCACCTCCTGCTCGCGGAAGGTTAGCGTCTCGACCGGGAACGTCTCGCCGTCCGGGGCCGCGTGGCTCAGGCGGCGGAATTCCTCGAGCATGTACCCGGCCAGCACCGGCGTGATGGCTGCCTCGCCGCGCAGCGCGCCCCGAATCAGGTCGAGCATGGCCTGCGAGCGAATGCTCTTGAGCAGGTAGCCCTGCGCCCCATTCTTGATAGCCTGGAACAGCGTCTCTTCGTCGCTGTGCACGGTGAGCACGACGATCACCACCTCCGGCAGCGCCTCCTTGATCCGGCGGGTGGCCTCCAGGCCGTCACAGCCGGGCATGGTGACGTCCATCAGGATCAGGTCGGGCCGGAGCTCTCTGGCTTTCACCAGCGCTTCCAGGCCGTCACCCGCTTCGCCCACGACCGTCATGTCCGGCTGAGCAGCGATGATGCTCGCCAGTCCCTCGCGAAACAACGCGTGATCGTCGGCCAATAGCACGCGAATCGTGTCCATTCCTGCCATCCTCCTCCTCAACCCAGCCCGGCAGGCCAGGTGAGAATCACCTGGGTGCCGTGGCCTGGGGCCGACTGAACCGTGAGAGCGCCGCCCAGGCGGGCCGCGCGCGCGCGCATGACGCTGAGGCCGAAATGTCCCTTGCCGTTGAGCGCTGTCTCCGCCAGATCGAACCCACAGCCATCGTCCTGCACCGTGATCCGGTAGCGGTCGCCGTCCTGGTCCAGCCGGAGTGTCACGTGCGCCTCGCCCGCGTGGCGGCGTGCGTTGTGCAGCGCTTCCTGCGCAATGCGTAGCACCTGGCTCGCCTCGTCCGCGGCCATCACCAGCGGCGCGTCCGGCGCGATAAACTCAACCGGCGGCCCGCCGGACCCCGCGAACTCCACGATCAGATCGCCCAACTGCTCCTGCAGCGCCCGCAGCGGCTCGATCTCCGCCTGCAGGCTGGCAATCGACCGGCGCACATCCAGCCCGGCGCGGTCCAACGCAGCCGCGATCTCGTCCAGGTGTGGCCCGGCATCGGCCAGCGCGTTTTGCGCCAGCAGATCGGCCACCTGCCCGGTCTTGATCTGCAAGTAGCTCAGCGTCTGCGCCAGCCCATCGTGCATATCCGCCGCGATCCGCTGGCGCTCCTCCAGCGCGGCGAGGCGTTCGGCCTGCTCGTACAGGCGCGCGTTGTCCAGCGCGATCGCTGTCGAGTTCGCCAGCTCGGTCAACAGCCGGGCCTGGTCAGTCGAATACTGCTCGCGGCGGGCGCTGCCCACGCACAACGCGCCGATCACCTGGCCCCCCGCGCGCAGCGGCGCGGCCATATGGCTGGCGCGATAGCGGAGCGCGACGTTCCGGCAGCCCTGCACATCGCAGATCATCGCGCCGCTGCGATCCAACACCCGCCCGGCCACCGACCGCTGCGCCAGCACGCAAGTCCCGCAGACCGCGTCGGGCGGCCCCACGTGCGACTTCAAGGTGAGCGTCCGGCCATCGTCGTCGAGCAGGCACAGAAACGCGATATCGCCGTCGATCAGGTCGCGGGCCTTGGCCGTCACGGAATGAAGCACATGATCGATGTCCAGGTGCGCCGAGATCTCGCGGATCACGTCGTAGAGCGCCGTCAGCTCGCGCGTGCGCTGCCGGACGCGCAGCTCCAACTCGTCGTGTCCAACTTTGAGCTGGCCCCGCATCTGGTCGAAGCTCTGGGCCAGCGCGGCCAGCTCGCGCGAGCCCTCCACGTTCACGGGATCGTCCAGGTTGCCCTGCCCGATGCGCCGGGCGGCCCTTCCCAACGCCTCTAGCGGCAGCAGAAACGAGCGGCGCACGATCACCAGCCCGGCAGCCAGCAGCGCCACCACGCCCGCGAAGAACCCGGCCTGGAGCCAGCGCAGCCGGGCGATCTTGCGCGTCGACTCTGCTTCGTACAGGCGCACGACGCGATCGGTTCGCTCGGTCAGATCGGGGGACAGGCGCTCGACCGCGTCGATGGCCGCGCGCAACGCCGGGCTGCCCACCTCAGCCGTCTCGACCACAACCAGGTGGTCGGCAAAGACCAGCCACGACGCCTCGATCGCGCGCAGCTCGCGGCGGATACTCGCCTCCTCCGCGGCCGGAAGCGTTACCTCTTCGCCGGGGCGATAAGGCGCCGGTCCGCCCTCGAGCAAGGCGTGCAGCGTCTGCTCGAACCGGCCCGCGGAGTCGTGCAGCGTCTGAATGTGGGTGTCCCGGTCATCCTCGAGCGCGGCCTGTAGCGCCTCGCGCGTGATCAGCTGGATGAGCATCCGCTGGCGCCCGGCCAGGTTGATCAGCAGCGCGTCGGCTTGCTGGTCGCCGATCATCCACGCCATGATCCCGACGGAAAGCGTCGCCAGGCTCAGGAACGACAGGAACAGCAGCCCCAGCTTGATTCGAAGGCTCACGGCGCACCCTGAATGAATCTATTATTTTATTCAGTATAATTCTAAGGTGCGCGGTATACAATAAGTCGGCGGGGCGCGGCGGCAAACCGGCCTGCGCTAGAACGCCCTCCAAAAGCAAAGACGCGACCTTGCGATCGCGCCTCTGCTACGCTGGTTGAGCCGGGCGAAATGGGGCGATTTACCAGACTGCCCAGGTGAAGGTGTACCCGTCCGGGCCGGACACCCACAGATACCCGGAGGGCGAGTAACTCAACGTGATCCCGTGGGCGGAGCCAAGGACCGCATCGACACCGTCGAGCTTGGCCTCTTCGACCGCTTCCGCCGGGACGACCAGCGCCGGATAGCCGACACCCTCAGCGGTGATGCCCCACACGTTGATCGCGCTGATGACTTCTTCCGCCGACTGCGCCCAATATTCCTCGCCGTCTTCGTCTTCGGCCAGGAAGGTTGACGTGACAACCTCGTGGTCATAGTAGACGGCTACTGACTGCATGATATCGTAGGCGTTGAGGCGGCCATCGCAGTAGCCCGTCACCCAGACGCCCAGCTCCTCGTTATAGGCTGCAGGGCATTCCACCTCGCCATCATCAGCCAGGACATTGCCAAGGCCGAATGCCATCACCATGACGACCACCGACACGACGAGTGAGACCTTCTTGAACATCTGACTTCTCCTTCCAATAGATTGACTTTGGCTCATCGGCCTGAGCCATCTCGAGAATAGCCGCGCGACATTACGATCCCATTACGGCCCCGTTACGGCTCTGTAACATAGGGGAGACTGTCACACCAGCCAACGGCGCGGGCATCCCTGATCTGCTCGATCCATTAGTCCGGATATCCTCGCCCCCGGTTCCATTTCCGCGCGCCAGCTACCGCGCCCGGCGGTGACGTTTCCCGCGCCGGACCGCGCCATTTGCTAAGAAAGCGTCAAGACGCGCCGGAATTTACGAAATTCAGGGAAGATTGGGGTATGTCCGGCGGTAATATCGGTAGAGGCGCTCAAATATCTGTCAGCGTAAGCTACGGCAAGCCATCATCAAATGTTCAGGAGGGTGAGCACTGTGAAACCTAGAGAATCGCGGTGGATCACATGGCAGCGGGGCCAGGCGCTGACCGAGTATTGGCCGACGATTCCCGCGTCGATCATCATCATGTTGATGGCGAGCGGCATTGCGACCTGGTTCAACAAGGCCATCCTGCAGACGGTGGATTACCTCAACCCCACCGACCTGCGCTGTGAGCAGCAGGTGGACGAAGAGGAAGGGCCGGACACAGCCTATATGGACTGCTACACGATTGAGCTGGTGGGCAACAGCTACGACGAGGTCAACGACCAGACGACGGTGGCCTACAAGGTGACGGATGACTGCGAAACGGACATCAGCCACTGGATGCTAGGGCTCCCGGAGGACGTTGCGGCCAACATCGTGTCGTCCAGCGAGAAGTACGAATGGGTGGTGGATCCAACCACCGGCGTGGCGGGTGTGAAATTCGATACGGGCTACGAGTCCAAACCATCCAAGAAGACGCAGCGCTTCGACGGCCTGATGTTGGCCAGCCGCAGCCTGAGCCCGTCGGCGGTCGACTCGCGGACGGTGCTGCTGACGCTGGGCGGCTACTACGACTGGTCGCTGACGCACGTCTCGATCAAGGCCGGCACGGAGGTCTATCACAGCACGATCACGGCGCCGGTGGCGATCCACCAGGGCACTGACGACGAGTGCGGGTTCGAGCAACCCTAAGCTGTCCACTTAGCGATCGGGGGGCCGGTTCCGATCCGGCCCTGACCTGATTCCAGCGCCGCGCGGCGTGCTAACAAACGCTCTTCCCCGTGACAACAGCGGCGCAGGTTTCCGGCGCTCGGCCGGTTTGGCGGTTCTGCGCTCGTTTTCCGCGATTCCTCCATATCTGAACGCGTGAAAAAACGGTATCCTATACATAAGCCGGTGAGCGGCGTTCACATCGATCGCGCGCTGATCGCGGGCTGGCAAGGCGGCAGGATGACCGGCACACGCCAACAATGTACGGCCTTCACGCGGCAGGGTGTTCGCTGCCGGAACTGGGCGATTCCCGATTCGAGCCTGTGCCCCTGGCATGCCATCTCCCAGGAAGACCGCGACAGCCTGATCGTGTTCCTGACCACCCACGGGATGCTGCCCTTCTGGTCGGGCGCGGCAGCCGAATGTTTCCTGAGCGACGTGATCGACGATCTGACTGCGGTCGTGCAGGACCTGCTCGGCGACTCGCCGCAAGACCGACAGCTCACCGACGCCTTCCACGCCACCATGCACACGCTTGCCCAGCGCCTGATCGAAGGGCAGCAGTTGTCCGGCAGGGATCTGCGCGGGGCCAACCTGGAAGAGGCCAATCTGCGCAACGCTCACCTGGAGGGCGCGCACCTCGAAGGGGCGCGCATGTGGGGCGCCAATCTGAGCGCCGCCAACCTGAAAGGCGCGTATCTGAACGATGCCAAGCTGGGCAAGGCCAACCTGCAAGAGGCGCAGTTGCAGGGCGCTCAACTCGATGAAGCGTACCTGCAAGGCGCCGATCTAGAGCGCGCCAATTTGCAGGAGGCCCATTTGCGCGGCGCGTACCTCCAGAGCGCGCGCCTGTTCCAGGCCAATCTGAACCGGGCCAGCCTGGAAGCGGCCAACCTGGAAGAAGCCAGTCTGGAACGCGCCCGCCTCTGGGGCGCCAACCTCGAGGCGGCCAACCTGGCGCGCGCCAACCTGCAAAGCGCCCAGCTCCAGCGGGCTAATCTCGCCGGGGCGAACCTGGAAGGCGCGCATCTCGAACTCGTGCATCTGTCGGGAGCCGATCTCAGCGAAGCGAATTTGCGCGGGGCTAATCTGTTGGCTGCCCTCTTGCAAAACACGGTGCTCGAGGGCGCCCACTTCGACGAAAACACCACGCTCCCCGACGGCTCCCGGTGGAAGCCGGGCACCAAGATGAGCCGCTTCACCGCCGCGCCCTGACGCACGCGCCCGGGCCGGTTGGATGGACACTGTTCCCGGAGGTCAGCCATGGACGAGATCAGCAAGGTTATCTTCGAATACGGCCAGGTGCTGTTGAAGATGGATCGCTCGAAAAGCGAATCGGCCCAGCTCATCCGCGCGCTCGGCGGCCCGGAGCACGAGCAAATCGTGCAGCAGCGCATCGCGAAATACTGGAACCAGCGCAGCCTTTGGGATCGTCCCGACGGGCTGCTGGTCGTCACCAACCAGCGCGTCGTCTTCCTGACCAAGCTCGACACCATCGCCACGACGACCGACTTCTTGAGCCTGCCGCTGGAGCTGATCGAGGGCCTGACGGCTGCCCGCGTGTGGTTCTTCGTGCCGGCGGTCCGCTTCTCTGTGCTCGGAATCCCCTTCGTGTTCACGTTCGTCAACGAGGCTACTTCCACCTGCAGCGCGATCGAGCAGGCGAAGGCGGCCGCTCCGGCTATCGCCGCTGGCGGCTAGCCCCTCCCCACCGGGGCGAACAGGTTGGCGCAAACCCGGCGATCGCGCGACAATGGGCGCGCACCACCAGCACGACCGTCCAACAAGGAGCGCATCGCATGAACCTGACGCCCAGAGAGCGCGTGCGCCGGGCACTGACCTACGAGCCCGTCGACCGCCTCCCCACCCAGGTGAATTACACCGCCGCCATGGGCGAAAAACTGGCCGCCCACTTTGGCGTCGCGCTGGCCGACCTGCCCCAACGGCTGGGCAACCATCTGGTCCGGCTCGACCTCACGTTCCCCAAGCGGCTGAGCGAGTCCGGCCATCCTCGCTATGACTGGTGGGGCGTCGGCTTCGACACCGAGGAAGAGGGCTATTTCCCCAGCGTATGCCCGCTCGCCGGGTCCACCGACCTGGACGCGTTCGCCTGGCCAGACCCGGCCAATCCCCACCTGCTCGACGACGCCGCGCGGATCATTGCCGCCGACGAGGGCCAACACTTCATCGCCCCCAATTTCGGGTTCGCCCTGTTCGAGCGCGCCTGGCTGCTGCGCGGCTTCGAGACGTTCCTGGCCGATACGGCGCTCGATCCGGGCTTCGCGGGCGCGCTGCTGGACCGCATCACCGAGATCCAGCTCGTCCTGATCCGGCGTTTCATCGCGCTGGGCGTGGATGGCGGCTACTTCGGCGACGATTACGGCGCGCAGAAGAACATGCTGTTCTCGCCCGCGGCGTGGCGGACGCTGATCAAGCCCCGGCTGGCGCGCCTGTTCGAGCCGTTCCGCGAGGCAGGGCTGCCCATCCTCATGCACTCCGATGGGCAGATCGCGCCGGTCCTGCCCGATCTGGTCGAGATCGGGCTAACGACGCTCAACCCCGTCCAGCCTGAGGTGATCGACCACGGCTGGCTGCACGCGACGTTCGACCGGGGGCTGTCGTACTACGGCGGGATCTCGACCCAGACTGTGCTGCCCCATGGATCGCCGGACGAGGTCCGGGCGGCGGTCGCGGCGGCAGCGCGGGCACTGGCGCCGGACGGCACGGGGATCATGCTGGCGCCATCGCACCGCATGATGGCCGATATCCCCATGGCCAATGTGGAAGCTCTGTTGGCGGCGTTTGCATCCCTGGAGGGGACCCCATGACCGGAACAGACCGCCGATCGCTGGTTCAGGATCGCTTCACGCAGGTTTTCGGCGGCCAGCCCACGCACTGGGTCCAGGCGCCGGGGCGCGTCGACCTGATGGGCAGCCACACCGATTACAACCAGGGCTACGTGCTCACCATGAGCATCGACCGCAGCACGTGGATCGCGGCGCGCCCGCGGCCCGATCGGGTGGTGGCGATCGACTCGATCAACCTGGATGCGCGCGTCGAGTTCAGCCTGGACGCGATCCAGCCGGACCCGGCGGCGCGTTGGGCCGATTACGTCAAGGGAGTCGCGCACACCTTCGGGGCAGAAGGCTATGCCCTGCGCGGCTTCGACGGCGTGATTCACAGCACCGTGCCGCTGAGCAGCGGGCTGAGCTCGTCCGCCGCGCTCGAAGTGGCGACCGCCATGCTGTTCAAAGAGCTGGGCGGCTGGGTGATCGAGCCGCTGCAGATCGCGCTGCTGTGCCAGCGGGCCGAAAACCAGTTCGTCGGCGTCAACTGCGGGATTCTGGACCAGTACACGTCGGTCCACGGGCAGGCAGGGTGCGCGGTGCTGCTCGACTGCCGCCACCTGACCGGGCAGGCCACCGCGATCGATCCCGGCGTCCAGGTCGTGATCTGCGATACGCGCTTCAAGCGCGAGCTGAGCGGGTCCGAATACGCCGAGCGACGCGCCCAATGCGAGGAAGGCGCGGCCATCCTGGCCCGGCACTACCCGGAGATCCGGGCGCTGCGCGATGCCACCCTGGCGCAGCTCGACGCCCACGCGGGCAATCTGCCGGACGAGGTGCGGCGCCGGGCGCGCTTCATCATCGAGGAAAACCAGCGCGTGCTGGACCTCTCCGGCGCGCTGGCGGCGGGCGACCGGGCGGCGATCCGGGCGCTGGCGGCGGCGTCGTTCGCGGGCGCGCGCGATCTCTACGCGATCAGCGTCCCGGCCATGGAGTCGATGATGGCGGCCATGCTGGCCGCGCCGGGCGCCATCGGCGCGCGGCAGGCGGGCGCCGGATTCGGCGGCTGTATGGTCGCCTTCGTGGAGCGCGACCGCGTGGCCCAGTTCATCCCGGCGGCGCGCGACGCCTACCAGCAGGCGACGAACCGCGAGCCGCATGTCTATGCCGTGACAGCGGCGCCCGGCGCGGGCGCGCTCGATCCAGCCTAGGCTCCACCAAGGGTGGAAGAATCACGCCTTTGCCGCCTGTTACCCCTTCAGCGGCAACGGCGAGCTGACCGGCGCGCACTGGATCGCCGAATTTTTACATCCCCTAATCCAGCATTGAATAAACTATAAGTTTATGATTATAATTAGACACGGACACCGGTTATGTCCCCCGTCCAGGGACTCCTTCGCGGGTCGACCACTGGTTCCCACATCGCAGACTGACGCGAGGAAACGACCATGTACTCTGAAAACGGCACGCTCCGCTTGATGTGCATCCTGGCCCACCCCGACGACGAATCGCTCGGCACAGGCGGCACGCTAGCGCGCTACGCCGCCGAGGGCATCGAGACGTACGTCATCACCGCCACGCGCGGCCAGCGCGGCTGGTTCGGCCCGCCCGAGGAGAATCCCGGGCCCGCCGCGCTCGGCCAGATCCGCGAGGCCGAGTTGCGCGCCGCGGCCCAGGCGCTAGGCGTCAAAGAGCTGGTGCTGCTCGATTATGTGGATGGCGACCTGGACCGCGCCGAGAAGGCAGACGCCATTCGCCAACTCGTGGCGCACCTGCGCCGCGTCCGCCCGCACGTCGTGGTGACCTTCGATCCGTTCGGCGTCTACGGCCATCCCGACCATATCGCCATCTGCCAGCTCACCACCGCGGCGGTTCAGTGCGCGGCCAACTGCGACTATCTGGACCCATCGGGCGCGGAGCCGCACAGCGTCGCCAAGCTGTACTACATGGCCGCCACGCAGGACACGTTCGAGATCTACACCCGCGTCTTCGGCGACCTGGTCATGGTGATCGACGGCGTGGAGCGGCGCGTCATGCCGTGGCCGGCGTGGTCGATCACGACCGCGATCGACACCGCGCCCTACCGCGCGCAGGTCTGGGACGCGGTGAAATGCCACCAGACGCAAATTCGCGAATATCAGAAACTGCTCGACCTGCCCGACGAAGACCAGCTCCGCCTGTGGTGCACGAACAAGTACTATCGCGTGTTCAGCCAGGTGCCTGCCGCGGGCGGGCTCGAAACCGATCTGTTCGATGGCTTGCGCCACCTATCAGGAGACTCTCACTCATGACGACACCGCACTTCTCCGATCGCGTCGGTCACCTGCTGGCGATGAATGAGAACCTGGTCCGTTTCATTACCGGCTCGACCTGGGCCAAGCGAGCCTGGCAGCCCGGCATCTGTGACTTCGTGCTGGGCAACCCCCAGGAGCGCGTCCATCCCGGCTTCGTGAGCGCCCTCACCCGCCACAGCACGCCCCAATCGGTCGATTGGTTCGCGTACAAAGACAACGAACAGGCCTCGCGCGAGCACATTGCGCGAACGCTGCGCGCCTGGCGCGGGCTGCCCTTCGAGGAGGACGACATCTTCCTGACCAACGGCGCGTTTGCGGCCATCTCGGTCGTGCTGACCGCGCTGCTCAATCCGGGGGACGAAGTCATCTTCATCAGCCCGCCCTGGTTTTTCTACGAAACGCTGATCCACGCCGCTGGCGGCACCCCGGTGCAGGTGCGCTGCGACCTGGATACCTTCGACCTGGACATCGACGCCATCGCCGCGGCCATCACCGAGCGGACCCGCGCGATCATCATCAACAGCCCCAACAACCCCACGGGGCGGATCTACCCGGTCGAGACGCTGCGCGCGCTGGCCGACGTCCTGACCCGCGCCAGCCAGCGCCACGGCCGCCCGATCGCGATCCTGTCCGACGAAGCCTACAGCCGCATCGTCTTCGACGGTCACTCGTTCGTCAGCCCGTCAGCGGTCTATCCGCACACCTTCGTGATCTATACCTACACCAAAACCCTGCTCATCCCCGGGGAGCGGATCGCGTACATCGCGCTGGCGCCCGACATGCCCGAGCGCGACACTTGGCGCAGCGTGCTGTTCATGGCCCAGATCGTGACCGGCTTTGCCTTTCCCAACGCCGTGCTGCAATACGCCCTCCCGGATATCGAGGCGCTGTCGATCGACATCGAGCACTACCAGCACAAGCGCGATCGCGTGGTTGATTCATTGAGCGCGATGGGCTATGCGACGACCCGGCCGGAGGGGACCTTCTATGTGATGGTCGAGGCGCCGGGCGGCGACGAAAACGGCCTGATCGACCGGCTGGCCGCGCGCGACGTGTTTTGTCTGCCGGGCGTCTACGTCGATCTGCCGGGGCAGGTGCGCCTGTCGCTGACCGCGACGGAAGACATGATCGAGCGCGCGCTGCCCGTCTTCGCGACCGTCGCGCACGAGATGGCCGCCGTCCCGCGCGAGTGATCCCGCGCCCCCATTCCTGGACATGACCGGGCCGGCGAGTCGCTCGACTCGCCGGCCCGGTGCGTGCAGGAGCCGCCTTTTCTCGGCCCGACCTCACAGCTCCGAGTTGTGCTTGAGCCAGTCGATAATCTCGTCGACGTATCCAAACGCCAGACCGGTCACCGTGTCCGCCGCGCCGTAATAGATCGCGACGCGCCCTGTGGGGGCATCCACCAGCGCGGCGCACGGGAACACGACATTCGGCACGTCGCCCACGTTCTCGTAGTGCGTCTGCGGCGACATCAGGTAGGGCGCCGAGCGGTACATCACCTTCCACGGCTGGTCGAGGTCCAGCAGGGCCGCGCCCATGCTGTACACGAACCCGTTGCACGACGTCAGCACGCCGTGGTAGATCAGCAGCCAGCCTTCTTCCGTTTCGATCGGGATCGGCCCGGCACCGACTTTCGTGCTCTGCCAGGTCCACGGCTTGGGCGCCATCACGAAACGGTGGCGGCCCCAGTGCACCATGTCCGGACTTTCGCTGTAGAAGATGTCGCCGAAAGGCGTGTGACCCGTGTCGCTAGGGCGGCTGAGCATCGCGTAACTGCCGCTGATCCGGCGCGGGAACAGCACGCCGTTGCGGTTGTAGGGCAGGTAGGCGTTTTCGAGAAAGTGAAACGTCTGGAAATCCAGCGTGTACCCGATCCCGATCGTCGGGCCGTGATAGCCGTTGCACCACGTCACGTAATAGCGGTCTTCCAGCCACACCACGCGCGGATCGTAGCGGTGGACGAAGCCCGCCAGCTCCTCGTCGGGGAACTGCCAGGCGATCGGCTCAGGCTCGATCTGCCAGGTGATGCCATCGCGGCTGCGCCCAGCGTGCAGGTTCATCAGCCGCCGCGTGTCGTCGACGCGGAACACGCCCGCGAAAGCGCCGTTGTGCGCCACCGCAGCGCTATTGAAGATGCTGTTCGAGCGCGGCAGCAGGTCCCGCGGGATGATCGGGTTGCGGCTGTAACGCCACACCACGGCGCTGCTGCCGGCGGGACGCTCCTCCCAGGGGACGTTCGGCAGGTCCGCGCCGATCACGCGTAGGGAGGCGGTTCGTCTTGGTTCCATGTGTTCATTCCTGTCAGTGAATCCGGCCCCAGTTGTCACCAATGGTAACACCTTTCATTTTGGGCTCAAATGCCCTCTGGCCGCGGCTCGACTATAATCGACACGCATGACGGGTGGATGAGATCACGGTCCCACATCGACAAGGAGCGACCTATGCCCCGGTGGATCATGGGGGTTCTCGGCGCGGCAGGCCTGGCCGCCCTCCTGATCGTGCTGCGCGTCCCGGACGGCGCGCGCTATCTCGCCGCCGCCCTGCCGATCCTGGCCGTGCTGGCGCTGATGGTCGGGTGGGGCTGGGGCGGGCAGAAGGCCGGCCCTGCTGGCTGGCTGATCGGGCTGGCGGTGGGCTGGGCGGCGTTCGGCCTGACGTTCGAGGTGTGGTGGGTGTCCCAGCTCAAGGGGCTGCTGCTGTCGGCCTTCGTGCTGGCGGTGCTGTGGCCGGCCCTGTACCTGTACCACATCGTCGAGGGGGCGAACGGCATCCGCGCCCTGGCGACCGCGCTCGAAGCTCTGATCCGCGAGCGCGGTCTGCTGCTGATCGTCGTGGCGTGGGCCTTCAGCGGGATGCTCGAAGGACTGGCCGGGTTTGGCCTGCCGGTGGCCATCGTCGCGCCGATGCTGGTTGGCCTGGGCGTCCCGCCGGTAGCGGCGGTGGCGGCGGTCGCGGTCGGGCACGCGTGGTCGGTCACCTTTGGCGACATGGGCGTGATCTTCCAGACGCTGACCGGCCTGGTCGATGTGGACGAGGGACGGCTGGCAACGACGGCGGCCGCGCTGTTGGGCGTGGCGTGCCTGGCGACCGGGCTGGCGGCGGCGCGCATTCTGGGCCAGGGTCGCCGCTGGCCCGCGGTGCTGCTCGTGGCCGTGACGATGAGCGCGGCCCAGTACGGGCTGGCCGTGGCCGGGCTGATCCCGCTGGCGGCGTTTGGCGCAGGGCTGGCCGGGATCCTGTGCGGCGCGCTGATCAGTGTGGCGGGGAGCCGCCGGCCCGCCGCCTTGCCCGCCCCGCTCCGGCTGACGCCTTCGCTCGCCGCCGCGGTCGGCGCGTATGGCGGGCTGGCCGCGCTGCTGTCGGCCATCACCTTGATTCCCGCGCTCAACGAGGCGCTGCGCGCGGTGATCTGGGCGGCGAGCTTTCCCCGCGTCGCCACGGCGGACGGCTTCGTGACCGAAGTGGGGAGTGGGCAGGTCATCCGGCCCCTGGTGCACCCCGGCACGGCGATCCTGCTGGTGGCAATTCTCAGCTACGCGATCTACCGCCAGCGCCGGATCAGCGCGCCGGGGAACTGGCGCGTCGCCGCCGGGGCGACCTGGCGCTCGGCCATGCCGGCCACCATTGGGATCGTGAGCATGGTCGGTCTCTCGACGCTGATGGATCACACCGGCATGACCCAGCGGCTGGCGGATGCGCTGGCCGATCTGCTCGACACAGCCTTCCCGACCGTGTCGGCGCTGGTGGGGATGCTCGGCGCGTTCGCCACCGGCAGCAACAACAACTCGAACGTGTTGTTTGCCTCGCTGCAGGAAGAGGTTGCGCTGCTGATCGGAATCGCGCCGGGCCTGTTGGTGGCGAGCCAGACCACCGGCGGCGCGTTGGGCAGCATGATCGCGCCCGCCAAGATCATCGTCGGGTGCAGCACGGTGGGCTTACAGGGGCGCGACGGGGACGTGCTGCGCGTCACGCTGCCCTACGGACTCGCGATCGGCCTGGGGATGGGCGCGTTGGCCCTGGTCGCCAGCCTGGTTTGAGGGCGTTACAGCCCGTTGGCCTTGGCGTCGTCCCACAGCGCGTCCATGTCGGCCAGGGTCATCTCGTCCAGGTCGCGGCCCTGGACGGCGGCCCGCTGCTCGATGTACTCGAAGCGGCGATAGAAGCGCGCGTTCGCGCCGCGCAGGGCCGATTCCGGCTCGACGTCCAGCCAGCGCGCCAGGTTCACGACGGCGAACAGCAAATCGCCGATCTCGCCCGCGCGCGCGTCCGGGTCCTCGGCAGCCAGCGCCTCGGCGAGCTCCTCGTGCACTTTGGCGATCACCGGCTCCATCGAGTCCCAATCGAAACCCACCCGCGCGGCACGGTCCTGGTAGCTGTGCGACTGCACCAGCGCGGGGAGCGACCTGGGCACGCCATCCAGACGCGACTTTCCCTGGTGGTTCTTCTCAGCCTGTTTCAGCCGGTCCCAGTTCACCTTGACGTCCTGCTCGTCGTTGACCTCGGTCGAGCCCCACACGTGCGGATGCCGCCGGATGATCTTCTCGTTGATCGTGGCGATGACGTCGGCCATGCGGAACTCACCCTCGTCCACCGCGATCTGGCTGTGCAGCACGATCTGGAGCAGCAGATCGCCCAGCTCCTCGCGCAGCGCGGCGACGTCTCCGGTGTCGAGCGCGTCGAGCACCTCGTAGGTTTCTTCGAGCAGGTACGGGCGCAGCGAGGCATGGGTCTGCTTGCGGTCCCACGGGCAGCCCTCGGGCGCGCGCAGGTGCGCGATCGTCTCCTGGAAGCGCTCGAAGCTGCTGGGCAGCGCGCGCGGCGGGACGTACAGCATCACGTCCGGCCCGGCCAGCGCCGCCCCGTCGAGCGCGTCGAGCACCAGATCGGCCACCTGGCGCTCGGCGAGGCGGGCCAGCCGCAGCGGGTGATCGCCGGGATACTGGTTGAGCAGGGCGCGCCGCAGCGCCGCCGCGTCCACCGCGCCATCGACCGCCAGCAGGGCCGGGACATCCGGGTTGAGCGGGGGATGATGCTGGGCCGCGATCCGGCTCGCGCTGCCCACCTGGAGCTGGTCGGCATCTTCCAGGCCGAGCAGTCTCACCGCGGCGGGGAGTTGTGTCAAAGCTGACTGAAGCATCATACGCCGGTCCTCATAACGAAAACAGGCAAAGCCCCCATCGCGGGGTTTTGCCTGTGCACTTCGAGCTTGAACGCGCCGGACAGCTTAACGCTTGGTGTAGGTCGGCGCCTTGCGCGCGCGCTTGAGACCGGGCTTCTTGCGTTCCTTGATGCGCGGATCGCGCGACAGGAAATCGCCCTGGCGCAGCGTGTTGCGCCATTCCGGCTCGACCTTGAGCAGCGCACGGGCCAGCCCTAGCTGGATCGCGTCGCGCTGACCGGTCGGGCCACCACCCTGGACCTTCACGGTGATGTTGTAGGCTGCTTCCTGCCCTACGGCGTGCAGCGGTCCCAGCGCCAGCGCCAGGTCGCCCTCGCGAGTCAGGAACTCATCGCCCGGCTTGTCGTTGATGATGACGCTGCCGTTGCCGCCCGTCCACAGCCGAACGCGTGCCGTAGCTGTCTTGCGTCGCCCAATACCTTCATAATACTGAGTAGCCATGATTTATCCTCTTCGTGCCTACAGTTCGAACACCTTCGGCTTTTGGGCCTGGTGCGGATGATTTTCGCCAGCGTAGATTTTCAGCTTCTTGATCATCTGGCGGCCCAGCTTGTTCTTGGGCAGCATGCCGCGCACTGCTGTGTGAATCACGCGGTCGGGGAACCGGTCGAGCTGCTGGCGCAGCGTCACCGAGCGGATCCCGCCCGGATAACCGGAGTGGCGGTAGTACCGCTTGTCGTCGAGCTTGCTGCCGGTCACCCGGATTTTCTCGCAGTTGATCACGATCACGAAATCGCCGACGTCCATGTGCGGCGAAAAGATCGGTTTGTGCTTGCCCCGCAGAATATGCGCGATCTGGGTGGCGAGACGCCCCAGCGTCTGGTCTTTCGCATCGATCACAAACCATTCGCGCTGGATATCTTCCGGCTTGGGTGTGTAGGTTTTGATCTTCATAATGGCACTTGCTCCAGCGGGCGTCTCCCCGCTTATCTCAATAGATCACTTCGATCAGACATAGTCCGTGTGGCGGCGCCGTTTGATTGGGCCAGTCGCCCTGTGCCGCTTCGAACACGGCTGCGAACTCCTCAAGCGATACATCCCCTCGACCCACCCGGACCAGCGCGCCCACAACCCGCCTGACCATCCGGTATAAAAAGGCATTGCCTTCAATCGTGTAGCGTATCACTTGCTCGCGCGGCGTGCGGCCGGTCGTCACCGCGAACTCGGACCGCATCACCTCGCGGATGGTGCACTCGCCCTGCGTTGGCTGCCCAAACGCCGCGAAATCGTGCACCCCAACCAGGCTTTCGGCGGCCCGCTGCATCGCCACCAGGTCCAGCGGCGCGCTGGCGGGCACATGCCAGGCATAGCGGTCTAGCAAAGGGTGGCGCACCGGCGCGACATACAGCGTGTACTCGTACGTCCGGCTGCGCGCGTCGTAGCGGGGATGAAACCCCTTCGGCGCCACTTCCAGCGACTGCACCGCCACGGTATCAGGCAGGTTGGCGTTCAGCGCGCGCCACAAATCGTGCGGCGTGTGACGCCATTCGGCGTCGAAAGCGATGACCTGCCCGGCGGCATGCACGCCGGTATCGGTGCGGCCCGCGCCCAACACGGTTGTGGCCTGTTGGGTCACCCGCGCCAGTGCGGATTCGAGGGTTCCCTGGACGGTCGGTGTGTCGCCCGCCTGGCGCTGGAAGCCGTAGTACGGCGTTCCATCGTAGGCGACTACCGCCCGGTAACGCTCAGTCAGGGAGCCATCCGGGGCACGGGCCGGCACTCACTACGCTTCCTCGCGATCCACCAGCTCGAGCAGGACCATCTTGGCCGCGTCGCCCTGGCGAAAGCCCACCTTGTAGACCCGCGTATAGCCGCCGGGCCGCTGCTCGTACCGGGGCGCCAGGTCGTCGAACACCTTCGCCACGGACGTCTTGCTGCGCAGCCGCGCGAAAATCACGCGCCGTGCATGGACCGCGCGCTGCTTGTCTTCGTGGGCCAGCGCGCGCTTGGCCATGGTGATCATCTTCTCCGCCTCGGCCCGCACGGCGCGTGCCTTGGCGTCCGTCGTCGTAATGCGCTCGTGTTGGAACAACTGATTGATCAGGTTCCGGCGCAGCATCTTGCGCTGATCCGTGCTCCGCCCGAGCCGCTTCCCAGCTACTTTGTGTCGCATAACGGCTTGATTCCTCGTAGTTCTCAGTCAGGCTAGCTGCCGGTGAAGATGTCGTGCTCTTCGGGCAGATAATTCTTCTCTTTGAGCCGCGAGATCAACTCATCGAGCGACTTCTCGCCAAAGTTGCGGATCGCCAACATGGCGTCCGGCCCGCGATCGAGCATCTCGAGCACTTCACCGACGTTCGTGATGCCTGTGCGCTTCAGCGAGTTGAACACGCGCACGCTCAGGTCCAGGGTTTCGATCGGCGTCTCGTACGTTTCGGGCGGCAACGCATTGGGATCGGGCTCGACCACGACCTCCACCGGCGGCATTAGCGATTCCTCGCTCACGCCGGCGATGATGATCAGGTGCTTCATCAGGATCTCTGCCGCCTGGCTCATCGCCTCTTCCGGGCGGATGGTGCCGTCGGTCCAGATCTCCAGGATCAGCCTGTCGTAGTTGGTCCGCTGGCCGACACGGGCGCGCTCGACATCGTAGTTCACGCGCTTGATCGGGCTGTAGATCGCGTCGACCGGCAGTTCGCCGATCGGCAGCCGGCCCCGCTCTTCCGCTGGCGAGAATCCCCGGCCCATCTGCACGGTAAACTCGATTTCAAGCTGGGCTTCGTCTGAGTCCGCCGTGAACAGGTACAGGTCCGGGTTGATGATCTCGACCTCAGCCGGGCACACGATGTCCGCCGCCGTGACGGTGCCTTCACCGTGCACATCCAGCCGCAAACGAGCCGACTCAGCATCGTACAGCTTGAGCCGGAGCTGTTTAACCTGCAGAATGAGCTGGGTCATGTCCTCTTTGACGTGCGGGATCGCCGAAAACTCGTGATGCACGCCCGACACGCGGATCGAGGTCACTGCCGCCCCGACCAGTGAGGATAACAGCACCCGTCGCAGCGCATTCCCCACGGTGATTCCGAAGCCCTGCTCTAGGGGGCTGATGATGAAGCGCCCGTACTTTTGAGACGTCGCGTCACCTTCGATTTTGGGCAACACCATATTATTTGTGACCACGCCCCCTCCTCCAGATGGGACTGACATCCGGTTGTTGGAAACTCTACTCACCATTTAGCGCGAGTAGTATTCCACAATCAGTTGTTCGTTCAATGGGAGATCGACATCGCGGCGTTCGGGTTCGCGCATCACGGTGCCGGTCATTGCGTTAAGATCGATCCCCAACCACTCGGGCGCCGGCGGACGATCTTCCATATAAGCCCGCAGCTCCTTGAAATAGTCCCGCTTGCGGCTGCCTTCGCGAACCGTGATGACGTCGCCAGGGCGAACCAGGTACGACGGGATGGTGGTCCGGCGGCCATTGACCGCGATGTGGCCGTGCTGGACGATCTGCCGGGCATGGTTGCGCGAGTCCGCCCAACCGAGCCGGTAGACCACGTTATCCAGGCGGGTTTCCAGAATCGTCAACAGATTCGAACCGGTCAGCCCCGGACGGCGCAGCGCCTCGCTGAAATAGCGGCGGAACTGGCGTTCGAGGATGCCGTACACGCGGCGCGCTTTCTGCTTCTCGCGAAGCTGCAGCGCGTAGTCCGAACCGCGACCGCGCCGGAACTGGGCATCTTTGCCGTGCTGTCCGGGCGGATAAGCCCGACGCTCGACGGCGCACTTGGGGGAAAGACACCGCGCGCCCTTGAGGAACAATTTTTCCCCTTCGCGGCGGCACAACTTACATACGGGTCCAGTATACCGTGCCATAGAATATGGCTTCCTCCACACTAGGACAAGTGTGTTTACACCACTCGTCTGTAAATGATCAAACCAGTCCGAAGACCGTTAAACGCGCCGTTTCTTGGGTGGGCGCACTCCGTTGTGCGGGATCGGTGTCACATCCGTGATCGAGCGCACTTTCAGTCCGCTGGCCTGGATGGCGCGAATAGCGGCTTCGCGGCCAGGGCCAGGGCCTTTGACGAACACATCCACTTCCTGCATGCCGTGTTCTTTGGCATTGTCCGATGCCTGCTGAGCAACCATCCGCGCCGCGTACGGCGTGCTCTTGCGGCTGCCCTTGAAGCCTGCTGTTCCCGCGCTGGCCCAGGCGACCACGTTGCCCTGCTGATCGCTCATCGAGACGATCGTGTTGTTGAACGTCGCCTGAACGTGTGCCTGCCCGTACGGGATATTCTTTCTGACTTTCTTTGGCCCACGACGTGGCCCCTTGCGAGTGCGTCCCATTTGTCCCTGTTTCTCCTCGTTCGCCTTATCGAGCACCCGGGCACAGCGCCGCAGAATCCCACCGTCCAACAGCGGCGGCGGGCGCGACTGCCGTACCGATCGAGAGCGCTACATCCCGGCGCGCAGCGTGAAAGCTATTTCTTCTTGGCCCCGCGACGGCGACCACGTCCAGCCACGGTCTTCTTCGGGCCACGCTTGGTGCGCGCGTTGGTCTTGGTGCGCTGCCCGTGGGCAGGCAAATTGCGGCGATGGCGCAAACCACGATAGCTACCGATTTCGATCAGGCGTTTGATGTTGAGTTGAACCTCGCGGCGCAGCTCACCTTCCACCCGGTAATTGCCCACCTGCTCGCGCAAGGACTGCACTTCCGCTTCGGTCAGGTCCTTGACGCGCGTATCAGGATTCACGCCCGTCGTACCCAGGATTTCGCGGCTGCGGGTGGAGCCAATCCCGTAGATATAGGTCAGTGCGACTTCGACGCGCTTGTTACGCGGGAGATCCACACCTTCGATACGTGCCATAAAACCGTAATCTCCTCGTACTGCGGCAGGCTTGCTCTGCCGGACGGAATAGATATTTTAGCGAAAAGCAGCGCGCTTGACTAGGGTTAACTTGCGTTGCCCCGTGATTCAGTCGCCGCCCCCGCCAGAACGGACGATAAGCCTTAGAGCGCGGTCAAGATCAGCGGCGGGCCTTCGGGCGTGATGGCTATAGTATGCTCGAAGTGGGCGCACAACGAGCCATCCGCCGTGACGACCGTCCAGTGATCGTCGAGCATCCGCGTCGCCGGTTTGCCGATGTTCACCATCGGCTCCACCGCGAACGTGAGGCCCGGCTCCAGCCGCACGCTGCGCCACCCGCGCACCCGCTGGCGCGGCGACGGCCACCAGTTGGGCACCTGGGGATCCTCGTGCATGGTACGCCCCACACCGTGCCCGGTATACTCGCGCACGACGCTGTAGCCGTGCTTTTCCACGAACGTCTGGATCCCGCGCGCGATGTCGCGCGTTTCGGCCCCGGCGCGCGCCAGACCGATCCCGTGGTTCAGCGCCGCCTCGGTGACTTCCAGCAGTCGCTGCGCCTCGTCGGAGATCGTGCCGACGCCCATGGTGAAGGCCGCATCCCCGACGTAGCCGTTGAAGATTGCCCCGCAGTCCAGGCTGATGATGTCGCCTTCGCGCAGGATGCGGTCCTCGCTCGGGATACCGTGCACCAGCTCGTCATTGATCGAGGTGGTGACGGTGGCCGGGAATGGGAACGGGCTGCCCGGCGGGTACCCGAGAAACGCCGCTTTGGCGTGATGCTTGCGCAGCACGTCCGCCGCGATAGCGTCCAGCTCTTTCGTGCTGACGCCGGGCCGGACCGCCTCGCGCATGGCTTGCAGCGCCATGGCCGTAATGCGACCGGCCTCACGCATGATCGCCAGCTCTTCCGGCGTTTTGAGTATGACCGCCATAATCCACCTGGCTCAAGTCTGGCTGAGGTGCGCCTGCCCGATCACGCGCGAGCGCACCTCATCATCATAAGCTCTGGGCCTTTTCACTGCGCCACTTTAGCGCATGAACCCGTCGTAGTTACGCATGGTGAGCTGGGCTTCGAGCTGGCGCATGGTGTCGATCACCACGCCCACCACGATGATCAGGCCCGCGCTGCTGATGACCAGCGCCGGGTTGCCGCTCACCGCCGCCTCGCCCAATGCCAGCCGCTGGACCACCTGCATGATGCCCGGCAGGATGGCGACCGCGCCGAGGAACACCGCGCCCACCAGCGTGATCCGGTTGACGATGCGGTTGATGTACTCCTGCGTGCGCCGCCCTGGCCGGATGCCGGGGATGAACCCGCCGTTCTTCTGCAGGTTCTCACCCAGGTTCTGGTTCTGGACCATGACGCTGGTATAGAAGTAGGTGAAAAACACGACCAGGAGGAAGTAGACCAACCAGTACAGAAAGCCCTGCTGGTTGCCGAAGGTGTTCTGAATCTTGGTCGCGGTAGTGCCGCTGAAAAAGCCCGCGATTATCGCCGGGAAGGTGACAATCGACTGGGCGAAGATCAGCGGGATCATGCCGGCCGTGTTGACCTTGAGTGGGATGTGCGTGGCGCCGCCGCCGTACATCTTGCGACCGCGCACGCGCTTGCCGTACTGCACCGGAATGCGCCGCGTGCCTTCCTGGATCACCACGATGACGATGACCGTCACGATGGTCAGCAGGACGAACGCCACCAGGTTGAACACGAAGTGCGTCTGGAGCAACTGGTACAGGCTCGACGGCACGCCGGCGACGATGCCGGCGAAGATGATGATCGAGATACCGTTGCCAATGCCCTGCTCGGTGATCAGCTCACCCAGCCAGATCGCGAACATCGTGCCGGCGGTCATCGTGACGATGACCGAGAGCGTGGTCAGCAGATCGCTGTTGCTGCCGAACCCAAAACCGGGGATCAGCGTCGTGTTCGAGACCTGGTCCACCTGGCTCTGGAAGATGTTCACCTGGCCGATGGCCTGCAAGGCCGCCATCGGGATCGCCAAATAATAGGTGTACTGGTTGATCTTTTCCTGCCCACCCGGTTCCTTGGCGATGGCTTCGAGGCGCGGGATGATCGGCACCAACAACTGCAGGATGATCGAGGCCGTGATGTATGGATACACGCCGTTTGCGATCACGCTGAAATTGGATACCGCACCACCGGACAGCAAGTTGAGCACACTCAGAAAGCCTGCTTCGTCGCCGCTGAACAACGCGTCGAGCGCCTGGCGATCGACGCCGGGCACCGTCACGTGGGCAGCGAACTGGTAAATTATCAAGATCAGCGCGGTATACAGCATTTTCCGCCGGAGATCCGGCAGTCGAAATGCGTTGCGCAGCGCCTCGATCATAGTGGTCTATCCTTCTTCACTATTGAACTCTTGCCAATAGGGCCGCCAACAGCCGGGTGTGCTCAAAATTGCCGGCCACCCGGCCTGGCCCCTGCTAGCTTATTCTGCCGCGCGTTTTTCGCGAAGAGCAGCGTACTGCTCTTTGCGCAGTTTCTTGACCGTCAGCAGCGGGCGCGAGAATTCGAGCTCGATCGTCTTGACCGAGCCGCCCGCCTTTTCGATCTTCTCCTGGGCGCTCTTGGAGAAGCGGTGCGCCTCGACGTTCAGCGCCACCTCCAGCTCGCCGCGCCCGAGGACGACCACCGGCTCGCCGGCCTTTTTGACCAGGCCCTTCTCAGCCATCGCCTCCGGGGTCACCGTCTCGCCGGCGCTGAACAGGCGCGCCAGCCCTTCCACGTTGACCTCTTGATATTCAACGCGGAAGATGTTGGTGAAACCACGCTTGAACGGCAGACGGCGCACCAACGGGAGCTGGCCACCTTCGAAATAGGCGCCCTTCCCGCCGCCGCTGCGCGCGCCCTGGCCCTTGGTACCGCGCCCGGCGGTCTTACCCTGCCCGGCGCTGATGCCGCGACCGACGCGCTTGCGATTCTTCTTTGCCCCTTCGTCTGGGCGCAAGTCGTGTAACTTCATGCTTCGATTTCCTCCACCTTCACCAGGTGGCTGATCTTGTTAATCATACCACGTACCGGCGGGGTATCGTTATGGACGACGCTGGAATTCATGCGCCTCAGGCCCAGCGCCCGGACGGTCGCCTTCTGGCTCTTTTCGTAGCCAATCGGGCTTCTGACCAGCGTGACGCGCACCTGCTTAGTCATCGCTCTTCCTCCCGCGCTTCCAGAACGGCTGAAGCTGTTCCTTATTCTGGCCGCGCATGGCAGCCAGCTCGGCGGGATCGATCAGTTCGTGCAGCGCGTCGATGGTGGCGTAGGCCACGTTCAGGATATTGGCGCTGCCCTGGCTCTTGCTCAGAATGTCGCGCACGCCCGCCGCTTCGAGCACGGCACGCACGCCACCGCCCGCGATCACGCCCGTGCCGGGCGACGCCGGCTTGAGCATCACCACCGCGCCGCCGTGCTTGGCGGTCACCTGGTGCGGGATCGTCGTATCGGACAGCGAGACACGCTCCATATTGCGACGGGCGCGCTCGGACGCCTTGCGGATCGAGTCCGGTACGCCGCGCGCCTTGCCCACGCCGATGCCGACCTGGCCCTTGTTGTCACCGACGACAACGACGGCGCGGAAGGCGAAGCGACGTCCACCCTTGACCACCTTGGCGACGCGGGTGATATCAATTACACGCTCATCAAGTTCATCGCGGTCTTCATCGCGCCGCGGTTCTCGTCTTCCCATTTTCCTCTCCAATGTCCAGCCATCGTGGCCAGGCGTCGCCTGCGGTGCGCGCCCGCCCGGCCCACTCTGCTTGGGAAATTGACCTAAAATTCCAATCCGGCTTCGCGCGCGCCATCGGCCAGCGCCTTGACGCGGCCATGGTACCGGTAGCCACCGCGGTCGAAGACGACC
The DNA here is from genome assembly GCA_040767355.1 of Aggregatilineaceae bacterium. Classification (GTDB taxonomy): domain Bacteria; phylum Chloroflexota; class Anaerolineae; order Aggregatilineales; family Aggregatilineaceae; genus LM3-B42. The sequence continues at coordinate 59,277 of JAXGOS010000009.1, read as the reverse complement.
TGCTTCACGCCGGCAGCCTGAGCGCGCTTGGCGACGAGCTCGCCAACCATCTTGGCGGCTTCCGTCTTGGGCTTGCCCTCGACCACCCCGCGCAGCTCGCGGTCGATGGTCGAAGCCGACGCCACGGTATGGCCGGCCACATCGTCGATCACCTGGGCGTAGATCTGGCCCAGGCTGCGGAACACGTTCAGACGAGGCCGCTCGGGCGTGCCTGAGATAGTGGCACGCACCCGACGGTGCCGGCGTATGCGTGCTTTACGTCCTTTTTCGCTCATTGACTTCGCTCTCTATGCCCCTACAGCCTAACCGACCTTACCAGCCTTACCAGCCTTGCGCCGGATGCGCTCGCCTTCGTAGCGCACACCCTTGCCCAGGTAAGGCTCCGGCGGCCGCAGCTTACGAATATTGGCCGCCAGCTCGCCAACCACCTGCTTGTCAATTCCACGGATCCGGATCAGGTGACCACGGTCCTCGACGGCGAACTCCACATCATCCGGCGGCTCGACGGGCACAGGATGCGAATACCCGACGTGCATGACCAGCGTTGTGCCCTCCATCTCGGCGCGATAACCCACGCCTTCGATGGTCAGCACACGCTCAAACCCGGTGCTCACGCCCGTCACCATATTGGCGATCAGGGCGCGCGTCATCCCGTGCAGGGCACGGTGATGGCGCTGGTCGGTCGGGCGGGTCACGACGATCTCGCCGTCCTGCTGCTGGATCGTCATTTCCACCGGGAACTTGTGGAACAGCTCGCCTTTAGGGCCCTTGACGGTCACCGCAGTGCCGTCGATCGTGACCTGAACCTTGTCCGGGATGGGAATCGGTTGCTTTCCAATTCTCGACACGGTTCCATCCTCCCTCTGTCTGTAGTCTCCAACGGTTACCAGGGACGTGGATGGGCCTGGGGCGCGGCGTAAAACCTCTGGGCGAAGATCAGGTTGCTTGGGTTTCCTCGCCCAGATCCTCTACTAACGCCCGTCCAGCCTCTCCGGCGTAACCTCGGCACTCCGCCTCGTCTTAAAAGACGGTGCAGATTACCTCGCCACCCACACCCTCGCGGCGCGCCTGCTGACCCGTCATGATGCCCTGCGGCGTGGTCAGGATGGCGATGCCCATCCCACTCAGCACCCACGGGATCTCAGAACGGCCCACATAAATCCGGCGCCCAGGCTTGCTCACACGCTCGATTTTGCTGATGACCGGGCGGCGCTCGCGGCGCTTGCCCCAGTATTTCAGCTTGATGACGATCATGCGCACCGGGGTATCGTCCGTCAGGCTCACGTCCTCGACGTAGCCTTCCTGCTGGAGGATGTGCGCGATCGCCAGTTTAACCTTCGAATGCGGGATAGCGACGGTCGCATGGCCGGCCATAATCGCATTCCGAATCCGAGTCAACATATCAGCAATTGGATCACTATGCATGGTTTACGCCCCTAGCGGACTACCAGCTCGATTTCACTACACCGGGAATCTGGCCTTCGAGGGCCAATTTCCGGAAGTGAATACGGCATAACCCGAACCGACGGATATACCCCCGCGGGCGTCCACAGACCTTGCCCGAATAGGGATCAACATATTGGCAGCGATTCCGCACGCGAACTTTATATTTGCGCTTATGCTCGCGTGCCACCATCGACTTCTTGGCCATAGGGTACTACCTTCCCTGGATACTCATTCAGTCCAACGGACACACATTACTGCTGGCGGAACGGCATGCCCAGCAAGCGGAGCAGGCGCCGTCCCTCTTCGTCAGAGCTGGCGGTGGTCACGATGGTGATCTCCAGCCCGCGCACCTTGTCGATTTTGTCGTACTCGATTTCAGGGAAGAGCAGCTGCTCGCGCACGCCCAGCGTGTAGTTGCCGCGCCCATCGAACGAGTCCGGGCTCAGGCCGCTGAAGTCACGCGTGCGCGGCAGCGCCACGTTCATCAGGCGGTCGAGCAGCGACCACATCCGCTCGCCACGCAGGTCAACCTTCACGCCAATCGCCCGGCCCTCGCGCAGCTTGAAGCTGGCGATGCTGTGGCGCGCCTTGGTGATCACCGGCTGCTGGCCCGTAATCTTGCGCAGGTCTTCCACCGCGGCGTCCAGCGCCTTGGCGTTGTCCAGCGCCTCGCCCACACCGATGTTCAGCGTGACCTTCGCAATGCGCGGGACCTGCATGGCGCTTGTATAGTTGAATTCTTCCATCAATACCGGAACGACTTCCTGCCGGTAGTGCTCCAGTAGACGATTTAGTGCCATAGACCTTTACCTCACTCGTGGAGATGGCTCAGTCGATGTCTTTGCCGCACTTACGGCACACGCGGACCTTCGTGCCATCTTCCTCAATCCGGAAACCGACCCGGGTGGGCTTATCGCACTGCGGGCAGACCAGCATCACGTTGGAGGCATGAATGGGAGCCTCGAACTCGATGATGCCAGGCTGGACCTGCTGGCGACCCGCCTGAACCGGGCGCTGGTGCTTACGGGCGATGTTCACCCGCTCGACCACCAAGCGATTCGGCTTGGGCAGCACCCGCAGGACATCCCCACGCATGCCTTTATCCTTACCGGCGATCACTTCGACCGTGTCGCCCCGTTTGATCCGTTGCATTCTTGCCTCACTCCAATCTCAAGCCGACTCGTCCAGCGCTACAGCGTTTCGGGAGCCAGCGAGACGATTTTCATGAACCCTTTTTCACGCAGTTCACGGGCAACCGGCCCGAAGATACGGGTCCCGCGTGGATCCTTCGTCTCACCCTGCAAAATCACCGCGGCATTGTCGTCGAACTTGATATATGACCCATCGCTGCGGCGATATTCTTTGGCCGTGCGGACCACCACCGCGCGCACGATCTCGCTCTTTTTTACCGCGCCTTGCGGTGCAGCGGACTTGACCGTCGCGATAACGATATCGCCCACTGTTGCTGTTTTTCGTCGGGAGCCGCCCATAATCCGGATCACCAGCACTTCACGAGCGCCGGTGTTGTCGGCCACTTTCAGTCGCGATTCATTCTGGATCATCGTACGTTCGCCTCATTTATGGCCTCAGCCGGCTATGCTTCTTCCTGCTCCGGCGTCTCCAACACTTCTTCGACCACCCAACGCTTGGTTTTGCTGATCGGGCGGCTTTCGACGATCTTGACCAGGGCGCCCACCGGGATGGCGTTCGTTTCATCGTGCGCCATGTACTTCTTGGTCGTCTTGATCACCTTTTTGTACAGACGATGGCGCTTGGTGGTCTCGACCCCCACCACCACCGTCTTGTCCATCGCGTTACGCATCACGCGGCCAACCAGCCGCCGGCGATTATTCGGCATCTGCTTCCTCCTGGACAAGCTCCGCTGCCAGTTCACGCTCGCGCTGCACCGTCAACAACCGGGCAATATGCTTCTTGAGCTGGCGAATGCGCGTATAGTCTTCTAACTGGCCGGACTCCCACTGGAAGCGAAGGTTGAACATCTCTTCTTTGGCGTCGCTGATCGCCCCCACAATTTCGGCGTCGGTCATACGGCGAATCTCTGCCGCTGTCTTGATAGCCATTTACACGACCTCCTCACCCGAGATGGGATCGGTGCGCTTAATGACCTTCGCCGAGATCGGGAGCTTGAAAGCGGCCAGGCGCAGCGCTTCGCGCGCGGTCTCTTCATCGACACCGGCCATCTCGAACAACACCAGCCCTGGCCGGACAACCGCCACATAATGGTCGACCGACCCCTTACCTTTACCCATGCGGCTTTCCGCTGAGCGCTTGGTGACGGGCTTATCTGGGAACACGCGGATCCACACGCGGCCACGGCGCTTGATGTAGCGCATGATGGCGCGGCGCGACGCCTCAATCTGGCGGCTGGTGATCCAGGCCGGTTCCATGGCCTGCAGCCCATACTCGCCAAACTGAACGGTGTTGCCGCGGCTGGCCTTGCCTCGCATCCGGCCTCGGAACTGCTTGCGGTATTTAACCCGCTTTGGCATCAACATGGTCGTTCACTCCTGGTAAGTCAGAACCTCGCCGTTCGACTGCCAAACAGCCGAGGTGGGCCCTGCGCGAGACAGGCCGCCGGGGGCGACCGCCTGCGCGAGAAGGTTCTGCTTATTGACTCACATAGACATCGGTGGGCTCAGGCTGGCGAATCTCTTCGCTCAGGACCTCGCCCTTGTAAATCCAGACCTTCACGCCAATCCGTCCGAACGTCGTCAGCGCCTCGGCGGTCCCGTAATCGATGAACGACCGCAGGGTGTTGCGCGGCACCTGGCCTTCCATCTGCCATTCGCGGCGGGCCATCTCCGCCCCAGCCAGCCGCCCGCTGACCTGAATCTTGATGCCCTCGGCGCCCTGGCGCATGGCCTGGCCGATGGCGCGCTTCATGGCGCGGCTGTGGCCGATCCGGCGCTCGAGTTGGCCGGCGATGTTCAGCGCCACCAACCGGGCATTCAGATCGGGCTTCTCGATTTCCTCGACTTCGACCTTCACCTTCTTGCCGGTGATTTTCTCCAGGCCCTGGCGCAGTTTTTTGACGCTCTCGCCCTTGCGGCCGATCACGATGCCCGGCTTGGCGGTGAACATCGACACCTGCACCTGGTTGGGATAGCGCTCGATCTCCACCCCAGCGATCCCGGCCCGATCGGCCTCTTTCTCGACATACTGGCGAATGCGGAAGTCTTCTTGCAGCAACTCGCGATAGCGGTCTCCCTCAGCGAACCACCGCGCAGACCAATCGCGGTTGATCTTGAGCCGGAAACCGACTGGGTGAATCTTGCGACCCATTAATTCAACTCCTCTTCACGCTCAGCCAACACAACTGTGAGATGGGTCGACCGCTTCACACGTGGCTTGTAACGCCCGCGCGCCCCAGCCTTGACCCGCTTCATGCTCGGGCCCTCGTTGGCAAACAGCTCGGTGACATACAAGTCCCGGCGGTTCATCTCAAAGTTCATCTCGGCATTTGCGATTGCCGACTCGATCAACTTGTGCAGCAGCCCAGCCCCTTTGTGGGGCATGAACCGCAGCACCACCAGCGCCTGGTCCGCATCCATACCACGAACCTGGTCGCACACCAGACGCATCTTCTGCGCCGAGATCGGCAGGTGGCGGGCAGTAGCACGTACATCCATAGCGTTGATTCCTTATCCCCGTCCTGGCCTATTTCTTCTTTTTCTTCTCGGCAAGGTGGCCCCGATAGGTACGCGTCGGCGCGAATTCGCCGAGTTTGTGGCCCACCATGTTTTCCGTGATGTAAATCGGCACATGGCGACGACCATCGTGTACGGCAATCGTGAAGCCCACCATTTGCGGGAAGATGGTCGACGCCCGGCTCCACGTCCGGATCACTTTCTTGTCCCCGCGCTCACGCATCAGTTCGACCTTGCGGAGCAGCTTTGGCTCGATAAACGGCCCTTTTTTCAGCGAACGCGACATCATAGCCTCCGATTCACACTACCGACGCTTACCACGACGCCGCACGATATACTGCTCGGTGCGCTTGTTGCGCCGGGTTTTCAGCCCCATCGCCGGCTTGCCCCAGGGGGTCTTGGGGCCGGGCATACCGATGGGCGAACGCCCTTCACCGCCGCCATGCGGGTGGCTGTTGGGATCCATCGCCGTACCGCGCACGGTTGGGCGCCACCCGAGCCAGCGCTTGCGGCCCGCCTTGCCGAGCTTGATATTGCCGTGGTCGGTGTTGCCCACCTGGCCGACAGTCGCCATGCAGTTCTCGTGCACGCGGCGAACCTCGCCGCTCGGCAGGCGAAGCTGGGCATACGTCCCCTCTTTGGCCAGCAACTGCGCCGACGTCCCCGCCGCGCGCGCCAGTTGCCCGCCGCGCCCCGGCTGGAGCTCGACATTGTGCACCAGCGAGCCGACCGGGATGGCCCGGATGGGGAGCGTGTTGCCGATGCGGACATCCGCCTCGTCGCCGCTCATCACGCTATCGCCCACGCGCAGCCCGAGTGGCGCAATGATATAGCGGCGCTCGCCATCGGCATACAGCAGCAGGGCGATACGAGCCGAGCGGTTGGGGTCGTACTCAATCGATTCGACCTTCGCCGAGATGTTCAGCTTGTCCCGCCGGAAGTCGATCAGGCGATAACGGCGCTTGTGACCGCCGCCACGATGACGGACCGTGATCCGGCCCATGTTGTTGCGACCACCGCGCCGGCGCTTCTGAGTCAGGAGGGAACGAGTCGGCTTCGAGCGCGTAACCTCCTCGAAGGTGTGGCCCGTCATGTCCCGGCGACCGGGCGATGTTGGCTTGTACTTCTTGACTGGCATCGTCTTACCTCAAACCTTGGCGTGTCCGGCGATCATTAGCCCCGTGAGGTGCGGATATCTGAGCGCCGTCACTGAACACTAGACGTTAAACAAGCTGATAGTCTGGCCCTGGGGAACCGTAACCACGGCTTTTTTCCAGGCCCGCTGGCGGACATAAAACGTGCGACCGCGACGCCCGCGCTTGGGAGGCATCACCATCGTGTTCACGTTGAGCACGTCCACATCAAAGATGCGCTCGATGGCGTCCTTGATCTGGATCTTGTTGGCGCGCATATCAACCTCGAAAACGTACTGGTTGACGTCGCTGGACATCATGTTCGACTTCTCGGTGATGACCGGGCGCCGGATGATATCGTACAGGTGCAGTCCCTTGGTCACGTCTCAGCTCCTCGTTAGCTCTGGGCCGCCGTGCCCAGGAAGCCCTCGATCACCTCGAGAGCAGCCTGCGGAATGACAACCTTATCCGCCGCCAGCAGGTCGCGCACGTTCAGGTACGAGGCCCGCAACACGCGCGCATTCGCCAGGTTGCGAATGCTCCGCTCGACGGCTTCATCGCGCTCGGCCATCAAGACCAGCGTCTTCATGTCGCCCGTCAGGTTGCTCAGGGCAGAGCGCATGGCGGACGTCTTGGCCGCGTCGAGCTTCAGCTCGTCCACCACCACGATCTGATCGTCCTGGGCCAGCGCCGACAGCGCGCTGCGCAGGGCCTGGCGGCGCATCTTGCGCGGCATCTTCTGGCTGTAATCGCGGGGCTTGGGGCCATGAGCGACACCGCCGCCCACAAAGATCGGGGCCGAACGCGCGCCGTGACGGGCGCGGCCCGTGCCCTTCTGGCGATACCACTTGGCCTTGGTGAGGTCGATTTCCCCACGCGTCTTGGCCTTGTGGGTCCCTAACCGCGCATTCGCCATCTGGCGTACATAGGCCTGGTGAATCAGGCCCGTGTTGACTTCAACCTCGAAAATCGCGGGCGAAAGCTCAATCGTGCCAACCTGGTCACCGGCCATATTGCGAACTGGTACTTGCATGATTACTGACTCCTCTGGTGCGGATGGCGCCGCTGCTAGGTGTTCTTGCGCGAGGGCTTGACCAACAGAATGCCCCCCTTGGCGCCAGGAACTGATCCGCGAACGGCGAGCAGGTTTTTATCCGCATCCACCACGATGACTTCGAGATTCTGAACGGTGACACGCTGTCCACCCATACGACCGCCCATGCGCGTGCCCTTCAAGACGCGACCGGGCGTGGACGTCGCTCCAATCGAGCCGGGCGCGCGCTCGCGGTCCGACTGGCCATGAGTCTTGGGCCCGCGGTTAAAGTTGTGACGCTTCACGGTGCCGGCAAACCCGCGCCCCTTCGACATCCCCACGACATCGACGCGGTCGCCCCGCTCGAAAACGTCAACCTTCAACAACTGCCCTTCTTCCACGTCCAGTTCCCGGACGCGGAACTCGCGCAGGTAGCGGAGATCGGGCAGATCGAGACTGCCGCGTTTCAGGTGTCCCTGGCGCGGCTTGGTCAGCCGTGACGAACCATTACGCTTGGGCGGCAGTTCCTCGAAGCCAAGCTGAACAGCGGAATATCCGTCTTTCTCTTCAGTCCGAACCTGTGTTACATAGCACGGCCCAGCCTGAATGACGGTCACGGGAACTACCTGTCCGTCTTCATCGAAGATTTGGGTCATGCCCATTTTTTTGCCAATAATGCCCTTCATGCTGCCTCCAAGGGACTGTGTGGCAGGTGCGTGTTCAACCACGTCGCGCGCCTCACGCATCATCCCTGCATCGCTTGAATTTCCGATTGCGTTAGGTGTAGGCCCCGTCGCCTCCCCAGCAGATACCCGTCAGCGCCGGGCGCTGGCCGCGCACTCCTGCCGGAAGCTTGCCTGGCGCCGACTAGATCTTGATCTCGATGTCCACGCCCGCCGGCAGGTTCAACCGCATCAGCGTGTCGATCGTTTTGCTGTCGGGATCCAGCACGTCGATCAGGCGCTTGTGTGTCCGGATCTCGAAGTGCTCTTGTGAGTCCTTGTCAATGAACGGCGAACGCCGCACCGTGAACCGTTCAATGCGCGTGGGCAGCGGCACCGGGCCGACTACGCGGGCGCCCGTGCGCTCAGCCGTCTCGACGATACGCTGGGCCGACTGGTCCAACACACGATGATCATACGCCTTGAGCCGGATGCGGATTTTTTGCTTGGCCATATAGATTCCTCAGACTTCACAGAATGCATTTAGAAGTCGGCTAAGGGGAGGTGGCACCGCAGCGCCGCCTCCCCTGCAGTCACATTACTCAAGGATTTCGGTGATGACGCCGGCGCCGACGGTCAAGCCCCCTTCGCGGATGGCGAAGTTGGAGCCGCGTTCGAGGGCCACGGGCGTGATCAGTTCGACTTTCAGGTTGACGCTGTCGCCGGGCATGACCATTTCCACGCCTTCGGGCAGCTCGATGGTGCCGGTCACATCCATGGTGCGGATGTAGAACTGGGGGCGGTAGCCGCTGAAGAACGCCTTGTGACGGCCGCCCTCGTCCTTACGCAGCACGTAGACTTCGCTCATGAACTTGCGGTGCGGGGTGATCGAGGCGGGCTTGGCCAGCACCATGCCGCGCTCGACCTCTTCGCGCGTCACGCCGCGCAGCAGAATGCCCGCGTTGTCGCCCGCCTGCGCCTGGTCCAGCTCCTGGTGGAACATCTCGATGCCCGTCACCACCGTCTTCATGCTCTTGTCGCGCAGCCCGACGATCTCGATTTCCTCGCCCTTCTTCAGCGTGCCGCGCTCCACGCGCCCCGTCACCACCGTCCCGCGCCCCTTGATGCTGAACACGTCTTCCACCGCCATCATGAACGGCTTGTCGTATTCGCGCACCGGCGTGGGAATGTAGCTGTCCACCGTGTCCATCAACTGCCAGATGCACGCGTACTCCGGCGCGTTCGGGTCCGTGCTGGTGCTCTCCAAGGCTTGCAGCGCGCTGCCCCGCACAATCGGCGTCCCGGTGAACTTGTAGCTGTCCAGCAGCTCGGTCAACTCCAACTCGACCAGCTCCAGCAGCTCCTCGTCATCCATCATGTCCACCTTGTTCAGGAACACCACCATCGCCGGCACTTCCACCTGCCGCGCCAGCAGCACGTGCTCCCGCGTCTGGGGCATCGGCCCGTCCGGCGCCGCCACCACCAAGATCGCCCCATCCATCTGTGCCGCACCCGTGATCATGTTCTTGATGTAGTCCCGGTGCCCCGGGCAGTCCACGTGCGCATAGTGCCGCGTGGCCGTCTGGTATTCCACGTGCGAAATCGCAATCGTGATCCCGCGCGCCTTCTCTTCCGGCGCATTGTCGATCTGCTCGAACGCCCGGAAATCCGCCCAGCCCTTCAGCGCCAGCGTCTTGGTGATCGCCGCCGTCAGCGTCGTCTTCCCGTGGTCGATGTGCCCGATCGTCCCTACATTCACGTGCGGCTTCGACCGCTCAAATTTGCCCTTGGCCATCAAATTCCTCCCTAGTTCTGATTAAGCTGAGGGATCTCAGCTGTGAGGCTATAAGCCACCCTTAACGATGTCGTCTGCAATCGACTCTGGCACAGGCTCGTACCGGTCGAATTCCATGGTGAAACTGCCGCGACCCTGCGACATATTGCGCAGGTTCGTCGCATAGCCGAACATGTTACCCAGCGGCGCGTGGGCGTGAATCGCCGATACACCGTCGCCGCGCGTATCCAGCCCGGCGATGTTGGCGCGCCGCGAGGACAAATCGCCCATGACGTCCCCGGCGTATTCCTCGGGCACGACCACTTCGACCTTCATGTACGGCTCCAACAGGATCGGCTTGGCTTTCATGAACGCATCTTTCATCGCCATCGAGCCGGCGATCTTGAACGCCAGGTCCGACGAGTCGACCTCGTGGTACGACCCTTCGAGAATGGACACTTTGATGCCCACCGCCGGGTACCCGGCCATGATTCCGCTTTGGGCGGCCTCGCGAATTCCATCCTGCACCGACTTGATGTACTCTTTCGGGATCGAGCCGCCAATCACCTTGTTCTCGATGACGAGATCCTCTTTAGCGTCCTCGTCCAGCGGTTCGATCTCGATCACGGCATGGCCGTACTGGCCGCTGCCGCCCGTCTGGCGAATGAAGCGACCTTCGCCCTCCGCTTTACGGGTGATCGTTTCCCGGTACGAGACGCGAGGCCGGCCTATACGCGCGTCCACCTTGAACTCGCGCAGCATGCGATCGACCAGCACTTCCAGGTGCAGCTCGCCCATGCCCGCCATCAACGTCTGGCCGGTCTGGTCGTTGACGCTGACCACGAACGTCGGATCTTCCTCGGCCAGTTTGGCCAGCGCCTCGCCCATCTTGTCCTGATCGGCTTTGGTCTTCGGCTCGATCGCGACGAAGATCACCGGCGCGGGGAACTTGATCGTTTCCAGGATGATTGGGTGCTGAGCGTCGGCCAGCGTTTCGCCGGTGAAGGTGTTCTTCAGGCCGAGGGTCGCCGCAATGTCACCCGCATGAACTTCGGTGACGTCTTCGCGCCGGTCAGCGAACATGCGCACCACGCGGCCAATCCGCTCGCGCTGGTTTTTGGAGGTGTTCATCACCGTCGAACCGGCGTAGATCACGCCCGAATAGACGCGGAAGAAAGCCAGCCGCCCGACGAACGGATCGGTGACGATCTTGAAGACCAGGGCCGCCAGCGGCTCGTCATCCGAAGGGTGGCGCTCTTCTACCCTGTCGTTCTTCGGGTTGATGCCCTGAATAGCGGGCACATCCAGCGGCGAGGGCAGATAGGCCACCACGGCATCCAGCATCAGTTGGACGCCCTTATTCCTGAGGGATGAGCCGCACAACACCGGCTGGATCAGCCCCTGGATCGTCGCGTTCCGCAGCGCCGTCACCAGTTCTTCATTGGTGATCGCCTCGTCGCCCATCAGGTATTTTTCGGTGAGCGCTTCGTCCGTCTCGGCGATCTTCTCGATCATCTCGGCGCGCGCGGCTTCCGCTCGTTCGACCAGCGACTCGGGCAGCGGTCCCTTTTCAATCGCCGTGCCCAGGTCGTCGCCGTAGGTGACCAGTTCCATTTTCACCAGGTCGATGATGCCCTCGAATTCGGGACCTTCACCCACCGGCAGTTGGATGACAACCGGATTGCCGTTCAACCGGCTGACGATCATATCGACGCAGCGCTGAAAATCGGCGCCCACGCGGTCCATCTTGTTGACGAAACAGATGCGCGGCACATGATATTCATTGGCCTGGCGCCAGACTGTTTCCGACTGAGGCTCCACACCGGCCACGCCGTCGAAGACGACCACGCCGCCGTCCAACACGCGCAGACTGCGCTGTACTTCAGCCGTGAAGTCCACATGCCCGGGGGTATCGATCAGGTTGATCTGGTGACCAAGCCAGGTTGCTGTGATGGCCGCCGAGGTGATCGTGATGCCCCGCTCTCGCTCCTGCTCCATGTAATCCGTCGTGGCAGCGCCATCGTGCACCTCGCCCATGCGGTGAATCTTGCCGGCGTAATACAAGACGCGCTCAGTCGTCGTCGTCTTGCCGGCGTCGATGTGGGCGATGATGCCGATATTCCGGATTTTGCTCAGGTCCAGAGCAGTATCGGTAGGGGCTTTCTTGGCCATGATGCGTTACAGAATGTCCTGACTACCAGCGGTAGTGTGCGAACGCCCGGTTGGCCTCGGCCATACGGTGCGTATCTTCTTTTTTCTTGACGGCCGATCCCTGGTTGTTCGCCGCATCGAGCAGCTCGGCAGCCAGTTTCTCGGACATATTGCGACCACCCCGCGCCCGCGCCGCGGCGAGCAGCCAGCGCATAGCGAGCGAGAGAGCGCGCGCCGGCTCGACCTCGACCGGCACCTGGTACGTCGAACCGCCCACTCGGCGCGGCTTCACTTCCAGGACGGGCGTGGCGTTGCGCAGGGCCTGTTCGAAGATTTCGATCGGGTCACGCTTGGCGCGTTCCTCGACCATCTCCAGCGCATCATACAGCACGCGCTGCGCGGTGCTCTTCTTACCGCCTCGCATCATTCGGTTGACGAACATCGTGGCGTGCACGTTGTTGAACCGCACATCCGGCTCCACGGCTCGTCTAGGTGGGCTGTTCCTTCTCGACATGCTCTATCTCTCCAGACCAAACCACTACTTCGGTTTCTTGGCGCCATATTTGCTACGGGCCTGTTCGCGATTGTTGACGCCATCGGCGTCGAGGGTGCCGCGCACGATGTGGTAGCGCACGCCGGGCAGGTCCTTCACACGACCGCCGCGCACGAGCACCACGCTGTGCTCCTGCAGCCCGTGTCCCTCGCCCGGAATGTAAGCCGTCACCTCGAGCTGATTGGAGAGACGCACGCGCGCCACCTTGCGAAGCGCCGAGTTCGGCTTCTTGGGCGTCATGGTCTTCACCTGGGTGCACACGCCCCGCTTCTGGGGCGCACCCTTCGGCTGGCGGGTACGGCGCTGGGTGTACGAGTTGAACGTGTACTGGAGCGCCGGCGCCTTGCTCTTTTTCTTCTTCGGTTGACGACCTTTCCGGACCAACTGATTGATCGTCGGCATAGTTTGCCTCCACGCCTAGGCCAGCTTGCTGGCTAAATTCATCCGTATTTTGGCGTAACACACGGGCATTTCAGCCCGTTTGTCCTGCATAACGCGAGGCCATCAGTACTATGGCACAGGGATGGCCTCACGAACGATACCTGATCCAATTCGGTCATCATCGCCCTGGCAGGCAGGGATAATGCCGCGTGTCGGTCAAGGACAGGAAGTTTAGCATTTGACCGAAGGACTGTCAAGACTCAGTGAGGGTAAGACACGAAAATGCCCCGAATCAGCATCTCGGGGCACTCTATCTCGAAAAAAGTGGCAGTCAGGCGCTGGTGACCTGTCCCCGCATTCATCGCAAGCGGAACGCCAGGACGATGAGCATGACGCCGAAGATGATCGCGTAGATGCCGATCAGCCACGTCAGCCCGAGCGCGCCCTCGCCTGGGAAAATGAACAAGATGATGCCGAAGATGATCGAGGCAATACCGCTGAGGACTATCATCCATTCGCCCTCGATGACACGGCGTAGCTGAATGGCGGCCACGATCTCCATGACGCCGGTGATGACCGCCCACGCGGCGATCAGGTACAGGAGGGTGAGCGCGGTGATGCTGGGCCAGACGAGGGTCATGATGCCCACGACGATGCCCGCCAGCCCTTCCAACAAGATCACCCACCAGCGCTCGCGCTCATCGTACGACGAGATACCATTGATGACGCCAAAGACACCATCGACCAGCGCGTAAGCGCCGATAACCAGCACCAGGGTCGTTAGCGTGATGCCGGGTCAGACTTGAAGGCTAATCGGCGATTTTGGTTTATAATACAGGCCCCGCGGCAAGACGGAGTCGCGGCGTTGGTTCTCTCCGTCTGGTGACGTGGACGAAAGGGCAAATCCTATGCCACCTATCACAGGATGCGCATACTATCCCGAGCACTGGCCTTCCGAGCGCTGGGCCACGGATGCTGCCTTGATGCGAGAGGCGGGTCTGAGTGTCGTCCGGTTGGGTGAGTTTGCCTGGGACAAAATGGAGCCGCAACCCGGCGTGTACGATTTCGATTGGCTGCAGCGCGTGATCGATACGCTGGCTGAGGCGGGTCTGAAGGTCGTGCTGTGCACGCCGACCGCCTCCCTGCCGCCGTGGCTGACTCACCAACACCCGGAAATCTGCCGCGTGGAAGTGGGCGGCGTCCGCACCAGCCCCGGCGCGCGGCGCCAGCCGTGCGGCAATGTGCCTTCCTTCCGCTCCGCCGCCCGCCAGATCGTCGAGCGCCTGGCCGAGCGCTTCGGGGATCACCCGGCGGTAATCGGCTGGCAGATCGACAACGAGTTCGGCGTGGGAGGCACGACGAGCTGCGTCTGCGATCACTGCCGGGCGGCATTCCAGCAGTGGCTGGCCGAGAAATACGGCACGCTGGAAGCGCTGAACGCCGCCTGGGGTACCCAGTTCTGGGGCATGACCTACCACGACTGGAGCCACATCCCGATCCCGGGCGTCACGGGCGAGCCGCAAAGCCCCTCGATGCGCCTGGACTACCGGCGGTTTTCGTCCGATACGTGGGTCGGGTTCCAGCGGATGCAGATCGACCTGCTGCGCCACTATTCGCCGGGGCGGTGGATCACGCACAACTTCATGACCCGCCACTGGTCGCTCGACTACTGGAAGCTGGCCAAAGACCTGGATTTCGTGTCCTTCGACAATTATCCGCATGGCGTGAACGAGCCCGCCGAAGTGAGTATGAACATGGACCTGATGCGCTCGTTCAAGCGGCGCTCGTTCTGGGTGATGGAACAGCAGCCGGGGCCCGTCAACTGGCACCCCCACCGCCCGCCGGTCCCGCCAGGGCAGGTGCGAATCTGGACGCACCAGGCTATCGCCCACGGCGCCGAGGCGGTGGTTTATTTTCGCTTCCGCGCCGGCCGGTACGGCCAGGAGCAGTACCACACTGGCCTGTTCAAATGGGACGCGTCGCCCGACCAGGCCTTTCACGAAGCGCAGGCCGTCGCCCGCGATGTGGCGCCCCTGCCAGACTTCACGCGCCCGCCGGCCCGCGTCGCGATCGTCTTCGACTACGACGATCTCTGGTCGATCGAGCTTGAGCCAGGCAACCAGGCTTTCAGCTACTGGAACCTGGTCTTCGCACTCTACCGCGCCTACTGGAGCGTGAACATCCCGGTCGATTTCGTGCCGCGCGGCGCCGACCCCGCCGGGTACGACACGCTGATCGTCCCCGCGCCGATCCTGATCCATCCCGGCGAGGTGGAAACCTGGCGCGGCTGGGTCGAACAAGGCGGTCGGCTGATCGTGACCTTCCGCGCCGGGGTGCGCGAGGCGAGCAACATCGCCACCGATACCCCGCTGCCTGGGGGCGGGCTGGCCGATCTGCTCGGCGCCCACGTGATCGACTTCTACTCTGTGCCTCCGGCGAGCTACCACAGCTGGCCCGATCACCGTCCAGGCCAGCAGATCGGCGCCGTGTCGAACTCGCGCACGCTGGCTTATCACATCTGGGCCGAGACGCTGGCACCCACCACCGCCAAGCCGCTGTTCGTCTACAACGACGGCCTCACCGCCGGGCACGCCGCCATCACCCGCCGCGCCATGGGCGACGGCGAGGCGATCTACCTGGGCTGCTGGCCCGAAGATGTCGCGGAGCTGGCGCGCGTGTTGGGGTGGATTCCGAGAACGGCCTCGCGGCTGCAGCAGGCAACCCTCAGCGGCGCGGATGGGTCGCAGTGGCGCCTGACGCTCAACCACAGCGGCCAGCGCCTCGAAGGGCTGGATGGCTTCGGGATTCGCTACCAGAAAATGAACGGCGAGGCGTGACGCGCCTCGCCAACGTGCCCGCCACATACCGGCCAGGCCGGGCGCGGGGAGGGCCGGCTCGCGGCGCTAGCAGATGCGCGGCAGGATCTCGCCCAGCGGCATATCGACCACACGCCGTCCGCCGATCGCGGTCCGCGCCACGACCATGCCGGGGTGCTCGTCCACCGCGCGGCCAATGATCGCCGCGTCGCGCCCAAGGGGATGGGCGCGCATGGCGTCGAGCACGGCGCCGGCCTGTTCGGCGGGCACCACGGCCACCAGCTTGCCCTCGTTCGCCACATATAGCGGGTCCATGCCCAGCATTTCGCAGGCGGCCATCACCGCCGGGCGCACCGGAATCGCCGTCTCGTCCAGATCGAAGCCGACCCGCGAGCGCTCCGCCAGCTCGTTGAGCACCGCCGCCACGCCGCCGCGCGTCGCGTCGCGCAGGCAGTGAATGTCCGGCGTGACGGCCAGCATCGCCGCGACCAGCGTGTGCAGCGCCGCGCTGTCGCTGACCAGCTCAGTCTCGAACGAGAGCCCCTCGCGCACGGACATGATCGCCATACCGTGATCGCCAACCGTGCCGCTGACCAGGACCATGTCGCCGGGCCGGGCGCGGTCGGCGGCGATGGTCACGCCGGGCGGCACCAGTCCGATCCCCGCCGTGTTGATGAATACCCCGTCGCCCTTGCCCTTGTTGACAACTTTGGTATCGCCGGTCACCAGTTGAACGCCCGCGCTCTTGCACGCTTCGGCCATCGCCACGGCGATATTGCCCAGGTCGTCCATCAGCAGGCCCTCTTCGAGAATGAAGCCCGCCGAGATATACAGCGGCTGCGCGCCGCTCACCGCCAGGTCGTTGATCGTGCCGTGAACGGCCAGGCTGCCGATGTTCCCGCCGGGGAAGAACAGCGGCTGCACCACGAACGAATCGGTGGTGAAAGCCAGCCGCGCGCCGTTGATGTCTAGCACGGCCTGGTCGTTCAGCCCGGCCAGGGCCGGGTTGTCGAACAGCGGCACGAACAGGTGCTGGATCAGGTCGGCGGACAGGCGCCCGCCGCTGCCATGGCCCAACACAATCTGGGGATAGTCACGCAAAGGGAGCGGGCATACAAAGCCCGCGAAGGTCGGCTTGTCTGTCATGTCACCATACTCTCTGGGCGCGCCAATGTCGCGGATACTGTACTGCGAACCGGCCCCAGAATCAACCCGCCCGCCGCGACGAGTCGGGCGGACGGGGAGCGAATCACCGGGCAATGGCTTGGTCAGGCGTGCTGCGCCGCGCCCAATTCCAGGCCGTGCGCCAGCGCCCGCAGGTTGGTCTCCTGCAGATGAGCTTGGCGCGCGCCCAGCTTCTCGATCAGAATGTGCTCGACCGTCGCGACGCTCACGAGTGGACGGCGGCTCAGCAGCGCCCCGAACAGGATCATGTTCGTCATGCGCGTGTTGCCCAGCTCGGTCGCCAGGGTCGTCGCCGGCAGCATCACGATCTCGATATCGGTACGGGTGGGTGGAGCCACGATCAGCGATTCATTCACGACCAGCAGGCCGCCCGGTTTGAGCGGCGCCTCGTATTTTTCGAGCGACGGGTTGTTGAACACGACCGCCACGCTGGGATGCTGGCTCATCGGAGACCCGATCGGCTCCTCGCTGACCACGACCGTGCAGTTCGCGGTGCCGCCGCGCATCTCCGGGCCATAAGACGGAATCCAGGTGACGTGCCTGCCCTCGGCAAGCACGCAATACGCGAGCAGTTGGCCCGCGAACAAGACGCCTTGCCCTCCAAAGCCGGAAAAAATGATTTCCTCGTGCATCATGGTTCGCATGACCCCTATCTTCTTTTGGCCAACTGCTCGACGCCCTCGGCGACCTTGTAGTCGCCGAGCGGATAGACCGGCACCATCTGCTGCTCGATCCAATCCATCGCCTCGGGCGGCGTGAGCTTCCAGCCGGTGGGACAGGCCGAGAGCAGCTCGACCATCGAAAAGCCGAGCCCGGCCAGTTGGACCTCGAAGGCTGTCTTGATCGCCTTCTTGGCGCGGTTAATCTCTTTCACGTTGTGCAGCGACCGCCGCACCACGTACGCCGCGCCCGGCGCGCTCGACAACAGCTCGGCCATGCGGATCGGAAAGCCCGCCAGCTCGACATCGCGCCCCAGCGGCGAGGAGGTCGTGCGCTGGCCAGGCAGGGTTGTCGGGGCCATCTGGCCGCCCGTCATGCCGTAAATCGCGTTATTGATGAAAATCGTCGTGAAGTTCTCGCCGCGCGTCGCTGCGTGGATGATCTCGGCGATGCCAATCGCCGCCAGATCGCCGTCGCCCTGGTAGGTGAACACCACCCGGTCGGGCATGACGCGCTTGATGCCCGTCGCCATGGCGGGCGCGCGCCCGTGGGCCGCCTCGGCCCCATCCGTATTGATGTATTTGTAGGCAAAGACCGAGCATCCCACCGGCGATATGCCAATCGTGCGCTCGCGCACGCCCAGCTCATCCAGCACTTCGGCCAACAGGCGGTGGGCGACGCCATGCGTGCAGCCGGGGCAGTAGTGCGTCGAGATGTCCTCCAGCGATTCAGGTCGTTGATATACGATTTTTTCCTCTGCGATTGCTGCTATAGCCATCGATAACTTCTCCCTAGACCGCGCTGGTTGTCAGCTTGTTGTATTGGGTGACGATCTCCTGGTGGATCTCCTCAGGCATGGGCACCATGCCGCCGGTCCGCCCGTAGAACGTGACCGGCACCTGACCGCCCGCCGCCAGCCGGACATCGTCCAGCATCTGTCCGGCGTTCATCTCCACCACCAGGAACGCGCCGACCTGATCGGCCAGCGCCGAGAGCCGCTTTTCAGGGAATGGCCACAGCGAGATCGGCCGGAACAGGCCCACCTTCATCCCCTCACGGCGCGCCTGCTTGACCGCCGTCTCGGCGATGCGGCCCGACGTGCCATACCCCACCACGATCAACCGCGCGTCCTCGGTCAGCATCTCTGCGGAGCGCTGCTGGTGCTCGCGGATATGGGCCAGCTTGGCTTGCAGACGGTTGTTCAGCTCCTCCAGATCAGGGGCGTTCAGCTCCAGCGAAGTGATGATGTTTTTCTCGCGCCCATCGGCGCCGGTCAGCGCCCAGTCACCGAGTGGGCGGCGCAGCGGCTGCATCGGTGGCAGCTCCGCCGGCTCCATCATCTGGCCGATCAGTCCATCGGCCACCACGAATACCAGGTGCCGGTACTCGTCGGCCAGGTCAAACGCCTCGACCATCAGGTCGATCGCTTCCTGGACCGACGATGGCGCCAGCACGATCGCGTGATAGTCGCCGTGCCCCGCCGAGCGCGTCACCTGGAAGTAGTCCGACTGCGACGGCTGGATATTTCCCAGCCCCGGCCCGCCGCGCATGATATCGACCACCACGCACGGCACCTCGGACCCGGCAATGTACGAAAAGCCCTCTTGCATCAGGCTGATGCCAGGGCTGGAGGAGGACGTCATCGCCCGCGCCCCAGTACACGCCGCGCCATAAACCATATTGATCGCCGCCAGTTCGCTCTCAGCCTGCACGAACGCGCGGCCCAATTCCGGCATACGTTTTGCCATGTGCTCTAATAACTCAGTCTGAGGGGTGATCGGGTAGCCGAAGTAGGCTTCAACTCCCGCGCGGATGGCCGCTTCGGCCAGTGCCACGTTCCCCTTCATCAGTTCGGCAGCCATAAGTCTATTTCTCCTTCACCGTCACCGAGCAGCCGCCGCCGATGACGCCCTGGCGGACACTTGCCGGTAGACGGTGATGCAGACGTCCGGGCAGGCCACCGCGCAGATCGCGCAGCCCGTACATTTTCCTTCCGGATCAACCAGCACAGCCGGGTAATACCCTTTGGCGTTCACCCGATCGGTCGCCATCGCGATCACATTCTGCGGGCAGGCGATCGTACACAGGCTGCATCCTTTGCAGTGATTCTCGTTGATCTCGATCCGGCCTTTTGCCATAACAAATAACCTCGTCTCTATGTCTTTTCGATTGGCAGTTCGGGAACCTGAAACTGCGGCACGCGCACGTGATATAACTCATACGCCTGCCGGGCCAGGTCCTCGCGAAAATCGGGATGGGCGATGTCGATCAGCGCGCGGGCACGGTCCCGAATCGTCCGGCCAAACAGGTCCGCCACGCCGTACTCGGTCGCGATGTAGTGCACGTCGTTGCGCGTGGTCACGACGCCCGCGCCGGGGTCCAATATCGGCACGATCCGGCTGATCTGGCCGTTCTTGGCCGTGCTCAACATGGCGATGATCGGCATGCCGCCGCGGCTGCGCGCCGCCCCGCGCACGAAGTCCACCTGCCCGCCCACGCCGGAGAAAAAGCGCGTGCCGATGCTGTCGGCGCAGACCTGCCCGGTCAGGTCGACCTGGATGGCCGAATTGATCGACACCATCCGGTCGTTCCTGGCGATGTTGAACGGGTCGTTGATGTACTCGGTGGGGTGCAACTCGACGATCGGGTTGTCGTCGACGAAGTCGTACAGGCGCTGCGTGCCCAGCACGAACCCGGCGATGATCTTGCCGGTGTGGAACGACTTGCGCTCGTTGGTAATCACGCCAGCTTCCACCAGCTCGACGACACCATCCGAGAACAATTCGGAATGCACGCCCAGGTGCTGGTGGTTGTGCAGCATCTTGAGCACGGCATCCGGAATGCCGCCGATGCCCATCTGGAGGGTGGCGCCGTCGGGGATGATCGCCGCCACGTGATTGGCGATGGCCTCCTGTTCCGGCGACGATATCGCCATCTGCACCTCGGGCAGCATGTAATCGACCTCGACCACGTAATCGATCTTGGACACGTGGATGAAGCTGTCGCCCAGGGTGCGCGGCATGTGCGGGTTCACTTCAGCGATCACGATCTTGGCGCTGTCGGCGGCGGTTTTGGTGACGCCCACCTCGACGCCGTACGAGCAGTACCCGTTTTTGTCCGGGGGAGATACCTGAATCAGCGCCACGTCCAGCGGCAGCCGCCCCGACTTGAACAGGCCCGGGATCTCGGACAGAAACACCGGCGTGAAATCGGCGCGCCCGTCGTTGACCGCATCGCGGACGTTGGGGCTGATGAACAACGAGTTGACGCGGATGTGCCCGACCAGCTCCGGCTTGACGTAGTCTGCCTTGCCGATGGTCAGGACCTGGATCAACTTGAGATCGTGCAGCTCCAGCGCGCGGTCGTTCAACGCCTCCATCACCCGCTGCGGCACGGAGCAGTTGCCGGTAACAAAAATGCGAAACCCCGACTTCAGTACCTGGACTGCCTCTTGGGCAGTCACTTTCTTCGGTTCGTATTGGCTCAGCCAGTCCATAGGCGACTCCAACTAAGGTGTCGATACGGGCACAGAAGAGGCTTGCACTTCCTCGATGGCTTCCGACAGCCGCCGGATGCCCTCGATGATCAGGTCCTCGCCCACGGTCGAGAAGTTCAGGCGGGCCGTGGGTGGCGGGTTTGGCCCGGTGAAGAACGCGTCGCCGGGTACGAACGCCACGTTGCGCCGGACAGCCGCGTCGAACAGCGTGCGCACCGGCATCCCATCGGGTAGCTGCACCCACAGGAACAGCCCGCCGTCCGGATGGGTCCATTCCACCTGGGCCGGCATGTAGCGGTCCAGCGCACCCAGCATGGCGTCGCGCCGCTTGCGGTAGACCACGCGAAGCTTTGCCACGTGCTCGTCGATGAATCCGTCGCGCGCGACCTCGTAGATCACCATCTGGTTGAAGGTACTGGTATGCAGATCGGCGCCCTGTTTGAGCTGTGTCAGCTTGGAGATCACGTTTTTCGGCGCCACGATCCACGCGATGCGCAGGCCCGGCGCCAGCGTCTTGGAGAACGTGCCGAGGGAGATCACGTTGCCCGTATACGTGTCGCCATTATGGCCAGCCAGTTGGGCATCGATGGCCACCAGAGGCTCGATCGCTTCGCCTTCGTAACGAAGCTCGCCATACGGATCGTCCTCGAGGATGGGGATGCCGCGCTCCTGCGCCAGGTGGATGAGCTCGTGCCGCCGCTCACGGCTGAGGGTGACGCCCGCCGGGTTCTGGAAGTTGGGGAGTATGTACATGAACTTGGGTCCGTGCCGCAGCGCCTCGAGCAGCTCATCGATGCGGATACCCTCGGCATCGGTGGGCACGCCGATGTAATCGGCCTGATAGGCGGTGAATGCCTGAAGCGCGCCCAGGTAGGTGGGCCGCTCGACCAGCACGTGATCCCCCGGATTGATCAACAAAGCCCCGATGAGACTCAAGGCTTGTTGCGATCCGGACGTGATCAGCACGTTATCCGCCGTGACACGCACGTCGTGACGGCGTAGCCGGTCGGCTATGAACTCGCGCAGCGGCATATACCCCTCGGTGGGACCATACTGCAGCGCGAGGTGCGATTGCCCGGCCAGCACGCGGTTGCAGGCATCGCGAAAACGCTCTACGGGAAAGTACTCGGCAGCCGGCAGGCCGCCGGCAAACGATATGACTTCAGGACGTTGGGTGAGTTTGAGTAACTCGCGGATCAGCGAACTAGTCACGCCTTTCGTGCGCAAGGCGTAGCGCGATTCCCACAATATACTCATGCCTGCTTCCTTCGATCTCCTGTAACGGATAACAGTTATACGCCGGAAAATCCGGTTATACACCCACTTTTACTATAGGTTGGCGCCTCGCACAATGCCTAGTGGCAACCTGCACCAGGGACCACGCGCAGTGTCACTTCAACAAAGAAGGCCAGTTCCGCGGAACTGGCCCGGCGTGCTGAATATGGCTCGCGAGCGCATGCAATGGGGCAGCGATGCCGGCAGCCCGCCGGCTAACCGGTGCCGTTCTCGCGGAACGGTGCGGGCAGCTCGTCGATGTCCCATACACCGGTCGCCAGGTAGTGGTTGATCGAGCGCGCGGCCTGGCGGCCATGCCCCATCGCCAGGATCACCGTGGCCGCGCCGACAGCGATATCGCCCCCGGCGAACACGCCTCGCTTGGACGTGCGCATGGTGTTCAGGTTGGTGACCACGGTGCCCCGCTTCGAGTCGACCTCCAGGTTGTCGGTCGTGCGCGGCACCAGCGGGTTGGGGCCGTTGCCAATCGCGACGACCACCGTATCCACATCGATCGTGAATTCGGAGCCTTCGACCACGACCGGGCGGCGGCGGCCCGACGCGTCCGGCTCGCCCAATTCCATCCGGACGCATTCGACCTGGCGCACGCGCCCGTCTTCGTCTCCGATATAGCGCACCGGGTTGTGCAGCAATTTGAAGATGACGCCCTCTTGTTTGGCGTGATGGATCTCTTCGAGGCGAGCGGGCATCTCGGCCTCGGAGCGGCGGTAGATCAGGTAGACTTCCTTCGCGCCCAGGCGGATCGCCGTCCGCGCGACGTCCATCGCCACATTGCCGCCGCCGATCACGGCGATGCGCTCGCTGGCGGCGATCGGCGTGTCGTAACGCGGGAAATCGTAGGCGCGCATTAGATTGCAGCGCGTCAGGTACTCATTGGCCGAATACACGCCACACAGGTTCTCGCCGGGCAGGTCCATGAACCAGGGTAACCCGGCCCCCGTGCCCAGGAACACGGCGTCGTGCCGCTCGAGCAGCTCATCGACGGTTTCGATCTGGCCGATGATGGTGTTGTACTCGATAGTCACGCCCATCTTCTGGACGACGTCCACCTCGGCGTTGACGATCGCTTTGGGCAGGCGGAATTCCGGGATGCCGTACATCAGCACCCCGCCCGGCAGGTGCAGGGCTTCGTAGATGGTGACCGCGTGACCGGCCCGGCGCAGATCGATGGCCACGGTCAGGCCGGCGGGACCGCTGCCCACCACGCCGACGCTCTTGCCCGTAGCGGCGCCGACCGGCGGCACGTCGGCCAGGCCGTACTCGCGCTCCCAATCCGCCGCGAAGCGTTCCAGCCGCCCGATCGCCACCGGATCGCCTCTCTTGGCGAGCACACAAACCTGCTCGCACTGCGCCTCCTGGGGGCACACGCGGCCACAGATGGCGGGCAGCATGTTGGTCTCTTTGATCACGTGGATCGCGCCTTCAAAATCACCCTCAGCGATGTGCCGGATGAAACCGGGAATATTGATCCCCACCGGGCACCCGATCACGCAGGTCGGTTTCTTGCATTGGATGCAGCGGTTGGCCTCCACGATGGCGACCATGGGCGTGTAACCGAAGGGGACCTCGGAGAAATTGGCGCGCCGCGCCTCCGGCTCTTGCTCGGGCATGGGCTGCCGGGGAAGCTGCATGCGTTCTTTGGCTTTCAGGCCGTTCAGCCGCTCGATCTCGTTGCGATCCAGTTCTTGATCCATTCACACACCTACGAAGATGGGTTAGCCTGGGCGATTTGTTGCCGTGACCGGCAGCGCTCCTGGTAGCGCTCGAAGGCAGCGCGCTCCTGCTCCTTGTAGAAGGCCTGGCGCTGGATGAGTTCGTCGAAATCGACGAGATGACCGTCGAAGTCGGGACCTTCGACACAGGCGAACTTGGTGTGCCCGCCGATGGTGACCCGGCAGCCGCCGCACATCCCCGTACCGTCCATCATTATGGGGTTCAGGCTGACCATGGTGGGAATGCCGTGCTCGCGGGTGAGCAGGCTCACGTACTTCATCATGGGCACGGGCCCCACGGCGAAGACCTGATCGGGCTTGCCGCGCGTGGCGATCAGGTCGGCCAGCACGTGCGTGACCAGCCCGGGGCACCCGTACGATCCATCGTCGGTGCAGGCGAGCACCTCATCGGCTGCCTGGCGCATCTCGTCTTCCATGATCATCAGGTCTTTGCTGCGCGCGCCGAGAATCGCGATCACCGTGTTGCCGGCAGCCTTAAATGCCTGGGCGATCGGGTGGGCTGGCGCAATGCCGATGCCGCCCGCTACCACGGCGACTGTGCCGACACGCTCGATGTGGGTGGGCGCGCCGAGCGGCCCCACCACATCCAACAGCCGGTCGCCGGGCCGGAGGGTTGCCATCTGGGCAGTGGACTTGCCGACCGCCTGCACGACCAGCGTGATCGTGCCCCGCTCCGGATCGGCATCGGCGATGGTGAGTGGGATGCGCTCACCATACTCGTCGATGCGCACGATCACGAACTGCCCTGCTTTGCGCCGGGCGGCGATTTTCGGAGCCGCTACCCGATACCGGTTGATACTCTCAGCCAGCACCACATTCTCTATGATTTCGTTCAACTGAGTCTGCCCCAATTCTTTTGAGGTACCGGCTGGATGCCCTGTTACGGTCGTGTTGCAGGCATCGTGCGGCTCACACTCGGGACTAAAGCTATAGTAATCCTACGGGGTTAAATCAGATCTTGATAGTTCAAAATAAACCAATCTCGTAGGAAGAACATCACCTCCTGATCGCTTGCACCGTCGTGCCTCCGGGCGCGCTACTCCCCGCGCCGGGCACAGGGCAGGGTCACCGTGAAGGTCGTTCCGGCGCCTTCTTCGCTCTCGAACGCGATGTTGCCGCCGTGCAGATCGACCGACTGCTTGACGATCGCCAGCCCCAACCCGGTGCCGGGCGTGCTGCCCACATTGTGGGCTCGGTGAAACGCCTCGAAGATGTGCGGCTGGTCGTCGCTGGGGATGCCAATCCCCTGATCGCGGACTTGCAGGACGACCTCGCGCTGGGCGCAGGCGAGATCGAAGGTGACAGCCGTGCCGGGCGGCGAATATTTGATCGCGTTCGAGAGCAGGTTGTTCAACACGTAGCGCACCAGCTTCGGATCCAGGTAGACTTCCACGCAGTCTCCCGTGCTCGCGAACTCGATGGTGTGTTCCAGGGCCGGAAGTTGCTCGAATTCGCGGACAATGTCACCGCAAAACGCCTCCAGGTTGACCCATTCCGGCTCGAACTGGATTTTGCCCGCCTCGACGCGCCCGATCGTCAGAATATCGTCGAGCAGTTCCACCATCTGGGTGATGCCCGCGCGCAGCCGTTCGAAGGTCGTCTCGCGCTGGACGTCAGACATCTGCCCGGCATAACCAGCAAGCAGATCGGCCGAGCTCTTGATCACGGCGAGCGGCGTCCGCAGATCGTGCGCCGCCATCGACACGTAGCGCGACTTCAGCTCGCCGAGCTCCATCTCGCGTTCCAGCATTTGCTTCAGCTTCACTTCCATGTGCTTCCGCGTCGTGATGTCGCGCACGCTGCAGACCACACCCAACAGCCGGCCATCATATTCCAGAATGGGCGACAAGATCATGTCCGCGTCGAACATAGCGCGCTGCTGGCAGTACATGGTCATCTCGAGGCGGTGCGGCTGGCGCGCCTCTACCACCGTCGCGAGCGCCGCCGCCAGCCGGTCGGCATCGTCAGGATGGACCAGATCGGTCAAGTGTTGGTTCAAAACCTCTTCCGGGCCGCACAGGAAGACCCGGTCGAAGGTCGTGTTCACCTGTTCGACCGTGCCGTCGCGCCGGACCAGCATAATCACGTCGCTGCTGCTGTTCAGAATGGCCTCGATCCGCTCTTTGGAATGGTTCAGTTCCGCGGTCCGCTCCCGCACGCGCGTCTCCAGCTCGTCGGCATGGCGGCGAATCTCGTCGTACAGACGCGCGTTTTCCAGCGCGACGGCCGCATGGTCCGCAAATGCCTGCAAGCGCTGGGCCTGCTCGGCGGAATAAAAACCGGGCGTTTCGCTGGCCACATTCAAGAAACCGATCACCTCGCCGCGCAGCCGGATCGGCGCGCCGACGTACGACCGCCGCCAGGGCAGCTCATCGTGGCCGTGCCAGGCTGCGGAGTCGGCAATATCCGGCACCACCACCGGTTCGCCGGTCTCCACCATGCTGCGAAACGTATCGAAGTCCTCGACGCGGAATCGCTGGCTCTCGATCCACTGCGCTGCTCCGCGTTCCGTATACCCCTTGTGGCGCACGACGCTGACCTGCTCCTGCTCGATCAGCATGATATTGGCGATATCGTGCGGCACGACCCGCCCGATGCTGCCCAGGATGTGGTCGAGCACCTCGTTCAGGTCGAGGGTTTTGTTGAGGGTCGTGGCGATATCGGCCAGCGCTTTGGCCAGAGCGCGCTGCTCGCGCTCAGCCCGCTCGATGCGTTTGCGCTCGGTAATGTCCGCCACCACGCTCATAATCCCCGTGATCGTGCCCTCGGCATCCCGCAGCGGCGCGGTGGAGATGCTGACCTCGACCGGGGTGCCATCGCGCCGGTGGCGCGTGGTCTCCACACCTACCAGAGACTCGCCGCCCAGAATGCGCTTGATAAACGATCGGAACTGCCCCTGATTTTCCGGTGAGACGATCGGCAGCGGGTGGCCCATCACCTCGTCCGCCCGCCAGCCGAACACACGCTCGGCGGCCTGGTTCCAGATGACCTGCACGATGCCCGTTGGATCGAGCACGAAAATCGGCAGGGGCGATGCCTGGATGAGGGCTTCCAGCGTTTCGCTGGCTTCGTACAGGGCCGACTCGGCCCGCTTGCGCTGAATCGCCAGGGCGTACACTCCGGCCAGCCGTTGGATCGCGTCCAAATCGTGGCCATCGTAGTCGCCCGGCGCGTTGGCCAGCGCGATCTGGCCCACCAGCTCGCCGCCCAGAAACACCGGCACCGACAAAAACCGCTGCAGCGGCACATGGCCTTCCGGCACGCCGCGCGAGGCAGGGTGTGTCGCCGGGGCGTTCGTGAAGAACGCCTCGCCCGTCGTGAGCGAATAGCCCCACAGGCCGGGATAGGTCCCGTCGGCATTAGGCGAAAAAGCCCGCTTCTGATGGTCGGCCGAGATGCTGCAGAATTCCTCGAACATCGCCGACAGGGTGTAGCCCACATTGTCGCCGGTCGTCGGATCGATGGCCGACACAAAGCCGTGCTCGCTGGCGGTGATCTGTCTGGCCTGTTGGTACACGGTATCGGCGATCTGCTCGATCGAGGAATAGGGCGACACCAGCGGGCTGTACAGGGCCGTCAGCGCCTGGCCCACGCTCAGCTCGCGCTGCAAGGCGGTTTCGGTCTCTTTTCGCGAAGTGACATCGCGCGCGATCATGAGCACGCTCGCCACCTCACCATTGTGTGTGATCGGCCCGAGCATGCACGAGTACCAGGTCCGGCTGCCCCCGGGTCCCAGCGCGGCCAACTCCTGAGCAGTGGGCTGTCCGGTCTCGAATACGCGCTCAATCGCCTGCCGGACCGTGTCGTGATAGTCGGGCGCGATGTACTGGTAGACCTGTCTGTGGACCGCGTTGTTGAGGCTCTGATCTTCGGAGGGGTGATTGATGAAGAGGATGTTCCCTACCCGGTCGATCGTCAGGATGAAATCGGGCGCGTTTTCCACCAGCGAGCGCCATTTCGCCTCCGACTCAGCCAGTGCCCGGTTCGCCGCCTCGCTGTGCTTGAACTCGCGGCGCGCAAACAGGTAGAGCAGGCTAGCTGTGAGCAGGATATAGAACAGCCCCTTGATGGACTGGACTACGTCGCGCACGTCGGGATCCGTGACCAGAAGGGTCACCAGGCGATCGGATGCGATAATCCACACCGCTGCGATGACGACGTAAGCGAGGCTCAAACGCAAGCCAGGAGACATCCCTGGACGGTTCATGGAGTGCCCTGATGCATGTTATAACTCCCATTGAGCGACAGCGGGAAAACCAATGGCCGGGAATGGCGGGCTCACCTCGCTGGTCTTCGATGATACCGTGATAGCTCCAGCACAATCTCTATACTATGTATTATACAGATATTACCTTCCCGCGCTCAAATTGCGACGTGTTTTTTCGCGCAGACCACAACCACCATCCGATCCGGGTCGGCTGGCGGACCCGCCGCGCGCGGGGTAGACTTCGCCTAGCTTCATCTCGTTCTACGCTGGAGATCAGCCGGATTGCCTGCCCATTCTCTCGAACGGTCCCGCCGTCTGGCAGGGCTGGCCCGTCTGACACGGGGGACAGAGCACCTTCTGTTTACGCTCACCCTCACGTTGATGGGCGCCAACCTGGCTCTTGCGCGCGAGCCCGCCGCCCTCGATGTGAGGATCGCTGCCATCCTGCTGGCGAACATCCTGGCCGTAACGTTCGCCTTCATGGTCAACGACATCGAAGACGCTGCCGATGACGCCGCCGACCCAGCCCGCGCGGCGTGCAACGCGATCGCGCGCGGCGACCTGTCGCGGCGCGAGGGCTGGCGCGCCGCCTGGGTGGCTGGCGGGCTGGCGCTGGCGCTGTATGCCCTCACCCCGCCGTTCGCCTGCGGGACCGGCGTTCTCACCCTGTTGCTCGGGCTGCTCTATTCGTGGCGGCCCGTGCGCCTGAAAGCCATGCCGGTGCTCGATATGCTCGCCCACGTGCTGATGCTCAGCGCCCTGCTGTTTCTGGCCGGGTTCTTCACCTACGACTCGTCGCCGGGGGGGGCCTGGTGGGCCGCCGCCGGTGTCGCGCTGGTGTCGGCGTATGGACAGCTCTACAACCAGCTGCGCGATTTCGACCTGGACCGGGCCGCCGGGCTGCGCAATTCCGCGGCGCTCCTGGGCCGGGCGTGGACGTGGCGGCTGATGTACGTCGCGCTGGCGGCGGCCGCGGCGTGCCTGGCCATCACGGTAGCGCGGAGCCTGTGGCCGGCATGGTTGGCGATCGTGCTCGTCCTCCTGATCCCGGTCGTGGTGTGGCGGCGCTCTGGCCAGGACATGCGCGGGACCGCCGCGCTGGACATCAGCGGGCGCTACCAGGCCGGTTTCATGCTCGCCGCCGCCCTCACCATGATCGTCTGGCTGGGCGCGCTGGCGCTCGACGCACTCGGGTGACGAGCGCGTGCTGGTTTCGCAACCGGCCCTGGTTCACTATATAATCGCTAATACATCATCCGGTGCATCCGCCTGGACAGGGGAACCAGGGTTGACCGCTATCGCTGGGCGACTGTGAGCCCCGTGAAAATGCCGCATCGACGCACCAGAAAGGACCAGACACCCACCGTGGACGACACCCAGACGATTGTTGTGATGCAGGGCGACCAGACCGGACAGGAACTGCTGGACGAGGCGCTGCGCGTCCTGTCGCCGTCTATCATCCCGCCGAACATCACCTTCCAGACGTTCGACCTGTCGCTCGAAAATCGCCGGGCCACCAGAAACCAGGTGGTCTATGACGCGGCAGAGGCGGTCAAAACGCACGGCCTGGGCCTCAAAGCGGCCACCATCACGCCCGGCGACCCGGACGACGTCGGCAGCCCGAACGCGATTCTGCGCGAGGCCATCGACGCCCAGGTGATCCTGCGCGTGGGGCGGCGAATGCCGCCGATCCGGCCCATCGCGGGCGTTCACGCGCCGATCGCCGTCGTCCGCATGGCCGTCGATGGCGCGTACGGCGCCAAGGAATGGCGCGAGGGCGAGGGTCTGGACGAGATCGCCTACCGGACCGAGCACATCACGCGCCGCACCTGCCGCATCGTGGCGGAATTCGCCTTCCAGCACGCCGAGCGCACCGGGGCCAAAGTCTTCGGCGGGCCGAAGTACACCGTCAGCCCGGTCTACGAGGGAATGTTCAAAGAGGAGCTCGACGCCGCCGCGGCGCGTTACCCGTCGGTGCGGTACGATCCCCAGTTGATCGACGCGACGTACGCGCTGCTGCTCGAAACGACGGGCGAGCCGCTCGTGATCCCCATGCTCAACCGGGACGGGGACAGCATGTCGGACCTGGTACTGAAGATGTTCGGCACCATCGCCGGATCAGAGTCCGTCATCCTGAGCTTCGACGACAATCTCCAGCCGCACGCCATCATCGCTGAGGCGCCGCACGGCACCGCGCCTTCGCTCCAGGGCAAAAACCTGGCGAATCCGGTCGCCATGATTATGGCCGGGGCGACGATCCTCAGCCACGTCAACACCGATCAGGCCCAGCGCACCTGCCGAGCCATCCGCGAAGCCACGCTCGAGGCGGTGTACGATGGCGTGCGCACCCCGGACCTGGGCGGGCAGTCCACCACCACCGAGTTCACCGACGAGGTGATCCGGCGCGTGGGCGCTAAGCTGGCCGTATGGGACGCATTGGGCTAAGCAGAGGTTAAGCCGGGCGCCGTGAAGCTCATCCTGACCCACGATAACGCTGATTTCGATGCCATCGCCTCGCTGCTGGCCGCGTCCAAGCTGGACCCGGCGGCCGCGCCGGTCCTGCCGCGCCGCGTCAACCGGAACGTGGAGCATTTCCTCAACCTGTACAGCAACGCGCTGCCGTTTGTCCATCCGGACGATCTCAAGCGCGGCGGTTCGGTCGAGCATGTGACGGTCGTCGATACGCAGAGCTTCTCGACCGTGCGCGGGATGCGTCCCGCCACGCCGGTCCACTTCATCGATCACCATCCGCTCACGCGCGAGCTGAGCGAGGAGCAGCGCTTCACCGGCGAGACGGTCGGCGCTTCGACCACGCTGCTGGTCGAGCAGATCCACGCCCAGCGCATCCCGATCGAGCCGCTGGAAGCGACGCTGCTGATGCTGGGCATTTACGAGGACACCGGAGCGCTATCGTATGGCACGACGACCGCGCGCGATATTCGCTGCGCCGCGTGGCTGCTGGAATGCGGCGCCGATCTGGACGTCGTGCGCGAGTTTCTCCAGCACCGGCTGATGCCCGAGCAGCGCGCGCTGTACGAGCAGTTGCTCGAAAACACTGATTCGCTCACCGTCAACGGGCATGCGATCGTGCTGGCGCGAGCCTACACTCAGCAGCCGGTCGATGAGATCGCGACGCTGGCCCACAAGCTGCGCGAGCTGTTCGAGCCGAGCGCGGTCTTCGTGCTGGTGCAGCTCGACGGCGACGTGCAGCTCGTCGCGCGCGGCACGACCGATGACGTGGACGTATCGAAGATTGCGACGCACTTCGGCGGCGGGGGGCATGGCCGCGCGGCGGCTGCGCTGATCCGCGACCGGTCGCTGGAAGACGTCCACCGCGAGATCCTGGACCTGCTACCGCGCATCGTGCAGGCATCGATCCAGGTGGCGTCGCTGATGTCGATGGGCGTGCAGACTATCCGCGCCAGCGAGCCGGTCGTCAAGGCGTCCGGGCAGATGCAGCGCACCGGGCACGAAGGCATCCCCGTGCTGGAAGGCGGCAAGCTGGTCGGGTTGCTCACCCGCCGCGCGGTCGATCGCGCCATGAGCCATGGCATGGGTCACCAGACCGTCCGGCAGATTATGGACGCCGGGGAGGTCACGGTCAGCCCCGAGGACTCGATCGAGGTGCTCCAACAGCGCATGATGCGCTCCGGCTGGGGGCAGATCCCGGTCGTGGACCATGACGATCGTCTGCTGGGCATCGTGACGCGCACCGACCTGATCAAGCGCTGGGGCCAGCATCCAGACGACGCCCGCCGGGAGGAAATCGCCATGCGGATGCGAAAGACGCTGCCGCCCGGCATGTGGCGGCTGATCGAAGCCATCGCCCGGCAAGCCCAAACGATTAACCTCGGCCTGTACGTGGTCGGCGGGTTCGTGCGCGACCTGCTGCTGGGCCAGCCCAACGTCGATGTCGATCTGGTGGTTGAGGGCGACGCGGTGGAGCTAGTCCGCCGCCTGCAAGACGCTTACGGGGGCGAACTCCGCAGCCATGCCCAGTTCGGCACCGCCAAATGGCTGCTCAGCGAGCCGGTAGCGGCCGCGCTGGGCGTCGATTTTGCCAGCGCGGGCTGGCCGTCCGTGGTCGATTTCGTGACGGCCCGTACCGAGTTCTACGACGAGCCGACCGCCCTGCCGACCGTGGAGCGCGGCTCGATCAAGCTCGACCTGCAGCGCCGCGATTTCACTATCAACACGCTGGCGATCCGCCTGTCGCCGGAGCCGATGGGCGAGCTGCTTGATTACTATGGCGGCGAGCAAGATCTGGCCGATGGGGTGATCCGGGTCTTGCACAGCCTCAGCTTCGTGGACGATCCGACGCGGATGCTGCGCGCGGTGCGTCTGGAACAGCGCCTGAACTTCGAGATCGAGTCGCGCACGGAAGAGCTGATCCGCAGCGCGATCCCGCTGCTCGACCGGGTGAGCGGCGACCGGATTCGCCACGAGTTCGCGCTGATCCTGGCCGAAACGCACCCGCTGCGCGCGTTGATACGCCTGGAACGTCTCGGCATCCTGGCCGGCATCCATCCGGATCTGCGCGTCGACGAGTGGGTGCGCTCGGCCTTCTACGCCATCCGCTACGCGCGCGAGCACCTGCCGTGGCCGTCGCTGGCCGAGTTCGACAACTGGATGCTCTCCACCTTTTCGCTGCTGACCAGCCGCCTTCCCCAGACCGAGCTCGAGCAGTTGGGCCGGCGCCTGCAATTCTCGCGGCGCTATCTCGATCACCTGCACGACGCGCGGACCGCCATCGCGCGGCTGCCCCTGCTCAGCCAGCCGCAGCCGCCCAGCCAGATCGTCGAGCTGCTAGAGCCGTTGGACGAAATGGGCTGGCTGGTGGCCTGGGCGGCGGCACCCGATGCCACCTCGCGCGACGCGATCACGCGGTTCGCCTGCGAATGGCGTTTCGTGCGGCCCACCCTCACCGGGCACGATATTCAGGCGCTGACCGGGATCAAGCCGGGGCCCGCCTACACCCCGCTGTTGCGCCAGCTCCGCGCCGCCTGGCTGGACGGTCTTGTCTCCACTTCGGAAGAGGAGCGCGGCTTTCTGCTGACGCTGGCCCGTGAAGATTAAGATTTGGTGAGAGTCTGCCGCCAAATGTAAAAAATCCTTGAAAGAGTCCGCGATTGTAGTGTACGATTGCCACACACCAGCAAATTGCCTAATCGACCGAATCGTAGAGAGAGGTGCCTATGTCAGGTGCAAGCGTTCAACAAGCAAGAGTCACACGTTGGCGCGGCGGACAGCACCCCACCCTGGACAACATCACCCGCCAGATGCGAGACGAAGGTCTCCGCCCCTATGTTTGGTCCAATATCCCGAATTTTCGCTATCCCGTCCGCAGTCACGGCCACGACAAAACACTATATTGTATTCAAGGCTCGCTGGAAATTGTCTTTCCGGCGACTGGACAGCGCATCACGCTGCGTTCCGGCGATCGCATCGATCTGCCGCGCGGCGTGCGCTACGGCGCCATTGTCGGTGCGTCGGGCGTGCAGTGTGCCGAAGGAAGCCCCGTATAGTTTTTCAAGAATTGCATTTTGATGTACAGTTTGCAGGGTGAGTGCCGCGCGGACTCGCCCTGCTTCTGTTATTGTCGATAGTGGAGATGGCCCCATGCCACGCCTGCGCCCATTTGGCCGCCGGTCCCGGCGGAGCGAAGACCCCGAACCGGCGCCCTGGCTCGAGGACGAGAGCGCCCTGCCCGAAGACGAGGCGCTCGCCGGCGACATTGGCCCCGGTGAAGACGCCGCGGACGAGGCGTTCGAGCCGTTTGTGCCGGTCCCTGCCCAGCCTGGCTACGCCGCGGACGAGACCGAAGACTACCCACGAGAGCGCCGGCGATCGCTGGCACGCCCGCGCCGGCCCCGCGTCAGCGTGCGAATCCGGTTCGGCGTGCTGGTCCTCTTGATCGTGCTGATCGCCGGCGGAATCTTCGGGACGCTCATGAAGCAGGAACGGCTGGAACCGGCGATCGAGGAATGGTGGCCCGTCGCGATCCTGGTTGGCGCCGCGCTGTGGATGCTGGCGGCCCTGGTCCAGCGCCAGATCGCGCCCTTCCTGGGCGGCGCAGCCGCCGCCGGCGTGGGGCTGAGCCTGCTGATGGATACGCAGGACATCGCCGCCGCTGACCAGACGCTGCTGGGCATCGTCCTGGCGACGGTCGGCCTGGGCATCATCATCCGCGGGTTCTTGCTCCGCCAACAATCCGCCCTGTAGGTCGATACCGAATCATGTGCCACCGGCCAGCCGCTTTATCTGGCGCGGTGGGGCGCGGCACGTTATGCTCGAATAACCAAGATAACGGTGTGTATAATTATAGAGTTAGGATGCGATGTAACCGGATGAGCGTGACCGGCATCAGAATAACAGGCGTGCCGGAGGATGACCGATGACGGGCGACGTAACGATTGGACTGGCGTTTCTAGCGGGGATTATCTCGTTCATCTCGCCGTGCGTGCTGCCGCTGGTGCCGGCCTACGTAGGCTACATGGGCGGGCGCATCACCCGGCAGGTGACCCAGACCGGCGCGGCAACCCAGTCCGTGCGCCAGCGTTTTGGCACGCTCACCCATGGCGTGTTCTTCGTGCTCGGCTTCACCTTGTTTTTCGTGTTCTTCGGCCTGTTGACCACGGCTGCTGTCTCCTCGCTGACGTCGCTCGGCGTGACGGAAGGCGAGGTCCGCGACGGCATCGCTCGGATCGGCGGCACCGCCGTGATCCTGTTCGGCCTGCACATCATGGGCGCACTCAACCGCGTGTTTGGCTGGCTGCTGCGCGGCGCGGCCTGGCTCGACCGGAATCCCTACGGCAACGTCGTCTCGGCGCTGGTCGGGATCGCCGCCATCGGCGCGATCTACTGGCTGTTCGTCGAGTCCTGGTTCCTGACCCTGGTCGTGATCCTGGTCTTGGCCCAGCTTTTCCGCGACGCGCTGAAGGCCGACACGGCCGGGCAGTTCTGGTCGCGCATCATCCTGCACCTGCAAACAGCCCTGTACGTGGACACGCGCCGCCAGAGCCAGCCCAAAAACCAGTACGGTTACCTGGGTTCGCTGTTCATGGGCGTCGTCTTCTCCGCGGGCTGGACGCCGTGCATCGGCCCGATCTACGGCACGGTGCTGATCAAGGCCGCGTCCGGTGGCTCGGTGTCCGAAGCGGGCACGCTGATGACCGCCTATTCGCTCGGCCTGGGCATCCCCTTTCTGCTGACAGCGCTGGCGCTCGATCAGGCGCAGGGCCTGTTCCGCCGCCTGCAGCGCAACATGCGCGCCATCGAAGCGTTCAGCGGCGCGTTCCTGATCCTGATCGGCGTGCTGGTGTTCAGCGGCCAGCTCGAACGCCTGACGCGCATCGGCGGCAGCCAGGGCGCGTTCGGCGATCTGTCGCTGAACCTGGAAAACTGCGCCATCGCCGTGGTCGAGGGGCAGGTGCGCCTGGGCAACGCGCGGGACTGCCTGAGCGATGGCGTGAAAGAGGACTTCTACATCGCGGACCCCAAGGGGATCGAGCTCGTGTCGGCGGAAGCGTCGACCAGTGAAAACAGCGCCTCCTTCCCCGATCTGGCGGCGGAGTCCGGCGGCGAGGGGTCGACCGGCCTGGACGTCCCCAGCCTGGACGCGAGCGCCCCAACCGGCGCAGCGCTCCCCGAGCCGGACGCCCCGGCGGCGGTGAACGCTCCGGTGGGCCTGGAGATCGGCCAGCGCGCGCCCGATTTCGAGGCGCAGACGCTCGACGGGGAGACAGTCGCCCTGTCGGACTACCGCGGGCAGATGGTGCTGGTCAATTTCTGGGCGACGTGGTGCGGGCCCTGCCGCGAAGAAATGCCCGATTTCGAGACGATCTACAACCTGCACGAGTCCGAGGGATTCGTTGTCCTGGCCGTGAACAACCAGGAAGAGCCGGACACGGTCCGGACGTTCGCCGACGAGCTGGGCCTCACCTTCCCGATCGTGCTCGACGAGACGGGGACTATCAACAGCAAGCTCTACCGCAGCGCCATCCAGGGATACCCGACCAGCCTGCTGCTCGATCCGGACGGGATCATCGTGCAGCGCTTTTCCGGCCTGGTGGACGGCGCGCAGTTGCTCAACGCGCTGGACAGCCGCCCGACCAACTGAACTCGCCTGCCTCAAAGGACAGCATTCTGCATGAGCAAAGCACAGCAGCACAGCGAAGAAGACCTGCGCCGGATCATCCGCAACAACCAGTGGGTGCTCCGGCTTTCGCGCAACTGGCTGGTGATCGTCCTGGGGTTCCTGTTGGTGTATACGAGCCTCTCGCTGACCGCGCCCGTCCTGATGAAGGCCGGTTACGAAGGCGCCGCCGACATCGTCTACAAGATTTACGGCCCGCTGTGCCACCAGTTCGCTTTCCGGTCGGTGTTCTTCTTCGGGGAGCAGACCTTCTACCCGCGCGAAATGGCCGGGTCGGACCTGGGCTCGTTCGAGTCCTACGCCGCCAGCGAGCCTGCCTTCGCCGGGATCGATCTCAGCGCGTGGACGTCGGATCTTCAGCTCACCTCCCGCGCGTTCAAAGGCAATGAAGAGATGGGCTACAAAGCGGCCCTGTGCGAGCGCGACATCGCCATCTACGGCATGATGCTCCTGGCCGGGCTGTTGTTCACGCGCGTGCGTCACTGGCTGCGGCCCGCGCCGCTGTGGCTCTACCTGATCCTCGGCCTGATGCCGTTGGGCCTGGACGGGTTCAGCCAGTTGTTCAGCTACCCGCCGTTCGAGTTCTGGCCCGTACGCGAGACGCTGCCCCCCTACCGCGTGATCACCGGGGCGCTGTTCGGCCTGATGAACGTGTGGCTGGCCTTCCCGTACCTGGAAATGTCGATGAACGACACCATCGAATCGATTGGCGCCAAGCTGGAAGCCGCCCAGCAGCGCCTCACCGCCCTGGAGAGCATGCGCCAGGCGCGCTGATACCGGCACGATTCCCCACAAAACGAAGCCCCGGCTATGACCACCGGGGCTTTTTGCTCAGATGTGGGGACCAGATGGCCCGGCCTTAGCCCTCGCCGCCGAAGTCGTCCGTTGGGCGCGGTGTGCCCGGTACGGGCGTGTCCGTCGGCCGGGGCGTGTTCGTCGGCCGGGGCGTGAAGGTGTTGCTCGGTGTGAGGGTCGGCCCGGGCGTGTTCGTCTTACTGGGCGTCAGCGTGATCGTCGGCGTGTGCGTGTTGGTCGGCGGCAGGGTATTCACCGGCGTGTTGACCGGCTGGGCCTCACCATAGCAGATGAAGTTCAGCTCGAACCCCGTGCCATTGAAGTCCGACTGGAAGAAACCGCGATCGGTGTCCAGGCGGCCTGCCGTGCCCTCGAAGTCCAGCCAGACATCGACCGACTGCCCCGGCTCGATCACGGCGTCCACCAGCCAGCCAGGATCGCCGGAATTGACCACCGCCGGTGAGTTGTCGATGTGGCCATACCACACAATCACTGCGCGCGGATCGAACGCATTCGTCCCTCCCACCGACACCATGTTCAACCAGATCGTCGATACGGCCCGGTTGTACGTGTTCCAGTTGATTGTGAAGCCGGTCAGGTAGCCGGTCGCGATGTCCGTATTCCGGATCGTGTAGTGCACCACGGCGTTGTTCTCGAAGCCGACGAACTCGTACTCGAAGTTGGTGCATACTGGAGTTGGTGTGAAGGTTGGCGTGTGTGTGTAGGGAGTCGGCGTCGGGTAACCCGTCAGCTCGATCACACAGGGTGGCAGTCCCGTGCCTTCGAAATCGTGACCGCCCCAGGTGCGCGCCAGGGTGAGCGTGCTGCCATTGAACTGGCCCAGTGTGTATACGCTGTTGAGCCGGCTCGGCCCGTTTTGGAACTGCATCTGGAAGGTCGTGACGGCGCCCGCATCGAACAGGCGCAGGAAGTAATTCGGGGCGTCATCGCTCCAGCCCGTGTCGCCCTGCTGGATTACCGTCGGCGGATTGAGCGAGACGCCGGTCCAGAACGGGCTGCGCCCGACGATACGCGCGTCGCTGGCGTACATCTGGGTGAAGTTCGGATGCTTGACCCACTCGATACTGGCCTCGGTGATGAACAGCGGGCCAAACGGGTTGTCGTTGCGCACGCTGATCTGCAGGGCATTATCGACCAGACGCGCGCTCTGGAGCGTCACCAGCGCGCAGTCCGGCGTGGGTGTCGGCGTGTTCGTCTCGGTCGGCGGCGGCGTGAAGGTATGGGTGGGCGTGTACGTCGGCGTAGGCGTCTCGGAGGGCAGCGGCGTGTTGCTGGGCAGCGGCGTATTCGACGGGGTGAAGGTCGGCAGCGCGAGCTGCGGCGGCAGGTTCACCACGCGCGTCGAGCGGAACGACTCGTTGATCATGACGCGCCGGGCCTGGAGCTGAATGTGATCGACCAGCCCCAGCGGCGTGATCAGCGGGTGGTTGAAGAAGACGATGATCTCGACTGCATCACCTGGGCCGCCCGCGTCGTACTGGTTTGGGCCGAGGAAATCTTCCGCCGGGTGGTCCGGGATGCCCGGCCCTTCCATCAGGCCACAGTGGCGATTGCTGCGATCCTGGCTGGGGCGGTAGCGGTTCCCAATATCCTCATTGATCAGGGGCCGGCGCGAGCTGCACACCCAGACATGGAACCAGCCGGCCTCGCCGTCGCCGACGGTCTCGGTGTTAAGCTCGCCGCCGCCCGCGGAGTGCAGGCCCGCGATGCGCGTGCCGGGCTTCAAGGACAACCCTGCCGCGCCGATGCGGCCGCGCTCGACAATCCCCGGCAGGCGCGCCATGTCAACGCGCAAGCCCTGGTGGTCGTCGTTGCCCGGCTCGCAGTCGAAGCCCCAATGGCGCGTGAACGCTTCGTCGTTGCCCGTGGTGCAGGGCACCAGCTCGTCCAGCACCGTCTCCTGATACTGTTCGAAGCTGATCCCAGTCGGGCGCACGTACCCGATCGCCTGCGCCACCGCGTCCACGTCCCACTGGCCGGTGACTGCGTAGCGTGCGGCGGAGCGCGCCGCGTTCTGCAGCGTGATCCACGCCTGGAAGATGCGAGCGAACTCAATGACGCCAAACAACAACAGCAGCAGGATCGGCAGAGTCAGCGCGAACTCGGCCAGCGTCTGGCCGCGCCGGCTGCGTTGTCGAGTGACATTCTGTTCTTCTGATGGGCTCATCGAGACCCCCTTTGCACGCCTTTCAGCGTCTTTCATACTCAACCTACCGCGCCAGCCGTGTGAACAAGCGCCCGGCGATATCTTCAAAAACCTGGATCAGATCGGCGAGGTTCACCGCATAGTAGTACTGGCCGCACTGCGTGTTTGGCGCTTCGCCCTCACACACGTCAGGATCGCCATAGCGCGTGTAATCGCCACCGTCGAACTGGCGGTTGTCGCGCCAGTCTTGCTCCAGGTTGTTGTCGATGAAGCCGTTGTCGCCCGCATCGGCGATGTAGCGCAGCAAGGGCGCCCCGGTCGGCTCGTTGATCACGCCCTGGCCGAACGCGATCGCGAACATGGCGATGAAGTTGCCCGGCCTGCCGCCCGGCGACACCTCGACCAGACCGGCGAAGTCCGCCATGTCGCGCGCGTAGTCGTCGGCGTCGTAGCGCGTCTCGCACTGCGGGTCGGTCGGGTCCGGCAGGCCGGTGTCCCAATCGATGCAGAAATGCCGCGTGTCGGGGTCGTTGTCGTTGCATATCGGCAGCGCGCGCTCGGTCTGGCTCGGGTTGTTCTCGGTACATTCATCCCAGTGGTTGACGTGGTCTTCATCCAGATAGCAGAAGGTCCACCACGGGCAGTAGCCCCAATAGCCGTACTGCGTCTCGTCGCTGACGTCGGGGACGGCGTTGGTGACATTGGCCGCGCCATCGCTCAGCACAATCATGACCCACACCGCCTCGCGCCGGACGTCAATCGGATCGGTCAGCGCGTTGTTGGCCGCCAGGATGCCGCCGCCGACGTTGGTGTTGCCACACGCCGCGATGGTTTCGTAGGCGTTGGGCCGGAGCTCCGGCTGTTCGGGCAGCTCGCCATCCAGCCAGGCGTTCCAGTTGGCGAAGGCAACGTTCTGGCGCTGGCACGTGTCCCAGATGCCGGTCGGGTTGATCTGCACGCCGATCCTGGTGTTCAGGGTATCGACCGCCGCGGCTTCGCTGCGCAGCAGCGGGCGCATACGCTCGCCACCAGGGCCAACCGGCGCGTAAGCGACGCCCTGGCGGTCGAACGTCACCAGCACCACGCGGTCGCCGCGCACGAAGTCCAGGCGCTTGATGAACATGCGCGCCGCGTCTTTCACGTCCTTGAACGGCTCGCAGACCAGCGTCGTGAAGTTGAAGCCATCCGGGTTGGTGAGGCTGGCGCTTTGCCGCGCCGAGCTCGCCAGGCCATTTTCGCCCGGGCCATCGTACATGCTGTTGCCGTTGGTATCGTGCCAGATGAGGCCGTTCGGCACCACGACGCCGTTAGCCTGGAGCGAGCCATCGCCCACATTCCCCGTGCCCGGGTCGTTACAGCAGCCAGCCCACCGCTCGCGATCGTTCGGCTGTAGAACCCCGGTATCAATCTCCTCCTGCGTCGTCACACACTCGGATCGCGCCGAGGTCGGCAGCCCGCCGCCCACCGGCAGATCCCAGCCTACGTTCGCGTGGGTGTAAGAGTAGATATCCGTCTGGTTCGACATCGACTCCGACGTGTCGATCACCAGCGCCACGTCGAGCACCGCCGTCTCGGAGACGGACGTCGCTTCGAGCGTGATGTGCCCGATGCCGATCAGCGAGAGGAACGTCGTGGGCGAGTTGATCTGAGCGCTCACGCGGACGAGCTTGTGCGGGTCGCCCCAGTCGCACAGCTCGGTATTCGGCATGTGATCCGACACCGGCGGCGGGTACAGCGACTCCGGGTGCGGGCCTTCGTCCTCGAATTCGCCGGTGCCCTTGCGCCAGGCATCGATGTCGGTCTCGCAGGTTTCGACCAGGATCGTGTCGGGTTCCAGGTTATGCAGCTCGATGTACTGCTGGGCCGCGATGGCGACCTCACCGTAGCCGGTGCCCTCGCGGATCTGCCCGGCGGCGGCGATGGCTGCCGCGTCGACCGCGCGGCGCAGCGAGGCGTAGCGCACGAACAGCAGCGCCAGATCGGTGACCAGCCCCACAAACGCCACCAGGGCAATGAACGCAAAGGCCAGCAGCACGATCGACTGGCCGCGCTGGCTGCGCAGCAGGCGCTTGGAAATCGGGTTGTTGAAGATGATGTGTTTCATCATGCTACACCGTATCCACTAGAACTCGATATCCGGCTCGGCTGCCGACA
Source organism: Aggregatilineaceae bacterium (assembly GCA_040767355.1). GTDB lineage: Bacteria > Chloroflexota > Anaerolineae > Aggregatilineales > Aggregatilineaceae > LM3-B42. The sequence goes on along the minus strand of JAXGOS010000009.1, from coordinate 17,812 downwards.
CCGGGAAGAACGCCCACACATGGATGATCTGCCCCTCACCCACCGGCCCCAGCCGGAACCAGGGCAGCCCCAACAACTGGTCGTGCGACCAGAATACTTCGACGAGCACCAGACCGAAATCGGCCGTTTCGGCGATCTTGCGTGCGCGGTCGGGATCGCCCTCGAAGTTGAGCATTTCCTCGACCTCTGCCGTCGAGAACTCCGAGCCCAAACACGGGACGCCCGCGCCGTAATCGTGCTGGTGATTGCCGCGGAAGATAAAGCCCCGCACGTTGTCCCATTCCGGATCCCACCGCGAGTGATCTTCATCCTGGTCCATGCCGCTGCCGTTGCCGGTCATGCGCCCACCAGGCCCGGTCCCGCCCTGAAAGTCGAACGGGTCGAAGACATCGTCATTCTGGCATTCATTGGCCCGCGCCGGGTAGCGCCCCACGATTTTGACGTACGCGTTGGCGGTGCCTTTGTTGACGACCGCGAACGAAAACACCGACACGACGATATCATCTTTCGCGTCGTCGAAGCGCAGCGGCTCCATATTGCCAATCACCGAGCAGGCCACGCCGTCGTAGTACCCGATCGTCGCGCTCTCCTGCCCGATATGGTAGCCGTATAGTGACAGATCCGGCCCAGGCCAGACCGTGTTGTCTTCGCCCGCTTTTTTGTCGAACAGATTGGAGAATAGCTCGCAGTCCAGGCGATGGTAGTTGGTCTCTTCCCCGTCGACCCAGGCCATCGGGTCGCGCGTGGCCCCAAAACGCCCCGCCTCACGCACCACGTCCAGCAGGGTGAGGTAGTTGTTGGCGTACCAGCCAATCTCGGTCAGGCCCATCAGCATCACCAGCAGGACCGGCAGCGTCAGGGTCAGCTCGACCAGGCTCTGCCCGCGCGCACCGGTCGGCCTTCCGTCCAGCAGGTCGAGCAATCTACGGAATGTGGCACGCATGATTCACCTCGACGAACGTTGTTTAGCGACAAGCAGAGGTGGCGCCCAGCAGCGGGCCAGCCCCTATTTCGAATGATACCATAGATGCTTGGGCGAGCCTGTTGTCTTTTTGTGAGGAGTTTATAAGGATTTGTCAGCATCCAGACCGGGGGCCAGGCGCGCGTTGTCCCTCCGTCAGCGCGCCGACACGCTGCCCTGGTAATCGACGTGGGGACTGATGGCATAGCCGCGCCCGTGGGCCGACACGATGATCGCCGGGTGGTCTGGATTGGGCTCGATCTTGCGCCGCAGGTTGCGGATGTGGTTGCGCACCAGCGCCGTATCCCCGCCGTCGGGCGGGTATTCCCACAGGTGCTCGAGCAGGCTGGCCGCCGGGTGATATTCGGTGGGGTGCTGGCACAAAAAGTGGAGCAGGGCGTACTCGGTCGGCGTGAGCGTGATGGTCCGCCCATTGACGATCACCGCCGAGTCGTTGGGGACGAAGCGCAGGACGGCAACCGTGCCCGGCAGCCGTGAGGCGGTGCGGCGCAGCAGCGCGCGCACGCGGGCCGTCAGCTCGCGCGTGGCAAAGGGCTTGCGCAGGTAGTCGTCTCCACCGCAGTCCAGCGCCCGGGCGACGGTCTGCGCGCTGTGATGCACGCTCAGGAACAGGATCGGCGTATCGTTGACGAAGGGCATGCTGCGCAGCATGGTACACAGCTCGAACCCATTGATGTCGGGCAGGCTCACGTCGAGGATGATCACGTCGGGGCGGTGTTCGCGCGCCAGTCGCAGGGCGGACTGGCCGTCCGGCGCTTCGATGATGTGGTGCAGGTCCCGTTCCAGCACGCGCCTGATCGTCGCGCGCACGTCCGGATCGTCGTCCACCGCCAGGATGAATCGCTCGGATTGGGTCGAAATGCTCATCGATTCGGGCTCATCTACAGCAGCATATTCTCTCATCTGGTCCTTAGTATAAAGGACAAAGGGCCGCTGTGGACGCCCAAGGTATGAAAGACTTGTGAAAAAGGCCGCGCTAACTTGAGATCATGTACCCGACGCCATGGATGGTGCGGATGAACCGCGACTCGGCCCGGTCGCTCTCCAGCTTGGCCCGCAGGTTGCGCACGTGCGCGCGCACCAGGTCCGGATCCCCCGTGTGAGGTGGGTAGTCCCAGACCGCCTCCAACAGATGTTGGGGCGAGAGCACCTGGTTGGCGTGCTCCATCAGATAGCGCAGCAGGCGGTGCTCGGTGGCGGTGAGCTGTACCGGCGGTCGCTCGAAGACCGTCATCGTGTGGGTGTTCGAATCCAGCGTCAGCCCGCCGATGACAATAGTCGGACTCTCTACCACGGCGTTGCGCTGCCCGCGGCGGACCAGCGCGCGCACGCGCGCCGTCAGCTCGGCCAGCTCGAACGGCTTGACCACATAATCGTCGCCGCCCGCGTCCAGGCCAGCCACCACGTCATCGGTTTGGCCACGCGCCGTCAGGAAGAGAATCGCGAGATCGTTGTACTGGCTGTCCGCGCGAATTTTGCGGCACACAGCCAGACCATCCAGCCCCGGCATCATGATGTCGAGGATGATCAAGTCCGGACGGCGGGCGCCGAGCATCTTGAGGGCTTCCAGGCCGGATAGCGCGCGGCCCACCTCAAACCCTTCGCGCTTGAGCGCGCGCGACAGGGTACCCAAGACCTCTGGATCGTCGTCCACGGCCAAAATGTAAGGTTTTGTCATGACTCGCTTCACCCATGATAAACGGGTAATTGAACGATGAATTCTGTGCCCTCATTATATGTGCTCTGGACAGAGATGCTACCCTGACATTTTTCGACAATTTGTTGGCAAATGTGCAAGCCCAGGCCGGTGCCTTCCCCGGTCGGCTTGGTCGTGAAGAACGGCTCGAAGATCTGGGCCAGCACTGCCTCCTCGATCCCGATCCCATTATCCCACACCCGGACCTCGACGCTCCCCGTCTCAGGCCGGTAGGCGCTGGCGATCCCGATGCGGGGGTCAGGCCGGTCGGTCACCGCATCGCGGGCGTTCAGCAGCAGGTTGAGCCATACGTCCTCCAACTGGTCTATGATCCCGGCGACCGGCGGCAGATCCTGCGCCAGATCGACCGCCAGTCCGACGTTGCCGTGTTGGATGTGCCCGCGCACCAGCGACAGCGTGTTGGTGATCGTCTCGTTCACGTCCAGCGGCTGCAACGACTCATCTGTCGACGGCTGCCGCGCCATGCCCAGCAGGCGGCGCACGACCTCATGGGCGCGCTGGCCCGCCCGGAAGATCGCTTCCAGCGCCTCGGTCTCTTCCCGGTCCGGCGACATGTCTTGCAGCAGCATCTCCGCATCGCCCAGGATGGTCGTCAGCGGGTTGTTGATCTGGTGCGCGACCGCCGCCGCCAACTCGCCCATCGCCGACAGGCGCGCCGTCTGCACCAGCTTGCTCTGGGCGCGGTGCAGCTCCTCCAGGCTGATTTCCAGATCGCGGTACAGCCGCGCGTTGCCCAACGCGTTCGCCGCCTGGAGCACCAGCGCCTGCGCGAGCTCCACTTCGCGCCGAGTAAAATGCCGATCGGCGCGCGTGTCCGCCAGCAGGACCAGCCCTTCCGTCTGCCCCTTGATGACCAGCGGAAGGCCCAGCAGGCTCTTGCCGTGCCCCAGCTCGGTCAGATAGCGCAGCTCGTCCGCAGGCGGCTCGGTGAAAGGGACCTGCTCAGCCAGGATGCGTGCCAACTGCGGGAAGTGGGCCAGATCGAGGCCGGGGCGCGGCTGCTCGCGCCAGATCGTCTCGCCGTACGACAGCGACAGGACAAACTGCCGCTCGTCAGAGTCCCACAGCGCGATCTCGCACCAGTCCGAGCGGGACGCCTCGAGCATGCGTTGGGCCACGCGGAAGAGACCGTGCCTGTGCTGGTGCGTATCGCGGCCCGACAGGCTGATCACCGTTTCAAGCGCCAGTTGCTGGATCTGCGCCTGGACACTGCGGGCGTCGTGCGTATCGTCGAAGGGGCGGTGAATGTAGTACAGGACCACGACCGCCAGCGGGTGATCCTGCGCCAACAAGGGGACGTAGACCACGTGCTGCGCTAAATAGCGGTGGGGGAGCCATGCCGCCGGCGGCTGGCCCGCGTACGAGCGCGCTGGCGCCAGAACGGCGACACGCTGCTGCTTGAATGCCTGCTCGATCCCCGGATGGTTGGCGGCAGCCAACACCGGCCCGTCGCCGGGGCGCCACAAGGCCCGATAGCGCACCGCCAGCGTCTCCAACTGATCGTGGTTCGGGCGACCCTCGCCGATGTAACACTGGGCCACGTCCAGCGCCGCCATGAGCTGCCCGGCAATGATCGACAACACGCGATCGATCGCCAGCGTGGAGTTGGCCGCCTCGCCCGCCTGGACGAGCGTGCTCAGCTCGCGGGTGCGCAGCACGCTCTCTTCGTAGAGGCGCGCATTCTCGATGGCGACCGCGGCATGAGCCGCCAGGTCCTGCAGCAGCTCGCTATCGTGCTGGGTGAATGTGCGATCGGCGGAGCGGTTGTTCACGCCCAGCACGCCGATGGTCTCACCCTTGATCGACAGTGGCACGTACAGCAGCGACTTGACCAGGTATTCGGTCTTCAACTTCTGTGGCCCCTGGTCGCCTATCAGGATCGGCTGGCCCTGCCGGAAGACCTGTCCCGCCAGCGTATCGCGCGTCTTGATGCGGAAATTGCGCGCCGTCTCGCTGTCGATGCCCTTGACCGCGCGCACCCACAGCGCCTTACCCTCGTCGTCCGGCAGCAGCAGCAAGCCCTCTTCGGCATTGCTCAGCCGGACCGCCGCATCCACCACCTGGGTCAGCAGCACGTCCAGGTCCAGCACGGCGCTCAGCGAGCGGGCCAGGTTCGACAGGGTCTGCTGCTCGATCAGGCGGCGTTCCAGCAGCGCGCTGAAGTCGTCACGCGCCCGATCGTCCGGCGGCGCGGCTGCACCCGCGGGGGGCGCCGGCTCGCCATTCATCGCGGCCTCCACCTGGCGCAGCAGCAGCGCTGGTTTGGCCGTTTGCGGCAGCCAGGCCACCGCGCCCCGCTCCACCAGTGACTCCGGGCGGGCGTAGCGGTCGTCAACCAGCGCGATCCACCGGACCCACGGGAAATCGGCCAGCAGATCGACCAGCGCACGGTTGTGCGAGTCGCCCATGCGCGCATCGATCAGCGCCAGGTCGAACCGGCCATGATCCAGCAGGTACAGCGCGTCGTCCGCATTGGTCGCCCGGTGAACGTTATAGCCCGCCGTCTCCAGAATCCCTGACAGGCGGTCCATGGTACCGGGATCGCCCTCGACCACCAGCAGGCGAATTGCGTCGAAATCGGGCAAATAGCTCATGATTTGCTGGCACCAACAGAAAAACCCACCCGGAAGTTGGCTTAGTTGTACAACGGAAGGAACGAAAATGTAAAGCGGGCGCTACTGGCTGAGGCGCGCGCGGCGCTGCGCCAGATCGTCGTCAATGGCCCCGTCTTCCACGTCTTCCGGCGGGGCATCCGGCTCGAGCGCTTCCAGTTCCTGCGTCTCAAGGAACAGGCGGGCCTTGCGCAGGCGCGATGACAGGACCTCAACCGGGCTGGCCTTGGCGGCGGGCTCGACAGGCGCCGGGGCGTGTTGGGCGCGCGCCTCCGCGACCAGGGCTTCCAGCTCGTTGACGCGCTGAATCAGCTCAGACGTCGCGCGGCGGTGCTGGTCGAGATCGGATTCGGCCATCGCCTGGCGCTGGCCTGTCAACTGCATCTGCCGGATCGCATGGCGCGCCGCTACCTCGTCCCCCCGCTCCAGGGCGCGATCGGCCTGCTGATCCCAGTTCGCCACCTCGCGGCGCAGCGCGTCGATGGCCTGCGTCTGCTCGTCTTCGTCGTCCAGCGCTCGGTTGATCCGCTCGCGCAGGGCGGCGATCTCCTGGTCGATGTCCTCGCCCAGGTGCTCGACGTCGGGCAGAGCGCCGCGCCGCCGCCGGGGATCGTCACCGAACACGCTGCTGATGCTGGATCGGATCAGCACGTTGAACTTGCCAAGTAAGTCGCTCATACCACGTATTGTACAGGGTTGACAAGGCGCTCGCAATGCCGGTGAGCTGCCCGGTGCCGGTCGACGCGGCGGGATCGTGTGCGGTATAATCGTCTTCGAGACGGAACCGCGCCACCAGGATGAATCGTGCAACGCATCGAACACAACGGGCTGGTGTATTACCAGTTTGACCAGTGGGCTGGCACCGGGGGGTTGATCCACGCGATCTTCACCCGGCTGGGTGGCGTGAGTCCCGCGCCGTGGGCATCGCTCAACGTGGGCGGCACGGTGGGTGACGCGCCCGCCGCCGTGCAGGAGAATCACCGCCGGATGCTCGCCGCGCTGGGTCTTGACAGCGCGCAGACGTGCACCGTGTGGCAGGTTCACAGCGCCGACACGGTGATCGTGCAGGGACGCGTACCCAACCGCCGCTGGCTGGCCCGCGCCGATGGCATGGTCACCGACCGGCCTAACCTGCCGCTGACCATGCGCTTCGCGGACTGCACGCCGATCGTGCTCTACGACCCCGTGCGCCACGTCGCCGGGATCGCGCATGCCGGCTGGCGCGGCACCGTGCTGGGCGCGGCGGTGAGCGCGCTGAACGCCCTGCAAGCCGCCTATGGGACCCGGCCGCAGGACGTGCAGGCGGGCATCGGCCCCAGCATCGGGCCGGAGCGCTACCAGGTCGGCGAGGAGGTCGTCGACGCGGTGCGGGATGCCTTCGGGGCGCTCGACGGCCTGATCCATCGCGCGGACGATGGCAGCGCCTATCTCGACCTGTGGGCCGCTAACCGGCTGGCGCTGGAACGCGCGGGCGTGGCGCAGATCGAAACGGCGGGCATCTGCACGGCGACCCGCACCGACGAGTTTTTCTCTCACCGCGCCGAACAGGGCCGCACCGGACGCTTCGGCGCGGTGATCGCCCTGACAGGATAGACGATGGATACGACATCCGTGCCGATAGCCGAACGGATCGCGGAAGTGCGGGCCGAGATCGAGCGTGCCTGCTTCCGCGCCGGGCGCGCGCCGGACTCGGTGACGCTGATCGCGGTCAGCAAGACGCACCCGCCGGAGGACATCGCGACAGCGGTCCGCGCCGGAGTGCGCCAGTTCGGCGAGAATCGCGTCGAGGAGGCGCTGCCCAAGATGGAGGCGGTCGCCGGGTTGGTGAACGAGCCGGTGACCTGGCACATGATCGGCCACGTGCAGAGCCGCAAGGCGCGCCACGTGACGGCGGGCTTCGCGCTGCTGCATTCGCTGGACAGTGTCCGGCTCGCTGAGCGCCTGAGCCGGGCCCTGGCCGAACGCGCTGGCGCGCTGGACGTGCTGCTAGAAGTGAACGTATCCGGCGAGGAAACCAAACACGGCTGGGATGCGTACAGTTGGCAGGAACGTGCGACGGCGCGGCGCGTCCTGTGGGACGACGTCGCCCGGATCCTGACCCTGCCGGGTGTGGCGGTGCGCGGCCTGATGACCATGGCGCCCATCGTGGACGATCCCGAAGAGGCCCGCCCGGTATTTGCGGCGCTGCGGGCGCTGCGCGACGCACTGGCGAGCGATTTCCCGGCGGCGGCCTGGGATCACCTGAGCATGGGCATGACCGACGATTATCCGGTGGCGATTGAAGAAGGGGCCACGCTGGTCCGCATTGGCCGCGCCGTTTTTGGCCCGCGCGTGACGACCCGACCGGGCATGGACCCGCCTGACGACCTGTGAGTAGGAGATAGACCGTTGAACACGTCTGCTTTTGGCGCCCTGATTGCGCTGTTCATCCAGTTGTATTCGTTTGTGATCCTGGCCCGCGTGCTGATGAGCTGGGTGAATATCGACCCGTACAGCCCGCTGGCGCGCACCATCTTTGACCTGACCGAGCCGGTGCTGCAGCCAATCCGGAACGCGCTCCCGCCCGCGGGCGGGCTTGACTTCAGCCCCATCATCGCTATCATCCTTCTTCAGTTCCTGGGGCAGCTTCTGGTCAGCGTGTTGGGCGGCTGACGGCGCCCACCCTGTCGAGGGCTGACCGGCACTAGGAAAGGATGCCATCCATGACACGCGAATTCCGGATCACCGACGCGAAGCACGGGGCGGCCTTCACCGTCCGCGTGATCACGCGCGCGGACCGTGTCGAGATCGTGGGGCTTCAGGACGACGGCTCGCTGAAGATCCGCCTGACCGAGTCGCCCGGCGAAGGCCGCGCCAACGCCCAGTTGATCGAGTTTCTGGCCGGCATGCTGGAGGTGGCTCCCGGCCAGATCGCGATCGTGGCCGGCGAGGACAAGTCCAACAAGATCATCAGCGTCGAAGGTGTGTCGCCGGGCTGGGTCGAGCAGCGCCTGGCGCGCCTTCGCTAACCGGCCACACGGCAGCGCCATGCTGAGCACACACGGTCCTCACGGAATGAGCCGCGCGATCCGGCGTTGGGCCCTGCTGGCGCTGGGCGTCCTGCTGCTGGCGGCCTGCGGATCCGACTCGAATGCGGATTCGCGCCAGCCCGCCGCTACGCGCACGCTGGTTCCGCCCACCCCCACACCGACCGCGCTCCCTTTCACGCCGACCATCACGCCCACCGATCTCCCCGCGCCCTCCGCGCTGGAGCCAGCCGCCACCGAAAGCGCCGAAGGCCCGCTCCCCGCGGACGCGCAGGCGATCCTGGCTGGAGCGCTCGCGGACCTGTCCGCACGCGAGGACGTCGACACGGCGGGCATTCGCCTGATCAGCCTGGAAGCGATCACCTGGCCGGACACGTCGTTGGGCTGCGCCTCGGCGCGCGACGGCCACCCGGGGAACGTGCACGGTTACCGGCTGCTGTTCAGCGCCGGGCGCGACCTGTACACCTACCACGCCGACCGGGGCGAGACCGTGCTGCTGTGCGAGGACGCAGACTGGACCAACTGGCAGGGCGAGCCGCTGCCGCCCGACCCGATCGCCGAGTCGATGGTCGAGCTGGCCGCGCGCGATGCCGCCCGCCAACTCGACATCCCGCAGGACCGGCTCGCGCTCGCCGGCCTGATGGCCGTCACCTGGCCCGACGCGAGTATTGGCTGTCCCAAACCCAACGGGGAGTATGAAGAACAGACCGAGCCGGGCTTCCGGATCGCCTTCCGCGCCGGCGAGGAGGCGATCATCTACCACACCAGCATCCGCCACGTGGTTCGCTGCGCGCCGGACGAGGAAATTCTGCCCGGCTTGCTGCGCCCGCTGGTGGCCACACCCGAACCCACTCCCTGAACGCAAGCGGGCCGGTCGAAACCAGCCCGCGATCGTCGCTTCTCGTAACGCGTCTGGCTACGTCAGGCCCGGCAGCGGCTGACCCAATCGTAATTGCAGATCGGCCAGGGCCGCATACGCGGCGCTGCGCACGTCCGGATCGCGGTCGCGCAGGGCGGCATACAGCGGCTTAAGCGCGGCCACATGCCCCAGGTAGCCGAGCGTGCGGGCGGCCAGGGCTTTGTAGGCGGGCTGGCCCTCTTGCAGTACGCGGATCAGCACCTGGCGCGCGTTCGGCCCGGCGGGCACGCCCTCGCCGCGCTCGGCGGCCCACTGGATCAGCCATGTCTGCGCGTCAGCCTCCGGCACCGCGCGCGGACCGCTGCGCTCCGGCGACTGCGCCGCCGCGAACGCCTCTTCCGCCGCCGCCCGGACGTACCACTGCTCGTCTTCGAGCATGGCCCGGTATAGCGCCACGACGGCCCAGCCGGTCCCAACCCGGCTCAAGCCGTAGACCGCCGCCCGGCGGATCATCATATCGTCGGCGGCGATCCCGTCGCGCAGGATGGCGTGTCCCTCGCCGGGGATGGCAGCCAACGCTTCGGCAATCGCCCGGCGCAGGTCCTCCGAGCCTTCCAGCAGCCCGTGAACCATCGTTTCCAACGCGCGCTCGCTGCCGATGGCGCCCAACGCGACCGCCGCCGCAAGCTGGACCTCGCGGTGGTCGTCGTCGAGCAGCGGGGCCAGGTCCTTGACCGTTTCGGGATCGCCCAGGGCGCCCAGGCCGATGCACGCCAGCCGCCGCACGTCCAGGTTCGTGGCGCGCAGCGCCTGGCGCAGCACGTACGCCACGCTGCTGTCGCGGGACGCGATCAAGGCCGCCAGCGCTCGATCGCGCACGGCAGGATACTGCTCGGGCGCCATCAAGGCCGCCGCCAGCCGCTTGAACACGTCGCCGCGCCAGGGCACATCCGGCGGCGCGTCCGGCAGCCAGCGCGCCAGTCCGAACAGGTTCGTGTACAGCAGGTCGGGCGGCACGCTCAGCCGGCGATAGATGGCCGGGAGCAGGTTGAGCCGCGCCGCCGCAAATGTAAACGCACCGTCCCAGGCCGGTTCGAGCGCCAACTCGGCGGCCCGCTCGCTGCCGGCTTCGGCCAGCCACTCGCCCGCCAGGAAATTGGCGAACTGGACGTGCGGCAGGCTGACCGTATCGCCCGCGCAGGCTACCAGCAGGCCATCTTCCTCCAGCGCCGCCACCAGCGGCGCGCTGTCCGGCGCCTTTTTGCCCTCCACGGCGCGCGCGGCGGACAGCACTCCCGCCAACTCCGCGCGCGGGACCGGCCGCCCGGCTTCCACGCAGCGCACCGCCAGATCAGGCAGGCGGTCGCGCAGATCGGGCCGCGACAGGTGCCGGGCGATCCAGGCATCGTACCACCCCGCCCGCCCGGCAATATGCGCGTCGTTCGCCAGGCCGGTCCAGATCTTCAACGTCACGTCGAGCACGCTCAGCCCGCGATTGCCCACCGCGATGCGCCGCAGCACCTGCTCGTCGGGCGGGCCTGCTTTGCGCTTGCCACCGGTGCCGAGCGTCCAGGCGGCGCTCCAGCGTTGGACCAGCTCGGCGTAATGGTCGTCGTGCCAGGCGCGCAGATACGTCGCCGTGAACCCGAGACTCGCCAGCGGATCGAAGCCGTCGACGTTCCCCGCGGCGACGATCATGTTGTGCCCGTACTGCGCCATGAACGCCCGCAGCCAGGGCAGGGCCATCTCGCGCGCGGCAGGTGACAGCTCGTCGAACCCGTCGATCAGGACCAGCGCCCGGCCCTGTTCCAGCACCGGATACACCACGCTGCCGATCACCTGGGCCGTGACAGCTGTCATATGGCGCTGTACGGCGCGCACCAGCGGCTCCGCCGGGTCGAGTGCCTCGCTCTTGCCATAGGCCGCGGGATCGAACTCGAAATCGTTCAGGTGCGCCAGCACCGGCATCAAATCGCGCAGATCGAGGGCGGGTTGGTCAGCCGCCGAGGGCGCGCCCTCGGCCTGGCCGCGCTCGGCGCGCACGTTGTGAAGCTGTTCCAGCGCCCGCGCCTGGATCTGGGCGCGCTCGCCCGCGCGCTGGCGGCGTTCCTCGGCGGACAGGTGCTGTTCCTGTTCCAGCAGGGCGCGCTCGGTCTGATCTTCGCGCGGCTCGAATGACACCTCGCCGAGCGCCATCAGGGCGAGCGCCGTCAGCGCCGTGCTGGTGCCCATGCCCGGCTGGCCCAGGATCGCCACATGCCGGTCCCCGGCTCCCAGGTCGGCCAGCGAGATGGTCTCGATGTTGAAATTGGCGTAGCCCTGAGGCAAGTCGTGAACCAGCGGCACGACGTCGTACACGCCGCGTCGCTCGGACTCGTCGCCGGGCAGCGTGATCGGGCGGACGGCGGGAATCAGGCGCGGCTCGACCAGCACGTCGGTCAGGTTAACCAGCCGCCCGGCCACGTGGCGCGTCTTCAAATAACGGAGCAGATCGCGCTGGTAGCGAGCCGCCGCGGACCGTCCCACGAACTGCCGCGTGCCTTCGATCTGCGATCCGGCGGACTCCTGCATCCGGGCCAGCCGCGAGCGCAGACGCCACATCACCAGCGACAGTCCCGCCGCCGAAAGAAAGCCGACCGAAAAAGAGAAGAGATCGACGCGCATAGTGGCACCTCTCTAGAGTGCGATCAGGAGTCGCCCGCAGCTTGGACATGGCACCAGCTCGTCGCCCTGGCGCACCTGCTTGACGATGTTGGCCGTCGCCCGCACGCCGCAGGACAAACACGACTCGCCTTCCAACACGGCCACGGCATGGCCGCGCTTGGTGGCGCGCAGCGTGTCGTAGAGCTGGAGATTGGCCTCCGAGACGCCCTGAACAGCCGCCTCGTGCTTCGTTTTCAGCTTTTTGATCGTGTGCTTGAGGCTGTCTTTTTCTGCGGTGAGCGTGTCGACTTCCGCCGCGCGGGTTGATTCGAGCTGGCCGAGGCGCTCGGAGGCGGCGGCGAGCGCGGCTTGCAGCTCGTCGATGGCGATCATGGATTCCAGCAGGGCGTTCTCGCGGTCGGCCCGGCGGCGCTTCAGCTCGGCGATCTTGCCTTCCATGTCCTGGAGTTCTTTCGGGTTGCTGACGTGCCCGCCATACATCCGGTCGTTCAACTGCGCCGTCTGGCTGGCGATCGACTTGATCTCCAGGTTCAGATCCGCCGAGCGCGCTTCCTGCTTGTGCAGCGCGTCCTGGAGCGCTGCCACCTCAGCCCGCACGTCGCCCAGGCCGCCATTCCCCTCGAGCACGGCGTTGATCTCGCGCATGCGCCGGCGCTGGGCGTCCAGCTCGAGGTCGATTTTCTGCAAACGGTATAAAGCTTTGATCTGACTCATGGGTGTCCTCGCGGGCTGGCGGAACCGGCGGGCCGATGTACAATGAGCATAGCGTTAACGTCGCTAAAGCATAAATTGACAAGGCGCATTATACTACACCAGAATTACACGGCAAACCTGTCAGCCTGGTCTGGCTCTACTCGACCGTCAACCAGCGAGGCCGCCAATGCAGACACTGCGTTCCGTATACGTTTCGACCGCCGAATGGCGCTGGGTCATCGTGATCAGCGGCCTGCTGGTGGCGCTGACGCTGGTTCCCTATGCCTGGGCACTGGCTACCAACGAAACCGCGGACGGGTGGCAGTTCATGGGCATGCTGTCCAATCCGAAAGACGGCGCGACCTACCTCTCCAAGATCGAGCAGGGACGCCGGGGAGCCTGGCTGTTCGAGCTGCGCCATACACCCGAAAGCCACAACGGGGCCGGCTTCCACACCTTTTACATTTTCCTGGGCCACATCGCGCGCCTCACCGGGCTGTCGAGCCGGCTCATTTTCCACATCGCGCGCGTGGCCACCAGCCTGCTCATGTACATCTCGATCTACCAGCTCGGCGCCACGATCTGGATCCGGCTGCGCCCGCGGCGGCTGTTTTTCACGCTGCTGTCGGTCGGCTCGGGGCTGGGCTGGCTGCTGCTGCTGCTCGATCCCGGCGAGCTCGCCGCCGACATGAACATCCCCGAAGCGTTCCCGTTTTACGCCGCTTACACCAACCCCCATTTTCCGCTGAGCATCGCCAGCCTGGCGCTGATCGCGGCGCTGTACATCATCGTCTTCCGGCGCGGGTTCACCGCCCCGCCTAGCGTGGACAACGGCGGGCTGGGGTTGATGCTGCTCGCGATGGCGTTGTCGCTTGTCCAGCCGACGGCGCTGGTGTCCATCGGCGCGGCGCTGGGGCTGTACGTGCTGGCCCGCTGGTACCTGACGAAAGAATTCCCGAACCACGAGCTGCGCTGGTCGGCCATGCTGTGGCTGCCGGCGATCCCCTTCGCCGTGTACGACTTCGCCGTCTTCCACTTCAACGACATCATGGGCGAGTTCAACCGGCAGAACCAGACGCCATCGCCCGCGCCGCTCCTGTACGTGTTCGGTTACGGGCTGCTGCTGATCGTCGCCATCCCGGGCCTGGTGCGGGCCGTCCGCCGCTTCGAGCGCGACGGCGACCAGCTCATGCTGCTGTGGTTCGTGGTTAACGTGATTGGCCTGTACGCGCCGTTCAACCTGCAGCGCCGCCTGGCCCTGGGGCTGGTCATCCCGATCGTGTACTTCGCCGTGCGCGCGCTCGAAGATTACTGGTTCTACATCGTGCCCAAGAACTGGCGCGCCCCGGCCATCATCGCGTTGATCGTGTTCGTCGTGCCCAGCAACGTGATCGTGCTGGCAATCCCGCTGGTGGGCGCCGTCGCCAGCCCGGAGCGCGGCCTGGACGCGGGACTGTTGATCGACGACGACTACTGGGAGCAGCTCCAATGGCTGGACGCAAACGGCGAGAATGACGCCGTGGTACTCGCCGCGCCGACCATCAGCCTGTGGATCCCGGCCTACACCCGGCAACGCGTGGTCTATGGGCACGAGTACGAGACGGTGCCCAAGGCCGAGCGCCTCCGACAGGTCGAGGACTGGTACCGGGGCACGGACTGCGACACGCTGCTCGGCGACGGCCTGCCGTTCGAGGTGCGTTACATCCTGTGGGGCCCCCAGGAGCGCGATCTCGGCTACGAAGACGCCGACGATAACGACGACGATGACGCCAGCCTCCTGCTGTATCCCGACACCGGCAAGTGTTTCGAGCAGATCCCCGCGAGCCGCATCGCAGAGGAAGTGATTCACGGTGATGTCACCCTCTACGTCCTGGCCGGCTCCAACTAAGGGAGCGGTCCTGGCCTGGATTGCCGCCTTGGCGTTGGGACTGGCGGCTTTTTTGTTCGGCGCCGGCCTGGGGCCGGACAGCCTGCCGTTTCCGCCCCGCTCCGACTTCTCCGATGCCGTCACCAGCCACTGGCCGAGCGCCGCCTTCCTGCGCGACTCCGTGCGCGAGGACCGCGCCTGGCCGCTGTGGCGCCCGCTGATCATGAGCGGCAGCCCGTTCGCGGCCAACCCGCTGAACAAGGTCTGGTACCCGCCGCAGTGGCTCGTGCTGATCGTCCCGCCCATCCTGCACCTGAACCTGCTCACCTGGTTGCACCTCGTCGCCGGCGGGACCGGGGCGTGGCTGTGGAGCCGAGGCGCTGGCCTGGGGCCGTGGCCCGCTACCCTGACCGGCGGGGGATACGCGTTCGCGCCGCGCATCATGGCGGCGGTGGGCGCGGGCCATCTCGATCTGGTGTACGCGGCGGCGTGGTTCCCGTGGCTGCTGTGGGCGGTCGACCGGCTGGCGCGTCCCGTCCCCGCCCGCGGATCGGTCGCCGGGCTGGGCATCGTCGCCGCGCTGTGCTTCCTGGCTGACGTGCGGCTGAGCGCCTACTTTTTCGTCTTCGCGGCGGCCTACCTGGCCTGGCGCTGGCACGCGACGCCCGGCCTGACGCTCCGCCGCCACGGGACGCGCGCGGCGCTCGCTGCCCTGCTGGCCGCCGGGCTGAGCGCCGTCCAGTGGATCCCGCTGCTGCTCTACCGCGCCGACCTGTCGCGAACGGACATCACGCTCGACGAGGCCGCGCTGCACAGCCTGAGTCCCGGCCAGTGGATCGGGCTGCTGATCGGCGATCACGGCGGCGGGTGGGAGTCGCTGGTCTACATGGGCGTCAGCACACTGCTGCTGGCGCTCGCCGCGCTGATCCTGCGCCCGCGGGCGCTGGCGTTTTGGGGACTCGCGCTGGCGGTGGTCATGCTGTACGCCATGGGCGAGCATTCCCCCCTGTGGATCGCGCTCAACCGGCTGATCCCGCCGCTGCGCTGGTGGCGCGTGCCGCCGCGCGCCTGGTTCATCGCCGCGCTGGCGCTGCCCTACCTGGCAGGCTGGGGTGCCCAGCTTCTGGCCGAGCATCCCCCGGATCGCAAGGCCGCCCGGCTGGGCGTCGCCGGGCTGCTGGGCGGCGGGCTGGTCTGCGGGATCTTCAGCAGTCTGACGCTGGCCGGGTCGCTGGAACGGACCGCCCTGCTCGGCACCTTCGCGCTGCCCGCCGCCGCGCTGGTGCTGCTGCTGACGATCCGGCGGGCGCTGCCGCCGCGCGCGATCATGGCGCTGTTCGCGCTGGTGGTCGCGGGCGATATGCTGTGGATCGACCGGACGCTGATCGACGGGCGCCCACGTGACGCGTGGCTCGACCCGTACCAGGAGCTGGCCGAATTTCTGGAGGCGGATGGCGCGGTTCGCGTCTATTCGCCGAGCTACAGCCTGCCGCAGCAGGCCGCCGCCCACTGGTCGATCGCACAGTTCGACGGCGTGGACCCCTTCCAACTGGCGGCTTACGTCGACGCGTTCGAGGCGGCGACCGGGGTCGCGGCCCAGGGCTACAGCGTCACGCTGCCCGCCTACGATCTTGCGGATGGGCCGGGAGCGAACGAGGACAGCGACAGCGAAGCGGCAGTCCTCGCCCGCGCCAACCGCGACGCGCCCCTCGACGCGGAACTGCTCGGCGGGTGGCTGGTGACGCACGTCGTCGCGGCCTTCCCGCTCGAGGCCGAAGGGCTGGTGCTTGCCGCGCAGATCGGCGATGCCACCATCTACCGCAACACCTTCGCGCCGGACGTGACCCTGGCCTGGGATGGACCCAACCGGGTGACGGTCCGCGCCGCCGCGCCGCTGGCCGGGACGCTCTACGCGGTGGCGAACGGGCGCTGGCAGGATTCGGGCGGCGAGTCTCCCGGCCTGCCCGGCCCGGTCGACGCTCCGGCGCGGGAATGGACCTATCGCTACGATCCGTCCGAAGTCTGGCTCGGGCTGGCGGCGGGCGGCGGGCTGTGCGCCGCCGCACTGGCGGGCTGGTGGGTGGTGCGCCATGCCTGAGCGGGCCGCGATCTCAGCGCGGGAATGGCACTGGGCGATCCTGTTCGCCGCCGCCGTGATGATCGTCACGACGATCCCCTACCTGGCCGGGTGGATCGCGCAGGACGACGACTGGCAGTTCGGCGGATCGCTGTTCGGCGCGGACGACGGTTACAGTTACCTGGCGAAGATGCGCCTCGGCGCGCGCGGCGACTGGCTGTACACCGTCCGCTATACGTCCGAGCCGCACGACGGCGCGCTGCTGTTTCTGCCGTATATCTTGCTCGGCCACCTGACCGGGCTGGTCGTCGCTTCCCAGGGCGCGGACCTGACGCCCGCGCTGGCGGTGACGTTCCACGTGGCGCGGATCGTCTGCGGCTTTGGGTTGCTGCTAGTCAGCTTCCGCTTCGCGGCGGAGTTCCTGCGCCGGCCCCACACGCGGCGGCTGGCGCTGGTCCTGATCGCGCTGGGCGGCGGGCTAGGCTGGCTGCTGACGCTCGCCGGGCAGGGGCACCTGTTCGGATCGCTGCCGATCGATTTCTACATCCCCGAAGGCTACAGCTTCCTGATCCTGTTCGGCCTGCCGCATCTGGCCCTGGCCCGGAGCGGCCTGCTGGGTGGATTCGTGCTGTTGTTCGCCGCGCTGCGCGAGCCGGAGCCGCGCCGCTGGCTGCCGCGCGCCGCGCTGGCTGGGCTGTGCTGGGCCGTGATGGGGCTGTGCGTGCCGTTTTACGTGGCCGTGCTGTATGCGCTGCTGGGCGGCTGGGGATTGGCGGCCTGGATCACGCTGTGGCGCTTCCCGTGGGCGCTGCTCTGGCGCGCCGTGATCGGCGCGGCGGTCGCCCTGCCGGTGCTGCTCTACAGCGCGCTGGTCTTCGCCACCAACGATGTGCTGGCCGAGTGGTCGGGCCAGAACCTGCTGCCGTCGCCGCACGTGCTGCACGCCATCTTTGGCTATGTGGTGCTGGCGATCCCGGCCCTGTGGGGCCTTCGCTGGGCGTGGCGCAGGGGCGCGCGCACCGCCGATCTCCGCTATCTCTTGCTGGCCTCATGGGTGATCCTCGCGCCGGTCCTGGCCTATCTTCCGGTGAATGTGCAGCGCCGCCTGGCCGAAGGCGTGATCGTGCCGCTGGCGATCCTGGCGGTGGCCGGGCTGCGCCTGATGAGCCGCCAGCGGCGGCGGCGCGCCCTGGCGCGGAACGTCGTGCTGGCCCTCGCGCTGCCGACGGCGCTGCTGCTGTGGCTGGGCGGGCTGGTCAGCGCCCTCGCGCCGGATCGCCCGCTATTCCGCCCGCGCGCCGAGATCGCCGCGCTG
>JAXGOS010000008.1:0-218057 GCA_040767355.1 Aggregatilineaceae bacterium | reverse complement strand
GCCGGCCCGCCCGCCTCCGCGACTGGCTGCTGCTGGTCGCCACCACCGGCTTGGTTATCCTGGTCGACCAGCTCACCAAGGCGTATGTCGTCGATCATCTCGCATTCGGCGAGTCTTGGATGCCGCTGGCCGCGCTCGAACCGCTGTTTCGCTTCACGCACGTGCACAATACCGGCGCGGCGTTCGGGATCTTCCCCCAGGGCAGCACCGTGTTCCTGATCATCGCGCTCGTCGTGTCGGGAATCATCGTCTACTACTATCGCCAGCTTCCACACCACGCCGTGCTGCTGCGGCTGGCGCTGGGGCTGCAGCTCGGCGGCGCGCTGGGCAATGCGATCGATCGCGTCCGGCAGGGCTACGTGGTCGATTTCATGCACATCGAATTCATCCCGGTGTTCAACGTCGCTGATATTGGTATCGTGCTCGGCGTCGCCTTGTTGGCGCTCGAAATCCTGCTCGAGGAGCGGCGGGCGGCGCGCGAACAGAAACTGGCGGCCACCGCGCGCAGCGATAGGCCCGCGGACTCGCCGGAAAAGAACGCGTTTTCCGGCTAAGCAGACCCAACTTGGGGAAAAATCAGGCAGGCGGACGATCCACCTGCCTGTTTTGTTGGATGCGAGGGTTGCTTACCAGGCGTAAGCTTCAGGGGCCGCGCCGCCGGGTCCGGGCCAGATTTCGTCGAGCCGGGCCAGGTGCTCATCAGAGAGGGTGATCTCCAGCGCGCGCAGGCTGCCGGTGAGCTGGTCCATGGTGCGCGGGCCGATGATCGGCGCGGTGACCGCCGGCTGGTGGAGCAGCCAGGCCAGCCCCACGTCGGCGGGCGTCTCGCCGATGTCCTTGCAGAAACCCTCGTACTGCTCCAGCTTGGCGCGGTTCGCCTCGATCCGCTTCTGGATCTGTTCCTCGGTGCGGCGGCCTTCCTGCGCTTTCTGTAGCGCGCCGCCGAGCATGCCGCCCGCCAGAGGGCTCCAGGGGATCAGGCCCAGGCCGAACGTCTGGCAGGCCGGAATGACCTCCAGCTCGATGGTGCGCGCCGACAGGTTATACAGGCTCTGCTCGGAGACCAGGCCCATGAAATGCCGCTGGGCGGCGATGCTGTTGGCCTGGGCGATGTGCCAGCCGGCGAAGTTGCTGCTGCCGACATAGATCACCTTGCCCTCGCGGACCAGTTGTTCCATCGCCTGCCAGATCTCCTCCCAGGGCGTGTTGCGGTCGATGTGGTGCATCTGGTACAGGTCGATGTAGTCGGTTTGCAGGCGGCGCAGGCTGGCCTCGCACGCCAGCTTGATGTGCCGCGCCGACAGCCGGGATTCGTTGGGCCAGTCGCCCATCGTGCCGTAGACCTTGGTGGCGATCACCACTTTGTCGCGGCGCCCGCCGCCCTGCGCGAACCACCGCCCGACGATGTTCTCGGTGATGCCCTCGCCGCGCTTGCCGCCATACACGTTAGCCGAGTCAAAGAAGTTGACGCCCAGGTCAAGGGCTTTGTCCATAATGGCAAAACTGTCTTGTTCGCTTGTCCTGGGGCCAAAGTTCATCGTTCCCAGGCACAACCGGCTCACTTGCAGCCCCGTCCGTCCCAGGTGAGTGTATTGCATCGCTATCTCCTTACCGATGTGCTGATCAATCGATGGGATCTGTGGTGGTGCGTCGAAGGTTGGTCGCGGTGTTCACCATTCCAGATTATGCCAGCTTCGCCCGCGAACGGCTACCTCGCCTGGCCGGTGGAGCCGCCCGGCTGCCCTTTTCGCGACGGTGATGCTAGAATAACCCCGCGTAAAGTGTTACGGGCTGTAGAGACATTTGGAGAGAGACGCATGTCACGCGTGATTCGTGCTCCACGGGGCACCGAGATCAGTTGCAAGGGCTGGCTTCAGGAAGCCGCGCTGCGCATGCTGATGAACAACCTCGATCCGGACGTGGCGAAAGATCCGGATAACCTGATCATCTATGGGGGGCGGGGGCGGGCGGCCCGTAGCTGGGAAGCTTTCGACGCGATCGTGCGGACGCTGCGCGTGCTCGAAAACGACGAGACGCTGCTCGTGCAGTCCGGCAAACCGGTCGCCGTCTTCAAATCGCACCCCGACGCGCCGCGCGTGCTGATCGCCAATTCCAACTTGGTGCCACACTGGGCCACGCAGGAGCATTTCGACGAGCTGGAGCGCCAGGGCCTGATGATGTACGGCCAGATGACCGCCGGCTCATGGATCTACATCGGCACCCAGGGCATTCTGCAGGGCACGTACGAGACGCTCGGCTCGCTGGCGCGCCAGCAAGGATGGCCCAGCCTGAAGGGCAGGCTGGTGTTGACCGCCGGTCTGGGGGAGATGGGCGGCGCCCAGCCGCTCGCCGTCACCATGAACGAGGGCGTGGCGCTGATCATCGAGATCGACCCGCACATGGCCGAGCGCCGGCTGCGTATGCGTTACGTCGATCAGGTGGTGACCGATCTCGAAGAAGCGCTGGCCCAGGTGATGGAGGCCAAAGAGCAGGGCAGGCCGCTCTCGGTGGGCCTGATCGGCAACGCGGCGGACATCTACCCGCGGTTGGTCCGCATGGACATCGTGCCAGACGTGGTGACCGACCAGACGCCCGCGCACGATCCGCTATCGTATCTGCCGCACGGCGTGACCTTCGAGGCGGCGGTCAGGCTGCGCGATGACGATCCCGGCGATTACCAGCGCCGGTCCATGCAGTCGATGGCCGCCCACTGCCAGGCCATGCTCGACTTCCAGGCCAGAGGGGCGATTGTGTTCGACTACGGCAACAACCTGCGCCAGCGGGCCTTCGACGCAGGCGTGACGGACGCGTTCGATTACCCGGGGTTCGTGCCCGCCTACATCCGCCCGCTGTTCTGCGAAGGGAAAGGCCCCTTCCGCTGGGTGGCGCTCTCCGGCGATCCGCAGGATATCTACCGGACGGACCAGGCCATCCTCGACCTGTTCCCCGAAGACGAGCACCTGGCGCGCTGGATCAAGATGGCGCAGCGCGATGTCGAGTTTCAGGGCCTCCCGGCGCGGATATGTTGGCTTGGCTACGGCGAGCGGGCGCGGGCCGGGCTGGCCTTCAACGAGTTAGTGGCGTCCGGTGAAGTCAGCGCTCCGATCGTGATTGGCCGCGATCACCTGGACTCCGGCTCGGTGGCGTCGCCCAACCGCGAGACAGAGGGGATGCGCGACGGGACCGATGCCGTGTCGGACTGGGCGATTCTGAACGCGCTGATCAATGCGGTGGGCGGCGCGACGTGGGTGAGCTTCCACCATGGCGGTGGCGTGGGCATTGGCTACAGCCAGCACGCCGGGCAGGTGATTGTCGCGGATGGCACGCCGGAGGCCGCCCGCCGCCTGGAGCGGGTCCTGACCACCGATCCGGGCATGGGCGTGGCGCGGCATGCTGACGCGGGCTACCCTGAGGCGATTGCCGCCGCCAAACGCCACGGGATTCACATTCCCATGCTGCAGGGCTAGGGGGTGCGTTCCAGATTCGGGGCAAAGAGCCTACCACAGAGGCCACAGGGGGCACAGAGAGAGGATTGTTTTGAGAGTCTCTCAGAAATATCCCCTCTGTGATCTCCGTGCGCTCTGTGGTTCAAAGCTCGCCCCAAATGTGAAGTGCGCCCGGGCTAGGCGCTCGCTTGGACAGAGCGCGCGCATGGTCTATACTGGGAGTTACGATTGCGCTGCGGGAGTGACGAATGGTTAGAGAGTATCGTAGTGAAACGCTGGAACGCACCCTGCGGACTCTGCATACGGCGGTGCCAGGCATCATCGCTGCGGTGATCGTGAATTACGATGGCCTGCTGGTGTCCGCCTATCCGCCGGGCAACGACGACACCTTCGCCGAGAACCCGACCAGCAGCCCGCAGGTCGCCGCCATGTCGGCCACGTTGATCGGCCTGGCCGAGCGCACGCTGCGGCGGCTGGCGCAAGGCGACCTCAAGCGCGTGCTGATCGAGGGCGACGATGGTGTGATGATCGTGTACCCTGCCGGACGCGCGGCGCTGGCGGTGCTGGTGGCGAACGAGGTGAAGATGGGGCAGGTGCTCTACGCAGCGGCCCGCGCACGCAACGATGTAATCAAAATCCTGGGAAGCTGACCCGCTTCACTGCCGCAGTTGTCAACCAACACGACTGACTCGCTCAGTCGTGTTTTCCGTTCGACTCCGTTGTCTGCTCCGGTTTGGGCGCGGGCGCGGCAGGTTTCTCCGCTGGCGGCGCGCTTGGCTCGGGCGGCAGCGGCTTGGTTACCGCTTTGCGCGTCTCCCCGGGCTGGGCGCTGGCGTCTGCCGGAGGGGGAAGCTCGCCCGCCGGTTCCACACCGGGCTCCAGTTTGGGCGCCTCGGGCGCGGCCTTATTTTCCAGCAGCTTCGGTTCCTCGGGGACAGGCTTGGCCGCGTCTGGCGCAGGCTCTGCTGGTCTGGGCGCTTCGGCGGCGGTTTCGGGTGCTGCTTCTGGCGCAGGTTCGGTTGGTTTGGGCGCTTCGGCGGCAGGTTTGGGGGCCGCCTCCGGTGGTTTAGCTGCTTCGGCGGCAGGTTTGGGTGCTGCTTCCCGTGCGGGCTCCGGTGGTTTGGCCGCTTCGACGGCGGGTTTGAGTGCCGCTTCCGGTGCAGGCCCGGCTGGTTTGGGCGCTTCGGCGGCGGATCCGGGTGCTTCCGGTGCGGGCTCGGGTGGCTTAGCTGCTTCAGCGGCGGGTTCGGGAGCCTCTTCGAGGGGTGCAGTCTCGGGCTGGGGCACGGCCACGCCAGGCGTCCCCGGTTTGGGCTCGCCCGCGGGTTTCGTCGCTTCGGTGGTGAGCTTGGGCGTTTCGCCTGCCGGCTTGAGGTCTTCGGGCGTGAGCGGCACCGTGACGGCCGGCGCGAGTGGCGGCGTGACCTGCGCGCCCTCGGCCACCTGGAAGAACAGCCGGATCACCATCTGACCCAGGCGCAGTTCGTCACCGTCGTGCAGCCGGTAGGGGCGGTGGGCGCTCAGGCGCTGGCCGTTCAGGAAAGTGCCGTTGCTGCTGCCCAGGTCCCACAGATCGAGGCTGCGCTCGTCGCCAAAGCGGATGGCAGCGTGCCTGCGGCTTACGCCCATCCGGTAGCCCGCGAACGGCGTGAGGTCGATGTCGGGCATGGCACCGGTCGCCGGATCGCGCCGGCCAAATATCGTCTCCGGTTTGGGTTGGAACAGGACCGGCTCGGGGCTGCCTTCAAGCTCCAGTCGCAGGTACGATCCGGCGGGAAACGTGGATGCGCCCTGGGGTTTTTCGCCTTCCGACCGTCTGGTTGCTTCGGCCAGTTCGGTCTGGTTCTCTTCTTCGTTGTCCAGGGACTTGGTATCGACCGGCATCTTGCCGATCAGGCTGGCGCCACAGTTCTCGCAAAACACAATCCCGGCCCGGTTACGGTGACCGCAGTTACTGCACTGTTGCATGCAACACCCCCTGCCACGACGCAGCACGCGCTGGTTGGTGCGTGTGATCAACGGCTTGCCGAGAAAACAGATGGTATGAAGCAGCGTTTGAAAGCCCCAAGAGCCTCGACCTTGAGTATTTGCCAGAAATCTCTATAATCTTAGGGCACAATTGTTAGAAATGCCAATCCTCATGGCCAGCCAAATAATATCGAACCATCCATCATTTTTCGAAGTATAGTTAGTAATCCTGCCAAGGAGCTAGCCATTCATGCCCGATGTGGAATTGATGAACCCGTCCGATAGTGAGTTGATCCAACGCCTGCGCGAGTCCGATCTGGATGCGCTGGGCGTCTTGTTCGAGCGTTACCGCACCCGGGTCTTCCGGACGGCGTTGATCATCGTGCACGACCCGGCGGCCGCTGAAGATATTTTACAGGATTGTTTTTTGAAGGTGTACGCTCATGCGGATCGGATTGACACCACCCGTCCGCTGGTGCCCTGGCTGTACCGTGTCACGGTGAATCTGAGCTATACCTGGCTCTCGCGCGGGCGTGGGCGCCGGACCCCGCTCGATAAGGTCGTCGACCGGCTGGTGAGCCCGATGCGGCAGGCGCCCGATCAGCTCACCGAGCAGACGGAGCTGCGCACGAACGTGCGCGAGGCGATCAGCTCGTTGAGCATCGATCAGCGAGTGGTGATCGTGTTGTACTACCTGAACAACTTGAACCTTCAGGACATTGCCGAGATTCTTGACCTGCCGGTTGGGACGGTGAAATCACGCCTGTATTACGCGCGCGAAAATCTGCGTGCCACGCTCGGTCCGAATATGATCTGGCTACCTGAGGCTGCTCATGGATATGTTTAAGTGGTTGTGTAGGCTCGTATGGCCCTGTCGAACGCAGTTCGAGGACGATCCCCTGTTGGATCAGCAGATCCGTGAGGCGCTGGCGGACTATGCCCAGGCGCAGCCCTCAGCCGGGGCATTGGACCGGCTGGTGAAGACGATCACCGAACGCGGGCTGATCAGAGGGTATGGCATGTGGGTGCTTGATGAGCCCCTGCGCGATCCGCCGGAGGTCTCGCCCGTGTGGCTGAACGGCCACCAGTACCAGCGCGCCGAGCGGTTGTACCGCAATCGCGAGAGCCGGACGCTCTATCGCGCGCGTGACGCGGTGCTCAGCAGTCTGTTCACGACCTTCCCGATGTTCGTTAACCTGTGATCGTCGAGCATTATCACTCAAGACAAACGTTAAGGGGCGCGCTGGCTTGCGCCCCGTTTTTATTTTTGGCGTATAATTCCGGGTGTTTTCAGGTAGTGCAGTAGAAGGGGAATGATGGTGGCTCTCAAACTGGATAATCCGGCCCAGGTCGCCCGGCTGATCGACCATACGCTGCTCAAGCCCGAAGCCTCGCGCGAGCAGATCGTCGCGCTGTGCGATGAAGCGCGCCGTTTCCGGTTCGCTTCGGTGTGTGTCAATCCGGCCTATGTCGCGCTGTGCGCTGACCGGCTGCAGGATGTCGCTGATGTGGCCGTGTGCTCGGTGGTCGGCTTTCCGCTCGGCGCGACGCTGCCCGAGGCCAAGGCGTTCGAGGCCGAGCGCGTCATTGCCGCTGGCGCTCGCGAAGTGGACATGGTGATGAATGTGGGCGCGCTCAAGTCCGGCGATCTCGACCTGTTGCGGAGCGATATCCGGGCGGTGGCGGAGATGGCCCACGCCCGCGGCGCGATCTGCAAGGTGATCCTCGAGACCGGGCTGCTGACCGATGCGGAAAAAGAGACAGCCTGCCAGATTGCCCGCGAGGCCGGCGCCGATTTCGTGAAGACCTCGACCGGGTTTGGTCCCGGCGGCGCGACGGTGGCCGATATCGCCCTGATGCGGCGCGTCGTTGGGCCGGACATGGGCGTCAAAGCGTCGGGCGGCGTGCGGACCTACGCCGACGTGGTCGCGCTGGTCGAGGCGGGCGCGACGCGGATCGGTGCGAGCGCCGGCGTGCGCATCGTCGAGGAGGCGTTGGGCCAGGCGGGACCCGGCGCGGCATCCAGCGAGTCTTACTAGGGGCGAGGCCATGAAGCAGGGGGATCCGGCGGCGGAGTCCGTTCCGCCCGTACCGCTGCTGGAGCGGTTCAAGTACCTGATTTTCCTGGTCATCGGCGTGGCGGTGGCGGCGGGCGTTGCCGTGCTGGTATTTCGGCGCCCTGAGCCGGTGACGATCTCGGTGCTGCCCCCGGAACCGACCGCGATCCCGTCTCCCACGCTGATTCCGTCCCCCACGCCCACACCCGGCCCGTATGCGGTCTATATTACGGGCGCGGTTGCCCGGCCGGAGACGGTGGCAACGCTGGACTACGGCAGCCGCGTGCTGCACGCGCTCGACGCGGCGGGCGGCCCGCTCGCCAATGCCGATCTCGAGCGGGTAAACCTGGCCCAGGTGGTGCAGGACGGCGATCACATCCAGGTGCCCACGCGTCGTCCCGGCGAGACCCGGGGCGTGGCGCCAGTTGTGCGCGTTGTGACAACACGCGATGCATGAATGGTCTACGTGGCGGGCGAAGTCCGCCAGCCGGGAGTCGCTGGTGACCGTGCCTGATGGTAGCCGTGGAAGACGCCATTGCCGCCGCCGGGGGCGTCACGGGAGCGGGCCGATCTGTCCGCTGTGAACCTGCCAGCGTGTGGCCGACGGGGATATGATTCACGTTCCGCGGCTGGGCGAGGACGAGAGTTTCAAACGCCGACGCCGGAACTGGCCCGCGCTGGTGGCGCCAGTCCGTTACCGTGGCCGAGCTACAGATGCTGCCGGGGATTCACCGCGCTGGCGCAGGCGATGGTCGATTACCGCGAGCAGAACGGACCGTTCACCAGCCTGACGACTCTGGATAACGTGCCCGGATGACCAGATCGAGGCGATCCGCGAGCAAGTGATCTTCGATTGAGCTCAGTCGAGGAGTTGGGCGGCTAACACGTCCTGCCAGCGCCAGCCGCTGAATGGACCAGTCTGCGGCTGCTGGATGTTGGTCATGATGCGCTGCGCGCCGTCGTCGCCGGTCACCGGCACCAACCAGATTTCCGCGACGGACTTGTTTTGAGGCTGGCGCACCACGAAGAGATGCTCCGGTCCCATCCAGACTACGCTCCGCTCGGTGGCCCCATCGGGCAGGGGAACCGGCAGCAGCGTGCTATCCCCCGGCGCGTAGAGATACAGCCCTTCGCCGTCAGGCATCCCCGCCACCGTGAAGGAGATCCACGCCCCAGTGGGGGCCCAGTCCAGCGCGCTTGGCCAGATGAGCTGTTCCGGCAGGACGGTGCGCCGGCCCGTCTGCAGATCCAGCGTCACCAGCCGGTCATCCTGCACCGCGAACAGGAGATCCTGCGGCCCCACTGGCCAGGCGAGGCGGGTCCCATGCGACCGCGAGCCAGCGTCCAGCGGCGCGATGCCGTGCCCGTTGACGTCCACACGATACAAACGGGGCGTTTCGCCGCTGGCGCCCGCGTTCACATCCCAGGCCAGCAGCGCCGAGTTCGATTGATCCACGCGGACGGCACGAGCAGGGCGTCCTGGGGGTCGGGTTGCGCGCCAGTTCGATCCGGTAGCTCCTTGTCGAGAGTTCACCTGCCAGATGCTCTGCTGGGTGTGTGGACTTCCCTCGGACGGCAGCGGAGCGACCACGGCATAGGCGATCTGCTGGCTGTCGCCGGTCCAGACGGGCTGACCCCAGGCGCTGTCGGCGGAGGGCACGAGCACACGGTTGGTCTGGGTGCGCGTGTCGAACAGCGCCAGTTGTCCCGTGCCGTCGGTGTAGGCCAGCGTCAGGCTGTCGGGCGACCAGCTCCAGTCCGCGGATCCGCGCACCGGGACCTGCACGTGAGCGCCCGATCCGGCCGGCTGCAGAATGTGCAGCATCCGGCCATCGCGCAGGGCCAGCCACGCGCCGTCCGGCGAAAACTGGAGGTTGCGCGGGGCGGTGAGATTGGCCAGGTGCTTGACGATCGCGGTGTTGCCCGGCTCCAGCCGGACGACCACGACACCCTGGTCGGTCGCGGCGGCGACGAGCGCCGGAGGACCGCTGTACTCGTCGACCAGTTCCAGGCTGCGCAGCGCGGCGGTATCACTGGTCGGAAGCAAGATCAGCAGCGCGAGGGCGAACAGGCCCAGCAGCAGCACGGTCGAAACGCTAGGGGTCAGTTGCTGCGCGCGGTATAGCCACGTCACGCGGCGGGGCGGCCTGCGCCATTCAGCAGCGATCGGAGCGAAGTCGAGCCGGGGACCCGGCTGCGCCTGGTCCAGCGAGTCGTGCAGCTCGGACCTGATTTGCCTGAACAGCGCCTCGACTTCCGCCAGGCGGGCGCGGCACAACGGACACGCAGCAACATGCTGCCGGACCCGTTCTTCGTTCTCCGGCAGCATCTGCCCAAGGGCATATTCCTCCAGCGTGTTGGTGTCGTAGTGCGGCTGCTCTAGCGGATGGTTTCCGTCGCCAACCATCGGACCTGTTCATCTCCCAGGTGAGTGCGTAGTCTCTCGATTGCGAGGCGCAATCGCGATCGCGCCGTGTTGAGGGAGCAGTCCATGATCTCTCCCATCTCCTTATACGTGCAATCGGCGTAAAAGCGTAACACGATTGCCTCGCGGAGCTTGGGACTGAGCTTGTCCAGAGCGTCGGTCAGGCCCCCTTCGACTTCGCGCCGCATGTAATGGGCTTCTGGCCCAGGCGAATAGTCGCGAATCTGGTTGCCCATGCCCAGCCATTGGGTGATCGAGATGCTGGGCAGGATTTTGCGACGGCGCTTGTCGCGCGAGCGGCTGACCGTGATGGTGTGCAGCCAGGTGCTGAAGCTGCTCAGCTCCGGCCGGTAGCGATGGATGTTGAGCAGAGCATAGGTCAGAGCGTCCTGCGCCACTTCTTCAGCATCGGCCTCATCGCCCAGCAGCCCATACGCCAGACGGTAGGTGCGAAGCTGATACGCATCGAACAATTCCCTGGCCGCCCGCTCATCCCCTTGTTGTGCGCGGCGAACGAGAACACCTTCGTCCATGAGGTTATCCGGTTGAAAAGTGCCTATATGACTCGGAGTTGGTACTGCCCTGCCTTGTTATACGCAGCAGATGGACGGACTGATCACTACATTATCAGAATTGACAGGCGGGTGTCAATCCGCCACAGCATTCACCATAGGCATTTGCCCCGTATAATGCTACGATCGGCGTCAGAGTCTGACCGGTATTGGTGGGATGGCCATGCACATCGATATTCTGACGCTGTTTCCCGACATGTTCGATGGTCCATTGACCGAGAGCATCCTCAAGCGCGCCCAAGAGCGCGATCTGATCAGCATCCAGCGGCACAACATTCGCGATTATACGACCGACAAACACCATTCCGTCGATGACACGCCGTATGGCGGCGGCGGCGGTATGGTGATGATGCCCGGCCCGCTGGTGACGGCGATCGAAGCCGTGCGCGGCGAGGACGGCGACGTGCCCGTGATCCTGCTGACGCCGCAGGGGCGCGTGTTCACCCAGCGCGTGGCGGAGGAGCTGGCCGGGCATCCCCGGCTGATCCTGGTATGCGGGCGGTACGAGGGTGTCGATGAGCGCGTGCGCAAGCTCGCGATCACGGACGAGATCAGCATTGGCGACTTCGTGTTGACCGGCGGCGAGCTGGCCGCGATGGTGATCGTGGATGCCGTGGCGCGCCTGGTGCCGGACGTGCTCGGCGCGCGCTGGGCCGCCGAGGAAGACTCGCACGCGATGGGCTTGCTCGAATACCCGCATTACACGCGCCCGCCCGTCTTCCGCGGGATTGCGGTGCCGGAGGTCCTGGTGAGCGGCGATCATGGCGCAGTGGAAGCCTGGCGCCGGCGCGAAGCGATCCGCCGCACGTGGCAGCGGCGCCCGGATCTGCTGCTGACCGCCGATCTCAGCGAGGAAGAAGGCTGGTTCCTGGCGGACCTGGCCGAGAGCGAAGCGACGCCGCGCGACTGAGCGCCGCGCCGACCTGCCGCTTGACGTAGGGGGGTGTATCCTTTACAATTCCTCACTGGCATGTCGGCTGAGAGGGTAAACACGTATCGATGTTTGAAAGCCTGAGCGATCGCCTGCAAGATGTGTTCGATCAGCTAGGGCGCAAAGGCAAGCTGACCGAGGAAGACGTCTCTACCGCGCTGCGCGAAGTGCGCATGGCGCTGTTGGAGGCCGACGTCAACCTGAAGGTCGCCAAGGACTTCATCGGCCGCGTGAAAGAGCGCGCGATTGGTGCCGAGGTCCAGAAGAGCCTGAAACCGTCCCAGCAGGTGATCAAGATCGTCAATGAAGAGTTGATCGATACGCTGGGCGAGCCCGGCCGCTTGAACCTGAGCGGGCCGACGCCGCGCGTGATCATGCTGGTCGGGCTGCAAGGCTCGGGCAAGACGACCACCGCGGCCAAGCTGGCGTTGATGCTGCGTCGCGATGGGCGCCGCCCCTGGCTGGTCGCCGGGGATACCTACCGGCCTGCCGCGGTCGATCAGTTGGTGACGCTGGCCAAACAGCTCGACATCCCGTATCACGAGGAGGGCACCAGCGCCCCGCCGCCCGATATTTGCGCGCGCGGCGTGCAGGCCGCCAGGGATGCCAACGCGACGGTCGTCATCCTCGATACGGCGGGCCGCCTGCAGATCGCCGACGACATGATGGCCGAGCTGGAAGCGATCCGCGACCGCACGCAGCCGGCGGAGATTCTGCTTGTCGCCGACGCCATGACCGGCCAGGAAGCCGTGCGCATCGCCGAGGGCTTCAACGAGCGCGTGGGGCTGACGGGCCTGATCCTGACCAAGGTGGACGGCGACGCGCGGGGTGGCGCGGCCATCTCGATGCGGGCGGTCACCGGCGTGCCGATCAAATACATGGGGATGGGCGAAAAGGTCGACGCGCTCGAGCCCTTCCACCCGGACCGGCTGGCCTCGCGCATCCTGGGTATGGGCGACATGCTCACCCTGATCGAGCGGGCAGAGAGCGAATTCGACGAGCGCGAGGCTGAGAAGCTGCAGCGCAAGCTGCTGAAGAACCAGTTCACGCTCGAGGACTTTCTCGACCAGCTTCACAAAGTGAAGCGGATGGGCAGCATCGGGCAGATTCTGGATATGCTGCCCGGCATGGGCCGCCTGCGACAGCAGGTCGACATTGACAACGAACAGGCACAGCAGCAACTCAAGAAGGTGGAAGCGATCATTTATTCGATGACGCCCGCCGAACGGCGCAACCCGAAGCTGCTGAACGCCAGCCGCAAGCGGCGCGTAGCCGAAGGCAGCGGCACTTCTGTGCAGGACGTTAACTCGCTGCTCAAGCAATTCCGCGAGATGCAGCGCCTGATGCGCATGTTGGGCAAGGGGCAAATGCCCCGCATTCCCGGCATGTTTCGTTGAACCAGGGCCACGAGGCCCGACCGCCCGGCGCGCCGATTTGGTAGCCTTCCCCTACCAACTCCTCTAGCGGCGTCGCGCGGGCGAACACAGCAATCGCTATCAAGTAGAGGAAACAGGTGAACAACCATGGTTCGGATTCGTTTGCGTCGCGTTGGACGTAAAAAACAACCAAGCTACCGTGTCGTCGTGGCCGATTCGCGCAGCCCGCGCGACGGGCGTTACATCGAGGTGATCGGGTTCTACAATCCGCGCACCGAACCGGTCACCATGACCATCAAGGAAGACCGGGCGCTGCACTGGCTTTCGGTGGGTGCGCAGCCCAGCGAGGCTGTCCAGCGCATTCTGGACAAGCTGGGGACCCAGGCCCGTTTCGAGCGGCTGAAGCAGGGCGAAGAGCTCGAGGCGCTGGTCGCCGAGGCTGAGGCTGCCATGGTCGCGCAGGAGCCGGTTAGCCCCAAGACCAGGCATGCGCCCGCCAAGAAGAAAGCCGCCCCTGCGCCGGCCGCTGAAGCGGTCGAGCCGGAGCCGGAAGAAGCGCCCGCCAAGGCTGAGGAACCCGAGACTGCGGAAGCCGCTGAGGAGCCGGAAGAGATGGCTCAGGCTGATGCCTCCGCGGAAGTCGATGAGGCCACCCAGGTGGACGAAGCCGACGCGGCTGAGGAAGCCGCCGAGGACGACGAGACGGGCACTGCCGAAACCGACTAGGCGGCACGACGGCTCTTTTGCTTTTCCGATAGCATGCGATGCGGACGGTGTGCACTCAATCGCTGTCCGCATTTGCCCTTATCTGTCATAATTGGGATATCGCGAAGAAGAGCGGAACAGATCATTATGAAAGAACTGGTCGAATATATCGCCAAATCGCTGGTGGACGATCCTTCGCAGGTCCGGGTGACCGAAGTGATCGAGGGGCCATCGACGATTTTGGAGCTCGAAGTGGCGCAAGAAGACATGGGCCGCGTGATCGGCAAGAACGGGCGCGTCGCCAACGCGATGCGCATCCTGGTGCGGGTGCTGGCTGCCAAGCAAGGCAAGCGCATCACGCTTGAGATCATCTGATCGTGCGGAATCGCCGGCCGGCCATGAAATCTCGCCGATCCTCGTCCTCGGGCCAGCCCTCGTTTCTACTGCTGGGGCGGGTCCTGCGCCCGCATGGTGTGCGCGGCGAACTGCGCGTCGAAGTCATGACGGCCTATCCTGAGCGGATCGTACCCGAGTCGACGGTGTTCATCGGTCCCGATCCGACTGACGCGTCGTCGGCGGTGGCATACGACGTCACGAGCGTTCGCAAACACCAGAAATACCTCATTCTCGGCCTTGCCGAAGTTGCCAGCCGCGAAACCGCCGACAACCTGCGCGAGCAGTACGTCATGGTCGCGCTCGCCGATGCCGTCCCGTTGGACGACGACGAGTTTTATCTGTACCAGGCGATTGGCCTGCGCGTGGTGTCGGAAGATGGCGATCTCCTGGGCGAGGTCGTCGAGGTGCTCGAGACCGGGGCCAACGACGTGTACGTCGTGCGCGGGGAAAGCGGCGAAATCCTGCTGCCGGCCATCGACGAATGCGTGATCGACGTGGACATCGAAGCGAGTACGATGACGGTGCACGTGATGGACGGTCTTATCGACTGAGCGATCGAATTCTTCCCGGCTGCTGCCACGGACCAGGGGGGCATGTCTGGCGATGAGCGCGCGCAAATACTGGGTCGGTTTCTCGGCTGTCAAAGGCATTGGGCCGGTGCGATTTCGCGCCTTGCAGCAGCACTTTGGCGACCTGGAGCTGGCCTGGAACGCGCCGGAAGCCGATCTCCTGGCGGCGGGCTTGACTCGCCCGGCAGCGGCCAGCCTGCTCGAAACACGCCGGTCACTGGATCTCGACCGCCTGATCGATGAGGTCGATGAGCTTGGGGCGACCGTGCTCACCCTGGATGATCCCGATTATCCGGTGCTGTTAGGCGAACTGCCGGACGCCCCGCCTGTATTATATGTCAAGGGAACGCTGCTCGACGTGGACCGCTGGGCAGTGGCGTTTGTGGGCACCCGCCGCGCCAGTGCCTATGGCCGCGACATGACCTACCAACTCATCACGCCCCTGGTCAACGCGGGGATCACTATCGTGAGCGGGCTGGCGCTGGGCATCGACGCCACGGCCCACAAGGCCGCCCTGGACGCCGGGGGTAGAACGATCGCCGTCCTGGGCTGCGGGATCGACACGATCTACCCGCCGGAACACCGCCACCTGGCGGCAGCGATTATGGACAGCGGCGCGCTCGTGACGCAGTTCGCGCCCGGCACCCCACCCGACGCCAAGAACTTCCCGGTGCGGAACCGGACGATTAGCGGGCTGGCGCTGGGGGTGGTCGTCGTCGAGGCGCCGGAGAGCAGCGGCGCGCTGCTGACGGCAGATTGCGCGGCGGATCAGGGGCGCGACGTGTTCGCCGTGCCAGGGAATGTCACGTCCAAGAACAGCCTGGGCGCCAACCAGTTGATCCAGAGCGGCGCCAAGCTGGTGATCTCGGCGGAAGACATCATGGAGGAGTTGAACCTCACGCGCTCGACCGTCGAAACCCACACCCAACTGCGCGAGATCGCGCCTTCCGATCCGACCGAGGCGGCGCTGGTTGGCCTGCTGGCCGATGAGCCGGTGCATATCGACCACCTGTGCCGCGCTTCCGGGCTGACCATCACCGAAGTGAGCAGCGCGCTCGCCATCATGGAGCTCAAGGGGTTGGTGCGCCGCCTGGAAGGCATGACGTATACCCTGGCTCGCGGGCGCGGCGATACGTACCGGTTGGACTGAATCAAGCTGAGCGCGCCGGACCCGTCCGGCGCTTGGTGATGACATCGCAGCTAACAATGGAGAGGAAAACATGGACCACTTCTACGCACTGATCATGGCGGGCGGCGGAGGCACGCGCCTGTGGCCGCTTAGTCGCAAGACTCGCCCCAAGCAGATGTTGCCCCTGGTCGAGGAACGCACCATGTTCGAGATCTCGGTCGAGCGGCTCCAGCCGCTGCTGCCGCCCGAACGGGTCTTCGTGGTCACCGGGCGCGACCAGGTCGAGGCGCTGAGCCAGTGCGCGCCACAGGTGCCGATCGAGAACTTCATCGTCGAGCCGTTCGGCCAGGATACCGGCCCGGCGGTGGGCCTGGGCACCGTGCACATCAAGCACCGCGATCCGGATGCGACCATCGCCGTGCTGACCGCCGACCAGCATATCGCGGAAAAAGCCCGCTTCCGCAAAGTGCTGGCGGCGGCGGCGGAGCTGGCCGGGGAGGGGTATATCGTCACGTTGGGGATCTCGCCGTCGTTCCCGTCGACCGGCTTTGGCTACATCAAGCGCGGCGAGCCGCTGGTGAAAGTCGGGGATTTTCAGGCGTACGTTTCCGCCGGATTCACCGAGAAGCCGAACGCCGACACGGCGATCCAGTTCATGGCATCCGGATTGTATAGCTGGAACAGCGGCATGTTCATCTACAAAGCCGACCAGATCCTGGGCGAGCTGGCGCGCCAGCAGCCGGACATGCTCGCCCGGCTGCAGACGATCGGCGCCGCCATCGACCGCGACGATTACCCGGCTGTGCTGGACGAAGTCTGGCCGGCGATGACTCGGCTCTCGCTGGATTACGCCGTCATGGAAGGGGCCGAGAACGTGGCGGTGATCCCGGTGGATATCGGCTGGAGCGATATCGGCAGCTGGGCGACCCTGCTCGAAGTGCTGGCCGGCGATCTCAACGGCAACGTCTCGCGCGGGCACGCCCAGCAGCATCTGAAGATCGACACGTGCGAAACGCTGATCGTCAGCGACCGGATGGTGGTGACGATCGGGATCGAAGACATCGTCATCGTGGACACGGACGACGTGCTGCTGGTCTGCCACCGCGACCGGTCGCAGGACGTGCGCGACGTGGTCAGCCTGCTGCGCGACGCGGGCGACACGGCTCACCTGTAGGCAAGCATGGCGATGGTCATCCTCGCCGCGACGATCGATCTGCACCTGCCGGGCGTGAGCTCGCTGAAAGAGAAGCGGGGCATCCTCAAGGGGCTGATCGCGCGGCTCCACAGGACGTTCAACATCGCCGTGGCCGAGGTCGATTTGAACGATGTCTGGCAGTCCGCCGCGTTAGGCGTGGCGATTGTCAGCAGTGGGGGCGGCCATGCTCAAGCCAAGCTGGATACAATCCTGCGCTGGATTGAGCACAACCGCCCCGATCTCGAAGTGGTGGACTATACCTTCGAGGTGATTCACTTCAACTAGCGCCTTCGCCGTCGACGATCTCGATGTTGTCGATCTCGTGGCGAAGCTGCCGCGACAGCTCTGCCTTCTCTTGCAGGGCTGTCTTGTGTTGCTGGTAGCGCTCGCTCAACACGGTGAGCTGGCTGAACACCGGCGCCAGAATCTGCTGGCCGTACTGCAGCATCCGGTTGCGCTCCCGGCTGGTCAGGTCGACCAGCGCGCCGGTATAGCTGGCGTGCAGGGCGTCTACCCGCTGGTCCATCTCTTTGATGGCGTCTTGTTTCAGCTTGCGCCAGTAGAGCGTGGCCGCCGCGCCGCCGCCCAACAGCAGCGCCGGTCCGATCACGAACGTGGCAACCATGGCGCCCACCGCCGCCGTGACAGCACCCGGCGCGGCCAGGCCCAGTACGACCGCAATGATGCCCCCCAATGCCGCGGTGACCCCCGCCGAAAACCCGACCAGGTTGGTGCGAAACGAGTTGCGCAGGTTCTCGATGAGGCTGTCGTCGGTGTAGGACTTCAGCTCGGAATCGGCGATGGCGATCGCTTCTTGCAGGGCGGCGCGCTGCTCGGCGTAGCCCGTGGCATCGACCGAGCCCACCTCGCGCTCCATCAGGGTTTCGAGGCTGGTCAGCCGGTCCACGATGCTGCGCCAGTAGCGGCGGCTGTTGTCGACGACCGCGTTCACATACTGCTCGGAGATGGTCGAGATCTGGTCGAGGGTGTTGCCGACCACCTGCTTGTCGAACTGCTGGCGGACCTCTTCGCGGTCCAGGCTGCGCGTGGCGTGCTGCAGCGTGAGATTCTCCTGGATGAACTGGTGCCCGCGCGACCGCAGCTCGACAAACACCCGATCGAGCTCTCGCTTGGCGGAGGCCAGGCTGTCGTTGAGCGAATCGGCCTGCTTTTCGAGCTCGCTGCGCAGATCTTCGGCCAGCGCGGTGTCACTGGTAATCAGGCCGATCTGCTTGTCGAGGTCGGCGGTGTATTTGCGCGTGACGCTGTCCACGAAATCGAGCTGGGCGTACAGCTTCTGTTTGGCCGGAGGCACCCGCGAGAAGATGTTGTGCAGGTATTCGCGCACTGCGTTCATCCCGCCAGGATCGCTGCCGCCTGTCTTGAACAGCCCGCCGGCCGTCCCCTTGTCGGTGAGCGCCAGCTTGGCGGACACCATGAAGATCTCCGGGCGCAGGTCGAGTAGCTCGGCGAGCTGCTGTTTGACGAAGTTCTGGACCTCTTTACGCTCGCGTTGTTCGAGCAGGTCCATCTGGTTGATCACGACCACGATCTTTTTACCGTAGTCGCGGGCCAGCTCCAGATAGATGCGCTCCGTTTCCGCCAGCGCGCGCTTGGCCGACAGCAGGAAGATCACCAGGTCGCTGCGGCTCAGGAAGTCTTTGGCGATGCGCTCGTGTTTGCGGAACACCGAGCCGGTGCCGGGCGTATCGACGATGACCACGCCAGGGCCGCCTGTATTGGGGTGGCGCCACTCGCGCACGATGCCCGCCTCGCGCCAGGCCGGCTCTTTGCTGGTCCGGTTCGACCAGCGCACCAGCTCGATCGCGTCGGTCGTGGGGGTGATGCCCATCGGCAGCAGGTTGTCGCCCAGTAGCGCGTTGATGAAACTCGATTTGCCCGCGTTGAACTCGCCGACCACGACCACCAGAAAGAACATATCTTGCAGGTCGGCGGCGTTCTGCTGCAGACGGGCTTTGTCTTCGCTGCTGTTGTCGCCGATCTGGCCGACGATGGTCGCCACATCGTGCAGCAGCCGGACCTCGCGCTCGCGGACATCCGCGATAGGGCCTTCCAGGATGATGTTTGCCATACGTTATCCTTCTTCGACTGGCTGGGCGCTTTCCAGCACGGCCAGCCCCCCCTGAATCCGCACCAACGCCTGCTGGTGGTCCTGCAGATCGGTACGGAGCGACTCGAGCAGCTCGGCCTGCGATTCGATCATCCGAGTGAACGGCGTCGTAGCATCGCGCCGCAGTTGGATGCCGTGGCTGACGACTTCACCGGCGGCGCGCTGCAGAATGCTCATATACTCATCGCGCGCTTTGTACAGCCGGCGCTCGTAGGCTTTGCGCAGAAACCACCCGCGCAGCGGCACCAGCACCAGCCCGAACAACGTCAGGCCAAGGCCGATCGCGAAGACGACCAGGATGGCGTTGACGTCCGGCGTGCCGCCGGCCAGCGCGCTCCCCGCCACGATCACGACGATCAGAATGACCAGGACTTCCCACAAGGCCAGGATGATCAGCGTGTTGCGCAGCGTGCGATCCAGCCGGTCGGTCTCGAAGCGCATTGCTTCGCGCTGGATATCATCCAGCCTGCCGCGCACGTCGCGCAGAAAGCCCCGGTCGTAGTGCAGCGGCGTCTGGATCTTGCCGATGACCTTATCCGCCAGCAGGGGCGGGAGCTGCTGCACGGCGCCGCGCGTGTAATCGACCAGGCCGTCAATATCCTGCAGATCGCGGCCCTCCAGGCGCGGGCCGAGCCGGTCCACCTGTTTGGGGATCTGGTCGAACGTCTCGCGGACCTTGTGCTGGTCGAACGCGCTCTCGGCGCGCGTGCGGCCTTGGAAGCGGCGGACCAGCGCGGCGATGCCGATCATCTCGCCCAGGCCGCGAAAGATGGACGAGAATCCCCGCGAGAACTGGAACAGGTCGCCGATGGCCTGGCTGCCGCGCGTTGCCGCCTCGTTCCAGGTGTTCTCGATCTCGTGCAGCGCGTCATCGACGGTCTGCTGCTGCTCGCGGCGGGCCTGGACGATCTGCGCCTCGATGTTGTCGTTCGTCTTGCGGTGCAGGTCGAGCGCGGCCTGCTGTTCCTGGACGAGCGCCAGGGCCGTCTTGGTCACGTTCTGGCAGATCTGCACCGGCGTCTCGAGCTTCTGGCGGAAGCGCTCGACGTTGCCCAGCGTCCGGCGAATGTAGTCTTCGATGTCGGCGAACCCGCTCTCGTCCCACAGGATCTCGTCGCGCGGGGTCTCCTGCTGGGCGGCCATCGCTTGGCGGGCGGACACCAGCCAGACCTTCGGCTCAATGCCCAGGTGCAGCCGGGCTTGCTCGAGGACGAACTCGCGCACCTGCTCGCGCTCGTCCGGCTCCAGTACATCGACCTGGTTGACGACCACGATCACCCGCTTGCCGTAGGCTTTCAGCTCCTGGAGATATTCCAGGTTGCTGGCGGTCAGCACCTGCGTCGCGATCATCACCAGCACCACGACGTCGGCGCGGTGCAAGAAACGCCGCGTCACCTCATCGTGCGTGCGGAAGACGGACTCCAGGCCAGGCGTGTCTACCAGGCTGAGGTTCTCGAGCAGCGGGCTGGGGTGGAAGACCGTTTCCACATCACCGGCGCGCGTCCGCTGGATGTCGGGACCTTTGCGCAGGATCACGATGTGGTCGGTGGTCGGGATCGGCCCCACTTCCATCACCTCTTCGCCGAGCAGCGCGTTGATCACGCTCGACTTGCCAGAGCCGAACGGCCCGGCCATCACCATCAGAAAGGGATGGTTGGTGTGGAACAGAGCATCGCGCGCCTGCTCCATCTCGGCGTCGGGCAGGCCATCGACACGGCTGAGCGTGTCGAGGAGCTCAGTGATTTCGTCGTGTTCCTGGCGCCGGATCGTCTCGTAGTGATCTAGCAACTTGGTAGACATGCTTTTATTGTCCAAGGGGCACCTGTCAATAGACTGGCTCGTTCACTCAACGAATACCGGGCGCATAATCACGCAAAATCGACTTGCCAATGAACTCGCGCAGCAGCGAGTTGTCGGGAACCAGCTCAGCGTCCATCGTCTGGAGCCAGCCCAGGATCGACAGCAGCCGCCGGGCTTCGATGTAGTGCGCCTGGCGCGGCTCAATCTGCAGCAGCAGCGGCTCGG
Source organism: Aggregatilineaceae bacterium (assembly GCA_040767355.1). GTDB lineage: Bacteria > Chloroflexota > Anaerolineae > Aggregatilineales > Aggregatilineaceae > LM3-B42. The sequence goes on along the minus strand of JAXGOS010000008.1, from coordinate 197,132 downwards.
CCATCGGGCGCAGCACAGCCAGCTCGTACAGCAGCGCCGAGTTGAACATCACGTCCGCGTTTTCCTGATAGGGGAAGATGTTCCGTTTTTCGCCGCGCCGCACGCTCTCCCAACGCGACAGCGTATCGAACGCGGTATAGCCCCGGTGGGCCGCGTCGCGCACAATGCGCCGGATCAGACGGACATCGGTGGTCGGCACGCGGTTGTGGCGGTCGATGTTCAATTGCGTGAGCGCCGACACGTAAATCCGGTAGGTGCGCTCGGTCGGCAGCAGCGGGACCAGTCCCGGGTTCAGACCGTGGATGCCTTCCACGATCAGCACGTGATCCGTAGAGAGCTGGACCTCGTTGGCGTCGAACTCGCGCTTGCCGGTCGTGAAGTTGTAGCGCGGGATGCGCACCGGCTTGCTGGTCGTGAGCGCGAGCAGTTGCTCATTGAACAACTGCAGGTCGACCGCTTCCAGCGCCTCGAAATCGTACTCGCCGTTCTCGTCGCGCGGCGTGAGCTCGCGCTCGACGAAATAGCGGTCCATTTCCAGCGTGTAAGGGCGCAGCCCGTGCGCCATCAACTGGATCGCCAGCCGCTTGGAGAACGTCGTCTTGCCGGACGACGACGGCCCGGCGATCAGCACCAGGCGCAGTCCGTCGTGGTGGCGCTTCGCGATTTCCGTGGCGATCTGGGCGATATGTTGCTCGTGCAGCGCCTCGTTGACGAGGACCAATTCGCGCGAGCGCCCGTCGCGGATCGCCTGGTTGAGGTTGCCAATGTCCTCGACGCCGAGCAGCGACAGCCACTCGTCCGTCCGCCGGAAGACTTCGGTGAGCTGGGGCGAACGGACGTAGGGGCGGATCTCGTTCGGCGTTTCGCGGCGCGGGTATTGCAGGACGAAGCCATCTTCCTCAGGCAGTACGTTGAAGGCCGTCAGATAGCCGGTATGCGGCACCATGTACCCGTAAAAATAGTCCACCTGGCCGCGCAGTTTGTAGATCGTCAGGTAGTTTTTGTTGCGGAATTCCAGCAGCCGTACCTTATCGTCATCGCCACACGCCCGGAACATCTCGATCGCTTCGCTCAGGCGGATCTCATGACGCGTGATCGGTTCGCTGGCGACGACGATTTCGCGCATGCGCGCTTTGATACTTTCCAACTCTTCGGGCGTGAACGGATCGCGCCCGCGCACCTTGCAGAAGAATGCACCGCTGGGCAGGGCATAGTCGATCAGCACCTGAATATCGGGATACAGCTCGGCCACGGCGACCGTCAGCAAAAAGGCCAGCGAGCGCCGGTAGATGCGGCTGCCATCCCCCGTATCGGTGGTGACCGGCTTCACGCTGATATCACGCGTAACCGGCATCGTCAGTTCGCGGAGCAGGCCATCGACGGTGGCAGCCACGGCCAGCGTTCCGCGCGGAATCTCGGCCATCTCTTCCGCCGCCTGGACGAAAACCTCCAGCGGCGTGCCGATCGGGCCTTCGAGGATCGTGCCGTCCGGAAAGGTTACCTGCACCGAGGTGCGCGGCTCGGCACGTTGAACGAGTGTGCGTTGTGCTTCCATGCGAACTCTTACCTTACCCACTGGCGAATGCTCCGGCCCCACAGAGCGCCGGAGCTTCTATTGTAGCGCAATCACGGCACCCGCGCGGGCGGGCAGTGTCATGTGCAGGGTGTGCTCGATCAGACGGACGTCGCACGGCTCCCCGAACACGGCACCGGCACCATTGGCCGGGCGATCCAGCTCGATCGCGAGCTCCGCAGCGGCGGTCGCGGTGTTGAACGCCACGATCAGCCGCTCCTGCTCTGACACGCGCTCGAAGGCAAAGCGATCGCTGCTCGCCAGCCGGGTGTGATACGTCCCCCGGCGCAGAGCGTGATGGCCCTTGCGCAGCCGGATTGCCGCGCGCACGAACTCGAGCAGTTCGGTGTTCCACTGCGCCGGGTCCCATGGCATCGCGCCGCGCGAGCCGGGATCGTAGCCGCCGGTCAGACCGATCTCGTCGCCGTAGTAAACAGTCGGCGTGCCGGGCATGGCCATCTGGAACAGCATGGCGAGCTTGAGCGCCGACTGGTCCCCCCCGACCATGGTCAGGAAGCGCGGCATGTCGTGGCTGCTCAGCAGGTTCATCTGCGCGGTAGTGATCTCCCAGTCGTACAGGTGGAGCATGTCTTCGATAGCCTGGGCGAAGCCGGGCGCATCCAGTGGCGAGAGCGGCGGATAGGTGCCGCCCATCCATAACGGCGCGATGGTGCGCGCGCCGAAGAATGCGACGCAGTGCGCGGTCTGAATGTAGTTCATCACCGCGTCAAACTGGTCGCCCTGGAGCCAGCGTTTTGCCTCGGTCCAAATCTCGCCGACGATGTACGCGTCGGGATTGGCGTTCTTCACCCGGCGCCGGAATTCCTGCCAGAACAAGTCGTCGTCGATCTCCGCCGGGACGTCCAGCCGCCAGCCGTCGATGCCGAAGCGGATCCAGTGCTCGGCCACGCCCCAGATGAATTCGCGCACCTGGGGGTTGTCCGTGTTGAGTTTGGGCAGCGCGTGCAGGTTGAGCCAGGCCGCGTAATTGGGTTCCTCATTTCCGTTGTAGGCGTTCAACGGGAAGCTCTTGACGGTGAACCAGTCGAGATACGGCGAGGCGGCGCCGCATTCGAGGATGTGATTGAACTGGAAAAATCCCCGGCTGGCGTGGTTGAAGACGCCGTCGAGCACGATTCTGATTCCCCGGGCATGCGCGGCGTCGAGTAACTCGCGCAGCGCCTCATTGCCCCCCAGCAGCGGATCGACGCGGGTGTAATCATGCGTGTGGTAGCGGTGATTGGACGCGGACTGGAATATCGGGTTGAAGTAGATGGCGTTGATTCCCAGCTCTTCGAGGTAGTCGAGCCGCTCAACCACACCGAGCAGATCGCCACCCTTGAACCCGTGGCTGGTGGGCGGGGTATGCCACGGCTCCAGGTTCGAGGGCTTGGCCACGCGGCTGCTCTGGGCGAACCGGTCAGGGAATATCTGGTAGAACACGGCATCTTTCAGCCAATCCGGTGTCTTGACGGAACGAATCACTTAGTTCTCCTGGGTGATGAAGCGGCAACTGTCGGCACGGAGATCGTACCGCCTCTGGACATTGTCGGCAAAACACGGTGGGCAGCGTGCCGCGCGCGGGGGTGTAGCGCTAACCGCGCGGCAGATCGTCGCCTTCGATGTACTCCGGATGGGTACCGCGGTATTCCGGCGAGATGTCCTTGAGCTGCGCGGCGGTCACCACGCGGCCGTTCAGGCGGTCGAAGAGCTCGGGATTGATCCCGCCATCCACGGCATAGCGCCAGCGCCCGCGCCCGACCTGGCGCAGCACGGAGCGGCAGGTGTCGCAGCGCACCACGCGGCGCACGCGCGGGATGCCGAGCACGCGATAGCGGCGCTGGTCCAGCGAGAGCGTGCCATGCTCGCAGACGGGACACACGGTGAGCGGGAAGGCGTCGTAGGGCTGGGCTGTATTGGCCGCCTGGGTGACATACGTCGCGACATACACCGCTGCCAGCGCCACGAGAACGCCGCCCGCGATGGGCAGCAGCGACCGGCCCTCGCCGTCATCGGCGTCTTCAACGACGGTCGCTGCGTCCGGATTGGGGTCGGGCGGAGAACCGCCCGGGTCCCCGCCCGAATCCTCGCCGGAAGACGCGGGCGCCACGGCGACCGTTTCCGGCGTGGGCGTCGGCGTGCCGGTAGGCGTGCTGGCAGCCGTGTGCGTCGGGGAGGGGATGGGTGTCTCGACCGGCGGCTCGGGCGACGGCGTATTTGAAGCCGTGGCCGTTCGCGTCACCGTCGGCGTCGCGGATGGTTCTGGCGTGGCGGTCTCGGTGGGCGGGACGGGGGAGGGCGTCCGGCTGGCAGTGGGCGTCCGGCTCAGCGGGATCGTGGGCGTTGCTGAGGGTGTCCGCGTGGACGTGGGCGGCACGGTGGGTGTGCGCGAAGGCCGGGCCGTCCGGCTGGGCGCGGACGTGGCGAGCACGGCCACGCTGGTCGGCGGCTCAGGCGACGGCGTGCGCATGGTGGCGCCTGTCCGCGTGGCAGTCCGAGTCGGCGGGACCGGCGTTGCGGTCCGGGTGGGCGTGCGCGTCACAGTCTGAGTCGCCGTGGCGGTCGCTGGCTCCGGCGATGGGGTCCATGTTGCGGTATGAGTCGGTGTGGCGGCCGGCGTGTCCGACGGCGTCCGTGTGGCTGTGTGTGTCTGTGTGGGGGTCGGCGGCAGGGGCGATGGAGACGGCGTGTTGGTGCGCGCCCGCGTCGCTGTCGGTGGCGCGGTTGGCGTGTCAGTCCTGGTCGCCGTAGCCGTTGGCGGCGCGGGCGACGGCGGCGGCGTGTTGGTGCGCGCCCGCGTCGCTGTCGGTGGCGCGGTCGGCGTATCGGTCCTGGTCGCCGTAGCCGTTGGCGGCACGGGCGATGGTGTCTGGCTGGCAGTGGGCGTGTGCGTCCTTGTATTGGATGGCGTCACTGTGGGCGTATGGGTCGGCGTGTTAGTCGACGTGGCGCTTGCCGTGGGGCTGGGCGACGCGGTGCGCGTGGCCGTCGGCGTCCGGCTGGCGGTGGCGGTCGGGGTGCGCGTCGGGGTATCGGATGGCGTCACCGTGGGCGTATCGGTTGGCGTGCCGGACGGTGCCGGCGTCGGTGTGTGAGTCGGCGTGTTGGATGGCGTTGGCGTCGGTGTCCGCGATGGGGTCCGGCTGGGCGTTGGCGTGCGCGTATTGGGCACGCGAGTGGGGACCGGGGTGAAGGAGGGGGTCAGCTCCGGGAAATCGATGACCGGCAGCGTGCGCAGATCGGTCACCCACACGACCAGATCGTACCGGATCCAGCCGTAGCCATCGTCGTACCGGATCATCATCCAGTCTTCGGCTTCGTCATGCGCCACCGGGTCCACCACGTCGCCGGTATACAGCATCCCGACCGGCACGTATCCCTGGCCGGGGCCGGACCGCACGTAAGCGCCGTCCGCGCCCACCGAGACCCAGTTCGCGTTGGGCGTGTAGGTGGGCCCGCCCGGCGTGTTGTAGTACAGCGGTCGCGGGACGGGTGTCGGCTCCTCATCCTCGATCATGGGCAGCGCATCGGTATTCAGCCGCCAGCTCACCCCGTCGCGGTGGACCCAGCCCTGGGTGGTCAGATAGGCGATCAGAACCCACTCGCCGTCCACGCTGCGCGCCAGCGGCTGGACCCACGTGCCCACGGCCAGCGCGCCGATCGGCGAGTAGTTGAGGCCGGGACCGCTCCGCACGTTGACGCCCGCCGCTACGTAGACCCAGTTGATGTTCGGCGTGGCAGTGGGATCGTCCTGCGCCAGCAGAGACCGCTGCACGCCCCGGTTCGCGAACAGCAGCGGGATCGAGACCATCAGGGCCAGGCCGAGGATGGACCACCGAAATCGACGGGACATGCCGGCTCTCACGGATGACTGGACGAAAACGCGTTAATCCTACCACGATGACGGCAACCAAACCAAACCATAACACAGGCGAGGCGGCGCCGCACGCATCGCGACGCCGCCTCGGTGACAGCGGTTATCTGCCGGCTGCCAGAACCGCCAGCGGGGTTACTGGGCCAGGATGTACGCGATCAGGTCGTCGATCTCTTCGTCGGAATACTGGTCGCCGTAGGTCTTGGGCATGATCCCGTCGTTGAAGCCCTCAGCGATGTAGGCGCTCGGGTCGACGATGGACTCGTGCAAGAATTCCACAACCGTCTGCCCCTCGCCATGATCGGCGGCGTGATCCTCGGCGTTCGCGTTGAGATCGGCCAGCGCTGGACCCGCGCCCGCCGCCGCGCCATGGCAGCCGCTGCACGCCTGGTTGAAGACTGTGGCGCCCGCTTCCGGATCGCCAGCGACCTCACCGGCCGCGGCGGTCTCTTCAGCTTCGGCGGTTTCAGTGGTTTCGGGCTCGGCTTCCTCGGTTGGCTCCTCGGTCGGCTCTTCAGTTGGCTCGGCAGCTTCTTCGGTCGGCTCTTCCGCTGCTTCCTCAGTTGCCTCCGCTTCGGCGGCTTCTTCACCGGCGCCCTCGGCCATGATGTACGCCACCAGAGCGTCCAGCTCGGTGTCAGAGTACTGGTCGCCGTAGCCACCCGGCATGATGTTGCTATAGCCTTCGACCACGAAGGCGCCGGGACTCACGATCGACTCGTGCAGGTAGTCCTCAGCCGATTGGCCTTCGACCCGCGTCGCCGCGCGGTCCGCCATGCCCACCAGGGCCGGGCCGGCGCCCGCCGCCGCGCCGTGGCATCCCGCGCACGCAGCGGCGAACAGCTCCTCGCCCTGCGCGGCGAGATCACCCTCGCCACCGGCGTCTTCCGTCACGGCGGTCTCTTCGGGGACCGCTGCGCTCTGCAGCGCGTCGATCAGGGCGGGTTCTTCGCCTTTGGGCAGCGTGGGAATCGGCGTCAGGTCTCCGGCCAGGTCGCCCCCGCCACAGGCTCCTAACAGGATGCTCAGCCCTATTCCGATCAGGATCATCATCCAGGTTCGTCTAGTCACAACCGACCTCCGTTCAGGTGTCGCCGGGCAGAACGCTGCCCGTGAAAATCCGCGAAACGTGACACGTTACTGCCCGGCTTGTGCCGGAGCCCCACCCAGACTGCGCACGTAGTTGACGATGTCCCAGGTGTCGCCCGGGCTCAGATTCTCAGCGAGGCTGGGCATCCGGTTCTTGCCGTTGGTGATCACCAGGAAGATGTCGTTGTCGGACAGCGCCCCGGCCCGCTCACCATCGAGGGGCGGCGTTTCGGGAAAATGCTTGAGCCCGACGACGCCCTGCCCATTGCCAGCCGGCCCGTGACACATCGCGCAGTTGACCGAGAACAGCGCCGCCCCGCGCTCGCGCGATTCGGGCGTGTCGGGCAGGCGCTCGGTGGCGGGCTGCCCGGCGATGAGCACCGGCCCCTGGACGGGAACGGCTTCGGGCGGGGCAGCGCGGCGCGGCCCTTCCTGGGCCTTGACTACGACGGTGTCCTTCATGGCGTTGATCCAGGGTACGCTGATCACGTCGTAGGTCAACAGCAGGGGGATCAACACCGCGACTAGCCCGGCGGCCCCCAGGCCGCCCCAAAACAGTAGGTGGCGTATGCCCTGGGCCGGGAACCCGGCCGCGTCTTCGCGCTTGACCACGGCGGCGTGATGGCTCTCGAAGACCTGCACGACCTGGTCCATCGCCGCTTCGCTGGGTGCCAGCACCTGCACGCCGATATACCCCTCCGTGATCCGCTCATCATACATCTGGCGCACCAGGATGGGGAAGCGAGTCTGGAGCAGAAAGCCGACGAACACGCCCAGCATGGTGAACAGCGCGACGAACTCGAAGTACATGATCGCGCTCGGCGGCACCGGAGTCAGTCCCTGGCCGCCCACCTCGATCGGGTACAGCCTGGGGGTGATATACGACATGAAGAACGCCACCAGCACGCCAGTCACCATGCCGCCCAGCGCGAACGGCAGGAACCACTGGCGCGGCGTCTTGCGGCCAAAGATCTTGGAGGCGTACGGGATATTCGACATGATCTCCATTTCGGAGTCTTTGATCCCCAGATCCCGCACCTCGCCGACGACGGTGGCCGCGGTTGTCACGTTGTCAAACAAGCCCAACAGCATGAATTTGGCCATTGTCTCCTCCTAGTGCGATTCGGTACGGGTCGGCAGAATGGCGCGGCCAATGCGGCGGGTCGTCTGCATCGCCTGCCCTTCGTAGACTTCCCACAGCGGGATGATCGGGACCACCCGCGTCGCCAACAGGTACATCAGCGACAGGAAGCCGAACGTCCCGATGGTGATCAGGATTTCGGGCAGGTGAGGCGTGTAGTTCACCCAGTTGAACGGCAGCTCATTGCGCGACAGGAAACCGGAAACAATCACCACGCGCTCGATGTACATGCCGATCTGGATGAAGATGCAGATCACGAACATGGCCGGCAGCGATGTGCGGACGCGCCGCGACCAGAGCGTGCCTACCGGGACCACGATGTTAGCGAACAACATCAGGTAAAACAGCGGGGCGAGATCGCCAGTCAGCATGCGCTGGATGGCCTTCTCCATCGGCAGGTTGCCGTACCAGTTGGTAATCCACTCGGCGAAGTAGAAGTAGATCCAGGTGAAGGACATAATCAGCAGGAACAAACCCATCGCGTTGAAATGCTCTTCGCGCAGGAAGTAGCCGAAGCGCATCGTCTTGCGAATGATGATCATCACCAGGATCACCGCTGCCACGCCGGAGAACAGCGCGCCCGCCACGAAGAACGGCCCGAAGACCGTGCTGTGCCAGCCGGGCTGGACCGACATCGCGAGGTTCCACGACACGCCGGTATGCACCGAGAACATGACCGGGATGATCACGTAGCTCAGGATGTTGCTGGTGCTCTCCATCTTGTGCCATTCGCCTTCGGTGCCGCGCCAGCCGAGCGCCAGCGCGCCGTAGATCTTGCGCCGCCAGCCGGTCGTATGGTCGCGGGCCATCGCCAGATCGGGCAGCAGCGCCAGATACATGAACAGCGTGCTGCCGATGAGGTAGGTGGTAATGGCCGTCATATCCCAGAACAGCGCCGAGCGGAAGTTCGGCCACAGCTCGCGCTGGTTAGGGATAGGCATCATGTAGAACAGCTTCCAGATGCGACCCACGTGGATGATCGGGAACAGCGCGGCGACCGCCAGGCCAAACAGCGTGAGCAGCTCGGCAGCGCGCGCAATCGGGCGGCGGAAATCCATGTGCAGCAGGCGCAGCGCGGCGGAGATGAACGTCCCCGCGTGGCCGATGCCGATGAAGTAGATCAGGTTGGCGATGTAGGGTCCCCACATCACCGAGCGGTTGAGGCCCGTGACGCCGATGCCGGAGAATATCTGGACGATCCAGGTGGCGAGGAAGGCCAGAGTCAGCCCGCCCAGAGCGAGCACAGCCATCCAAAACGCCCGCCCGGTCTTTTTCATCGACTCCAGGACGATCGCGTTGTTCTCCGCCGGCGGGAGCGGATCGAGGAGCAGATGTTCTTCGCGCCCGTGTTCGACTTGCTCCGCCAGGTGCGCGTCCTCAGGATCGTGCGGCTGCCAGAAAGGGCTGCTGTCTGCTCTACTCTCCAACATGGGTCTCTCCACCTTTCAGGTAATAAACCGCAGGCTCGGTGCCCATGTGCTCCAACAGCTTGAACTGGCGCTCGTTGGGGACCATTTGGGCGACGCGGCTGTTCTCGTCGTATTTGTCGCCAAAGACCAGCGCGTCCGCCGGGCACGCCTGGACGCAGGCTGGCACCACCTCGCCATCTTCCAGCGGGCGGTTCTCGGCGTTGGCCGTTTCACGCCCGCGCCGGATCCGCTGGATGCAGAACGTGCATTTTTCCATCACGCCAGGGCTGCGCACGGTCACATCCGGGTTGAGCTGCTGCTCGAGCGGCGCGTCGAAGTGGGGCGCGAAGTAGTTGAAGATGCGCACCCGGTACGGGCAGTTGTTGCCGCAGTAGCGCGTGCCCACGCAGCGGTTGTAGACCTGGATGTTCAGGTTTTCCTGCTCGCTGTGATACGACGCGTAGACCGGGCAGACCGGTTCGCACGGGGCGTTGCCGCACTGCTGGCAGAAAACCGGCAGGAAGCGCGCCTTGACATCCGGAAACTCGCCTTCCCAGTACCGCTCGATGCGGATCCACTGGTTCCCGCGCCCGCGCAGGATCTCGTCTTCGCTGGGGGTGGGGATGTTGTTTTCGGCGCTGCAGGCAACCACACAGGCCTGGCAGCCCGTGCATTTATCGAGGTCGACGATCATGGTCCATTTATGTTCTGTGGTGTTGTCTGCCATCAATATCGCTCCTGGTTTAGAACGGGATATGCACTTCTTCGTCTGTCTCGATGGTGCTCTCCAGCCGCGGCAAGGCCCGCGTGTCATCCGTCTTGCGGATGGCCACGCGCACGTTCGACCATGCCAGGTAATTGCCGGAAGCGTCCGTCTCGAGGCCGACCAGGGCCAGCGGGTTCTCGCCCCTATTCCTGGCGTAACGGCCCAGGTCCTGGTGGCCCTGACCGAGCGGGATGGCGACCGTGTCGGGGCGGATGGCCGGGAAGATATACACCGGTAGCCGGATCGCGCCCTGTGGCGAGGTTATCTCGACGATGTCGCCGTGATCCAGGCCCAGATCGCGGGCCGTCGCCGGGTTGATCTCCACCCAGGTCTGCCACGAGACCGTGGTCATGGGGTCGGGCGTGCTCTGGAGCCAGGGCTGGCTCGCGCCGCTGCCGTCACCCAGCAAGACCGACATGAACAGGTGCAGATGGTAGGGATACTCGCCCTCGTCGCCCTGGTACGTCGTGGGCGGGACGCTGGCGGGCGCATTCGCGATGACGGCGGGTGTTTCGGCGGTGGCCTCGACCGGCCACCACCCGCCGTGCTGCAGGTACCGCGCCCAGCGCACTTCCTCGTCTTCGCCGCCGGCGGCGCCGGTGGGCAGGGCGGTGATCATCTCTTTGATGAACGCCACTTCGTCGGTCCAGGGCAGGGCCTGGGCCGCGGCGGGGATCCCGCGCGCCACGGTCAGCAGCACGTCACCGGTGCTGCGGATGTCATACAGCGGGCCGACGACCGGCTGCTGGCTGCTGATCACAGGCAGGCCGCCGAACGCCGGCGTCGCGACGCTGTAGCCCCAGCCTTCGAGGTAGACGCGATCCGGCAGGATGTAGTCGGCATGGACCGAGGTTTCATCCACCAGCGGGTTGAACGACACGACCAGGTCCACATTCGCCAGCGCCTCGACGAAACCAGCGCCCGCGGGCAGGTCGAAGGCCGGATTCGCGCCGTGGACCAGCAGCACCTTGATCTCGCCCGCGTTCATGCGCTCGATCAGCGCGGTCGCGTCGGCGAAGGTGGACGATGGCGGCGCGGCGAGCAGTGCATCCGGCAGAGCCGGTGTGATCGACATGCCGCCCGGCTGGCCGACGGTGCCCGCGATGATGTTCAGGGCCTGGATGGCGGCGATGGCCTCGGCGGCGTTGTTCGCGCCAGCGACCGTGCTGCCGGGGAGGGCGAGCGGGTGGTCCGCGGTGGCGAAGACGCGCGCCAGCTCGACCAGCGCCTCGACCGGCATCTCGCACGCGGCGGCGGCCTCTTCGATGTCCACGTTGCCCGCCAGGGTCCCGGCGCGCTCGACCCGGTCGGCGGCGCCGAACCCTTCATCGGCGATGATGCGGGCGATGGCCTGGGCGACGAGCGCCTCCGTGCCGGGGCGCAGCGGCACCCAGCGATCGGCCTTGGCGCCGGTGATCGACATTTTCGGCTCGAACTGGACCAGAAAACCGCGCTGGCCCAGGGGCTGGCTGCGGAAACGCCCGAACTCCACGCCATAGCCAGTGGACGACAGCCACGTGCCCAGGAAATCGGCACCGAACGAGAACACCGCGTCGGCCCCTCCGAGATCGTAGGTGGGCAGGCCCGTCGCGTCGATCAGGCTGCCAGTGGCGGCCTCGAGCGCGTGGTAGCCGTGGAAGCCGGCATACAGGTCATAGCGTACCGGGGCCGGGGCGCCGATGGCGTCCGCGAACCGCGCGAACAGGTCCACCAGATGCCCGGAGGTCGTCGATCCGAGCCACACGCCGACGCCGTTCCCGGCCGCCTCGATCCGCTCGTAGATGGCGTTGATCGCGTCATTCCAGGCGACCGATTCGAATTCCCGGCTGCCGCGTTCTTCCTGGCGCGCGGCGCCGGTCACGCGGTCGGGGTTATACAGAAGCTGCAGCCCGGCCTGGCCGCGCGCGCACAGCTTGCCGCGGTTAACCGGGTGTTCGGGATTGCCTTCCAGCTTGACGGCGCGCCCGTTCATGATCCGGACGATGACTCCGCAGCCTGCCGGGCATTGGCGGCAGGTCGTGGCGTAGTAATTCGGCACGCCGGCGAGTTGTTCTTCGGGAGCGCGCACGTACGGCTCCAGCGTGACCCAGCGCTCGGATTCCTGAGAGCAACCGGCGAGGATCGCTGTAGCGGTGCCTGCCGCGCTGATCTTGAGAAAATTGCGACGCGTGATATTCGTCATAGTCTTCTCCTAACGATGGCAGACGGCGCAATCATAGAGCGCATCTTTGTTGTCTTGTTCGGCGTGGCAGTCCAGGCAGAAGCCCATGTTCATTTTGGCGACCGGTTCGGCGACGCTCATATTGGCGACGTCCCCATGACACGATCCGCAGCTTACGCCGGCGGCGACGTGCGAGTGGTGGTTGAAGTACACGAAGTCTGGCTGCTCGTTGACGCGCACCCAGGGAATCGGCTCTTCATCCGCCCAGTATTCGGCGATTTTCCGGACTTCGGGGTTGTCGGTGGCCACGAACTGGTGACACCCCATGCATTTTTCCACGCTGGGGATTACCGCCGAGGGACCCTGATTCACGCCATAATGGCAGAACTGGCACTGGATATCGTTCTGCGCGTGGATCTGGTGATTGAACGCAATGGGCTGCTCTGAGGCGGCATCCGACCGCGAGCGGGCGAGCAAGGCGATCAGCACGATCAACCCGATGACGATTATGACGCCTGCCCCACCAATCATAAGCCGCTGTCGTAACGACAGACTCGGTAATTTGTCCATCTGGACTCCCTTCTGCAACAAGCGACCACGTCAGGTGGCCTACCATGAAACCAGTATTGATTACCCGACAGATCCCCCCGGTCGTGAAGAGGACATAGATGGTCGGTGACGCGCGTCACCGATTCTGACAGAGCTGGCTGAACACTGCGTGCGCTATCGTCGCTGGTCCGCGTCCTTACCGGCACACGGAGATGGTGGCATATCCTCCACTTCAATGGCGGATCATCCTACTATTCTGCTATGTATTAACGGTTTTGGCAAACACTTTGTACAACGCTCTCGCCCCCGTTACGATGTTTGCAGGTCAGGGCTTCCTGGTATAATCACGCCGGTAGCGACCTGAAAACCAGGAGAGAGTGTATGCAGATCGTCGTGCATGGCGGGCACCCCCTGCAGGGGACGTTTCGCCCGTCGGGCAACAGCAACGCAGCCCTGGCCCTCACCGCGGCGGCACTGCTGACTGATGCTGCTGTGACGCTCAACGGCGTGCCGGATACCCTGAGCACCGCCATGATGCTGGAAGCCGCCGAGATCCTGGGCGCGGCGGTGAGCCGGGAAGGGGCCACGGTTCGGCTGCATACTCCCGCGCTGCACACCCGCTCGCTCGAACAGGACTTCACCGAATCCCAGGTGAGCACGGTGATGTTCCTGGCGCCGATCCTGGCGCGGCGGCGCTATGCGCGCATGGAGATCGCGTACCCGGCGAGCCGGCTGTATGCCCACCTGATGGCCCTGCGCGACCTGGGCGTCACGGTGACCATGACCGGCGGCGTGCTCGATTTTCAGGCGGCGCAGTGGGACCGGCGCGACATCACGCTAATGCAGACCAGCGTCACGGCGACATCCCTGGTGTGTATGCTGGCGGCGAGCCTGGGCCGCGAAACCGTGATCCGGAATGCCGCCTCCGAGCCGCACGTCCAGGACTTGCAGCGGATGCTGGTTGGCATGGGCGCGCAGATCGACGGGATCGGCTCGAACGTCGTGACCATTCGCGGGACGGACGCGCTGCACGGCGGCGAGTTCGACCTGGCGCCGGACCACATCGAGATCGCGAGTGTGGCCGCCATCGGCGCGATCACGCGTGGGGCGCTGACCGTCGAGGGTGTCGTCCCTGAGCATCTGCACATGATCACGCGCGTGCTGGCGCGGCTGGGCGTTCAGCTTTACCTGAACGGCACCACGCTGTTTCTGCCTGTGCACGACCGGCTCGAGCTTTCGCAGCGCGAAGAAGACCTAGACGTATCGATCGAAACTTCGCCCTGGCCGGGCTTGCCGTCGGATCTGGTGGCCATCGCCACCCTGATCGCCACGCAGGCCCACGGTACGACGCTTATCCACGAGAAGCTTTTCAACAACCGCCTGCTGTTCGTCGATAAGCTGACCAGCATGGGCGCGCAGATCGTGTTGTGCGATCCGCACCGCGCCCTGGTGGTGGGGCCGACGCCTCTGCGCGGCGAGTATCTGGACACGCCCGACGTCCGGACCGGGCTGGCGCTGTTGGGCGCGGCCCTGTGCTCGCAGGGCAGCGTGATCATCGACAGCGCGGAGCTGATCGACCGCACGTTTGAGAACGTGGTCAGCAAACTGGTTGGGCTGGGCGCTCAGATCGAAGTGGTGCGATCATGAGCAGCGCGCCGGTCAGGTTGGACGAGATCGCCGGGATGCAGACCGGCGTTTGCGTGGTCGGGGAAGGGCGGCCCGTCCTGGCGCTGCACGGCTGGGGCGGCAGCATCCAGAGCTTCTGGCCGGTCGCCGAACGGCTGGCGCCGAGGGGATACCAAGTTCACCTGCTCGATCTGCCGGGCTTCGGCCAGACCGATGTGCCACCCACGACGTGGGGTGTGGGCGATTATGCTGGCTTTGTCCTGGCCTACCTGGAACGCGCACAGCTTGACCGGACGGCCTTGATCGCGCACTCGTTCGGCGGGCGCATCAGCTTGATGCTGGCGGCGGACCATTCCGCGCGCTTCTCGCGGATGGTGCTGGCCTCCGGCGCCGGGATCCGCACGCCACGCAACGTCTTGCAGGCCTTGCGCAGCGGCGTGTCGCGCAGCGTCCGCAAGGGGCTTGAGACGCTGCACATGACTGGGCTGCGCGACCGCCTGCGCGAGCGCTATAACCAGCGCTATGCCTCGGAGGACTTCCTGACAGCCGGGCCGCTGCGCGACACGTTCATTCGCGTAATCGAGGAGGACCTGACAGCCTACGCCGAGCGCGTTCCGCTGCCGACCCTGTTGATTTGGGGCGACCAGGATCAGGAGACTCCCCTGTGGCAGGGCCGGCGCTTCGAGCAGATCATGCCTGATGCTGGGTTGGTCGTGTTCGCGGGCGCAGGGCATTTCGCTTACCTGGAACGGCTGAACGAGACCGTTCACATCGTGGATCACTTTTTGGGTGGTGGAGAGTGATCTGCTGATGGTGCAGAGCCTGATTCTGATCTGGCTGGCCGGCATCCTGCTGCGGATCTGGCGGCTGGCGCGCTACTTCCAGCTTGAGGGGTACGACAGCCGTCGCTTTTTGCGTTGGGTCGTGGCCAGGCCCCAGCGCTACGTCATGTGGCGCGCGCTGGTGTTCGCCGGGGTGGCCGCCCTGATCTCGCTGGCGTTGAACTGGGTCGGGCAGGACACCGAGATGATCTACCTGCTGGTGTGGGGCACAGCAGCGGTGTTGGGCGTGTGGCCGGAACCGCCCAAGGAGATCAAGCAGAAGTTCAAGGTCACGCAGCGGGCGGCCCGGCTGTTAATCACAGCGACCGCCCTGAGCGTGATCGCGCTGGTCGGGGCCGAGATCACACTGAACGCGGTCTTCGGCCTGGCCGACCGGACGCGGTTTGCGGTCAGCACGGTTATCGGGCTGGTGGTGTTTCACCTGACGCCGCTGATCCTGCCGCTGGCCAACACGCTGATGTACCCGATTGAGGCCGGGTTCCGGCGCATGTTCCGCCAGCGGGCCCGCCGCCGGCTCCAAAAGGCCGGGCCAACCGTGATCGGGATCACGGGCAGCTATGGCAAGACCAGCACCAAGGAATATCTGGCTCATATTTTGAGCGGGCGCTATCGCGTGCTGGCGACGCCCAAGAGCTACAACACCCTGATGGGCGTGTGCATGGTGATCAACAACGAGCTGGCGCTCGACGAGCCGGTGGACTATTTCATCGTTGAGATGGGCGCCTACGTCGAGGGCGAGATCCGCGAGATCTGCAAGCTCACCCGGCCCCAGATCAGCCTGGTGACGGCGGTCGGCCCCCAGCACCTGGAGCGCTTCGGCAGCCTGGAGACGACCGCCAAAGCCAAGTACGAGATCATCGAGGCGCTGCCGCCCGATGGCGTGGGCGTCTTCAACTGGGACGACGCCTTCGTGCGTGCGATGTACGAGCGCGGGTATCCCGATGTCCGCATCGCGGTGACATGGCAAAACGCGGAGCACGCGACGCAGCTTCGCTTCATCGCCACCGATATTCACGAGGCGATCGACGGCATGGAGTTCACGCTGATCGATACGCTGCTGCGCGAGGAACAGCGGTTTACCACGCAGCTCGTTGGCCGCCACAACGTAACCAACATCTTGATGGCGGTGGCGGTGGCCCGGCACCTGGGCATGACCCTCAACGAGATCGCGCTGCGCGTGGCGACACTCGAGCCCGCCGAGCACCGACTTCAGCGCAAGACCCTGCCCGGCGGCATCACGGTCATCGACGATGCGTACAGCGCCAACCCGGTGGGCGCCAAGACCGCGCTCGACGTGTTGGCGCTACACCAGGATGGGCGGCGCGTGTTGATCACGCCTGGCATCGTGGAGCTAGGGTCGCTGCAAGAGCAGGAGAACGCTAAGCTGGGGCGCCACGCGGCGCAGGTGTGTACGGATATCGTGCTGGTGGGCATCGAGCAGACGCGGCCCATCCAGCGCGGCATTCTCGAGGCCGGGTTCGACAGCGAGCATCTTCACGTGTTCGACACGCGAGACGAGGCGATCGCCTGGTTCCGCACGGCCCTCCAGGAGGGCGACACGGTGTTATTCTTGAATGATCTGCCCGATACGTATGTGTAGACGGTCGGGCCCTACGGCATGAGCACGAGGACCATATGAGCAGCACATCCAAAAAACACACGGTCGGCATCGTTTTTGGCAGTCGTTCGGTCGAGCACGACGTCTCGATCGTGACGGCGCAGCAACTGATGCAGGTGATGCGGCCCGAAAAGTACGAGGTCGTGCCGATCTATATCACGCGCGACGGACACTGGCTCACAGGACCGGGGCTGCGCGAGTTGAAGCATTTCCAGGCGGACAACCTCGCCGAGCTGATGGGCATGAAGGAAACCCTGATCTCACCCGACCCGAAGCATCACGGCCTGATCATCTCGCCGGTCAGCGGCCTGATGGCGCGCAGCCAGGTCAAGCGCCTGGATGTCGTGTTCCCGGCGCTGCACGGCTCCCACGGCGAGGACGGCACGCTGCAGGGCCTGCTTGAGTTGGCCGATATTCCGTATGTCGGGGCCGGTGTGATGGCCTCGGCGCTCGTGCGCGACAAGATCATGCTCAAGACGCTGCTGGCGCACCACGGCATTCCCGTGGTCGAGCATGTAGGCTTCACCCGGCACGAATGGGTGAGCGATCCCGGGGCGGTGCTGGCGCGGATTGAGTCCGAAGTGGGCTATCCGGCCTTCATCAAGCCGGCCTCGCTGGGATCGAGCATCGGCGTGGCGCGCACCAACGACGCGGACGAAGCGCGGAATTATATCAACATTGCGGCCAACTTCGACCGCCGGATCATCGTCGAGAAAGCCGTGCAAGACGCCATCGAGATCAACTGCGCGCTGCTGGGGAATGAGGACGTGCGTGCGTCGGTCCTCGAACAGCCGATCACCTGGCAGGAATTCCTGACGTACGAGGAAAAGTATATGCGCGGCGAAGGCCCTGCGGGCATGAAGGGCGCCGAGCGCAAGATACCGGCGCCGATCTCGGAAGAATTGACGCAGCGCATCCAGCAGATGGCGATCGACGCCTTCAAGATGGTCGATGGACGGGGCACGGCGCGCGTCGATTTCCTGGTGCGCGAGGCAGCGGGCGAGGTGTTCCTGAACGAGATCAACACGCTGCCCGGCTCGATGGCCTTCTATTTGTGGCAGGAATCAGGCATGTCCCCGCAGCAGGTGGTGGACGAATTGATCCGGCTGGCCTTCGATGCTCACGCCGAGAAGCGCAAGACCGTCTACAACTACAAAACCGGCCTGCTCGCGCACGCGGCAGCGCGCGGCTTGAAGGGGCTCAAGAAGTAGTGACACAGGCGCGCGGGCTGGGCCGCCTGAAGGCGGCGCTCCATCCCTGGATCGATCCCGCGCTGAGCCTGCCCGATCACTGGCGAGCGACGCGAGCGCTGGCCGGGCTGGCCAGCGGCACGTACCGGTCGCCCGCCAGCGTGCCGTATGTGGCACAGTTCGCCAGCCCGGAGCGCATCTACGATTACATCCACCGCGGCTACGATGGGACACACGACCCGCGCTGGCGGACATTCGGCGCGACCGAGCCCGGCGAGTACGCCTTCTGGGCGCCGCGCGTGTGCGCCTTGGCGTGCATCAAAATGGCCGTTGAGGCGTTCTATCCCCAACGCCAGCCGACGCTGTGGCAGTTGGTCAAGGAAGGGCTGGCCGCTGACGGCTACCGGCTGCGCGACGAGCGCGGGCGGTGGATCGACGAGGGCTGGACCGTCCATGCCCAGATTCACCTGGCGGCTCGCTACGGGCTGCGCACCCAGGACCGGGCGTATGTCTCGCCGCTGACCATCTGCCGCTATATCGTGGATGGGTGGCTGGTGGCGGCGACTGTCACGCCCGAGATCGGCGAGCGCGAACCGGCTGGCAACAGCTACGGCGGCCATCTGGTGCTGGTCTATGGCTTCGACTGGGAAGCGGCCCGGCCCGCCCGCTATTACGTGCACAACCCGTCAGGGCGTTTCCCTGAGCTTCAGGCAGGTGCGATCGTGCCTGCCGAGAAATTCCACGCCAGCTTCGCCCACCGGCTGCTGGCGTTTCGTCCGGCCGCTGAGCATCACTCGCCGGGCGACGTGTGATCCGGGCGAGCCGTCCGCGCCCAGCGAACTTCCATCACCGGACATCCTGGCCTAAGGGGCCGCGTCGCCTTCCGGCTCCAGCAGCGCGGCGTCGAAGAATGCGATCGCTCGCTGCTCGTACTCGTTCGGATAGCGGCTGAACGCACGGGTGTGCCCCGCGTCCGGCACGATCCAGAGCGTGGCGCGCTCGCCCAGCGTCGCGGCGAACATCTCGTTGAATCGGACCTCCATATCGTCCTTGTCCGCGGCGACCAGCAGAAACTCGGTCGATCCGGCCTCGCGCATGGAAGCCAGCAGCGGCTTGGGTGGGTCCTGGCCCGTGATAAGCTGGACAGTCGCGTACATCACGCGGGCGGTGAAATTGCGGTAGAGAGGGCGCTCCGACTCCAGGGACCGCAGCTCGGCGATGCTGCGCTGGGTCGCGCCGTCAGCGATGATGGCCCGGATCTCCGGGTACGCCGACGCCGCGCCGAGCAGCACCTCGGCGCCCAGCGAAAGCCCCAACGCGCCGATCAGGTTGCTTGTTTCGCGCTCGCGCAGGAAAGCGACCGCTGCGCCAACGTCGCGCGTGCCCTGCCAGCCGAAGCGGTTGGTCGTGCCGCCGCTCTCGCCGTGCCCGCGCATGTCCAGCGCGAGGACGCCGTACCCGTTTTCGGCCAGCATGACCGCGTGATCGCGCACGCCCTCGCGCGAGCCGCCCGCGCCGTGCAGCAGGATGATCGCCGCGCCGTTGGTGGCTGGTGCGTACCACGCCTTGAGGGTGACGCCATCCTCCGCCGCCAGCTCGACTTCCTCGAACCCTGCCGGGGGCGCGCCGACCGACTCCTTGTAGGGGAAGACGACGACGATGGCGAATACGACAGGCATGACGAGATACAGCGCCAGGATGGTAATCACGACCAGGATGGCCGTCCAGCGAAGGACGCGGCGGAGGGCGGGCGGTTTCGGTCTCACGGGGCACCCCTTTCGAGGGCGGACGCATGCGCCAGCATAGTCAAATACAGCGCTCTCATTGTAAGCCGGATTGCGGTGGCTGTTAGTGCTATTGATCCCTGGTGCGCGCGCATTCTGCAACAAAAACCCCACGACGCCGGTCGCGGGGCTGCGGGCACGGGAATGGCTGGCGGGCGCAGCGAGGCGCGCCGCCCGTCATTTGCCGATGAAGCGGTAGCCGACGCCGTATTCGTTCTGAATGTAGGTCGGGTTCTTGGCGTCCGGCTCGATCTTGCGCCGCAGGTGCGAGACGTAGATCCGCGGGTAGTGGTGCTCGGTGTTGTATTCGTAGCCCCACACTTGCTCGAGCAACTGCTGGAAGGTGAGCACCTGGCCCTTGTGCCGCACGAAGGTCGCCAGCAGCTTGAACTCGGTCGGGGTCAGGCGGATCTCCTTGTTGTCGATGGTGACGCGCCGCGAATCGACATCCACGATCAGGTAATCGTCCGCATAGCGCACCGCCTTGGGCGTCGCGTCGCTGTGGAGCTGAGCGCGACGCATGATAGCGTTTACGCGCGCGTGGAATTCCAGGCTGCGCAGCGGCTTGATCATGTACTCGTCCGCGCCCAGGTTCAATCCCTCGGCCATTTCCTCCTCGGTGATGGCGTGGGCCGTCATGATCAAGATCGGGACGTTCGACAGCTCGCGGATGCGCTGGCAGACCGTCATGCCGTTCATGCCCGGCAGAGCCACATCCAACACGACAAGATCGGGGCGCGCCTCGTGGAATAAGCGCAGGCCATCCAGCCCGGTCGTCGCCGTCATCACTTCGTAACCGTGGTGCTTGAGATCGAGCTCGAGCAGACGGTTCATCTCCACGTCATCTTCGATAATCAAGACTTTCGTAGACATAGCGCCGCAAGTCCAATCTATGAATTGGGATATGCTTATGATTGTACCGGATTTTACGCAATGCAAAACTCCGCGCCGGGGCCGCCTTGCCACCTGGTGACCCATTTGCTATGCTATCCCGCGCTGTGATGACCCCGGCGTCGGTGTGACGCCTCCCTCACCGTGTTCGCTAGCGAGCGGGGAAGGGAGCTTTTCCAGCGAGGCATGTATGGCCCATCCCCAATTCGATGGCAACCGGCGCAGCGGCGTCTCGCTGGGCGTGCGCCGGCCCTGGACGCGGGCGTCCCGCCCGGTGGCGATCCCTGAGCGCGCCCTGGACATGATCCCAGGCGGGCTGGCCTGGCTCGGCCTGGGCGTCGTCGTGATCGGCGCGATCGCAGCCCCGCTGCTGCTCGTGTCGGGCGCGGCGCTGCTGTCGTTTTATGTCGCGGTGCGGTTCGCGCTGGCTGGGGCGGCGAACCTGTGGGGGCTGGCCCTGATTCGCCGCTGGAGCCGCCTGGACTGGCCCGCCGAATATGCCCGGCGCGCCGGGCGGGGCAGCCTGCCCCTGGAGTGCGTGCAGCACCTGGTCGTGATCCCGAACTACGCTGAAGACCTGGTCACGCTGCGCCGGACGCTGCGCCATCTCGCCGCGCAGAGCCGCGCCGCCGAGTCGATCAGCGTGGTGCTGGCCATGGAAGCCAGCGAGCCGGGCGCGACGGAGAAAGGCGCGCTGCTTGAAGCGGAGTTCGGAGCGTGTTTCCAGCGGTTCTTCGTGGTGTGCCACCCGGCGGGCATCGCGGGCGAGATGCGCTGCAAGTCCGCCAACCAAGCCTGGGCGGCGCGTTGGGCCCGGCGCCGTCTGGTGGACGAGGGTGATATCAACATCAACCACCTGCTTGTGACCACTATGGACTCCGACACCGTCTGGCACCCGGACACCTTCGCCGCGTTGACCGTCCTCTTCGCCACTGACCTGCGGCGCCACGCGACCTTCTGGCAGGCCCCAATCCGCTATCATGGCAACGTGTGGAACATCAACCCGCTGCTGCGCATCCTGCACGCCTATTCGTCCGCCTGGGAACTGGCCTATCTGGCGGCGCCGTGGTGGCGCGCCTTACCTATGTCGTCGTACTCGATGAGCATGCGCCTGCTCGACAGCGCCGGCTACTGGGACTCGAACGTGATCGCGGACGAGTGGCATATGTACATCAAGACCCATTTCCAGCGCGCTGAGGATCTCCATCTCCAGCCCGTATTCCTGCCGTTCCACGCCCACGCGACAACCGGCAGCACGCTGCCCGAAGCCATCCGCGAGCGGTATCTCCAGACGCTGCGCCACGCCTGGGGCGCCAAGGAAATCGGGTACACGATCGCGCAGATCGCCAGCCATCCGGAAGCGTCGCTGCGGGGCGGGTTGGCCCTGCTGGTGCGCGTGGCGCACGACAACATCCTGGGCGGCGTGGGCTGGATCGTGATGCTGTTCGGCTCGCAGCTCCCCGTGTTACTGCACCCGGAGCGCATGCAGCAGCATCTGGCTTCCGGTCCATTCGTGCTGCTCCAGGTCTCGGTGACGGTGGTGACGCTGCTCACAATCGCGTTCTGGCTGCTCGATCTGCGCAACCGGCCCGCTCGCCACGCGCCGTGGACCTGGCGCGAGCGGTTGGTCGAGCTGGCGAGCGTGCCGCTGCTGGCGATCATGACCTTCGTGTGTGTGGCGCTGCCGGTGCTGCACGCGCAGACTCAACTGCTGCTGGGCCTGCCGCTGGAGTTCCGGGTGGCGCGCAAGGAGTGAGTCGTTGGTCAGTTTCACCAAAACCAGGGCGGGCTTATTGACGCCACCCAGCGACCATGCTATTCTTGACCCGGATCAGTTTCCAGAGTGTTGAGCGCTACGATGCCAGCCTTCATCTTGACCACAATGATGGCCACCACCACTACCGGTACCACTATGATGGGCACCGGATTTTGCCGGTTGCTCCGGCGGTGGGGGCGCGGTCAGGCGTAGCCAGTCCAACCCGAGGACCTTCAAGCGTGGAGCAGCAAACAGGCTCCGCGCTTTTTGTTTTTGAGGTGAATGCGGATACAGTATTCCGCCAGCGTAAAACGAGGTTATTTGGGAGAGAGTATCTTGTCTGAACTGCGTCAAATTCCGGTGATCGTACTAGGCGTGGGCCATGTCGGGAGCGCCTTCCTGGCACAACTCATGCGCACACAGACGACTCTCGCCGACCGGTATGGCATCGCCCTGTGGCCGGTGGCGCTGGCGAACCGGCGTGTCGCGCTGGTGGAAGCGGATGGCCTGCTGGAGCAGGTCGCTGTGCTCGCGGAGGCGCGCGATCCGGGCAAGGCGCTGGCTGCCATGCCGGGTGTACAGGCCGGGATGGCGGCTGGCGAAGTGATCGCGCGCTGCGCGGAGCAGGGCATCGAGCGCGCGATCGTCCTCGACTGCACCGCCGCCGAGGGGATGGACCCGCTCTTGGCGCGCGCGTTGGAGCTGGGGTATGGCGTGGTCCTTGCGAACAAGCGCCCTTTGGCCGGGCCGTGGGTGGACGCCGGGGTTTTCTTCAACCACCCGCTGGTGCGTTTCGAGGCCACCGTGAGCAGCGGCCTGCCGGTCATGAGCACGCTGCGCTATCTGGTCGACACGGGCGACAGCGTCCAGCGCATCGAGGGCGCGTTGAGCGGCACGCTGGGCTACGTCTGCAGCCGCCTGGAGGATGGCCAAGCCTTCTCGACCGTGGTTCGCGAGGCCAAGGCCAAAGGCTACACCGAGCCCGATCCGCGCGAGGACCTCAGCGGGATCGACGTGGCGCGCAAGGTGCTGATCCTGGGGCGGCAGGCGGGCTGGCCGCTCGAGATGTCCCATCTGCGAGTCGACCCGCTATATCCCGCGGAAATGGCCGAGTTCAGTGTCGAGGAATTCCTGGCCGAGCTACCCAAAGTCGATTTTGACTTCGCGGCCTATATGGGCGCGCTGAGCGGGGTGCCGCGCTATATGGCCGAAGTCGGGCCGGAGGGCGGCGTTGTCGCGCTCCGCATGGTGGGCGAGCGCTTGGCGGCCCAGCTGCGCGGCACGCAAAACCAGGTCTCGTTCTGGACACGGCGCTACGACAGCAACCCATTGAGCATTTTCGGGCCGGGAGCCGATCACCGCACCGCAGCAGCGGCCGTTCTGCAAGACTGTTTGTATCTGGCACAGAGTAAATTGTGTGGGTGACGCAAGCAGCGCCGCCGTAAGAGGAGAGGGATACATGGCACGGATCACAATGAAGTTTGGCGGGACCTCTGTCGGCAGCGCCGAGGCGATCTCGCACGCGGCGAACATTGTGCGCGCGGCGTACAACGATGACCATCAGGTGTTGGTCGTATCATCGGCGATGGGCGGCGTGACCGATTTGCTGATCGAGGGCGCGCGGACGGCGGCGGCGGGCGATGCAGCGCGCTACCAGGTCATCGGGGGCCAGCTCCGCGAGAAACATGAGACTGCCATCCGGACTCTGATCACATCCGATGTCGAGCGCATTGCCGTCTTCGACGAGGTCGACGGGCTGCTCGACGAGTTCGAGAAGCTGTGCTACGGGATCTATGTGCTGCGCGACGCGACGCCCAAAGCCATGGCGAAGGTCAGCTCGCTGGGCGAGCGGATGTGTGTGCCGATCCTGTCCGCGGTCCTGCGCCAGCGGGGCGTGCCGAGCACCACCGTCTGCGCCAGTTATCTGATCGTGACCGACGACCAGTATGAAAACGCCGGGGTGTATTTCGACGAAACCGAGGCGATCGTCCGGGAGAAGCTGCTGCCGATGGTCACGGGGGGCATGGTGCCCGTCGTGACCGGGTTCGTGGGGGCCACGCGCGACGGGGTCATCACCACGTTGGGGCGCAGCGGCAGCGATTACAGCGCGGCGCTGCTTGGCGCATATGTGGGCAGCGACGAGGTCTGGATCTGGACGGACGTGGACGGCGTCATGACGGCCGATCCGCGCCTGGTGCCGGACGCCCGCGTGATCCCGGTGCTGTCGTATGGCGAGGTGGGCGAGATGGCCTACTTCGGCGCGAAAGTGCTGCACGCCAAGACGGTCCAGCCGCTGATCGAGCGCGGCATTCCGATCTGGGTCAAGAACACGTTCAATCCCACGTTCCCCGGCACGCTGATCACCAATCAGGTAAAGGCGTCGCCAGGAACGGTCAAGGCTGTGACCGTCATCCGCGACGTGAGCCTGGTCACCGTGGCGGGCCGGGGCATGATCGGCGTGCCCGGCATCGCAGCCCGCACGTTCTCAGCCGTGGCCGCGCAGAAGGCCAGCGTGCTGATGATCTCGCAGTCGTCCAGCGAGCAGAGCATCTGTTTCGCCGTGCCGGAAAGCACCAGCGCCCAGGTGGTGAAGGCGATCCAGGCGGAGATGGCGAACGAGCTGGCCCGCCGCGATATCGAGCGCGTGTGGGCGGACGACAACATTGAGATTATCGCGGTGGTCGGCGCGGGGATGCTCACCCAGTCGGGCGTGGCGGCGCGCGTATTCGGCGCGTTGGGCGAGGCCAGGATCAATATTCTGGCGATTGCCCAGGGTGCCAGCGATTACTGCGTGTCGATGATTGTGGACACCGCCTCTTCTGTCGAGGCGGTGCGCCAGATTCACAAGCTGGTGGTACTCAACGGTGGGGACCAACTGCAAGCGCCGCAAGCACACAGTGCCTGAGCTAGCGCCGGCGCATCGCCCACGCGCGGTCCAGGTAGCCGCCGACCACCGGTGACATGCGGTCCACTTCGACCAGGAACGAGTCGTGGCCGAACGGTGCTTCGATGTGGTGATGCTCGACCGGGCGGCCCAGCTCGCGGAGCGGCTCGACCAGGTCCTGCGCCTGTTGGAGGGTGTAGAGCCAGTCGCTGGTGAAGCTGACCACGAGGAAGGCGCATTGCGTCCGTTCCAGCGCGGCTCGGAGCGATCCGTAGTCCGCCCCGATGTCGAAGTAGTCGATGGCCTTGGTGATGTACAGATAGCTGTTGGCGTCGAAGCGCTCGACGAACTTGCGCCCCTGGTGGGCCAGGTAGCTTTCGACGGCGAATTCCGGCTCGGCCAGCGTATAGGGTAGGGTATCGTGGTCTTGCAGGCAGCGTCCGAATTTGTGCTCGAGCGAGGCTTCGCTCATGTAGGTGATGTGAGCCCCCATGCGCGCCACAGCCAGTCCTTTGGCCGGCGCGGGTCCGCCGTAGTAGTCGCCGTTGTTCCAGTTCGGGTCGGCGTAGATGGCCTGTCGCCCGGTCTCGTTGAAAGCGATGTGCAGGGCCGACGAGCGCGCTGCGCCCGCCAGGAACAAGACGTGCTCTACGCGCTCAGGGTAGGCGACGGCCCACTGGAGGGCTTGCATCGCGCCCATGCTGCCGCCCGTCACCGCGAACAGTTTGCTGATGCCGAGCCGGTCGAGCAGGTGGCGCTGAGCCTCGACCATGTCCGCCACCGTGACCATCGGGAAGCGCAGGGCGTAGGGCTTGCCGTCGGGCGCGAGCGAGGACGGGCCAGTGCTGCCCTGGCAGCCGCCGATGACGTTAGAGCAGAGCACGAAGAAGCGATTGGTGTCGAAGATTTTGCCAGGGCCGACCGCGTCATCCCACCAGCCCGGCTTCTCGCCAGAGTTGGCGGTGTGGTAGCCGGCTACGTGGGCATCGCCGGAAAGCGCATGGCAGACCAGGATCGTGTTCGACCGGTCGGCGTTGAGCGTCCCGTACGTTTCGTAGGCCAGCGTAAAGCGCTCCAACGTCCCGCCGCTCCTCAAGGGGAGCGGCGAGTCGAAGTGAGCGATCTGGCGCTGGACAAGTCCCACCGAGCCGGGCGCGACGGTGCGCGTGACGGGCGGTGAGGGCCACCGGGGGGCCGGATGCGTATTGGCCAGCATAGGCGCCTCGCGATCTTTCTCAGTGTGATTGCGTCGAGTGAACGTGCTGGCCCTGGGCGACGGTCAACGCCTGATCCAGGTCCCACAGGATGTCGTCGATATCCTCGATGCCAATCGACAGGCGGACGTAGTCATCGGTGACACCGGTCGCAGCCTGCTCAGCCGGGCTGAGCTGCTGGTGAGTGGTCGATGCCGGATGGATCGCCAGGGAGCGGGCGTCGCCGACGTTGGCCAGGTGCGTGAACAACTTGAGATTGTCGATGAACGCACGGCCCGCTTCTCTGCCACCCTTGATGCCAAAGCCGAGCACCGCGCCGGCGCCTTTCGGGAGATACTGTTGAGCGCGCGCATAGCTTTCATGATTGGGCAGGCCCGGATAATTCACCCAGCTTACCGCGTGGTGCTGCTGGAGGTATTCGGCCACGGCCTGCGTATTCTCGACATGCCGCTGCATCCGCAGGGCCAGCGTTTCCAACCCGATGATGTTCAGGAAGCTGTTGAAGGGCGCCTGGCACCCGCCGAAGTCGCGCAGGCCCACCACCCGCGCGCGGCCAATGAACGCCGCCGGGCCGAGCGCATCGGCCAGGACGACATCGTGATAGGCCGGCTCGGGCTCGACGATGCCGGAGTGGCGCCCGCTGGCCTTCCAGTCGAAGTTGCCGCTGTCGACGATCGCGCCGCCAATGCTCAGCCCGTGGCCACCGATCCACTTGGTGGTGGAGTGCACGACGATGTCTACACCGTGCTCGAACGGGCGGCAGAGGTAGGGCGTTGCGAACGTGTTATCGACCACGACGGGGATGCCATGCGCGTGAGCCACGGCGCTGATCCCCTCGAAGTCCGGGATCTCGAGCTTGGGGTTGCCGATCGTTTCCAGGTAGATCAGGCGGGTCCTGTCGTTGATCAGCGCTTCGAACGAGGCCGGGTCGTTGTCCTCGACGAAGTGCACGGTGATCCCCACGCGCCGGAGGCTCTGCGAAAAGAGCGTGTACGTCCCGCCGTAGAGCGCGGCGCTGCTGATGATCTCGTCGCCGGCGTTGCACAGCGTGAGCACGGTGAGCGTTTCCGCCGCCTGGCCAGACGCGGTCGCCAGCGCGCCGATGCCGCCTTCCAGCGCAGCGACACGCTGCTCGAACACATCATTGGTCGGGTTCATGATGCGGGTGTAGATGTTGCCTGCTTCCTGCAGGGAGAACAAGGCGGCGGCGTGATCCGTATCCCGGAACTTGTAGGCCGTCGTCTGGTAGAGCGGCACGGCGCGCGCGCCGGTGGTGGGGTCCGGTGCGTACCCGGCATGGAGCGCCAGGGTATTGAACCGGTGGGGACGTTGCTGGGAACCGTTGTTGTTGGACATGTGCTTTCTCTCCTACGCGTTGTATGGTGTGGTCGGCCAATGCGTAGCAGGCGTTACCCCTCGCTCCAACGGACAACAAAAAATCCTTCTCGTGTTGAGAAGGATTGGAGTCGTGCATACGTTGTCCCAATGCCCTCTCATCTTCCAGAATTCGTTATTCTGCCGGAGTTGGCACCATGCCGGAACAAGTTCGCGGTCGGTTGCCGAGGTTTCACAGGGCCGGTCCCTCCACCTCTCTGGATAAAAGGGGTATTGCTGCTATTCAATTGGTAATTGCGGCTAAGCATAACATGACAAAACAAATCTGTCAATCAATTTGTGAGATATTCGTGATAGAAATTCACCCGTGAGCCAGAGCCATTTGGTCATAATGACGAAGTGACGGGCTCCATTCTCGCATACCGTAAGGGTTCATCGACCTCAGGAGAGACATCATGAATCAAGCACGACAGCCGATCGACGTCGCCGTTCTGGGCGCCACGGGCGCCGTGGGCCAGCGCTTCATCCAGCTTCTCGAGGGCCATCCGTGGTTCCGCGTGGCCGAAGTGATCGCCAGCGACCGGAGCGCGGGCCAGCTTTACGGCAGGGCCGCTCGCTGGGTCCTGCCGGGCAATCCGCCGGAGGACGTGGTGGGGCGTGAGGTCCTGCCGCTAGATGCGGATGTGCAGTCCCGCATCGTGTTTTCGGCGCTGCCCGCCGACATCGCAAAGACCGTCGAGTGGCGGCTGGCCGAGGCGGGGCACGTGGTGTGTTCCAACGCCAGCGCCTACCGGATGCAGCCGGATGTGCCGATTCTGCTGCCAGAGGCAAACGCCGATCACGCGGCCCTGGTGACCGCGCAGCGCGAAAAGTACGGCTGGGGCGGGGGCGGGCTGGTGACCAATTCGAACTGCACCGCCGCGCCGGTGGTGATGGCGCTGGCCCCGCTGCGCCGGTTCGGGATCCAGGCCGTGCAGATGGTCAGCATGCAGGCGATCAGCGGCGCGGGGTATCCAGGCGTGTCCGCGCTGGACATCACCGATAACGTGATCCCGTTCATCAACGGCGAGGAGCCCAAGGTCGAAGCCGAGCCGCGCAAGATGCTCGGCGCGCTGGACGGCGATCGCATCGCCCTGCTGGACTGCGTGGTGAGCGCGACCTGCACGCGCGTCCCCGTGCTGGACGGGCACCTGGTCAATGTGTCGGTGCGCTTTGCCGAGCACGTGAGCGAAGACGATCTGATCGCGGCGTGGGCCGGGTTTGTGGGTCCGGACCCGGTGCCGGGCCTGCCCAGCGCGCCCGCGCGCCCGGTCGAATACCGCACCGAGCCGGATCGCCCGCAGCCGCGCCGCGATCGTGACGCCGGCAACGGCATGGCGACCGTCGTCGGGCGGCTGCGCCCGTGCCCGGTGGTCGGCGGGTGGAAGTTCCTGGCGATGGCGCACAACACCGTGCGCGGCGCGGCGGGCTGCTCGATCCTGAACGCTGAGCTGCTGCTCGAGAACGGCTACGTATAGCGAATCTCGTCGGGCTGGCCGAGCGCGCGCCACGCGGCCCGCAGCATGCCCTCCGGGAGCGCGAACAGGTGTGCCGGGCACGCGCAGTCCGACGAGCCGAACCCGGCGACTGGCAGCGTGACGCCGGGCAGGGCGGCGAGCGCCCGCGCCCACGTGCATTCCAGGCGATCCGGCGCTGCCGTGGCCCAGATCGCGACCGGATAGGCGGCCGCGGTCAGGGCGTCGATGTGCCAGTGCCGGAGCTTGTCGTGCCGAAGGTGACGCGCCAGGCGCGCGCGCAGCCCGCCGGGACCGTGCGCGCTGCCCACATAGGCATACAGCCCGGCGGGCAGTTCGCACGGACCGAGTCGCCCCGGAATGATGCGGGCCGGTGCGTCCAGGCGCAGGATCAGCATGTAGGTGCCGGGTGCGGCGGGCAGGTCCGGGGCGGGCATGGCGGCTCCTTTGCGCTGGGCAGCAGGCGTGTTATCATCCTGCGCGGGTTGGTGTCAATATGTCAGTTGACCCTGCTGACCTATGATAAACGACCATTTTCCAAAATGACATTGTGAGGGATCATCGGGAAATGACCTTCACATTTTCAGACATCTGCACAGGCAGTCAGAATCAGAAAGAGAGTCAGAATCATGGCGCACGATATCAAACAGATTGAAGCCCTGTTGGGCAGCGAGGCCGAATCGCTGTTGGGGCATGAGTGCAAGACCGTTTCGAAGGACCAGCTGCATCTGCCGGGTCCGGACTGGGTCGATCGCGTTTTTGGCGTGTCGGACCGGCCCGTCCCGGTGCTGCGCAGCCTGCAGCAGCTCTTCGATCACGGGCGGCTGGGCGGGACCGGCTATGTGTCGATTCTGCCGGTGGACCAGGGCATCGAGCACACGGCGGGCGCGTCGTTCGCTCCCAACCCGATCTACTTCGATCCGGAGAAGATCGTCGAGCTGGCCATCGAGGGCGGCTGCAACGCCGTCGCGTCGACGCTGGGCGTGCTGGGCGCGGTGGCGCGCAAATATGCCCACAAGATCCCGTTCGTTCTCAAGTTCAACCACAACGAACTGCTGACCTATCCCAACAAGTACGACCAGGTCTTCTTCGCCAACATCAAGCAGGCGTATGACATGGGCGCGGTGGCCGTCGGCGCGACGATCTACTTCGGCTCGGAGGAGTCCAGCCGCCAGATCGTCGAGGTCAGCGAGGCCTTCAAGATCGCGCACGATATGGGCATGGCGACCATTCTGTGGTGCTACACCCGCAACAACGCGTTCAAGCACGAAGGCGTCGACTATCACGTGGCCGCCGACACGACCGGCCAGGCGAACCACCTTGGCGCGACCATCGAAGCTGACATCATCAAGCAGAAGATGCCGGAGAACAACGGCGGCTTCAAGGCGATCAAGTTCGCCAAGTTCAGCGAGAAAATGTACACCGATCTGGCGACGGATCACCCGATCGATCTCACCCGCTACCAGGTGCTCAACAACTACATGGGCCGCATCGGCCTGATCAACAGCGGCGGGCCTTCGGGCAAGGACGATCTGGCGCAGGCAGTCCGCACCGCGGTCATCAACAAGCGCGCAGGCGGCATTGGCCTGATCAGCGGCCGCAAGGCGTTCCAGCGCCCGATGAACGAAGGCGTCGAGATCCTCAACGCGATCCAGGACGTGTATCTCTGCGAGGACGTGACCATCGCGTAACGCGGGTCCGCGTCTAGCCTGATGTGTTACCAGTGGGGCAGCCACAAGCGCTGCCCCTGTTTGTTGGCGAGGAGGGCCGATGGCTAACTTTTCCGTGAATCTGGCCGGGCAGGTCGCGCTGGTGACGAACGCCGGCGAGGGCATCGGGCGGGCGGCGGCGCTGGCGCTAGCGCGGGCTGGGGCGGCCGTCTGCGCCAATTCGATTAATCCGGACCGGGCCGCGTCCGTCGTCGCCGAAATCGAGGCGGGCGGCGGGCGCGCGATGGCCTGGACGGCCGATGTCTCGGACCGGTTCCAGGTGGCGGCCATGATCGAGAACCTGCGCGACCGGTTCGAGGGCCTGCACATCCTGATCAACAGCGCGGGGGTCGAGCGGCGCGAGGCGCTGCTGCGGATCGATGAGTACGACTGGCGGCGCGTGCTGGAGATCAACCTCACCGGGACGTTCTTCTGCACGCAGCTCGCCGGTCGCGTGATGGCCGACGAGGGCGGGGGCGTGATCGTGAACGTCGCCAGCACCGCCGGGTACGCGCTGCCCTGCCCGGACGGCGCCGCCTTTGCCGCCAGCCAGGCCGGGATCATCGGCCTGACGCGCGAGGCGGCCCGCGACCTGGCCGGGCGCGGCGTGCGGGTGAACGCGGTGTGCCCGGCCAATATCACGGCGACGCGCGAGCCGGCGGACCCGACGCGGATTCCCCAGGGGCGCACCGGCACGCCGGAGGAGGTCGCCGCGGCGATCCTATTCCTGTGTTCGGACGCCGCCTCGTTCATCACGGGGCAGGCGTTGGTCGTGGACGGCGGCGAGTGCATGGTTTGAATCCTGGCAGGGGGTCATGTAGAATACCGGGCAACCTTTCTATGCGTGTGTTCGCCAGCCAGCGATGGACCATGCCATGCCCTCTTCCGCAGTGCAAGTGACGATTGACAACCGGGCGCGACTGATGTCGGCGGCCCTGTCCGCGACAGCCTGGCCGGAAATGGAACAGGGCCGCCACCGCCACCGCCCGCACATCCACGCCCGCCGCACCGCGCAGCGCGTCGCTGGCCTGGCCGGTCACCCGGCGGTAGTCACGCTGCAAGGTCTGCTGGACGCCGGGACACCGCTGGAGCGGCTGTTCACGTATGCGCTCAACCTCACCGGGCCTGAGCTGGGGCTGGCAGGGGATTTCGCCTGGGCGCCGGCGGGCTGGAACGATGGCCTGCGCGACTTTTCCGAGCAGGCCGGGCTGGCCGCATGGTGGGACGAGGAAGACGCCCTCTGGCACCGCGCCGTCGAGCAGATGGAGCGGGCGGTCCAGCCGGCAGATTTGGCGCGCTTTTTCGAGCCGTTTGTCGGCCCGGTCCGCCAGGCGCTGGTGGCGATGCCTAACATTTCGTTTCCCAGCGATGCCGAGATCGGCGTGCGGCTGCCGGGGACTCTGGTGTGCATCATGCCGCCGCGGGTTGCCTGGGGCGACAATGAGCCGTGGCCGTTCGATGACGACCCCGCCACGGTCCTGCGCGGGTTGGTGATGGCCTTCGGGCGGCTGTTGATACAGGGCTATCTGCGCGAGCACGCGGCGGAAGCAACCGCAGCGGCGCGCGATCCGCTGCCGGTGGACCCGGCCGTCGCGGCTCAATATCCCACATGGGACGAGCAGTTTACCTGGTTGTTCGGCCTGGGTGCGGTGCCCATCTTCCTGGAGGGGACGATGGGCCAGCAGGAGGCCGACGCGTACATTTTGATGGAGAGCAAGGTCCACGGCGCGACGATGCTGCCCGGCGTGGTGAGCGTGCTCCGGCAGTATCTCGCGGGCTATGCCGAAGGTCGTTACGCGGGGCTGTCCGAGTTTTTGCCCGGTTTTTCCGGGCAACTCCGCGCAACCCAGGACACGATCGCGCGCTAGCGGATTTTCAGGCGAGCGCGGCCCGCGCAGTCGCTCGTTTCGTTTATATGTTTAGATTTTTAGGGAGGGTTAAGATGGATTACGAAAACATTCTTGTCGAGTACCCGGCTGAGGGTGTAGGGCTGGTGCGGCTGAATCGCCCGCGGGCATTCAATTCGCTGACCGGGCCGCTGATGGACGAGCTGATGGGCGCCCTGGAAGGCATGGACGCCGACGACGCCATCGGCTGTATGATCATCACCGGCAACGAGAAGGCCTTCGCCGCCGGAGCGGACATCAGCGAGATGGCGGGGGCCACCCCGGTCGAGATGATCAACATGGCGTTCATCGCGCGCTGGGAGCGGCTGCGCGGCATGCGCAAGCCGGTGATCGCGGCAGTGAGCGGGTACGCGCTGGGCGGCGGCTGCGAGCTGGCGCTCGCCTGCGACATGATCGTCGCGTCGGAGACGGCGCAGTTTGGGCAGCCGGAGATCAACCTGGGCGTTATTCCGGGGGCGGGGGGCACCCAGCGCCTGACGCGGACCATCGGCAAGGCGCTGGCGATGGAGATGGCGCTCAACGACCGGCGCCTGACGGCGGACGAGGCCGCGCGGTTTGGCCTGGTCAACCATGTGGCCCCGGTCGCGGAATACCTGGACGTGGCGATCAAGCTGGCCGCGGAGATCGCGGCGCGCGCGCCGCTGGCCGTGCGGCTGGCGAAGGACGCCGTCAACATGGCGCTGGAAACCGCGCTCTCGGCGGGGCTGGCCTACGAGCGCAACCATTTTTACGCACTGTTTGCCACCGAAGACCAGAAGGAAGGCATGGCGGCCTTCCTGGAAAAGCGCAAACCGGCCTGGCGGGGGAAGTGACCCTGGCAGGCCGATTTGGGCTTTCGGCGCAATCTCGCTACAATCGCGGCTGGGCGTAAAGGGTGTGATTATTGACCGGCACTCCGTCTCAACTCACGCTGTTGTATACTGCGCATCTGGCCGACTATCTCGCGGCGCTTCCCCGCCTTTTCACGTTGATCCAATCCGAACGGCGCGCGGCTTCTGGCCCGGTATTTGTGCTGGACCTGGGCAATTCGTGCTCGCCGCACTCGTGGATTTGCCGGGCGACGCAGGGACGCGCCGGGCTGATGATCCTGGATGGGATGGGCTACGACGCCGCCGTGATCGGCGGCCCGGAGCGCGTGCCGATCCCTCCGGCTTCGCTGGCACGCCTGCGCGATCGACTCGTCATGCCGCTGATCGAGTGGGATACCGCGCGCGAGCTGAGCAAGCGCGACGTCCGGCTGGCGATTGCTGCCGGGGATGCGGTCCTACCGCCGGGCATACCTGGCTTTCGCGTCGATCGCTCGAAGACGGGCCTTTCGCTGGCTCATGCGGGTGAGCCGGTGGTGGGCGATGTGCGCGGCGGGGTGATTGGGCGCGTGGTCATGGCGTGGCCTGCGTGGACGGTCGAGTCGGCTGACGTGCTGGAACTGCCCGACGACACGCCGCCCGATCCGACGATTGCGGCGATTATGGAATTGGTCGAACACGAGGCGCGGCTTTTTGCGCAGCAGCAAGGGGGAATCCCATGAATCAAGCCGAACTGGTGCAGCGACTGGATGCCTTTTTCGATATTCAGGCATACGACGAGCGCGCGCTCTGGTCGGAGATCATCCCGCCCGACGAGCTGTCGGTGTATCAACAATTCGCCGAGGCTGATTTCGTCCAGGGCACGTGGAACGGACTGATGCAGAACAGCACCGACGAGATCGACCGCGTGTACCTGGTGGTGTTCCCCACCCAGACCGTGTTGGACACGATCCTGGCGATGGAACTGGAGCGCAGCGCGCCCGGCGCGATGATCTTCGCGCACCATCCGGCGGATTTCGAGGAGAGCGGGCGCGGCTTCCTGGGCATTAGCGAGGCCCAGCTTGAAGAGCTGCGCGAGCACGCGATCAGCTACTACTGCTGTCACGCCCCGCTGGACTGCCACCCGGAGATCAGCACCGTGATCGCGCTGGCACAGGCGCTCAAGCTGCGCGACTGGGAGCCGTTCTCGCAGCACCACGGCGGGATGGAGGGCGTGCATGGCAAGGTGCGCGACAAAACGTTCGGTGAGTTCACCCACCAACTGGCCGAGGTGACCGATCTGCCGTACATCCGTTACAACCAGATTCGCTTCAACGGCCAGCCGGTGGAGCACGTCGCGGTGATTCCCGGCGGCGGTGACGATCCGCGCCACCTGGAAGAGGTTCGCGATCTGGGCTGCGATACGTACGTCACCGGGCACTGGTGGCTGGAGGGTGATTATGACTATGCGGCCCAACAGCGCGAAGTGATGCGCGCGCTGGTGCCCCAAATGCCCATGAACTTGCTGGGGCTGTCGCACTACGCCAGCGAGATGGTCGTCATGCGCGACCTGCTGCCGGGCTGGTTCCGCAACGCCGGGATCGAAGCCCGCTTCATCCGCCAGCCCGATCCCTGGCGCTAGGAGGGCGGCGTCTCTTCGCGCAGGTCCAGCCCGTTGAGGGTGATGGCCGACAGGAACCCACTGCCAAACGACACGGTGTCGTCTGGCGCGACGTGCATCCAGCGCGCGTTAGGCACGCCGCTGGTTCCCCCGTTATACAGCGCGAGCTGCGCCGCCAGCCGCCCGTCGGCGGTCCTATAGGCGAGTAGCTGGCCGTCCGCGTTCAGCGCGTAGAGGAGCTGGCCGCCGCCCAGGCCCAACAGCGGCGCGCGCCGGTGGCTGCCCGGCATGTACGCGTTCCACAGCACATTCCCTCCGCTGTCGTAGGCATACAGAGCCCGCCCTTCGCCGGTGTAGATATAGAACTCCCCGGCAGGCCCGCACACCACGTCGGCGGCCGGCGACACGGCGCGCCCGGTGTCGATCAGCGGCACAGCCTGAAACGCGCCGTCCAGCCGTTCGATCCGCGAGCCGGACAGCACCAAGAATTCATTCTCTGGCGTGGCCACGGGCACCGGGGCGTCCGGATAGGCGTTGTTGTGCAGGATCTGGCCGGATTGGTCGACGATCAACAGATCGCTGCTGGTCGTGGACACAGCCAGGTAGTTCCCCGCGACGGCCCAGCGCATGGCCGCTTCGGGGAGCGGCGTTTCCCACAGGACACTCCCCTCAGGCGTGGCGCCCCGGAGCGTGGCATCTTCGCCGATGAGGACGACGGTCCCGCCGACCAACAGCGGCGGCGCCTGGAGTGCGTGGGGCACGGTCCACAGCGCGCTGTAGCTGCCGCCCTTGAGCACCAGCACCTGGTTGGTGGTGGTCGTGGCGAGCACGCGCCCGTCGGGCAGGGCCAGCAGCCCGTTCACTGTGTCGATCAGGTCGAATTGCCACAGGGCGTGCCCGGCGGCGGTGATCCCGCGCAGGGTCGTGCCGTGGGCGACCACATAGCTGCCGTCGGCGAGGAGCAGGGGGGGCAGGCTTGGGCGCTCGGTGAGGGTGAAATGGCCCCGGTACGCCGGCCCGGCCATCAACCGTGCCAGGTACGCGAAGTCGATCGGGTGCAGCCAGCCCAGCTCGAGCGGGTTGGTTTGGGTGTAGCCGGGCCCGCCTTCGTACCGATAGCGCGTGCGCACTTCGAAATGCAGATGGGGCCGGCTGAGGGATGGGTCGCCAATCGCGCCGATAATCTGGCCCTGTTCGACACAGGTGTCGACCGGCGGGAATGTGTGACCGTTGAGCTCTTCCATGTGACCGTACAGCGTGTTGACCAGCGTGCCGTCCGGCAGCGTGTGCTGGATCACGACCACGCCTTTTTCGGTATCCCAGCCCTCGATGTCACTGTACGTGACCAGCCCCCGCGCCCCGGCGCGCACCGGCTCGCCCAGGTCGCCAAAGGCCACATCGATGCCGGTATGCAGCCCGCCGAATCGCGAGCGGTAGATGCCGAAATCGGTGCGATTCACGTCGATGCCGGGTACGGGATACTCAAAACCGTCGATATATCCACACGGGGCGTTATTCCCCTGCGCAGCGGCAGGTGGGTGCGAGGCGGATATTACGATGCTCAGTAAAACGATCAGGATACCGGCGAGGGTACCAATACGTCCCCACATAGCATTCTTTTGCAGTACAACTCCGGACACAACGAGGGTATTGTACAGGCTGGGCCGCTTTCGTGCTACAAAAGCATGCGAGCGGCCCAGGAGCCGCCCGCGTGCTGGTCTAGCCTTTCAGGCCAGTGGTGGCGATGCCCTCGGTGAACTGCCGCTGGGCGAACAGGTACAGCACCAGGACGGGAACCAGCGTGATGACCGACCCGGCCATCAGCAGGTTGAGATCCGAGCCGGCCTCGGTCGTGAAGGCATACAGCCCATACGAGATAGGCCGCCAGTTTTCCGAGAACGTGACCAACAGCGGCCATTCGAGCGCGTTCCACGTGCCGACGAAGGTAAAAATGATCGTGGTGACCAGGGCCGCGCGCGAGATGGGCAGCACGACCTGGAACAGATAGCGCAAATGTCCCGCCCCGTCGATGCGGGCGGCGTCCCATAGCTCGATGGGAATCTGCATGAAGAACTGGCGCAACAAGAAAATACTGAACGTGCTCGCCAGGAACGGCACCACCAGCGCGGGCCAGCTATCCATCCAGCGCCAGACCAGCGGCCCATCGACCTTGAAAAGATCGCCCAGGCCAAGGAAATTCTCCAGGCCGATCGCATCCAGCCCTTTGTAGATCTGTTCGCCGATTTCCTCGCGGAGGCCGGTGATTCCCCAATCATCCTGTTTTTGCGGGAACTCCCTGGTGAAGAAGCGGTCGATGCTGGTGACCGTGTTGCGGTTGGGAATCAGAACGACCATCGTCGGGATGAAGATCGTCGCCAGGAACAGGCTGAACAGTAGATTGCTGCCGGGGAACTCGATTCGGGCGAACGCGTACGCCGCCAGGACGGAGGTTATCGTCTGACCAACGATGGTCAGAATGGCGATCATCACGCTGTTGAAGAAATACTCCGAGAAGTTGGATTCTGCCCATGCTTCGAGATAGTGCGCCGCGCCGCCGACGATCACGTAATGGCCGCGCGTGGACCATAGTTGGTTGATGATCGGGATGTCGATGTTGACTTCGAGCTCGGCATACCCGATCTTCTGCGTGCGCAAGTAGTCCGAAAGAGTGAAGCCACGCTGGCGCTTGCTGTCTTCGAGCTGCGTATAGACGCGCGTCAGAAACGGCGGCGACTGGCCGGCGTCCAGATAATCCTGCACAGGACGGGCCAGGTCTTGCTCGCTGACGCGCGTGATCTTGAGCACGTCCTGGCTGGGAAAGGCGCGCCCGCGGATGATATCGCCCGAGTGCTGCAGCGAGGTGCTCACCATCCAGAAGAAGGGCATCACGAACAGACTGGCACCCAGTGTCAAAACCCCGTACACGACAATCCGAAACGGCTTGATCGCGATGGGCCGCCGGCGGTAGGGCGCCGTGGCGACAGTGGGGCGGGCGGCAGATGGGAGCGCCTTGCGCGGGACGCGTGTGGTGGTATCTGTGCTAGCCATAGAAGACTTGCTCCTGTGCCAGACGGTTCTGCACCAGGGTCAACACCAGGATGACCCCAAACAGACTAAAGGCCAGCGCCGCCGCATAACCCGGATCGTTGGCCGAATACAACTGGTTGAAGATGTGCACGCTCATCGTGTCGATCTCTTTGCCGGTAGCCTGGCTGCGCAGGACGTAAATGTGCGAGAACGCCTTGAACGTCCCGATGATGGACAGCATCGAGAGGAAGAACGTCGTGGGCGACAGCAGCGGCAGCGTGATGTTGCGGAAGCGTGACCACCGGCCCGCGCCGTCCACCTCGGCGGCCTCGTACAGCTCGGTGGGGATGGCGCCCAACCCGGCCAGGAAGACCACCGTGTTGTACCCGGCGAAAACCCAGATGTTGTACAGAATCACAGTTATCAGCGCCAGGCTGGGACCGGCCAGCGCCTCCGGGATGAAGAGCGGATTGCCGCCCAGCACGGACTCGTAGAAGATGCGCACGATCCCGTCCGGCTCTTTGAGCCACGTCCACGGCTCGATTCCCAAAAAGCCCAGCGCTTTGTTGGCCAGACTGGTGGCATTCGGGCTGAAGATGACCAGGAAGACGGTCGAGGTGGCCACGCTGGGCGCGATGTACGGCATGAAGTAGATCACGCGATAGATCGATTTGCCCCACGAGATCTCCGAGAACAGCAGATAGGCCAGGAACAGGCCGAGGCCAAGCTGTACCGGCACCGTCCCGATCGAATACATGGCCGTGCGAGTGAGAGCATCCAGCGTGTCGCTGCCTTCGCGCCCCGCCAAGCCAATCGTGCGCGGGATCTCGCCGATCAGCAACCAGCCGCCGACCATCAGAGCCGCGGCGAGAGCGATGGTCAGGCCAAAGCCCAGGGGCGTTTCGCGTTTCTGCGCGCCCTGCCACACGAGATAAGCCACGCCGATCAGAAACGAGCCGACCGCGACCATGAGCACCTGGGGCCAGTAGAGCAGCTCAGCCCGCAGAACTTCGGTGCGCAGGTTGGTGCGCGGCGCGCTGCCGGTGGCGAACTGATATGCTTGTTTGAACTGGTCTTCGGTGAGGGCATCCATGCCCGCTGCGGCCTGGTCGTACAGCTCTATCGCGCCGAGCAGGTAGAAGAAGATCAGGGCCACGGCGATGCCCATGGCCACGCGCCCGATATGCAGCCACCGGAAAATATCCGGGTGGTCGTCATCGTCGACCCGCCCCCGGACCCACGACATCGTGTATATCGCGGCGATCCCGATGATGACCGCCAGCGCTCCGTAGATCTGCTTGGACAGTGGCTCGGTGTGCCCGTTCGCACGGATCACATTCTCGCCGACGGTGAGGGCCGAATAGATCGACGTTTCACGGACGGTCTGCGGGTCTTCGACGCCCAGCGTCAGCGGCAACTGCTCGCCCATCGGGATGCCGGTCAGCTCGCCTTCGGCCACGGTGCCATCCGGCAGGATCACTTTGACCTTCTGGTTGTTGACCAGCGCGGTCTCGAGCGCTGCGATCTTGTCTATGTCCAGCTCGGTCAACGCGTCCGGCGCGAGCGGAGCTTCGATCGTCTGGCCGTTGACCCGCACCTCGACGATGACCTCCTCGTTCATCACCAGGCCGCGGATGCGCGCGTCGTCGTCGACAATCGTGGCGGTGCCGTCGAGCACACGCTGGTTGAAGATCAGCGCGGAGATCGCGCGCGCCTCGGCGGTGTCTTCCTCCAGTTGTTCGATGGTGAACATCCCGAGCAGTATCGCCAGCAGCATGAGCGTGCCGACCACGATGGTCGCGCTCACCTGCGGCCCGGAGTGCATCTGCACCAGTTTCTGCAGCACCTGGTAGCCGGTGAATAGCAGCACGCCGAGCAAGACGATCCAGACGGGCGTGTGCAGGTCGCCATCCGGCACCAGGCGCGGCCCGGCGATCCACGCGGCGCCCAGCACAACCAGCCAGAACCAGACGATCCCGACGCTGGGCCAGTTCCATTCGCTTTGCGGGCGTTTCAGGTGATCGGCAGTGTAGTAACCGCCGACACTGACCAATAGCAACACCACTGGAACCCAGCTGTACTGGTCGGACCCGGTCACGAAATTGAAGCCAAAAATGATCAGACTGGCCGCAAAAAGAAAACCGGGAACTACAAAGGGCCAGATGTTGTCGCCGGTTTGCTGGTAGCGAAGATAGGCGCCCCGCCAAGAGCGGTAGCCCATATAGACAAAGATCAGGCACAACGCGAACAACAAAATGTAAGTCAGGCTGCCGAACGACCGGACGTAATTGCCCAGGCCGACGTACTTATTGGTGAGCGGCGAGCCCGATTTTAGACTCTCGTAGAAACCGGCGACCACCGGCCACAGTCCGAACAGGAATGTCGCCACGACGGCGGGCAGCACAAAGAGATAGCCGGTCAGCGCTTCGCGTATCTGGCGGCGGCGCTTGCCGGCTACGAGATGTGCTTCGTCGGCGCGCTGTGCGTTTTGTCCGCTGAGCGGCATGGTGGCCATCGCTAATACCTTTGCTAGCGCCTATTACTGGTCAAGATGATAGACAAACAATCTACTGTGGACATATTAAGCAGTGCATAAGCCAACGTTAAATGAATTTGAATGGTTCCCACACTTCCCCTGCAGCGAATTGTACCGGAAGTCCAGACTCACCTGCAAACCACAGGAGCCGGTCGTCGCCACACCGGTTTGATGGTCACTGCCAGGCGCCGCACTGCTCATGATCCCTGGCCACCAAAAGGCGGTTGGCTGTCAGGACTCCTCAGCATCGCGCCATCGTAGAGATCGCGCCGCTGGTAAAGAATCATGCCGGTGCCATAGAAATCGGTCGGGATCACGCGCACAGCGTCGTACAACTCCTCGAAGCGCGGGCTCTGCGCCAGCCCGTTGCGCACGAACATCTCCATGAACACGATATAGGATGGCAGGTAATCGAACACAATCGCCGGCGGGACTGCGTAGTTGCTGCCCTCGATGACCAGGTCCCGGTCGAGCGGGTAGTAGTTCGATACCTCCGGCGTGACGAGGCCCACGGTGTCCAGAATCCGGGCGCGGCTGTAATAGCCGACTGCGCCGATGTCGCCCGCCGCGACCAGCGTCGTCACGTCCACACCGTAATCGCGGCGCAGCGTCTCGGCCATTTCGCGGTAGTAGAGCTCGATCTCGTGCCAGGCCATCCCCGGCGCGGGCCGGTCCGGGCCGTGATCGGGATGCAGCGTCCAGGCGTTGAGCGACAGCGCGCTCCAGGCCAGCGCGGCGGCGGCCATCGATGCCCTGGCAAACTGCGGGCGTTTGAGGGCCGACGCCAGCGATCCGGCCACCCCCCAAACGCCCAGGACGATCGCGGTCAGGTAGGCGGGCAGCGGTGGGGCCAGATACCAGCGGAAGATGAGCGGATTCATCGCGCTGAACACGACCACGTACAGCCATGGGAAGATCAGAAAGGGCAGCAGGCGCGGCTGGCGGCGCAACGCGTAGACGGTCCCCATGATCGCCAGCGCGGGATAGAGCACGATCCCGACGACGATGCCGGGCGTGCCGAAGGCCTCCTGTTCCAGGAACGGCGTGGCGATGTGCTGGAGAAGGCGGGTGAGGGCGCTCCAGTCTTCGACGATATAGGCGACCTGCTTGGCGCTGAGCGAGCGCGACAGCAGCGTGCCGAAATAGGCCCAACTGAAGGCAAACCACGGGAGCAGGAGTGTGCCGAACCACAGCCAGCTTCGCCAGGGCAGCCGCGCGATCCATGGCCGGGTGGTCTGGCCTTCACCTGGAACGCCCCGCGCCCGCCAGCACACCACGAGCTGGTGCGCCAGCAACGGCCCCACCCAGATCAGCGAATCGATGCGCGTGAGGATGCCCAGGGCGGCGAAGAGTCCCGTCAAGCGGCGGCGCTCGGAAATGTACGCGACGGTCGCGGCGACCATCCACAGGATCGCGACACTGGTCTCCATGCCGCCGATGGCAAACGTCACGCTCATCGGAGCGATGGCCCACAGCGCGCCGGTCACTGCGGCGGGCAGGAGGTGCTGCGTCAGGCGATATACCAGCGCGACCAGCAGGGCAGCGGTCAGGGCGTCGGCGAGTGCGTTGGTGATGAGCGCGAACCAGGGATAGTCCTCGCCCCCGGTGGCTTGGGCGATCCCGGCCATCAGCAGGGTATATAGCGGGGTGGTGGTCCCCAGCGTGCGCGAGCCTGTATTGTAGACGAAGCCGTGGCCTTCAACGATGTTGCGGCTGTAGCGGAAGGTGATGAACGCGTCATCCACGGTGCGGGGCTGGGGCACGATGCGGGCGGCCAGCGCCAGCAGGACGACGGCGGCCAGGACGGGCCACAGCGGGCGCGAGCGCGGTGCCAGCGCGGGGGATACGGCGGCGGGCGTGGAGGTCACTGCTGCTTCCCTCGAAAGGGCATGTTGCCGGATGCACAATTAGACCCCATCTTACTTGCGGAGCGGGGATGGCGCAACCGGGCGCCCGGCGTGGCGGCCTCAAATCAGCCTTGACAAGCACCCCTGGCACGGCTAGAATGTGGCTACGATAACATGCTAACGGCTGTGATCGGAAGTAGTAGGTCATCACCGCAGTGAGCCGGGGCGAGTGGGACCCGGCAGCGCGCCCACGGTGAGCGCCAGGACCGAACTCGTCCGGGAGCCGCGCGGTTGAAGCCAGTAGGCCGCGCCGGAGGCGTCCGTTACGCGCAAATGAGTGGGTGGCATGCCCACCGGTGAACAAGGGCCCGTAGCTCAGCTGGGAGAGCGCCACAATGGCATTGTGGAGGCCAAGGGTTCGAGCCCCTTCGGGTCCACCTATCGTTCCGGATGATGCCACCAACCAGGGTGGTACCGCGGAGTCCTCTTCGTCCCTGATGGCCAGGGAGCTTGACGAAGGGGATTTTTCGTTTTTGGCACGGTCGCGAGCGCCGATTTTGTGACTGGTCTGGACAGGCAAGCTCGTCGAGATCGAGCAAAGGACACCGAATCGTGGTGAATCGCAGCCCACAACACACGCTCTACGACCAGTGGCACCCACTTCTGGAAACGGTGCGCCTGGCGCTTCGCCCGCGCCGTCCCGCTCCCGTCCGAATTCCGCTGCGTGACGAGGTGATGAGCCGCCGTTAGCGGATCATCAGACGGTTGAAGGCGGGCGCGGCGCGTGTAAAGCAAGCCTGCGGCTGAAGGCTATGTCCGGCCCGCGTCGATCACCGATCGGCCCAACGCCCCGGCCCAGCCGGAGGCGCCAGGGTCGATTTTGATTGAGGAGGAACCCGATGAGACGCTCTATGGCAACGAACAGGGGACCGACGTCAGGCTGCCTTCTCGCGGCCCTCCAGCGGGCAGAGAGGCGGTCTTGACCGGATGACATCGTGCGTGGCGCGCGCCGCGCAGCGTTTGCACTCACTTTTCAGCAGTCTCACACGTCATGGAGTGGAATACGGCAATGGCTGATAAATATACCCCGCAAGAGATAGAGGCACGCTGGGCTCAGCGTTGGGAACGTGACGGGCTCTACCGCTCGACGGTTGACCCGACCGGCCGCGTTCTACGCGCTGGACTATGCTGCCGTATCCGAGCGGTGACCTGCATATCGGGCACTGGCATGCGATGTTGCCCTCTGATGCGCGGGCGCGCTGGCTGAAGATGAAAGGCTACAACGTCCTGTTCCCGATGGGGTTCGATGCGTTTGGCCTGAACGCCGAGAACGCGGCGATCAAGCGCAAGATCCATCCCAAGATCTGGACCGAACAGAATACCGAAATTCAGCGCGCCGCCAGCCGCTATGAGCACGAGCGGGCGCCATATTCGACCGGGAGCGAGGCGGTCACGAAAGCCTACCCGGAATACTACAAATGGACGCAGTGTTTTTCCTGCAGTTCTACAAGCACGGGTTGGCCTATCGCAAGATGGCCGCGGTGGACTTCTGTCCGCAGTGCAACACGACCCTGGCCCGCGAGCAGGTGTGGGGTGACGACCGTCACTGCGAACGTGCGCTGCGGCACGCCGGTCATCAAGAAAGACCTGGAGCAG
Source organism: Aggregatilineaceae bacterium (assembly GCA_040767355.1). Classification (GTDB taxonomy): domain Bacteria; phylum Chloroflexota; class Anaerolineae; order Aggregatilineales; family Aggregatilineaceae; genus LM3-B42. Next base: position 152,828 of record JAXGOS010000008.1, on the reverse strand, counting down.
TGGTTCTTCCGTACGACCGACTACGCCGAGGAACCTGACCATAGCCAGATCGATTGGCCGGAACGCGCCGTCATGCAGACCAACTGGATCGGGCGCAGCGAGGGCGCGCACGTCGTCTTCCGCACGGAGGACGGCGACCCGATGGAAGTCTTCACCACGCGGCCCGACACGCTGTGGGGCGCGACGTTCATGGTGCTGGCGCCAGAACACCCGCTGGTGGAGAAGGTCACCATGCCGGAACAGCGCGCGACGGTCGAGGCGTATGTGGCCGAGGCGGCGCGCAAGAGCGAGATCGATCGCACGGCAGAGGGCAAAGTCAAGACGGGCGTGTTCACCGGCGGTTACGCGATCAACCCCGTGAACGGCGAGCGCATCCCGATCTGGATCGCGGATTACGTGCTGATCAGCTACGGCAGCGGCGCGATCATGGCCGTGCCCGCGCACGACCAGCGCGACTTCGAGTTCGCCCGCGCGTTCAACCTACCGATCCGGATCGTGATCCAGCCGGAGGGAGTCGACGATCTGAACCCGGACCACATGACCGAGGCGTGGCCCGGCGAGGGCGTGATGGTCAACAGCGCCCAGTTCGACGGCACGCCCGCGCACTACGCCGGCGATGGCAGGAAAAACGAGGCAGTCGGCGTGGTGACCCGCTGGCTGGAGGAGCAGGGCATCGGCCACGCCGCGGTGAACTATCGTCTGCGCGACTGGTTAATCAGCCGCCAGCGCTACTGGGGCGCGCCAATCCCGATCGTCTACTGCGCGGACTGCGGCGTGGTGCCGGTGCCGGAAGAGGACCTGCCCGTGCTGCTGCCGCACGACGTGGACTTCATGCCGACCGGCGAAAGCCCGCTGAAGTATCACGCGGTTTCGAACACGACGTGCCCGCACTGCGGCGGCCCCCGCCACGCGCGAGACGGATACGATGGACACCTTCATGTGCTCGTCGTGAGCTCAGTACCGCTACCCGAGCCCGCGCTATGACGGCGGCCCGTTCGATCCGGAAGAGGGCGCCTACTGGCTGCCGGTGGACCAGTACACGGGCGGCATCGAGCACGCGACGATGCACCTGATGTACACGCGCTTTTTCACCAAAGCTATGCGCGACTGCGGCGTGTTCGCCCCGACGAAGGCCATCGCCGAGCAGATGGGCCGCGACACGGCGCACCTGTTCGACGAGCCGATGCTGCGCCTGTTCAACCAGGGCATGATCCGGGCGAGCCACGCGATGGACACCTGATTGTGGCCGAGGGCGTTCGACGGCGAGAAATTGACGCGACGCGCGTGCGTGTCGTCGACAGCCTGGATGGTTCCGGGATGGGCGCGGGGCAGGTGGCTGGCGAGTGGATGAAGCGCACCGAAACGACCCTGATCGTCCGAAGAAGCCGCCGGACGGTCGGTCGGTCGTGGTCGATACCGACGAGCGGACTGAATTCGACATCCCCGGTTTTGGCAGCGACGCGACGATCAACCAGATCGGCGACCACCTGGAAGTCGAGAAGATGTCCAAGACACAGCAACGTAGTCGCGCCGATGAGCTGGTCGCGCAGTACGGAGCGGATACCGTCCGCGCCTACCTGATGTTCGCCTTCCGCTGGGGACCAGGCGGCCCGTGGGACAGCCAGGCATTCAAGGTGTGGTGCGCTGCTGCATGACGTGTGGGCGCTGGTGACGGACGGGACCCGCAGGCAGCGGCGATCCTGACGCAGCGCGCGCCCTGCGGCGCAAGGTGCACCAGGCGATCAAGAAGGTCTCCGGCGGGCTGGAATCACCTGGCGTTCAACACATCGGTCGCCGCGCTGATGGAGCTGAAGAATGAGCTGCAAAGAGGCGAAGCGGACGGGCACGTTGGCCGGGCGGTGTGGGACGAAGCCGTCGCCAACATGCTGCTGCTGATGGCGCCCTTCACCCCTTCGTTGCCGAGGAATTGTGGCAGCGCACCGGGCATCCCTACAGCATCCACCAGCAGGCTTCTGCCGGAGTACGATCCGGCGATCGCCGCCGAGGACGAAATCACGCTGGTGGTGCAGATCAACGGCAAAGTGCGCGACCGTATCCAGGTGCCCGCCGGCATCAACGAGGAAGACGCCAAGCGGCTCGCCCTGGAGTCGAGCGGGGCGCAGCGCCACATGGGCGGCAAGCCGCCGCGCAAGGTGATTTACGTCAGCCAGCGCGGCATGGTGAGCATCGTCGTGTAAGGGCAACTAACGTAAGGAACGAAACACAGCGCCGGAGGGGTATCGTGCCTCCGGCGTTTTCTATTCGGTGCCCGGTGTGGCGAGCGTGAAGGTCTGCCCGGCGCGGTAGGTGTCCTGGTGTTCGGCGTCCCGGTAGACCACCACCTCGCCCGCGCCATCGATGTGGCACACGCCGTCCGGGTGGGCGATCAGGGTGGTGGCATCGTCGATGCCGAGCAGCGTCACGCCTTCAGGCAGCGCCGCCAGCAGCCTTTGTGGCGACAGGCGCATCTGCACCAGATTGTGATGGGGCAACACGGCCAGGTGGGGCGCGATGCCCAGGCCCGGCTCCCATTCCCCGCCAAACCAGAAGACGCTGCCGATGGCCATCGCACTGGCGCCGGTCGCCATCAGCACGGCTTTGCGGTCCAGCAGGCGGCGCAGGGCGGCCTCGGTCTGGGTCCCGCGCAGCGTCTCCACCATATCGAACGGGCTGCCATCGGTGAGGACCACCGCGTCGACCTTGTCGAGATCCTGGTACTCGGCGGCGGTGTTGGCTTCGAGGGGCGTGGTGATCAGCCGGTACTCGGCGAAGGTGCCCAGGTGGTTGAAGTAGCGAATAGTCTCGTCGGCTACTTTGCGCGTCTTGTCGACGGAGGCGGTGGGCACCACCATCACGCGGGGCCGGCTCCGTCGCCGGACCAGCTTGAGCCAGTTGTGGTCGACCGATTTGGTGCGCGGCGAGAACGCCTCGCCGCCGTTCAAAACGAGATAGCCTCGCATGACTTCGTCCTGCTGGTATGGTGCAGACTCAAGCCAACCTGTAAGCCGCGTTCTGTACCCGCCGGATTGCCCGGCGCGTGGTGACCATCTATCTGGGACGCCGATTACTCGACGCCTCGAGCAACCTACCCGGAACTCAAACGGGACGGGCCGCCCCTCGTTCCTGCTTGGTTTTGCTCCCGGTGGGGTTTGCCTGGCCGCCGGTGTCGCCACCGGCGCCGGTGCGCTCTTACCGCACCGTTTCACCCTCACCCTTCCCGCGGGAAGGGCAATACACCTCTCTGTTGCACTATGCCGTCGGGTCGCCCCGCCTGGCTGTTAGCCAGCACCGTGCCCTATGGAGCGCGGACTTTCCTCATCTCACCACGCGGTGAGACGCGATCACCCGGTCGGCTTGAGCCTGCTCCCTATTATACCATCCCCGCGCCGGGATTTCCGCCCCGCGCCAGGCGCGCCAGATCGTACCAGTGATGCTCCAGCCGGCCCCAGTGGGCGTTCCGCCCGGACGTCGAGGGCAGCACGAAGACCGCCGTCGTCCCAAGCCTGTCTTCCTGCAGACCGTAGGCGATATCCTTCTGCCCGTAGAACTGGAGCGCCGCGGTCTTGCTGTTGAACGCCAGGATACGCGGTGCATAGCGCGCGATCCGGTCGCGCAGGCCCTGCGGGTCGATAGCCGACAGGTCAAGCTCGTCGTCGCTGCCCGACTGCCGCTTCTCCATGTCGGTCAGCCCAATACTGTACTCGGGTAGGGTGCGGAACTCGTCCGGCTTCAACAGGCGCGGAGTCAGACCGGTGGCGAACAAGATCTTCCAGAACCGGTTGCCCGGCCCGGCATAGTAGGCGCCTACCCGGGCCGATTTCCTCCCGGCGGCCATCCCGCAGAAGACGACCGCCAGGCCCGGGCGCAAGACGTCAGGTAGAATCTCCACGGCGCAGCCTTCCTCCTGCTCAGCGCGCCGGCTCGATGACTTCCACGCCGCCCATATATGGCCGGATCACATCCGGCACGACAACGCTGCCGTCCTTTTGCTGGTAGTTCTCCAGCACGGCGATCAGCGTGCGCGTCATGCCCAGGCCGGAGCCGTTGAGCGTGTGCACGAAGCGGGGGCGTCCCCCGTCGGCAGGCCGGTAGCGGATGTTGGCGCGGCGGGCCTGGAACTCGGCCGTATTGCTGCAAGAGCTGACTTCGAGCCATTCCTGGCTGCCGGGCGCCCACATTTCGATGTCGTATTTCTTGGCCGCGGCAAAGCCCAGGTCGCCGGTCACGATCTCCACGCGCCGGTACGGGATCTGCAGCATCCGGCACACGTTTTCGGCCGCCTCGGTCAGCGTTTCCAGTTCTGCGTAGCCGGTCTCGGGCGTGGTGAACTTGTAGAGCTCGACCTTCTCGAACTGGTGCACGCGCTTGATGCCGCGCACATCGCGCCCGGCGCTCATCTTCTCGCGGCGGAAACACGGCGTGTGGGCCACGTAATAGAGCGGCAGGTCGGATTCCTCGAATATCTCACCGGCGTGCATGTTGGTCAGCGCGACCTCCGCCGTGGGCAGCATGTATAGCTGGGATTCGGCGTCGAAGTAGACGACGTCGCGGAACTTGGGAAACTGCGCGGAGCCGAACATGGCATCCTCGCGCACCATGTACGGCGGGTAAATCTCGGTGTAGCCGTGTTGGGTGGTGTGGACGTCCAGCAACCAGGCGATCAGCGCGCGGTAGAGGCGTGCGCCCATCGCTTTCAGCAGGTAAAAACGGGTGCCGGACAGCTTGACCCCGCGCTCGAAATCGATCACGTCGAGTGCCGGTCCCAGGTCCCAATGCGGCAGCGGCTCGAAGTCGAACGTCCGCATCTCGCCCTGCACGGGGTGGATGACGTTTTCCTCCTCGCTCCGCCCGACCGGGGTGCTCTCGTGAGGCATGTTCGGGATCCACAGCATGTGCTCATCGAGCTGGGCCTCCACGGCGCGCACTTGCTCGTCTAGCCCGCCCACGCGCGCGCCGAGGTTCTTCATTTCCTCGGTCAGCGCATCGAGTGCCGAGGTCACGTCGGCCTGGGTGGCGCCCGCCAGGGCTGGATCGTCGGGCGGGGTTTCCAGCGCCTGGAGAAAGCCCTCGATATCGCCGGACCTGAGCGCGGCCACCGCCTGCCGCGCGCCCGCCACCATCCGGGCAGGAGACAGTCCCTTGTCGCTCCGGAAGCGGCCCATCTGTTTGTTCAACTGGTTGCGGCTGGCCTTGATCGCTTCGACTTCCGTCAACAGGGCCCGGCGCTGCTGGTCCAGCGCCACGATGGAGTCGATGCGCGCGATGGCCCCGTCGTCGTTCAGCTTGCGAAGCTGCTCCTTGACCCAGTCGGGTTTCTCGCGGATGAGGGAAATGTCGATCATGATTTAGCGCTCCTCCTCGCCATGTGCGTGCTCGGTATCGCGTGCGTGTTGGCGGCGTCTCAGGTAGACGGTGCGATCCTGGTACAGCCGGAGAATGGCCAGCGACAGGCCGATCAGGATAATGCCGATCACCAGCCCGTCCCATACATCGGCGGTCATGAAATTGAACTGCATATCTGGCATGTGCGTGCCCTCCATAACAAAAAGCCCCCTGCCTGGACCAACCAGGACGAGGGGACTCGTGGTACCACCTGGATTTGCCCGCGCCTCGCAGCACGGACCTCACTGAGTCAGAGACTCGGCGCGCTAACGGGCGCACCCGGCCTGTCTTGGCGAGGGAGCTCGGTTCGACAGGCGACGTATCGGGAGTGGATTTCAGCGGGCGGCGCGCTGCCTTGCACCGGCCGGCAGCTCTCTGAGCGTGGTTCCGCTTACTTGGCTCCGTCGAAGTCGTTCTGTGGGCAGTGTAACAGGCCGTCTGCGGGCTGTCAAGAGCCAACCAGTTTGCACGGATTTTGAACCAAATTGTTACCTCAGCGATAAGCATATAAGGTAGGGATGCGTGCAACTGTTCATGCGAAATTGAGGACGAGCGTCACTGTGCATTATCCGGTCGTCGCCGGTAATATTATTCGCCCGGCCCTTGCACTGCCTGTCAAATATGCCAATACGGTTGCTACAAGGCTTGGACTGCCATACAATCCCGCCTGGTTTTGGTCGATCTCGTGCGGTTGGTCTGTTGTTCGCGTTCGCCCCGGCGGCCGCGTAACGATATAAGGAGAGTTACTCTTGACTGTCTTAATGGAGGTCAAAGACCTCACGACCCGTTTCCACACCGAAGAGGGGACGGTCTTTGCGGTCAACGGCATTTCCTACACACTCAATGAAGGAGAAACGCTGGGTGTGGTAGGCGAGAGCGGCTGCGGCAAGAGCGTGCATGCCCTCTCGATTATGGGATTGATCCCGCAGCCGCCCGGCGAGATCCCCAAGGGGGAAGTGATCTTTCGTGGTCGCGACTTGCTGAAGCTGTCCAAGAACCAGCAGCGGCTGGTGCGCGGCGCTGAAATCGCGATGGTGTTCCAGGATCCGATGACGTCGCTCAACCCGGTGCTGACGGTCGGGCGCCAGATCACCGAGGCGCTCAAGCTGCACCTGGGCATGGACAACGAGCAGTCTCGTGCCCGTGCCGCGGAGCTGCTGGCGATGGTGGGCATTCCGGCGGCACGCGAGCGGCTGGACGACTACCCTCACCAGTTCTCCGGCGGCATGCGCCAGCGCGCCATGATCGCGATGGGCCTGTCGTGCAACCCGCAGCTCCTGATCGCCGACGAGCCGACGACCGCGCTCGATGTGACGATTCAGGCGCAGATCCTCGACCTGGTACGGCGTCTGCGCGACAAGATCGGCATGGCGATGATCTGGATCTCGCACGACCTGGGCGTCGTGGCCGGCCTGGCCGACCGGGTGCAGGTGATGTACGCCGGGTATATTGTCGAGCGCGGCTCGGCCAAGTCGGTCTACCGCGATTCGCGCCATCCGTACACGAAAGGTCTGCTCGGCTCGCTGCCGCGCCTGGACCAGAAAAACGAGCGATTGTTTTCCATCGAGGGGGCGCCGCCCGACATGCGCTACCTGCCCAAGGGCTGCCCGTTCGCGCCGCGCTGCGTGTACCGGATCGACAAGTGCGAAGAGAATCCGCCCTTGATGCCCGTTCCCGAAGGTGAGCCCGGCCACGTGATGGCCTGTTGGGTTGATGTACGTTCAGAGGAGCCAATTGATGAGCCAGTCCATGCCTGATACCCAAGCGAAATACGCCCCGGCTACCTCCTCAGCCGATGGGAGGAAAGTGCTTGTTGAGGTGACCGATCTCAAGAAGTATTTCCCGATTAAGTCGGGCATCCTGATCCAGCGTGAAGTGGCCGCTGTCAAGGCGGTCGATGGGGTTAGCTTCAAGATCTACGAAGGCGAAACGTTGGGACTCGTGGGCGAAAGCGGCTGTGGAAAATCCACGACAGGCCGCACGATCCTGCAGCTCTACCGCCCGACGTCCGGCAGTGTGAAGTTTGAGGGCCAGGAAATTACCGACCTCAAGGGCAACGCCCTGCGCCGGATGCGCCGCAAAATGCAGATGGTGTTCCAGGACCCGTACGCGTCGCTGAACCCGCGCATGTCGGTGGGGCGCATCGTGGCCGAGCCGCTGGTGGTGCATAACATCGGCACAAAGAAGGAGCGCGAGGAGCGCGTCGCCGAGCTGCTCGAGCTGGTCGGGTTGAACCCGTATTTTGTACGCCGCTATCCGCACGAATTCTCCGGCGGCCAGCGCCAGCGCATTGGCCTGGCGCGCTCGCTGGCGTTGAATCCCAAGTTCATTGTGGCCGACGAGCCGATCTCGGCGCTGGATGTATCGATTCAGGCCCAGGTGGTGAACTTGCTCGAGAAACTCCAGAACGAGCTGGGCCTCACCTATCTGTTCATCGCCCACGACCTGAGTATGGTCCGCCATCTCTGCGACCGTGTTGCGGTGATGTATCTCGGCAAGGTAGTGGAAATCGCCGAGAGCGAGGAACTCTACACGAACCCGCTCCATCCGTACACCCAGGCGCTGCTGTCGGCAGTGCCCGTGCCGGACCCGGTGGTGGAGGAAAAGCGGCAGCGCATCATCTTGAAGGGCGATGTGCCTAGTCCGATCAACCCGCCAAAGGGCTGCAACTTCAACACGCGCTGCCCGGTGTCGGTGGATGTGTGTTTTGATCAGGACCCTGAATTGGTCGAAGTGATGCCGGATCATTGGGTGGCCTGCCACCGCGTGATCTAGGCGCGAATCTGAGCTTACATTGCATACCAGTGGTGAATCTTGGGGGGATAGCCGGTTAGCGGCAGCCCTCGTCACATCATCCACTGTCGAAGGCGCGTTTTAAGGAGATCCAGCATGGCAGTTGCGGAAGGCGCTGAGCCTATCTCGCTCGAAGAAGAACAGCAATCTTCGCCGTTCCGCGATGCCTGGCGGCTATTTCGCCGCAACAAGGCGTCGCTGGTGGCGTTATCAATTCTGATCGTCATCTTTTTCATCGCGATCACAGCCTCGCTGTGGCGCCAGGCCGGCCTGCTCGACGCGCGCACCGGCGCGCAAGCCCGCCATACCCTCAACCCGGTCAACCTGACCTCCGAAGATCCGTACCCCGATCCGGGCGTCTGCGCGCGCGACGGGCTGAACAGCAACCCGTACTGGTGCAGCTGGCTCAGCCCTGAGTCGCTGGTGAGCGTGCAGAACAAGTACTGTTTCCGTCCCGTGCCGGACTACAGCCAGAAGCAGTGGTGCTACGTCCTGGGCGGCGACAGCAATGGCAAGGACTGGCTGTCGCAGACCGTCTACGGCGCGCAGGTGTCGCTGGCAGTGGGCGTCGTCGGGGCGACGATGAGCCTGGTCGTCGGGCTGATCTATGGCCTGATTTCGGGCTACTATGGCGGCCGGATCGACAACATCATGATGCGCTTCGTCGATTTCATGTACGGCTTTCCGACGCTGGTGTTCATCATCCTGATGCAGGTGTACTTCACGGAGGTGGCGCGCCAGTACCAGGATGCCGGGCGCGAGGGGATCGCCGGGTTTGTGCTCAAGGTGAACAAGGACATGGGCGGTCTGCTGTTCCTGTTCATCGCGCTGGGGGTGCTGAACTGGATCGGGATGGCGCGACAGGCGCGCGGGCTGGTGCTGTCGTACCGCGAGAAGGAATTCGTGGAGGCGGCGCGGGCGGTGGGGGCCAACAACCGCCGGATCATCTTCGTGCACCTGCTGCCGAACATTCTGGGGCCGCTGATCGTGCTGGAGACGCTGGCGATTCCGGGCTACATTTTCACCGAAGCGTTCCTGAGCTTCATCGGGCTGGGCGTGCAGCCAGGCACGCCGAGTTGGGGGGCGATGATCAGCGAGGTGCGCGATCGGGGCGGATTCTTCTCCAACCGGCACATTCTGTTGGTGCCGAGCATCGCGCTGGTGCTCACGACGCTGTCGTTCAACTTCCTGGGCGACGGTCTGCGGGATGCCCTGGATCCGCGGATGCGCGGTACGTAGATGAGGTAGATGAGATCGACACATCATGAGGAGACTGCTTACCGTGAGTAACAGAAATGTGCGCGCGTCTGGGGCGCTGTTGATCGTCGTTCTGAGTCTGTTATTGGCCGCCACAGCGTGCTATTCCGGCCAGGTGCCCGGCCTGTTCGAGCTGACGCCGTACTACACCCAGACTCCACTGCCCACACCGGCGCAAGCTCGGTTTGGAGCTCAGGATATCGCGCTGGCGCCGCCAGAACCTTTGCGTGCGTCCTTCAACCTGACGTTTTATCCGGAGCCGCTGCTCGAAAGCCTGGTGAATTCGCGTGAGTCGTGCCAGTCGAACTCGACGGCCAAGATCCTGTACGCGGGCGAATCCGGCGGTAACGTGTACTATCTGGTCGATTGCAGCGGCGCGGTCGGGTGGACGGTTGAGGACCGGTTGTTGGGTCCGCTGCAGTTCAACAAAGACGACTTGGCCCTGACCCTGTCGACTGAGCCGGGTTCGACCAACGTGGCGATGCTGGACGATTTCTTCCGGCCGGTGGCTCCGAATCCGCTGCTGGCCTGCAAGGCCGGGACGATCATCCCCATTCTGGCGCTGCAAGCTGCCGATAATGATGGCGACGGCACGAATGAGATTTACTACCAGATCGAGTGCCCGGCTGGCAACAAGGGATGGGTCGTGGGGGATTCGATATTTGGGCCGCTAGAGATCAATATCGGCGATCACGCAATAGCGATGGTAGAGAACGCCGAGGAGGGCTCGGAGTACGCTCTGGCGAGCGAGCCTGGCCCTCTGACGGACGACAACGCCGTGACCGGCGAGTGCTACCAGGGCTCGGTCATGGAGGCAACGAATGCCCAACTGGTCGAGGATGTCCTGTACTACCAGATGACCTGTGGTGACATCGAAGGCTGGACCGATCAAGGGCGGTTTGTTGGCCCGCTGAAATTCGATGCCGGTCTGAAGACCGTGATCTACGTGCCCCCGGTGCTCGTATTCGAAGACGAGCTACCCGCAGATGTCCAGGCGGAGCTGGCTGCCCTGAGCGCGGACGCCGGCACCGAAGGGGCCGCCGAGGAAGGCGTCGAGGCGGCGGAAGGTGAGGCGGCGGCGGGTGAAGAGCCTGCTGCAGCCGATGGTGGCGAGGAGCTTGCGGCTGAGGATCGCCGTGCCGTCGAATACGCGCCGCCGCTGTATCTGACCAGCGACATCGGCCCGGCGGTGCTGGAAGGCGAAGACTCCAACGTGGTGGGCCGCTGCCCGTCGACGACCGTGGCCGAGATTCAGGAATACGGCGCGCTCGATTCCGTGTACTACCGGATTACGTGCGAATCGTGTGCCGAGTACGGCCAGGATGAAGAGGGTAATCCAATCTGCACGACGTACCAGACCAACGATGGTTGGGTGGAGCAGCAGTACCTGCAGGGCCCGATCGATTTCGTTCCGGGAGCGCAGGTCGTCTTCAAGGCCAGCAGCCGCGCGCTGGAAACGGATGAAGAGACCGGCCAGCAGTACGCGCGCATCCCATCATCGCTCACTGGCGCGGCGGCGGTCGGCCAGTACACCGAATACAGCGGTCGCTGCCCGCTGGACGAACCGGTCGAGATCACTGGCGTGCAGTTAGAGACGGCGCGCACGAGCAACACGTTCAATTTCTACTATCGTATCCAGTGCGAAGGCCAGGCCGCCAGCTATACGCAGGTCACCGAGGCCGGTCGTGTCCGCCCGGTGGTGACGTATGCTGAAGAAACCTCGACGATCACCGGTTTCATCTCAGCCCGCGATCTGACGTTGCCGGAATAAGTTGATCAGTCTGCGGGGCGGTGCACGGCGCCGCCCCAGTGGAGTTTACGAGGACCATACGTTATGACCACGACAACTAATCGACCAGCCAGCGGGATCACAGGCTACGCCGGTAATCTCGTCAACCGGTTTTTCCAGGCCCTTGGCGGCGGCAGCATGATCAAGTTCCTGATCAGGCGTCTGCTCGCTGCCATCCCGGTGCTGTTCGCGATCATGCTGGTGACATTCACCCTGTCGCACCTGATGCCCGGCGGGCCATTTGCCGCAGTGGGACAGAAGCGAATGCCCGAATATATGGTCAAGCAGCTCGAAGAGAAGTTCGGCCTGAACAAGCCCATCCTGTTCAATACGCCTAGCGACGGTTACTTTCCCGATGGGGACGATTGGCGGATCATGGGCTATCGCGAAGAAGTCGTCACCAGAGGCGGGACCGAAGCGGGCGCGCTCCAGCAAGAAACCGCGCGCCGCTTCCGCATTGACATTCTCGATTCGCAGTTCTTCAACTATATTTGGGGGGTGATGCAGCTTGACTTCGGCCCCTCGTTGAATATTGCGCTGCGCGACCAGAATGTTCAGGTGAGCGAAGAGATCTCCAAGCGGCTTCCCGTTTCGATGCAGGTGGGCGTCTTCGCGGTGATCTTGGGGTTCCTGCTGGGCATTCCGCTCGGCGTGCTGGCTGCGGTGTACCACAACAGCCCGATCGACTACGTTGCCATGTTCTTCGCGGTGTTGGGGCAAGCTACGCCTGCCATTGTACTGGCACCTATCCTGATCATCATATTCGCTGTCGAGCTGGGGTGGGTGCCCGTGGCTGACCAGCATAATCAATGGCAGCAGGGTCCGGAGCTTTCGTTGTACTATCTCCAGATCCTGGCGCTGCCCGTGATTACGCTGGGCACCGGCATGAGCGCGAGCATCGCGCGCCTGACGCGGGCGAGCTTGCTGCAAGTGCTGCATGAGGATTACGTGCGCACCGCGCGGGCCAAGGGTCTGCGCGAGCGCGTGGTGATCTACGTGCACGCGCTGAAGAACGCGCTGATCCCGGTGGCGACGATCCTCGGCCCGCTGCTGGCGGCCGTGCTGACAGGGACGTTCGTCGTCGAGCTGATCTTCGTCATCCCAGGGCTGGGCAAGGTGTTCGTCGACAGCGTGACGGCGCGCGACTACACCATGATCATGGGCGTGTCGATCCTGTATTCGATCTTCCTGATCATCGGGAATATCATGGTCGATATCATGTATACCTGGCTGGACCCGCGGATCCGTTTCGACTAGGCCGTCGGGCCGGTCAATCGCGCAATACTAGGGGCGCTCGTGGCAGCGCCCTTTCTTGTTGCCTCGACCATCTGTGCTGGCGGATTCGCGGCAGGTCGTTACAATTGTCCTGAACAGCAGGTCCATCCCTGGAGCTGATCGTATGTTCTACGGCCGAGTTGACGTGTATTGGCCTGATGGCCCGATAGAGAGCTATCGCTTGAACAAGCCGACTATCGCCATTGGCCGTTCTACCGGCAACGATATTGTCCTCGATACCACGGCGATCTCCCGCTATCACATCGCGCTGACGTTTGACAAGCAGCAGATGCTCCTCGAGGATCTGGACTCGGTCAACGGGACGTATGTGGACAGCGTCCGCCTGGCCCCGCGCGATCCGTACGTCCTGCGCGGCGGCGAGGAGATCCAGATCGGGGACATCCGCGTGATCTTCCACCCGCCGTCAGAGGCCGATTCGCTCGCGGAGGAAACGACGCAGCGCATGGTGCTCTCGCAGCCGACCTACCGGCTGGAACTGGACGGGCCGGATATGGACGTGGCGCCCGGTGCGTACGTCCAGGCGGCGCTGAAGATCGAGAACCTGGGCGACAAGACCGATCGTTACTTCATCGAGGTCGACGGGCTGCCGAAGGGCTGGGTGCGCGTGGACCGGGTGGAGATGGAGCTCGAGCCGGGCGAGCAGGGACAGGCCATGCTCAGCTTCAAACCCCTGCGCCGCAGCGAAAGCCAGCCCGGTGAGCATCCGTTCATGGTCCGCGTGCGCTCCAAATCGCAGCCGTCGCAATCGATTGACGCGCCGACGACGCTGCGCGTCCTGCCTTTCGGCGGGTTCGGCATGGCATTGGGCGCGCCGCGCACCGATTTGACCGGCACCTTCCAGCTCTACCTGCACAACCAGGGCAATGCACCGCTGCCCCTGACGATCCAGGGGGCGGACCAGGATAACCGCCTGCGCTTCGACCTGCCGCAGTCGCGGCTGGTGCTGGGGCCGGGCGAGCGCCAGACGCTGACCGGCAGCGTCCGGCCACGCCGGCGCACGCTGTTCGGCCAGGAACGCGAGATCGAATTCGCCATCATCGCCCGCTCCAACGACCAGGCGGGCTTCCTGGCGGCGGTGCCCGGCACGGTCGTCGATCAGGGCGCGCTGCCTCCCTGGGCGCCGGTGTTGGCGATCCCGCTGTTGGCGCTGTTGGTGCTGCTGGGAATCGGGACGGCCCTGCTGCTGTTGGGCGGCGAAGACGAAGAACCGCCCCCGGTCCCGCCCGTCATCGGAACGTTCACGGTATCCCGTCCAGCGGTGATGGTGGGCGAGCCGGTCGATGTGGCCTGGCAGGTCAGTGAGGCGGATGCGCTGGAGCTAGTCGTGCAGCGCCGCGAGTCGCAGCAGCGCGTGCCGTTGGAGCCGGACGCGGCGACGTATTCGCTCAGTTTCGAGGAAACGGGCATCGTGGGGCTGGTGCTCGAAGCGCGCAACGAGGACGCTGTGGCGAACTCCGCGCTGCAGGTGGAAGTCCGGCCCGTGGTGTCGCTGACACTCGAAGTCGTGGATGGGACCGAGTTGGTGCATTTCGTGCAGCAGGACGTCCGGGTGAGCTGGGACGTGCTGGGAGCGCGCGAGTTCGACGGCCAGTACAGCGTCTGGCTGGAAAGCTCGGACGCCTCCGCGCTGAAGTTGGCGGCGCCGCAGCCTCTGACGAACTCGATCACCCTGCCGGTGGTGCCGTTTGGCGATCAGGTGGAATGGCTGGTCACGTTATACGCCGAAGGTCAGGACAACGTCACCGCGAGCGTGACGCAGAAGCTGCCAATCGTGTACCCGAGCTGCGAGCTTCGCGCCGCGCGCACGGTGGTGCGCAGTGGGCCGGGCGATGCCTATCCGGCGCTGGTCCCGCCGCTGGAAAGCTCGTCCGAAGGCAACCTGTCGTTCTCGCCAACCGCGCAGGATCCCAGCGGCAAATGGCTGCAGGTCATGATCGGTGTGGACAATCCGCGGCAGGGTTGGGTCCCGCGCGAGGATTTCACCTGTGCTAACTTCAACGCCGACCGCCTGATTGCGACCGACGACTTCCCACCGCCGCCGGAAATCGTGACCCCAACACCAACAGCCAGCCCGGCGCCCACCTCAACACCGATCACGCCGACCCGCGTGCCCGCTACACCGTCCCCGACGGGCGCGCCAGTAACGGCTGGGCCAACTCCGGTTTCCTGAGATGTCCCGGCACGCCGGTGGGCCACATCGCTGGGCAACCGGTGGGATGCCGGTGTGGGCTGACTGAGAAAAAAGCCCTATCGTGACGTAAAATAAGTGTAGGGAAACAGGCCGGGGTAGGTACCGACAGGGGCGTAGGAGAGTATTGGGAGACCCGTGAAACGCCGATTCATTGCTGCCGCCGTTTTCCTGATGTTGGTAATGCCGGGACTCGCGGCGTTCGCGCCGCCTAACCAGGAACCGGCCCAGATCGACCTCCAGGTGAGCGCAGGGTATAACGGCCTTTTCCGTCGCGGGCAGTGGACCCCCGTGCGCGTGAACGTCAGCAACACGGGCGGGACGCTCGATGGCGAAGTGCGCGTGCGCACCGGCGACGGCGCCTCACTGGCCGAGACGATCTACCGCACCCCTCTGACGCTCTCGCGCGGCGCGCGCAAGCAGGTTTTCCTGTACGTATCGGTCGATAACTTCACCTCCAACATTCAAGTCGAGGTCGTGGGCGGCGATGGCCGCGTCGTCGAGCGCGGCAGCGCGGCGATCCGGCTGGCAAACCGGACGGATATCCTGTACGGCGTGGTGACCGAATCACCCTATGGCGCGGTGGACATGACCGGCCTGACGCCGGGAATCGGGCAGGCGTATCAGGTGAACCTGCGCCTGGACGATATTCCCCCGCTGGGCGAGGCGCTGGCCGCTCTGGACATCCTGATGTTTCACGATGTGGATACCGGCACCCTGGCGGCGGAACAGGCCGATGCCGTCGCTCAGTGGACGCGGGCTGGCGGGCATTTGATCGTGAGCGGCGGCGATTCGTGGCAGCGCACGACAGCCGGCCTGGCGGCGCTTGTTCCGGCGAGCCTGCAGGGTACCGTGGTAGCCGACTCACTCGCCCCATTGGCCGCCTATCTTGAAGGGCAGGAAGCGCTGCCTGACGAACCCGCTATCGTGACGGTGGCTGAGGTCCAGCCGCCCGCGCGGTCGCTGGTCGCGCTCGAGGACGGCGCGCCGCTGATCGTGCGCGCAGCATACGGCGACGGTCTGGTTGATTTTCTGGCGGTCGATCCTCAGAGCGAGCCGCTGCGCTCGTGGAATGAAACGAAACGCCTGTGGTACTCGCTGGTGGCGTCGTCGGGCCAGAAGCCGAGCTGGTCGGACGGCTTTGTGAACTGGTCGACAGCGCGTGAAGCAACGCTCACCACCTCGAACACGGTGCTGCCCACGTTCCTGCAATTGTGCGGCTTCTTGACCCTGTACATCGTGCTGGTCGGGCCGTTGAACTATCTCGTGCTGCGGCGATTGAACCGCCGCGAGCTGGCCTGGTTCACCATCCCTGCGCTGATTGCCGTGTTCAGCGTGCTGGCCTACACGGTCGGGTTCAACCTGCGCGGCACCAGGGCTGTCGTTAACCGGCTGACGGTCGTGCGCGTGTGGCCCGGCAGCGAACAGGCGCAGGTCATGACGCTGGTCGGCGTGCAATCGCCGCGCCGGACGACCTACGACATCGCCGCCGATCGGGGCTACACGCTGCGCTCACTGCCCGATGTCGGCACCGGCCTGAGCGTGCCGACGATCATCAGCGAGGGCACCCGCTACATAGCCGAGCAGATTCCGATCGACGCCGGGACGGTCGCCAGTTTCGCCGCGGCGGGGCATACGTCCCTGCAGCCGCTGGATGCGGCGGCGACGTGGTACCTCAGCGATGCCGCACCGCGCGTGGAGGGCGCGATCACCAACACGACGGGCCTGACGCTGTACGATACCGTGGTGCTGGTCAAGGGCGAGAGCCGGTTCCTGGGCACGCTAGATCCCGGCGAGACGCGCCGGTTCGACATCACTCTCGGGCCCCAGGATCCCGGTCCGCTGACCCTGGGCACCGCCCAGACGCAGAGCAATCTCTACGCGACCGGCGCCTGGGGATACTCTGGCAGCGCGCCTGGATGGTGTTTCTCGTTTGGCGGCGTTCCACTGACCATCCCCGACGTGATGCGCAACGAGACGTTTTCGTGCGCCGTCCGCGGCGTGAGCGACCGCGAGCAGGAAATCCGGCGGCGCTACCGGCTGCTCGGCTCGCTGATCATCGACTCCAACCTGAGCGGCGGGCGCGATATGGACGTCTACATGTTCGGCTGGTCGATGGCCAGTATCGTTGGAATCGACCTGGGCAGCAAGCCCATGACCGAGGAAGACACCACGCTGTATATTTTCCAGCTTGCAGCGCGCGTCGTCGGCGAGGGCCCGCTGGTGGACGTGCCGCCTGCGCTGACGACGTGGGCGATCGCCGATACGGCCGATCCCGCGACGCTGCTCGAGATCGCGCCGGCGCGCTTCCGGTTGAGCAGCACGACCCAGGCGGTGTTCGAGTTTCAGCCCATGCCGTCCGCGCAGTTGGCCTCGGTGAGCGAGCTGCGCGTGGAGTTCCGGGGCTATGGCCCGATCGTCCCAGAAATATGGGACTGGGACCGGGGCGACTGGACGTTCTTACCGTTCGATCCGGATGCGACTGAACTCCTGATTCGGCGCCCTCAGCGGTTCCTGGGGCCGGAGAATGCCGTCAAGATTCGTGTGCGGGCGACTGATAGTGTGTCGTACAATGAGGTTGAATACGTGAAAGTTCACTATCGCGGCGAGCTGCCTGGCTGATTGAGGGCAGAGCTGTCCGCGCAGCGTGAGACAGGTGACATGGCTGCATACGAGTACATCATCGAAACGCGAGGGCTGGTCAAGCGCTATGGCAAGCTGACGGCGGTCAATAACCTGTCGGTGCAGGTGCCACGCGGCGCGATCTATGGCTTCGTGGGGCCGAACGGCGCTGGCAAGACGACCACCATGCGCATCCTCACGACGCTCATCACGCCGACTGCGGGCGACGCTTATGTGTCGGGCTATTCCGTGGTGGCCTATCCGCGCGAGGTGCGCCGGGCGATCGGGTACATGCCCGACTTCTTCGGCGTCTACGACGATATGAAGGTCTGGGAATACCTGGACTTCTTCGCCGCGTGCTACGAGATCCCCGAGCACGAGCGCCCCAAACTGATCGACGACTTGCTGGCGCTCGTCGATCTCACCCACCGGCGCGAGGATATGGTCGAGAAGCTGAGCCGGGGCATGAAACAGCGCCTGAGCCTAGCTCGCACGCTGGCCCACGATCCGGAGGTTCTGATCCTGGATGAGCCGGCGTCTGGCCTGGACCCGCGCGCGCGCATCGAGATCCGCGAGCTGCTGGTCGAGATGGCCCAGATGGGCAAGACGATCTTCTTTTCCTCGCACATTCTGGCCGACGTGGCCGAGATATGCACGCACCTGGGGATCATCGAAAGCGGCGAGATGGTGGCGCAGGGCACGGTGGGCGAGATCCGCCAGCAGTTGATGCCCACCCGCGAAATCCAGATCACGCTGCTGGACCGGGTCGACGAGGCGAAAGAGGCGCTGCTACACGTGACGGGCGTGGACGCGATCCAGGATATGCCCGATGATCACGGGCGCAAGCGGATTCGCGTGGAGTTCAGTGGCGATGATGCGGGCGTGAGCGAGATGCTCCAAGCGCTGTCGAGCCGGGGATTGCCGGTGGTCAATTTCGCCGAAGAGACGCGCGATCTGGAAGCGGTGTTCATGCGCGCCACCAAGGGTGTGGTCTCGTGAGGGAACTGTGATGGCTGTGACTTCGCCGCCCAACCGCACGCTCCGGTACCGGCTGCGGCGCCTGCTGGCCGATAACCCGGTCGTGCTCAAGGAGCTGCGGGGCCGGATGCGCGGCGCGCGGGCGTTCATCGTGCTGACGATTTACCTGGGGCTGCTCGGCGCGTTCAGCTCCCTGATCTATGTGGCCGTGTCGGAGTCCGCCACACACGTCAGCGGGCAGGTGAACGTGGGCGAGATTGGGCGCACCCTGTTCGGCGGCGTGGTGGCGATCGAGATGCTGCTCGTGTCGTTCATCGCCCCGGCGTTCACATCCGGCGCGATCAGCGGTGAGCGCGAACACCAGACGTATGATCTGCTGCGCACCACACTGCTGCCGTCGCAGACCCTGGTGTGGGGCAAGCTCGTCTCGGCGCTGTCGTTCGTGATGCTGCTGTTGCTGGCGGCCATTCCGTTGCAGAGCATCGCGTTCTTCTTCGGCGGTGTGGCCGAGACCGAAGTCATCCTGTCGTTCGTGATCCTGACGGTGACCGCGCTGTTGTTCAGCACCATCGGCCTGTACTTCTCGGCGCGATCGCGGCGCACGCTCTCCGCCAGCGTGTTGACGTATGCGATGGCGGCGTTCATCATGTTCGGCCTGCCGATCGTGCTGGGCAGCCTGTTGTGGATCATCGAGCCGTCGCTGGACAACATCCAGTCCACCCAGGCTGAGAAGGCCTTGATCCTGGCGCTGGGCTTCATCGTCAGCACGAATCCGGCGGCGACAGCGCTCATGACGCAGTACATCCTGATCAACCAGCGGACGATCGGCACATTTGCGTATACGCTGAACAACGGTCAAGATATGACCTTGATCTCACCGTGGGTGCCGTTCACGATTTTGTATACGATCTTAACCCTGGTGTTTTTCGCGCTGGCCGTTCGCCGTGTGCGCGTGATCGAGGAGTGAGCCGCGCGGCAGAGCGAGGAAGGCGTCGCAACCGATGAACGCCGTGTTACTGGAGCAGACCACAACCCACCTGACGCGCCATGTCCGGCGCTGGGACCGGCGGCTGCGCGCTGTCGAGAGCCTGGTGTGGGTTCCGCGCGGGCTGATCCTGGGGCTGGTCGTGGGCATCGTGGTGGCACTCGTCGCGCGGATGCGGCCCTGGCTGCTGCCGGAACAGGTCGCCGTCATTGCGGCGGCGGCGATGGCGCTGAGCGTGGCCGCGGCGCTGATCGTCGTGTGGGCGTGGCCGCGCTCGACGGCACAGGTGGCGCGCTATTTCGACCGGCGCTTCGCCCTGCGCGAGCGAATCAGCACCGCGCTCGAACTGGCGGCTGGCGTGATCCCGTACCCGGATCACCTGGGGGAGCGCCAACTCTCCGACGCGGCGCAGGCCGCGCAGAGCGTCGATGCGGCAGCCCATCTACCCGCCCGCGTGCGCTGGCGCGAGATCGCGCTGGTTGTGCTGCTGGCGGCGCTGCTGGCGTACCTGCTGCTGGCGAACAATCCCCAGGCTGACGAGCTGCGCGCCCAGCGCGCGGTGGAGGAGGCCATCGCCAACCAGGCGGCCCAGATCGAGGAGCTGATCGAGACGATCCGCGAGAATCCGGAGCTGACCGCCGAGGAACAGGCGGCCCTCACCCAGCCGCTGGAAGAGGCGCTGGATATCCTCCAGGAGACGGATATCACGCAGCAGGAAGCTGTCGCGGCTCTGGCCGAAGCCCAGCAGGCGCTGCAAGAGCTCGGCAGTGGGATGCTGCCGCAGCAGACCGACGCCTACCAGGACGCGGCCAGTGCGCTGGCCGGGTCTGACCAGACCTCCGACCTGGCGCGTGCGCTCAACCGCCCGGACCTGGGCCAGTCGGCGGAAGCGCTGGATGCCCTGGCCGACGACCTGGGCGAATCGGACCTGAGCCAGCAAGAGCGCGAGGATCTGGCCAACCGGCTCGAACAGGCGGCGGATGCGCTGGAGGAAACCAACCCCGCGCTGGCCGAAAAACTGCGGCAGGCGGCTGAAGCGCTGCGCCAGGGGGATACCGAGGCCGCGCAGCAGGCCCTTCGCGAAGCGGCCGATACGCTCCGCGAGCAGCAGCGCCAGCTCGAAGAATCGGAGTTGTCCCAGTCCGCGCAGAGCGCCAGCCAGGAGATGCGCGAGGGCCAGCAGAAGTTGGCCCAGGCCGGGCAAGACTCCACGGAACGACCCTCCGAGGCCGAGCCGGGCGAGGGCGCCCAACAGCCCCAGCAGCAAGCCGGGCAGGGGGGCCAGCCGGAATCAGACCAGCCTCAGAGCGCGGAGGGCCAGCCCGAACAGACGGGCCAGCAAGCTGGCGAGCAAAGCCAGGCGACCGGCGGCGAACAGCAGGAAGGCCAGCCCGGCCAGTCCGGCGCGGAGGAAGCCCAGCAGCAGGGGGCCGGTCAACAGGCCGGGCAAGCCGGCGAGGGCCAGCAACCTCAGCAGGGCGCCGAAGGCGCGCAGATGTCCCAGGGCGCGGGCGAGGGCAGCGAGCCAATGGCGGGTGAAGCTGCCGTGTCCGGCGACATGCAGGCTGGCGGCGCCGAGCAGCAAGACGGCCAGCCCTCCGAGGGCGAGATCGCGATCGAGGGCGAGGTGCAGGGCCAGGTGAGCGCGCCCGGCGCGGGCGAAGGTGAAGGTGGCGCGGGCGCAGATATCACCACGGGCGAGGCGATCCCGGACGCTCAGGGCGAGATCTCGACGGATAACTCGCCGGGCGCTGGGGACGGCGCGATCCAGGAATACGAGCCGGAATACGCGCCTTCGACGATCGGCGGCGCGCCGGGCGAGGCGATCGACGTGGGCGGCCAGACGAGCGACAGTGGCGGCGAGCCGCTCCTGGAAGGTGAGTTTGGCCCGAACCCGGAGGGGCAGTCGAGCCTGTCGTACAGCAGCGTGTACGGCGATTATCAGGGCATCGTGAGCGAGGCGCTCGACAGCGGGCGGATTCCGCTCGACCAGCGCGACGTCATTCACGACTATTTTTCGTCTTTGGAACCGTAGCGGCGAGGTGAGCAGGGTGCGATTACATCCCTGGGGAGCAAGGTGGTGGATCCTGGTCGGGATCGTCGGTTTGCTGGCGGGCTGCATCCAGCCGGTCGAGACAGAGCCGACGCCCGGCCCGAATGATGTCCCCGTCCAGCCACCCGGGGCAGACGCTGCGGTTCCGGCGGCACCGGCAGGAGATAGTGCGTCGCTGATTCCGGTGATCGAGCAGTTCATCCGCGATCGCGGCGAGGCGCCGGGCAATCTCCTAACGTGGCCCGAACAGCCGCTGGGCCCGGATCAGGTGCGTGGCTATTCTTTCACGAATGCCGCCGGCGTGCCGTGCGTGGGCTTTCTGCTCACGACCGTGACAAGTGGCCTGCAGCAGCCGATTAACGGCGCGTTGTTGTGCGCGCCAGCGCCCGATGTGACCGCCCTGGCGAGCGTGTGGGTGTTTCTGACGTCGGATGGACAATCGTTCACCCTGGTGTTTGGGCGCGTCGAAGATCCGGCCATTTCGGCGGTGGCCGTGGTGTTCAGCGACGGCAGCAACCGGACCGTCAACCCGTCGCTGGGTGGTTTCCTGATCCCCCAGCCGGGCATCATGGATGTGAACCTCGTGACGGCGATCAACGCCGAAGACAATACGGTGATCGCTGAAATCCCGATCTCGACGGCCAGATAACCTGGCGGCGTGCGCTCCCCTAATGTGCGTTGAGGATGATCTGATGAATGAAGCCATCGCCCCTGACACGATCAGCATAGACGATTTCCACCAGACGGCCCAGGCCATCCTGGGCGAAGTTGCCAAAGTCATCGTTGGCCAGGATCAGGTTGTGCGCCAGGTCCTGATCTGCGTCGTTGCCGGAGGCCATGCCCTGCTGGAAGGCGTGCCAGGCCTGGGCAAAACCATGCTGATCCGCACCCTGGCCGACGTGCTGGACCTCAAGTTCGCCCGCATCCAGTTCACGCCGGACCTGATGCCCGCCGACATCGTGGGCACGAACATCATGGAAGAGAGCGAGGACGGGCGGCGCCAGTTCCGGTTCGAGGCAGGGCCGGTCTTCGCGAATCTCGTGCTGGCCGACGAGATCAACCGCGCCACGCCCAAGACGCAGTCGGCATTGCTGGAGGCCATGCAGGAAAAGACGGTGACCGTCGCCAACCAGCGCTACCAGTTGGACCTGCCGTTCTTCGTGCTGGCGACGCAGAACCCGCTCGAAATGGAAGGCACGTACCCGCTGCCCGAAGCGCAGCTCGATCGTTTCCTGTTCAAAGTGGACGTGCTGTTCCCGTCATCCAGCGAGCTGATCGAGATCATGAACCGGACGACCGGCTCGAGCGTCGCCAACGTGCGCTCCGTGGCCGGTGGCGCGCGCATCCTGGCGATGGGCGCGTTGGCGCGCGAGGTGCCGGTGGCGTCGCACGTCAGCGAGTATATCGCCCGGCTAATCGTCGCCACCCATCCCGACCACGAGCTGGCGCCGGACATGGTCCGGCAGTACGTCCGCTATGGGGCCAGCCCGCGCGGCGGGCAGGCGATTGTGTTGGGCGCGAAAGTCAACACGCTGCTCGAAGGGCGCTACAATGTCGCATTCGAGGATGTGCAGGCCGTAGCAGCGGCGGCGCTGCGCCATCGTATCCTGCTGAATTTCGAGGGCCAGGCGGAAGGCGTGACGCCGGATGATGTGATCGCCGACCTGCTGGCCCAGGTGCCGCTGCCGGAAGGGACCTGATCGCCATGTCACTCGCCGATCTGCTCCAGCGCATCCTGCGCCAGCCATCGCCCGACGATCTGTGGGCGCTGCAGCCTGTGCTGCTCGCCTTTGACTCGCCCAACGCGGAAGCAGCGCGCGAGATTGCTCACCGCTTCTACGTCTACGCCAGCCAGGTGGAGAGCAAGCTCAACTCGAAGCGTTACAGCACGGTCTCGGCCAGACTGGCCGCCGGGTCGGTGGGCGTCATCGCCACCCAGGATTTTCTCGATTCGCTGCTGTCACAGCATCGAGGGGCGTTGGGCGAGCTGTTAGCGGGCGGGCTGGCGGGGATGCTGGAAGTGCTCGCCAGCCTCCAGAGCGTGAAAGCCTGGAAGACCGAGTTCGAGTCGGTCCACGAAGAAGCGGCCTGGGATCTCTACGCGGCCCTGTGGCGGCTGTCTGCCGACACCCAGCCCGGCCTGTCTCAGGACCAACGCCAGCGGATGATCGATCCGTTGTTCGCCATCATTCGCTCGCGAGAGGTCGACGGCACGCTGCGCATGGCGCTGATCGTCTGGCTGTACCAGATCACGCTTGCGCTACGAATGGCGCCGCTGCTGGCCGCTGAGTCGGGCTCGGCGCTGCAGGCGGTGGACGGATCATGACCGCGCAACCAGCCATCCGTATCACCAACCTCAGCAAGACATTTGGCCGCCGCAGGAAGCGGATCGAGGCGGTCAAGCATGTGACCCTGGACATTCCCGTCGGGCAGGTGTACGGCTTTCTGGGGCCGAATGGGGCCGGGAAGACGACCACGATCCGGATGATGCTCGACCTGATCCGGCCCACTGAGGGCGACGTCACGATCTTCGGGCAGCACGTCCGGCGCGAGCATGGTGTGCTGCGGCGCGTGGGCGCGATCGTCGAGGGGGCGACGTTCTATAACTTTCTGAGCGGACGGCGCAATCTCGAAGTGCTGGCGCGCACGGCGAACGATCTCAACCCGAAGCGCATCGACGCCCTGTTGGAGCAGGTCGGGCTGGCCCATCGCGCCGACCAGCGCGTGAAAGGCTACTCCACCGGGATGAAGCAGCGGCTAGGGCTGGCGGCGGCCCTGCTTGGCGATCCCGACCTGCTGATTCTCGACGAGCCGACCAACGGTCTCGATCCGGAAGGGATGCACGAGATCCGCCAGTTCATCCGCAGCCTGGCCGACGATCACGGCAAGACGATCTTCCTGTCCAGCCATTTGCTGGGCGAGGTTGAGCAGGTCTGCGACCGGGTGGCAATCATCAACCTGGGCGAGATTGTGCGCGAGGGGATGGTGTCCGACCTGCTGGAGGGCAAGTCGCGGCTGCGCGTGGAGGCGTCGCCGCTGGATCGAGCGGCGGCCGTGCTGGGCGAGCGTTGGGCGGTGTCGTCCAACGGCCAGTGGCTGACGATCGATGCCACGCGGGAGGATGCGCCGTATCTCGTCCGGCGGCTGGTGGAGCAGGGCGTGGATGTCTACCAGGTAGCGAGCCAGCGCCAGACCCTGGAGGAGTATTTCCTGTCGGTCGTGCGCGAGGAGGCTGGACATCGTGGTTAATCTCTTCCGGGCCGAATGGGTGAAAATCGCGGGCAACCGGTGGGTGGCTGGGTGCCTGGTGTGGATCTTCCCGATCCTCGCCGTGGCGTTCGTGATGTTGATGAGCGTGATCATGGCCCTGTCGCCCGCAGCGCGTGAGAGTTTCTTCGAGGCGCCCGCACAATGGACGGAGCAGGCGGTCGCCATCTGGAATATCCCCAACAATCCGCTGGGGCGGCTGGTGCTGTTAGGCTTTACCGCGGTTGTCTTTGCGGGGGAATACCAGTGGCAGACGTGGAAAAACGTGGTGCCGCGCAACCGCCGCTCGCTGCTGATCCTGATCAAGTTCCTGGCGCTGGGCGCGTTCATCGTGCTCGCCTTCGTGCTGATGTCCATTTTGTGGACAGTGGGTATGGGCGTGCTGAGCCGGATCGCCGGCGTGCCCTATGGACCATCGCTCACGGGCGACGTGCTGGTGGATTTCGCGGGCGACTATGCCCTGGCGGCAGCCCTGGCTTTCACGTCCACGGTCATCGCGGCAGGCTACGCGGCGCTGGCGGGGATGCTCACACGCTCGATTCTGGGCGGCGTGCTCGTGGGGTTTGCGATTACATTTCTCGAGAACCTGTCGATCGCCGGGCTGGCGTTGATCGGGTACCTGCTGGATATCCCGCGCATCGTGCATCTGTACCGACTGACGCCGGGTTACAACTTGCTCAACGTGTCGAGCTGGATCACCGACGATGACGCCATCGAGATGACTCTTCAGGTGAGCAGCGACCACAGCTACGCGGTCAGCGACAGCCTTACCTTCTCGATCCTCGTGCTTGCGGCATGGGTCGTGGGACTGATCGGCCTGACGATCTTCCTGTTCCGCCGGCAGGATATTGCGTCCTGAGGGCGCGCCTATGGCCGAGCCAATTTTCGACGAGAAGACACTACGCAAGCTGGACCGCCTGATGCTGGTGGCGAGCCGGGTGCGCGCCGGCGCGATCAAAGGCGAGCGGCGCTCGTCGCGGCGCGGGACCAGCATCGAGTTCGCCGACTATCGCAACTACGTGCGCGGCGATGATCTGCGCCGCCTCGACTGGAATATCTACGCGCGGCTGCAGCGCCCGTTCATCAAGCTGCTGGAAGACGAAGAAGACCTGGCCGTGCACCTGCTGCTCGATGCGTCGGCCAGCATGGACTGGCCCCGCTCCGGCCCGCGCGACCTGCACAAGTTCCTCTACGCGCAGCGCGTCCTGGCCGGGCTGGCCTACATCGCGCTGGTGGGGGGCGACCGCGTCACCGTGACCGCCCTGCGTCCGGATGGCGGCGCGCGCTGGGGCCCGCTGCGCGGGCGCGGCCACATCCTGAACCTGTTCGCGTGGCTGGAACAGTTGCACACGCGCGGGGCGCTGGACCTGAATGCCGCGCTGCGTGACTACGCGCTGCGCTCGGCGCGGCCCGGGCTGTGCGTGGTGCTCGGCGATCTGATGTCGCCCGAAGGATACGAGGATGGCTTGCGGGCGCTGCTGGGGCGGGGCTACGAGCTGGCCGTCATTCACATTCTCTCGCCCGACGAAGTGAACCCCGAGATCACCGGCGATTTGAAACTGCTGGACGTCGAGACGGGCATTCCGCAGGACGTCACGATTGACGCGGACATGCGCGAGCTGTACGTTCAGCGGCTGGAAGCCTGGCGGGCGGAGATCGGGGCGTACTGCGTCCGGCGCGGGATTCATTACGTCGCAGTGGATACCGGCACGCCATGGGAGGAGTTGATCTTGTCCGAGCTGCGCCGGGTGAGTGTGGTACGCTGATGCGCGCGCCTTTGCCCGCCTCGAGCCGTCCCCGGCTGGCAGTCCTGGTCGCCGTGCTGCTGGCTGCCTTCCTGCTGCGGATCATCGATCTGGATCAGGCCAGCGTGTGGCACGATGAAGGCTGGTCGATCCGCGCCGTGCGTGACCCGATCGAAACACCGGACGACAACACGCCGCTGCTGTATTACTCGGCCGTGCACTTGCTCACGCGCGGGGCGGGGGAGTCGGTCTTCGTGATGCGCCTGGGTTCGGTCTTCATCGACCTGCTGACCGTGGCGCTGGCGGCGTGGGCGGCCCGGCGCTGGGCCGGGCGCGACGCGGCGGTGCTGGCAGCGCTGCTGCTGGCGGTGGTGCCCCTGCAGTGGGCGTACGCGCGCGAAATCCGGGCGTATGTCGCCGTGCCGCTGCTCACGGTAGTGATCCTGGTGCTGACGGACCGGCTGATCCGGCCAGCCGGGCGCGCCTCGTGGGCGACCTGGGCGGGGCTGGCGCTGGCCGAGCTGGCGCTGCTCTATGTCCATAATCTGAGCGTGCCGGTGGTGGCCTGGCTGAACCTGGTGGTGGGCGCCGTGTGGGTCTACCGGCGCCAATGGCGGCTGATCGGCCTGTGGGCTGCGCTGCAAGCGGCGGTGCTGGCGGCCTATCTGCCGTGGCTACTGCACATGTCGCCGAGCGGCACGGCGCTGAATTCGCCGCCGCGTCTGGTGCCGCGGCTGGTCTGGGACGTCTGGCAGGGCTATTTCGCGCCGGTTCTCGCGCAGATCGGCGCGGCCAACGCGCTGGTGATCGGGACCGCGCTGCTGGGCGCGCTGGCGCTGCTCTGCCTGGCAGCGGTGGTGATCCGGGACCGGCGCCAGCCCGCCCTCCTTGCCGCGTCGCAGGCGGTCCTGCTGCCCGTTCTTTCGACGATCCTGCTCCAGGCGGCGCACATCGATTTTCACCCGCGCTATTACATCGCCGCCGTTCCGGCGACGGTGCTGGTGATCGTGCTGGGCGTCGAGAGCCTGCCACACGAGCACGACCAGCGGCGGATTGCTTTCTCGGCCACGGTCGCGCTGTTTTGGGCCGTGGCGGCGGCCAGCCTGCCGGAGCTGCTCGACGATCCGGACTACCAGCACGACGACTTTCGCGCGGTAGCGGAGTATTACGCGACGCTGCCGCCTGAGGCGCTGGTTGTCATCCCATATCGCTGGGAGCCGGCGCTGGAGGAGTTCTACGTGGAGGAGGTCGATATCCGCGCGGAGCTGCTGGGCGTGGATCTGCACAGCGACGCGGAGACGGCGCTGGGCGCGATCAACGCCGCGCTGGCCCGGCGCGATTTTCCGGCCCAGGTGGAGCTGCTGACGTGGTACCAGCTCCCCGCCGACATGCGGGGCATGTATCCTTGTTTGCTGGAGGCTGCGGGCCAGCCCGCCGGGCGACCGTTCACCGTGCTGGGCCTGAGCACGCAGAGCTACCAGATCGAGCGGCCGCTGGCGCTGACCACGGTGCCGGACGCCCTGGCCGAGTACGGCAAGATCACACTGGCCGGGGCCGCGCAGGCTACCGGGCGCGCGGTATGCGTCGAGACGACGTGGCGACTGCCGGCAGAAACGCGCGAGGATTGGCGCGTGGCCGGGCGGTTGCTGACGACCGATCCCCCTGGGTGGGTCGTCGCGCGCAGCGACACGGACATCCGCCAGCCCGATCAGGCGCCGACGTCCGGCTGGGACGCCGGCGAGACGGGCCAAGCGTACAGCCTGCTGCGCCTGCCAGCCGGCGCGCCGCCCCAGGAATACCGGGTTCAGCTTAGCGTCTACGCGGCGTCCGACCCACACGGACTGGATCGCCTGATCGACGGCGTGCCCTCCGGCAAGAGCCTGATGCTGGCGACGGTGACGCCGGAACGGGCAGCGCAGGCTGCCGAGCCGATCCCGCCTCGCGAGCAGGTGGCGATCCCGGTGGGGCAGGATGTGGTGCTGATCGGCCACGATGCG
Source organism: Aggregatilineaceae bacterium (assembly GCA_040767355.1). Lineage (GTDB taxonomy): Bacteria > Chloroflexota > Anaerolineae > Aggregatilineales > Aggregatilineaceae > LM3-B42. The sequence goes on along the minus strand of JAXGOS010000008.1, from coordinate 124,476 downwards.
GGGGCGGGCACGCTCAATCCGGGCCAGGAACTGCGTATAACGTTGAAATGGCAGGCGCCGGACGAGTGCTGTGCGGATGAACCGTGGACCGGGGCGAAGATGGCGCTGCGCGGCGACGGCTGGGAAGTGGTGCAGCCGGTGCGCGTGTTCGGAGGATACAGCCTCGACTGGCACGCGTTCGTGGTGCCCGCCGGGGCCAGCGGCGAGGCCGTTCTCGCGGTGGGATCGGACACGCTGGAGCCGGTGACCCTGGCAACCTACGTGCTCGAGCACACCGACCGGCTGTTCGCGCCGCCGCCGTATGATGTGCCGGTGGGGGCGGAGTTCACCGGGCTGGCCACGCTCGAAGGAGTCAGCTTGGCGTCAGCGAGTGTGTCGCCGGACGAGATGCTCGACCTGACGCTGGTCTGGAAGGCGGCCGCCACGGCGGACGAATCGTACCGGGTGTTCACCCATCTGCTCAGCGCCGAGGGGATCGTGATCGCCCAGCACGACGGGTACCCGGTGGACGAGACGCGCCTGACGACCGGCTGGATCAAGGGCGAATACATTGTGGACATGCACCGGCTGGCTTTTTTGCCCGAGGGACAGGATTATCGCGGCCCGGCGCGGCTGGAAGTCGGCTTCTACCAACCGGAGACCAACTACCGTATTCCCGTATCTGGCGGGGGCGATTACGTCATCCTGCCGGTAGAGATCACGGTGGAATGAGATGCCGTCCTTCCTGACCCCGCTGGCTCTGGCGCTGGGCGCGCTGGCCATCCCGATTGTGCTGCTGTACATGCTGCGGCTGCGCCGGATCGAAGTGCCCATCTCCAGCACGTTTCTGTGGCAGCAACTGGTCCGCGATCGCGAGGCGAACGCACCGTGGCAGCGGCTGCGCTTTAGCTGGTTGCTGCTGCTCCAGTTGCTGATCCTGGCGGCGCTGGTGCTGGCCCTGGCGCGCCCGTTCGTGGAGGTCAGCACGATCACCACCGGGCGGATCGTGCTGCTGTTGGATGCGTCAGCCAGCATGCAGGCCACCGACGTCGAGCCGAGCCGCTTCGCCGTTGCCCGCGAAATCGGGTTGGACATGGTCGACACGCTGGGGACCGACGACACGATGACCGTGATCCAGGTCAGCGACGTGCCGGAAGTGCTGGCCGCCGCCTCGCGCGATAAGCTGGTGCTGCGCGACGCGATCCGGTCCGCCCAGGCGAGCGACGTCAGCGCGGACTGGACCGCCGCCATGACCCTCGCGGCGGCGGGCGCGGTGGGTGTGGACGAACTGAAGGTCGTGATCGTGAGCGATGGCGGGCTGCCGCCCGATCTGCCGCCGGTGCCGGGCGACGTGCGCTTCGTGCCGGTGGGGCGCGCGGCGAGCAATCTGGCGATCTCGGCGCTGGCGATGTCGACGCTGCCGGGCCGCGCGCCGGAGTTGTTCGCCCGCATCAGCAATTACGGCGACACCGCCACTGACGTGATTTTCTCCGGCTATGTCAACAGCAGCGAGGTCATCGACTGGGCCTACCGTTATTCGGTCCCCGCCGAGGGATACGTCGACATTTTCGACATCGCCCTGCCCGAAGACTTCGACACGCTGACCACGCGCCTGACGCTGCCGCGCAACGCGGCGGAGAGCGATTACCTGGCTGTCGATGACGTGGCGTATGCCGTGCGCGATCGGGGCGGGGCGGGGCGCGTGCTGCTGGTGACCGAGGACAATATCTTCCTGCGCCAGATTTTCCGCAGTTTGCGCGGGGTGACGCTGGCCGAGGCGGCGCCCGGCGAGTCGCTGCCTGAGCAGGACTTCGACCTGTTTGTGTTTGATGGCTGGCTGCCCGACACGCTGCCGGATGGCGATCTGCTGCTGGTGAACCCGCCGCGCGGCACGGACTTCTTCACGCTGGGCGGCAGCGTCGAGGCTGGGCCGCTGCTCCAGGTGAACCGGGACGATCCGCGGGCGCGCAACCTGGGCGTGACGATCAACGCCGTCAACCTGCGCGAGTATCGCGCGCTGGGCGGAATTGGCTGGGCGACGGTTCTCATATCGGACGGCGCTGCGCCGTTGGTCGTGGCGGGCGAGGTCGAGGGCCGGCAGGTGGCGATTCTCCCGTTCGACGCGCGCTATCCGAACACCGATATGGTGCTGCAGCCCGCCTGGCCGATCCTGATCGCCGAGCTGAGCAGTTGGTTCTCGCCCCAGCGCATCAGCGATGCGGCGGGGTCGCTGGCGCCGGGCGCGCCGGTGCGCGTGCGGTTCATCGAGGACGCGGACGAGATCGCCGTTCTCCGGCCCGGCGGCGAGCGGGCGATCCTGCAGCCGGAAGGTAGCGAGGCCATCTTTGCCGATACGTTCCAGCCGGGCCTATACCGCCTTGACCTGCGCCGCGGCGCGCAGACTCTCAAGTCCGAATGGTTCGCGGTGAACCTGTTCGATCCCGCCGAGAGCCGTATTGCGCCCGAGCGCAGCGTGGTGATCGGGACGACGACCATCGCGCGGGACGCCCGCGAAGAAAAAGGCCGCCGCGAGTATTGGCGGTGGGTGGCCGCCATCGGGCTGGCGCTGCTGCTAGTGGAGTGGTGGGTCTACCACCGGTCCCTGCGACGCATCCCCCGCGTGACGTTGGGCGGCCTGCGCGGGCGAGGCGCTACCCCCGCGCGCCGCGGCCTTTGGGCGCGGCTTACGCGCCGCGAGCCCCGCAAAGCGGGCTGGACCCGGGCGCGCTCGAGCACGAGAGGGCGCCTATGAGCTTCACTCACCCCAGCGCGCTCCTGCTTTTGCTGCTGCTGCCGGTCTTCGTGGTGGTGGGCTGGCCGCGGCTGGCCTATCGACGCTGGCGCGACGCGCTCAGCCTGGCGATCCGGTTGCTGCTGGTGATGCTGCTGATCATCGGGCTGGCGGGAATCCAGGTGCAGCGCACCGCGGACAAGCTGGCGGTTGTGTTCCTGATCGACGTGTCGGACAGCATATCACCCGCCCGACAGAGCGCTGCGCTCGAATACGTGCGTATCGCCTCGGACGCCATGCGCGAGGGCGATCAGGCCGCCGTGGTGGTGTTCGGGGCGGATGCGCTGGTCGAGATCCCGATCACGGAGCGGCTCGAGCTGGTGCAGATGGGCTCGGACCCGATCCGGCTGGAAACCGATCTGGCGGAAGCGATGCGCCTGGGGCTGGCGCTGTTCCCCGCCGACACGGCCAAGCGCATGGTCATCATCAGCGACGGGCAGCAGACAGTCGGTGATGCCGAGGAGGTTGCCCGGCTGGCGGCGGCCACCAACGTCCAGATCGATACCGTGTTTCTGGGCGATGTGACGAGCACCGAGTCGATCGCTGGGCCGGAAATCCTGGTGAAAGATGTGTCGGTCCCGGCGACCGTCAACGAGGGCGAGTCGTTCGACCTGACGGTGACGCTCGCCACCAACCGACGCGACAGCCAGGCCGAAGTGCAGGTGCTATCCGGCGGGAGCATCATCCATAGCGAGGACGTAACGCTGCAGCCCGGCGACAACACGTTCGTCTTCTCGGACATCGTGGTACCGGCCGCGGGCTTCGTGGATTTTCGCGTGGTGGTCGAGCCGCGCAGCGCCGACGTGTTCTACCAGAACAACCAGCTTTCGGCGTTCACCCAGGTGACGGGCCCGCCGCGCGTGCTGCTCGTGACCTCCGATGACCGGGAGATCGAGACGCTGCGCGCCATGCTCGAGGAAACCGGGCTGCGCGTGGATGTGCAGGGCCCGCGCGATCTGCCGCTGGGGCTGGCGCCGCTGAGCAGCTACGACAGCATCGTGCTGGCGAACGTCTCGGCGACCGAGCTTACCGAGGACCGGATGGCATACCTGCAGGCGTACGTGCGCGACCTGGGCGGCGGGTTGGTGGCGATTGGCGGCCCCAACAGCTTTGGTGTCGGCGGCTATTTCGAAACGCCGCTCGAGGAGACGCTGCCAGTCGAGATGCGCATCCGCGACCAGGAGCGCATCCCGCAGCTCACCATGCTGTTCGTGATCGACCGGTCTGGCAGCATGGAGATCGCGGGGCCAAGCGGCGTGTCGAACCTGGAGCTGGCCAAAGAAGCGGTCGCCCGTTCGTTCGAGCTGCTCAACGACAACGACCGCACCGGCGTGCTGTCGTTCGATATCAGCGCCTATTTCGTGCTCGATATTCAAGACGTGGGTGACGAGGCGCACCGCGCCCAAATGCGCGACCAGATCGGCTCGTTGCGGCCGGGCGGCGGCACGAACATCCGCCAGGGCGTGCTGTCCGCCGATCGTGTGCTGCGCGACGATCCCTCGCAGCTCAAGCATATCATCCTGCTGACTGACGGCGGCTCCGATCCGACCGGGATCATCCCGGCGGTGGACCGCATGTATCAGAACTACGACATCACCACCTCGGTTATCGCGGTGGGACAGGATTACGCCCAGTGGCTCCAGGACGTGGCCGCTGCCGGGCGCGGCCAGTTCCACCTGGCGTATGACGTGTCCACCATCCCGGCGATTTTCACCGCCGAAACGCTGCTCGCCACCCGGTCCTATATTTTCGAGCAGGATTTCACGCCCACGCTCAACATGCGCCACCCGATCGTCGACGGGTTCGACAGCATGCCCATGCTGAAAGGCTACATCGCCACGACGGAGAAAGAAACCGCGACCGTGATCCTGCGCGGGCCGGAAGAAGATCCGCTGCTGGCGGCGTGGCAGTATGGCCTGGGGCGGGCGGTTGCGTTCACCTCGGATGCGTCGGCGCGCTGGGCCGCCAACTGGATCGGCTGGGACGGGTACGCCGACTTCTGGAGCCAGGCCATCCGCTGGACGATCATCGATGACGCTACCAGCAACGTCGAGGCGCGCGTCGTCCAGCGTGGCGACCAGACGGTTGTCATGGTCGATGCGCGCGACACATCGGGCGATTACCTGAACGGCCTTCAGCTCGATGCGTCGGTGATCAACGCCCAACTGCAGACGTCGTCGCTGCAGCTCCAGCAGACCGCGCCGGGCCGCTACGAGGCGGTCTTCACACCCGAGGACGAGGGCGCCTATTTCGTCACCGTGGCTGGGGGCACGCCCGAGACCGCGGACAGCCTCGCCCCGCAGTCGGTGGTGCAGACGGCGGGCTGGGTGCTGAGCTACTCGTCCGAATATGCCGTCGACGTGAGCGGCACCGGCCAGCAGACCGGCGAAGCGCTGCTGGCCCAGATCGCAGGGTCCACCGGCGGCGTCTCGCTGCGCGACAGGCCGGACGAGGTATTTCTGCACAACCTGGACCAGGAACAGGCGGCGCAGCCGGTGTGGCCTCACTTTGTACTGGCGGCGCTGCTGCTGCTGGTGGCCGATGTGGCTGTGCGGCGGCTGGTGGTGACGCGGACCGACCTGGAGCGCGCCCGCGCCAGAATCGCCGGGTGGGTGGGCGCCGGGTCGCGCGCCGTCCCGCCGGTGACCGAGATGTCCCCCCGCATGAGCCGCCTGATGGACGCCAAAGGCCGCGCCCGCAGCCCGGGGCCCTCTGCCGAGGATCAGGTTCCGACCGAGCGCCCGGTGCCGCGCAGCGAGCTGCCGCTCCGGCGCGTGGCGCGGCCCAGAAAGTCGCCCCCGCCGCCCGCATCGCCGCGCGACGTGGTGAGCAAGCCGCCGCCACCCGAAGGCACCACCCTGGCGTCGCGGCTGCTGGAACGGCGCCAGTCGTCGCAGCGCGATCAAGACGACAACACATAACGCTCAGAGGATAGCCGTGATACAAAACCGGATCATGACCCGTGGGATGGGGACGGTAGGTGCCGCGCTGCTGCTGTTGGGCTGTACGCTGACCCGCAGCGCGGTGGACATCGTGCTGCCGCCACCATCACCGACCGCAACAGTTGCCCCGCGAGACGAGAACTGGCAGACCGTCGCGCCCGGCGTGGAGCGCCGCGATATCCGGCTGGAGGTCGAGAGCGGCTTCGACGTGAAGGCGGTGGCCGCCCGGCTGGACCCGGCGCTCGTCCGGTTCGAGGTGCACTACAGCCCGGGCGCTCCGTACAGCCTGGACGAGTGGCGGACCATGCTCCAGCCAACGGTCGTCATCAACGGGGGGTTTTTCGATGAGGCTAACCAGGCCCTCGGCCTGGTAGTCAACAGCCAGGGCGTGTTCGGCCAGTCGTTCAGCGGTTTCGGCGGCATGTTCCAGGTGGATGCGTCCGGAGCGAGCGTGCGGTCGCTGGTGTCGGAACCTTACCAGGGCGAGCCGCTGCAGCAGGCGATCCAGTCCTTCCCCCTGCTGATCGAGATCGGCGGCGTGTTGGCCGCGCAGGGGGATGGCTTCGAAGTGCCGTCGCGCCGGTCGGTGGTTGGACAAGATCGCGCCGGGCGGATAATCTTGTTAGTCGTTCCGCTGGGCCTGATCTCGCTGGCGGACCTCCAACACGCGCTGCTGGCCACGGACCTCGATCTGGCGATTGCCGTGGCGCTCGACGGGGGACGCTCGACGGGACTGGCGATCTCAGCCGGGGCCCACCAGGAGGTCTATCCGGCGCTGGACCAGCTTCCCAGCGTGATCGCGGTCTTTGCTCCCTGATCGTTCACACGACGAGAGACGTATGTCATCCATCCCTACAGTCATACTCACCCCAAACGGCCTTGAGCCGGCGCCCTATTCGGTTGAGTCGCTGCCCGAGGCGGTCCCGTATGAACCGTCGGGCGTGTACACCGTGGCGCGCACGTTCCACGCCGACCGGGCGCTGCTGTTCGATGCGCACCTCGACCGGCTGGAGGAATCGGCCCGGTTGGTGAATATCCCGCTCAGGCTGGACCGGGCGCGCCTGCGCGCGGCCCTGCGCGATCTGCTTCACGAGGCGGACTATCCGGACGCGAAATTCCGGATCACCGTCCCGCGCGAACACCCGGAGTGCATCTACCTGGCTCTGGAGCCGTACCAGCCTGTGCCCCAGGTGGTGCAGGAGCAGGGCGCCAAAGTGATTACGGTGCCGATGGTGCGCGAAAATCCGGTCGCCAAGACGACCGACTGGATGACCACCCGACGGCCCGCTTATGACAGCCTGCCGCCCGACGCGTATGAAGGCATCCTGGTCAACGGGGCGGGCCGCCTGCTGGAAGGCTTGTCGAGCAACTTTTACGGCGTGTTGGATGGGGCACTGTACACGGCCAGCGATCGCGTGCTGCAAGGGATCACCCGCCGCGCGATTCTGACCCTCGCGCCGGAGATCCTTCCGGTGAAGCTCGAGACGCTGGATCTGAACGACCTGCCGCGGTTGTCCGAGGCGATGCTGACCAGTAGCGGGCGGGGCGTGGTGCCGATTACGACCATCAACGGCCAGCCGGTGGGCGATGGAACGGTCGGACCGGTGGTCGCAGCGCTGCGAGAACGGTACAATAGGTGGACAGACACGCACGCCGAGCCGATTTGACCGGTCCCCGATCAGGGAGACCGATCGGGCCGGTGGGCGTTGAGGGCCGCCAGGACATCCTGCTCCAACTGCCAGAGGGGCAGGTTTTCGAGCCGCTGGCGGATCGCGTGCAGCCGAGGGTATCCATCGGCGTATTCAGCAGCCCACTCCTGGGCGAAATCACCGCGCCGGATTGCGTCGAGCACGCTCTCCATCTGGCGATTGAGTTTGACCTCGCGAAAGCGCTCCAGGCGCGAGAGGGTTCCGTACTGGCTTGTCTGCGAGTGCATGTTCATGCTGGGGAGCACGCCTGACTCGGCCCACTTGCTGATGATGTAGCCCAGCTCGCCGGAAAGGTACAGGCCGGTGAGCACGGCCTCCGGCGGAAACCCCTCGCGGTTCAGGATCTCGATGGCGGTGTGTAGGACGCTCTGAAGCGCTGGGAGGAGCGCCTGCTGGAAGAATAGATCGAGCTCAGCTTCCTGTTGGAATGTGATCTCAATGGCGCCGCGGTACAGCGCGCCAATCGCCTTGGCGACTGCCAGAACGCGAGGCCATGCCTCGCCGGACGCGTCCTGGGCGACAGCGACGAAGCTGGGATACCCTTCGCCGGTGACATACCCTTCGCGCACACCCTGGCCAACAGCCTGCGGCGCGACGAGGATGGCATCGACGAACGGTGGTGGCTCGATGAATCCGAACGCCACGTTGTAGCCTGATGCGAACACCAGGGTATCTCCCTGGCGCAAGCCCGGCGCGATTTCGTGCAAATAGACCTGCGTCGCGATCTCATCGGGCAGCATCAGCAGGAGCACATTCGCGCGCGAGGCCGTCTGGGCGATGCTGGTCACCTGGAAGCCGTCGCGATAGGCTTCCTGAGCGTATTCATCGTCCGGGTTGCCGACGAGGATCGAGAAGGCGCTGTCGCGCAGGTTCAGCGCCACAGCGCGCCCCATGTTGCCATAGCCGATCACGCCGATCGTTTTGTCGACGAGCAAACCCAGATCGCCATCTGTTTCACGGTAAATGACAGCCATGTGTCGATTGCTTCCTTTGATGAAGTGCAGCGCGGTAAGGCGCATTCTACCTCGTGAGGGGTGGTCATGACCAATCGAGAGGGAGCGGCGCGAGCCGCGCAACGTAATCTCGCCTTGTACGTATAACAGTCTAGTAGGGGCAAGACAGTCTGCCAGGTAGGGTGCACGTGAGTGAACAAAATGATGTCCTGCTGGTGCAGCGCACGCTTGCGGGCGACCAGCAGGCCTTCGGAGAACTCGTTCTGCGATACGAGCGCGACGTGTTCAACCTGTGCTACCGTATGCTGAACGAACGTGGCGAAGCGGAGGATGCGGCTCAAGAAGCGTTTCTGCGCGCCTATTCCAATCTCGATCGCTACGATCAAGAACGCTCATTTAAAACCTGGGTGCTGTCGATTGCATCAAATCACTGCATCGATCGCTTGCGCCGCCGGCGGCTCACCTGGCTCTCGCTGGACGAACCCCTGCCACCGCATCCCGCGCTGGCGAGCGATATACCCGGACCCGAGGAAGCCGCTCTGACCAACGAGCGGAATATTCTAGTCCAGGAGTTGTTGGAAGACCTGAGTCCGGATTACCGGCTGGCGGTGGTGCTGCGCTACTGGTATGACCTGTCGTATGCTGAGATTGCCGACATGCTGGAAACGACCGAAAGTGCCATCAAAAGCCGCCTGTTTAGGGCGCGCCAGGCCCTGGCCGACCAGCTTGAGTCCCAGCCATTATCGTCTTTAAATGTGGCGATGGAAGGATCCTGATGGAAGATAATCACCAACTGCATCGTGATGACCGTCACGACTTGAGCGAGGAAGAACTGGCCGCGCTCAAAGCCCGGATGGAGGAGTCCGCCGACGCTGACGGGCAGATCAAACGCCTGACGCGCGTCGAGCGCCTGCTGATGGAGACGCCGATGGTGGCGCCCTCGGCAGGGTTCGCCAGCCGGGTGATGGCGGCCATCGCGGCGATGGACCTGCCCGACCTCGCCCGGCGACGGCTGACGACCAGCTTCGCCGTGGGCCTGGCGGTGGCCGCGCTGCTCATGCTGCCGCTGCTGTCGGGATTGGTGCTCGTGCTGCTGAGCGCCATCACCAGTCCCGGCATTTTGAACGCAGGGCTGCAGGTCATCGCCAACGGCGTGGGCTATGGCGTGGGCTTGGTGGCCGACGTGGGGGAGCGTCTGAACGCGGCTGTCAGCGACACGCCGATGCTGCCCGCGCTGTTGAGCACGGTGATCCCGATCACGATGTTGTGGGTGTGGTCTGTGTGGTATCTGATGCGGGAACCCCGCCTGCTGCCAGACCAGCCGGACGTTCTGTAGGGCCCTTCGACCGCCCGATAAGAGAGGGTATGCACGGTGTCTAGACGGATTTGGCGCTGGGTGGTTCCGTTCGGAGTGCTGGTCTTGACGCTGCTGGCGACGGCGGCGTGGGCCGGCTCGAGGGTCAGGACGGAGGGCTTCAGCCTGCGACGCGATTTCACGCTCACCAGCGGCAACCAGCGCAACGGCGATCAGGTGATCGTTGCCGTCAAGGACGTGAATTTCGAGGCGCAGAGCGCGGTGAACGGTAAAGCGACGATCATCGGCAGCGACGTGGTGATCGAAGGTGAGGTCGCCGATGATGTGGTCGTGCTGGCCGACCGGCTGGTCGTAGGAGAGACCGCGCATATCCAGGGCGATCTGGTTGCCTGTGTCAATTCGCTTGTCCAGCAGCCCGGCGCGCAGATCGATGGGGAACTCAAAGAAGAATGCAGCGGCGGCCGCGGCGTGAACGTCGCCAGCCTGGCTGAATCCGGGCTGGATGGCTGGCGCGAGAATGTCGTGCTGCGCTTCGGAGGCATCGTGGTGGGCGCGTTGCTGTTTGGGGCGGTGGCGGCGCTGGTGGCGCTGGTCATTCCCCGCCCGCTGATCCGGATGTCGAATTCCATGCGGCGCTCGCCGGCCACCACCGGCGGTTTCGGCTTTTTGACGCTCCTGGTGGCGCTGGGCCTAACGATGATTTACTTCGTCTCGCTGCTGCTGGTGCTGCCGCTGGTTCTGCTGCCCTTCGTCGTGCTGGCGTGGATCATGTTGGGGCTGCTGTGCCTGGTGGGCTGGATCGCGCTGGCGGAGCCGTTCGGTAATCGCGTGCTCGAATTCCTGGGCATCGACGAGCAGCCGCGCATGATCAGCGCGGCCGTGGGCGGCATCGCGCTGACGCTGGCGGTGCGGATCTGGGGACTCTTCTGGTTTACATCGTGGGTCGGGGTGTTATTGACAGCGATCTTGGGCTCGATGGGGCTGGGCGCCGTTTTGCTGACCCGCATGGGCACGCGCCCGTTTCCGCGGCCCAAAGTCAAGCCCAGCGGCTAGGTTTGCTCGAAGACGGTGATCATCGCCAGCAGCGTCTCGCGCGTGAAGAGATGCACCTGTCGCAAGACAGCGCCCCAATCCAGCGTGGAACGGCCCGCGCTGGCCTCCGACAGTTGGATGACAGCTTCCAGCAGAAAATCTACGAAGTAGAAATACCCGTGCAGCGCCTGCGTCAGCGACAGGCCCTCGTGTTTGAGCAGTCGCCCGTACACCTCCCCGACCTGGTGGGATGTATCCAACTCACCGTCTAGCTCCGGATTGGTCAGGTACCGGATCAGCGCATCCATGAGACGCAGCCCCTCCTGGCGCATGGTCTCGCGCGCTTCGGGCGAGAGGCGGTCGTACCAGTCCTGCTGCGCCAGTACCCGCCTGTCACCGATTTCGAGACGGGCGCGTCCCAGGGCGCTCTGCACGACGACCTGGGCGTCGCTCGGGCGCGTGACGCGATGCGAGGCCAGCCACTGCTTCAGGTCGGCGCGGCGAAACCGGCGATGGCCGCCCGGCGTGCGGCGGAACGGAAGCTCGCCGCGCTCGGCCCAGTTGCGGATCGTGGCCGGATGCACCCCGATGATCTCGGCTGCTTCTCCCAGGCTCACCCATTCTGATGGCTGGCTCATACTGCGCGTTCCTGCTCGTGAGATAATAGTCTGATTTTAGTGCGCGCGCGGCAACCCGGCAACAGCGAGGCCCTGCTAGAGCAAATCGACCGGGTCGATGTCCACATACCAGCCTTCGGCGACGTCCAGGTGCGCGAGGATGGCGGCCGGGTGCGGGCTGCGGACGATCAGGTGCCAGCGGAAAAGGTTGTTGCGCTTGGCGAAAAAGCACGGCGTGGGGCCGATGATCTCGCTGGCGGTGAACTGCCCACGGGCGATCAGGCCTTGCAGCACCTCGGCGGCGCGCTGGGCTTCCTGCTCGGCCTGCTTGGGCGTGGGGTACTGGAACAGGACCCGCCCCAGCCGCCGGAACGGCGGGTAGCGCTGATCCTGGCGGTAGGCCAGCTCCTGGCGGTAGAACGTGGCATAGGCGTGCTTCTGCGCGGCCTGGATCGCGTAATGCTCCGGAAGGTAACTCTGCAGGATCACGCGCCCGCCCAGGGCGCCGCGCCCGGCGCGCCCGGCCACCTGGGTCAGCAGTTGGAACGTCCGCTCTCCGGCACGGTAATCGGGCAGGCCGAGCGCCGTGTCGGCGGAGATGATCCCGACCAGCGTGACGTGCGGCAGGTCCAGCCCTTTGGCGATCATCTGGGTGCCGATCAGGATGTTGGCCTTGCCCGCGCTGAAATGGCCCAGAATGACCTCGTGGGCCTCGCGCCCGGTGGCCGTGTCGCGATCCCAGCGGATCGTTCGCGCGGTGGGGAACTCGGCCTGGACGGCCGACTCGATCAGCTCGGTGCCCTGGCCGAAATGCTTGATCCGGCTGCTGCCGCAGTCGGGACAGGTGGTGATGTGATCGCGCCGGTAGCCGCAGTAGTGGCAGATCAGCGCCTGGTTCGGCCCGTGGTACGTCAGCGGGGTGTTGCAGCGGGGGCAGTTGGCGATGTACCCGCAGTCGCGGCACATCACGAAGGTGGCGGTGCCGCGCCGGTTCAGGAACAGGATCGCCTGCTCGTCGCGGGCCAGCACCTCGTTCAGCGCCGTGCGCAAGGGGCGGCTGAAGATGCTGCGATTGCCGGCGCGCAGCTCCTGGCGCATGTCCACGACGTGCACATCGGGCAGATCGGCGCTCACGGCGTCGCTGGCGTCGGTAGGGTGGTACCGGGCGCGCGGCGCGTTGAGCCGGCGCACCTGCTCGGCGATGCGCTCGCGGTGCGCGATGACCCGGTCGGGCAGTGTCAGCAGGTGGTAGTGTCCCTGCTCGGAGCGGAAATACGTCACCAGGTCCGGTGTGGCGCTGCCGAGCAGAACTGTGCCCCGGTTGAGCCGCATCATCTCGATGGCGACGTCGCGTGCGTGGTAGTAGGGCGGGGCGATGGGCGGCGACTGCTTGTAACTGTCGTCGTGTTCTTCGTCCAGGATGACCAGCCCGACATCCGGCAGAGGGGTGAACAGCGCCGAGCGGGCGCCGACGACCACGTGAATATCGCCCGCCCTGGCGCGCCGCCAGGTATCGTAGCGCTCCCCGGCGCTCAGCGCGCTGTGGACGATCGACACGCGGCCTGGGAAGCGCGACGCGAACCGGCGGACGGTTTGGGGAGTCAGCGAGATCTCCGGCACGAGCACGATCGCCTGGCGGCCCTGAGCCAGCGCGCGCTCGACGGCGCGCAGGTAAATCTCGGTTTTGCCGGAGCCGGTGACGCCGTGCAGCACAAACACGCCGGAGACATCCGGCGGCGGCGAGATCTCGCCCCAGTGGACCGTATCCATGTACTGCCGGACGGTCGTCCAGGCGCGTTCCTGCTCGGCGGTGAGCGGCGGCGCCACGGTAGGGACGAATTCGTGGTCGGTCAGTGGGTCGCGCCAGGTCTCTGCTTCGCCGAGCAAGATCAGCCCGTCGTCGGCCAGCCGCTGCAGGCGCGCCAGATCGGTCCCGGCCCGTTCGTAAACCTCGCGCACATCGACTGGTTCCCCTGCCTCGGCCAGCACGTGCAGAATATCGAGGTAGGGTTGGCCGCCACGCAGTTCGATGATCCGGTCCTGGGCGTCTTCGTCGGCCAGCCGCAGCTCGACCGTGGCCGGTTCAATCCAACGCCGGATCGTTCCCGCCGACTCTAGCGTGCGCACCGTGCTGGTGTTGAGATCCTCGACGGGCAGCGGGCTGCCAGCCGCCAGCAGTTGTTCGAGCACCGACTTCTGGGCGGGGGCGCGGTCGTAGCTCCCATCGGCGAGGCGCGCGGCGATCTCCGCATCGGATACCGCCAGCTCGACCCAGGTCTGCTTGGGCGAGATGGCGACATCCCTACTCTCGGCCAGCGTGCGCACGGGCGCTTCGGTGCAGCCGACGGCCATCAGCAGCGCGCTCATGCTCATGCGTTTCTCCGGCGCGGCGAGCAGGACTTCCAGCACGTTGGCGCGGCGCGATTCTCGGCCGAGGCGCGGCGCAAAATGGGGGATGCGCTCCGGGGCGATCACCAGATCGGCGGTGCGGATGGTCTTGGGCTTGATGTCCGGCGCTTCGAGAATCGCTTCCCGATCCACCAGGTCACGATCGATCAGGCCGCGCATCGCGCTCTGCCAGCGCGTGTGGGACAGGGCGTGGTCAAGCTGGCGACCGCGCAGCGGACCGCGCCGCTGGAGCAAACTCACGATCCGCTGCTGGACGGCGGACAGCTCGCTGGCAGGTTCGTCGCGCAGCGTGTAGAGCGTGTCGCCGCGTTTGGCGAGGCCGGGCGGCAGCATCAGCCACAGGCACATACCCAGCGGCGCGAGCGTGGTCTCGGCCATCCAGCGCGCGAGGGCGAGCTGGACCGGGGTGACGACGGGCTGTGGATCGAGCCGTTCGAGGACGGGCTTCGTCTGGGGAATCGGCGTCGATTCGGACAGGGCCACGACGATTCCGGTGGTGAAACCCGTCCCAAAGCTGACCTTCACTAGGTGCCCCGGCGCGATGCGCCCGCTCAGCGGGGCCGGGATGTGGTAGTGGAAGGTGCTGGTCACCCGGCGGTTGACGGCGATTTCGGCGTACATAGGGCGGGGTTATTGAGATCGGAAGAACACGGCTGCGCCATAGCCCACGACCTGATCGTAGTCGTGGGTGACGTCGCCGGAGGTGGCATAGCCGACGATGCGGGCTGTGTCCGCACCCAGATCGCGGGCGGCGATCATCACGGTGGCGATGGCGCCGCGCCCGCAGGCGAACCCCTGGCCGAGTGCCTCCAGTTGGAGCACCCGCACCGGGTCGAAGGCCCCCACAGCGTCCAGCATGGCCCGGTCGAGCGCATTGGCGGCGTGCTGCGGGTAAAAATGCGAGAGGTCCGAGCTGGCGACCAGCAGCGCCTTGCGCTCCGCCAGGGTGTTGGCGAGGGCGTGTCCGAGGGTTTCGGCGGTGCTCAGCGACTGGTCGATCAGGGCCAGCGGGATGAGCTCGAATTCGCCTAACACGCGCTGCAGGAAGGGCAGCTCGATCTCCAATGAATGCTCCGAATCCCAGCGGACGGGCTCAATAGGCACCGTCTGGCGCAGCGCCTCCAGCGCCGCATGATCGACCGGGACATCGCCCAGCGGCGTCCGGTAGGCGGCGTGACCCGTCGTCAGGATATCCGCGTCGTAGCGCTGGTGCGAGGGGCCGACCAGGGCCACCGTGTCGACGTTCAGGCCCTGGACCAGCTTGAAGGCATGCCCGGCGATCGGGCCGGAGTAGTGGTGCCCGGCGTGGGGCGCCAGCAGGCCGACGATCGAGCCTGGAATCGGGGGAACCTTGGCCTGGGCGAGGAAATCATCCACCGTGCTCGCCAGTCGGGACGGGTCGCCCGGATACCAGCGTCCGGCGATGGGGGACGGGCGGATGTCGCGAGCAGGTGTCGGGTGAGACATGATGACCTGTAAACAGCTTGTTGTGCGCTCCGTTGTTCTGATTTTAACATGAGGCAGGGTATGCCGACAAGCACCCCCGCGAAGCGCATCCAGCGTTTTCGGTGGGGGTCCGGACCGAACAAAAAACAAGCCGGGGCTGCGTTCAGAACGCTCCCCGGCTTTGTTAGCGCGCGGCTGCCGGCGTTATTTGATGCGCGCCAGCACGTCGTCTTCGTTCATCAGCAGGTAGGTCTTGCCTTCGTACTTGATCTCGGTGCCGGTGTATTTGGGGAACAGCACGCGATCGCCCACCTTGAGATCGGTCACCATCTCGTCGGGGCTGCCCACGGCTTCGATCGTGCCCTGCTGTGGTTTCTCCTTGGCTGTCTCGGGCAGCAAGACGCCGCCCGGAGACTGCGACTCACCTTCGATCGGCAGAACCAGCACGCGAGCGCCAAGCGGTTCAATGTTGATCTTTTTCTTCGCCATTTATGTTTCTCCTTACGCGTAGTGTTGTAGATAATGTCTCAGAGTCCCCGTGGCTCGCCTCGTCACCACGACTTGGACGGCAGCCCGGCGGCGGCTTTGAGCTTCTCCAGCAGCATCGATTCGGGCACCGCACCTTCGATGTACGTGTCCTCATTGATCACGGTACGCGGGACGCCCATGACATTGTAGCGGTTGCCCAGGTGCGGGAATTCGGTCACTTCCACCATGTCCGCCGTCACCTTGTCCGACGCCATCGCCAGCCGGTGAGCCAGCACGACCGCGTTGGGGCAGTACGGGCAGGTGGGCGTGACGAAAACCTGCAGATGGAGCGGCGTAGTGAGCTTGTCCAGGAAGGCCAGCGTCGACTCGTCGAGGTCGATCGCGCTGGTGCCCACGGCGATGATCGCTTCAAGCAGCGAGGTGAACTCGTAGCCCGAGGGGATGCCATAGAACCGTATGCCATAATCCAGGTCGTCGGCACCCATCACCGCGATAGCCGGGATTTTGTCCACCTTCAGCGACTCGGCCAGCGCGCTATCCTCAACCAAGTCGTGCACGTGCAGGGTCACCAGGTCGGACAGCTCGGCAACTTCCTCCGCAATCTGCCGGGTTTCTTTGCAGTAACCGCATTCGAATTCCTGGGTGAACAGGTGCAGGTTAACCGGCGAGGTCACAGCGGTCAGCAGATTTCGCACCTGGTTTTGTGTGTCCTGATCCATCAATCGCATGAGGAGTTGTCCTTTACGTGATTATTGTGGTCGTTACACCCATTTAGATGCAGGTTCCTGCTGCTGGTTGCGCCGTCAGGGAGACATCATACCGTGAAACAAGCCGGGTTTCTAACAGAAATTCGTTAGAGGTCGCGCCTGCCGGTATAATGCGAGCTCAGCGTCGCACCGTCTGGCAGAGGATAGGTATGGGCACGGTAACGTGGGTGCAGAAGCTGCAATTCGTCGCCACTGACAGCACCAAACACTCGATGGTGGTATCGGCGCAGGATGACGCGAACGCCGTGGGCATGAAGCCCAGCGAGCTCCTGCTGCTCTCGCTGGCCGCCTGCACCGCACACGATGTGGCGAACATCCTGCAGAAGAAGCGCAAGCGCCTGACCGAGCTGCGCGTCGAGGTCGAGGGCCAGCAACAGAGCGATCCGCCGTGGCCGTTCACGAAGATACACCTGCATTACGTGGTAGGCGGCGAAGACATCTCAGCGCGCGATGTGGCCCAGGCCATCCACCTGTCACACGACAAATACTGCTCGGTTTCGGCCACCTTGCAGCAGGCTGTCGAGATGACGCACGACTACAAGATTATCGGCAGTCCGGACGCCGGGGCAGACTAAGTCGGCGCGAGGGCGAATGCCAGTGGTCCGGTAAAGGATTGGACTAGTGGACTTCATCGAAGGTTTGTTTGGCCGCGATCGCGGCGGCGATTCAATCGGTGACACCATCCGGTCGCTGTCCCGCTGGATCGTGGGATGTGGCTGTTTGCTGGTGCTGGTGATCGTGGGGGCGATTGCGGCCGTGGTGGGCGGCGTCATTACGTTTGGCGAGTCGGCGGTGACGGTGCTCATCGTGGCCGGGATGATCGTCGTGGCGCTGGTGTCACTGGTCCGGAGCAACCTTTAAGCGACCGGCTGAGCACAATGCGAGCGCGATCCGGGTCAGGGGTCGCGCTCGTTGTCGTGCAGCAGGGTGGTGGCCTCCAGCATATCCAGAATCGCCTGGCCAGTGATGAACACGCGGCGCAGCCCTACGGGCTGGCTGGCCCGAAGCTGTCCCGACGCCAGCAGCCGTTTGACCGTACTCAGACTCACGTCGAGGATCTCGGCCGCTTCGGCGCGCGAGTAGACGCGAGTCGGGAGGATAGGCGGGCGTTGGGTGTGGTGCGGTGCCATAGCCACTCGCTGCTCCAGGCTATGGGAACGATTGCTGGACCCACTGCATCGGGTTGACCTGGTTCCCGCCGACCCACATCTCCCAATGCAGGTGCGGGCCGGTGGATCGACCGGTCGATCCAATCGTGCCGATCTTCTGCCCCGCCTGGACGACATCCCCCACCGCCACCAGGATCTCTGTTTGGTGCCAGTAGCCCGTGAACACACCCCAACCGTGATCGATGACGGTCGCGTTGCCGCGCACGGGCATCGTTTCGGTGAGCACGACAACGCCCGCCGCCGGCGCCAGCACGGGCGAGCCCGGCCCGCCGCCGAAATCCGTCCCGCTGTGAAAGGTATTCAGACTGCCGCCGTTGTAATCGCGGCGCGTGCCGAACTGGGACGTAATCGCACCGGTCGAAGGCAGGCCCATCAAGCCGTCGAAATAGCGCTGGGCCGTGAAGCCGCTCATCACCGTGGCGATGCGCTGCCATTCTGGCTCGGTCACGTCGTTTTGCAGCAGGTTCGCCTGCGCGGCGTCGAGCGAGATCGTTTCGCTGCCGTAGCCGCCGCTGTCCACGCGGACGCGCAGGGCCAGCGCGCTCTGTGCTCCATCGGGGGATGTCACGATAAGGTTCAGCGGGTAAATGCCCGGCTCGGTGAACGGATGGATGCCGAACAGCGCGTCATGCTGGTTGGCGTCGTGCGTCACCGTCTGGATCGGGTAGCCCATGAAGTCGCCGGACAGCGTCGCCGGGCCATCTGTCGTGACGTGGATGCCGATGGTCTGGCCCTGGACGGCCGGGGTGGGCTTGAGGGCGACTGCCGTGAACGGCAGCGGCAGATCGATCAGCGAGCCGGGCGCCGTTTCACCGGGGATCCACAGGCGCTGCCCGTCGAAGATCGGGACGGCCGTGGTCAGGTCGTTGGCGCGCAGCAGGTCGTTGAGCGATACGCCAGCCGCCAGCGCGATCCGCGCGAGGTTTTCCCCCGCAGCGACCTGGTGGACCTGGCGCGCGGTGGGTGGCGCGCTGCCGTCCGCGCCCTGGCTGATGGTTAGCTCCTGGCCGATATACAGCCGGGCAGGGTTGGTCAGGTGGTTGGCGCTCGCCAGGCTGTCGATGGTGGTGCGATAGGTGTGCACGAGCGTTTCCAGCGAGTCGCCGGGCTGGACGACGTGCGTCACCACGGCGCCCGGCGTGTCAATCCGGGCGTTGGGGATCAGAAGGCGTTGGCCCACCGAGATATAACGCGCGTCCGTGATGCCATTCGCCTCGCTGATGGCCTCGACGGTGGTGCCGTATTTCATCGCGATCCGGAACAGGTTCTCATCGCGCTGAACGACGTGGATCGTCGTCGTGCCCCCAGCGGCGCCTGTGCTGCCATCCTGAGCGGTCGTGATCGGGCCGGATGACAGCATGATGGCCAGGACGACCAGCCCCACACCGATGATCCGTCTCATGGCTTAGGGACGCCTCCGCATCGCGTCGACGAGTCCCTGCGCCTCGCTGAGCTTGATGACCGCGTTTTCGGCCAGCGGGATGCCCTGCGAGGCGGTCTGGTCGAGGGTCTGCGCGGCGCACGACGGTTCGAACAGCGCGCGGGCCTGATAGGCGAGATCCATTCCATCCGCCACCAGCCGGGCGGCCTGCTCCAACTCCGGATCGGCCACGTCGAGGCGCCCTAGCTCGGCCTGCTGCGCCTCGGTGAGCGCGAACGGGACCGGCCATTCATCGAACGTGCAGAAGCTGGTCGATGGTTGCTGGCCCTCGCGCGCCTGCCGCCAGCGGTTGACCATGCCGGACTCGTAGGGATTCTCCAGATCGCCCAGCACCACGAACTGCTCGTCCAGCGCGCGGATGATCGCCCGGTAATCCAGATTGGGGAATGGCAGCGTCGCGGTCGGTGACGGGGTGGCGGTCGGCGTGATGGTCGGCGTGGCCGTGGCTGTCGGGATGCCGGTGAGCGTGGGCTCCGGCGTGTCGGTGGGCGGTGCGGTCGGCGTGCCGGGTGGGAGCGTGAGCGTCGCGGCGGGCGCTGGCGTCACAGTGGGACCAATCGTCGGCGCCGGATCGGTGATGGCCCGCTGCAGCAGGCCGCTGATATCGCCCAGCTCGCTCTGGACCAAATCCAACCGGCTGGACGTCTCCAGGATGGCCTGCATTTCCGGGTTTTTCGTCTCGCAGACGCGCCCCCAGCGCAGTTGGGCGATCTGCAAGGGAGGCAGGGTGCCATCGAGTTTGCTGCCGATCAGGCCCAGATCGCGGTACACCTGCTGATCGATGAGCGCCAGGGCGGCAGGTTCCGGCGCAATCTGGGACGTGCTGCACGCGATCTCTCCGGTGGCGTGGTAATGATTCAGCTCGCCGCGCAAGCCCGAGGCGATCTGCTCGATCTCCTGGAACTTGGCCTCGAGCCTGGAGACCAGCACATCCCGGTCGAGCGGCTCGGTCTGCACGTCGTCAGCCGGCTCCGCTTCCTCGCCGTCGTCACGCGATTCCAGGACCTTCACCGCGCCGTGCAGGATCAGCGAGGCGGCGAGGAGAATCAGCAGCCCGGCCGCGATGCGGCCCAGCAGCGCGTCGCTGAACGGCAGGCGGCGAACCGGCTGGCCGGATTGCAGCGCTTTGTACGCGGCCAGGGCCTTAGCGGCGGCCTGGCGCACGCGCTCGTCATCTTCTTGCAGGTAGGCCGTTCGCAGAAACGGGATGGCCTTTGGATCGTCCAGGCGAGCCAACTGCTGGCACGCCCGCCGGCGCGCCTTCGGCTCGGGATCTTGGAGCTGTTCGACCAGCGCGTCCCAGTGTGGCTTGCTCATCCATTCCCCTCAAGCGTGGCTCGTTCATCCAGTCACCCACCTATGATACGCCAAGTTGGAGCGGTATGAAAGCGACGATGCGGCGCCTCATGGCTCGGTCACGGTGAAGGTACAGTCGCCCTGGTCGATTTCGTTAGGCGTGCCGGGCCCGAACTGCTCGTAGCCGTCGGTGATCGCCTCGTCCCAGGTCACGCTGAACTCGACACTGTGCTCGCCCGCGTCGAGCTTGCCGACCGGATAAAACCAGTAGATGATCCACACGCCTTGCTCGAGCTTCATCTCGGTGGCGTATTGTTCCCAGTCGTCGAGCAACTCGCCGTCGAGGCGGACTTCATACATGCCGTTTTCGAGGTGCTGGTCCATCAACTCCTGGCGGGCGACATACCAGCTCCATTCGATGTACACGTTGTCGTTGGTGGTCGGGCTGGCGGGGCGGACGTTTTTCTGGCGGCAGTAGGCCAGGATCTCGACGCGATTCGGTTCCGGGGTGGGGCCGGGCGTGCGGGTGGCCTCGGATTCTTCCGTTTCGTCTGGGCTGACCTCGCTCGCGGCGCCGATTTGCTGATCGTATTTGGTTTCGAGCAGGCTACCGCTCACCCACAGGCGCTGGGGATTGCCGTCTTCGTCTTCAAACGCCACTTTGTACCAGGTGACGCCGCGATCGTCGGTGACGCGCCCGATCACGCCCAGGCTCGTGCCCGGTGACAGGCTTAGCACGACCGGGTTGTTGAAGCCCGGTCCGGACCTCAGATTGACGTTCTCGGTCGAGCGAATGATGCCCTCGATAGTGGCGGTGGGCGAGGGGGTAAGCGTCGGCGTTGTAGTTGGCGGCAGGGTCGTATCCGTGGGCAGCGGCGTGTCGGAGGGGGTCAGCGTCATGCTGGGGATGGGCGTGGCCGTGAAGCGCGGCGTAAAGCTCACAATTGGCTTGACCGTCCGCGTGGGAACGCTCATCACCTCGGCATCCGGTGATTCGCCTGACGAATCGTCCGCCGGGACTTCGTCACAGCCGGCCATGAAGATGGTCAGGACGACCAACAGCCCACACACGAGTAGCCACTTGCGCATTCGATCCTACCTCCCCAGGCAAATCCCATTCGTTCAGTGGAATGCGTTCAGCTTAACAACAATCGTGTTCCTGCACAACCTCGCGTCTGCCACCAATAAACAGCCCGCCTCGGGTGGGCGGGCTGCCCGGTATGCCTGCGTGCGTTACCTGTGCTCCGACCGCCCAAGGCGCGCAGGGGCCTGTGCGGCGGGCTGTCGCCCGGTGCGTAGCACGGTCTGGACCCGATCGGTCAGGCTGGTCGCGATATACGGCTTGGTGATGTACCCGTCCGCGCCAGCCGCCAGGCCGCAGCGGATGGTGACGGCATCGGCTTTGGCGGACAGGATCAGGATCGGGACATGGTCGAGCCGCGGGATGCTGCGCACCCATTTGAGCACATCCAGGCCATCGGTGCCGGGCATCATCAGGTCGAGCAGGATCAGGTCGGGCGTGTGCTTTTGCAGGTAGGCCAGGGCTTCTTGTCCGCCGAGGAACGCGGTGGTGGACGCGCCGATGCGGCGCAACAGCAGGCCGATCATCGTGAGCAGCTCGGGGTCGTCGTCGATCACGACAATCGTTGGTTCCGAGTTTGACGCGGCGTTGCTCACCTCACTACCTCGTGAATCCTTTTTTGTCGGATTAATCAGCCAGGTGTTATTCTCATTATAGTATGATTGCCGGCCGCGCGTCCGGAATCGTGTCCCGAGACCATGGTTTTACCCTTGACCTGTTCCGCGAGCAAATTCCCGGCGGGTGGGCGCGTATCTTATCCGATTGATTGGTGTTGTTATCAATGCTTGACGTGGAACAGGAAGGGACTCCCCAATGCAGTTATCATCGGTGATGCTCGTTATCGCCATCAGTTACATCATCGGCTCGTTTCCAACTGCCTATCTGGTCGCGCGGACGCGCGGCGTGGACATCTTCAAGGTCGGCAGTGGCAACATGGGCGCGACCAACGTGATCCGCGCGTGTGGGTTTCGCTATGGGCTGATCGTGTGGGCCTGGGACGTCTTCAAGGGCATCCTGGCGATCCTGATTGCCCGCTGGCTGATTCCCGAAAACCCGACGGCGGCGAGCGTGCTCGCGGCGGTGGCGGCGGTAGCCGGGCACAACTGGTCCTTCCTGGCGACGGTCCTCACCGGCAGTATTCGCGGCGGCAAGGGTGCGGCGACGGCGACGGGGACGTTCGTGCTGCTGGCGCCCACGCTGCTGGTCGCCGTCATTTTGGCGCTGGGCGCGGCAATCGTCCTGCTGACGCGCTACGTGTCGCTGGGCGTGCTGATCAGTGCGGCGGCGGCGGGTGCTGCTATCGTGCTGCTGGTTGGGTTGGGCCAGATGGAACCGGTGTACAGCGTGTACCTGCTGGTGTGCTACATGATCTTTTTGCGCCACCGTAACAACATCTACAACCTGCTGGCGGGCAAGGAACGGCGCCTGGGCGACCGCATATAAGCCCCGTCGATCATTCTGTGTTGAAATGAACAGCGCCCAGTGGAGAGGCTTCCACCGGGCGCTTGTGGCGTTCGCTCAATGCGTACGCGTGGGACGCCGCGCGGGCGCCTTGCCGCCCTGGTAGTCCGGCACGATCATCGCGAAGACCAGACAGCGCCGCCCATCGGACAGCCGGCTCCGGATCATCGGGTCCATCTCTTCCAGGGTCTGAGTCGTGGTGAAGAACGTCGGTAGATTTGCCAGGTAGCGATAGTCGATGATCTGGCGGATCTTTTCGAGCGCCCACGGCGTGGCGTTCGTCAGGTCGAGCTGGTCGATGATCAGCAGGGGAGCCGTCCGGATCTCGTGAAAGCGCCGGTCGAACGTGGTCCCCGACGACTGGTTGTAGGCCGCGCGCAGATAGTCCAGCAGGTCGGGCGTCGTCACGAAGACGACATTCTCCCCCAGCCGTTTGCGATAGTTGGCGATGGCCGCCGCCAGGTGCGTCTTTCCACAGCCATGCTCGCCCATCAGGACGACCCAGTTCGTCGGCGCTTCGGCGTATTTCTGCGCCAGCTCGAGCGCCTGCCGCAGGTTACGCCGTTCTTGCTCCGGCAGGACCTGTTCGCGCGGGTCGAACGTCTCGAAGGTCATCTCTCCGTAGATTTGCAGGTTCGTCAGGGCGCTGGCCTCTCTGGGCGCATCCGTCCGCCGGAAGTCCGGCACGGACATGTGGACGCTGTACGTCAGCGTCTTGTCGACGAGGCGGCTGCGAATGCGCGGATCGATCCGCTCAAGGTCGCTGTTGGTCGTGATCACGGTGGACAGCCGGTGCAGATAGCGGTGGTTCAGGAGCTGGTACAGCTTCTCCTGCGCCCAGGGGGTTGAGCTCTCGGTGCCCAGATCGTCCAGGATGAGCAGCGGCGTCGTCCGGATGCGCTCGAACAGCTCATCGTACTCGACCGGGGCATCCGGGCTGAAGGTGGCCCTGAGGTGGTCGAGCAGGTCTGGCACGGTCATGAACAGCACCGGCTCACCCAGTTCCAGCCGGTAGTTCGCGATGGCGATCGCCAGATGCGTCTTGCCGGAACCGTAAGTTCCCTGGAGGAACAGCCAGCCCTGCGGATCCTGGGCGTAGGTCACGGCCTGCCCGTAGGCGGAATGGAGGATGCTCAGCTCCCGCTCGTCGAGATTGGGCCGGTCGATGACAAAGCTGTCGAACGTTTTGTCGGCCACCACGTCCAGATTGCTCATGGAGCGCAGCCGGGCCAGGCGCCGGGCCGCCAGAAACTCGTGCTGGCAGGCGCACGGAAAAGCCCGGCCAAAGTCCGGGTGGTCGATGGGCACGTCGTGCGTGACATACCCCATCCCGCCGCACACCGGGCAGACGTCGTCCCCGCCGCGATCAGTAGTCGATGAGGTCGGAGAGCTCTCCCTGGATATACCGGTAGCGATCCGCTTGAGATGGTTGTTTAGCGAGTCCACGATCGTTTCCTTCCGTCTCCCACCGCTTGAGGATGCCCAGCACATAGCGCCAGTTACGGGCGTTGCGCTCAACCGCTAGCTGGATCGCCTGGGCGATCCACTCGGCTGGATACTCCTTTTCCGCTTCGCGCAGTTGGTCGCCGATCAGGGGCGTCAGCGGGCCGATGTTCTGCTCGTAGAGCGTGTAAATGTTGGGGCGCTCCACCACCAGGGCCACCGGGTAATCGCGATCCCGATCTCGAACTGGCCGGCCTCGATAGCGCGCACGGCATTTCGCCCGCGCACCGTGTTCATGAAATAGAGGTCTTCCGGGCCGCCGACTCCTGCACGGTCACATGGAGCAGGGTGCCGCGGGCGACCGCCCGCTCGAGGGCGTGCTGGGCCATCTGCGCGGCCCTATCCAGGTCGCTGTCCATTCCCTTGAGAAACAGATCGTCGCTCAACACCTCACGGCGCAGCAGGTAACGATAGTCGCCTTCCTGCTGCTGCAGCGCCCAAAAGCAGTAGATGGTCAGCTTCAATTCGGCCAGGTCATCGATTGCCGGGAGCAGCTCGCTGAAAAACAGGTTAGGGACCGTCGTGGTGTGCAGCTTGCCCGGCGGGAATCCGTTGAACCCTTGCATGATCAGAACCCTGCCAGATCGATCGAGTCTTTGCGCATATTAGCGAACTGGGTGAGCTCTTTGCGGAAATAGAGCGCCACGGTGCCGGTGGGGCCGTTGCGGTGCTTGGCAACGATTATGTCGGCCTGGTTGAGCTTATCCGTGTTCTCGTTGTAGACCTCGTCGCGGTAGATAAACATCACCACATCGGCGTCCTGCTCGATCGACCCGGATTCGCGCAGGTCGGAGAGCTGCGGGCGTTTGTCCTGCCGCTGTTCCACCGCGCGCGAGAGCTGCGCCGCCGCCAGGACCGGGACGTTCAACTCGCGCGCGATCTGTTTGAGGTGGCGCGAGATGAAGCTGATTTCCTGCACGCGGTTCTCCTGCCGCCCGGTGCCAGAGCTCATCAACTGCAAATAATCGACCATGATCAGGTCCAGGCCATATTCGTTGTACAACCGGCGGCACTTGGTGCGCATCTGGATCGGCGAGAGGGCAGGGGTGTCGTCCAGGTAGATGCGCAGGCCGCTCAGGTTGCCGGTCGCCTCGACGAATAGATTCCAGCCGCGGTCGTCGAGCTGGCCCTGCCGTAAGACATGCGTGCCGATGCCCGTCTCGGACGACACCAGGCGCTGGACGATCTGCTCGTTGCTCATTTCCATGCTGAAGATGGCGATGCGCCCTTTGATGGCGCGGGCCGCGTTGAGGGCGACGCTCAGCAGCCAGGACGTCTTGCCCATGCCAGGGCGCCCGGCCACGATGCACAGGTCCGATTTCTGCAGCCCGCCCAACAGCCGGTCCAGGTCCGTGAAGCCGGTCGGCACGCCGCGCGGCACGTCGGGCTGCTGGTAGAGGTATTCGATCCGGTCGAAGTAGTCGCTGATGGCGAGTCGAATCGGGACGAGTTCCTTGTTGAGCCGCCGCTCGGTCACCTCGAACAACGATTGCTCGGCCCGGTCGATGACCTCGTTGATGTCGGCGTCTTCTTCGTGCGCCAATTGCGCGATCTCGCTCGCGGCGGCCAGCATTTTCCGGCGCAGGGACGCGCGTTCGACGATGCGGCCATAGGCCTCGGCGTAGATGCTGGTTGGCGTGTGGTTGATCAGGTAGGTGATATAGGCCGGACCGCCGAGCTCGGTGAGGCGCCCCTGCTGGCGAAGCTCCTCGATCACGGTGAGGTAGTCGATCTCGTCGTTGCGCTCCTGGATGCGCAGAATCGCTTCCCACACCCAGCTATTCTTGACGATGAAGAAATCGTCGGGCTGCAGGAAGGCCGCGACCTCGTACAATGCCTCGGGGTTGATCAGGATCGATCCGAGAACGGCTTCTTCGGCCTCGACGCTGTGGGGCGCCATGCGGTCGGGACGTACCGGAGTGGTTTCTTGACTCATCGCTGGCCCTGAAATGAGATCACCTGGGTGCACAACCTGCAAATCGTGTGTCAAAAACGGGGCCGCTCACACCTCAGCAGCCCCGCTGAACCGATCAAGGCAACAGCCCGCGCCGGCCTTACTCGTCGTCTTCCTCCGAGTCAAGATCGTCCAGATCCAGCGACTCGACGAAGTCCTCGAACAGACTCAACCGCTCGGACGTACCGGATTCGCCTTCCGCTTCGCTCGGCGCCTCGGTGTCCACTTCTTCGTCGGGCGTGATGGAGGCGCGCTCCATGACGCTCTCATCCACGAAAATGTCGACTTCCAGCCGCACAGCCAGCGCGATGGCGTCGCTGGGGCGGGAGTCGATAGTCCGCGTCTGGCCATCCTGGTCGACGACGATCTGGGCGTAGAAGGTATCCTGCCGCAGGTCATTGACGACGATGTGGCGTACCTGGCCGCCAAGCTCGCTGATCACAGATTTGAGCAGGTCGTGTGTGAGCGGGCGCTCTACCGACATGCCCTGCAGTTTGACGGCGATGGCTTCGGCTTCGCAGGGACCGATGAAGATCGGGAGATATCTGCCGCTGTTGGGATCTTTAAGAATCACGACCCTCAGTTGCGACATAAGGCTGACACGGATGCTATCAATAAGGACTTTGATCATAAACGTGTTCCTGAGCTTCCAGTGTGCCGGACAATGGGAGATGGCGGTCAGTCTAGCCCGATTATAGCACCAAATGCTGGCGAGACCTAAACCGGCTCATCCGCATCGCCGGAGGGCTCCGGCCCGGTTTCCTCCGCGGGTTCCTGGTCTGAGTCCGCCGAGGAAGGTTCTTCAACCGGGAGCGATTCCAGGTCATCGGGCAGCGGCAGCGCCGCCGGATCGAAGCCACTGGCGGCCTCGTGCCGGAGCATCGTGATCTTGCCGTCGATGAAGGCGCCATCCTCGGTGGCAATCGAGACGGCAGCGATATCACCCCAAACGCGGCCCGTCCGCAGGATCTGCACTTTCCTGCCGCTGACATCCCCGCGCACCGCGCCCGCGATCGACACGTTCTTGGCGTGGATGTCGGCGGTGATCTTGGCGGTTTCGCCGACCAGGACATTGCCGTCGATCTCCAGCGTGCCCTCGAACGTGCCATCGAGCCGGACGTTGGCCTGGCATTTCAGGTCGCCGCGCAGCGTGGCGCTCGGGCCGAGCACGGTCTCGAAGCCGACCGGGCTCCGTGCTGGGCTGCTGGAACCGGGCTCAAGCGCGAAATCATCAGAACTTTCCGCGGGCGATGGGTGTCTGCGTCCACCAAAGATCGACATGTGCCTTTCAGTCCTTTTGCAGGCAGCCGAAACGTTGATCGGACTATACACAGCTTGCGCCCGTTCGTCAATCGGCTGCCGCCAACAGGGCAGGCGGTCCTGCCTGGCACCCGTTGGCGGCAGGGCTCTACTTGGCTTCGGAAGGGGTATCGACCTCTGCCTCGGCGAGTTGGCGGGCGGCGCGCCGCTCGGCCAGCATGTCCTGCAGCACGTGGATGGCCGGGGGCAGGACCGAGATCAGGATGATCAGGAAGACAATCGGCAGCAGGTAGCGGTCGACGTCGGGGATCGCGTTTCCGAGGAAATAGCCCGCGCTCGACACGCCGATGGCCCACAGGAAGCCGCCGACCACATTGTACGAGATGAATCGCCGGTAATGCATGGTGCCCACACCGGCGACGATGGGCGCGAAGGTGCGCACGATGGGCATGAACCGGGCGATCACGATGATCTTGCCGCCGTGCTTCTGGTAGAGACTTTCAGCCCGGTAGAGATGCTTCTTCTTGAACAACAGCGAGTCTTCGCGTTGGAATAGGCGGCGTCCGACCCGGTGGCCGAACCAGTAGCCAACGCTGTCGCCAGCGACAGCGGCGATGAAACAGCCGATCGCCAGGACGGGGAAGTTGAAGAAATCCTGCGAGGCGAGAAAACCAGCCGTAAACAGTAGGCTGTCACCCGGCAGGAAAAAGCCAATCAACAGCCCCGATTCGGCGAAGATGATGGCGTACACGCCAATGAGGCCGACAGTGCGAACGAGTTCCTCGAGATCGATGGGGATCAACTGTTCCATGCCGATTGGGGCCATCCCTTCACAGCCCGCATGATAGTGAAGGCACGCCCGTGCTCCTTTCTTCGTTTGACCCTGCTACGAGAGCTCTAACGCCGTGCGATACAGACGACGAGCGTGCCTGGATCGAATTGTCGGGCGCTGGTCGCCGCCCAGACGGACCCGTGCCGCTGGCGCATCAGAATGATAACCCCGTATGGCACGTTAAACAACTAGAGCCGCCGGGCGCGCTGTAAGGTCACTCAACACGCACCTCGTCGGGTGCTCGCTCAAAGAAAGAGGCTTGTCCTGTATTCCGATGCAGCCGTGATCCGGCTTGGGCCGCCGAGCGCCGAACCGATGGCGACCATCAACGAGTTGTTGAGAGGGTGCAGGGCGAGAGCCACGGACGACGACCGGGGGCGTGCCTGGAGCGATGCCCCGGTGTCCTGAATCAGAGGCTGGAACCACTGGATGGGTCGCGTTCACGGACCTTCCGGCAGTCCAGCCTCTCGATGTGCGTTCAGATTGGCCAAGGACGTCGTTAGCCGCCTCTAGCGATCGCCGTCCTGGAGCAGATCCAGGTGGGATCGGTGTGTCCAGACGGACCAGTAGCGCCGGATCACCAGTACGAGAACCGCCGCCCCGACGACGACCAGCGTGACCATCTGGTAGGTGTCGATGAAGGTCAGGATGTCTTCCCAGTTCTCTTTCAGGATCACACCCGCGGCGCTGAGAAGGGCCGTCCAGATTGCGGTGCCCAGGGCTGTGAACAGCAGAAACCGGCGTAACGGCATCCGCTTCATGCCGGCGGGCAGCGAGATCAGACTCCGGATGATCGGGATCAGGCGGCCAAAGAACACGATGGCCTCGCCGTAGCGGTCGAAAAAGCTCAACGCCCGGTCCAGGTCCTGCTCGGAGACGGTGAAGTAGCGCCCATAGCGCCGGACGAACCGGCGGATCACCAGATCGTCGGCCCAGACGCCCACATAGTAGATCACCAGGGCTCCCAGGACGGAGCCGAGCGCGCCGGCGATGACGATGCCGGGGAAGGTCATCTCGCCGTTGTCAGCGACCAGGAAACCGGCAAATGGCATGACGATTTCGGATGGGATGGGCGGGAAGATGTTCTCTAGAAACATCACCAGCGTGATACCTGGGTATCCGAGAGCAGCGATGATGTCTTCGATGAGAATACTGAGCTTGTCCAGGATTTCAGCCATTGACACCCTTACCTACTCCTGCCAATACGATCACTTGCCAATACCAATACGGTGTAGAACGGGTTCCGTTGCGCAAGAAGCGGGAAGTGTACCATAAGACACGCTGGCATACCAGGGCACGAATCCACCGCTATACCGCCGCCAAAAGGCATATGCTATAATGCAGCCAGCGTGGGTTCACCAGGATTTGGGCTGCATGACACGAACGCTGGTAATTGCCAACCAGAAGGGCGGCGTGGGGAAATCGACCTCGGTGATGAACCTGGGGGTGGCCCTGGCCGATAGGGGCCTGCGGGTGTTGATGATCGACCTCGACCCGCAGGGGGGATTGACGGCTGCGTTTGGAATTGACTCGTATGACATCCGGCGCAGCGCGTATTCGCTGATCATGTACAGCCACGTGTCTCTGGCGCGCGTCATGCGTCCGGTCCGGGCGCGGCTGGCGCTGATCCCGGCCAGCATCGATCTGGCGACGTCTGAGATTCAACTGGCCGGGGTGGCCGATCGGGCGCACCGGTTGAGCCAGTCGCTGCAGCGCAGCCGGATACCGTTCGATTTCGTGCTGATCGACACGCCGCCGGGGCTGGGCATCCTGACAGCGAACGGGCTGGTGGCCGCCGACGAAGTCCTGATCCCGGTGCAGTGCCAGTATCTGGCGATGCGCGGCGTGCGCGCGCTGATGGACACGGTGGTGCGCGTCAAGAACAACCTGAATGGATCGCTCAGACTCGCCGGCCTGTTTGGGACCATGTACCGGCCCGAGTCCAAACATGCGCAGGAAGTCGTCGACGAGCTGCGGGCGGTGTTTGGCCCGAAGATGTTCCCCACTCTGATCCATTTTGATGATGTGGTCGCCGAAGCGCCGGTCGTGGGGCTGTCGGTCCTGGAATACATCCCCAGCCACCCGGTCGCCCAGGATTATCGGACGCTGGCAGAGGAGATCACAGTTGAGCGAGACGAGGGATAACCCCCGGGCCAGGGCATCGCTGCGCGGCAAGGGGCGCGCGATTCTGCTCGGAGAGCGCCCGGACAGCTCGCCTGAGGCCACTCCGCCAGGGACCCAACCCGAATCTCAACCCGGTGACGAGCCGGTTGATCCGGTCGCGCTGGCGCTGACGCCCGAAGAGGCCGAAGCGCTGCTCGATTTTTCGCCCATGTCGCCCGCCTACCAGACCGGGCTGCCGCTCGACCGGGACGACCTGCCCGCGCCGGAACAGAACGCGGACGACGATCCCCTTGACGATGACCCGCCGCTGGGTCCGCACCCCACCGCGCGCCCTCTCGACCAGGATGACCCGCCACCCGCAACGGACAGTCTCATTCCCCAGGCGCCAGAAGCGCCGAACCCCGGCGGCGGCCAGTTCGTCCAGGAAAGTGTTGCGCTCGCGTCGTCGAGGGCTTGGGGCGCCGCCGGGCAGCGCAGCCCGGTGCCCGTCCGCCCGCCCGCGGTGAGCCTTTTCCCCGGCACCCTGCCGCCCCACCCAGACCTGGTCGACCGGCTGGTGGACGACGAGCGTCTCAACCGGCTGTGGGATCAGATCGACATCGTGCAGGAGGAGCTAATCCGGCTGGTGGGGGGCGACCGCGGCCCGACCGATGTCTACCAGCAGCAGCTCCTGCGGGCCAGCTCGATGCTGCTCGAATCGCGGGCGAATTTCGACGACGCACGGGCGATTGTCTACCGCATCCGGTCCGACCTGAGCCGCCAGCGCAAAGTCACGGCGGACATCATCCGCTACCGGCCCCTGCTGCTTAACTATTACCTCGGGTGCGCGATCGCATGGGTCGTGTTGATGGCGCTCAAGCAGTTGTTCGTC
Organism: Aggregatilineaceae bacterium; assembly: GCA_040767355.1. Taxonomy (GTDB): domain Bacteria; phylum Chloroflexota; class Anaerolineae; order Aggregatilineales; family Aggregatilineaceae; genus LM3-B42. The sequence goes on along the minus strand of JAXGOS010000008.1, from coordinate 93,035 downwards.
GGCGTGGCCGAAGCGATCGGGGCCGACATCGTGGGGGCGCTGTATTATCCCACGTTGTTCGGTGTGGCCGGGGCGCTGATCGCCGGTTACGTCACGCTGGATCGCCACACTACCAAGCTCCGCGACTTCGACCCGATCCACATTAGCTGGTATCTGTTCAACCCGCTGTTGGGCGGCGTGATGGGGCTGTTCGCGTTTCTGCTGGTATCACTCGCCAACGAGGACCTGCTGCAGGATTCAGCCAGCCAGGCCGAGTTAGCGATTGCGTGGCTGGTGTGCATGGTGGCGGGCATGAATCAGAACAGCGTGTTCGGACGGCTCAACGGGTTGTTGAAACGGGGCAGGGGCGGCGAGTCGTAAGAACGCGCGAAATGGGAACGCGGCGGGCTGGTGAACCAGCCCGTTTTTGATTCAGTCGAGATAGATGCTGTTGTCCGGGGTCCAGGGCGGAACGCACACCGCGAGCAGCACCAGGTCTTCGGCGCCCGTGTTCCACAACTGGTGGACCTGGTTGGGCAGGATGATGGCGCTGTCGCCTGGCCCCACGGGGCTCGCCTTGCCGTCGATTTCCAGGCGCCCTGTGCCCGACAGGATCATATAGCTCTCTTCGGCGATGGGATGGTAGTGCTTGAGCGAGGCTTTGCCCGGCGGAATCACGATCTGGGCGAGGCTGTGGGCCTGGCTCCCCCCGGCGGCCGCGCCGAATAGCTCGTACACGACTTCCCCGTGTGGACTCGCCACACCGGCTATGGTTCGCGCGTTTTTGATGGGCATAGGGTTTCCTATCGTCTATAACCACCGCTCGATGATCGCGTTCAGGGTGCCGTCGGCGATCATGCCCGCCAGCGCCCGGTCAATCTCCTCAGCCAGCCGGAAATCCTTCTTGCGCAGCGCGATCACGTACCCGTCGGCGGCGGTCGTCTCCCCGGCCAGTTGCAGGTCAGGCTGCCCCTCGACATACAGCCGTGCGCTCACCGTGTCGACCAGGGCCGCGTCGGCGGCGCCACTCTGGACGGCGCGCATGGCCTCGTCGGGCAGCATGAAGCGTTCGACGGTCAGGTCGCCCAGGCGGCGGCTCCAGCGCTGCGCGGCGATATCCCCCGCCGACGCGATCTCGACCGCGACCGTGCCGCCATCGAGCTGGCGCATTTCCTCGATGGGCGCGTCCGATGGGGAAACCAGGATCTGACCAGCGTCGAAATACGGCTGCGTATAGTGTACCCAACTCGACTGAGACGGATCAACCTTCAGACCGGCGATGACCAGATCCACGCCGCCGGTGTACAGCGCGGAATACAAGCCGTCGAAACCCATAATCTGGATGTGGGCGGTGGTGTTGATGCGCCGGGCGATCTCGCGGGCGATATCCGCTTCCAGGCCGATGATGCCATCCGGTGTCCACTCGGCGAACGGGGGATAGCTTGGGTCGAGGCCCACGTAGAGGTCGCCGTTGATCTGGCTGCGTCGCCAGGTGGTGTCCTGGGGGCCGAACCAGGCGCCGGGCCGCGTGGCGAGGTGATACGCGATCAGCAGCGCGGTCGCGCTCAAGCCGACCAGGGTGATCCGTGGATGGCGGCGCAGCCAGCGCAGCGCCCGCGATGCATCAGCCACCAGCCGCGCGATCATGGCGTGTAGGGGTTTTTCCACCCGCGAGCGTACGCCTGGATCGCCTCGTAGATCGGCTTGGGGTAGAAGTCGGACGAGACCAGCGCGTAATAGGCATCGCGGCGGTTCTGCCGATCCAGCGGCTGGCGGAAGATCCAGACGCACAACTGCTCGGCCCACGGCCATGACTTCACCATTTCGAAGGCGTCCAGGGTGTAGGCGATGCGCTGGCCGGGGCGGACGGCACGGGTCCAGCGCGGATCGTCGCTCCAGCCGCTCTCGGTGATGACGATGGGCGTGTCGCCGTCGCCGAAGCGCTCCATCACCGCGCGCAGCAGCTCCACGCGGCGAAAATTGATGACGTCCGGATCCGGCGTGTCCTGGGGCGGGAGGGTGAAGCCGTAGGTATGGGCGGCCAGCGCGTCGAACGTCCCGGCGGCGCCCGCCTGGTACATCCGCTCCAGGAACACGATGTCGCTCATGCCCGATGGGCTGTGTTCCGGCTCGGTGGTGGGCGCCAGCGCCCCACCCAGCACGGTAATGGCGGGATTGCCGTCGTGGGCGGCGGCGTAGGCCAGGCGCAGCAGCCGCATGTAGGCTGCCGGATCGACCGGACGGTCGCCCCATTCGATGCTGAGATTCGGCTCGTTCCAGATGATGATCTGGTCCACGCGCCCCCGGTAGCGGGCGGCGAATGCCCGGACGAAGTCCGCGAACGCCACGAAATACTCTTCGGGCAGGTAGGTGAAGGTCGTCACCTTCTCGTCGATGGGCGGGCGGGCCCAGTGCGGCACCAGTCCCAGCCGCGCGATGACGGTCAGGCCCTGGTTCTCCGCGTGTCGGAGGATGCGATCCGGATGTTCCCAGTTGTACTCGCCGCGCTTGTCTTCGATGTAGGGCCAGGGGAAGAACTCGACGATGGTCGCCGCGCCCATTTCGCGCACCATGCTCGCCGTGCGCTGGATCTTCCACTCTTCGACCTCATCGGTGAGCCGGGTATGCACGCAGACGGCCGGCTGCTCGGTGTGGACCGTCTGTGGCGCTCCCAGGCGGACGATCGGCGTCGCGGGCGTGATCGCCTTGAGGACTCCGATCAGGATGAGGATCCGGGCGGCGAACCCGGCCCCGCGCAGGAGCGTTCTGGAAGGGAAGGGGGCTGTCAGATCCATCAGAAGGCGGGCGCGCCAGCGACAGGGCCGGAGCCTTCGCGTGGCGCGCCATACAGCCAACAGGTGCTAATTCTTGCTGTCGCCCGCGCCCAGGTCCGTGATCTGGCGCACGATTGCCAGGACAGCGACGGCCAGCTTGAGCACGTCCATCGTTTTGAGACGGTTCGGCTCGACGGCGCCGTGTTCCTCAGAGGCACGGGCATAGAGGTAGGCGGCCAGGACGCCCAGGCCCAGGCCCGCCACACCGCCGAGCAGGTACATTCTGGTTTTCCAGTTGGCCGGGATTGCGGGCAGATCGCTGGTCATAAACTGATGCCTCCACGCAGGGTCTCTTTGATACGTTCCAGCCGGCTCTTGCGCCTTTCCTTGATCGACTGGGCGTAGAAATAGGCCGCAATCAGGCCGATCAGCAGCGCGACAACACCACCGATCAGGTAAAGCCATACCTGGGCATCCTGCTCTTCGATTACGTCGATCAGCTCGCTTACTTGTTCTTCAGCTTTCTTGGCCATATCGCTCATCACCTGCATCCTTTCCTTGCCAGCCGCGAATTGTGTATTCCCATCGCGCGATTCGCGTGTTGAGACCGACGAAAGGCTGGGCGACTTTGGGCGCGAATCGATCGGTCTGGTGCGCTGCTTTCTCGGTCATACGGCGCATAGTCTGCAGCGGCCCGGTCGAGAGCCGGTAGAGCCGTCCGGCTCCCACCGCCATCACGGCCAGAACCGCATACGGTACTACGCACAGGATCACCAGCGGGAGCGCGATGAACGCGGTGGCGACAATGCCCATCACCACGCTGACCTGCGCGCTGACAAGCTCATCGCTGGCAACCGCCACCACCAGGATCACACAGAACGCCACTAGCAGCAGCGCCGCGATGGCAACCGGGGCTACGATCCGCAGCCAGATGTCGCGCCGGTGCCGCCGGACCGGGTTGCTCGTGGTGTGTGATGCGCTCATTGTGTCTCCAAAGCTCATTCTAGCACGGAACAGGTGATCCACCAACGATTCGCGGCGCAGGGACAGGGCATGTAGGCGCCCCTGCGCCGCGTGACAGGGCTCTCAACCGGGCCCTAGTCGCTCACCGTGATGCGGAAGAAATAGGTCGCGTTGCGAGCCGCCCACGTGAGCCTGATCGACATGATGTAATCGCCCGGTTCCGGCGTGATTGTGAACAGCGTCCTGTTATCGCCGCGCCGCGTTTCCGGCTGGCCGGTCGCGATCCCCGAATCGGTCAGGTATTCGATCCGGACTTCCTGGGGCTGCTCACCGGACGAGATCAACTCGCCATCCGTGCCGCGCAACAGGCCCAGCCGGTCTTGCGTGACGCCCGTAACCGGCTGTTCGACGCAAAGACTCTCGCCGCTGGCGGCGACTTCACACAACTGGAAGCCCACCGGGCGATAGACGCGCCCCCCGTAGACCAGCGTCAGGGCGGGGAGCTCGTTCAGCGTGGGGCCGCCTTCAGCGGCTGCCGCCTCGGCGGGCGGCGGCTCGACCTCGGGTGCGGCGGTGCCGGGTTGGCGCACGATCACCGTGTCGAAGATACCGCCGTTGGCCGCCATCTCGAAGCCGGTACTGTCGACGATCTGCCCGTCATAGCCGCGCATATCCACCCGCAGCGTGATCGCGTCGGTGTCGTGAATTGGGACCGGCGCGAAGCTGTACTGGCCCCTGGCGTTGGTGACCGTGGTTCCGAAACCGCTGTTTTCCGGCTTGGCGGTCGAGACCAGGGTGTAGCTCACCTGGGCGCCGGCCACGGGAACCGGGCTGCCATCGACCTCGGTCATGACCGTGCCCGCGAACGCGATCTCGCCCAGATCGCCCATCACCTCCGGGGTGCCTTCGGGTGTCGGCTCGAGAGCGCCTTCCTCAGCCTGAGGCTCAGCCGCTCCGGTTTCCGCTGGTTCGCCAACCGCTTCAGCCGGTTCTTCGCCTGCGGATTCAGCCGGTTCGTCGACTGGCTCCTCCGTTGGCATTTCAGCCGTTTCCTCGGTAGGAACAGCCGCCGCTTCGGCTGGTTCTTCGGTCACAGCGTCGGCTGGTTCGCCGGCTGGCTCCTCCACCGGCATTGCAGCAATTTCCTCAGTAGGAACAAGCGCTGCTTCGGCGAGTTCTTCGCCTGCGGCCTCAGCCGGCTGCTCGGCTGGCTCCTCCGCTGGCATTTCAGCCGTTTCCGCGGTGGGAACAGCGGCCGCCGCCTCGGCGGGTTCTTCGCCTGCGGCTTCAACCGGTTCCTCGGCTGGTTGCTCCGAAGGCATTTCGGCCGGTTCTTCGGTAGGAACAGCGGCCGCCGCTTCAACCGGCTCTTCGGTCGTGGCTTCAACCGGTGCTTCGGCTGGCTCCTCAGTCATGGCCTCGGCCGGTTCCTCGGTGGGTTCCGGGAGGGCGGTCGGCTCAACGGTGTTGGTCGGCAGCGGCTCCGGCGTATTGGTGGGGGGCACCAGCGTCTCCGTGGGCAGCAGGGTCGGGGTGGCAGTTGGCTCCATCGCGACCATCATCCCGCTCACGTCCAGGCCGAAGACGTAGGACACGTAGGGCGTATCGCCGCCCTCGATCGTCACGCCCTCGACGTCGGCGTACTCGACGTTTACCCGGACCCGATATCTGCCGTCGGCCAGCTCAGGCGTGTACACGCCCTCGGTCCCGGTGCCGAGATCTTGCATGCCACCCTGACCGTCCAGCAAGGTGGCGGTAAAGCTCTTGATCGTGCCCTGGCTGTCTTCGACGACAAACGTGACCGGCTCTCCCGCAGTCACCGCCGCCAGGGTGGGATTTTCCTGGGCGGCTTCATTCACATCGCATTCCCAGTTGTCCGCCGACAGGGGCCAGCAGTAACTATAAACGTCCTGCTCGAAGACCTGATCGCCAATTTTCAGGCGGACGGTGGGGCGCTCGGTGCCCTTGTCGGAATCGTCGCCGCCGCAGGCTGCCATCGCCAGCGCGAGCACCACAAGAAACGTGATAAGCAAAATGCGTTTGTTCATTGTCGTCGTTCCCCCATCTGGTGGAAAGGTCTTTTACTCAGATACCGGGTACCAGGCTGGATTCTGGAACGGAGCCAGCGCCAGCCGCAAATTCGTTTCATAAGCACTCTGGCGCGTTTCGAGGTCGTGGGTCAGGATGCCGATCGCGCCGTTCTGATGTTTGGTGTTCAGCGAATGGGTGAGGCTATCCATCGCCTGGCCGAGCTCGCCACCGCTCCGCACGTGATCTGCGACGAGAGGCGGCAGCAGGATGCACGAGTTGCCGCCGATGCCGACCCGACCTGCCCGGTCGACAAGGGCGCACCAGGCACACGTCATCAAGCCAAATTCCGTTTCCTGCACGCCCCCTTCCAGGCCCACGGCCAGATCGGCGCCGGTCGCATCGAGTGCAGCGCGGGCCCGGTTGAAGGCGCCCCGGCGCGTTTCGGCGTTGCCCCAGGGCTGGCTCGACACGCCCGATGGCACCTCGATCGCGACGAATTCCGCCCCCGGATGCAGCGGTCCCAGAACAGCGCGGACTGCGTTACACTTAACGGGGTTGGTGGAGCCGGTGGCGATGCGCATAGCCTCACTCGTCAATAGGTGTGACCGCATTGTAGCATTGCCGCCGTAAAATGACTAATCGGCCAGGTGGCATGCTTACGCCGTGAAATGAGGGGCGCGACATGAATTTCGATGCTGTGACGATCATGGCGCTGGTGGACGAGCTCAACGCGACGCTGGCGGGCGGGCGCGTGCAGGATGCGGTAGAGGTCGATCCGGAGACGATCGGGCTGGAAATCTACGCCAACCACCGGCGGCATTATCTGGTCGTGAGCGCCCACCAACAGTTCGCGCGGGTCCATCTGGCGAGTGAAAAGGTGCGGCGCGGCGTACAAAAACCGTCGCCGCTGGGCCTGCTGCTGCGCCGCTACGCCGAGGGGGCGCGGGTCGAGGCGATCCGCCAGCCGGAGTGGGAGCGCGTCCTGATCCTGGACTTGGACGGACCCGAAGGTGTGTACGAACTGGTGATCGAGCCGATGGAGCGCCGCGCCAACATCCTGCTGGTGCGCGACGACGGCCGAATCGTGGACTGCATCCGGCGGGTCGGCCCGCAGGAAAACCGCGTGCGCGTGTCGCTGCCCGGCCAGCCTTACGAGCCGCCGCCTCCGCAGAAACTTAAGCGCGATCCTCACACGCTGACGTTGGGGCTGGCGGGTGACATGCTCGACAACGAGCCGGGCGAAAGCGCGCGGCAGATCCTCACGCGGCGGCTGTTGGGCTTAAGCCCGCAGCTTGCCAAGGAAGTGGTCTTCCGGGCGACCGGCGCGATCAACACGAAAGCCGCCGACACCAGCGCCCGGACCCTGCTCAGCGTGATCGAGGACCTGTTCGGCGCGTTTCAGGCGGGACGCTGGGAGCCCGGCGTGGCGTTGGAAGACGGCGTCCCGGCGGCGTTCTCGGCTTACCGGCTGACTCACCTCGAGGGCTGGGCTCCGCGCGCCACCATGAGCGAAGCGCTGGAAGCGTATTACGGCGTGATGGTCGGTGAGGGGGCGTACAGCGCCGCCAAGAAGCCCGTGCAGGCGGCGATCGCGGAAGCAAAGGCGCGGGTGCAGAAAAAACTGGACTCGCTGCAACGCTCGCTGCGCGATGAGGCGGCCCTCGAGCACCTGCGGCAGAGCGGTGAGCTGTTGCTCGCCTACCAGTATGCGCTCACCCCCGGCCAGACGATCCTGCGGGCGCAGTACGAGGTCGATGGGCCGGAGCTGGAGATCGCGATCGATCCGGCACTGACGCCGCTCGAAAATGCCCAACACTATTTCGAGCAATACGACAAAGCCAAACGCGCTCGCGCCGGCGTTCCGCAACTGGTCGAAGCCACCCAGCAAGAGCTTGACTTCCTGAGCCAGCTCGAGATCGATCTGGACCTCGCGACCAACTGGCCTGAGATCGGCGAGGTGCAAGACGCGCTGCAGGCCAATGGCTACTGGCGCGGCACCAAGACAGCGCGTCCGGGCGGCGAAAAGTCCGCGCCGCTCAAGGTCGCCACGGAGGAGGGGTTTGTCGTGTGGGTGGGCCGCAACTCGCGCCAGAACGACACCGTCACCTTCGACCGGGGCGGGCCGGAGGATCTGTGGCTGCACGCGCGCGGCGTGCCCGGGGCCCACGTGATCATCAAGTCCGGCGGGGTCCCGGTGCCCGAGCATGTGATCCGCCGGGCGGCGTCGATTGCGGCGTATTACAGCCAGGCGCGGACCGAAACGCGCGCCCTGGTCGACGTCACCCAGCGCAAGTACGTACGCAAAATCAAGGGCGGCAGGCCCGGCATGGTGACCTACCGCCACGAATCAACGGTTGACGTGGTGCCCGCGCCCGAAGACGCGCGTTAGTCCGGGATTACGACCTCATCCAGGCCCGGCTCGGGATCTGGGTACCGCATGTCGAGCCCCTCGAGCGCCTCGACGATGGCGTTCGACACGACCACGTTGCGATACCATTTCTTGTTGGCGGGCACGATATGCCACGGCGCCCAGGGCGTGTGGCAGAGTGTCAGCACGTCCTCAAAGGCGGCCATATAGTCGTCCCATTTCTCGCGCGTGGCCAGGTCGCCCATCGAGAATTTCCAGTGCTTATCGGGCTCGTCCAGCCGGTCCTGGAAGCGTTCTTTCTGTTCCTCTTTGGAGATGTGCAGATAGAACTTGAGGATCGTCACGCCGCTGTCGGCCAGCAGGCGCTCGAAGGCATTGATGTGGTCATAGCGCGCCTGCCACACCTCCTTCGGCACCAGCTCGTCGACGCGCACGACCAGCACATCTTCGTAATGCGACCGGTTGAAGATCCCGATCATGCCGCGGCCCGGCACGTGCTTGTGGATCCGCCACAGGAAATCGTGGTCGAGCTCTTCGGCGGTGGGAACCTTGAAGCTGGCCACCTGCACACCCTGCGGATTCGCACCTTCCATGACGTAGCGGATGGTGCTGTCTTTGCCGCCTCCGTCCATCGCCTGGAAGACGAGCAGGAGGGCGTGCTTGTGTTCGGCGTACAGCACTTCTTGCAGCTCATCGATGCGTTCCAGGTTGCGCTCGAGCGCTTCTTTGGCATCGCTCTTGCTCTCGAAGTCGCCGGTGTAATCCGGATCGTAGTCTTTCAGGTGAACGCGCTCGCCGAACTCAGGCCGGATCCGTTGCTTCTTGCTCATGTGATGTCTCCTCTTTCTGGGATACGCTGCAAATCTGTCCGTAAACTGCCAACAATCTCGGAACGATCACCGTCCAATCGTGATGCGTCCGCACGTACTGCGCGCCAGCCTCGCCCAGCGTCCGGCGCTTGTCCGGATGGTTGAGCAGATCGACGACTGCCTCGGCGAACGCGCTGGCTGTATCCGCCAGGCGCAGCTCGACGCCGTCCCGAACGTTCAGCCCCTGGGCGCCAATTGAGGTGGAAACCACCGCCTGCCCGGCGGCCATCGCCTGCAGCAGCTTGAGCCGTGTGCCGCTGCCCATCCGCAGCGGAACAACGTACACCGCCGCCGTGTGCAGGAACGGGTTGACGTCCGGCACCCAGCCCGTGATCTCCACATTGTCGGCGCCGCGCAGGCTGTCCAGGCGCGAGTGGGGCGCGCTGCCCACGATGAAAAACCGCGCATCGGGCACGCGGGCGCGGATCAACTGGAGCACCTGCTCGGCGAACCACAGCGCCGCATCGACGTTGGGCCGGTAGCTCATCGAGCCGGTGAACACCAGCGCATGCGGACCCAGGTCCAGGCTGGTGTCGTGGTGGCTGTACTGCGCGGCATCGATGCCATTGGGAACGACGCTCACGGGAACGCCCGGCGCCAGTCTTCGGAAGGCGTCCGCGTCCGCGGCAGAGACGGCGATGGTATGCGTGACGGTCTGGCAGACTGTCCGCTCGAACTGGGTGAGCCGCCGCCACTGGATGAACGAATAGACGGCCCCGGGCAGCCGCCTCAAATCGCGTCGTTCCGCCTCGAAAATCGTGCGCTGCAGGTCGAACTCCGCGTTGAAGGAGTCGTATATGACCGGCGTGTGCGGGCACAGGCGCCGGATGACCGGCAGGTACACCGCCATCTCCAGGCTCTCAACCTGGATGAGATCGAACGGTTGCGTCTCAAGAAGGTGTTCGAGCCGGGCGGTAAATTCCGGCGAATGGAACCGGCGCTGCATGTCGGCCTGCTGGGTGAACAGCAGATCGCGAAGACGGCGCGTGGCGGTCCGGGAGGGGGGTGGAACTGCCTCGACCGAAGCGCAGAACTGGCTCAGCGCCGTTTGACTGGCGGCCAGCCGGGCGGGGTCGGCGAAGGTCATCAGGTGAACCTCGTGACCCGCCGCGTGAACGCCGCGCATCAGGCCGTTGGTGCGCAGGGTTCCGCCAGCGTGGGGCGGTTCGGGCAGTTGAGCGGTCAGAAACAGAATTCGCATGGGCATCATTCCAGACAGAGACGGTAAACATCGAGCGCAACCTCGGCGGTGCGGCGCCAGGTGAAAGCGGCTGCCCGCGTCACGCCGGCGCGGCCCAGCGCCGCACGCAGCGAGTCGTCGAGCAGCACGGTGCGCAGCGCGCCGGCGATGGCCGCCGGATCGTCCGGATCGACCAGCATGCCAGCATCGCCCACCACTTCGGGCAGCGAGCTGCGGTTGGCGACGATCGGCGGGGTGCCGCAGGCCATCGCTTCCAACGCCGTCAGGCCAAAGCCCTCGTAGTGCGAGGGCAGCGCCAACACGTCCGCGCCGCTGTAGATCGCCGGGAGATCGCCCCTGGCTGCATTTTCGATCCAGACGACGTGGGGCGCCAGCCCCAGCGTTTTGACCTGCTGGAAAATGTCGTCATCCAGCCAGCCGCGCCGACCCACCAGCACCAGCGGGGGCGCGTCGGGCAGGTCCCGGCGCAGCAGCCGGTACGCGTCGAGCAGGCCGGGGATATTCTTGCGCGGCTCGAACGTTCCCACGAACAGGATGTAGGACTTCGGCAGACCGAGCCGCGCCCGGACGGGGTCGATCTCCGCCGCGGGCAGGGGGCGAAAGTCCTGATCGACGCCCAGCATGTGGACCGTCATCTTGCCGGCGGGAACGGCCAGCAGGTTGCCCAGGTCGTCGCGCGTGGCGCACGAATCGACCAGGATGTGATCGGCGCGGCGCACGGCCCAGCCGATCTGGTCGCTGTAATAACGCCGGCTGGCGGCGGTCATAAACTGCGGATAATGCAGGAAGTGCAGGTCGTGGACGGTGATCACCTGGCGGCGTGCGCCGCCCTGGGGCGGGATCACGTCCGGGCTGTGGAGCAGGTCGAGCCGGTGGCGCGCCAGCTCAAGGGGGAGCGTCCAGCGCTCCAGGCGGTGGTGACTGGGCGTCACGGCATCGATGCGCCGCATATGCGCGCCCGGTGCCAGCGTCTCGCGGGCGCGGGCATGGTGGATCACGTAATAGGCGGTCTCGCGGTCGAGCATCGCCAGCTCTTCGACGAGGTGGCGCGTGTACTCCGCGATGCCGCCGGGGCGATAGTGGATGAGTCGGGCGTCAATTCCGATGCGCATGCGGGCAAGTATAGCGCACGCAGAATCATCCGCCAGCGTTCCGACTGGCGGGCGCATGATGTGTTATAATGCGTGCCACGGGGAACGCCAATAGTCGGTAGGAGTAGTTGGAATGGATCTACAACAAGCCGCACGGATGATCGAATGGCTCGATGAGGAACGCCGTCGCGACAAGGGAACCATCGCGCTGCTGGAGGAACGTCTGGCGCAGCAGGCGGAGGTCATGACGCAGCTGGTGCGCCGGCTCGACGGGCTGGAGGGCGAGCAGTCCAGCATGCGCACGGCCTTTCTGCCGATGGGGCGCGAGAACGAGATCGCTGAGCAACTGCGTACCGAGTTCCAGCAGTTGATCGAGGGCACCGAGAGCAAGCGCCTGATGGCCGAGCGCGAAGCTGAGCGCCGCGGCGAGATCGCGCGGGAGACCATGGCGCGCATGGTGCGCGATCTGGAAGAACGCGCCGATAAGCTCGACCGGGCCATCGAGGAGCTGCCCGCCGCGCGCGTGGAGCGCGATCGGGTTGCCTCGGCGCTGGCGGCTGTGCAGCAGCGCGTCGAAGACCTCTCCAAGAAATTCGAGGAGCCGGAGCGCCGCATCACCTTCCTCGAGGAGCAGCGCCGGCAGGACTCGCGCCGCATCTCGGACGTTCAGGCCGAGCTGCCGGAAATGCAGAAGCTCGTGGACAGCCTGCGGCCCAAGCAGGAGGCGCTGGAAGCGATGGTCCTGCGCAACGAGCGCCGGATCCTGGAGGTCCAGTCCGCCGAGCGCGATCGCCGCGAGGAAATGCAGCAGTTCATCGACCAGCAAACGCTGCTGATCCAGCAGCGCGACCAGCAGGTTGCCGAGCTGTCCAAGAGCTTCGGCGCCTACGACGAGGACATGCGCCGCTATATCGAGCGTTTCGAAAGCTGGGCCGAGACGCACCGCCAGATGAAGAAGATCATCGACGACTTCGAGCGTATCTCCGAACGGTTGGGCCGCCGGATCAACGAGGTGGCCGAGATGCAGCGTCTGTCCGAGGAGCGCTTCCGCCAAGAGTGGAACGACTGGATTGCGGATGACCAGAAGCGCTGGAAGCAGTTCACGCTCACCAACGACGAGGCGTGGCGCAACCACGACAAGCAGCTCGAGCAGTACCGGCAAACGCTCGAGACGACGCAGGCCGCCATCGAGCCGATCAAAAGCAGTATCGACCGGATGTGGCAACTGGAACGGGCGCGGGCCGACCTGTATCGCGAGCGCTACCAGGCGATGCTGCTCGAATACGACCAGATCGAACGGACGCCCGCCGCTTCACCGGCACCCGCTGCGGCGGCGAACAACGGCCGGGAATAAGTCGCGTCCTGCCCCGATAATGGCAGTCCCCAGCGTGTGGATTTCGACCGCTGTGAATGCCCGAACCGGTGAGATTGGCGTCTTGCCAAGATGCCCTATAATGTGGTTAGGGAACGGTTTGGGATTCCAGCGGGTTTTCACGACTCCCCACCAAGGTATTTTGTAGTTGAATGGAGACATGCATGGTTGATCGAACGGTCACAAAAGAAGAATTACTGGAGCGGGCGAAAAAGCCCGCCGCCGATGCCATGCGGCTGCACGCGTTCTACCATGGCAAGACTCAGACCGCGCTGCGCTGCAAGGTGCAGAGTCTCGACGACTTCGCGATCTGGTACACGCCGGGCGTGGCCGCGCCGTGCCGCGCGATCGAGCAGGACCCGGCGCTGGTGTACGACCTGACCAGCAAGTGGAACACGGTCGCGGTTGTCTCGGACGGGACGCGCGTGCTTGGCCTGGGCGACATCGGCCCCAAGGCGGGCCTGCCGGTCATGGAGGGCAAGGCGCTGCTCTATAAGTACCTGGGCGGGGTCGACGCCGTGCCGATTATGCTGGACACCAAAGACCCTGACCGGATCATCGAGACGGTGCTGATGCTCCAACCGGCGTTCGGTGGGGTGAACCTGGAAGACATCGCCCAGCCGAAATGCTTTCGCATCCTCGACACGCTGCGCGAAAAGGCCGAGATCCCGGTGTGGCACGACGACCAGCAGGGGACAGCCAGCGTGGTGCTCGCTGCCATGATCAATGCGGCCAAAATCGTCAACAAACCGCTGGAGACAATGCGCATTGCCTTCATCGGCGCCGGAGCATCGAATGTGGCGTGCTCGCGCCTGTTGTTTGCGTATGGCGTCGATCCGTCCAACTGTGTCATGGTCGACAGCACCGGCATCCTGGGCAAGCACCGGCGCGATGTGTACCTGCGCCGCGCCGACCTCGTCCAGCGCTGGCATCTGTGCCAAATCACGAACGCCGAGGAGCTCCAGGGCGATATGGAAACGGCCCTGCGCGGGGCCGATGCGGTGGTCAGCTTCTCACAGCCGGGGCCGGGCGTCATCAAGCCGGAATGGATCAAGGGTATGGCGAAAGACGCGATCGTGCTCGCCGGCGCCAACCCGATCCCGGAGATCTGGCCCTGGGAGGCGCAAGAAGCCGGGGCGGCCGTGGTGGCCACCGGGCGCTCGGACTTCCCCAACCAGGTGAACAACTCGCTGGGCTTCCCCGGCATTTTCCGCGGGACGCTGGATGTCCGCGCCTCGACCATCACGGACGAGATGGCGATTGCCGCCTCGGCGACGCTGGCCAACATGGTCGCCGAGAAAGGGCTGGCGGCGGACCACCTGCTGCCGACGATGGACGAGTGGGAGATTTTCCCGCGGATCGCGGCAGCCGTTGCCATGAAGGCGCAGGAACAGGGCGTCGCCCGCCTGACGACGACGTACGACGAGGAATTCGAGCGCGCATCCGCGATCATCCGGAGTGCCCGCGACATGACCGAGACTCTCATGCGCGAGGGATTCATCGCGCCGGCCCCGCCCGACGAAGACGAGGCATAAAGGAGAACGCACCATGCACGAAACGATCATTATTGGTGGTGGTCCTGCCGGGTTGGCGGCGGCCGCGTATGCCGTCCGCAAGCGCATGGATGCCTTGTTCATCTCCAAAGGTCTGGGTGGGCGCACCCAGCGCCGCCTGCTGCTGCCCTGGGTCGAGGACTACCAGGTGATGGTTGGGGCCGAGACGATAGGGCGATTCCAGACACAACTGGACTACCTCGACTTCATGCGCGTGCGGGCGTCTGTGTCGCTGATCGAGCCGCTGGACGGGGGATTCCGCGTCACGGTGGCCGATGGCAAGCAGTACGATACGCAGACGCTGATCATCGCGACCGGTGCGGTGGGGAAGCGTCTCAACGTGCCGGGCGAGAACGAATTCGAGATGAAAGGCTTATGTTACAGCGCCATGACGTACGCGCCGCTGATGGTCGACCGGCGCGTGGTTGTGGTGGGCGACGAGCTGCTGGCCCTGCGCGCCGTTGCCGAACTGAGCCGGATCGCGACGCAGGTGACGCTGGTGGCTGAGGGGGACGGCGATCTGGATACCGCCGCCGGGCAGTACGTGCTGTCGCACGACAACGTCACGGTCAAACGGCGGGCGCGGGTGCTGGAAATCACCGGCGACGAGTACGCGCGCGGCGTGGTGATCCAGCACAACGGTCAGCGCGAAGAGATCGCGATCGATGCGGTGTTCATCGAGAAGCAGTTGATCCCCAATTCGCGGCTGGTGGAGGGCTTGGTCGAGCGGGATGCGTGTGGCTTCATCCGCGTCGATTCGCGCAACCGGACCAGCATGCCCGGCATCTTCGCCGCGGGTGATGTGACGGATGCGATGGCGTTCCAGGTGCTGATGGGCCTGGGCGACGGCGAAAAAGCTGCGCTCAGCGCGTTCGATTACATCCTGGGCCTAGGGTCTGCCCCCTTCGGCTGCGAAGAATAGGCTCGTTGGAAACGGGGTGGCGGGCGCCGTCACCCCGCGCTGTCCGGCGGCACGCCGTTGGCCGGCTCGCGCCGGATATGCGCGCCCAGCCCGCGCAGCTTTTCGTCCACCCGCTCGTAGCCCCGATCGATCTGCCCGATGTTGCGAATGGTCGTCGTGCCGCGCGCGCACAGTGCGGCCAGCAGCAGCGACATGCCTGCCCGGATGTCGGGGCTGCTGATGTTGGGCAGGGCGCGCAGCACGGTCGGGCCGGTGACGACCGCGCGGTGCGGATCGCACAGGAAAATGCGAGCACCCATGTTCACCAGCTTGTCGGTGAAGAAAAAGCGGCTGTCGTACATCCACTCGTGAAACAGCACCGTGCCTGCCGATTGGGTCGCCACGGTGAGGGCGATGCTCATCAGGTCGGACGGGAAGGCCGGCCACGGCTGCGCCTTGATCTCGGGGATCTGGTTGCCCAGGTCGCGCTCGATGACCAGCGATTGGCTGCGCGGCACCAGGATATCGTTACCCTCCACGTCCCAGGCGACGCCCAGCTTGCGGAAGACCAGCGCGGCCATGGTCAGGTACTGCGGATCAGCCTCGCGCACGCGGATCTCGCTGCCCGTGACGACCGCCGCTCCCACGAAGCTCACCGCCTCCAGATAATCTGCCTCGACGCGGAATTCGCCGCCGTGCAGCCGCTCGACACCATGCACGGTCAGGCAGTTGGTGCCGACGCCTTCGATCTGCGCGCCCATGCCGGCGAGCATGTGGCACAGGTTCTGCACGTGGGGCTCGGACGCGGCATTGCGAATCACGGTCGTGCCCTGGGCCAGGGCCGCGGCCATGAGCGTGTTCTCCGTCGCCGTGACGCTGGCCTCATCGAGCAGAATGTCAGCGCCGCGCAACTGGTCCGCGCTCATGTGAAACGTGCCGTTGAAGGTGATCGTCGCGCCGAGCTTCTCGAGCGCGAGCACGTGTGTATCGAGGCGGCGGCGCCCAATGACGTCCCCGCCCGGTGGGTACAGCTCGAGCGTGCCCATCCGCGCCAGCATTGGGCCGGCGAAGACGATGGACGCGCGCGTTTGCTGGGTCAGGGCGCGGTCGAGCGTGGTCGTGGTGATGTCTTTGGCGTGGACGCGCACGCGATGATCGTCCAGCACCTCGACGCTCGCGCCGAGGCTGCGCATCAGGTCGAACGTCACGCGCACGTCGGCGATGTCGGGCACGTTGCGCAGCACCACCGGCTCGTCGGTGAGCAGGCAGGCGGGCAGCATCTTGAGGGCCGCGTTCTTGTTGCCGCTGATGGTCACGCTGCCCTGCAACTTGTGGTTGCCTTCGATGACGAATTGTTCCCGGATCAAAATCTGTATCCTCGAAAACACATTTCAGGATTCAACAGTCAACATTACCGGATCGCCGAGGGCGGCGCCCAACGTTTGGGCCGCACTGCCCTGGTTGACCCCAATTTCGAGCTGGCCCGAGCTGCCGACCAGCAACGTGGCCGTGCCGGGAGCCGCCGCGCCGTAGGTGGGCCGGATCGTGTCGAGGGTGGTATCCCCGATCCGGAGCCTGCATTGTTCGGGGTGCAGCCAGATGGTCTCCGGCTGGCGGGCGCCGAACTGCGGATCAAGCTCCAGCGTGCCGTCGCCGGACCATGCCAGGTAACCGATGCTGGTGATGATGTTGCCGAAGTGATCGATATGCAGTACCTCGCCCCGAATGTGGCCGGGGGCAATTTCCAGGGCCGGATCGGGTAGCTTGACCAGCTCCGGCAGCGTCGATCCCAGCTCTGTAATCGGAACGCCATTGGCAAGATGGGCCGCCGCCGGGCCGAAAATGTCCCGCCCGTGGAAGGTCTGGCTGGCGCCGGGCAGGTGATACGCCGGGTTGTCCAGCGCGACGGCGTGCCGGACGGTCGTATGGGGCAGCACGTAGCTCAGGACGCCGTTGTTGGGCGCGACGAACGTGCCTGACTCAGTCTCGACCGCGCTAGCCTCGCGGTGTGTGCCCACGCCGGGATCGACTACAACCAGGAAGACGGTGTGCGGCGGGAAATGGCGGAACGCCGTGAGCAGCACATACGCCGCCTGGCGGACGTTTTGGGGCTGGATCGCGTGTGTCAGATCTACCAGACGCGCCCTCGGGCAGATCGACAGCAGGACGCCTTTCATCGTGCCCACGTAGGCATCGGTGAGGCCAAAATCGGTCAACAAGGCGACTATTGGCTGGGTGGTCATGGTCCCGATTGTATCAGGTAAAGCGGCTTCGGCAACTGGAGAGAGCGGGGAATTTTCTTTGCCCAAACCGGGGGCCTGAGGTATAATTTATCGGGAAAACTGGCCGTCCTTGGAGTATGATTCTATAATCTACGGATAGGCGAACATTCGTTCTCAGTGCCAGAATACCGCGGTACGAGCTAGCTTGTCTTGCGGTCAGTTTGATCTCTACTATAAGTGAACAGAACTGAGGGACACCTACCGGCAATGGCGGTCATCCTGACAGGATGAGTCCAGCGATTCGTTCTGTAATTCAGCCGCCAACATGGGCGGAAGGTCCTTAGGAGGATTCAGTGGCGGAACAAAAAGCCAGGCAGACCGAAGAAAACATTCGCGTACTGGAAGGGCTGGAAGCGGTACGGCTGCGCCCTGGCATGTACGTCGGCGGGACGGATGGGCGAGCGCTGCACCATCTGATCTATGAGGTCGTCGACAATGCCGTTGACGAAGCGCTGGCTGGACGCTGTGACCGTATTTTCGTCACGCTGTATGCGGATGGCTCGGCGTCGGTTGCCGATAATGGGGGTGGTATCCCGGTAGGCATCCACAAGCAAAAAGGCGTGTCGACCCTGCAGTTGGTGATGACCACGCTGCACGCAGGAGGCAAGTTCGACGCGTCCGCCTACAAAGTATCGGGTGGGTTGCACGGCGTGGGTGTGTCGGCGGTCAATGCCCTGTCGGACTGGATGACGGCCGAGGTGTGGCGCGATGGCAAGGTGTACCGCCAGGACTACCGGCGTGGGATACCGCAGGGCGACGTGGCCTATGTCCGCGAGATGGAGCCTGGCGAGAGCACCGGCACGCGGATCACGTTTTTGCCAGACGCGACGATCCTCGAAGAAACCGAGTTCAGCTATACGACGCTGGCCCAGCGCTTTCGCGAGATGGCCTTTGTGACGCGCGGCGTGTCGATCACGTTGCGCGACGAGCGCGAGACCCCGTTTCCCAGGGAGATGACCTTCTATTTCGAGGGCGGCCTGCGCTCGTTCGTGCGCTATCTCAACCGCAACCGGGCTGCGCTCCACGCGCCGGTGTATGTCGAGCGCGAAATGGAGATCACCTTCGAGGAAAACGGGCGCGAGCCGTTCACCGTGGGCGTCGAGGTAGCGTTCCAGTACACCGATTCGTCGACCACGACCGAGTTGTATTTCGCGAACACGATCCACACGCCGGACGGCGGCAGCCACCAGGCGGGCCTGCGCGCGGCTGTCACCCGCACGATCAACAACTACGCGCGCAAAGCGGGCATGCTCAAAGAGAAGGACCCCAATTTCTCCAGCAACGATACGCTGGAGGGTCTGACAGCCATCGTCAGCGTCAAGCACCCGGACCCGCAGTTCGAGAGCCAGACTAAAGTCAAGCTCATGAACCCCGAGGTGCAGGGCGCGGTATCGCAGGCAACCTCGGACGCGTTTGCCGAGTTCCTCGAAGTCAATGCGCGCGACGCCAAGCGGATTGTCGACCAGTGCATGACCTCGGCGCGCGCGCGTGACGCGGCGCGTAAAGCGCGCGATCTTGTGCGGCGCGGCGCGAATTTGCTGGAGAATACCACGCTGCCGGGCAAGCTGGCGGACTGTTCCGAGCAGGACCCCGCCCGGTCCGAGCTGTACATCGTCGAGGGCGACTCGGCCGGTGGGTCGGCCAAGCAGGGCCGCGACCGGCACTTCCAGGCGATCCTGCCCTTGCGTGGCAAAATTCTGAACACCGAGCGGGCGCGCCTGAACAAGATCCTGGACAACAATGAAGTCAAGGCATTGATCTCGGCGCTGGGCGTGGGCATCGGCGATGACTTCAACCTGGAAGGGCTGCGCTACGGGCGGGTCATCATCATGACGGATGCGGACGTGGACGGCGCGCACATTCGCACGCTGCTGCTCACGTTCTTCTTCCGTTACATGACGCCGCTGATCACCAACGGCCACCTGTTCATCGCCCAGCCGCCACTGTACCTGATTTCGGCGGGCAAAAAATCGTTCTACGCCTACACCGAGAGCCAGCGCGAGGAAATTCTCAAATCGCTGCCGAATGCCGACCGGGCCTCGCTGCAGCGGTATAAAGGTCTGGGCGAGATGAATCCGGAGCAGTTGTGGGACACGACCATGGATCCCGCCAACCGGACCCTGCTGCAGGTGACGATCGAGGACGCCGCCGAGGCCGATCGCGTATTCGACATGCTGATGGGCAGCAGCGTGCCACCGCGCAAGCGGTTCATCACCACCCACGCCAAGAAGGCGACGCTGGACGTCTAGCAGCAGCCGCAGTTTCGAAAGAGAGCGCCGGGCCCCTCAGTATGAAGCGGACCCGGCGTTTTGTGCTTAGCGGAGCTGCACGAGGCTGTTCTCGGCCAGCACGAGGCGGTGGGTGAGGGGTTTGGATGTGCTGCGCATGACGCAGACGTTGTCCGCGATCACGCTATCGTCGATCCGGCCCTCGATGTTCTTGATCGTGCAATTCGACATCACAATACTGTGCTCGATTTCGCTGCCCTCGATGAGCACGTCATCCCCGATGGAGGTGTACGGGCCGACATAGGCATTCCGGATCGTGACATTGCTGCCGATGATCACCGGTCCGCGAATCACGCTGTCGATGACCTGGCTGTTGTGGCCGATCACGACGCGATGCGACACCTGGGACTGGCCCTGGATGCGCGGGTCGTCCGTGTCGTTGGCCGAGTAGGGCAGGTCTTCGAGCACGAGCTGGTTCGCCAGTACAATGGCATCCGGCTTGCCCGCGTCAATCCACCAGCCTTCGACCACGTAAGGCACCACGCGGTGGCCCTGTTCGAGCATCCACTGGATGGCATCGGTGATTTCGAGCTCGTTGCGCCACGACGGTTTGATGTGATCGATCGCCTCGAAGATCTCCGGCTTGAAGACGTAGACACCTGCAATGGCCAGGTTCGAGGGCGGGTCTTTTGGCTTCTCGACCAGGCGCGTGATCTGGTCGCCGTCCAACTCGGCGATGCCGAACGCGCTGGGGTTCGGAACCTCGGTGAGCGCGATCGCTGCCCCGGCGCCAGTCTGCTCGAACCGGGTGTAGAGCGCCTTCATGCGGTCCTGAAAAATGTTGTCTCCCAGATAAACGATGAACGGCTCGTTTCCAACGAACGGTTCGCACAGTTTCACAGCGTGTGCCAGTCCCTTGGGATCCTCCTGGGCGATGTAGGTGAGCGGCACGCCCACCGAATCCAGGCCATCGCCGAGGCGCGTGCGGATCGGGGAATCCAGGGTGTTGACGACCAGGCCGATCTCAGTGGCTCCCATCGTGGTCAGCGTCTCAATGGCGTAGGTCAGCAGCGCCTTGTTCGCTACCGGGACAAGAGGCTTGGGCATGGTCAGTGTCACCGGGTATAGGCGGGTTCCCTTTCCGGCACACAGGATGACAGCTTTCATGGAGTGTTGTACCTGCTTTCTATTCGTTTACGTTAATCGCTGGGCGCGCCTTGATGCTAGCGCACCCGCCCAGTCACCGCAACTAGCGCGCTGCTCCACGGAAGACGGCCAGCCAGTCATTGGCTTGCTTGCGCTGCCTGGCGTCACTAGGGTCCAGCAGGGTCAGCGCGAATTCCATATCTTTGATTGCCTCGGCCGGATTATCGTGCATGTAGAACGCGACAGCGCGATGCATGTAAATCTCGGGCCGGTTGACGGCGATGTGCTGGGCGCGCGAGAAATGATCGATGGCCTCGGCGTACTGGCCCGCTTGAAAGGCGCGCATCCCGCGGCCATAATGCGCCAGCCATTGGCGGCGATCGAGCGACAGGCCCGCGGCAAAGTCCTCTTCGGCCTCGTCGGGCGCGTTGTTGCGCAGCAGAATGAGCCCGCGTGTGACGTAATACTCGCCGCGCTTGGGCTCATGCAGGATCGCTTCGTCCAGATCGGCCAGCGCCAGGTCGAGCTTGCCCCGTTCAAAATGTGCCAGCCCGCGCTCGTAGTACCGCTCGGCCAGGCTCAGCCGCTGGCCGCGGCGCGCGACGCGGGTCGGGCGTCGGGTGTAGGACATGCTACTCATCCCTCGTGCGTCTGGGCTGAGTATAACCGATTCTGCCGGATGGGGTGGCGGCGGTGAATTGTCAAGTTTCACGCATCAGGTATACTCGTGCTAGGGACTAGATGCGCGCCGAGGAGTGCTCGAGTGATGAACTGAAAGCAGATGAAAGGCCAAAGCAGCCGCCGCGATCGAGAGGTATTTTTCCGAAAAAGACCGCACGAAATCAAGCTGGTGATATTGAGCAAGCGGTGCATGCGGCCGGCGAAGCAGGTAAAAGCCGGACTTAACGACTGGGTTAGTCGAGCAAGTGAGCGAAGAAGATGCCGTTGTGCCAGGACCATTGTGTCCCCAATGTGGGCAAGAAATGCACTACAAAGGGCATAAGGCCAAACACCTCATCACGGAAACCGGTGAGGTGACGGTCAACCGAGCATACTATTATTTGCGAAACCTGTCGAAGCGGGCTTTTCCCCCTGGATGAACGGTGGCACATACATGGCAGTCAGTATAGCGATAGCTTGTCAAAACAGATGGTGTGGCTGAGTGGCTTAGTACCCTATCGACAGGTCGTGCAAGTGTTTGAGCGGATCGGGCAGCGTGTTATCCCCCAGAGTAATCTGTGGCGTGAAACGCAGGCACAGGAGCCGTCTGCAGGCTGAACTCAACCATCAACGTACGGTAGTGGCACCGGAACGGGTGGTTGTGGGGCATGAACGCGACGACCATGACATGCCCAAAGGCGTGAGTATGGATGGGGGAATGGTTAACATTCGAGGTGAGGGCTGGAAAGAGTTCAAGGCCGGTGTGGTCTACGATGTCGCATCGCGTCCCGGTCAAGACCCGCAAACGGGGGAAGCCGTAGACCTGCCGTGTATTGAAGCACGGCGCTACACCGCCGTTCTGGGTGACGTTGGACAATTTGCCCCGGCACTCTGGGCGATTGCCGTTGCCCATGAGTTACCGCGTGCGGCGCGGTCCAGTGTCACCGCGGATGGGGCGGAATGGATTTGGAACGTAACCGCCGATCTGTTCCCTGATAGCACCCAAATCGTGGATTGGTATCACGCCACCCAACACCTCGCTCAGGCGGCGCATGCCCTGTTTACAGATGATGAAATCCAGGCTAACAAATGGTATCGCTCGATGCAGACCCCGCTCTTTCGCGGGGAAATCTGGCGCATCACCCGCCCCTTGCTCAACGCCAACTTAGCGGCCCATGCCCGTTATTTTGAGCATCATCAACGGCGCATGCTGTATCAGGAATTTCGTGAGGAGGAGCTGGCTGATTGGCTCTGGCCCTGTCGAAAGTGAAATCAAGCAATTCAAAGTCCGCTTAACCGGCCCCGGTATGCGCTGGTCACGTCCCAATGCTGAGCGCATGTTGGTTATTCGAACGGCAGTGTTGAGTGATGATTTCGATACCTTGTGGGCTATGGCCTGAAACTCGCCCCAGATTTGGAATGCACCCGGTGGCGGCGGTAGTTATCAAGTTTCATGCATCAGGTATACTCGTGCTAGGGACTAGATGCGCGCCGAGGAGTGCTCAGAGTAGTCCGGATGTCAAACTGCCCGGGTACGACAACCCGGATCATGAAATACTCTGCATCAAGTGTGGGCTGCCGCTGGACGCAGCACGGGATAGGACGACGCGCCGGCTGGGATCCTCCGGCGGCGGCGAATTTCCCGCGCTGGGGCACAGCTCGGTTGGGCAAGGAGCGTAAACTGCTGCTTCACATCCGGGGCCACGATAAACCCCTGGTCGTGCATATTTCCGACACGCTGATCCTGGGGGCGACGCGACTCAGAGACGAGCTGAAGCGCCCGAAATCGACTGGCCGATTACGGCGCCCAGGAGCTTGGGGTATCGCGCCGCCATGCCGCGATCCTGGTCGAGGATGACGCGCTCAAGGTGATGGACCTGGGCAGCGCTAATTCAACCTTCATGAACGGCCAGAAACTCATCGCGCACCAGGCCCGCATTCTCCGGGATGGGGACGAGTTGCGACTGGCCCGAATGGTCATTCGCATCAACTTCGCCTGACCGGCGATCCCGGTTGTGATGATCAACTCGCCAATCCAATTGTGGCAGACACGGTATCTTGCCGTATCATAGTCCGTTGATGTGCTGCAGACCGGCGGTGAGCCTGGCGGCAGCGAGGATACCACACGGCTGGTTGGAAGGGGTGTATGTCCGTTTACAGAATTCCCACCTGGTATAGAGATGCTGTTTTTTACGAGTTGTACGTCCGGGCTTTCAAGGACGGATCTGGCGATGGGCATGGCGACCTCAAAGGGCTGCTCGATCGGCTCGACTATCTGCAGGAGCTGGGCGTAGACTGCGTGTGGCTCCTGCCGATCAACCCCTCGCCGCTGTTCGACGATGGGTACGACGTAGCGGATTACCGGGGTATTCACGAGGATTTCGGCACGCTGGAGGACTTTAAGGCGATCGTCGATGGCGTGCACCAGCGCGGGATGTACATTATCATCGACATCGTGCTCAACCACACCTCCGATCAACACCCCTGGTTCATCGAGTCGCGCCAGTCGAAAGACTCGCCCAAGCGCAACTGGTACGTGTGGAGTGACACCGACCAGCGCTACCAGGACGCGCGCATCATTTTTCTCGATACCGAAGTGTCTAACTGGACCTATGATGAGCTGACCGGCGAGTACTACTGGCACCGGTTCTACAGCCAGCAGCCCGACCTGAACTACGACAATCCCGAGTCAGCAGGAGATGCTGGGAACCTTTGTCTGTCGATTTCTGGATGGAGATGGGCATCGACAGGTTTCGCGTGGATGCCGTGCCGTACCTGTTCGAGCGCGAACACGAACTGCGAGAACCTGCCGGAGACTTTGACCCGTCAAGCGGCTGCGGGCGCGTATCGAGGAGCGAAATGGCCCGGGCGTGTCCTGTTGGCCGAGGCCAGCGGTGGCCACCGGACGTTGCGCGCTGCTTTGGCGATGGCGATCGAATTCCACATGGCGTTCCATTTCCCGTTAATGCCGCGCCTGTTCATGTCGCTCAAGCAGCGCAGCCGGCGGAGCATCGTGGATATCCTGAACCGCACGCCGGAGATTCCCGAGCTGGCCCAGTGGTGTATTTTCCTGCGAAACCACGACGAACTGACCCTGGAAATGGTCACGGAAGAAGAGCGCCAGTTCATGTGGGAGCAGTACGCGCCGGAGCCTCGCATGCGGCTCAACCTGGGCATTCGTCGCCGCCTGGCACCCCTGCTGGACAACGACCGGCGGCGGATCGAACTGCTCAACGCGCTGTTGTTCTCGCTGCCCGGCTCGCCGATCATCTACTACGGCGACGAGATCGGCATGGGCGACGACATCTGGCGCGACGACCGCAACGGGGTTCGCACGCCCATGCAGTGGGACACGTCCAAGAACGCCGGTTTTTCGAGCGCCGACGATCTCTACGAAGCGGTCATCAGCGATCCTACGTTTGGCTATCAGGTGGTCAATGTGGCCCGCCAGCAGGCCGATCCAGGCTCGCTCTGGCATACGGTGGTCCACATGCTCACCGTTCGCAAGCAGTACCGCGCGTTCGGACGCGGGTCGTTCGAATTTGAGTTGCCGGAAAACGAGGGCGTGCTGGGCTACTGGCGGGTCTACGTTCACGAAGATGAGCCGGACGTCGAGGCGGAGCGCTTCCTGGTGCTGGCCAATCTCACCGATGAGGCGCAGACAGTGACGCTCGATCTTGCCGCGCACCAGGGGAAAACGCCGGTCGACGTGCTGACGAGCGACTCCTGGCCCGCGATCACGGGCGAGCCGTACCCGGTCACGCTGGCGCCCTATGCGTACGCGTGGCTGAAGCTCACCTGATACAGGGCACAGGGCCGGCCGATCTCAGGCCGGCTCTTCCTCTACCTGCGTCTTGACCACATTCACTTCGAGCGTGTCGGCGATCACGATCGCCACCGTCCAGGCGAAATTCTCCGCCGCCTCGTAGGCCTCCTGATCGGCTTTGTGCTGTCTCAGGTATTCGATCCCTGCCTTGCTGTTCACCGAGAACTTGTCCCCCACCGTGGCGCGCTTGCGCGAGAGCTCGCTGCTGGTGGCGTGGGTCGTTTGGGCCAGCAGCAGGGATTCATCTGCCAGGGTGAGAAAAACCTCCCAACTGTAGTTGGTGAACGTGATCTCGGTGATTAGGTCCTTGTCTTCCTGCTGAGGCACGTAACTGCGGGTAATGGTGTGGCGCAGCTCGATGTTGCGCACGCTGCTGAACGGCAGCTCGCGGCCGCGCTGGCCTCCCAGGAACGTGCCCAGCAGGCCAGTGGGCGGAATCAAGCGGATGCGCTCTTGTTTGGGATCGAAGACAACCTGGTTGAAGGCGGGCGCGACATCGCCTTTTCCGGCATGGGCGGCGTCTTTGGCCAGTCGGAGCGTGATCCCGTTGCGCCCACGGCCCAGCCAGATGCTCGGATACTGGGCGGGCAGCGTGACCGATTGGGCGAACAACCTGACGCGCTGCGCTCCGATGTCCTCGCGCTGGTGAGGTACCAGCGGGCCGGTGACACCTGTGCGCCCTGAGCCGGACGGCTGGCGGCGCGGAAGTTTCTTGGCGCCGAAGACCTTCAGCGGGCAGCCGACGTGCTCGGCCAGCTCGCGCCCAGCCTGTTGGGCAGACGCAGCATAGACTTCGTTGACGCCGGCGGGCCAGCGCACCAGCTCGAGCCAACGCGGTTTGTCCTGCTGGGTGCGCGCGACATGAAACCCGAGCATCCAGCAGCGCGCTTTTTCGTCGTAGCCGATGACCACCGCGCGCACGTATTCCAGCGACAGGACGGTGCCCGGCAGGCTGTGGGCTTCACCGAAGGCCGGGGTGTACTCCATGACGCCGCCGCCGCGCGTGACCTCGAAGACGGGCAGCGTCGAAAGCACCTCGTCGCCGGTTGGGATCAACCCCCACGTGCCTTCCTCGGCAAAAATCTCATAGTCCAGGGCTGCGATGCGAACCATTTACCCCTCCTTCATTAAGCCTTTATGGTCTAGTGTAAGAAAAATCCGGCCCGGCGTCCAGCATCTGAAGGACATGGTGCCGGTCGCGCCGCTTGACAGCGCCCCAGACTCGAGTAGACTGCCAGGTAGAGTCCAGTTTGACCGGCGCGCATTTGCCAGGCACGAGCAACCGGGTTGGTGGCCAGAGGAGGGACGCATGGCACAACGCAAAGAAGACACGGGTCGCCGTACCAAGCGGGCGAGAAAGGCCAAGCGCCACCCGCTGTTGGTGTATCACAACCTGGGCCGGCGCTATCGCCCGATGGCGGTTCTGTTCGTGCTGGTCGGCGTGATTCTGTTGCTGCCGAGCCTGTTCGACAGCCTGGACAGCGACGTCATCGCGGCGGACTTGCTCGGCATCATCGGGATCGTGGTGATTCTGGTGGGGCTGGCGCTGTGGCTGTTCTCGATCCTGGCGAAACACCGCGCCTACGTGGAGGTTTCCCCGGAGATTCTGACCGTCCGCACGCCGTTCTACCGCACGCTGGTGAGCTACCGCCGCGTGAAGCAGGCCCAGCCAGTCCAGGTGTCGCAGATATTTCCGCGCGAGAGCCTGAAAGGCATGGGCAGGCCGCTCGTCAAGCCGCTGCTCGGCATGACGGCTGTCGAGCTACACGTCAAGTCGTGGCCCGCGCCCAAGCGGCGCCTGCAGCGCTTCATGAGCCCCTACCTGTTTTCGCCGCGCTCGGAAGCGTGGATGTTCATCGTGCCGAATTACAGCCTGCTGATCCGCCAGCTCGACGCGGCGCTCAATGAGAAAGTCGACGCGGCGCGGCGACCGGCGTCCACCTACCAGGACCCCATCGAGCGGCTGCGTCGCGGGTAGCAGGGCGGCCCGACGAGTCAAAAACAGGCGACTTCGCGCGAAGCCGCCTGTTTGCATGTTGCTCAATGCTGGGAAGCGAGGTTACTTGACCTCGATGACCGCGCCGGCTTCCTCGAGCTTGGCCTTCGCGTCGTTGGCCGCTTCCTTGCTCACGGCTTCCATGACATTGCTGGGCACGCCTTCGACGAGGTCCTTGGCTTCCTTCAGGCCCAGGTTGGTCAGGGCGCGAACGACCTTGATGACCTCGATCTTCTTGGGGCCAATGTCTTTGAGGATGACGTCGAACTCGGTCTTTTCTTCTTCTTCCTCAGCCGCCGCCGCAGGAGCGCCGCCGCCCATCATCATCGGCATCGCGCCCATGGCCATCGGGGCCGCCGCTTCGACGCCCCACGCCTCTTCGAGCATTTTCTTCAGCTCAGCGGCTTCCATTACGGTCAGCGCGCTCAGTTCTTCAACCAGTTTCTGCAGATCCGCCATTGTGAGTTTTTCCTTTCGTATAGTCAGCTTGTTTCAGCTTGTATTGATGACAGTTTGACGATCGTGACGAGCCGGGCCGCGCTAGGCGGCGTCTTTCCGAGTGTAGGCAGCCAGGACGTTGACGATTCCATCGGTCGCTGCCTGGATGACGGCCACTACCTGGCGGCCGGGTTCTTCGAGCAGGCCCATGAACTGCGTGAGCGGCATCGTCGTCATGCCGATCAACTGCGCCCGCAGGACGTCCAGCGGCGGCAGTTCGGAGATCACATCCAGTTGCTTCGCATCGACGATACTCGTGCCGAGAATACCGCCCTTGACAACGAAGATCTCGTTGCCTTTCGCATATTCGAGGACGGTCTTGATGGTGGCGGGCAGATCGTCGAACGCAACAGCCAGGGCAACGGGCCCATTGAGCAGATCCTCCGGCACCCCCATACCGACCCGTTCGAGGGCGATCTTCAGCAGGGTGTTCTTGGTGACGGTGAAGTTCGAGCCTTTTTCGCGGAGTTTTCCGCGTAATTCATCGAGCTGCTTCATGGTCATGCCGCGGTATTCGGTGACGACCACGCCCCGGGCACGTTCCAACATCTCGATGTATCCGGCGACAAGCTCCTCTTTACGCTGTTTAGTGAGAGCCAAGCGCGCTTTCCTCCTTTCCTCAGGGTTTTGGCAATCCGCAGGGAAGACCAAAAACGGTCTCCGCACAAGACGAAGACCGCGATACGCACTGGCGTTCCGGGGGGTCTTCACCTCGGCAGGTAGGGCGTCCCGTTATGCCCGGTGGGGCACCTGCTGTCTGCGGCAAAGGACCAGCCTGGGCTGGCAACCTATCCGATTGATGCGGACATGATACCAGCCGGGGCGGGGCGCGTCAAGAGCCGATCTGCTGCGGACGGGTCTAGTCGCCGTTCGGATCGCGGCCCAGCAAGCGCGCCAGCTTGCGCCGGACGAATGCCCAGCGCGCATCCCGCCAGGCCTCCTTCGCGCGCTCCTGGTAGGCTGGATCCGTCTGCCAGCGGTCGGGCGCGGCGTAGCGGTTTTCGATGTAGGCTCGCGTGATGGTATTGATCGGTTTTTCGCCCTCGGGCACTTCGTCGATCAGGTAGCGGCGGCGCTCGTCGGGTGTGGACGACTGCTCGAAGCGCAGCCCCAGCCAGCGCCCGTAGATGATCATGCGCGCGTAGGCGCGCTGGATCACGTTCAACCCGCCCAGGCCGCGGTACTCGACGTACCAGATCAGGAACAGCACGAGCAGCACCAGCAGCGCCAGGACCAGCAGCACGATTCCGAAGGCCGTCAGGATGATGCGCAGCAGGCTCGGCCCTTCCTCGCCGCCGATCCGGGTGATGTCCGGCGGCAGGGGCGTGGAGGTCGGCGCGGTGGTCGGCGTTGGGGTGGGGGTGGCCGTCGGCGGGATGAACTGCCCGCCCGCGGGGTCGGTGGGCGTGGTGGTGCCCGGATCGCTCGGTGTGGGCGTCATGCTCGGCATGGGCGTCGGCGTGATGGTCGGCGTCGGCGGGGGCGTCAGCGTCGGCAGGATGGCCTGCGGCGCCTGATCGTCCTGGCGATCCAGCGGCGCTTCATCCGCCGTCGGCTCGAACTCCACCCAGCCGTAACCGGGGAAAAAGACCTCAACCCAGGTGTGCGCGTCGCGCTCGCGTACCAGGAACGTGTTCTGGTCGGGGAGCCACGTGCCCTGGGCGAAGCCCGCGGCCACGCGCGAAGGCACATTCTGCGAGCGCAGCATCAGGACCATGGCGGTCGAGTAATAATTGCAGTAGCCTTCGCGCCGCTGGAACAAGAACCATTCGACCGGATCGGCGTCGCGCGGCGGGGCGGGGATCGATTCATTGTACTGGATGTTGGTGCGCAGCCAGCGCTCGATGGCCTTGGCCTTGTCATAGGGTGTCTGGGCGCCCGCCTCCGTGACGATGCGGTATGCCAGATCGCGCACCAGCGGCGAGACATCGCTGCCGCCTTGCAGATAGCGCCGCAGCACCCATTCCGGGTAGACCTGTTCGGCGGCGCGCAGCATGGTGGCGGTGGCCGTGCTGATCGATGACGTGACCGTGTAGGAGTCGCCCGAGCGCAGCGCCCGCCGCGCCTGGATGATGGCGACGTCCGACGGGCGGTTTTCGTTGACGCACGTGCGCTGTTCGATGTTGTCGATGCAGTCCAGCTCGGCCTCGACCGGCAGACCCATCAGTACCGGCTGGGGGGCGGCGTGGACCAGCTTGGTGGCGCGGATCAGCATGGTGACAGTGTGCCGGACCTCGCGCCGGGCGCCGTTGATCACGTCGCCGATGTTCAGCCGCAGACCGGACTGGTCGGTGTAGGCGCGCACCGACCGGTAATGCTTCCACGTCCACGAGTTGGTATCGTAGGTGTCGTACACCGTCGAGCGCCAGTAGTAACGCGGCCCGAAGGGGGCCTCGATCGACATCACCGGCCTGTCACCCAACTGCACGGCGCCGCTGAGCTGCAACTCGTCGCCGCCATAATAGTCGGCGGTGGCGATGCCCTGCCCCTCCAGTGACGAGAACAGGCGGCTCCACAAGTCAGCCAACTCGAGAAAGATGTCGCCCGACATCAACTCCTCGATCCGGTCCAGGCTTTTGTCGTCCTGGCCCGCCGGAGCCACCCACGCGACCAGCACGATCACGACGGCGAGGATCGCTCCCGCGAGGAAAAAGGTGCGCCGGACATAGTTGGGGAAGCTGACCCGGTGCATGTACCAGTCGAATTCACGGGCGTCGATGTGCGAGCGGATCAGTAGCAGCAGCGAGAGGATGACGAACGCGATCAGGTACACGTCGAGCGACGTGTCGCCCTGGTAGTAGAACTGGTTGGTGATCAGAACCAGGCCGGTTGGGATAATCACGCGCCATACCCGGTCGACCCGGAAGACGTGCCAGGCCGCGTTGTGCCCCAGGAACCAGAACAGGATCGACAGGAAGAGCACGAAGGCGGTGTCGTCGTTGTCGGGCTGGCGCCCGGCCAGGGATTGATCGACCCAGATGGCGAAATCAGTGGCGACGGTGTGCAGCCGCGTGGCCCAGGTGGTGCCGTCGTTCAGCATCAGCGCGTTGGTGCCCAGCACGGTGCCAAGACCGTAGAGCGTGCTCAGAATCAGGGCGAGCAGCTCCGAATAGTGGCTGCGGGCCAGCAGAAATCCCAGCCCGACGGCCACCACGCTGACCGGCACCAGGGCGCTGAGGCCGCTCGTCCAGTCGGCGGCGTCGAGGGCGAGCGCGGTCACGGCCAGCAGGCAGGCCGTCATCACCAGGCTGCTGAGATCGCCGCGCGTGAAGACCGCGCGCAGACTGTTGCGAATCCGGCGCCGCCACCGGCTCGGCGTGCGGTGGGAACGGGCGCGGCGCCGCTCTGCGACGGGCTGCATCTGTTGGGTTGTCGTCATGGGCGGTTCAGACGCTTCCAATACACCTCAGCATACGGACAATTGTAGGGCACTGATCCGGCTGCGCCAAAAAGACGCGGTTTGTATGCCGCCGGTTTCGTGCATATAATTCGGGCCATGATAACCCATAAGCGCCTCCTATTCCTGTTCGCTTGCCTGACGTTTGTGCTGCTGGTAGCTTGCGAGCCGCTGGCTCCAGAGCAGACGCCGCGTTACATCGTGGTCACCGGCGAGACGCCCGGCGCCGGTGTGCCGACGCCGACTTTTCTGCTGGGTGGGGCGGCGGAGTCATCGCCGGGACCGGCAGGCGTGGAAACGAGCGTTCCCGCCATCGCTGCCGGGACGGTGAACACGCCGGTCCCCTCCGAGACGCCCACGCCGCCCCCGGTCACGCCCACCGAGGCGTCGTTCTTTTGCGCTGAGAGCGCCGGGCGTGTGATCGAAGCGTCGTTTTTCAGCGCTGTCGCCGGGACAGACGTCTCGTACCGGATGTACCAGCCGCCCTGTTTTTACGACACGCTCCAGCGCTATCCTTACGTGATCCTGCTGCACGGCACCGGCTATGACGACGCGATGTGGATCGACCTCAACGTGCCGGAAATCATGGACCAGGGCATCGCCAATGGGACGCTGCCGCCGATGGTCCTGATCATGCCGGACGGGGGGTTCCTGTCGGAACTGAACGATCAGCCGGATGGGAATTCGTACGAGAGCCTGATCCTGGACGAGCTGATGCCAGCGGTGGAGGCGGACTTCTGCGTGTGGGGAGGGCGTCAGGGGCGGGCGATTGGCGGCATCTCGCGCGGCGGATTCTGGGCGTTCAGCATCGCGCTGCGGCATCCGGACCTCTTCAGCGCGGTGGGTGGCCACAGTCCGCATTTCGAGGACGACAATGCTCTGCCCGAGAGCAACCCGCTCACTCTGGCGAGCCGGGTGAACCTGGACGAATACCCGCTGCGCATCTACCTGGACCACGCGGCAGAAGACTACGTGAGCCCCAACGCCATCCGCATGTCCGAGATCCTGCGAGCGGGCGGCATCGAGCATGAATACCTGATCAACCCGACGGGCAACCACGATGTGGAATACTGGGGCGCGCACGTGGCCGAATACCTGTCGTTTTACGGGCAGGCGTGGCCCCTCGACGTTATGGCGTTGCCATCGTGCCTGGAGCCCAACCCGGAGTAAGCGCGGCGAGGCCTTATGCGGCGCGGCTGGCAGGTAATCATCGGATGCGTAATACTGGCGGCGTGTTCCCACCGGGGCACGCCGCGCACCTTTTCACCGCCGGCTGTGCCATCCGCACCTGTGTCACCGGCTCCGCGCGCGTCGCTGACCTTCGCGCCGCCCCTCGCCGCGCCCCCCGTGGTGGAGCATCGCGCGATCGAGATCGATGCTGTGGTCGACGGCATCTTCGTCCCCGGCCAATATGAAGAACGGTACACCTTCACCAGCGACCGCGTTCGCCGGATCAGCGTCCGGCTGGAGCCCGTCGATGGGGGCGGCGCGCTCCGTCTGGGGATTCGCCTGACCGATGAGCAGGGACAGATCGTGCCGCGCATCGAGGCACCCGTCGGACAGCCCCTGCTGCGCGACGAGTGGGATCTGCCCCGGCCGGGCACGTACACGATCCGGCTGTTCGGCCCGGAAACACGCGAGCGGGCGTTTTCGCTGTGGCTGAGCGGGGTCCCAGCAGCCCAGGTGGGTGGCGGGGATATCGCCTACGGTGAGACGCACTCCGGCGTGATCGCTGTGCGCGGGCAGCGCGATTGCTGGATGCTGTCCGGCGACCCGAGCGACCGGGTGCAGATCACGATGGTGTCCAATGGGGCCGATCCGCACCTGGCCGTTTACGACATGACCGGGCGGCTGCTGGGCGAGGACGACGACAGCGCGCCGGGCCGCAACGCGGCGGTCGAGGTCACGCTGCCGGATGGCGGACGGTTGAGCATCGTGGCGCGCATGGCCGACGACGACCAGACCGGCGCCTACCAGATCATGGCCGAGCGGTTGACGTCAGAGGAGTGAGTCGAACAGCCGCGAGAGCGCCCAGAAGACGGTCACAGCGCCGATCGACGCGAGCAGAATGATCGCCAGGCAGCCGATGCGCCCGGCGCGGCTGCGCAGCAGAAAGCGCAGGATGGTCAAGAAGGTGACCGATCCGCCCCCGGCCAGGATCGCGGCCAGGTCGTCCACCTGCCCGGCCACCGGAATCACATCGGGCAGGGCGTCGATCGGCATGATGGCGTACAGCAGGGTAAGGACGATGATGGCCACGATGCTCCCGTTGATACCCCAATCGACTGCGCGCTGGGTCAGCGGCCGGGTGAGGGCAAAGTCGGAGTCAGAACTGCCAGATGGCTCGTATGTGTCGCGGCGTTTCATCGATCCCTCAAGTGTCAGGCGGTTTGATACGCTGATTGTAGCGCGCCCCGCCCGTCGGCGCACACTGCGCCAGGCGGCCCGAATCCCACTTTGGGCCGCGATCCGGTATAATCCCTGCCGGAACGGGAACCCTTCATGCGCGAGGTGCTCATGGAATTGTACGCGATCTGGAACCTGATCCGGCGGCGCTGGTGGCTGATCCTGGTGCCGGGTCTGGCCGCCCTGGTGGTGACCGCGCCGCAGCTCAAGAACGTGATCTCCCCGCCGGTGACCTATTCGGTGGCGATGCGGCTGACGGCGGCGGCGCCGCCCGATACCGAGATCGACGGCGTGACCACGCCTTACGAGGACACCGTCTACGTCCCGCTGCTGGCTTCGGAATACGTGGTGGTCAACCTGCCGCACTGGATCGCCAGCGACCGGTTTGCCGCCGAGGTGAGCGACGTTCTGGGCGAGAGCGGCGTTGCCATCCCGGCGGCTGACCTGCAGGGCGCGTTTGCCGCCGACAGCCTGCGGAGC
Organism: Aggregatilineaceae bacterium; assembly: GCA_040767355.1. Taxonomy (GTDB): domain Bacteria; phylum Chloroflexota; class Anaerolineae; order Aggregatilineales; family Aggregatilineaceae; genus LM3-B42. Next base: position 59,014 of record JAXGOS010000008.1, on the reverse strand, counting down.
ATCCTGGTGCTGTACGTGGGCTGGGACGATCTGGACGAGATTCGGGCGATCGCGCAGGCCGCGGTGACGGTGCTCCAGACGCGCAACCAGGCTTATTTCCCCATGTTCCCCGGGCCGGTGGAGGTGATCGCGCTGGATGACGTGGAAGTGGCCGAGGCCGCGCCGCCGATCACCGCCCGGCTCAACCCGCTGATCCGCGTGGCGATCGGGTTCGCCGCCGGGGTGGGGCTGGCCCTGCTGGCCGAGTATCTCGACGCGACGGTGCGAGAGCGCCGCGATATCGAGGCGCTGGGGCTGCGCGTGATCGGGGAGATTCCGCGCGAGCGCTGACCGCAAACCACCTGTTACCGCGCGCTCGCCTTACACGGTCCCAATGGGCGGCCCCGTATGCTATAATAGCGCGGCGCCAGGAATAGATTCGAGGGAATACCCATGAACCTGACCTATTACGTGCGCATCCTGATCCGGCGCGGATGGATTATCGCGCTGGCGGCGGCGATCACTGCCGGGGCGGCCTTCGGCTTCAGCAAACTCCAGACGCCGACGTACCGGGCGACGCAGTACGTCCTGTTACAGCCGGCGCGCAACGATTATGGGCTGACCGAAACCCTACGCTATTTGCTGCGGAGCTACGTGGTCTTCCTGAACACGGACGAACAGGCTGCCAACGCCATCGAGCGCCTGCAGCTCGACATGACGCCGGGCGAGGTGCGCGGCCACACCATCATCAGCTCGGACCCGACACAGCTCACCGTCCAGATCGACGTGACGATGGAGGACGGCCCCACGGCGGCGCGCATCGCCACCGAGCTGGGGCGCCTGCTGGTCGAGGAGCGCACCGAGGACAACCGCGATTTGCAGCGCGAGGACCGGATCGAGGCGCGGTTGATCGATACCGCGACTTATGGCCAGTACACCCCACGGACCATGATCAACACGATTGCCGGGGCGGTGCTCGGCCTATTGGTGGGCGGGGCGGTGGTGTTCGTGCTCGAATACCTGGAGTCGAACATCGTGCGGCGCCGCGAAGATGTCGAGCGGTTCCTTGATTTGCCGGTGCTGGCGGCGATTCCCGCCGAAGACACCCGTTCTTGAGGTGCAGCCATGCCTGAGATTAACCTGATCACCCTGACCGATCCGCGCTCGCCCGTCGCCGAAGCCTACCGCGCACTGCGCACCAACCTGATGTTTTACAGCCTGGACGAGCCGCTGCGCTCGCTGGCAGTGACCTCTCCGGCGGCGCACGAGGGTAAGAGCACGGTCGTCGCCAACCTGGCGGTGACGCTGGCCCAGGGCGGCAACCGTACGATCCTGGTCGACTGCGACCTGCGCAAGCCGGAGCAGCACACGCTGTGGGGACTGCCTAACGATCGCGGCCTGACGACGATGCTACTGGACAGCGACGCCATGCAGAATCCGGCCCTGCAAAGCGTGGGCGTGGATAACCTGCAGGTTCTGACCAGCGGCCCGCTGCCGCCGAACCCGGCGGACGTGATCGGCTCTCGGCGCATGGATGACGTGATCGACGCGCTCAAAGCCAAAGCGGATTACGTGATCTTCGATTCGCCGCCGGTCCTGGCGGTGACCGACGCGGCCCTGCTGGGGCACAAAGTGGACGGGATCGTGCTCGTGCTGCGGGCGGGATCGTCCCGGCGCGACCATGCGGCGCGCGCCAAAGAGGAGCTGGAGCGCGTCAAGGTGCCGATTGTGGGCACGATCCTGGTCAACGCGCCGCGCGATGTCACAGTCGGCACGTATTTCACCTCGTGAAGCGGAGTAGGGGGTAAGCGACGAGTGAAGGGGTTGATTCTGAGCGGCGGCAAAGGCACGCGCCTGTACCCGCTGACGTATACCCGCGCCAAACAGCTCATCCCGGTGGCCAACAAGCCAGTGCTGTTCCGCGTGATCGAGGCCATCCGCGACGCGGGCATCGGCGAGATCGGGATCGTGATCGGCGACACCGGGCCGGAGATCCGGCAGGCGGTGGGCGACGGCGCGCAGTTCGGCGTTGCGGTGACGTATATCCCGCAGGAGGCGCCGCTGGGGCTGGCCCACGCCGTCAAGATCGCGCGTGGGTTTTTGGGCGATGACCGCTTCGTGATGTTCCTGGGCGACAACGTGCTGCAGGGCGGCATCAGCCCGCTGATCGCGGACTTCGCCCATCACGACGACTGGAACAGCCAGATCGTGCTGACCGCCGTCGAGCACCCGGAGCAGTACGGCGTCGCCCAGCTCGATGCCGAGGGGCGCATCGCCCGGCTGATCGAAAAGCCGAAAGACCCACCGTCGAACCTGGCGCTCGTGGGGATATACATGTTCGACCACCACATCTTCGAGGCCACCGAAGAGATCGCGCCGTCGTTTCGCGGCGAGCTGGAGATCACCGACGCGATCCAGTGGCTAGTCGATCATGGCTACAGCGTCTACCCGCACATTCACCGCGGCTGGTGGATCGACACCGGGCGCCCGGACGATATGCTGACCGCCAACAGCCTGGTGCTCGAAGAGCTCACGCCGGCAATCGCGGGCTACGTCGATCGCGATTCCGAGGTGGATTCGCGCGTGACGATCGAGCAGGACGCGGAGATCGTCAACAGCGTGGTGCGCGGCCCGGCGATCATCGGGCGCAACACGCGGATCGTGAACAGCTACGTTGGCCCCTTCACCAGCATTTATCACGACGTGGTGATCGAGAACAGCGAGATCGAGCGCAGCATCGTGCTGGAGCACAGCGCCATCCGCGACATCCCGGCGCGCATTCAAGACAGCCTGATCGGTCGCCATGCCGCGGTGGATATCAGCGCGCTGCGGCCCAGAGCAATCAAGATGCAGCTCGGCGACCACAGCCACCTGGAATTGCTATAAGGAACGCAGGAATGCCAGACTACCCCTTCATCCGGCTCATCGTAGCCGACCTGGACGGCACGCTGTTGAATTCGGAGCACGAGATCACGCCGCTGACCGAAGACGCGGTCCGCCAGGCCATGGTGCGCGGCGTGATGTTCACCGTGGCCACGGGCAAGACGTATCCCTCGACGACCGGGCTGATCGAGCGGCTCGGCATCACGCTGCCGGTCATCTGCAGCAACGGCGTGCTGATTCACGCGCCGGATGGGACCATTTTGCAGCGCAGCCCGATCCGGCGCGAGTACGCGATCGAGGCGATGCACATGGCTGACGCGGCGGGCATGGTGACCGTGATTTATTCCGGGGCGAGCCTGATCTGCCGGGAATACGACCGCAATCTGGCGGAGCTGGTCGAGCACGGCGAGCCGGAGCCGGTGCTGATTGACGATTTGCTCGGCGCGGTGCAGTCCGATATCGACCCCGACAAGATCATCTTCATGAACGGCGCCGATCTGGAGAGCGTGATCCGGTTCCAGGCGCTGCTTGAGGAGCGGTTTGCCGGGCGGGCCCAGGCCATGCGCTCCGGGCTGGATTCGCTGGTCGAGCTGATCCCGCTGGGGATCAGCAAGGGCACGGCGCTGGACACCATCCTGGATGTGGCCGGGGTGACCGCCGCCGAGACGATGTGCTTCGGCGACAACTGCAACGATCTGGACATGATCCGCCGCGCGGGGATTGGCGTGGCGATGGCCAATGCGCCGGCGGATGTCCGCCAGGGGGCCGACGTCGTGACCCGTTCCAACGATGAGGACGGAGTCGGGCATGCCATCCACAAGTTCGTGCTGAACAACGTGCACGCGGTGAGGAGAGCGGAATGAAAAACATCCTGGTGACCGGCGGGGCGGGGTTCATTGGCAGCGCGTTCGTGCGGCGGATGGTCGAGAAGTATCCGGAATATAACATCATCGTGCTGGACAAACTGACCTACGCGGGCAACCTGGACAACCTGCTGCCCGTCCACGACGCGCCGAATTACCGCTTCGAGCGCGGGGATATCGCCCACCGGGAAACGGTCCAGCGCGTGCTGGAGCAGTACGCGATCGACGCGATCGTGAATTTCGCCGCGGAGTCGCACGTGGACCGGTCGATCCTCGACCCGGATGCGTTCGTTCACACCGACGTGGTGGGCCTGTATATTCTGCTCGACGTGGCCCGCAAGGTGGGCGTCCAGCGGCTGCACCACGTGAGCACCGACGAGGTCTACGGCTCGATTGCGGAAGGCTCCTTCCGCGAGGGCGATCCGCTGGAGCCGAACAGCCCTTACGCGGCCAGCAAGGCGGGGGGCGAGCTGATGCTGCGCGCCTATCACGTCACATACGGGATGCACACGACCGTCACGCGGGGCAGCAACACGTTCGGCCCGTACCAGTACCCGGAGAAGATCGCGCCGTTCTTCATCACTGAGGCGATCGACGACCAGCCGTTGCCGCTCTACGGCGACGGGATGCAGGTCCGCGACTGGCTGTACGTGGACGATCACTGTGACGCGATCGATGTCGTGCTGCACCGCGGCGCGCCCGGCGCGATCTACAACGTGGGTGGCGAGCACGAGATGCACAATATCGACGTGACGCGCTTCATCCTGCGCGCGCTCGGCAAGCCGGAGAGCCTGATCCGGTACGTGGAGGATCGGCCCGGCCACGACCGCCGCTACGCGCTCACCAACGACAAGATTCGCGCCGAGCTGGGTTGGGATGCGGCGCACAACTTCGAGGACGCGATGGCTGCCACCGTGCACTGGTATCAGGAGAACGAGTGGTGGTGGCGCAAGATCAAGACCGGGGAATACCTGGAATACTACAAGGCCCAATACAGCGCCCGGCTGGCCGGTGCATCCGAATAGCGCGAGATTCGTCACGCATCACACGCCGGAAACGCCCGGCGTTTTTTATCGCTGGGGGACCTGGATGATCAGCTCGCTGTCGTCGCGGATCGCCAGGCCGAGAATCGCGTCGTTGGGGTAGAACGCGATGCCCGGAAACAGGCCGATGACGAAACCATCGTATGAGGAGCGCAGCAAGCCGTTGTCAGAGCCGGTCGGGCGCCCGTAAATGTCCACCATGCGTGCCAATGGATCGCCCGCTCGCACCGTGTCGCCGGGCTGGACCAGATGATGGACGATGCACGCCTGGGGCACGCGGGGATGCGTGGTGCGCCGCACCGGGTAGCCTAGATCGACCACCTGAACGCCGGTGATCGGCTCGCGCGTGCCGGGCAGCATCCCCGCCCAGCGCATCACGTTCCGAATGCCGGTCACGACCGCCTGGACGTGGGCCAAGTTGACCATGCGCTGCCCGCCGATTTCGACTGTGACGGCGGGGATGCGCGCGGTATTGAGCGCCGCCCCGCTCACCGACCGGTGCAGGCTCATCTTCAGGTACTCGTCCGACACGTATTCGTTGACCACGGTCAGGCCCAGCGCATCGAGCATGGAGCCGACCGTCTTTTGCAGCTTTTGGGCGACCGCCTTGTCGCGCGGGGTGCGGTAGAGCACCGGGTCGCGGAACGCGAACGGGATCGCGCTGGCGCCGTAATCGTGCAGGTCGATCAGGTAGTCGGCCGTGGCCTGGATGCGCTCGAACAGGCGCGCGTAAGCCATCTCCAGGGCAGTGGGGTGATGGGCATCGTCCGAGTTGTCGAAGTCCGCGCCGGGAAACAGTCGGTTGGGGTCTTTGCCGCGCAGATAGTACGGGCTCCGCTCGCCGGTGCGCAGCCCGGCAGGGCTGAGCGTCGGGATCGCGACGACGGTTCCCGCAAGTTGCTCGACGAGTTCGGGTTCGAGCAGGCGGTGGATGGCGGCCAGACCGTCGTATTCGCTGCCATGAATGTTCGCGGTCAGCCAGAGCACCGGGCCGGGCTGGGTCCCCTGGGCAATGATCACGGGGAAGGCGTCCATCTCGCCGGTGGGCAGTTTGACCGCATCGAAGACGCCATAGGCGAGCTGGCCGGGCCGGCTGCGCGCGGTGCCGATCTGGATCGGGTCGGGGGAGTCGCGGCGTTGGTCGGTCATGAGGGGGCCCGCTGGGCGAGCGCATGCGCCAGTTGGGCGCTGACGAGCTCGAGCATCATCACGTTCTGTTGCGTGATCGCGTTGGCCTGCTGGCGGCAGGCCAGGATCGCGCCGAAACGCATGGTCGTGCCGACCGGCACGCAGACGCCGGCCTGAAAACGTCCCTGGCGAATGAAGGGATGGTTGGGCTCATCGTGGGGCGCCACGATCCGGCTCTGGCCGTTTTGCGTCACCCAGCCCACCAGCGACGTGTGCACGTCTTGCTGCTGCGGCGCGCTGGCGGTCAATGCGTCCGGGCCGATCTGCGCGCCGAGCCGCAGGCTGGGCGGGTCGGTCGGGATCAGGTTGTAGAAGGCCACGTAGTCGTACCCCAACTCCTGAATCGCTTCGACGGCGGCCTGCTGCTTGGCCTGGCCCGGCCTGGCCCGGCGCAGGGATTTGGCAAAGGCGCGCACCGGCGGCAGGGCATCGGCGCGCAGGGTCTCCAGGCTGCGCTCTTCGGCCAGCCGCTTGATCCGCCGGATCAGGTCACCGTCTTCGAACGGATCCACCGAAACCTCATCGGCCTGGCCCGGCAGACTGAAATCGGCGCCTCCGTCGACCAGCACGATCAACAGCCGGGGATAGCTCTGCCGCAGCCTCTTCACCAGCTCATAGACGTCGCCCAGCCCGCTGTCGATCACGAAGACGCTCGTGGGTTTCTGCGAGTCCGCGAGCAGGGCGCGGGCGGCGGCCTCGGACGTGACCACTGTCAGCCGGATCTGTAAATCGGTTCCGAGATTCTCTTGATAGCGCTGGCGTGCGGTAGCCGGCACAGCCGCCAGCACGTGAATCAGAGAATCGTGTGCCATAGCGCGCTCACTTCAGTGCGTTCAGGACAATGCCGTTGATTATAGAAACGCGGGCCAGACCCCACAAGTTCCGCCGCGCGGGCCGGGCGCTCAATCATCAGGAACGGCGCCAGTTAGCTCCTGGGACGCGCGCGCGCCACCCGCGCCGGTGCTGGCGGGAACGCTCCTCCCGCCGCGCAGCAGCAGCGCGATTCCGACGCCCACGGCGCTGATCGCCGCGCCGATGAACTGCAGCTCCTTGATCACATCGATCGCGGCGGACAGCGTCGCGCTGATGGTCGATTCGTCCGTGGTCTCGACCACTTCCGGCTCAGTATAGTCGTCGATGTAGACGTCGAACCGGTCCAGGGCGTAGATCGTCATCGACGAGATCGCCAGGGTCATGCCGATCAACCGCAGGATCAGCACCTGGGCCGACGCTACACCGCGATCGGCTTCGGGCACGTCGTTGAGCACGGCGGTGCCGATCGGAGAGATCGTCAACCCGAGTCCCACGCCGATGATCGCCATCTGGCTGCCCATCAGCCAGTACGGCGTGTCGGTGTCCCACACCAGGCCCGTCAGCGCGAAACCCGCGGCAGCCAGGGCGAGCCCCACCGCGGTGGGCCGGCGGTAGCCGTAGCGGTCGCTGAACCAGCCGCCGGGCACCGCCGCCAGCGCGATCGGGATCGTCAGGCCAGACAGCAGCACGCCGGCGATATAGGCGGCATTCTGGATCTCGTCGCTCGTCGGCGTCTCCACGCGGAAATTCACGACCAGGGGAGCGCTCACCAGGCCGATGGCGAGGCAGAAACCCACCAGAAGGTTGGCCGCCGAAGCGGCGGAGAAATTGCGGCTGCGAAACAGCTTGAGCGGGATCAACGGGAATTTGCTGCGCGTTTCGACCACCAGGAACCCGATGAAGGCGAGGGCCGCCACGATCAGGAACAGCGTGCTGGCGCCCGCCGAGGAGCTTTGCAGGTCTTCGAAGCTGTTCGCGCTGGTGGCCGCTTCGGGGCTGGTGGTGCCGATGCCCAGATTGAGCGCGATCAGCGCGGCGGAGAACAGCAGCATGCCCCAGATATCAAATCGCCCCGTTGTGTGTGGCCGGTCGATACCCCGCAAGACCCACCACGCCCCAATCAGAGCCAGCAACGTGATCGGAATGTTGAGGATGAACAACGTTTCCCACGATGGCTTGGCGATGGCGATCCCGATGCGGTCGAAGGCGGTGACGAAGTGATGGCCTTGCTCGCCGAAGAAGCGCACCATCACCCCGCCGTACAGGTGGCCGAGCACCCATCCCAGCGTGTCAATCGCGCCCACAAAGCCAATCGGCTGGGCGCGCCGGTTGGGCGGGAACAGGTCGCCCGCCAGCGCAATCGTCACCGGGACCATCGCGCCCGCGCCCAGGGCCTGCACGATGCGCCCGGTGATGACCAGATACAGATACCGCTCTTCGAGGCGGGGCGGGCGCTGGCCGAGCACCTGGTTATAGAACCGGGCGATCCACCCGTTGATCAGCGAGCTGTCGTAGGCGGTGACCATATACGATCCGAACATGAACACGATCAGGCAGGCGATGTAGACGGCGCGTCGGCCCAACAGATCGGAGAGCCGCCCGGCGAACGTCATACTGATCGCGTAGGCGAGCAGGTAGCCTGTCACGGCCCAGGATGCCTGGTCGAGATATTCCTTGACCGGAAGCTCGAGGCTGGTGATCACTTCCGGCAGCACAGCCGAGATGATCGTCAGGTCCAGGGCGCCGATGAAGACCGGCAGGCTGACAATCGTCAGCACGAACCACGGCGACGTTCGCCATGCCGGAAGGCTTGACTGCCGGATCATGGGGTCAGTTCTCTTCTGTGGCCGGCGCGCTAATCTCTACCGGTTCGTTGTAGTGAGTTATGTTGATGGTCCAGGTGGTGGGTTCTTGCTCTTCGTCCTGCGCCTGGGCTGGCAGTGGTTCGCGCAGCACGATCTGCTCGACCAGGTGTTCTTCGGTCAACACATAGATCTCAATGTCCAGCTCGCCGCTCTGGGTGTTGATCAGGCCAAACGTGAGCGCGTTGACGTCGGTGGCCTGGACTTTGCCCGTCAGCAAATACACAGCCAGCCCGTCGAGGTCTCTCTTGCCGGCCATCTCCAGGCCGGACACATTCCGCAAGGTGTAGGGAATGCCGGTCTCGGTGCTGAGCAGCGATGACGGGCTGAATCCCCGGATCAACTCCTGGTTCAGCCAGCGGCTGCCGGTCAGCATATCCATCTGGAGGTACTGGTCGCGGCCAATGGCGATCAATTCGGCGGCAGCCATGAGGTCGCCCACGCTGAATTCGACGCTGGCTTGCAGGCTGTCCGGCGCGGCGAAGACACCCGAGGCGTATTTGAAGGCGAGCCCGGCTTCGGCTGGCAGACCGAGGCCCCCGACCTCAATAATCACCGGGTAGCCAGTCACGCCTATCTTCACCTGGAACGAACTGGCCGACTCGAGATTGTCGACAGCGTCGTCGAGCAGATCTTCGGCTTTGGGCAGAGTCTCCGAGTCTGAGTCGTCACCACCGCATCCGGCGATCAGGGCGCTGATGAGCAGCAGGCTGACGCTCAGGAGCAAAAAGCGTCGTCGTGTATGACGCATAGAATGGTCGCCTCCAGTGTGCAATCGACAGGTCCTGGCCCAACTATCAATTACGAGACAGGTGAAGCATTGGTTGCAGAGTCATCTTTGCGCCTGCCAGACATAATAACACGAACCCGCCCGCAGCCATAGGGACAATTGCCCGTGGTTACGATGTTGGTGGGGCCGGGTTCCGGCCGAGGGCGTCCACCACACTGGCTGCGAGATCGTAGCGGCCAAAGGCGGGCATGATGTAGCAACCCTGGACCATGTCTTTGGCGGCCAGCAGCAGCTCCCGCGCGATCTCCACGCCTTCGGTTGGGGCGCCGTCGCCGGCGTCGACGATCCGCTGCTGAATGGGAGGCGGGATGTCGATGCCGGGCACTTCGTTATGCAGAAACGCCGCGTGGCGCTGGCCAAACAGCGGCAGGATGCCCGCCAGCACCGGGATCTCCAGGGGGCCGTGTTGGGCGGCGTAGGCCGTGAGAAACCGCTCGAGCACGGTGGGGTCGAAGATGGGCTGGGTGAGAGCGAAGTCGGCGCCGGCGCCGATCTTCTTGCGCAAGAGCTTGATCTCGCGGGCGATATCCTGCGCGTTGACGTTGAGCGCGCAACCCGTGAAAAACGACGTCGGCTGGCCAATCGAGTTGCCGGCCTGGTCGATTCCCCGGTTCAGGTTGTGCTTGATCACCTCGATCAGGCCGGATGGCGCGATGTCGTGCGTGTCGAACGAGGCGGGGTAGTCGCCGATGATCGTCGGATCGCCCATCACCACGAAGATGTTGCGCACCTGGAGCGCGTGGGCCGCCAGCAGATCGCCCTGCACGCGCAGCAGGTTGCGCCCGCGCGTGGGGAAGTGCAGCACCGTCTCCAGGCCGACATGGTGCTGGATCAGGTGGCACACGGCCCAGGGGCTCATCCGCATGCGGGCCATGGGGCTGTCCGACACATTCACAAAATCCACCCCGGCATCGCGCAGCAGCTCAGCGGACGCGATCACCTTCTGGGCGGTGAAGCTGCGCGGCGGCGGCATCTCGACCGTGACGACGAAGCGACCTTCGCCCAGCACTTGGGCCAGCCGGGTTGGCTGCTCGGGGACGTCGATTGTCGCCGGCTGGATCTCGGAGACGGTGATCTGCTTGGGATGCGTCCGCGCCGGATCGTCCAGCGCGCCGCGCATCGCCCGGATGTGATCCGGCGTGGTGCCGCAGCAACCCCCGACAATGCATGCGCCCGCGTCTTGGAAGGCCAGCGCGTATTCGGCGAAGTAATCGGCGTTGGCGTGGTACATCACGCGCCCGCCGGCCATCTCCGGCCAGCCCGCGTTGGGCATCACCGAGATCCGCGCGCCGGGCACGGCCTGCCGCATCAACTGCACGATGCGCAGAAGCTGCGCGGGGCCGCTGCTGCAGTTCACGCCGATGACATCCACGCCATGCTCGCTCAGCCGCCGCGCGACCTGGGCCGGCGTATCGCCCAGGGTTGTGCGGTTGTCGCGGGTGAAGGTCATCTGCGCGATGATGGGGATGTCCGGATCGACCGCGCGCGCGGCCTTGATCGCTTCGGCGATGGCGTGCAGATCGGTGAACGTCTCGAACAGGAGCACGTCCACGCCCGCGCCGATCAGCGCGGCCACCTGGACGTGAAAGGCGTGAAATGCCTCGTCGGCGGTGAGGCGCCCGAACGGCGCCAGCCGCGCGCCCAGCGGGCCGACCGACCCGGCGACGTATACCGCGCGATCGGGCGCGGCGCTGGCTGCCCGGCGGGCGAGCTCGACCCCCGCGCGGTTGATTTCGGCGCACTCTTCTTCCAGGTTGCAGGCGGTCAGTTTGGTGATATTGGCGCCGAAGGTGTTGGTTTCGATCAGCTCCGCCCCGGCCTCGACGTAGGCGCGGTGAATGCTCTCGACCACCTCCGGATGCGTGATGTTGAGCAGATCGAAGCAAGTGTCCATCGGCAGGTTTTCGCGAGCGTGGAGCATGGTGCCCATCGCTCCGTCCGCCAGGATGGTGCCCTGCGCCAGCCGCTTACGAAACGAGAGTCGCTCCATATGCTCCCCCTAGGCGTCGGCCAGTTGTTCGGCGCGCGAGATCCCCACGCTGTAATATTTCGCGTCGGGATGGTGGACCACGATCGCCGCGGTGGACTGCTCCGGGACTAACTGGTAGGCCGCGGTCAGCGACATGCCCAGGCGTTCCTCGGCGGGCAGCAGCCGGAACAAGGTCGCGTGATCTTCGAGATCCGGGCAGGCGGGGTAGCCCCAGCTATAGCGCTTGCCGCGTTCCACCGGGATGCCCAGCTCCCGGTTGATGTGCCGGTTGATGTAGGTCGCGGTGGCCTCGGCGGTCTGCACGGCCAGCCCGTGGAAGAAATACGCCTCGGTGTATTCGTTCTGGCGCTGCAAGCGGTCGAAGACCTCGGTCGCCTGGGTGCCCACCGTCACGACCTGCAGCGGGCAGACGTCTACCCGGTCGCCGCCAACAGGCGCGAAGTAGTCCGCCAGGCACAGGTGCTCGCCGAACGGCTGGCGCGGGAAGGTGAACCGCGCGATCTCATCCAGGGCGCCGCCGCTGGCATACCCGTTCGGGTCGTAGATCACAAGCGTCTCACCGTCGGCCTGGGCCGGGAAATAGCCATAGACCGCCTGCGGCCGCAGGGTCGAGTCCGTGGCGGCCGCCTTCTTCATGCGCCCCAGCCGGGCTTCGAACTCGGCCTGAAGGCGCTCCCATTCCTCGCCGTGCGCGTTGCGCGCGCCCCAGCTCAGACGGAACAGCTCAGGCTTGTGGATGTAAGGGAACACCGAATCCAGAGGAATGTCGAGCACAGCGCGCGCGCCCCAGAAGGGTGGTGCCGGGATGTCCGGCGCGGGGCCGATCGTCGAGCGCGCTTCGTCGGGACGGCGCTCGCGGACCACCGGGCGCGGCTTGCCCGCCTCAGCGTAGGCTTCCCCCACGATCTGCTCGAGCAGGGTGGCGCGGCGGGCCGGATCGGACAACTGGTCCATGACGGCAAGCCCTTCGAACGCGTCTTTGCAGTAATAGACGCCGGCGGGGTACGGCGTGCTGTCGTCTTCCAGGAACAGGATGCGCCGCCCAAAGGCGCGGTTGATCGCCGCGCCGCCGATCAGCACCGGGATCTCGATCCCACGGCGAGCCAGCTCGTTGACGACCAGCGGCATCTGCTTGGACGTGCTCACCAACAGCGCGCTGAGGCCGATGGCGTCGGCTTCGTGCTCGATCGCGGCGTCGATGATGCGGTTGGCCGGGACCTGCTTACCCAGATCGTGGACCGTGTAACCGTTGTTGCTCAGGATGGTGCGGACGAGGTTCTTACCGATGTCGTGCACGTCGCCGTAGACGGTCGCCAGCACGACGATCCCCTTGCTGGTGCCTTCCTTACGCTCCAGGAAATTCTCCAGGTAAGCGACAGATTTTTTCATCACCTCGGCGCTTTGCAGCACGAAGGGCAGGATCAGCTTGCCCTCGCCGAACTTGTCCCCGACTTCTTTCATCGCCGGCAGCAGGACGTTATTCAGCACGCCGACCGCATCCTGGCGCGTCAGGCAGTCGTCGATCAGCGCCTCGACGCCCTCTTTCTTGCGGTGCACGATCTGCCAGTGCAGCGCTTCCTCGGCGGTCATGTCCGCGGTGGGGTCGGCTTTTTCATCCGCCGCCGAGTCGACATCGTGCTGCTCGAAATACTGGATGAACCGCGCCAGCGCTTCGGGATGGCGGTTGAAGATCAGATCGTCCGCCAGCGCGCGCTGCTCGTCCGGGATTTCGGCGTAGGGCGTGATGTGGGCAGGATTGACGATCGCCATGTCCAGCCCGGCCTCGACACAGTGATAGAGGAACACGCTATTGAGCACCGCTCGCGCCGGCTGCGACAGGCCGAAGCTGACGTTGCTCACGCCGAGCGAGGTCAGCACGCCGGGCAGCGCGGCCTTGATGCGCCGGATGCCCTCGATGGTTTCGACGCCGCTGGCCGCCATCTCCGGGTCGCCGGTCGCCAGCGTGAAGGTCAGGTCATCGAAGATCAGGTCGTGCGGCGCCAGGCCGTACTCGTTGACGGCGATGTCGTAGATGGCCTGGGCGACCTCAACCTTACGCTCGGCGGTTTTCGCCATGCCGCGCTGGTCGATGGTCAGCGCGACGACCGCCGCGCCGTGTTTGAGCGCGATCGGCAGCACGGCGTCGATCCGCTCGCGCCCGTTTTCCAGGTTGATGCTGTTGATCAGGCCGCGGCCCGGATAAAGGCTGAGCGCGGCTTCGATCACATCCGCCTCGGTGCTGTCGATCATCAGCGGCACTTCGATGCCCATCGCCAGCTTCTTGACGACTTTCTTCATCTGCTCGGCTTCGTCGGCCCGCTCGGTGAGCGCCACGCACACGTCGAGGATGTGCGCGCCCGCGTCGACCTGATCCTGCGCGACCTGCAAGATTCTGTCGTAATCTTCGTCCAGCAGCAGCCGCTTGATCTTGCGGCTGCCCTGGCTGTTCAGCCGCTCGCCGATCAGGGTAGGGGGCGGCGACTGGCGAAGCGCCGTCGCCCGCATGCCGCTAGACGCGACCGGCTCGGTAGCGGGCTGGCGGCTCAGCGGTGCGCGCGCGGAGTCCGGCGCGCCCTTGACCTGGGCGATCAGCTTTTCCAGGTGGGCGGGCGTTGTGCCGCAGCAGCCGCCCACCACGTTCACGCCCCAGTCGACGAACTCGCTCATCATGTGGGCGAAAGGGTCGGGCTGCATCGGGTAGACCGCCTCGCCCTCGACGTTGATCGGCAGGCCGGCGTTGGGCAGGACGCTGATCGGCCTGGTGCTGTGTTCGACCAGATAGCGCACCGGCTCGGCCATGTGCTCCGGCCCGGTCGAACAGTTCAGGCCGATCACGTCGATCGGCAGGGCTTCGAGCGTGGCGAGCGCGCTGGCAATGTCGGTCCCGAACAGCATGCGCCCGCTGGTGTCGAGCGTGATCTGGGCCTGGAGCGGAATGCGGACGCCCGCGTCGGCGAAATAGCGGTTGATGCCGACCACCGCGGCCCGCACTTCGAGGATGTCTTGGCTGGTTTCGAGCAGCAGCACATCCACGCCGCCCTCGACCAGCCCCTGCGCCTGCTCGTAGAACACGTCGGCCAGCGCGTCGAACGTGATGTTGCCCAGGTCCGGATCGTCGGAGCTGGGTAGCTTGCCGCTGGGGCCGATGCTGCCCGCCACATAGCGCGAGATGCCGGTCTCCGCCGCGAACCGGTCGGCCACGCGGCGAGCGAGCTGGGCCGCCGCCCGGTTGATCTCCAGGACGCGATCCCCCAGGCCGTATTCGGCCAGCGTCAGCCGGTTGGCGCGAAAGGTGTTGGTCTCGATCACCTCGCTGCCCACGGTCAGAAACGACGCGTGAATTTCCTCGATCACGTCCGGGCGGGTGATCACCAGATAGTCGTTGCAGCCGTTGGTACGCTCGCCGCCAAAATCATCGGCGGTCAGGTTGAGGCTTTGGATGCTGGTACCCATCGCGCCGTCGTAGATCACGACGTGATCGGCGATAGCGTCCAGATAGCGGCGGTTGGTGAAGTCGGGCTGTGTCATTGTTACGCGCTTTCTTGTAACCGGCGATTCGAGTTGTCATTATAGAGCGTGTGCGCGGCGCTCATCAGCAAAAAACGCCCCTCACAGGTCAAAGGAGCGCTGGCGTCAAGCATGGCCCCTCATCATGTTAATCGACACAGGCCAGACTGTCGCCATACCACCGGGGATCGCGCTGCCGGGGCGGGGATGGCGCGGGCGTCTTGCGTCCTGCTGGAGCCGGATGAGGTTCGCCACACATCGTAGCATATTTCAGATAATCGTGTCAAAAAACCACCGGTCCTGCGATCTGGCACAACCCGTAATTTGAGTATAATAAACATCCGACGCGGCACGCACACGAAAGGAACTGGCCATGCATATCGACATAGCCCTGCTGGGGTTCGGCAATGTGGCGCGCGCGCTGGCGCGGCTGCTGGTTCGCAAGACCGGCACGCTGCAGCGCGATTACGGTCTGACCTATCGGGTGACCGGAATCGCCACGCGCTCGCGGGGCTGCGCGATCGACCCGGACGGCCTCGATCTGGAGGCGGCGCTGCGGCTGGTCGAGGGGGGCCAGTCGCTGGAGAGCCTGCACAAAGGCGCGCCCGTCGCCGACACGCTGGCCTTCATCGCGGCCTGCCCGGCGGATCTGGTGATGGAAGCCACCTGGCTCAATCCGCAGACGGGGCAGCCCGCGACGGATTACGTGCGCGCCGCGCTGGCGGCCGGGCGCCATGTCGTGACGGCCAACAAGGGGCCGGTCGCCTTTGCGTACCGCGAGCTGATGGCGCTGGCCCGGCAGCGGGACCGCGGCTTCTTCTTCGAGAGCACAGTGATGGACGGTGCACCCGTGCTCGGGATGGGGCGCGAGGCGTTCCTGGCGACGACCATCGAGCGCGTCCGCGGCATTCTGAACAGCACGACCAATTACATATTGACCCGGCTGGAGCAGGGCGTTGCCTTCGACGACGCCGTGGCCGAAGCGCAGCGGATCGGCGTGGCGGAAGCCGACCCGTCCAACGATCTCGAAGGCTGGGACGCCACGGTCAAGATCGTCGTGCTGGCGAATGTGCTGATGGGCGCCGACCTGAGGCCCGCCGACGTGGACCGCACGGGCATCACCGGGCTGACCGGCGCCGATCTGAAAGCGGCGCTCGATGCTGGCGAGCGCGTCAAGCTGCTGTGCGAGGCGGTGCGCGAGGGCGACCGGGTCATGGCCAGTGTGCGCCCGACGCGGCTCCCGCTGTCGGACCCGCTGAGCCAGGTGGACCAGACGAGCAGCGCGATCACGTTCCAGACGGACACTCTGCACCGTCTGACGCTGATCGAGGGAGATACCGATCCCACCACCACGGCCTACGGGATGCTGGTCGATATGATCAACATCATGCGCGGGCGCTATAAGTGAGCCCTTCAATCCCGGGATCAAACACATGAGCTACAGCGATGATGGCCGCATAACCCAGTTGACGTCACCTTACAGCCCGCATTCTCCGCCGCAGCTTCCGCTCGATTTCAGCGATTACCTGTCGCTGTTGTGGCGGATCGACCGGGCGGCCTCCCAGCCGGGGCAGGTGCGCTATTACACCCAGTGCGCCCGCGCCCTGGCCCGCGCGTTCCAGTTCGACCAGCGCAGCCTGGGACGCATGGTCAAGACCACCGAGCCGGGCTATGTGTGCGAGGCGCTGAGCAATGTCCCGTTTCGCGATACGGGGCGGCTGATGGATGCATCGGCGCGCAAGTCGGCTATTCAGCAGTTGGTGCGGCTGCGGTCGGATGTGCTGTCCATCGGCGCCTACCAGCACGATTGGGTGGTGGGGTGGCCAGGCAGCGGCGTGATCGATGCCGAGCTGCGCGAGCGCATCTTCGCGACCCTGTTCACGGCGCTGCGCGGGCAGTACAGCCACTTCGGGCGATTGCTGCTGGTGATCGATATCGTGCTCCAGGAGCTGCTGCTGGGCACGCGCATCTTCTCCGACTTCTCGTTGGGGATTCTGATCGACCAGTACGGGTATCCCGATCCTGAAGACCCGGCGGTGCGCGCGCTGTATCGGGGCGAAGTGACGGAACGCTGATCACTCGCCGGGGGCGGCGAGCGTCTTCTGCAGGTAGAGCACCGGCTCTGCCCCGTGACCGAGGTCGAGATCGATGGTCCGGACGTCCGTAAAGCCGAGGCTCCGGTACAAGGCCAACGCCCGCGGATTGGACAGGGCCACGCCGATCTCCAGGGTGTGAACGCCCAGATCACACGCCTCCTCGGTGAGTTGGGCGATGATCCGCGTCCCGATGCCCTGCCCGCGATAGGGGCCGCTGACGATCAGATCGCTGATCTCGGCCAGCCGAGGCCACACAGTGAGCAAGCCAAACGCACACGCCGCCCCATCTTCGCGCACGGCAACCACACCCAGCCCGCGCCGGTGCTGGGCAAGCTTACGGGTCCGGTCGATCAGCAGCGAGATGGTCTCCGGGGCGCGATCGGTCCAGCAGGTCTGCCGCAGGCTGGCGACATCCGAGATCTGGACCGGGCGAATGGTAAAGCTGTCCGTCTGGGTTGCCACGATGTTGGTATGATCCTCATTTGCACAACCTCATATATACCATGATTTGGCGCGCTGTGCATGCGCGCGCGATTCGTTGCACAATGGGCTGTTATTCGCTAATCTGGCGGCACGGATCGAATGTTGAAGGAGAGCCTGCTGTTATGGGACGTCGTGTGATCCTGGTTCTGGCCGTCTTGATACTGGCCTCCATAGCGTGCTCGCTGGGAACTCCCTCGGAGTCGGACATCGTGACCGAGGATATCGCGTTGAGGCCGCTGGTCCTGCTGCTCGCTCCCTTGAATAACAGCACAATAGCCGAAGGCGCGCAGGTGTCGCTTCACGCGATCGCGCTGGACTCGCAGATCGGCGTGACGCGGATCGAGTTTCGCATCGATGACGTGCCGGTGGGCGAAGCGGTGTCTGATCAGGAAGGCGGCCAATCCACGCTGAACGCCGTCGGCATGTGGCAGGCACAGGGACAGACCGGGCATCTGGTCACCGTGGAAGCCTTTCGCGCCGACGGATCCTCGCTCGGGATCAGCGACGTGCTGGTGAATGTGGTGCCCCAGCCGCGCGACCGGGCCAGTACGCCCGCCGAAGCGGCGCCCACCACGGAGGCCGTTCCTCCAACCGAACAGGCGCAGCCCACGGTGCCGCCCACCGAAGCAGCGACCGAGCCGCCCCCCGCCACGGCTGAGCCGCCTACTGCCGAACCGACCGAGTTTCCGGGCGTTGCCGCCAGCGTCGTGTATCTGACGCTGAATGTTCGCCAGGGGCCAGGCACGAACTACCCGGCAGTGGCCACGCTGGCGCAAAACGATCAGGTGACGGTCATCGGGCGCAACGCCGACAACACGTGGCTGGCCATCCGTCTGGATGGCGGGGCCGCCTGGGTGATCGCCGAATCGGTGGGCTTCGAGGGCGATAAAAGCCAGCTTCCGCTGGTGGCCGCGCCCTAGAACTGGTAGCCCAGCCCGTCGCCCACGAGCGCCGGATCGAGGGGGGCCAGCGGGATGATCACGAGGAGATCGGGCGTGACGCGCGCGACGGTGTGCGGCACGCCCGTTTGTTTGAACGCCTGCTCGAAAGGCGTGTCACGCTGGCCTGGCAGGATCACCTCGACGAAAGCCACGCGGTCCGCAGTGTAGATGGCCCGCGGCACCTCCGGAAAGCGCACGAGCCCTTGCGCGCCATAAATGTCGTACCAGTCCGCTGCCAGGATGCGCTCGCGCGTCTCGAACATCAGCACGTGAGCCACGCCCACATCCGTCCACACGTGCCTGATCTGCTGCGCGTCGAGATAGTCGATGAGTGGCTCCAGGGTGGCGGGCTGGCGGGTGTAATACGGCGAGGTGAAGACCTGCGCCGGATTCGCCCGCGCCGCTCCGAGCACGTTCAGGCACATCACGCTGGCGAGCAGCGCCGCCGCGGGCAGCCTCAGCCCGTGCCGCCAGCGGATGAGCCGGTCCGCCAGGGCCGCGACACCGATCGGCAAGACGGAGTGAACCATCAGCACGTACCGTCCAGTGGCGTCGAAGTCGAATTCGTTGAGTGCGTGGCCGCTGTAGCCGCTGAGGACGTAGATGGTAGGCAGGCCGAGCGCGAAGAGGGCGAGCATCTGGCGAGCAGGGCGCGAGTGATTTGGCCAGGGGCCGCGCCAGCTCCAGGCTACCAGCCCCACCAGCCCGCCCTGGGAGATGATCTGCAGGTACCAGATCGCATCCCAGCTCAGCAGGCGCCACTGCGGATCGCCGCTGACGACGCGCGGCGCCAGATCGTTGTTCAGGTGCTCGAGCACGGGCCACAGATCGTCCCAGACGTTGCTTTGATCTCGGAACAGGTAGGTGAACGTCGCGAAATCGTGCTGGACGTTATAGATCCACAGCGGGCTGCTGCCGGCCAGAAAAGCCAAAGCTGCCCACAACCCCGCACGGCGCAGCATGTCCCGGCCCTGCCACGCGATGATGATCAGGATCGGCACGGTGTAGAAGGCGATCAGCCACGACACCCAGAAAGCGATCCCGCTCACCAGCCCCAGCGCGACCAGCGCGCGCTCGCGGGCGGAACAGCGCCCAGCCCTGTTCACGATCGTCGCGGTGGCCAAAAAGGCCAGGTTTCCCAGGACGAGGGTCTCGGCGGTAGCGCCCCAGGTCTTGGTGCCCACCACCAGCAGGTAGAGCGGGGCCAGCGCAGCCAGCAGCGCGCTGAGCGCGCCGACGCGGCTGTTGAACGCGCGCCAGCCGATCCAGCCAGTCGTGGCGATGTACAGCCCGGCGAGCAGCCAAGGCACCAGCTTCAGCGTGATGGCGCTCGGCCCGAAGACGTCAAACAGCGCGGCGACGGCGTACGATTCCAGCGCGGCGAGGTAGGGTTGGCCGGGATGGAAGACGGGGCGCGCGCCGCGCAAGATGCGCAGGGCCTGCAGCCCAACCATGCCTTCGTCGTAGTCGTAGCGCCAGCCGGAGTCGACCAGCAGGATCAGGCGCAACGCCAGCCCGAGTGCGACGCAGACGGCGATCAGCCAGCCGGTCCGACCGCGCCGCGAGGGCGCACGCCGGGGATCACGAGCGGGCAGGACACGCATACGCGCGATCAGGGCGACTCGGTGATGGTGAAGGCCGAGATGTTGATGGGCGTCGGGTTCTCGCCGAGGAACAACCGGATCTCGTAGTGGCCGGGCGCGAAACCGTTGTTGTTGCCGAAGAAGAAATAGCCAGTGCCGTCGGTTTCCAGCCCCCACAGATAGGCGCTGCCGTCGATCGCCTCACCCTCACGGTACAGCATGCGCTTCCAGAGGACGCCCTGGGCCATGTTGCGGAACTCCACGAACAGGTAAATGCGGGTGGTGCCCGGTGCAAACGTGGCGCGCGGATTGATGGGCGTCATCGCGTCCGAGATCTGGTCATCGAGGGCCGTGATGCGGATTTCCGCGTCGGGTTTCGGTGTGACGCTCGATATCAGCGGGGTGACATGCGGCGTGAATGTCGGGAAGGGGGTTTCGGTCGGCGTGGCGCCCGGCGTCGACGTGACGATGAGCACGACTGGCGTGCTGGTGACATCGATGACGATGGGGCTTTCGCGGAGCTCGATCGGCGTGATGCTGGGCGTCGACCGGTCACCGGGCGCTACATTCGTGTTGGGGTCGTTGATCTCTGCTGCCGGCGTCCCTGAGGGCGGCCCTGGCTCGGTGTTTTCCGCCACCGACACAGCGGCTGGCCCCTGATCGGAATCATCGAGAAACCGGTTCATGACAAGCGTGGCCGCGCACGAAAACCCGCTGAAGACGGCCAATGTGGCTGCCACCAGGAACACGCGCCAGCCGCGCTGCCCGGCGTCGCGCCGCCGGCGCCAGAACGTATCGTTGCGGCTGCGGCGAAACAGGCGGAGCGAAACCAGAAACAGCAGCAGCGCCAACCCAAAGACGCCACCGGACACGATTGGGAGAATGTCGTGAAGCGAATCGAGCATGTCCACTACCTGTTTCCGGTGTTGAGTGCAAACGAATTATAACATACCGTTCGGCGGTTTCCTGGCAGCCAAAAGATCATTCTCTACCCTTGCCAAAATGGTGACCGTTCACTATAATGTTGAGTGCTGGGTCGTTAGCTCAGTTGGCTAGAGCGCGTCGTTGACATCGACGAGGTCACAAGTTCAAGTCTTGTACGACCCACACAGCGGTCACCCGACATCCGGGTGACCGCTTTTCGATCGCTAACCTGGCAGGATCTCGCGCGGCCCGGGGTTTTCCGAGCTTAGCTCCGGACAATCATCAAGGTCCCCGACGATATCGGCGCGCACCCATCCGGTGATGGTCGCGTCCTGGTAGGTGAACCGCACCTGGTACCAGTTCTGATTGTCGGCGCCCACCCGTTGGTTCAACACGTCCATCCGCTGACCTTGCGGCGCGGTGAACGCGCGGAAGGCGTTCAGGCTGGGCTGCGTGCGGATGTTCACGTTCTGGATCGCGAAGACGCGGCACAGAATCGATGGCGTGGGCGTGATGCTCGGCGTGGGCGTGTCGCTGGGCGTCGGCGTGATCGATGGCGTGTCGGTCGGCGTGGGCGTGTCGCTGGCCGTCGGTGTGATGGTCGGCGTCCAGGTATGGGTTGGCGTGTCGCTAGGCGTAGGCGTCCAGGTGTGCGTCGGTGTATCGCTGGGCGTGGGAGTCCAGGTATGGGTCGGCGTGTGCGACGGCGTCCAGGTGATGGTTGGCGTGGCCGTCGGCGTGGGCGTGTTCGTTGCGGTCGGCGTATTGGACGGAGTCATCGTGGGTGTATCGGTCGGCGGGTTCAGGATCGGGCTCCACGTCGATTGCGTGGCGAGCGCCACGGCAGCCAGAATGATGAGGATGACGATACCCACCACCGTCCAGACCACATACTGGCGCCGCCGCATCTGGCGCACGCTCTCTTCCAGGCGCAGTATCTCGGTGCGCCGTCCCAGGATACGGAAGGGATCTTCCTTGCACAGATCCAGCCAGCGCTTGGCGGTCAGCGGATCGTTGTCGTCGATAGCCGCCTCGACCCGCTCCAGGTGCCGCCCCAGCAGATCGGCGACGACCATCCGGTAGCGCGGATCCTGCGCATAGTTGCGCAGGCCAGCGAGCATCGAGCGCGCCTGGCCCAGCTCGTTTTCGTAGTTCTGCGCGACCAATGCCGAGGAACGCTCGATCATCTGGCGGGCTTCGACCATGTCGGCCTCGCTCTGGCGGGCGCGCTGGAGCAGGTTGTTGATCTCCTCGCTGCCGGGTGCCAGCTCGGCGGCGGTATCGAGCGCGCGCACAGCCTCGCTGGTGAGGCGCAGCCGCTCCTCGAGAACCGACGCCGAATCGGTCCGCGTGAGCGCGCCCTGGGCCTGGTTGTAGAGCTGGGCGATGATGTTATCGACCCGATCTTCGATCTCCTGCGTCAGACGCGTGAGGCGGTTGCTGCCGGGCAGGAGCTGGCGCAGACTGGCGAGTTTGTTCAGCAGACCCTGGAGCGCGTGAGCCCGCTCGTTGAGCGATCCGCTGGTCATGTTCAACTGCACAGTGGCCTGATCGAACTGCTGGCGGACGTTCTGCACCAGGTCGATTCGTTCCTGGGCGAGCGGATCGTTGGGGACGACGCGCATGGCGCCTTCGTATTTCTGCAGGGCGCTGTCCCAGTCATCGGCGGCCAGCAGGCGGTCGCCTTCGGCCAGCAGCTCGCGCGCCAGCGCCAGGTCCTGAATGTCGAGCAGCGCCTGCTCGACGTCCTTCCAACTGGTGATCCCGGCGCGGGCGGCCAGGTCGCGGGCTTCGCGGTAGAGACGCTCGGCCTCGTCGTAGTTGCCGGCGCGGACCAGCGAATTAGCGCGATTATAGGCGATCCGGGCGTCGAACGGGATGCGGTGATCGGGCACGACGCCGCGCAGCAGGTTGTCCTCGGCCTTCTGGCGATAGTCCTGGGCCTGGATATTGTCTGGATCGTCGGCCAGGGCTTGGTTAGCGAGATCGACCGTACGCTGGTAGTCGCCAGAGTAGTACGCCTGCGCGATTTCCGGCAGCAGCCTGCTCGTCGGGTCGGCCATCTGCCCGGTAGGGGGCGGCGCGACCGGCGCCGTCGGCGGGACGGGCGCCTCGCGGCGTGGCTGGCTTGGCTCGGCGGGCGCTGTTTCTTGCGGCAGATCGAGCCCGTAGCGTTCGAGCAGCCCGCGCACCTTGAGCTCGAGGTGCGGGCTGCGCTCGGCGGCGTTGTGCAGCAGCTCCAGCGTTTCGGGATTGCCCGGATCGTGGTTGAGCGCTTCGGCAAGGATGTCGATGGCCTCGTCGATATCGTCCTCGTCGCCCGCGATCTCGATGCGGATGCGTGCACGGCGCAACAGGCCGCGCACCGTGGCCGCTTCGGGCGTGGCCGGCGCGCCATGCCGGGCCAGGTCCGCGAACAGGACGCGCGCCTCCTTCTCGTAGGGAGTGTTTTTGCTCTGTGCCAGCAGCGTGCGTGCCACGCTCTCCAACTGGGCGATCTCGCTGGCAGTTGCGCTCGCGGGGAGCGCCTCCAATTCGCGGCGCAACGCGTCCAGTTCTTGTTTAAGATCGGCCATCCAGCGTCTCCTTATCCTGTAGATCCTTTAGGGAATCACCCGGTGATTGAGCGCTTCGTTGATCTGGGCAACAAGGCGGCGCAGCTCAGCTTCCATGTCTTCGTTGATATCGTCCAGAATGACGGCCTCCAGCAGGATTTCGCGCGCGGAGCGCAGCGCATCCTGGCCCCGGCGCAGCTCAGCCAGACCGGTCCGGATCTGCTCGCGCGCTTCGCGCAGCGTGGGGACGGTGTGCGACCCCTGCAGATCCCAGCCGTGGCGCACGGCCACGCGCTCCAGCCCGGCGCGAAACGCCCGCACGTTGGGCAGATCCTGGCGCGCGCCCTTTTGGAGCAGCTCCTGCAGGCTGGCGCTCAGGGTAGGCTCGATCCCGAAATCGAGGTGGTTGACGTCGGCGTAACGCTGCTCGACCTCGGCCTGGGAGGCGGGCTGGGGCATCAGCGCGCCTTTCTGCGGCGACAGCCCGGTGAAGATCGGGTAGAGAATGCCCACGCACAGATTATGGATGTCCTGGGCCAGGTACTGGTCGACGGTGTGCGTGCCGGTCTCGACCAACTGCGAGCTGTTCAGATCGATCACGCGCAGTGTCGCGCCGTCCCAATAGACATGCTCCAGCTTGTGATCGAGATAGACGATGCGCTGGTCGTGCGCGTCGCGCAGAAACTCCGAGAACTGCATGGCAAGATCGATGCCCTCTTCGGTCGGCAGGCGGCGGCGACCATTGGCGGCGTTGGGTTTCATCAAGTAAAACAGGCTGTGCTGGCGCGGCAGAAGCTCCAGCGCCAGGTAGGGTCGCCACCCGCGCCCAACGTAGGGATACAGGTTTTCGCGGAAGGCGGAGATATTGGTCTCGCACGACACGATCTGGCCGCCGTCGGGGCGCTCGCCAGGGGCGGAGATGTAGCCGCAGTCGTACAGGCGGACCACCGACGAGTTGCGGGCCAACCTCACCAGCAGATCGGCTTCGTTGACGAAGGCGCGCGCTTCCCAGGCCGGGGTGCCGTCGTCGGACAGATGCTCGGGCCGCATGACCTTGAACGCCACGTCGCGCCCGCCGTGGACCTCTTTCGCTTCCAACACGCGGGCGTAGTGCCCCAGCGCGAAGGTGTCGATATAGTTTTGGATACGATACAACTCTTCCAGAGCCATTTCCGATACGGACATGCTAACCTTCCGGTGTTTGGGTCTACCCTATGGTAACTCGTCTCGCGGACTGAATTCGATCTGAAAATCGCTCACGCTCACGACCACGCCCCGGCCCGATGCGGTCAGGATGAGTGTGATCGGCGCGCCCTGTGGGAAGATCAGGACTGAGTCGCCCAAACGCTTGCCGTCCACGAAAAAGCCAAGCGTGTTGGCGTCCACGCGCCGCACCGAGAGCGTGAGTTGCGGGCTCGGCTGCGGGCTCTCGGTACGCAGCCGGAATTGGTCGTTTTGGTTCAAGCCCAGCCGGACGTAATTCTCCTCCACAAACTGCACTTCGGCGATGGCGGTCTGTCCCGAGGCATTTTCGGCTCCCAGCCCAAAGGATACCTCGCCATTCTGCAGCGCGGCAGGATCGTACGCCACGAGCTCGAGCACCACGTCGGCGCGGCTGAGCGCGCTGGACGCGCCGGGCTGGAACAACTGGCTGATGAGCGCCGGCGGCAGGTCGACGCTGAGCCGGGCGTTGAGGCTGCCCTCCGTGACCATCTGCCAGGCGCCGCCCGTTTGCGGAGCGAACGCCCCGGCGGGCCAGTCGCGCGCCTCGTCGGGCAGGGTTTCCAGCGCGGCGAGGAGGTCCCCGATCGGGGCAGCGGCGATTTCAAGCGGCTCGGCTGGCGGCGGCGTGTCGCTCGGAATCAGGGTGCTCGTGACGAACAGCGTCGGCGTGGGGCTGGGCGGCAGGTCCTCTGTCGGCTCGACCGTCGGCGTGGGGGTGACCGGCGATGGAGTCGCCGTGAGCGTCGGCGGGACCTGCGTGGGCGCCTGCGTCGTCGCGGGGACGATGGCCGCTCCGGCCTGGGTCGCCGTGGCCGCCGGGCGGATAACCGGTGCGGTGGGGATTCGCGCCCCAGAATCAACCTGGTCGTCGCCATTGCCGCGCGTGCGCCAGACCGCCACGGCGACCGCCGCCAGGAGCAGCACCAGCGCCGCCGCGATGATCCGGTTCCAGGGTAGGCCGCGGGATGGGGCCGCGGGCCTGGCTGCCGCGGTTTCCACCTCGCGATCGTCCTCCAGGTAGGCCAGCGAATCACCGCTGTGACCGATCCCCGGCGCGTCGACCTCGATGACGTCGTCTTCGGTCACGTCGGGCGGCAGTTGCTCGATGATCTCTTCCCAGTGGCGGAAGAGTGGATAGGCTGGGTGCTTGGTGATGAACAGCGAGCTGAAATGCCGGGAGAACGCAGCCAGTTTTTCGCGCCGGGTCAGCCGCTGCGTGGTGTACGTATCCAGCACCGACTGGTACATGTCGTTCCACTGGCGCACCTGGTGGCCATGATCCGGGCCGAGCGCGCCCAGCGTGGCATCGAGGATCAACTGGTGGGCCTCGGCGATGGCGGGATCCGGCTCGGGGTTGGCCGAGAGCGCCCCCTGTTCGATCGTGATGCGGGCCTGCTGCAACTGCGAGACCGTGTCCTTCAGCCGAGTTAGCCAGGCGACATACGGCTCGATTTCCAGGCCGCCCACCTGGATCGCGGTCTGGACGTGGTCCAGCGCCGCGTCGAGGGCCTGGCGCGCGCCGTGGAAATTGCCGTCCGACCAACTGCGCACCGCGTCGATGGTCATCTGCACCGACTGCTCGGCTCCGGTAATCAGCTCGGCGGCGAGCGGCGCGTTAAGCGCGTGCCGGGCGCCCTCGAGATCGGCGGGGCTGACTACAGCGTTCAGCGCGCGCTGAGCTTTGTCCACGAGGCGGCGACCGGTTAGCGCCCGGTCGAGCACCTGGAACGCGCGGTGAGTCGGCGCGTCGTCGAACATTTTGGCGGCGCACTCGCGCCAGAATTCCGCGTCGTCGAGCTCTTCATCGAGGATCGACAGCACCCCGCGCAAGACATAATGCAGATACAGCGCACGCCAGCCAGCGCTGCTGCTCTGGTGCATATACGCGACCAGGCCGCGGCTCATCGCGCGCAGGTAGAGCGTGGTGTTGGGCATCTGCTCGGCGAAGGTGCGGCGCTCGTTTTCCTCTTCCGAGAGCAGGAGGCTGAGCGCTTCGCTCTGGGTACGGTCGGTCAGTTCTGCGCTCTCCGGCCCCTTGTACGACAGCCAGTTGTCGAGCAGCTCGGACAGGCGACGCAGGCGATTGGCAGCCATGCGCTCGCCGTCGGTGTTTGCGCAGTCGTACGCCTCGCGGCCATGCTGCGCCGCTGCAATCGCGTCGCCGCGGTCCCACGCTTTCCACCCTTCGATCAGGTGATCGGCTAGCCGCTCGTTGGGGCTGTGGCGCTCCACGAAGCCGGCAGTTGGCAGGCGGTTGGCAAGCGTGTTCAGCCAGGCGCCTGTGTGTTCATTGAAGGGGCGAATCGCCTCGGCGGTATTCCGCAGGACGTTGATCGCCGGCTGTCGCCCGCCCAGCGCCAGATAGCTGAGCGTCGTCGACCAGCCCTGCCCGGCCTGCTCGAGCGCCTCCGCCGCAGCGTGGAGCTGCGGGTCCGGTAGGTCGTCGAGATACGGCCGCAGGAAGGCATGCACGTCGCCGAACCAGGTCGCCAGGTTGCTGCCATCGGCTCGCGGCTTGAACTGCCCCAGGGCGGTCACTGCCTGGTGGACTTCATCAAAATAGTCGTGCAGTGCTTCGAAATAGGGCGAGGTGGGATCGATCTTCGCCGCCTGGTGCAGCAGGCTGCCCGCGCGCCCCGGATCGCTGAACATGCAGCCGCCCACTTCGTCCAGCAGGGCGATCACATCCTGTGCGGCGTGCCGGGCGCGAATCACCGTGGCCAGCCACGCCTCCTGGACGTGGGAATCCTGACCGTCGGCCAGCGCGCCGACGGCCTCCTCGAGGGGACCTAATAGGGCCAGGACTTCCTGGTAGATGACCTTCAGCCCGGTAAGCCCCTGCACGGGCCGGCGCGAGAGCTCGGTGTCGATCTCGTCCAGAACGCGATGTGCCGCGTGGGTGTCGGGAACATCCTGCAAATCGAAGCGCAGGCGCACGAGATGCGGGCGCAGAAGGACCACGTGTGGAAGGTGCACGGCGAGTTGTTCGGCCACCAGCCACTGCGCGCGCCGCGCCGCAGTCCGGGCCTCGCCCGCGCTCAGCAAAGTATGCCCGGCGGTGGGGGCATCGCCCGCAAACAGCGCGTCGAGCGCGTTCAGGAAGCCGGCTGGCGGCGGCGAGATGTGCAGCTCCTCGAGCAGGGCGGCGGCGGCGATCAGGAACTGGATGACGGGCGCGTTGGTTTCATCCGCCTGGGGCAGCAAATCGTGCAGCAGCGACAGCGCGCGGGTCCAGTTGGCGCTCTCGAGATAAATCCGGATGGCGTCCAGATCGGCCTGGACGGCGATCTGCCGGAGCAGCGACTGGATTTCCGCGTCCAGCTTCGCCGTTTCCGGATAGCCCGGATCGGCCTCGCGCGCCCCCTGAAGCCCATCTTGCAGCTCGGCCAGCTCGTCCTGGCTGGCCGTGGGGCGGACGCGCTTGCGGATGCGCGAGATGATCTCGTCGCGCGATTTTTCGAGCGGCACGCGGACTTCCGTCAGCGCATAGCGCAGCTCGGAGATCGAGCCGAAGCGCCGCTTGGCATCGGGATGGACCGCCCGCGTGACGACGGCCTGTAACTTGGCCGGGATGCGCTCGGCGTCGGGCCCGAAGTTGACGAAGAACGAGTCGTTGTCTTCAGCCTCGGTCGCCAGGCGGTTGCCGCCGGTGAGGATGAAGTACAGCAACTCACCGCACTGGTAGATGTCGGTCGCGGGCGTGATGGCCGGCGGCGCGCCGGGCTCGTCGGTGAAGACGGCGTTGCCCCAGTCGATCACCTTCAGGCGGTAATTGTCGCGGTCCCAAAAAAGGTGCTTGGCATCGACATCATTATAGATCACGCGTTTGTCGTGGGCGTGGGCCAGCAGGTCGAGCAGCTTGTCGACGATGACCAGCACTTCCAGATCGGGCAGGTAGCGGTTTTGCCGGGCCTGCCCGAGCACCATGTCCTCGACGATCTCGCCCTGCGCCAGGTCCATCACGATGTACTCGTGGGTATGGCCGCCCACGCGGAATGTGCCGCTGCCTCGCAGCTCGGTGAGCACGGGATGGCCCGACAGCCGTTCGAGCGCGTGCCGCTCGTTGCGGATGCTCACTTCCTGCCCAGCGCGCATGGGCGGCGCGTCCTGTGGGGCAGGGCGTTTGATGACCACCGGGCGATCCTGGTCGAGGATGTCGTAGGCGCGCAGCGTCTCGCCGGACCGGCCACGAGGGAAGATATAATCGTAGCGGTAGCGGTTATCAAACAGGCTTTCGGTGCGACGCCCAGTGGGCCGAGTGGTCATACGGCTCTCCTATCAGCACTGGCGAACGGACGGAACGCGACGCCTCCTATTGTACGCAGGCGGTGAGTGGAACACCAATCTGTTTTCCCCCGACTCAATTCGTGATACAGTGGGTGCACGTCCGGCGATTATAACCCGGAGTATAACAGGGAAACACAAGATGGCATTCCAGTTTTCGATGTTTGGGCTGCCGCGGCTGGAAATCGACCATCGGCCCGTGACGCTGCCGCCCCAGCCCGCCGCATTTTGCTCCTTCCTGGTGCTCAATCGGCAGAGGCGCATCACGCGCGAGGAAGTCCAGGCCGCCTTCTGGCCCGATGCCGAGCCCGAGCGCGCCCAGGAACGGCTGCGCCGGACCCTGTACCTGCTGCGCCGGGCGATCGAACCGCACACCGATCTGATCGCTGCGGAAGGGGTCGAGCTGGCGGTGGCGCCTGATGCCAGCTTGTGGGTCGATTACGAAGCGTTCGAGGCGGCGCTACTGGATGCCCACCGCACGGATCAGCCTAACCGCGAGCCGTTGGAGCGCGCGGTGGCGCTGTACCGTGACGATCTGCTCAAAGATATCTATGCCGACTGGGCGCTACTGGAGCGAGAACACGCCCGCCAGCGCTTCCTGACCGCGCTCCGTCACCTGATCGGCGCGTGCCAGGGAGCGGGCGACTGGGAGGCGGTCATCCGGCACGCCCAGCGCCTGTTGGAACACGATCCCTACCAGGAGGCGGCGCACCGGGCGTTGATGACCGCCTACGCTGCCGGGGGCGATCGCAGCGCGGCGCTGCGGCAGTACCAGACCTGCGTCCAGATCCTGGACGAGGAATTGGGTGCCGAACCGCTGCCGGAAACGACCCGGCTGTACGAGGATATCCGGCAGGGGCGGGGTGTGAACGCGGCGGAGGTTCCCCCGGCTGTGGTCCCGCCGGCGGCCCCGTCCACGGCACTGTATCGGGTGCCGCTGGTGGGCCGCGACCGAGAGCTGGCCGAGATCGCTGCCGAATGGCGGCTGTGCCAGGCGCAGAACAGCCGGTTGGTACTGGTGACCGGCCCGGCGGGCATGGGCAAGACGCGGCTGGTCGAAGAGGCGGCGGGGCGCATTCCCGGGCCGCGTGTGGCGGTCGTCACCGGCAACTGCTACGCGATGGAAGCCGGCACGCCGTACCAGTTGATCGCCGATCTGGTGAGCCATGCAGCGGATCGCGTTGCCAGCAAGCTTCCGCGGGCGGCGCGGGTCGATCTGGCGTATCTCGTGCCGGGTCTGGCGCCCGGTTCCGCCGGGGAAATGCCGGCTGGATCGGCGGGCGCGCCGGACATCAGTCTGCGCTTGCACGAAGCCTTCACCCAACTGGTGCGTGCGCTGGCGGGCGACGCTGACGGCCTGTGGCTGGTGACCGAAGACCTGCATTGGGCGGATCCGGCCAGCCTGGCGTGCCTGAACTACGCGCTGCGCCGCTGTGCCGACCGGTCAGTCATGGCCCTGGCGACGCTACGTGACGAGGAAGTCCCGTTCGATTCGCCGCTGATGGACTGGCCAGCTAGCTCGGTCCACGCGCCCGCGCCGACCACGGTGATCCAGCTCGGGCCGCTCGAACCGGGCCACATCGATCACCTGGTGCGGCAATTGGTCGAGGCCGACGTGACGCGGCTGGTGCCGCTGCTGCACCAGGAGACGGCGGGAAATCCCTTCTTTGTGGTCGAAACGCTGCGCGCCATGATCGAGAAGGGCGTGCTGCACCTCGAGCGCGAGGGCCGGTGGCGGCTCCGCGCCGATGCCCTGAACGAGGCGTCGGATCTTCCCATGTCGGACGCGATTCTGCGCGTCATCCGGGGACGCGTGCGGCGGCTGTCGCGCGCGGCGCAGGAACTGCTAACGGCGGCGGCGGTGGTGGAACACGACATCGACGAGGCGCTGCTGGGCGCGCTGGTCGATCCGCAGGTCGCGCTCGATCTGGCCCTGGACGAAGTCCTGCGCGCGTCGATTCTGGCCGAGGTCGCGCCGGGTGTCTACCAGTTCACGCATATCAAGGTGCGCGAAATCCTCTATGCCGACACCAGCACGCCGCGTCGCCGGTTCCTACACCGGCGGACGGCGGAAACGCTCCGCGAGCGCGGCTGGCCCGAACGCCTGCCGGACATCGCCAAGCTGGCCTACCACTACGCCCAGGCCCGCGAATGGACTCAGGCGCTGGTGCACGGCTGGCGCGCGGCGACCACGGCGCTGGCGGCGGGCGCCCTGGCCGAGGCCAACCGCTACGCGACGACGGCCCAGGATATGCTCGATCGGCACACGAGCGAGCTTGACCTGGAGGCCCTGCCGGAGCCGCTGCCGGCGATCCGGTTCGATCTGGTGTCGCTGCGGGCCGAATTCCGGCGCCAGGCCACGACCGCCGGGCTGTACTATCCGCCCGAGCTGATGGACGAGGTGGCCGCGCTGGCGCCCGACCTCGACGTGCCGAGACAGGCGCGCGCCGCGCTGCACCAGGCGATGCACCGCCTGGGGCAGGGCGATATGGCGGGGGCGCGAGCAGGCGCCCAACAGGGCCGGGCGCTGTACGCGCACGTGGGCGACCGCTGGGGCGAGCTGGATGCCATCCAGCACCAGTGCGAGATCGCGTATCGCGCCGGGGATATGGCGGCCATCCGGCGCCTGCTGGACGAGATGCAGCCCTTCGCGCCGGAGATCGATCCGGCCGTGATCCGGCCCCTACTGGGGCTGAACGAAATGCGGCTGGCGGTCTACCAGGGGCGCTGGGAGACGGTGCTGACCCTGGCGCAGGAACTTTCCTCGGCGCGCAAAGCCCGCTTCGATCCGGCGGTCGAGTGGCTCTCGCTCGCCAACGTGGGGCTGGCCTATATGCAGCTCGGCGCGCATGAAGAAGCCTATGCCATTGCGCAGCAAGCGGTCGAGGCGAGCAACGCGGCGAATGTGCTGGGCCTGGGGGCGAAGGTGCTGCTGGCGCGGCTGGCGCTCTACCAGGGACGACCGGCTGATGGGCGCTCGATCCTGCTCGGCGTGCTCGAAACGCCCGACCCGCTGATCGGCGAGGTAGAAGTGGTGACTCCGGCGCTGGCGCTGGTGCGCTGTCTGGTGGCATTGGGCGAGGCGGACAGCGCGAAAAAATGGGCGCGCCGGGCGGCGCTGGCGATGAGCCGCGTGCGCCTCCCGATTCTGTTCCCGTTGTCGCAGGTGGCGCGGGTCCTGGTGCATCTCGCGCGCGGTAAGTATGAGGACGCGCGCCAGCGGCTGATCTATCCGCTCGAATACCTGCTGCTGCTCGACGATACGTCGCCTCAAGAGATCTGCGCGCTGCGGGCGGCGGCGGCGCGCGGCCTGGGCGACGACTCGGCTGCGGCTCACTGGCTCGACCGGGCCTGGGACCTGCTCCAGCAGCAAGCGGGCGCCATCGAGAACGGCGCCTATCGCGAGCGGTTCATGGCGCAAGTGCCGCTGCACTGTTTCATCGAGCGCGCGCGGGGGACGACAGGCTGGGATCCAGCGGAAGTGCTCGATCAACGCCTGGACCGCGCCTGCAACTGACCGGTGGTCACGCTGCGGTCACGACCAGCGCGTACCGTTGGGATGTGCATGGGACACCCACGGAGCGAGAGATGAGACAAACCAACCAGGACTATGAGGCGATGACGTTTGTGGTCCGGCTGTGGCGCGAGCCGCGCAGCCTGACGTCTGACACGCCGGGCTGGCGAGGGCGGGCGCTGCACGTCCAGTCCGGCACGGAGCGCGGCATCCAGGATCTGGACGCTGTGATGAGCTTCATCCAATCCTGGCTGCAGAGTGATGTGACGGCGTCCGGGCCGGACAGTCAGTGACTCAGCGGCTCCACGAGTGTAGTTGACCGGCGGCGGACAGTGTGAGCAGCAGTAACTGCCAGAGGCCGCCCGCGATGGGCGCGGTTTCGATGTACTCGTCCAGCCGGTGCGAGTGCGCCCCGTACGTAATCCCGATTGTGACCGAGGGCAGGCCGTTCGCCAGCAGCACGTTGGCGTCGGTGCTGCCTTTTTCGTAGGTGACCGGGTGATTGATCGCGTCCAGCGCCGCTGCGGCCAGCTTCACCAGCGGGTGATCGGTGGCGATCTGCCCGGCAGGACGATCCCCCACGACGTCGATGGCGAACGTGAGGTTGGGTTGGCGGGCCTGGCTGGCAGCCCGCCGGACCTGCGCCTCGAGCTCGGCCAGGCTGGCCGGGTCTTCGGACCGCAGATCAAGGTAGAACTCAGCGTGGGTAGCCAGGCTGTTAACCGAATGGCCGCCGCTGATCAGCCCGATGTTGAACGTCGTGCGCGGCGCGGCGGGCGGCGTGAAGGCGGTGATCGCGGCGCCGAGGTGGATCAGGCCGTGGATGGCGCTCGGCTGGCCGAAATGCAGCCAGCTATGCCCACCCGGCGCCCGGCAGGTGATGCGCAGGCGCCGCACGGCGATCCCGGCGTGGTAGATCCGGCCCAAGGCCATCCCTTCAACCACGATGGCGGCGCCCAGGCGATCCTTTAGCCGGTCCCAGACGGCGCGGATACCCCCCAGGTCGCCCAGGCCTTCCTCGCGGCTGTTGGCCACGAACCAGATATCGGCCGCGGGCTGGATCCAGTGCGCCTGGAGCATCTCGAGCAGGGCCAGTAGGCTGGCCACACCCAGGCTGTTGTCGCCCAGGCCGGGGCCATAGATGCGTTCTCCATCGCGGCGCGTGGTCAGGTCGGTATCGGACGGGAAGACAGTGTCAGTGTGCGCCGAGACCAGCAGGGCCGGGCACGCCGGGTCCCTGCCGGGCCAGCGCCCGAAGACGTTGCACACATCGTCCTGGGCGACGTCCTGCAAGCCGGCCTGACGGAAGCGCCCGAGAATGGCGGACGCCCGCTGGCCCTCGGCAAAGGTCGGGGCTGGGATCTGCTGGATGGCGATGGCGTCTTCGATGATGGGGCAGGAGGCGAGCGTCTGGCGGACAGCGAGCAGTTCGGCGGACTCGGCCAGCGAGGTGACGGTCTGGACGGCGTTGTTCATGGCGCGGTGTACCGTGCGAAGTCGTCGATGGCCTGGCGCGACAGCGCGTGTTCGCCCAGCCCGAGGATCAAAGTCCAGCGGCAGGGTCAGGTGCTCGACGCCGGCGAGAATGGCCGATAGGACCTGTTCGCTCGACTGGAGACTGGCAGCCAGCACCTGGGTCTGGCTGTGGCCCAGGACGCTCACCATTTGCCGCAGCACTTCTGGCGCGTCGTCCACCTGCGCGATCATCTGGCTGACGGGGGACGAAGCTGGCCCGCACCTGGGCGGCCATGAAGACCTGGGTCGGGCTGTAGACGGCTGTCATTGCGCACTCGATACCGGTTGGAACCAATCGCGACACCATGCCGAGATTGTCCGTCGTCGTCGGCACCTGGATGATCACTTTGTCGGGCCGGATCTGATAGGCGCGCCACGCTTCGTCGGTCCGGGCTTCGACCGTGGCCCCAGTGAGCTGGTAGAATACGTGGCCGTCGACGATCTCCACCAGCTCGCTCAGCACATCCAGGCCAGGGCGCCCGGTCTGGGCGATGCTCTGCGGGTTGGTGGTGATCCCCTGGATGAATCCCAGCTCTTGAGCTCGGCGGGCGTGGTGAGCATCAGCCGAATCAAGGTAAATGCCCATACTATCTCCTTCGATCTCCGGCAGATGTTAATCCTTCTTTACAGCTTGCGTACTGTAAAAGGTGGAGAAGTCTGGTATGATTGACTCCGTACCATTATGCCCCAACTGAGTTTTTTTCGCTCCTCGTTGGGCCAATCCACAGGACGGGGAGGCGCGCCAATTTCATCTATCCCACACCGGTGGGATATTGTGGGAAACATTCGTATGCCGAGTCTTAATGCGACCAGCAGTCAACGCACCAGGAATCGAGACTGCTTCGATTCTCATCGTAAAGCCCGTATATGGGGGCCGCAGGGGGTCTAGACGCCACAGATGCTGTTGATGGCGTGTCGATTTGGAGTGGGCTACCTTAAGGGCACGAACGCGCAGCCGCCGCGACGGGTGCGGCGCGACCAGAGGCGTGGACAATTTGCGAATTATGCTAACCAACTGCATCCTTAAATCATTCGCCCAGCAACGGTGGACGAGAGTCAGGGGAGGCGCATGAGGGCGGCTAAAGTCCTTCTTATCGAGAGCGCTCGTTTCAACGGTGCGTCGTTTGCCGAGGCGCTCGAGCAGCGCTATCACGTGCAAATTGCACATTCCGGCAAGCAGGCCCTGTCGGTGGCCCAAGAGTCGCGGCCCGATGTGATCGTGCTGGATGCGGCCTCACTGCGCACATCGGGCGACAGGATCTGTGCCCGGTTCCGCGCCAGCCTTGGCGAGCTTCCGATCATCCATATCCGCAGTCAGGAGCACGCCAAGGCCGAGAGCCCCGCCGACGTGCTGCTGGCGATGCCGTTTACGCCGCGCAAGCTCATCAACCGGATCGAGCGCTTCGTGGTGATGCCGGAAGGTGAGTTTCTCGAGGCGGGCCCGTTCTCGCTCAACCTCGCCAAACAGACGCTGACCGCGCCGTGGAACGAAAAGAAGCTGACGCCCAAGCTGGTCGCGCTGATGGAAACGTTCATGCGCAACCCGAACCAGACGCTCGAGCGGCTCGAGATCATGAAGAAGGTCTGGGACACCGATTACATGGGGGATACGCGCACGCTCGACGTGCATATCCGTTGGATTCGCAAGATCGTGGAACCCAATCCGCGCAAGCCGCAGTATATCGTCACGGTGCGAGGCATTGGCTACCGTCTTGCGCTGCCTGGGGCGGAGCCGGAACCGGATCAAAAACTGTCCCACAAGAGCTCCGCACAGACCGGGCCGGACGAGCACAGCCGCAACAGCCACGGTCGCCCTTCGGAAAGACCCGCCGAGTCCCGCGATACAGCCAGGATCCTCGATACGTCCTCGTGATAGGCAGAAAACACAAAAAGGCATCCTGAAACGACGAGGATGCCCTCTGCGATTGTTCCGCCAGAATTGAGCAGCGAGCGTTATTTCTGGGCTTCGAGCGCAGCCAGCTGTTTCATCAGGCGGCTCTTGCGGCGCGCGGCGTTATTGCGGTGAACAACACCCTTGCTCACGGCCTTGTCCAGCGTGCGAATCGCCTCGCGGATCGCCTCGCGAGCGGCGTCCGGATCACCCTCTTGCAGGGTCGTGCGGGCCCGCTTGATCATGGTGCGCGTGGATGAGCGCACGTTGCGATTGCGCAGGCGTTTGCGCTCGGAACTGCGAATACGCTTGAGGGCAGACTTATGATTAGCCAACAGTAAGTCTCCAGTCGATCTCAAACTCGGATATACAGCGCGGAGATTGTACCAGAGCCAGGCTGGCCTGTCCAGAGTGTTCTGGCACCTATTTCCCGCTGGCGAACAGGGCAAAGGCAGTAGGGGAGGTGAGAGTCGAACTCACACGAGGTTTCCCTCAGCGGATTTTAAGTCCGCGGCGTCTGCCATTTCGCCACTCCCCCATGACGCTCGTTCCGGCGACACAGCGCTTAAGAGTGTAGCACGAGATTCACCCGACCGTCAATCCAAAATCATGGCGCGGGCGCCCACCGACAGCGGCGCTGTTCAGGTCGATTTTCCGGCGGGAAGCTGCAGGCTGAACGCGGTGCCGATACCTTCCTGGCTCTCAAACCCGATGCGCCCGCCCATGGCCTCGATTTCGGCCTTCGCCAGGTACAGGCTCAGCCCATAGCCGAACTCGGCGATGATCTGCGGCTGGCGGGCGCGCTCGAACGGCGCGAACACGCGCCAGGCTTCCGCCTCGCGGATGCCGCAGCCTTCGTCGATCACTTCGATCTCGACGGCGCGATTCTTCCCGGACAGCGCCGCGCGGATCGTGATCGGTGCATCTGGCGGGCTGTACATCAGGCTGTTGCGCAGCAGGTCGCGCAGGATCGTCTCCAGGTGGGCTGGCGAGCCCAGCACGGCGATGTCCTCGGGGATCGCTGTCCAGATCCGGTCGCGGAGTTCGACATCCGGTGGCTTCTGGTCGAGGGGTGGCTCGCCTGCGATATCTTCCAGCAAATCCTCGACGAATTCGCCCAGCGCGATAGGCCGGCGATTGGCGCGGATCGATCCGGCGAGCTGCCCCGTCCGGACCAGCTCCAGCCGGTACAGCAGCGCGATCAGGCGCTCCAGGCGCGCCATGTGGATCGCCATGATGTCGGCAAAACCGTCGATGCGACGGGCCAGTTCTTCGGGCGTCGTGGCGCCGGTCCGCCGGGCGAGGATCTGCCTGATCAGGTCGGCATGGCCGCGCGTGCTGCTGATGGCGCCGAGAGCTTCCTCCCGGAAATGGCCCATCAGCTCGGCCAGCTCGGACCAGTCGGGGCGCTCGAGCGTAATCATGGTATACAACGCGCCGGATGCGCCATACACCGGGGTAATCACGCAGGGGAGGCTCGTCCCGGACAGGTTGGCGCGCAGCCGGACGGGGTCGATCTGGCGCATGGCCTGGCTGCGGAGCTCTCCCGCAGGGGGGCGGTTGTCCTGGCCAGAATCGAGCAGCGCCGCCATCGCCCGCCACCCGTCGGAGCGGATCGTCACCAGCCGCGCTCCCAGGATCATGCGCGCAGCCACGTTGTCCAGCACCAGCCGGTCGTCAGGATCGAAGACCAGGATACCCTGGTCCAATCCGTCCAGGATCGCGTGCAGATCCAGGTTGTCAGACTCAGCGTCGGCGTGTGGCATCAGCCCTCCCTTGGGTTCATTTTTATTATCCCCGGAGTGGCCGAATTGTCCAGCGAAGCGGGCCAAGAAGCGGCTTCCTACCGGACAGGAAGCCGCTGGCTTATTCGAGGTGCATCAGCGCTCGCGCAGGTGCGGATAGAGCAGCACTTCGCGGATGGTGCTCTTGTCGGTCAGCAGCATGACCAGCCGGTCCACGCCGATCCCGCAGCCGCCGCTGGGAGGCATGCCGTAGCGCATGGCCCGCAGGTAGTCCTCGTCGATGGGCATGGCCAGCTCGTCCTCGGCGGCGTACAGCCGGCCCATCTCCATGAAACGCGCTTCCTGATCGACGGGGTTGTTCAGTTCCGTGAAGGCGTTGCCCATCTCCATGCCGCCGATGAACATCTCGAAGCGCTCGACGTGAGTTTCGTCGCCGGGCACGGTCTTGGCGAGGGGCGAGATGTCGCGCGGGTAATCGAGGATGAAGGTCGGCTGGATCAGAGTCGGCTCGACGGCCGTGCCCAGCAGGGTGTCGACCAACTTGCCCCAGGTGGCGTGCGGCGGCGCGTCGACGCCGGCGGCTTTCATCGCCGCGTGCAGGGCGGGCGCCTCCGGGTAATCCACGTAGTCGATGCCGGTGGTCTGGCGGATCGCGTCGCGCAGGGTGAGGCGGCTCCAGGGGGGCGTCAGGTCGACGGTGCTGCCCTCGAACGTGATCACCGCGCTGCCGGTCACCTGTTCGGCGACGTAAGCCACCATGCGCTCGGTCAGGTCCATCATGCCGTGATAGTCGGTATACGCCTGGTAGAACTCGAGTTGGGTGAATTCCGGATTGTGCTTGAAACTCACGCCCTCGTTGCGGAAGTCGCGCCCGATCTCGTACACCGCGTCGTACATGCCGACCAGCAGCCGCTTGAGATACAGCTCGAAGCTGATGCGCAGGTAGAGGTCCTGGTGGAGCTGGTTGTGGTGGGTGACGAAGGGGCGCGCCGCCGCGCCGCCATAGATCGGCTGGAGGATGGGCGTCTCGACTTCCAGAAAACCGGCATCATCGAGGAACGCCCGCAGCGCTCTGACGGTAGCGGCGCGCGCGCGAAAGACGGCGCGCGTGTCCGGATTGACGGCGAGGTCGGCGTAGCGTTGGCGATAGCGCTCCTCGACGTCGTTGAAGGCCCCGTAACGTTCGACAGTGCCGTCGTCGTTTACCCGCTCCTTGATGACCGGCAGCGGACTAAGCGCTTTGGCGAGGATGGCGAGCTCGTGCACCAGCACGCTCACCTCACCGGCGCGCGTGCGCATCATGGTGCCGGTGGCCTGCACGAAGTCGCCCAGGTCCAGGTCGCGCTTGACCATGTCATAGGTTTCATCGCCCACGTTGTCGACGCGCACGAACAACTGCACGCGCCCGGCGCCGTCCTCGATGTGCGCGAAGTACACCTTGCCCTTCAGATTCTGGCGCACGATGCGCCCGCAGACGGTGACCTCGACCGCCTCGGCGGCTTCGGCATCGCCCGGCTCGAGCGCCTCAAAAGCCCGGATAGCCTCCACCGTGGTATGCGTGCGCGACACGCGGTTGGGGTAGGCGGGGATGCCGCGCTCATCGAGGCGCTGCAGGCTCTCCCATCGATCGTTCTCCGGAGTGTTGGTAGGCTGCCACATGGTCGCTGCACGTTCTCCTTGACATATCCTGGTAAAACAGCGCCCACGCTAGCGGAGGCTGGCATGGGCGCAAGAGCAGGCCGCTATCACCCTGGGCGGTTATTCAATCGCCTTGATCTCGAAGATCAGATCGCCGTCGGGCGCTTCGACGACAACCTTATCGCCGACATGGTGATCCATCAACGCTCTGCCCAACGGGCTTTTGTGCGAGATCTTGCCGGCACGCGGATTGGCTTCGGCGGCGCCCACCAGATAGTACACTTCAACACTGTCGACGCCCACTTCCTGAACGGTCACTTTGTCGCCCAGGCCTACCGTGTCCTTAGAGGCGCTCTCTTCGATAATCTGGGCATTGCTCAGGATCATCTCCAGACGCAAGATCTCGCCTTCAATGAACGCCTGTTCATTTTTTGCGTCTTCGTATTCCGCATTTTCGACGAGCTCTCCGCCTTCCTCCAGTGCAAGCCGCAGTCGCTCAGCGACCTGCTGACGCCGGACGTTACGTAGGAAATTCAATCGTTCCTCGTGTTCGCTCAGTCCCTCTGGCGTCAGGTAGTGGATTTCTTCGCTCATCCTAATCCTCCAATATTCAGCTTAGATTTCGACTAACAAAGCCGGCCCAACCGACGGGCAGGCCCATCCGGACAGGTGTAGAAAGACACAGCCTCGGCTGTGTCTGGTGTCT
This sequence comes from Aggregatilineaceae bacterium, assembly GCA_040767355.1. Classification (GTDB taxonomy): domain Bacteria; phylum Chloroflexota; class Anaerolineae; order Aggregatilineales; family Aggregatilineaceae; genus LM3-B42. Next base: position 18,997 of record JAXGOS010000008.1, on the reverse strand, counting down.
TCAGAATGTGATTGGCCTTCATCAAAAAATATAAAACAAGAGACCGCCTGCCAGGGCGATCCAGTATCATACGGGTGTCTTGATGCCACATTTTAGCACAGTTTAATGTACTTGTAAAGTTCTATGCAAGGACAACAGCCCATAGCGGCATTGACTGAGGTTGGTATCCGTGTTACAGTGTGCGTGTCGGCAGCGTTTGACCCTGTTAGTAGAGCGTGTTGAAGGGCGGATCCGCCCTGCCCAGACTACGCTAACCCATTCATCCGGTCTGCGGCGCGCGGCCACAGGTTGGCTGCTGGCAACCGATCATCCCTTGTTTCATGAGTTAGACCCCCGTCGCTGATCGGGCCGGATCATTCACGGCGGCGCCAGCGGACGGACATGCCATGCTCTTTTATCTGGCATCGCCGGGCGGGTGGGATAGCTCAGGAGAAATTATCCATGAGCCTCGAGTTTGCGCTACGCCTGGCTGCGATGTTGGTGTGTGCGTTACTAGGCGTTCTGCTGGGTGTGGACCTGGCCGACGCGCTGTCGCTCCCACCGGAAGCAACCGGTCTCACCTTTTCGTTGACAGGGGCGCTGGCCGGGTTGATCATCACCCCCTGGCTGACCACGTACCCGGCCCAGGCCGCCCGCCGCATCATCCTCCAGATGCCACCCGAAAACCTCGTTACGTCCATGTTCGGCCTGATCTTCGGGATGCTCGTGGCGGCGCTGTTTGCGTGGCCGCTGTCGCTGCTGCCCGACCCGTTCGGCCAGTTTCTGCCCACCGTAGCCGCGGCGTTTATCGCGTACATCAGCATCACGGTTTTTTCACTGCGCGCCCAGGATGTGTTCGCCCTGTTTGGCGGGGTGCTGCGCGGCAGCCCGCACGCGCTGCGCATGATGCCCGGCGGTGCATCAAGCAGCGAGATCCTGCTCGATACCAGCGTGATCATCGATGGCCGCATCCTCGACATCAGCCAGACGGGCTTCATCCAGAGCACGATGCTCGTGCCACGGTTCGTGTTGAACGAGCTCCAGCATGTGGCCGACTCGGCCGAGATGCTGCGGCGCAACCGGGGCAAGCGCGGCCTGGAGATTCTGGGCGAGCTCCAACAGCGCAGCCGGTCCCCGGTGCGGATCATCGATGACGACATCGACGGCGTGACCGAGGTGGACGATAAGCTGGTACTGCTCGCCAAACAGCGCGGGGCGCCGGTGATGACCAACGACTTCAACCTCAACCGCGTGGCCGAGCTGCAAGGCGTCACCGTCCTGAACATCAACGAGCTGGCGAACTCGCTCAAGGCGGTCTTCTTGCCCGGCGAGGTGATGGACATCCACGTCGTGATGGAGGGCCGCGAGGCCGACCAGGGCGTAGGTTACCTGGAAGACGGGACGATGGTCGTTGTCGAGGACGGCAAGCGCTACATCGATCGCACGATCCCGGTGCTGGTCACCCGATATATCGTGACTAACGCGGGGCGCATGTACTTTGCCCAGCCGGAAGGCTCGCTCCGGAAGTGATCGGCTCCTGGCGGCGCTGCCTCACGCCCGGTACTGGCGAACCTGGCTCATGTTCTGGTTGACCATGCGGAAGGCGCGCTGTTCGGCCTCGTGAAGGATGCGCTCCTCGTCCAGCGTGAGCAGCTCGCGGTCGCGCATGAGCAGCCGTCCATCCACGATCACGTGCGTGACGTCCGCACCCTTGGCGCTGTGCACCAGGTTGGCGATCAGGTCGTGGCGCGGTCGCAGGTGGGGACGTTCCAGATCGATCAGGATCAGATCGGCAGGTCTGCCTTCGGCCAGCACGCCGCTCTCCGCAAAGCCCATCGCGCGCGCCCCAGCCTGGGTTGCCATCCGCAGGGCCGAATCGCCCGGCAGGGCTTCCGGGTCTTCCCGCAGGTACTTTTCCAGCCAGACCTGCTGGCGCAGAATGTCGAGCATATCCATCGTCGCGTTCGAGGCCGGGCCGTCTGAGCCGAGGGCGAGGGTGATGCCCGCTGCCGTGAGGTCCGAGACGTGATTCACCGGCATGGCGAGCTTCATGTAGGTGATCGGCGTGCGGGCCACGCAGACGCCTTTCTCGGCAAGGATCGCGCGGTCGCCGTCCGTCACGGCCAGGCAGTGCGCGGCGATGGCCGGTTGATCGAACACGCCCAGCGCGTCGAGCTGCTCGACAGGGGTCATGCCGTGGCGCTGGCGGCAGTTGTCGACCTGCTCCTGCGATTCGGCGACGTGCAGGTGAATGGGCAGATCGTGCTGGCGGGCCAGGTCGACCACGCGCGCCAGAAAGTCGGGCGGGCATACATAGGGCGAGTGCGGGCCCAGGCAGGTATGGATGCGACCACCGGCTGCACCGCGCCATTCCCGGCTGAACGCGAGCTGTGTGTCGGCCCCGGGACCGATCTCCTTGTCGTCGCCGATGCCAAACGTGCACCAGGCGAGCTGCGCTTTCATGCCGCTCTGCTCGACGACCTGGGCCACGCGATCCATGTAGAAGTAGTGATCGTTGAAGGCCACCGTGCCGCTGCGGATCATCTCGCAGGCGGCGAGGGCCGCGCCCCAATAGACATCGTCGGGCGTCAGGGCGCTCTCGGCTACCCAGATTTTCTCGTTGAGCCAGCGTGGAAAAGGCAGGTCCTCGGCCCAGCCGCGTTCGAAAGTCATCGGCGCGTGACAGTGGGCGTTGAAAAAGCCGGGCAGAGCAGCATGGCCCGCCGCGTCGATGGTCTCGTCCGCCTCTGTATCGCCGGGCAGGCGGCCAATCGCGGCGATGCGGCCGTCCACGATCAGCAGGTCGGCGTCGCGGTGGATCGTCCCGGCGGCGTCCAGCGTGACCACATCAGCATGCCTGATCCAGAGTGTTGCCATCGGGTTGAGCTCCTGTGTGATGAATCGTCCTGCGGGCATTGTACAGCGGCGCGGCGTTCGAGCCAACGCCCTGCTGATGTGGCCCTTAACGGGACCTGTTCTTTGCGTTACAATCTAGCGTAACCCGTGCTGAACCAAACAACACCGGCCTGCCGGCAGAACCGAGGTGAGGGGAGCAATAATGGCACTGCACATCTATAACGTACTGCACCGCGAAAAAGAGTTGTTCCAGCCTTTGGAAGAGGGCCGCGTGAATATGTATGTGTGCGGTCCCACCGTGTACGATCACGCGCACGTGGGCCACGCGAAGACCTACCTGTCGTTTGACGTAGTGGTGCGCTATCTGCGTTTTCGAGGCTATGACGTGCTGTATGTCCAGAACCTGACGGACGTCGGTCACCTGCTCGACTCAGGCGAGGATCGCATTCTCAAGAAGGCGCGGCAAGCGCAGGCCAAGCCCATGCAGATCGTCGAGACCTACGCGCGCAGCTACTTCGAAGACATGGACGCGCTCGGTGTGGTGCGCCCCGACATCAGCCCGCGCGCCAGCGGCCACATTCCAGAGCAGATCGAGATGATCGAGACGCTGCTGAAGAAGGGCCACGCCTACGTGTCTGACGATGGTAACGTGTATTTCGACGTGTACAGCCATCCGGAATACGGCAAGCTGTCGAACCGGCGCCTGGGCGAGCAGGAAGCTGGCGCCCGCGAGGATGTCCGCGAGGACAAGCGCCATCCGGAAGACTTCGCGCTGTGGAAGAAAGCCGAGCCGGAGCACATCATGCGCTGGGACAGCCCGTGGGGCGTGGGCTATCCGGGCTGGCATATCGAATGCTCGGCCATGTCGCGCAAGTACCTGGGCGATACATTCGACATTCACGGCGGCGGCGTGGATAACATCTTCCCGCACAACGAGTGCGAGATCGCGCAGAGCGAAGCGGCCAATGACGCGGATTTCGCGCGGGTTTGGATGTTGGTGGGCAGCCTCACCGTGCCGGACGAGTTCGGCATTCCGGTGAAAATGTCCAAGAGCCTGGGCAACTTCTACACCATCAAGGACGCGCTCAAGCTACACCGGGCTGAAGTGCTGCGGACGTTCATCCTGACCAGCCATTACCGGAACCCGGTCGTCTTCAGCGAGGAGGCGCTCGCCGCGGCCAGCAAGGGCTGGGAGCGCATTTACGGCGCGGTGCGCCTGACGCGCGAGAAGCTGCACAGCGCCGAAGAGGGCGACGCCGGGAACGCGTTCCTCGCGACTCTCGACACGGCCCGGGAGCAGTTCATCGAGGCGATGGACGACGACTTCAACGCGCCGGGTGCCCTGGCGGCCCTGTACGATCTGACGCGCGAGGTGAACACGCTGCTCAACAGCGGGCAGGCAGTGGGCAGGGCGGTGCTGGAAGCGATCGACACGACCTACCGCGAGCTGGGCGGCCAGGTGCTGGGCATCGTGCCGGACGAAATCAACGCCGCGTCAGGCGCCGACGCCGAGCGTCAGGATGGCCTGGTCCGCATGTTGATCGACCTGCGAGCCGACGCGCGCGCCGCGAAGGATTTCGCGACGGCCGACCGCATCCGCGATCAACTCGCCGGGCTGGGGATTGTGCTCGAAGATCGTCCCGATGGCACCATCTGGCGTGTGGAGTGAACACCGTGACCGAATACCTGTATGGCCGCTGGCCAGTCCTGGAATGTCTGCGCGCCGGGCGCCGCGCGTTCGAGCAGCTATTGATGGCCGAAGGGGTGGACGAAAAGGGCGTGGTCGAGACGATCATCAGCGCCGCCCAGGAGCGTGGCGTGAACGTGCGCCGCGTGCCGCGCCGCGTGATCGACGATCTGTCGAAAAACGCCAATCATCAAGGTGTGGCGCTGCGCGCTGGCGCGTTCCCTGCCGTCGAGCTTGACACAATCCTATCGGTGCCCGCGGAGCGCGGCGAGAAGCCATTTCTGTTGGTTCTCGATCTGCTCCAAGATCCGCAAAACGTGGGCGCGTTGCTGCGCGTGGCGGATGCCGTGGGCGTGCACGGCGTGATCTTGCAGGAACGGCGCGGGGTGGATATCACCCCGGCGGTGGTCAGCGCGTCATCGGGCGCTGTGGAGCATCTGCATGTGGCGGTGGTCACCAATCTGGTGACCGCTATGCGACGCCTGAAGGAAGAAGGGATCTGGCTCGTTGGGCTGGATATGGGGCCGGACACGCAGACGCTCGACAAGGTCGATTTGAATGTTCCCCTGGCGATGGTGATGGGCAGCGAGGGAGAAGGGCTGCGCCGGCTGGTGCGCGAAACGTGCGATCTGCGCATTATGCTGCCGATGCGGGGGCACGTGTCGAGCCTCAATGTGGCCACGGCGGGCTCGATCGCGCTGTACTCGGCCTGGCAGGGGCGCGGCTGGACGGGCTGGCAGCCTTCCCAGGCATGATCTGTCAGAATGTGACACCTGGCGCGCGTGATGATGCCAAGCAATACTGGTCACCCGAACCGGCCGCGCGTATGATAGGATCAAAAGAAGCAGAATCGGGTCCATCGGAACCAACACGCATGCGATAGGGCATATACCGTCTGTGGCGGCGCCCACCTATTAGCGAGGTTCGTCATGCGACCCCATTCTAGCTTCTTTTTTTGCCGGGTGATGCCGTCCGCGCGCCAGGGGTCATCCATACGCCACAATCTTTGACATGCGCCGACGAGGATGTTACGATCCTCTGGGCGCACAAATCTGGATCGACGCGCAAAGCCGGGGGGCAGTGTGTGCCCGCCGGTCGTTTGTTTAGAGCCATGATGGGTGCGAGTCTTACTGGAGTAGTGTGATGTATATCCGGCGTGATCGCTCGAATTTGCACTTCGGTCGCCAGAGCCGCCGGCGCGGTAGTGGCGTGCTGATGATTGCGTGGTTGGCCGTCATGCTGGTGATGGTGGGCATCATCTGGCAGTTCAACAGCGTGCAGACCTGGGTGCTGGCCGGGGTCGGCAGCCAGCCGACCGCCACGCTCGATCCGGTGACGCTGGCCCAGATGGGCGAGCGCGCCTATCTGGGGGGCGACATCGAGCTGGCGATCACGCGGTACGGCGAGGCCGCCCGCCTGCGTCCCGACGATATGGCGATCCAGTTCGAATATGGCCGGATGCTGCTGTACCGGAGTTATGCCGGGCGGAGCTATCGCGATCGCGCTGTGCTGGCCCTTGAGGTCGCGCAGCAGGCGGTCGAAAGGTCGCCGAACGACGGGCGCGCCCAGGCGCTGCTGTGTTACGCGCTGGTCGAAAACGGGCGGGCCGAAGAAGCGATCGGCGCGGGGCTGCGCGCAATCCAATATGCGCCGGACTACGCCGAAGCCCATGCGTATCTGGCCATAGCGTATTACCGCGCTGGACGCCCCAACCAGGCGTTCCAGACGGCGGATGAAGCCGTGGCGCTGAATGGGAACAGCCTCGATGCCCGGCGGGCGCTGGCCTTGAGCCTGGCATTCGTGGGCGAGTATGATGCCGCTATCCAACAGTACGAGCGCGCGATCCAGATTCATCCGCGCTTTGACGCGCTCTATTTTGAGCTGGCCCAGTACTATATCGCGCGCGACAATTACGATGCGGCCATCGCCTCCTACGACCAGGTGCTCGCGATGGAGTCCGACAACGTGAAGGCGTATACGCGCAAGTGCGAGACTTACTTCCGGATGCGCGAGGACTCGCTGGCACAGGAAGCCTGCGAGCAGGCGATCCAACTCGACCCGACCTATCCTGAAGCGCACCGCCAGCTTGGCATGGTGCGCTATACCCGCCGCAATTACGAAGGGGCCATCGAATCCTTCGCCCGGTGCGCCGAGCTCCAAGAGGAGCAGGGCGTGCCTCTGGCCGAGCGCGAGATCCAGTGTTACTACATCCGGGGGTTGGCCTGGTCGCTGCTGGCCCGCTGTGATCAGGCGTGGCCGATCCTGCAAGACGCGCTCCAGATGAATCCTGCTGAGAGCATCAAGAGCCTGATCAACCAGGGGCTGATGTCGTGCGTGAACGTAGACGAGGCGGACTACGACATCAACGACATTCCCACCCCGATCCCACCGACCCCGATTCCACCGGAACCGATCGGCGTATTCTAAAGGCGTTTCGATGTATCTACGCACTCCGAAACGGTACCGTCCGGGGCGCCGCCGGCATCTGCGATTCTTTTCGCGCCGGTCCGCACTGATGCTGCTGGTCACCGTGGCGTTGGGCGCGTTGGGCTGGCTTGTGTGGGAGAACCGGCACAACGTGCGGTCGACAGTGCTGCCTGAGCTCGAGGGCTTTGCTGAAGTCGTTCAGACGCAGGTGGCGCCGAAACCCACCCCGACAGCTACCCCGGATATCGTCGAGGCACAGGCGGGGTGCGTGAGCTACTACCGGCAGGGAAATCTGTCCCAGGCCATCGAGCAGTGTGCCATCCTGGCTGAGGCCAGCCCGAACGATGTAGAGCTGCATTACCGGGTTGCCCACATGCTGGTCATCACGTCCAATTTCGGCAGCAACATCACGCAGCTTCGGCGGGCGCTCGAATTTGCCGAGCGAACGATCAATGCGGCGCCGGACCAGCCACACGGGTGGGCGATACGGGCCATGGCGCTGGACTGGATGGGCGAATATGGCAAGGCGTTGGCGTCGGCGCTGCATGCCAAAGCCCTCAACCCGAACTTCGGCCCGTCGTACGCTTTTCTGGCCGAAGTCTACTACGATATGGGGCAGACCGATCTGGCGCTGACATACATCGATCAGGCCCTGGAACTGGATACGAGCGGCCTGGCCGTGGCGGACGCGTTTCGAACGCGGGGCCTGATCCTGACATCGATTCCAGGGCGCCGCGAAGAAGCCATCCAAAATTACCAGGCGGCGCTCCAACAGGCACCGCAGCACGCGTATCTGTCGGTGGAGCTGGCTATCAACTATCTGGCGCTGGGCGAAAACGAGACGGCGATCAACGTGCTGGCCTCGGCGCTGGAAAACAACCCCACCGATCCGACCGTGCTGTTCGAGCTGGCGCGGGCGCACATCCGCAACGGCAACCGCGAGCGGGCGTATGAATACTACCAGCGCTGCCTGGAGGCCGATCCGGACAACGTGCCGTGCCTGTCGTGGCTAGGGGGCCTGCAATTGTCGGACAGCAATTACGTGCTCGCCATCACGAATCTCGAACGCGCCATCGAGCTTGGCTCGACCGATCCGGATGATTTTCTCGAGCTGGGGCGCGCGCACGCGGCGCAAGGGCGCTGCGACCTGGGCATCCCCTACCTGCAGCAAGGGTACCAGCTTGTGACCCAGAACGAAAACTACGAAAAACAGAGCTCGTTTGCCAACGCGCTGCAAACCTGCGGCGTGCAGATCACTGGCCAGCCGGCACCCCAGGCAACGGAAGCGGGCGAAGCGGAGGAAGCGGCGTCTGGCGAGGCTGATCTCGAGGCGACGCCGGCCCCTTGAACCGGCCCATCCGGGCTGCGCTGGCGCTCGATTTGCGTTGGCAATCTCCCACTGAGAGTGCTAATTCGTGCTTGACACTACCCGGCAATAGCGGTAAGATCGAGCTTGAAATTAGCACTCTTTCTCTTGAGTGCTAATCTGCGTATCTCAGACAAAATACGAAGTTCTGTCATGCAGGAGGCTAGAATGACTCTGAAACTGCGTCCTTTAGCGGATCGGGTGGTGGTTGACCCGATCGAACGCGAGGAGACCTTTGCTGGCGGCGCGTTGGTGCTGCCCGAGACGGCCAAAGAAAAACCTCAGCAGGGCGAGATCATTGCTGTGGGGCCGGGCCGTGTCGATGATGACGGCAAGCGGATCGCGATGGATGTGAAGCTGGGCGACAAAGTGCTGTTTGCCAAGTATGCAGGCACCGAAATAAAAATCGAGGACAAAAAGGTCCTGATCCTCAAAGAGGCCGATATTCTGGCGGTTGTCGAAGAATAAGCCAACAGTGGTGAGAACGAGTACTTCAAGGAGAGTCTGACACTATGCCTAAGCAACTTGTATTCGACCAGGACGCGCGCGCGGGGCTGAAGGCGGGCATCGACACGCTGGCCAAGGCGGTCATGACGACGCTGGGGCCGAAGGGTCGCAACGTGGCGATCGACAAGAAGTTCGGCGCGCCGACGATCACGCACGACGGGGTGTCGGTGGCCAAGGAGATCGAGCTGGAAGACCCGTATCAGAACATGGGGGCGCAGCTACTGAAGGAAGCGGCGACCAAGACGAACGACATTGCGGGCGACGGGACGACGACGGCCACGGCGCTGGCGTACTACATGGTGACCGAAGGGCTGCGCAACCTGGCGGCGGGGGCCAACCCGATGCTGCTGAAGCGGGGGATCGACGCGGCGGCGGCGGCGGTCTCGGCGAAGATTGCGGAGATGGCGATCGACATCAGCACGAAGGAAGAGATCGCGTCGGTGGCGGCGATCAGCGCGCAGGACCGGGAAATCGGGGCGCTGATTGCGGACGTGATGGACAAGGTGGGCAAGGACGGGGTGATCACGGTCGAGGAGAGCAAGGGGCTGGAGTTCGAGACGGATTACGTCGAGGGCATGCAGTTCGACCGGGGGTACATCTCGCCGTACTTCATCACGCAGCCGGACACGATGGAAGCGGTGATCGAGGACGCGTACATTCTGATCCACGACAAGAAGATCTCGGCGGCCAACGACCTGGTGCCGATCTTGGAGAAGCTGCTGCAGTTGGGCAAGCGCGAGTTGGTGATTGTGGCCGAGGACGTGGACGGTGAAGCGCTGGCGACGCTGGTGCTCAACAAGCTGCGCGGGATGCTGAACGTGGTGGCGGTCAAGGCGCCGGGGTTCGGCGACCGGCGCAAGGCGATGCTGCAGGACATCGCGGTGCTGACGGGCGGGCAGGTGATCACCGAGGAGATGGGGCGCAAGCTGGAGTCGGTGACGCTGGCGGACCTGGGGCGCGCGGGCAAGGTGGTGGTGACCAAGAACGACACGACGATTGTGGACGGGGCGGGCGACGAGAAGGCGATCAAGGGCCGGATCGAGGAGATCCGGGTGGAGATCGACAACTCGACGAGCGACTACGACCGGGAGAAGCTGCAGGAGCGGCTGGCCAAGCTGAGCGGTGGGGTGGCGGTGATCGGCGTGGGGGCGGCGACGGAAGTCGAGCTGAAGGAGAAGAAGCACCGGGTGGAGGACGCGCTGAGCGCGACGCGAGCGGCGGTCGAGGAAGGGATCGTGCCGGGCGGCGGCGTGGCGCTGGTGAATGCGATGAGCGTGTTGGACGGGCTGAAGCTGGACTACGACGACGAGAACACGGGCGTGCGCATCGTGCGGCAGGCGCTGCAGATGCCGATGCGAGGCATCGTGGCCAACGCGGGGCTGGACGGCGGCGTGGTGCAGCAGCAGATCCTGGCCGAGCAGAAGGCCAAGAAGAATCCGAACATCGGTTTCGACGTGATGTCCAGCGAATACGTGGACATGATCAAGGCCGGCATCATCGACCCGGCCAAGGTGACCAAGGGCGCGTTGGAGAACGCCGCCAGCATCGCCAGCATGATCCTGACCACCGAAGCCCTCATCACGGACCTCCCCGAAGAGAAGGCGCCGGCGGCTCCGCCAATGCCGGAATACTAGACCGGATCAGAACTCAAACTGCGGAATGGCCTCACCCAACAGGTGGGGCCATTTTCGTTGCCCAGAGGGGCCGATTTTGTGGCGATGCGCGGGATATGATGTACACTCGCATTGAGCGTTGGTGTTCTCTCAAAACGGGATAGTCAGGGAATGGCTTACAGCTTGATTGGCGTCACGATTAGTGGCTGCGAGATCCGCGAGGAAGTCGGGCGGGGCGGTATGGCGACCGTCTATCGCGCGCAGCAGATCTCGATGGATCGCTACGTGGCTGTCAAGGTGCTGCCTCCCGAATTTGTGCACCAAACCGCATCGCTCGATCGTTTCAAACAGGAAGCGAGCATCGTCGCCCGCCTGGAGCACCGCGCCATCGTGCCGGTCCATGACTACGGCGAGTATGAGGGGATCCCGTACATTGTCATGCGCTATATGGACGGCGGCTCGGTCGAGGACCTGTTGGCCGAGGGGCCGCTGGCGCCGGAGCAGGTGTTGCAGATTCTGCAGCAGATCGCTCCCGCGCTCGATTACGCGCACCGCGAAGGTGTCCTGCACCGCGACCTCAAGCCGAGCAACATCCTGCTGGACGCCAACGGCGACGCGTTCATCACCGACTTCGGGATTGCTCGCATCCTGGGCGCCAACAAGAAGCCGCTCACGACAAGCGGGGTGGTGGGCACGCCGTCGTACATGTCCCCGGAGCAGGCCCAGGGCCACGAGCTCGATGGGCGCAGCGACGTCTACGCGTTGGGGGTCGTCTTGTTCGAGATGTTGACTGGCGTGCGCCCGTTTGACGGCGAGACGCCGTACAGCGTCGCGGTCAAACACGTGACCGAAGCGCCGCCCTCCGCCTGCTCGGTGAATCCCGATCTGCCGCGCGCGGTGGAACAGGTGTTGTATAAGGCATTGGCGAAGAAGCCGGACGCTCGCTACCAGACCGCCGCCGAGCTTACGGAGGCGCTCGCCGCAGCGCTGCAATCGCCCGATGGCAGCGACCTGGACGACGAGGGCGATACGCAGCCATCGCTGAACGAGATACTCAAGGCGGAAGCGTCGTATCCCGTGCTGCCGCAGCCGGTGCCGCGCCCGCAGCTTTACCGCGCCGCGCCGGACATCCAAATCATGCCGGCCTACGTATCGCCCGTTTCGCGCTCGTATGCTGGCCCACTGGTGCCACCCCATCGCAGGCGCCCGGAGCGGGCGCTGCCCTCCTGGCTGACGTGGGCGACGGTAGGAATGTTGATCGGCGGGCTGTTGCTGGCGGCGGCGCTGGTTGGGGGTTATTACCTGCTGAACACCAGCGATGGCGGGAATGGCACGACAGTGACTGAGGATCTCCAGGCTACGGCGAGCTTCAAGCTGACGGCGACCGGCGAGGCCGTGTCCGTGCCCGCGGCAGATGCCGAATCAGGCGCGCCGGGTGACCTCGCCGCGACCAGCCCGCCCACCAACACGCCGCGCGCCCCCTCGGACGAGGCTCCCGATTCCTGATCAACCCGCCAGAAAACCAACGAGGGCCAGCCTGCGCCAGCCCTCGCCGCTGCCTGTTCAGCGATCGTTACCAGCCGCGTTTGCGGGCGGCGGCTGTTTTGATCGCGTCGAGCACGCGCTCTAGCCCCGCGGACACGCTGCCCTCGGGAAGATGGAACCGGACCACCCGGCGGTTCTTGGCCTGCAGGGCCAGCAGGTCGCCCTGGGCCTGGACCCGCTTGAGCAGCATGAAGTCGTACGGCTCGCCAGGGATGGGAATTTCCTCGTAGTTTTCGACCGTGATCTGGATGAACACGCCGTTGTTGGGGCCACCCTTGTGAAGCTGGCCAGTCGAGTGCAGGAAGCGCGGGCCGTAGCCGAGCGTCACAGCGCGGGTGGTCGCGTGGCGCAGCTCATCGCGGATGGCTTCCAGCAGCCGGTCGTGCTTTTCGGTGGGCGCCAGGTAGGCCAGCAGCGCCAGGTAATCGCCCGAGCGCGCCGTCGTCATATGGGCCAGCAGCAAGTTGATCAGATCACCGTAGTCGAAGCGGCGCTGCTCGCCGATGCGCCGCAAGATATCGGCAGTCTTCGCGTCGGCATACAGCTTCAAGCCGCCTTCTTCCAGCACCGGCTGCTCCTCAGGGATTTTGCCGTGTTCGCGATAATAGTCGAGCAGTCGCTGCGTGTTCTCCTTGCTCTCGCGGACGTTGGGCTGGTCGAAGGGGTTGATATGCATCAGATGTCCGGCCACCGCCGTCGCGAATTCCCAGCGGAAGAACTCGCCGCCGAGGGCGTAGGCGTCGGGCAGGTTGAGCGTCAGCGTCGGGAGGCCGGCCAGCGTCAGGGCATCCATCTGCCGGTCAAGCTCCGTCTCAGGTCCATCGAGACGCAGATAGATGAACACCTGATCGTCGTCGAAATTGCGCGGATCCGCCGGGATCACGTGCGCGACTGGCACGATGCCGCTCTGCTCCTTGCCGGTGCTCTCGGCGATCAACTGCTCGGCCCACAATCCAAAGCTGGCGATTTGCGGCGAGGCGACCAGACACACTTTGTCGTGGCCGCGCTCGGCGAGGTAGCCCATCGTCGCGCCGAGGTACGCGCCGGGATTGCTCGCTGTCGGGATGTGGCGCTGGCAGGCGCCCGCCATCTGCCGGGCGCTCTCGAGCAGACGCTGCAGGTCCAGTCCCATAATCGCCGCCGGCACCAGCCCGAAGTAGCTGAGCGCGCTGTAGCGCCCGCCAATGTCTTCCGGATTGAGGAAAACGTATCCGAAGCCTTTCTCGCGAGCGAGCGTTTCCAGCGACGAACCGGGATCGGTCACAGCGACGAACTGTTTCCCGGCCTGGCTGCCTTTCTTCGCTTCGACGAGGCTGTAATAGTACTTATAGAGCGAGATCGTCTCGATCGTGTCGCCCGACTTGGTCGAGACGATGAACAGTGTGCGCTCCAGGTCGATCGCGTTGGTCGCCAGGCTAATCGCCTGTGGATCGGTGGTGTCGAGCACGATCAGATCCGGGAACCCGGCGAGCACGCCAAATGTCTGGCGCATAACTTCGGCAGCCAGGCTGCTCCCGCCCATGCCCAGCAGTATGGCGTGAGTATAGCCGCCCGCCTGTACGTCATTCTGCAGAGCGTGGAGTGGGCCGTAGAATGTGTCATCCGCATCGACAATATCCAGCCAGCCGAGCCGTTCGCGGATGACCTGCTGGTGAGCCGCGTCTTCCTTCCACACCGATGGGTCTTTGTCCCAAATGCGGCTCGGGATATTGTGTTTGTCCAGCCGGGCCAGTGTGTCGCGGATGCCGTACTCGTAGGCGGCCATGACCAGTTCCTGGCGGCGCATAAACCCCAGGCGCATCGCCTCGCGCTTGCCTTCAATGGCATCCAGCAAACGGCGGAAATCGCTGGCAAAGGATTCGACGCCGTCGCTCTGGAGCTGCTGCGCGACCCGGTCGATCTGCACGCCGACTCGGGCGAGGTTGGCCATGACCTGCCGCGCGCCTTCGACGTCCTGATCGACCGTCTGCGCGACGGTGCCATGCTCGCGGAATGCCTCAATCGTGTTCGGCGGCAGGGTGTTGACCGTGTGCGGCCCGATCAAGGTGTCGACATAGTAAGTGTCGGGATAGCTTGGGTTCTTGGTGCTGGTGCTGGCCCACAGGGGGCGCTGCACGCGTGCGCCGGCCTCGCGCAGCCTGGCGAAGCGCTCGCCCTCGAAGATGTTCTTGAACTCATCGTAGGCTAGCTTGGCGCTGGCGACGGCCGCCTGTCCCAGCAACCGGCGGTTGATGCGCCCGCTCTCGAAATCGCCGCGCGACCGTCCCGACTGGATATTGCTCTCGAGGATCTTGTCGACGACGGTGTCGATCCGGCTCAGGAAAAAGCTGGCGACCGAGGCAATCCGCGAGACATCCTCACCGGCTTCCAGGCGCCGCTCCAATCCCCGAACGTAAGCCAGGGCGACCTCGACGTAATTCTCCACCGAGAACAGCAGCGTCACGTTGACGTTGATGCCGGCGGCGATGGCGTCTTCGATGGCGGGCACCCCCTCGGGCGTGCCCGGGATTTTGATCATGACGTTGGGCCGGTTGACTAGCCCGAACAGGCGCTTGGCCTCGCTGAGCGTGGTGTCGGTATCGTAGGCCAGCAGGGGAGACACTTCCAGGCTGACGTACCCGTCTGCGCCCTCCGTCCGGTCATAGACCGTGCGGAGCTCGTCCGCGGCGGCCTGGATGTCGGCCACGGCCAGCGCCTCGTAGATCTCCACCACATCGAGGTCAAGTAGGCCGGCAATGGCGTCGTCGTACTCATCGCTATCGCCGATTGCCTTGGCAAAGATGGTCGGATTGGACGTCATGCCGACGATGCCACCCTCGATCAGTTTTTTGAGTTTTCCTGACGTGATCAGACTGCGCTGGATATAGTCCATCCAGATGCTTTGACCACAGGTTTGTACATCGATCAACGGGTTAGGGGACATACAAGAGACTCCTAAACTGCTAGCACACACAGGCGCACAATTCAGAACCAACTCACTTGCTGCAGCCCGTTGCGTTCGGATTATTCGGTGCGGTGCCGGGCCATTTCACGCTGTTCAATGGCTTTGACCTTGCCGTGACGGCGCACGTGTCGTTCCTCATGGGATTCGAAGGTTGCGTTAAGAAAAGCGACGACTAGCTCCTGCGCCAGCGCGGTGCCGATCACGCGGCTGCCAAAGCAGATCACGTTCATGTTGTCGTGCTCGACGCCCTGGTGAGCCGAATACGTATCGTGGACCAGTGCGGCATAGATGCCTGGAATCTTGTTGGCAGCAATGCTCGCCCCGACTCCGCTCCCGCATACGATGATGCCGCGCTCGGCGGAGCCGCCCAACACGTGCTGCGCAACCGCCTCGGCGAAATCCGAGAAATCGACTGCGACATCGGCGGAATCAGTCCCGACGTCGATGATCTCGTGCTGGTGGTCGGTCAGGAAATTTGCCAAAAACTGTTTGAGGGGGAAACCTGCGTGATCGCTGCCAATCGCGATTTTCATGCAAATGCTCGCTATGAGTAGTCTGAGTCCATAGGCAGATTATAGCGCAAGCGGGATCAAAAAAAAGGGCGCCCTGAACTCGCCAGGACACCCCATGCAACTGAAGGTGAAACCCGTCTAGCCAGGCGCCAGGGTAGGCGTCGGTCCCGCCGGAGGCCGCGTGGCTGCCGGGGGATTGGTCGGGGCCGGACCCAGCGTCGGGGCGCCGCTGGCAGCGCTATCATCACTGCTCGCCGGCTGCCCGCCTGGATTGGCTGGCGGGGCCGTGTCCGCCCCGACCAGATTCGATTCGGTTGCACAGCGAAAACCGGTCGAGGTGGTCGGCTGGCCAGGCGGCAGGCTGCGGCGGTGGACCGAACGCAGGAAGAACGGGATGGTATCCCAACTCCCACCGCGGAGCACCTTCTCTGTGCCGCTGATAGGCCCCTGCGGATTGGGCGACGGATTGGACGCCTGCTGCGTGTAGTAGTCGGCCTGGTACCAATCCTGCACCCATTCCTCGACGTTACCAGCCATGTTCAACATGCCATACGGGCTGGCCCCGCTGATTCCAGCCGCGGAATAGGAATCGACCGGCACGGTGGCGGGCGTCTCGCTGATCGACGAGATGGCCAGCGCCGGATTGAAGTCAAAGCCCCAGGGATAGATATAGTTCTGGGCGCCGCGCGCCGCGCGTTCCCACTCGGCTTCGGTCGGCAGGCGCCGGTTGAGGGTGTTGCAGTACTGCTCGGCGCCCCACCACGTCACCAGCGTGACCGGGTGGTTGGCGTAGAACTCGGCATTGCGGACAGAGTAGGTCTCGCCGTCGAAGTTGATGTAGCTGGTTTCCTGCTCCTGAACCGTGAGCACGCAGGGCTGACCCTGGCACATGTTCTTGTGGCTGTTAGGACCCAGCCAGTTGAGGAATGCCACATACTGTGTGACGGACACCTCGTATATCTCCATCTCGAAGCCGTCGACGATGACCTGATGCGTAGGCGTCGAGTCGGATGCCCACTCGATCTGGCATTCCTTGCCATAGGTCGCGCATTCGTCGCGCGCCTGGCTGGCTTCTTCCAACGTGGTGCCCATCAGGTAGGTGCCGCCCGTCACTGGCAGCATCTCCGTCTTGAGCGCGTCCAGCTCTGGGGGTATCGCGGGCGCCGATCCGAACGTGATCGTTGGGGTCGGCTGACCCACCGGCGGTGTGCCGACCACTGGCGTATCCTGTGCCAGCGCGGCCGCCGGAGCGGATTCCTGTTGTGACTGGTCGGACACCTGCGGCGCTGTCTGTTCGGGCGGCTCGCCGGCCGTATCAGCCGGGACCACCTGGTCCGCCGGGCGGGCCGCATCGAGCTGGCTCGCGTCGTCAGCCGGCGTCTGGTCGTTGCCGGGAAGCGGAGAGGGTGTGGCGTTGAGACCTTGCTCCGGCCCGGTATCGGCGGGCACCTCGTCTGTCGCTACCGGTGCTTCGGTCGCGCCGGGCTGCTCTGTGTCCTGAGCGGCGAGCTCTGCCGGCCCAGACGTTGCCTCGGCGGGCTGCTGTGTGGCCAACGTGCTTTGGGCATCGAGCGTTTGCTGCGCGGCGGCGATAGCCTGAGCCGCGACCTCCGTCTCGTTGGGGGCAATCTGGACCATCGGTGTCGATGTCTCGTCTTCCAGCGGTGGGAACGTGATCGCACCCAGGGCGTATCCCCCTACGCAAATGACCAGCGCAAAGCCCAACCCGAGGATCGTTCCCATAAACAGCCACTGCCAGCTCGAGTCTCGCGTGCGCCGACGCAAGTTGCCGTAATTGTCTCTCATCTGAATCTAGCTCCTTACAACCGTTTGTCCGGGCCGGTTGGGGCCACAGATGCGCTCAATGATACCGCCGTCGTGGGCGTTGACCAAACGATCAGCCTACGATTCCTCGCCGCTGTCCTCAGCATCAGCGGACTCCTGCTGATCGCGCAGGCGGCGGAGCGTAGCCTGCAGTGTAAGGGCGTCGGCGACGTGGAACGGCTCGGGCGCTTCGACGGCAATGGTACCGCGCACGCCGAAATCGAGCAGTGCCTGCAGCAGTTCGCGGTAGCGCAAATCGGCCTCGTTCAACGGCAGGTGATTGCGCTCGCCCTTGTCGTTATACGCGATGCCGGACATATGGGCGTGCAGATTCTCCAGCCCTTCTGGCCCCAGGCTGTCCTTCACGGCCTGCAGGATCGCGGCGAATTCGTCGTAGCTGTTCAGCGCGCCGGTCCGCGCGTGCAGGTGCGCGAAGTCGATGCAGGGCCGCACGCCGGGAATGTCGCGGCTGAGCTGGAGCACTTCGTCCAGTGCGCCGAACATCGCGGACTTGCCCATCGTTTCGGGCCGTAAGGTGACCGTGACGCCTTCTTCGTCCAGGATTCCACGGATCTCGAGCAACTTTTCCTTGACGCGCTCGTAGACTAATTCAGGTGGTTGTTCGTGATACGATCCTGGGTGGAAGACGATATCGCGCGCGCCGGACAGAAAGCCTTTGCGCGCCGCCTGCAGCAGCCGCTCGTCGCTCTTGCGCATCAGGTCGGCGGTCTGGCTGTTGAGGTTGATATAATAGGGCGCGTGGATGCTCAGCGAGACGCCGTGCTCCAGGGCGGTCTGGCGGATCTCTTCACAGGTCTGATCCGAAACGCGAACGCTTTGCACCCAGGCGATCTCCAGGTGATGCATGCCCAGCAGCCGGATGTGCTCAATGGCGGCGGGCGTGCCGGACCTGGGGGTGGTTTGAGGGCTGCCGACCGTTCCAAAACGGATGGGCTCGGAGGGGTCAGTCATTGTTGAATCATCCTTTCGCGTGCTGATCGGCGCAAGCCAGAAGGAAAGCACCATGCAACCAGCCATCGACCAACGGAATCAGCGCCGCGACCTAGCCCTCGCCATGATCGGGTTTGTGATCGCGCTGGCGTTGTTGCAGATGCAGGGCCTGTCGTTCCTGACGTATCCTTTCCGCCTGTTCGTGACCATGATCCACGAGTTGGGTCACGGGCTGGCCGCAGTCTTGACCGGCGGCGACTTCGTGCGCTTCGAGGTCACAAAATATGGCGCCGGGCTGGCTTATACGACGGGCGGATCCCGTTTTGCGATCATCCAGGCCGGGTACCTGGGCACGGCCCTGTTCGGCGCGGCGCTGCTCTACCTGACGCGCCGGACCCGCCAACCGGGGCGGATCGCCATGGGCCTGGGCGTCCTGCTGGCCGTACTCACGCTGCTGTACTCCGGCATCAGCCTGTCCAGGCTCGGCCCGCTCCAGCTTTTGGCCGTGTCCGTAGTGATTATAGTCGCTTTGTACCTGATTCTCACACGTGAAACCGATCAGGGACGGCTCACCGGGCTGGGAGCCGCGCTGCTGGCGGGCGTGATGCTGCTGGTGTTTTCCAGCTGGGATAATTCCCTGACGGTGGTAGTCGGCGTTGGCAGCGGGCTGGCACTCATCGCGCTGGGGCTGAAAGGCTCGCGTGACGTGGTCGTTGTGATACTGACCTTCCTGGCGTTCCTGACCGGGCTGCAGGCCATCACCGACGCGTGGATGCTGCTCAAGAT
>JAXGOS010000007.1:0-219064 GCA_040767355.1 Aggregatilineaceae bacterium | reverse complement strand
GTGTACACGAATAGCTTGATGCGGTGGACCGGCAGGCCGGAGAGGTAGGCCGCCTCCTCGTTGTTGCCCAGGCCGTAGATGAACCGGCCAAACGGCGTGTGATTGAGCAGGGCATAGCCTCCCACGAAGACCACCCCGGCCACGAAGATCGGCAGCGGGATCGGGCCGATCTCCGCCGTGCCCAGGAAGCGGAACCCCTTGCCCAGGCTGTCCAGGCCGGTGATCGGCTGGCCGTCGGTGTAGAACTTGGCCGCGCCGCGGGCGAAGGTCATCATGCCCAGCGTGGCGATGAACGGCGGGATATTCACCCAACTGACCAGGAACCCCGTCACCGCACCGGCGGCGGCGCCCACCAGCAGGCAGATCCCGATGACCTGCAGGACGGGCATGCCTTCGTTCTTGAGCATATCCGCGCCGATGACCGCCGACAGCGCCAAGACCGAGTCCACCGACAGGTCGATCCCGCGCGTGAGGATGACCATCATCATGCCGATCGAGATGATGCCGTTAATCGACGATTGGCGCAGCACGTTGAGCAGGTTGTCGCTGGTCAGGAACCGGTCCGAGGCCAGGCTGAGGGCCAGGCACAGCAGCAGCAGCGAGAGCACCAGCCCGTACTTCTGGAAGAACGGGCGCCAGTTGAACTGTCTGGGAAGAGTTTGCGTGCCGATCACGAAAGGCTTGCTCCTGTTTGTCCGTGATATCCGGCGCCGGACGGCGCTGACGCCGGGTGGCGGGTGACGCTGCACCGGCTGTTATTGTACCAAAGATTGGCTCAGGCGGCTTGTTTCTGTTGGCGTCGAGCCGGGCGCAGTGCTCATGCCGGGGCGATTCGGCCCAGTCCGGCGCGGCATCGCGCCCGCCCTACGGTTGGGATCTCGTCCCGCGCTTTCGTATAATCTCACGTGTCGAATTGCGTAGCGGGAAGGAAAACCAACTGTGGAAGTCGTGACGTTAGGCGGAGGGTGTTTCTGGTGTCTGGAGACGGTCTACGACCGGTTGAAGGGCGTGGAGGATGTCGTCTCCGGCTATGCGGGCGGGCACGTCCCGTCGCCATCGTACCAGCAGGTTTGCACCGGCACGACCGGCCACGCCGAAGTCGTGCAGATCACGTTCGACCCGGCGGTGATCACGTTCCGCGATATTCTGGACGTCTTCTTCACGATCCACGATCCGACCACGCTCAACCGCCAGGGCGCGGACGTCGGCCCACAGTACCGCTCGGCGATCTTCTACCATACCGACGAGCAGCGCGCCATCGCTGAGGGGGCCATCGCGGACCTGGAGGCGGCGGGCGTGTGGGACGCGCCGATCGTCACCGAGGTGACGCCGCTCACGACGTTTTACGCGGCGGAGGACTACCACCAGGAATACTACGTGCGCAACCCGAACCAGGGCTACTGCCGGATGGTGATCGCGCCCAAAGTCGCCAAGCTGCGCAAGCACTATCTCGAGCGGCTCAAAGACCCGGCCCAGGCTTGATCGCCGCAGGGGGTCGCACCCTGCCCACCGATCTGATTCGATCGCGTCCCGCGACGCAGAAGCCCCGACGATGAAGCCGGGATGCTGAACCGGGCCTTCGTGACCGGCTGAGCTGCAGGACTGGGAAGCCCTTGGTGGGGCGGCGAAAATCTACCCCATCTAAACTGACCCGCAGTAAAATCGGACTCGAACAACAGGTAACCACCACGAGCCGAAATCCGCGCGAATTCGGCTCTGGTTTTTCACACTGCGCAACGTGAAACTCGGGCGCCGAAGACCATGCGACGTGTCAATCCCTGTTTGAGCTGTGGCGCGTGCTGCGCCCATTTTCGCGTGTCGTTCTACTGGGGCGAGGCGGACCCGGCCCGCGGGGGAACCGTCCCGCCGGAATTGACGGAAGACCTGACCCTGTTCCTCCGCTGCATGAAGGGCACCAACCAATCCGCGCCGCGCTGTGCCGCGCTGGAAGGCGAGATCGGCCAGCGGGTGCGCTGCGCGATCTACGAGGGGCGGCCCACACCGTGCCGCGACTTCGGCGTGGAGTGGGTCGATGGCGTGCTGGTGTTAAATGCCGAAGACCTGGAGCGCTGCACGCAGGCGCGCGCCGCGTGGGGCCTGCCGCCGCTGACGCAGGAATTCGGCAAGCCGCGCCGTCCGCGCCACCGCCCGCGCCGGCGACCAGCCTGATGCTTGCGCGCCGGGGCGCGGTTTAGCTCGCCGCGCGTCCCTCGCGGTCCGGCGCGGGCGGGATGGCCGCCTCGTCGAACGATTCGAGCGGCGCGACGTGGACGCCGTTGCCGTTGGTCCGCCGCGGCAGGATGGCGCGCGCGGTGCGCCCGGAATAGATCACCTCGATCGGCATGTCGTACGACGCCGAGAGCACCTCTTCGGTCAGCACGCGATCCGGTGGCCCGTCGGCCACGATGCGCCCGGCTTTCATCACGACGACCTGATCGGCGTAGAGCAGGGCGCTGTTCGGGTTGTGCGACGAGATCACGAAGGCGACGTTCTGCTCCGTCAGGGCACTGACCGTTTCCAGCACGCGGTGCTGGTTGGCGGGATCCAGGTGGGCGGTCGGCTCGTCGAGCAGCAGCACGTCGGTCTGCTGGGCCAGCCCGCGCGCGATCAGGGTGAGCTGGCGCTCGCCGCCGCTGATCTCGGTGTACGACCGGTCGCGCAGCGCCGCCAGCCCGACCTGCTCGATGGCCGCGTCCACGATCTCGTAATCGTGGCGGCCCGGCGTGCCCAGGAAGCTGAGGTGCGGCGTCCGGCCCATCACCACGACCTCGCGCACCGTGTAGGCGAAGACTGGCATGTGAATCTGGGGGACCAGCCCCAGGCGCTGGGCGCGCTTGCTGGCCGGATAGCGGCTGATGTCCACGCCGCCGATCTGCACGGCGCCGCCCTGCGGCTGGCGCACGCCGCTCAGGATTTCGAGCAGGGTGGTTTTGCCGCAGCCGTTGTGGCCCAGCAGGTACACCGCCGAGTTGGGCGGCACGGCCAGGCTGACGTCGTGCAGCACCGGCTGGCCGGGCATGTAGGCGTAGGTGATCGAGTCTGCGCGCAGAAGCGGGTTTATCGCCATCCGGTTTTGTTCACCCTCAGTATAACCAGCAGCAGGGGCACTCCTACCACGCCGGTGAAAACGCCGAGCGGCACTTCCGCTGGGAGTAGGGTGCGCGACATGGTATCGATCAGCAGCAGGAAAACCGCGCCGAGCGCCATCGTCGAGGGTATCAGCCGCTGGTGATCCGGCCCGACGAGAGTCCGCGCCGCGTGGGGGATCACCAGCCCGACCCAGCCGATCACGCCGCCAACCGACACGGCCATCGCCGTCATCAGCGTGCTGCACACGATGATCATCAGCTTGAGGCGGGTCGGGTTCAGGCCCAGGGCCAGCGCCTCGTTGTCGCCCATCGACAGCACGTTCAGCCGCCAGCGCACGCCCCACAGAAAGGCCATCCCACCGAGCGAGATGATGGCCAGCGCGGGAATATCGCCCCGGGTGACGTCCGTCAGGCCGCCCATCAGCCAATAGGTGATGGCGGGCAGCGTGTCCAGCGGATCGGCCACGTACTTGAGCAGCGACGTCAGCGACGAGAAGAACGATCCGACCAGGATGCCGACCAGCGTCAGCACCAGCAGCGGGGCGGTGTGATAGAGGCGGCTGGTGAAGTAGGACAGCATCACCGCCACCAGGCCGAACACGAAGGCGAACAACTGCACTTCGAATGACGAGCGGAGCAGCAGCAGAGCCAGCGCCGCGCCAAAGCCCGCGCCGGACGTCACGCCCAGGATATTGGAGTCGACCAGGGGATTCCGGAAAATCCCCTGGAAGGCGGTCCCCGTGACGGCCAGGTTGGCGCCGATCACCAGCGCGGCGGCGATGCGCGGCAGCCGGATGCGCGTCACGATGTTGTAAGCCAGGTCTGGCTGGGTACTGGTGTTCTCGCCCGCGGTCACGTAATCCACCAGGGCGCGCACAACGTCCTCGGTGGGGATCGCGTAGCGGCCCAGGCCGATGGTGTAGATCGCCAGCGGCAGGGGCAGCAGCATGATCAGCCAGTACAGGGCCGACTGGCGGCGCTCGGCGGTTGCCCAGACGCCCGGCAGCCGGCGGTTCAGCGTGCGGATCACGGGCACAATCCCTGGACTTCGTCCTCCGTGATAGCATAGTCGTAAAACAGGTTATAGAACGCGTGCACCTCCGCGGTGCAGTCGAGCGTTACCTGGTCCGGGTAGAGCGTTTCGGCGATCCAGAGGATGCCCAGAATCGAGTCTGGGACCGGCGTATCCCACGGGGCGGCCAGCTTCGGCAGGCCATAGACGCGGCCCGCCTGCACCGCCGGAATGATGGCCCATTCTTCCGACTCGGTGAAGGCTTCCCGGTTCGCGCCACCGTACGGCGGGTAGAAGATCACCTCGGGATTCCAGATGGCGACCTGCTCCAGATTGACGTCGTTCCAATAGCCACTCAGGTCGGCGGTCACCGGCTCGCCGCCCGCGGCCTCGACCATGGCCGTCTGGTACATCTCCCCGCTGGCGACGCGCAGCGGCTCGGTGCCGCTGAACAGCACGCGGGCGCGCGGCTCGATGGCTTCCGTCTGGGCCAGGATCTCGGCCAGCGTGTCGTCATAGTACGCGTTGAACAGTTCCGCGCGGTAGGCCGCATCCGGCCCCAGCACCGCGCCGATCAGCGTCATGGCGTCCTTCAATAGCTCGGGCGACTCGCCCTCGAAGCGAATGACGGGCAGGCCCAGCTCGCCGGCGGCATCCAGCCAGTCGGTCCGCGCGCTGGCCAGCAGCAGATCGGGCTGGAGCGCGGCCAGCTCCTCGATGTTGGCTTCCTGCTGGTTGAGGGTCGAAACGGCGTTCATCACCGTGTCGAAGTTGGGGTCCAGACGGCGCATGGCTTCCGCGCCCGCGGGATCGCGCGCGCCCAGGTAGCCCGCCGCCACCAGCCGGTTCCCGGCGCCCACGCCGTAGACGTAATAGGTGGCGATGCTGTAGGGCGAGGCGATGCGCCGCACCGGCTGCGGCACGCTGACCGCCTCACCCGCTTGGTCCACGATCTCAACCGTGGCGGGCAGCAGGCCCAGGTCGATCGCGATCTGCTGGCCGTCCGGCCCGGCCATGAAGGTCACCAGCGCCCGAGCGGTCTCGTCCAGCGGATCCATCGAGCCGGCGCACGAGTTGGAGGCGAGAAAACGCGCGCCAAGATCGGGCAGCAGCCGGTAGGCGCGGCTGACGAATCCGCATTCGAACGCGATCGGCGGCTCGGCTTCGAGATTATCCAGGATCAGGACGTCGGCTTCGGCGGCCCGGTCGAGAATGGCCTCGCTGGCCGGCGCGTATTCGACCGTCACGCTCACGCCGCTGGCCTCGGCGAACGCCGCCGTCCATGCCTCGACCGGCGCCTGGGCCGCTTCCAGCGTCAGGACCCGCAGGCCGCCGTCGGATTGGGCATGGCTCGCCGGGGTGGTTCCGCCCGCGCAGAGGGCGATCAGGACTATCAAGACGATGCTACGCTTTAACATGCGTTCCGTTCCTTCCTCGAAGAAGTGTCCCGGCGCAGCGGGACAGCACGCGCAAAACGCAGCCTGCGCTGGCAGCCCACGCCAGCCCACAAAACAAATGTCGCCAGCGGAGAACTGGCGACAACTGCAGGCGTAGTTGTGTCGGGCACAGGTTCTCCTTTCCAAGTCCACCCCGGCGGGCCGGGGTTTCGGGAGGCCGCGGCGTTTCCACGCACGACCCTGTTCCTGCCCTGGGGCAGGAATTCCTCACCACTGGGTGAGGCGGCGGCATGCCATGGCCCTGTCAGGGCTTTAGGCCGTACCGCTCGGAGAGAATATGGATGATTCCATTGTACACGCTTTGGGCCCGGCTGCTAGAAATGGTCGGCCCGGAAGCTTACCTGTGAATTTTAACACAACTCGCACCCGGCTTCAAACGAAAAGTGCCCGGATTACTGCTCGTAATCCATCCGGTCGCCGATCCACCAGCGCCACTTGCCGGGCACGCTCTTGTTCAGCGCCTTGACGTAGAGGTGGGCTTTGGCGTAGAAGATCAGGAGCGCCTCGCGGTAGACGTGAAAATTCTGGATCACGCCGGGCGTGAAGCCGTAGCCCCGGTCGATGGTTTTCTGCAAGTCGTCTTCGGACAGCCCTTCGAGCACGGCGTTCAGCTCGCGGTCCAACGCGTCGTACCACGCGGACAGGCTCGCCACGCTGGTGGCGACCGACGGGTCGTTGTGCCGGTACAGGTAATCCTGCTTGAAGTGCTTGAACCCATCGATATAGGACTGCTGGAACTCGCCCATCTCCTGGCAGAGCGCGCCGAGTGTGATGTTGTTGCCGGGCAGCTTGTAGGCCAGATCCTCGTCGACCAGGACGGAGAGCAGGTCGCGCCGCAGCTCCTGGGTGGAGCGGAGCAACTCGCCATGCTGTTGCATGAGGGTGTTCATTGCTTTGCCTCCTTGTTTGGCATATATGGACTGCATGACGTTACCGCGAATCGGCCAGCACACCGAGAGGCTGCCGGGGACGTTGAGGCCAGACAGTGAAGCCGGCAGCCTCTGTTCAGCGTCATGTGCCGCTCACATGGTGAGTATTGCACATGGCTCTAGGGTGAGAGGCTCACTGATGGGCTTAGCTGGCCGCCGAGTCCGCATCATCGAGCGCGAACGTGCCGGTCTGGAGCGCCCCCGCACGGCGGTAGAAGCTGATGATGGCGCCCGTGCTGGTGACGCTGGACTTGACGAGCGACAGCGTGGCCGGCATGGCACCGCTGCCGAAGAGCCGCTTGCCCTGTCCGAGGATCACCGGGAATGTGAGCAGCCGGTATTCGTCGATGAGGTCGTTCTCGATGAGGGTCTGGGCGAGGCCGCAACTGCCGTGAACCTGCACCTCGCGCGGAAACCGCGCCTTGAGATCGGCCACAGCCTGCACGACATCGGGGACATGAGACGTTCCGTTCCAGTCGAACGATGTCCGCGTGCGGGAGGCGACGAACTTGGGGAGCGCGTTCAGCGGGCCGGCAACCGGGTCGCTGGGATCGGTCACTTTCGGCCAGTACGCCGCGAAAATGTCGTACGTGTTCCGCCCCAACAGGAAAGCGTCTGCCCTGGAGAAAATCTCGTCCATCGTCTTCCCCATGTCCTCATCCGCATGAGGGACCATCCAGCCGCCATACGCGAACCCCCCGCTCGAGTCCTCGCCGTCGCCGCCCGGCGCTTGCATTACGCCGTCGAGTGAAAGAAAGGTTGTGATCGTCAGTTCAGCCATGTTATCCTCCTAGAGACGAACGGATGTTCGATGTGAGTATACCACGCTTCCTTACACGCGTCCAGACCGATTCTGCCCAGGGCGCCGGATGGCGCAGATGACATCTCAGGCGGTCCACAGTACACTCGTGATACGTAACTTGCGAAGATATTTTCAGAGAAGAAAGGGCGCGAAGGTGAGCGAATTGATTGACTCTCTGCTGGCCCAGATGACCCTTGACGAAAAGGTGTCACTGATGGCCGGCGCCTCGGTATGGTACACCGTTCCGGTGGAGCGCCTGGGAATCCCCGCGATCAAGATGACCGATGGCCCGAACGGCGCCCGCGGCGAGACGAGCGTCGGCGGGCCAGTCGGGCACACATCGGCCTGCTTCCCGGTCGGCATCGCGCTGGGGGCCACCTGGGTCCCCGCGCTGGTCGAGCGGGTGGGGCAGGCGCTGGCCGAAGAAGCCCGCTTCAAGGGAGCGCACATCTTGCTGGCTCCCACGGTGAATATTCACCGCTCGCCGCTGGCCGGGCGCAACTTCGAGTGCTATTCCGAGGATCCGTACCTGACGGCGCGGCTGGGCGTGGCGTACATCAAAGGGGTGCAGAGCAAGGGGGTCGGCGCGACGATCAAGCACTTCATCTGCAACGACTCCGAATTCGAGCGCCACTCGATGAGCTCCGAGGTGGCCGAGCGCCCCCTGCGCGAGATCTACCTGCCGCCCTTCAGGGCCGCGGTTCAGGAGGCGGGCGTGTGGGCGGTCATGTCATCCTACAACCGCGTCAATGGGGCATATGCCAGCGACAGCCGCTGGTTGCTCACTGACCTGCTGAAGGACGAATGGGGCTTCGATGGCATCGTGATGTCGGACTGGGGCGGGACCTACAGCACCGTCCCGGCGGCCAACGCCGGCCTGGATATCGAGATGCCCGGCCCGGCGCGCCAGCGCGGCGACAGGCTGAAACAGGCCGTCGCGGCGGGCGAGGTCGATACCGCGATGATCGATGATTCCGTCCGGCGCATTCTGCGCACCATCGAGCGGGTGGGCGCGTTCGAGAACCCGGTCATCCCGCGGGAGCAGGCGGTCGATAAGCCGGAGCACCGCGCCCTGGCACGCGAGGCAGCCGCCGAGTCCATCGTCCTGCTGAAGAACGATCGCCAGGCCCTGCCGCTGGATCCGGGCGCGATCAAGACGATCGCCATCATCGGGCCGAATGCGAAGACCGCGCGCATCATGGGCGGCGGCAGTTCTCGGGTCAATCCGCACTACACCGTCTCGCCGTTCGAGGGCGTGGTGCGCCGCGCCGGGGAGGCAGTGGACATCCTGTACGAGATGGGCTGCAGCAACCAGCGGTGGATTCCGCCGGTGAGGCTGGAGCGGCTGACGTCCTCGCCCCACGGCGGCGCCCACGGTCTGACGGCGGAGTACTGGGACAACGCCAGCTTCGAAGGTGAGCCGGTTCGCGTCCAGTTGGTGACGTCCACGCTGCAGTCGTGGTACGGTGAGAACCCGCTGCGCGCTGAGCAGATGTCGGCCCGATTCAGCGCCACCTTCACCGCGGGCGCGGCCGGGACGTACGGGTTCAGCCTGGTGAGCGTGGGCCGCTGCCGGCTGCTCGTCGATGGCGCGCTGGCGATCGACCAGTGGGACAAGCGGGGCACCGATCCGGAGTTGTTTCGCACCGCCGACACCGTGATCGGCTTCGACAAGGAGTTGGCGGCCAACCAAACCATAGCCCTCACCATCGAGTACGCGTATCCCGAGGGGGGCGAGATGGGCGCTTTCCGGCTGAGCTGCCGCGAGCCGGGCGAGATTCCCTCGGCGGAGCGGGCGGTCGAGCTGGCCGCGCGGGCCGACGTCGCGCTAATCTTCGCCGGGCTCAGCAGCGAGTGGGAGAGCGAGGGCTACGACCGGCTCGATATGGACCTGCCCGGCGGCCAGGCGGGCCTGATCAGAGCCGTGGCGGCGGTTAACCCGCGCACCGTCGTCGTGCTCAACACCGGCTCGGCGATCCACATGCCCTGGTTGGACGACGTGGCGGCGGTCGTGCAGTCGTGGTATGGCGGGCAGGAGTTGGGTAACGCCGTGGCGGACGTGCTGTTCGGCGACGTGAACCCGTGCGGAAAGCTGCCCCAGACGTTCCCCGCCCGGCTGGAGGACAACCCCGCCTTCCTCAACTATCCCGGCGAGAACGGCCGCGTGCTGTACGGTGAGGGGCTGTTTGTCGGGTATCGCTACTACGAGAAGAAGAAGATCGCGCCGCTGTTCCCGTTCGGGTTCGGCCTGTCGTATACGACCTTCGAGATCGGCAACCTGCGGCTGAGCGCGGCGGAGATGGCGCCGGATGGCGCGCTCCACGTGTCGGTCGATGTCACCAACACGGGCGGACGCGCGGGCAAGGAAGTCGTCCAACTCTACCTGCGCGATGCCGAGTCCCGGTTGGTGCGGCCCGAGAAAGAGCTCAAGGGCTTCGCGAAGGTGGCGCTGGCACCCGGCGAGACGAAGACCGTCACCCTGACGGTCGATCGCGAAGCGCTGGCCTATTGGGACGACGCACGCCAGAGCTGGGTGGCCGAAGCGGGCGAGTTCGAGGCGCTGGTCGGAACGTCGTCGCAGGACATCCGCGCGCGGGCTCGTTTCACGCTCACCGCGACGGGCTATTTCGGCGGCCCAGGCGGCAGCTAGACGCGGGCGACGGGCCGCCTGATCGCGCTGCCGGAGAGCCGGGCGGCGGAAAGGGTGCGCGACGGACAGGGTGGGTCGCAGCAAGCGGCCTGCCCTGTTTTGTGCTATGCTGTCTGGCATGCTGCTGAAGGACACAGGGGGGCGCCGCCGGTGAGCTCGGAACGCAGAGAACGGATCAGATTGGCTACCAGGCCGATCATACGCGTTTTCGTCGTGGTGCTGACCGTTTTTGGCCTGATCTCGTTCTTCTGGATCGGCCAGGGCAGCGTCGAGAATTTCTTCCAGGGACTCGGCTTTCAGTTGATTGGCGCCGGGATCATCTATGGCACCCTGGAGCTGTGGGTCAAGGCAGCGATCATCTCCATCGAGCGGCGGGAGCGGGCGCGCGAAGAGGAAGAGGGTATCGAGAGCTTTTCGTTCGATCAGGCCCCGTTGTGGATGCGCCAGCTTGAGACCCGGCGCACGCGCCGGCGCTAGCACAGGGCGGGTGTGCTCGCTGGCCATTGATGGGACACCTTCAAGGAGCAACATGAAACGGTTTTGGCTGAAGATTGGCCGGCTGGCGCTGGTGTTTGGGCTGACCCTGCTTGCCCTGAGCGGCTGCACCGAGCTGTTCGAGGACGATCCGGGCCGCGATCCGACGGTGATCCCCAGCCCAGCGGCGGGCGGTGAGACCGCGCGCGTGACATATGTCATCGACGGCGACACGATCGACGTGCGGATCGGGACCGAGATCTATCGCGTGCGGTATGTGGGGGTCAACACGCCGGAGCGCGACGAGCCGTGCTACAACGACGCGACGCGGGCAAACGCCGTCCTGGTCGATGATCAGGTGGTGACGCTCGTGCGCGATGTGAGCGACACCGATAAATACGGGCGCCTGCTGCGCTATGTCTACGTGGGCGACGTGTTCGTGAATGCCGAGCTGGTGGCGGGCGGCTATGCCGAAGCGGGCTACTATCCCCCGGACACCGCCTTCACCGAGTTGTTCGAGGATCTGGAGGCGACGGCCCGGCGCAATCAAGTGGGTTGCCATCCAACCGGCGTGTTTCGTTAGTCTGTTCTACGATCAGCACCCTGCACGGACAACCGCACCATGTCTCACATCCCACTGGTCGATCTCAAAGCGCAGTACGCCGCCATCCAGCCGGACATCGACGCCGCCATCGCGCGCGTCATCACCAACACCGCCTTCATCAGCGGCCCGGCCGTGGCGGAGTTCGAAGCAGCCTGGGCCGCGTTCCAGCGAGCCCCGGTCGCCGTCGGCTGCGGCAGCGGCACGGCCGCCCTGGTGCTGGCGCTCCAGGCGCTGGACATCGGCCCGGGCGACGAGGTGATCACGACCGCCCACACGTTCATTGCCACCGTCGAGGCGATCGAGTTGGCCGGCGCCACACCGGTGCTGGTAGACATCGACCCGGTGAGCTACTGCCTCGATCCGGCCCAGCTTGAGGCGGCCATCACACCGGCGACGCGCGCGATCCTGCCGGTGCATATCTACGGGCAGATCGGCCCGATGGATCAGATCGCCGCCATCGCGCGCCGCCACGACCTGGCGCTCGTCGAGGACGCGGCCCAGGCCCACGCCGCCGAATACCAGGGCCAGCGCGCCGGATACTGGGGCGCTATCGCCTGTTACAGCTTCTATCCGGGTAAGAACCTGGGCGCCTACGGCGACGCGGGCGCGATCACCACGCGCGACGAGGCGCTCGCGCGGCGGATGGCGCTGCTGCGCGATCATGGCAGCGCGGCCAAATACGTGCACGAGGTGATCGGGACCAACGAACGGCTGGACGCGATCCAGGCGGCGGTGCTCAACGCCAAGCTGCCCTACCTCGAAGCGTGGACCGAGGCACGCCGCCGCCACGCCGCCGCGTACACCGAGCGTCTCAAGGACGTGCCCGGCGTGACGGTGCCCGTCGAGTTGCCGGACGCGCGCCACGTCTATCACATCTACTGCATCCGCGTGCCGGGGAATCGCGATGCGATCAAAGCGGCGCTCAACGAGCGTGGCATTGGGGCGGGCATCCATTACCCCATCCCGGTGCATCTCCAGCCGGCGCTGGCGCATCGCGGCTGGCGGCGCGGCCAGTTCCCAGAGGCCGAAGCAGCCGCCGCGACGATCCTCAGCCTGCCGCTGTATCCCGAACTGACCGAGGCGCAGATCGATAGCGTGGTGCAGGCGCTGTGCGAGGTTCTCAGGGCGACGCCGTAGATTCGGCTAGGCGCGCTCGATGGCGCTGTTCACCGCGCGGACGATGTGATCCTCGGCGACCAGCCGCCGCACCGCCTCGATATAGCCGTACATGATCGTGTCGCGCGGGATGAATGGTACCTGCTGGCGGATCAGGTCGTAGGCCGGCTGCGTGCCGCGCCCCAGCCGCGCCCCCTCGCCGACCGTCTCCTTGCGGAAGTCGATCCCCTGGGCGGCCGCCATCAGCTCCAGCGCCAGGATGCGCTCGACGTTGGCGCTGATGTCGCGCAGCTTGAGCGCCGCGGTGCAGCCCATGCTGACGTGATCTTCGACGTTGGCCGAGGTGGGGATGGTGTCCACGCTGGCCGGGTGAGCCAGCACCTTGTTCTCGGTCGCCAGCGCGGCGGCGGTGTACTGCACGATCATGAAGCCGGAGTTCAGGCCCCCTTCGCGCGTCAGGAAGGCGGGCAGCGTCTGCGTGTTGGATGCCTCGTCGATCAGGCGCATGATGCGGCGCTCGGCGATGTTGCCCAGCTCGGCCAGCGCGATGCCCAGGTAGTCCATGGCGATCGCCAGCGGCTCGCCGTGGAAGTTGCCGCCGGAGAGCACGCTGATCGCGCCCGCCTCGTCGATGAAGATCAGCGGGTTGTCGGTCACGGCGTTCAGCTCGATATCGATCGCCCAGCGCGCATAGGCGATGGCGTCGCGCACCGCGCCGTGCACCTGTGGGATGCAACGCAGCGTGTAGGCGTCTTGCACGTGCGACGGATCGTCGTCGCGCGTGAACTCGCTGCCGTCCAGCAGCGCGCGGAGATACGTCGCGCAGTCCACCTGGCGGGGGAAGGGGCGCAGCCGGTGAATGCGCTCGTCGAAGGCCACCGACGTGCCGTGCAGCGCCTCCAGGCTCAGGCAGCCGGCGATGTCGGCGACCTGGCTCAGCCGCTCGGCGTGGTAAGTCTGCAGCGCGCCGATCGCGCACATTACCGACGTGCCGTTGGTCAGGGCCAGCCCCTCCTTGGCCGCCAGCGCGATCGGCTGGAGTCCGGCGCGGGCCAGCGCCTCGCCACCGGGCAGGATCGCGCCCTGGTATTCGGCCTCGCCCTCGCCGATCAGGGCCAGACTCATGTGTGCCAGCGGGGCGAGATCGCCGCTCGCACCGAGCGATCCCTTCTCCGGGATGACCGGGTGCACGCCCGCGTTCAGCATCCCGACCAGCAGATCGAGCGTGCTGGGCCGGATGCCGGAATAGCCACTGGCGAGCGTGTTGGCTCGCACCAGCATGATCGCCCGCACGGTGGGCGTATCGAACGGATCGCCCACGCCGACCGCGTGGCTTTCGACGATGTTGCGCTGGAGCAGCTCGACCTGCTCGCGCGGGATCACCCGGTTCTTGAACGCGCCGAAGCCGGTCGTGATGCCGTACACGACGCGCCCCTCGTCCAGCAGGTGGGCGACGGCGTCCGCCGCCCGCGCGACCCTGGCCCGCGCCGCGTCGCCGATGACCACGCGCGGATCGCCGGGCGCGCCACTCGCGACAGCGACGACCTGCTCGATGGTCAGACTGTTTCCGTCAAGCACAATGGTGTCCACGAGCAAAGTGTCCTTTGACTCTTCTGTCTCTCTAGACCACGACGCCGTTCTTGATGACGCACTCGACGACGTTCCCGCCCAACTGGTAGGCGAGGTAGCGTACATCGGGCGCGCTCAGGATCAGCAGATCGGCGGCTTTGCCGGGCTCGAGCGAGCCGACCCGGTCCCCCAGGCCGATCGCGTGCGCCGCGTTGATCGTCGCGGCGTTGAGTGCCTCGGCGGGCAGCAGGCGCTGGTAGCGGCAGGCAATCGCCATGACCAGCGGCAGCGAGGGGCAGGGCGCCGAGCCGGGGTTGATATCGGTCGCCAGCGCGAGCGCCGCCCCCGCGTCGATCAGGCCGCGCGCGTCGGCGTAATGGTGGCTGCCCAGGTGGAAATTGACCGCCGGCAGTACGACGCCGACCGTGTCCGACGCGGCCAGCCGGGCCATGTCGGCGGGCGCCGTGACGTCCAGGTGATCGACCGACGTCGCGCCCAGTTCGACCGCCAGCCCGACGCCGCCCAGCGCGGTGAACTCGTCGGCGTGGATCTTCAGTCCCAGTCCCAACGACTGGGCGGTTTCCAGCACGCGCCGTGACTGGTCCAGCGTGAACGCGCCGCGCTCGCAGAAGGCGTCGGCGAACAGCGGCAGGCCGTTCGCGGCGAATGTCGAATCCCGGTACCACGCCGCCGCCTGAGGCAGCATCTCGTCTGTCACCAGCGTCACGTAGTCATCTTCGCGGCCCCGGTATTCGGGCGGGATGGCGTGCGCGCCCAGAAAGGTCGGGACCACCGTCATCGGGCCGGTTTCGGCCAGCTGCGCGATCGCGCTGAGCATCGCCATCTCCGACTCGACCGACAGGCCGTAGCCGGTCTTGATCTCGACGGTGGTCGTGCCCAGCCGCAGCATTTCGTCCAGCCGGGCGGCGGCACCGTGGGCCAGCTCATCGACGGAAGCCGCCCGCGTGGCGCGCATCGTGCTCACGATCCCGCCGCCGGCTTCCATGATCTCGAGGTAGGTCGCGCCCCCGATGCGCTGCTCGAACTCCGCGATGCGGTCCCCGGCGTAGACGGTGTGTGTGTGTGCGTCCACTTGGCCGGGACAAATCGCTTTGCCGCGCGCGTCGATGGCCTGGGGCGCGGTGAAGCGGGCGCGGATATCCGGCGTGGAGCCCACCGCGATGATGCGCCCGGCGCGGATGGCGAGCGCGCCGTCTTCGATCAGGCCCAACTCGCGCATGGCCGCGCCGCGCTTTGGCCCGTCCGGGCTGGCGCAGGTGGCGATCTGAGCGGCGCTGTGGATGATCAGGTCGGCGGTTGCAGGCATGGCGATCTCTCGCGTGTGTGGTGAATTCGCCCCTGAACTATAGGGCAGATCGACCCGATCTGCAATGTCGCGCCGGGGATAATGGGCGCCGGATGAGACCCGCGCCGGAGAGGACCTACAGCGCCCGGGCGGACGGGCGCGTCACGGTGCCGGGCGGACCAGCGCGGCAGCGCCGCACGATTCGCGCACGATCAGCGCTGTGGGCAGCATCACGTGGCACGGCGTGCTGTCGCCATGTTCGATCAAGTCGAGCAGGATGGTCGCCGCCTGGGCGCCCTTGTCCTCGATCGGCTGCCGGACGGTCGTCAGCGGCGGCATGACCTGCGTCGCGGTGGGCAGATCGTCAAACCCGACCACGGCCACATCGCCGGGCACATGGAGCCCTGCCTCGTGCAGCGCCTGCAGCGCCCCGCGAGCGGTGATATCGTTGGCCGCAAAGACCGCATCGACCCGCTGCTCGATCAAGGCGCGCATCCCATCATAGCCGCTCTGGTAGCTGAACGTGCCGATGGCGATCAGGTTCTCGTCGACGCCGATGCCGGCTTCCTCGAGAGTCTCCCGGTAGCCCGCCAGACGATCCTGCGCGTCGGTGTTGGCGAGGTTGCCGGTGATCAGGCCGATGCGGCGGCGGCCCAGCGCGATCAGGTGCT
This sequence comes from Aggregatilineaceae bacterium, assembly GCA_040767355.1. Taxonomy (GTDB): domain Bacteria; phylum Chloroflexota; class Anaerolineae; order Aggregatilineales; family Aggregatilineaceae; genus LM3-B42. The sequence goes on along the minus strand of JAXGOS010000007.1, from coordinate 203,385 downwards.
GGATCACCTGGCGGGACGCCTGAATGTTGTCGATGGTGACGAAGTTGATGCGGTCGGCATACTGCCCCGGGCGCTCGACCAGTACGAACGGCGTGCCGGTGCCCAGGAAATGCTCGATCAGGCAGTCGTCGCAGGCCGCCGAGGCGAGAATCACACCGTCCACCAGGCGGGTGCAGATGACCTGCCGGTAGAAGCGGTCTTCATCCTCTTCGGCGCCGCCCAGCCACAGCGCCAGCGCGTAATCGCGCTCGCTGGTGACGCGCGAGATGCCCTGCAGCAGGCTGGGGAAATAATAGGCGTCATCGAACAGCACGATCGGCGCCTGGGGGATGACCAGGCCAATGATGCGGGTGCGCCGCGTCACCAGGGCGCGCGCCGCGGGGTTGGGCGCAAAGCCGACCTGGTCGACGATCGCCATGACGCGCTGCCGGGTTCGCTCGCTCACGTAGCCATCGTTGTTGATCACGCGCGAGACCGTCGAGCGCGACACGCCCGCCTTGGCGGCGATGTCTTCCAGACTCATCGAGCGTTTGGGGGAGGGGGACCTAAGAGCCATTGTACGATCGCCTCATCAGGTATTTTTTCTGAGAGACATTTCAAATTCACTAACTTTACTCTAGGCGATTTCCTGCTGCCTTGTCAACGGGTCCCACTCGCCAGCAGCCGCCGGCGGGCAGGGACCGGGGACTCAGCCCGTGCTGCCGCGCCGGACCAGTAGCTCATCGTACAGGTGCTCATGATATTCCGTGTCGCCGTCGATGCGCTTGAACAGCAGTTGGGCCGCGGTCGTGCCGATCTCGCGCTTCGGCGAGCGAAATGTCGTGAGCGCGGGTGTGACCTGGCTCGCCATGAGGATGTCATCGCCGCCGATGATGGCCAGGTCGTCGGGGATGCGCCGGCCCAGCTCGATTGCCGCGCGCATCGCGCCCAGCGCGACCAGATCATTGCCGCCGATCAGCGCGTCGAGCTCGGGATGGTCCATCAGCAGCGCCCGCCCGGCCTCGTAACCGGCCTGCCAGTTGGGTGGGCAGGTGACGCACCATTCCGGCGACGAGGGGACTCCCCTGGCCTGGACGGCCTGCACGAACTGGTCAGCCTCGACCGCGATCGCGCTGCGGGCCAGCCGGATGTACCCGATCCGCCGCCGTCCAAGCTCGATCAACAGCTCGGCGGCGCGCAGGGCGCGGTGGCCCTGGGCATAGCGGCTGCGGACCACGCTGGCGAGGTGGTGTGGCACCTGGCGGTTGACAGCCACCACGCACTGGTGCTTCTCGATCAGCGGCAGCAGCACGTAGTCGGGCAGGCGCGGGGCGCAGACGATGATCCCATCGACGGTCGTCTCCTCGATCTGGCTGAGGGCGGCCTGCTCGCGCGCCAGGTTTTCGTCGGTATTGACCAGCAGCACGCTGTAATCGCGCTGCCAGGCCACGTTCTCTGTGCCCTGGAGGACCTCGGCGAAGTAGGGGTTGGTGATGTCGGGCAGGACCAGCGCGATCATGAAGGTTTTGTTGGTGACCAGGGTGCGCGCGGCGCGGCTGGGGCGATAGTCGAGCTGGATGATGATCTCGCGCACGCGGTCGCGGGTGGCCTGGCTGATGCGTCCCGTGTTGTTGATCACGCGCGAGACGGTCATAGTCGAGACACCGGCTTCACGGGCCACATCTTCGAGGGTAACGCGTTTGCGGGCCATGGCTGAGCAATCCTGTTGACAAAACACCAAAGTGAGTCTACACTGTGCTCAGGTCGAGTTAACGCTAACCCATCCAGTCACGCTATGGTGAGTGACGAGTACTTCAGAGTTAACGCTAACTCGTCTCCAGTATACTGCATTGTGCCAGCGTGCACAATAGGTTTGCACCGTTTTCTCCGGCGAATTGACCGGGGAGCCGGGCAGTTACTTGACATTTGACAATAAACTAATGATATGATGATGTTAGCGCTCTCGTTAGCGTTAACAGGATTTTTTTTGATGCCTCAACAACGCATTACGATGGCTGATGTAGCTTCCGAGGCTGGCGTGTCGCTGATGACCGTCTCGCGCGTGGTCAACAACAAGGGCGAGATCAGCGAGGGCACCCGTCGGCGCGTCCAGAGCGTGATCAACCGCCTTGGCTACCGGCCCAGCGACATTGCCCGCAGCCTCGCCACCAACCGCACCGGCACCATTGGCCTGGTCGTCCTCGACAATTCGAATCCCTTTTTCTCTGAAGTGGCGCGCGGCGTCGAACAGGTGGCCTTCGAAGAGGGCTACAGCGTGTTCCTGTGCAACACCGAGGAAGACCCCCAGCGCGAGCTGGCTGTGCTCCAATCCCTGGAAGAAAAACGCGTGGACGGCCTGATCCTGTGCAGCTCGCGGCTCGAGGAAGCCGAGCTGCAGGCCGTGCTGGCACGCCATTCCGCCGTGGTGCTGGTCAACCGGCGTGATCCAGAAGGCCGCTTCGGGGCGGTGCTGATCGATGATGTGCGGGGCGGGCGCATGATGGTCGAACACCTGATCAGCCGCGGACACCGTCAGATCGGGTTCCTGGCCGGCCCGGCGCGGTCGTTCAGCGGCGCGCAGCGCGCGGTCGGCTACCGTGCTGCGCTGGAGGCCGCCGGGATTCCGCATCGGCCCGCCTGGGAGCGGCCCTGCCTGCCCATTGTCGAATCCGGGCGCGAGGTCGCTCACGATCTGCTGAGCTGCTATCCCGAAATCACGGCCCTGTTTTGTTACAACGATCTGAGCGCCATCGGCGCCTTGCACGCGTGCGCCGACCTGGGGCGCCGGGTGCCGGAGGACGTGGCGATCGCCGGTTACGACGACATTCCCATGGCGGCACTGGTCACCCCGTCGGTGACGACCTGCCGGCTGCCCAAGACCGAGCTGGGTGGGCAGGCGATGCGGCTGCTGCTCGACCACATCCACAACTGCAGCGGAGACTGCCAGGACATCATCATCCAGCCACAGCTCATCATTCGCGCGAGCGCGCCCTGACCGGCGTGGTGGGCCACCAACCACCAGAGAGGAGGTCATCTGACAGCAAAGCCCATCGCACGCAGATCTCGGAAAGAAAGCCTTAAGTCTTAGCTGAGGAGAAAAAATGTCTCATAAGCGTTTACTGATTACCGTTCTCTCCATTGTCGTGGCTGTGGCAATGGCCCTGCCTTCGTTGGGCGGCACGTCTTCGGCCTTGGCCCAGGACGGCGGCTACAAGGAGGCCCCGATGCTGGCGGCGAAAGTCGCGGCGGGCGAGCTGCCCCCCGTTGAGGAACGCCTGCCGGCCAATCCGCGCGTTGTCGAGCCATTCGAGAGTATAGGTGAATACGGTGGCATCTGGCATCGCGCATGGCGCGGTGTGAACGACTTCCACTGCTTCGGCCGCGTGAACTACGACCCCGTGCTGCGCTGGCCGCGCGACCCGTCCGATCCGGTACAGCCGGGCCTGGCCGAGCGCTGGGAGTGGAACGAAGACGGCACCGAACTGACCCTGTTCTTCCGCGAGGGCCTCAAGTGGTCCGATGGCACGCCGTGGACCGTTGATGACGTGATCTTCTGGTGGGAAGCCATCGAACAGGATACGAACATCACAGCGGCCATTCACTCCGAGTGGATCGTTGCTGGCGAGCCGATGACGCTTGAGAAGATCGACGACATCACCATCAAGCTGAAATTCGCGGCGCCCAACGGTCTGGCCGAAACGGTCGGCCTGGCCTTCCACGGCAACCAGTGGCCGCTCGGCTTCGAGCGCTTCGGTTTCTACGCGCCCAAGCACTACCTCGAGCAGTTCCACCCTGAATACAGCGACACCGGCACCTACGAGCTATTCGAAGAGAAAGCGTTCGACTACAACGTGGATCGCCCGGTGATGACGGCCTGGAAGATCACCGAGTATGAAGCCGGCACCACGCTGATGATTGCCGAGCGCAACCCGTACTACTACGCGGTTGACACCGAGGGCAATCAGCTCCCCTACATCGACTACCAGTACTATCACATGGTCGATGACGTTGCAGGTTTGAATATCATGGGCGTTGCGGGCGAGCTGGATATGCAGGCGCGCGGCATCGACCTGGCGCAGTACCCGGTCTATCTCGAGAACGCCGAGGCGAACGGCTACCACATGCTGATGTGGCCTCAGGCCCAGGCCTCTGCCGCGACTCTGTTCTTCAACCAGAGCTACCCGGACGACAAGTACCGGACTCTGTTCCAGGACCTGCGCTTCCGCCAGGCAACCTCCGTCGCGATTGATCGCGATGCGATCAACGAGGTCGCGTTCCTGGGTCAGGGCGTCCCGCAGACGATCAGCGTCGTGCCCTACTCACCCTACTTCATCCCCGAGCTTCAAAACTACTATGCCCAGTACGATCCCGAGCTGGCCACCTCGCTGCTCGATGAGATCGGTCTGGTGAAGGGTGATGATGGCTACTACAACTTCGCCGATGGATCGGACCTGCTGCTGGTCATCGAGACGTCGGCCACGGCCACCGGCATGGCCGACACGCTCGAGCTGATCTCGCAGTACTGGGATGAGATCGGCCTGAAGAACGAGTACGAGATCGAAACCCGCGAGGTGTTCTGGCCGCGGGCGGGCGGCAACGAGGTGATGATCTCGACCTGGTCGACCGACCGTGGCCTGGTCCCGATGGTGGACCCGATCTACCAGTTCCCGTTTGATGAGCGCTCGTGGATGGCCCCGGCTTACGGTATCTGGTACAAGTCGGGCGGCGCGGATGGCCTGGAACCCACTGATGAGTTCAAGGCTGTGATGGCGCTGTACGATGAGTACCGTGCCACCGTCGATCCGGAGCGGCAGGTCGAAATCGGCAAGGAAATCGTCCGCATGTCCACCGAAAACCTGTGGACGCTGGGCACGGCGGGGATGGTCCCGAACCCGGTGGTGGTCAAGGACAACTTCATGAATGTTGACCCGGTCCACACCGCCGACTGGATCATCATGACCCCCGGCACGCTGGAACCTGCGACCTTCTACTTCGCGGGTGGCGGCGAGTAAGCTGCCTGGAGTGTCTCTTGGGCTGGGTGCTGAGACCAGCACCCAGCCCATCTCCCCATCCGAACAGTGACTCCCGGAGGCGAGCGTATGATCCATTTCATAGTCCGACGGTTGCTGGCGATGGTGCCCATGTTGATCGCCATCTCCTTCATCGTGTTCGTCATCATCCAACTGCCACCCGGCGACTACCTGACCACGTTGCAGGCCGTCCAGGGGACCAGCGGCGGCGGCATGTCGAACGAGCAGGCGCAGCTCTTGCGGGAAAAATACGGGTTGGACGAGCCGTTTTTGAAGCAATATCTGACGTGGATCAAGGGCTTTCCGAAGGGCGACTTTGGCTACTCCTACGAGTGGTCCAGCGAGGTGTGGCCGCTGATCTCCGACCGTATCTGGTACACCGTGCTGCTGGGGTTCTGCTCGATCCTGGTGATGATCGCGCTCTCGATCCCGATCGGCATCTACTCGGCCACCCACCAGTACTCAGCCGGCGACGCGCTGCTGTCGCTGGTGGCGTTTCTCGGGCTGTCGGTGCCTGGGTTTTTGCTCGCGCTGATCTGGATGTACATCGGCGGGATCAAACTGGGCTTGAACGTCGTGGGCGACCAGTCTCCGGAGTTCATCAACCAACCGATGAGCCTGGCGAAAGCCTGGGATTACTTCTTGCACCTGTGGCCGCCGGCGATCATCCTGGGGCTGGCGAGCACCGCGCAGCTGATGCGCATCATGCGCAACGGCATGCTCGATGAAATGAACAAGCAGTATATCACCACGGCGCGCGCCAAAGGGCTTAAAGAGAAGAAGGTCATCAACAAGTACGCGGTGCGCTCGGCGCTCAACCCCGTGGTCAGCGTGCTGGCGATGGAAGTGCCCAAGATCATCTCCTCGTCGATCCTGATCGGCGTGGTGATGTCCGTGCCCACCACCGGGCCGCTCTTTCTGCGCGCGCTGCAAAGCCAGGACATGTTCGTCGCCGGGACGTTCTTGCTGATCATGTCGTTCATGCTTCTGGCATCGAACCTCATCGCCGATCTGATTCTGGCCTGGCTAGATCCGAGGATTGTGTACACATGATCGAATCATCCAACCCCCTGCCTCAACGCCCGATCGATCAGCAATCTGACTCGCTGCGCGAGCTGTATCGCCGCCTGGCCGAAGACGAGGCGGCGCGCGAGGCCAACGCCGAGCTGATGCAACTGTCCGAAGAGGAAGCCCGTTTCGCCGCGTCGCAGTGGACGATGATCTGGCGGCGCTTCCGGCGCAACCGGGCGGCGATCATCGGCATGGTCATCGTCTTGTTCTATTACCTGGTTGCGGCGTTCGGCAATTTCATCGCGCCCTACTCACTGACCACGCGTTTCACCAAGCAGCTCTACCTGCCGCCGCAGCGCGTTCACCTGTTCGACGAGGGCAAGCTGCGCCCGTTTGTCTACGGCATCGAGTCGGGCTACGACGAGAGCCTGCGGCGTGTGCACAAACAAACCGACGAAAAAATCTATCTCGACTTCTTTGCAGAGGGCGATTCTTATAAGCTGTTGGGCCTGTTCGAGACCAACATTCACCTCTTCCAGGCGGAGGGCGGGATTGTCAGCGTGCTGGGGACCGATCGTCAGGGCCGCGATATGTTCTCGCGCATCATCCTGGGGAGCCAGATCTCGCTGACGATCGGGCTGGTTGGCGTGTTGATGAGCCTGGTCTTTGGCACGACGCTCGGCATCATCTCCGGCTACTATGGCGGCATCGTGGACGAGCTTATGCAGCGCCTGATCGAGCTGGTGCGCGCCTTTCCGGATATTCCGCTATGGATGGCGCTGTCCGCTGCGCTGCCGGCGGGCTGGTCGCAGCTCAAGACGTATTTTGCGGTAACGTTGATCCTGTCGTTGATCGGGTGGACGTGGCTGGCGCGCCAACTGCGCGGCCAGGTGCTGGCGCTGCGCCAGAGCGATTACGTCATGGCGGCCAAGCTGGCCGGGGCGAGTGACGCGCGCATCATCTTCAGACACCTGATCCCGGCGACGTTCGGCCAGATCATCGTCGTGGCGACGCTGGCCATGCCGGCCATGATCATCGCAGAAACGGCGCTCAGTTTCCTGGGCCTGGGCCTCAGGCCGCCCACTACCAGTTGGGGCGTGCTGCTCCAGGAATCGCAGAACCTGCAGTCGCTGGCGCTCTACCCGTGGGTGTTCACGCCGGCCATTGTCATCGTCATCGTGATCCTGGCCTTCAGCTTCATGGGCGACGGTCTGCGTGACGCGGCCGACCCCTACACGATTTAGAGGCCGTCATGAATGCTGACCACACGCTAGAAATCACCGACCTCGAAGTGCAATTTCGCACGCTGGATGGCATGGTGCGGGGAGTGGATGGCGTCACCTTCAACGTGCGCAACGGCGAAACGCTCGGCCTGGTGGGCGAGTCCGGCTGTGGCAAGAGCGTGACGGCCCACAGCATCATGCGCCTGCTGCCCAAACGTACCGCGCGCATCACCAACGGGCACATCTGGTTTCGCAGGCGCAACGGCGAAGAAATCGACATCACGCAGATCGACCCGGAAGGCGACCTGATCCGCTCGATCCGGGGCAACGAGATCGCCATGATCTTTCAGGAGCCGATGACCTCGCTCTCACCGATGCACACCATCGGCGACCAGATCATGGAGTCGATCATCCTGCACCAGAACGTCGACAAGCGCGAGGCCGAAGAACGGGCCATCGCCATGCTGGAAGCGGTGAGCATCGGCAACGCGCGCGAGTTCATCCGGTCGTACCCGCACCAGTATTCGGGCGGGATGCGCCAGCGTGCCATGATCGCGATGGCGCTGTCGTGCAATCCGTCGGTGCTGATCGCCGACGAGCCGACCACCGCGCTGGACGTGACGATCCAGGCGCAGATCCTCGACCTGATGCGCCATCTCCAGCAGGAGTTCGAGTCGGCGATCATCATGATCACCCATAACCTGGGCGTGATCAACGAGACGGCCGACCGCATCGCCGTGATGTACCTGGGCAAGATCGTCGAGATCGCGGATCGGAAGACGCTGTTCAAGCGTCCGGCCCACCCGTACACCGTGGGTCTGATGCAGTCGGTGCCGGAGTTGGGCAGCAAGGAGCGCAGCCGCCTGCACCCGATTCCCGGCATGATCCCCGATCCGTTCAACGTGCCCCAGGGGTGTGCCTTCCACACACGCTGTCCTGCGGCCAAAAAAGCGGCCTGCACGGACCCGGCGGGCGTCCCGCTGGTCGAGATCGAGCCGGGGCACTATGTGCGCTGCACACTGTATACAGGGTAGGCTGGCCATGGCTGACAAAGCGAAACTGCTCGACATCAACGGCCTGAAGATGTACTTTCCGATCAAACGCGGCCTCCTCAAGCACGTGGTCGGCCATGTCCGCGCTGTCGATGGCGTCTCGTTCAGTATCTTGCGCGGCGAGACGCTGGGGCTGGTGGGCGAAAGCGGGTGCGGCAAGACGACGCTGGGGCGCTGCACCGTGCGCGCCTACGTGCCGACCGCCGGCGAGATTCTCTACTACGGCGATGCCGCCGCCGGTCCGGGCGCGCCCGCCCCATCGCCAGCCGGGTCCAACGGCGCCCGCGCCATCGATTTTGCCAAGCTGTCCCCGCGTGAACTGCGCGCCTACCGCCGCGAGATCCAGATGATCTTCCAGGACCCGTATTCGTCGCTCAATCCGCGCATGACCGTGCTGGACATCGTCAGCGAACCGCTGGTGATCCACACCCGGAAGCGCGGCAGCGATCTGAAGGCCGAAGTGGGCGATCTGCTGCGGCGGGTGGGGCTGCGCCCGGAGTATATGAACCGCTACCCGAACGCGTTCAGCGGCGGCCAGCGCCAGCGGATCGGAATCGCGCGCGCCCTGGCCCTGCGCCCTAAGCTGATCGTGTGTGACGAGCCTGTATCCGCGCTGGACGTGTCGGTGCAGGCCCAGGTGGTGAACCTGCTGCAGGATCTGCAAAACGATCTGGGGCTGACGTATTTGTTCATCGCGCACGATCTGTCGGTCGTGCAGCACATCAGCAACCGGATCGCGGTCATGTACCTGGGCAAAGTGGTCGAGCTGGCCAACTCCGACGAGCTGTACGTCCACCCGCTGCATCCCTACACCGAGGCGCTGCTGTCGGCAGTACCCTCGACCAACCCGGACGTCAGCCGCGAACGCATCATCCTGACGGGCGATGTGCCGAACCCGGCCAATCCGCCGCCGGGCTGCGCGTTCCACCCGCGCTGCCGCTACGCCCAGGCGATCTGCAAAGAACAGGTCCCCGCGTGGCGCGAATTCGAGAGCGGGCACGGCGTGGCGTGTCATTTCGCCGATCAACTGTCGCTGATTGGAGTCCATTGACGTGTATCGACCTTCGAAAGAGCAGATCAAGGCGTGGCTGGCCGCGCCCGGCCCGGTCGCCGATCTGGCCGAAGAAGTGCGCCAGTCGCCCACGACTGCCCGCTTGCTGGACAGTATCCGGCGCGAGATCCCCGAGCGGGACGCGATCCCGACGCTCACCTACACCCTCTATCGCCAGTTCGAGCACACCGGCGTGCGCCGCCACTACGAGGAGCCGTACTTCCTGAAGCGGGCCACGTTGACGCGCGCCGTGATGGAGTTCATCACCGGCGACGAAACGGCGCTCGAGGCGATCCAGAACCTGGCCTGGAGCATCTGCGAGGAGACGACGTGGGTGCTGCCCGCGCACGAGGAGCAGGGGCCGGATTACTGGGAGCTGGACCCGCCGCGCCTCCGGACGGCGCCGCTGGGCGCGCACACCATGCTCACGCGCGAGCCGGACTCGATCGACCTGTTCGCCGCCGAGACGGGCGCGGCCCTGGCCGAGACGGTGGTCCTGGTGGGCGACGCGCTGGCGCCAGAAGTCCGGCAGCGCATCCGGCAAGAAGTCGAGCGCCATATCTTCAGGCCGTACCTGGCCTATGCCCGCGATCACTGGTGGTTCAGGGGCGCGCTGAACTGGAACGGCGTGTGCAACGGCTCGATCGGGCTGGCGTTCCTGCGGCTGGAGAAGGACCTCGAAACCCTGGCCGAGGCGCTCGAGCTGGTGCTGGAAGGGTTCGAAGCGTATCTCGCCACCGGGTTCGAGGCCGACGGCGGCTCGATCGAGGGCATCGGCTATTGGAACTACGGCATGATGTACGTGATCGCCGTGGCGGAGCTGCTGCGCGAGATCTCCCGCGGCGAGCTGGATCTGCTGGCCGATCCCCGTCTGCGCGATATCGCTGCCTATCCGCCGGGCGTGGCGCTGGTGCCGCCCAACCGCTTCGTGAACTTCGGCGACGCGACCGAGACGCTCACCCTGTCGGCGGGCGTGGTCAACCGGCTGGCGGAGCGCACCGGAGTGGCCGAGCTGCGCGCGCTGTTCGGCGAGCTAGACGGGGGCGCCGTCATGTCCGAGGCCGGCGCGCAGATGGATCGCCAGACGGCCCGCAAGTTCGGCTACAACTTCTATTCCAAGCTGCCCATCGTCCACCGCTACGCGGCCTGGTGGGACTGCACGCAGCCCGTCCCGCCGCTGGAGCCGCGCGACTTCTTCCTGCCGGACACAGGCCTGATCAAGTTCGTGGGCCAGACTGCGGACGGCAGGCCGGTCGTCTTCGTGACCAAGTCCGGCCACAACGACGGGCACCACAGCCACACCGACGTCGCCACCTTCATCCTCAATGTGGCGGGCGACAGCCTGATCCCCGATCCGGGGCGCGGCCTGTACAGCAAGGAGTACTTCCGCCAGCCGCGCTACGAGAACGTGTTCAACAACTCGTACTCTCACAGCGTCCCGCGCATCGGCGGCCAGCTTCAGGCGCCGGGGCCCGAGTTTGGCGGCTGCAAGCAGTTCCACGGCGCCATCGTGGACCACCGGCAGCGCGGCGCGCTAAAATATGCCGTAGTGGACTTCCACCAGGCGTATGACATCCCGGCGCTGGCGCGCGCGCGCCGGACGTTCGAGTTCGACTCGGGGACCGGCGCGCTCACCCTCAGCGACGAGTTCGTGTTCGACGGTCCGCCGCTGGACATCGAGGAAGCCTTCACGACGTGGCACCCAGTCGCGATCGATGGCGCGACCGCGCGCATCACCGGCGAGCACGCAGCGCTGGAGCTGCGCGTCGCGGAGCCGTCCGGGGCGGTCTTCACCGCCGAGCGGCTGGAGGACGCCTGCCGCCAAAACATGCTCGACGGCGTGCTGTCGCGGCTGGCGGTGACGCTGCCCGCCGGGGCGACGCGCTTCGTGTTACATGCTGTGCCTGTTTGACGCATCACAAAGGTTCGAGTCGATATGAGTGACACATGGCCATCGGAAATTCGCGAGTTCAAGGATGAGAAGACGGGCCGGACGATCAAGCAACTAACCTCGACCGGCAACAACGTCCATATGTATTTCACCGAAAACTCGTTTGACCGGAACAGGAACGAGATCATCTTCGTGTCGGATCGCGCGTCCGGCGAGGACCGCGCGCCCCACGAATCACCCCAGTACAGCCCGTACCGCATGAACCTGGACACCGGGATCATCGAGCGCCTGTCGGGCGACGTATTGCAGGGGCCCCACACCTTCACCAAGACGCCGGACAGTGCGCTGCTGGCCTACACGACCGGCGCGCACGACGTCCGCGTGCTGGATCTGGCGGGCGGCGGGGCGATCACCGTCTACGAGGAGGACCCGGCCTTCGCGATCTCGAGCGTGCCGTCGATCGCGCCCAACCGGCAGTACGTGGCATTCTGCCGCAACGAGAAGCCGCCGACCTACGTCGAGAACGGCGCGAATTATGCCGGGTTCAAAGAGCGCTACTACCGCATCAAGGATGGCCGCGTCACGCTCGCCTATCTGGACGGTTCCGGCTGGTTTGATGTCTTCAAGGACACGCACCAGCTCGGCCACTTCCAGTTCTCGCCCGACGACTCGACGCTGGGGATGTTCTGCCACGAAGGGCCGTGGAACCTGGTGACGCAGCGCATCTGGTTCCTGGATTTCGTCCGGCGCGAGGCGCGTCCCTGCTTCCGCCAGGATGAGCAGGATGCCATCGGCCACGAGTTCTGGACGCAGGATGGCTACGTCTTCTTCGACGATCGCGGCCCCGGCCACGACGGCACGATCACCTCGCACCGCACCCAGGCCGTAGTGACCGATGTGGCGGTCAACGAAAACACGATAATCCCGTTCGTGGGGCTGATGTCTCGCTCCGGCGAGCTGGTCCGGCGCATTGACATGCCGTTTTACTGCAACCATTACCACGCCAACCCGGACAATACCGTGCTGGTCGGCGACGACGTGGACGACCTGGTGCTGATCGACATCGCGGGCGAGAAGGCCACGCTGCAAACGCTGGCCCATCACAAGACGTCCTGGCACACGCAGGCCAGCCACTGCCACCCGACGTGGAGCTGGGACGGCAGCCGGATTCTCTACGCCTCCGACTTTGGGGGCCGCGTGCAACTGTATCTGATCGAGCTATAACTACGAGGAGCAAGCGTTATCATGGAAATGCGTTATCCGTCGCATCCCGCAAAAGTCAAGAAATACACGACCAAGCAGCTTCGCCGCGAGTTCCTGATCAAGCGGCTGTTCGTTGAGGACGAGATCAAGCTGGTCTACAGCCACATCGACCGGATCATCACCGGCGGCGCGTACCCCGCCAGCGGCAGCGTGGCGCTGGCGGGCGATCCGAAGGAGCTGGGCGCGGACTTCTTCCTGCAGCGGCGCGAGCTGGGCGTTGTGAACGTGGGCGGCCCGGGCACCATCACGGCGGACGGGACCGAGTACGCCATGAACCGCCTGGACGGGCTGTACATCGGCATGGGCACGCGTGACGTGGTGTTCGCCAGCGCGGACCCGGCCAACCCGGCCCGCTTTTACCTGAGCAGCACGCCGGCCCACCACGCCTACCCGACCACGCACATCCCGATCGACGCGGCGGAGCCGGCCCACCTGGGCAGCATCGCCAATTCCAACGAGCGCACGATCTACAAGTACATCCATCCCGATGGCGCGAAAAGCTGCCAGTTGGTGATGGGCGTCACGCTGCTGGATCCGAACAACATGTGGAATACCATGCCGGCCCACACGCACGCGCGCCGCATGGAGGTCTACTTCTACTTCGACATCCAGGGCGACAACGTGGTCTTTCACCTGATGGGCGAGCCGGACGAGACGCGCCATATCGTGGTCCGTAACGAGCAGGCGGTGATCTCGCCGAGCTGGTCGATCCACGCCGGCATGGGCACCGGTAACTACGCGTTCATCTGGGCGATGGCGGGCGAAAACCAGACCTTCAGCGACATGGACGCCGTCGCCATGACCGATCTGCGCTAGCGGGAAGGGGCGCAGCATGGGCATTCTCGAACAGTTCAGCCTCAAGGGTAAGGTGGCGCTTGTCACCGGGGCCAGCCAGGGACTCGGCCAGGGGATGGCGGTCGGTCTGGCCGAAGCCGGCGCCGACATCGCCGGGCTGGATCGCACGCCGGACTGTCACGAGACGTGCGCCCAGGTCGAGGCGCTCGGGCGCCGGTTCCTGAACCTGGAATGCGATCTGCTCCAGGCGTCGGTGAGCGATCTCGACGATCAGGTGGCGAAGGTGGTGGCCGAGTTCGGGCGGCTCGATATCCTGGTGAACAACGCCGGGATCATCCGGCGCGCGCCCGCCATTGAGTACACCGAGCAGGACTGGGACGACGTGCTGCACATCAACCTGCGGGCGGTGTTCTTCTTGTCCCAGGCGGCGGCGCGCGTCATGCGCGAGCAGGGCGGCGGCTCGATCATCAACGTCGCGTCGATGTTATCGTTCCAGGGCGGGATCCTGGTGCCGTCGTACACCGCGTCCAAGAGCGCCGTGGCGGGCATCACGCGCGCGCTGGCGAACGAGTGGGCGTCGTTGGGCATCCACGTGAACGCCATCGCGCCCGGCTACATGGCGACCGATAACACCGCGCCGCTGCGCGCCGATCCCGTGCGCAGCAAGGCGATCATGGATCGCATCCCGGCGGCCCGCTGGGGCACGCCCGACGATCTGAAGGGCGCGATCGTCTTCCTGGCATCCGATGCCGCCTCCTACGTGAACGGCGCGATCCTGCCCGTGGATGGGGCGTGGCTGACGCGCTAGCCGCGCGCGGCTGGGAAGCAGCGGGCCCCGGCAGGTGTCGATCCGCCGGGGCCCGATCGTGGGTGGGGCAGTGCGATGAGGCTAGGCGTCGTCCTCGTTCTCATCGTTGAACAGCCGCCGCAGCTCCTCTTCCCACACGTCGCCCAACGGGTTGAACGTCATCTCGGTGAAGTCTTCGGCCAGTTGGGAGAAGTATTCGCGCACGTTGAGCTCCGGGGCGTTGCGCTCGATCTCATCGACGCGGGCATCGACCACCTCGATTAGCTTGGCGCTTTTCGCTTCCAGGTCCGACAGATCGAAGCGGGTCTTGAGCATGTAGTTGATCCGGCGCATGACGCCTAGCCAGGCCATGTAGTCGTTTTCGAGGCGGATGGTGTGGCCCGCCTTGCCCAGTTGGGAGAAATCGAAGGTGGGCACGAACGCGTACAGGCCGACATGCTCCACGTTTGCCAGGAACGCGTGGCGGCAGAGCACTGAGTCGATGGCCGCGCCGCCGTGGTAGTCCGAGAACTGGAGGGCCAGCTCGCCGAGCTCCTCTTTGAGCGCGGGCAGGCTGTAGACGCACGAGATGGTGCGCTCTTTGTTGTACGGCAGCTCGCCGTATACGCCGCCCAGGCTGACGATGCGCTTCACGCCAAGCGTTTGGGCCGCCTCGAGCAGCGCGGCAATGTACCGGTCGATATCCAGATGCGGCTCGTCGCCCAGGAAGATCACCGTGCCGTGGCGCTCGTCGCCGGTGTAATAGAACTCGTTGCTCGGCGTGCTGAGCGATTCGGGAAATCCCTCGTCAAACTCGATCACCGGCCTGACCAGATCGTGCGTGCCAGGGATCTGGAACAGGTAAAAGCCCTCCGGGTGAATCGATCCGATGCGGCGGGCGCTGGTCTGCTTGATCAGGTACTCCGGCAGGCTGGACGAGGTCGATCCAGCATCGGCCCATTGGCGCCAGCCCGCGATCATGTCGATGCGGGCCGCGGTGGGCCGTTCGAGCAGTTCAAGTGTGTCGGGCATTCTGGCGCGTTCCTCTTAGCTGCTGCGCGACGAAAGCGGCTCTAGTCTACCCAAAACCTCGCCCAAATACTAGCCCAGGGGCAGTGGCCCGCTGCCGATCGCCACCGTCACCGTCCACGTCTGGCTCTCGCCCCGCTCCAGCAGCGGGCTGCGGCCCTTGCCCCAGGCCGTTTCCAGGCTGTCGTGGAAGCCGGTGGTGATCTCCAAGGCAGCGGTCGCCACGCTGTTGACCGCGCCCTCGTCCACCCAGATGCCCAGGTAAGGGACCTCGTCCGGCGACCATGCCATGCGCAGCCAGTGATCGCCCGGCTCCTCGACCAGGGCTGCCCAGCCGACCGGCACCTCCGGCGGCGCGTACAGCTTGCGGCAGGTGCGGGCGGCCGGCGATGCCACTCGATCCAGGGCGAAGGGCGCGCCCTGCTGGGTGGTGGCCTGCGGCCAGCGGTAGCGCAGCCCGATCGCGCCGAATTCGGGAGTCAGGCGGACGTTGACCAGCTCGGTGATGTGCTCCGGCAGGCGAATGCGCGTGCCGGGTGTCGCGGTGAACTGCGGGTGCGCGGCCCACAGCGCCGCGATCGGGTAGTCGCCGGTATTCGCCAGCGTGTAGGTCAGGTGCAGCATGGCGGGGTCGTCCAGCGACATGCGCCGCGCGAACCGGTAGGGCAGGGCGCGCCCCTCGACGGCCAGGGTCAGTGCGCCGTCGTCCGCCACTGCGACGTCCCACGGCAGCGCCCACACTTCGCCGTGATCGGGCAGCGCGGCGCCCAGGTACGGGCCGGGCGCGGGGTAGCGGCAGGGCTTGATGGTGGGGACCATCTCGTCCCAGCCGCTCATGTCCTGGGCGATGAACTCCGCGCCGTAGTCGACCGGCCCGAAGGGCCGCTCCGGGGGCGCGACCAGCCACTCGTGCCCGGCGGCCTTGTCGAAAATGGATGTGATCTTGGCGCCCAGGTCCGGCGTGGTGACCACGCACAGCCGGTCGCTCTCCAGCGTCCAGGCGGGCATCCCCCGCCAGACGGATCGGGTGAGGGCCATCGCGCCGCCTAGCCTTTCAGCGCGCCCAGCGTCATGCCCTTGACGATATGCTTCTGAGCGACGAACACCAGGACCAGGGCCGGGAGGGTGGCGAAGAACGCCGCCGCGGCCATCTCGCCGTAGCGCACGTTGTATTCCTGCGCGAACCCGGCGATGCCCACGGGGATGGTCATGGCGGCGGGCGTGCTGCTGAGCGTGAGCGCGAACAGGAATTCTTTCCAGCTAAAGACGAAAACCAGCACCGCCGTCGCCGCGATGCCGGGCCGGGCGATGGGCAGCACGATGCGCAGGAAAGTCTGCAGGCGGCTGCACCCGTCGATGGAGGCGGCTTCCTCCAGCTCGATGGGCACGTCGGCGAAGAAGCTGTGCAGCATCCAGAACGCCAGCGGCAGGTTGAGAATCGAGTGGGCCATGACGATGGCGATCGCCGTGTCGTAAATCTCCAGGTTGCGCGCGATCAGGTAGTACGGCCCCACGAAGATGATCGGCGGCAGCATATTCACGAACAGCAGCCAGCCCATCACCAGGCCGCTGATGGCGCGCCGCCACTTGAACCGGCTGAGGCTGTAGGCGCCCAGCGCCGCGACGACGATGACGACGACCAGCGTCAGCACGCCGACGATCAGGCTGTTGCGCGTCAGGTCGACGAAGTTGTTCCGGTTGCTCATGAACAACTGCTCGTAGTTGCGCAGCGTCGGGTCGAACGACCACGAGCCGGAGATGATGTCGCGAAAGAGCTTCAGCGAGGTCAGGAACGTGTAGACGACCGGCGCCAGGATGATCAGGGCGAACAGTATCAACACGCCGTGCAACAGGAGGGTTCGGGGTTTTATCATGAGAGCACCTCGCCTAGCGCTGCCGGTTCACGTAATTGTTGAGCCACTGGTAAAACACGACGAACACCGAGATCAGCGCCGCTGTCAGCAGGGCCAGCAGCGCGCCGTAACCCATCCGCGACTGCACGAAATAGACCTTGTAGATGTACAGGCTGATCACCTCGGTGGCCGTGCCCGGCCCGCCACCGGTGAGCAGGAAGATCTCGTCGAACACCTTGAAGGCCAGGATGGTGCGCAGCATCAGCGCGACGATGATGGTGGGCCGCAGCAGCGGGAAGAAGATATGGCGGTAGATCTGCACCTCGTTGGCGCCATCGACGCGCCCCGCCTCGGCCAGCTCGTAGGGCAGCGACTCGACCCCGGCCAGCATGATCAGGAACAGGAAGCTCGTCCAGTGCCAGATGTCGACGATCATGACCGACACCAGCGCCAGGTCCGGATTGGCGGTCCACAGCGGCCCGGCAAGGCCGATCTCGTGCAGGATCTGGTTGATGATCCCGTAGTTGTAGTCGTACATCAGGCGCCACACGGTCCCGATGGCGATCGGGGGGATCAGCAGCGGGAGCATGTACACGCTGCGGTAGAACCAGGCGAAACGCCGCGCTCGGCTGACCAGGATCGCCAGCAGCAGCCCCAGCATCGCTTCGACAGAAACCACGACGACCACGAAGAGCAGCGTATTCTTCAGCGCGTCGGGCACGACCGGGTCGGCGCGCAGCGTCTCGAGATGATCCAGGCCGACGTAGGTCCATTCCAGCTTACCCTTGGCGAACCCCAGGTCCGACACGCTCATGCGCAGCAGTTGGCCCACGGGGTAGAGCGTCAGCACGGTTAAGAAGATCAGGATCGGTAAAAGCGACCAGTATTTGAAGTTCGCATCAAGAAACGTGCTAAAGCGCCATTTTTGCTGGCGGGTCACATCCATTGCCGAGGTTGCCATGGTTTCCTGCCTGTGGGTAAGCGAGCGGGCATGCAGTGTCCAGAGCAGGGGCGCCGTCGGGCGCCCCTACCCAAAACGTTCGACGATCGGGTTACTCGAGCGGCGTGACGTTGTACCCGCCGCCTTCCAGGATCGCCTGGATTTCCTTGCTGGCTTCTTGCAGGGCTTCCTCGATCGACAGCTCGTCGACGATCGCCTGGCTGATGCGCCGGTCGATGACCTCGATGATCTGCGGAGTCTCGGCCAGGCGCGGCTGGGCTTTGATGTACGGCGTGCTGTCGGCCATGGCTTTCATCCACCAGCCGATCTTCTCATCGCTTGCGAGCTCTTCGTAGACGTCCTGGCGCACGGGAATCCCGCCCGCCAGCGTGTAGTCGAGCTGAGCGTCCTTGCTGAGCGCCCACTCCAGGAAAGTGAGGGCGGCCACCTGCCGCGCTTCGGGCAGGTTGTGGGGGATGCCCATCACCCAGATGCCGGACATCGTCGCCCGGCTCACCGGCCCGCCGGGCACCACGCCCGCGCCCATCTTGCCCACGACGACCGACTGGTCTTCGTTGTCGAAGTTCGGCGCCACCGCGCACACCATGTGCGCCTGCGCCAGACGGCCGCTCGCCATCAGCGCCATGTTCTCGGCCTGGCCCATGTCCGCGTAGTTGGCCGGACCGTACGTGCGGCCCAGGTGCAGGAACATGTTGGTGGCTTCGATCGCCTCCGGTCCAGCCAGCCCCACCGACCACGCGCCGGTTTCCAGATCCAGCCGGATCACGCTGGTGCCGTAGCTTTCCAGGAAGGCCTGGTAGGGGAAATTCGGCGGCTTGGAGCGAATGGTCCAGCCGTGCATTTCGGGCGGGTTGTGGAACATCTGCGCCACAGTCTCGACTTCGTCCCAGGTATTGGGCACAGCGACGCCTTCTTCTTCGAACAGATCCCGGCGATAGAAATACAACTGGATGTTGCCGTTGATCGGCAGGCCGTAGATGGCGCCGTCGGGGGTCGAGTAGCGCACGTTGGGGTCCCAGCGCGTGGCCGAGTCGTACTCGATGATATTCGGATCGAGCTCGAAGTCGGGCTTGATCTCGGTGATCGGCTTGACCAACCCGCCGGCGTAGAACGGCATGTACCACTGCTCGTTCAGGTTGAGGATGTCGAACTCGCTCTCGTCGCCCAACACGGCGTTGCGCGATTTTTCGAGCATGCCGGCGAACGGCGTCACGTTCAGGTTGACATCGTTGCCCGTCGCGTCGACGTAGTTGTTGACCAGGACTTCGAAACCGGGGAACCACGGCGAGTCGTTGATCAGGATGGTGATCGGCTCCACCTGGGCGCGCTGGCGCAGGAAGTTGATGGTGCTCGCTTTTTGGGCAAACGACACGCCGGGCGCGCTCGCCACCAGTACGCCGGTGGCCGCGGCGGCTCCCTTCAGGAAATGCCGGCGGGTCAGTTTCGGATTATGATCGCTCATCAGAAAGCTCCTTTTGAAACCTCAATATTGCTCGGATCGCGTGTCACGGTGCTGCGTCGTCCGTCAAGATCGGCTGGCGGTCCTCCTTTCATCGACGGGCCGCACGGGCCCGGTCGTTGCGCGGATGGTGAGCTGAGTGGGCAGTAGCTGCTGCTCCGGCTGGCCGGGGTCGGCCTGGCCGTTGAGCTGGCGCAGCAGAATTTCGGCAGCCAGCGAGCCTTTGCGCAGCGCATCCTGCCGGATGGTGGTCAGCGGCGGGGTGAAGAACTGCGCCAGCAACGCGTCGTCCGAGCCGATTACCGAGATGTCGCCCGGCACGTTGTAGCCCAGGCGCTGCAACAACTGGATCAGGTAGATCGCCATCAGGTCATCGCTGCAGGCAAAGGCCGTCGGTGGATTGTCTCGCGCCAGCAGATCCGCGATGCGATCGGGGTCGGGGCAGGTGTAGGCCGGGGTGTGGAGCACGAACGCGTCCGGGATGGCTAGGTCCCGCCGCGCGTAGGCCGTGCGGAAGCCGCGCAGCAGCAGGTACGCGTAGACCTTGTTGGGCGGGCTGGTCACCAGCGCGACGCGGCGGTGCCCCAACTCAAAGAGGTGATCCAGCGCGGCCGTCGCGCCGCCTTCGAAATCGACATCGACCCACGCGACGGGCGTCCCGTTGGCGGCGATGCGCTGCGTGAAGACGCAGGGCGCGCCGCTGGCGATCAGGGCGTCGAGATATGGATCGTTCATCGGCATGCTCATCAGGATGAAGCCATCGACCCGCCGTTGGCGGTACAGGTCAATGTAGGGCACGCTGTCGCGCGTGAAATGCACCAACATGTCGATGTTGTAGGCGCTGAGCACGCGCGAGATGCCGCGCAGGTTATCGCTGTACAGGGGATAGCTGAAGACCTCTTCGGCGCTCTGGTCGATGATCACGCCCACCGAGTTGGTCTTGCCCTGGGCCAGCCCGCGCGCCAGCATGCTCGGCTGGTAGCCCAGCTCGGCGATGACCCGCTGGACGTGGCGGCGGGTCTCGTCGGCCACGTCAGGGTGATCGTTGATCACGCGCGAGACGGTTTTCTTCGAAACGTTGGCCGCCTTCGCGACATCGGTAATGGTGACCATGTGCTTGAACGTCCGGCGTTTCCACTGTATGATTAGATTATTGTGCCTGACACCGGTGTCGGCACCGGTGTCAATATCATAAACTGGTTTTAAGGGCCCAGTCAAGCGGGTCGTTCAAGGAGATCGGTTATGAAAGCGATTATGCTGATGTTTGACTCGCTCAACCGCCACATGCTGCCGCCCTATGGCGCGGGGGGCGTGCACGCGCCCAACTTCACGCGCCTGGCCGAGCGCTGCGTGACGTTCGACAACTGCTACGTCGGCAGCATGCCCTGCATTCCCGCCCGCCGCGAGCTGCACACGGGCCGCTACAACTTCCTGCACCGGAGCTGGGGCCCGCTGGAGCCGTTCGACGATTCGATGCCCGCCTTGCTGGGCCGGGCCGGCGTCTATACCCACCTGGCGACCGATCACCAGCACTACTTCGAGGACGGCGGCGCGACCTATCACAGCCGCTACCACACCTGGGAATTCTCGCGCGGGCAGGAAGGCGACCAGTGGAAGGGCCGGGTCAAGGATCCGGACATCCCCCCGGTGCGTGGCTCGCGGACGATCGACGGCTGGCACCGCAGTTTCGAGGCGCGCAAGTATCGCCAGGACTGGGTCAACCGGCTGTACATGACCGACGAGGCCGATCATGCCCAGACGGTGACGGTCGACCACGGGATCGAGTTCATCCGCACCAATCAGGACGAGGACCAGTGGTTCGTGCAGATCGAGTGTTTCGACCCACATGAGCCGTTTTTCAGTTACCAGAAGTATAAGGACCGCTACCCGCACGAGTACGACGGGCCGCACTTCGACTGGCCGGACTACGCCCGCGTGACCGAAGACCCGCTCACGGCGCAGCACCTGCAGATGGAGTACGCCGCGCTGGTGAGCATGTGCGACGCGTCGCTGGGCCGCGTGCTGGACCTGATGGACGAGTTGAAGCTGTGGGACGACACCCTGCTGATCGTCAACACCGATCACGGCTTCCTGCTGGGCGAGCACGACTGGTGGGCCAAGAACAAGCAGCCCTGGTACAACGAGCTGGCGCGCACGCCCCTGTTCATCTGGGACCCGCGCAGCCGCCGCCAGGGCGTCCGCTGTGAGGGCCTGGTCCAGATGATCGACCTGCCGGCCACGCTGCTCGAGTTTTTCGGTGTGGAGCGCCCGCCGGACATGCAGGGCATCCCCCTGCGCGACGCGCTGGCGAGCGGCGCGCCGGCCCGCGAGGCGTGTCTCTTCGGCGTCATGGGCGCGCACGTCAACGTCACCGATGGCCGCTACGTCTACATGCGCGGCCCGGCCACGCCGGACAACACGCCCCTCTACGAATACACACTGATGCCCACGCACTTGCAGGGCATGTTCACCGTCGAGGAGCTTCAGGACATCCAGCTTGCCGAGCCGTTCTCGTTCACCAAAGGCTGCCGCACGATGAAAATCGCCGCGCGGGCCTGGTCCACGCCGGCGCCGTTCGAAACGCTGCTGTTCGATCTCGTGGCCGATCCGCGCCAGGAGCACCCGCTCCAGGATCGCGCCGTCGAAGAGCGGATGATCGCGCACATGATGCGCCTGATGCGCGAGAGCGACGCCCCGCCCGAACAATATGAGCGGCTGGGTCTGCCCGAGCCGGTGTTGGGTGGATGACACATCGGGGCCGCCGCGCGCGGCCCCGTTTCGTTCTGCGAGCGCGGGCGGCAGGTGGCAGGTGGCCCGCGCCCTCATTACAATTGCCGAGGTGGGCGGCCTTGGGCTATGACCCGGCTGGCCCTATCATCAAAATAACCGTGTTGGACGGGCGAGGCGGCTGGCGCGATCATGAACCGGGTAGCGGATGGCGGGGGAACGGCTCCGCCGCGTGGGAAGCTCAAGATATTCCTGGGCTACGCGGCTGGCGTGGGCAAGACTCACGCCATGCTCGAGGCGGCGCGCCAGCGGCTGGATGAAGGCGTGGACGTGGTGGTGGGGTATGTCGATACCCACGGACGCGCCGAGATGCAGGCGCTGGTCGAGAGCCTGGAGTCGATTCCTCCCCGCCAGTTCGAGGCAAGCGGGGCGATCCAACGCGAGATGAACATCGACGCGATCCTGGCGCGCCGGCCGCAACTGGTGCTGGTGGACGAGCTGGCCCACGTCAACGCGCCCGGCGCGCGCCATGCCCGCCGTTACCAGGACGTCGAGGAGTTGCTGGCGGCGGGCATCGACGTCTACGCCACGCTCAACATCCAGAACCTCGAGAGCCTGAACGACGTGGTCGTCCAGATTACGGGCGTCACCGTCCGCGATACTGTGCCGGACCGGATCATGGACGGGATCGACAGCCTGGAGCTGGTCGACCTGCCGCCCGACGAGTTGATCCGGCGCCTGCACGAGGGCAAGGTGGCGGTGCCCGACCAGACCGCGCAGGCCATGCAGAAGTTCTTCCGGCCCGGCAACCTGACCGCCCTCCGCGAGATGGCGCTCCGGCACACGGCGGCTCAGGTCGATGACCAGATGCGCGCCTACAAGAAGGCGCACGCCATCTTCAACCCGTGGGCGGCGACCGACCGGCTGCTGGTCTGCATCAGCGCCAACCCGCTCAGCGAGCGGCTGGTCCGGGCCGGGCGGCGGCTGGCCGACCAGCTCAGTGTGGAGTGGTTCGTGCTGTATGTCGAGACGCCCGGTTACGGCTCGCTGCCCGAGGACGCTCGCGACCGCGTGGCGCGCACGCTGCACCTGGCCGAAGACCTGGGGGGCCGGAGCGTCACCATCCCCGGGCAAGACGTCGCCGAGGCCATTCTGGACTACGCGCGCTCGCACAACGTCACCAAGATCATCGTCGGCAAGTCGCTGGAGCCGCGCTGGCGAGAGCTGTTTCGCGGCTCGATCGTCGACCGGATCATCCACAACAGCGACCAGATCGACGTGTACGTGATCAGCGCGCGGGCCACGCGGGTGTCAGCAGTCCCGCGCCTGGTGCCGCGCCCTAACCAGGGCTGGCAGGGCTACCTGGTCAGCGCGGGGCTGGTGATCGCCGTGACGCTGGCTGGCCTTCCCATCCGCGCGGCGATCGCGCCGACGAACCTGGTCATGTTGTACCTGCTGGCGGTGGTGATCGCGGCCACCCGCTGGGGGCGCGGGCCGTCTGTGCTCAGCGCGGTGCTCAGCGTGCTGTTCTTCGACTTCTTCCTGGTGCCCCCGTACCTCACATTTCGCGTGTCGGACGCGCAGTACCTGCTGACCTTCATCGGGCTGCTGGTCGTGGGGCTGGTGGTCAGCACGCTGGCGGCCCGCGAGCGCGAGCAGGCCGAGATGATCCAGCGGCGCGAGACGTATACGGCGGCGCTCTACGCCCTCAGCCGCGATCTGGCGTCCACGGTCGATCTGGGCGCGATCATCCAGACGGTTATCAAGCACATCAGCGAGCTGTTCCACTGCAACTCGGCGATCTTCCTGCCGCAGGCGGACACGCTGGCGCTGCGGGCGTGCAGCCCTGGCTTTCCCATCGACGACGAAGGTTACGCCGCGGCCAACTGGGTGTTCCAGCACGGGCGGGTGGCCGGGCAGGGCACCGGCACGTTGTCCGGGACCGGCGCGCGCTACCTGCCGCTCGAGACGGCACAGAGCGTGATCGGCGTGGTGGGCGTCAGGCTGGTGAACGAGTTCCAGGTGCTCAGCCCGGACCAGGAGCGGCTGCTGGAAGCGCTGCTGCGGCAGGTGGCCCTGGCGGTCGAGGCGACGCAGCTCGCCGAAAAGGCGGGCCAGGCCCATCTGCTGCGCGAGCAGGAGAAGCTCCAGACCGCGCTGCTCAACTCGATCTCGCATGACCTGCGCACGCCGCTATCCTCGATCACCGGGGCGCTGAGCAGCCTGCGCGACGATGCGACCTACCTGGACGACGCGGCGCGGCAGGACCTGATCGATACCGCCTGGGAAGAAGCCGGGCGCCTGAATTATCTGGTCGCGAATCTGCTCAGCATGACCCGGCTGGAAGCGGGCGTCATGCGGCTGTCGCCGGACCTGTGCGACGTTCAGGACCTGATCGGCGTGGCGCTCAGCCAGATGGCCAACCGTCTTCGGGGCCGCACGGTCGATGTCGACGCGCCGCAGAGCCTGCCGCCCGTGCCGGTGGACCTCGTCCTGGCGGCGCAGGCGCTGGTCAATGTGATCGACAACGCGGTGAAGTATTCGCCGGCCCACACCGCGATCGGCATCCGCGCGCACCACGACCGGGACGAGGTCGTGATCGAGGTGGCGGACAGCGGGCCGGGCATCCACCCGGATGAGTTACAATCGGTCTTCGAGAAGTTCTACCGGCTCCAGCAGGTCAGCGACACAACCGGCGTCGGGTTGGGCCTGTCGATCGCCAAAGGGATCATCGAGCTGCATGGGGGCCGGATATGGGCCGCGAATCGGGACGGCGGCGGGGCAGTCGTGTCGATTGCCCTCCCCGCGCACAAGGCCGGAGTGACGGATGGGTAGCATGGAAGAACAGACGGTTCGGGTGCTGGTGGTCGACGACGACCGGGCGATCCGCCGCTTGCTGCAGACGTCGCTGGGCGCGCACGGCTACGAGGTGATCGAGGCGTCGACCGGGCACGAAGCTCTGGAAGCCGTGATCGCGCACCGTCCGGACCTGATCATCCTGGACCTGGGGCTGCCCGACCTGGACGGGGTCGACGTCACGCGCCAGCTACGCGAATGGAGCCAGATCCCGATCATCGTGCTGTCGGTGCGCGAGCACGAACACGACAAGATCACGGCGCTGGATGCCGGGGCGGACGACTACCTGACCAAGCCCTTCAGCGCGGGCGAGCTGTTGGCCCGGCTGCGCGTGGCGCTCCGCCATACAGCCCAGCCGAACGAAGAGGCGGTCTTTGTGTTGGGCGGCCTCAGCGTCGATCTGGCGCGACGCGCGGTGACGGTGCGCGGCGCGGAAGTGCAGCTCACGCCCAACGAATACGCGCTGCTGCGGGTGTTCATCCAACACGCGGGCAAGGTCCTGACGCACCACCAACTCCTGCGGGAGGTGTGGGGGCCGGGCTACGAGCACGAGAAACACCTGCTGCGCGTGAACATCAGCAACCTGCGCGGCAAGCTCGAAGACGAGCCGGCCCGCCCGCAGATCATCCTCACCGAGCCGGGCGTCGGCTACCGGCTGCGCGCGGTGGACTGAGCGAGTCTCTTGATATCTTCTTGATATGTTTGCGCCCCGTCTTGACGTTTTCTTGACATCCCACATGGTATGCTTCACTCGTCAGATAGTCTTCGGAGGGCACTCAGACACGAGCTGGTTGGTGGGTGTCTTTTTGATGCGTAACCGGGACTCGATGTGCCCGAACGTTGAGACAGACGGAGCCCTGGAGTATGGATATCACGAACGTCAAGCGGGTCCTGATCGGCCAGCCTTTCCCCAACAGCCAGGAGATTCACGAACGGCTCGACCGGGTGCGCGGGCTGGCGGTCTTCGCGTCGGACCCGATCAGCAGTAACGCTTACGCCACCGAAGCGATCATGAGCGTGCTGGTCGTGTTGGGCAGCGGCGCGCTGCGGCTGACCCTGCCGCTGGCGCTGGCCGTCGCTGCCCTGGTGTTGCTGGTGGTCTTCAGCTACATCCAGACGATCATGCACTATCCGCAGGGCGGCGGCGCTTATATGGTGTCTAAGGACAATCTGGGTCGCTATCCCTCGCTGGTGGCAGCGGCGGCCCTGCTGAGCGATTACGTCCTGACCGTCTCGGTGTCGGTGTCGGCGGGCGTGCGCGCCGTGACGTCCGCGCTGCCGGAGGCGTATGACTATCGCGTGATCATCGCGCTGGGCGCGATCGGGTTCATCACCTGGATGAACCTGCGCGGCGCCCGCGAGAGCGCCACGGTTTTTGCCATTCCGACGTATGCCTTCGTCGGTGGCGTGCTGCTGGTCATCTTGATCGGCATCCTACGCAAGCTGGAGTTGCTCGGCGTCGCGCCGCTGCCCGACCTGCATGGGACCATCGAGGCGGAGAAGGACCTGGCCGGATTGGCGTATATCTGGCTGCTGCTGCGCGCGTTCGCGGGTGGGTGCACGGCCCTGACCGGGATCGAGGCCATCAGCGATGGTGTCCAGGCGTTCAAGCCCCCCGAGTCCAGGAACGCGGCGTCGACGATGGTCGCGATGGGCGTCATCGCCATGACGCTGTTCATCGGCATCGCGTTCCTGGCGACCACCATGCATCTGGTGCCCACCGAGCACGGCGAGAGCATCCTCTCGCAGATCACGCGCCAGATCACCGGCGGCGGCCTGCTGTATTACTGGGTGCAGGTCTTCACCGCGCTGATCCTGTTCCTGGCGGCCAACACAGGCTTTCAGGACTTCCCGCGCTTGGGTTCGTTCCTGGCTCGCGACGGGTTCATGCCGCGCTGGATGCAGAACCGGGGCGACCGGCTGGTGTTCAGCTCCGGCATTTTGGTGCTGGCGGCGATCTCGTCGCTGATCGTAATTGCGTTCCGCGCGAACGAAATCGCCATGCTGCCGCTGTACGCGCTGGGCGTGATGCTCGGCTTCACGCTGTCGCAGGCGGGCATGTCGCGCCTGATGGGCAAGGTCGGCACGCTCCAGCCGGGCCAGAGTATGGACACGGATGTCACGCGTATCCATTACGAGCCGAACTGGCGCAAGAAAAGGACCATCAACATCGTCGGCGCGACCACGACCGGCCTCGTGTTCATCATCCTGACGGCGACCAAGTTCGTCGATGGCGCGTGGATCGTCGCGGCGGCGATTCCGCTGCTGGTCTTCACGTTCCACCGCATCCACCACCACTACGACGATGTGGCCGAGGCGCTGACCACCGAGGATTTTTCCGAAGACGACCTCGACGAGATTGCGAATCTGGCGATTGTGCCGATCGGCGATATTCACAAGGGCACGCTGCTGGCGCTCCAGTACGCCAAACGGATTTCGTCCGATGTGCGCGCGGTTTGCATCTCGACGACGCCCCAAACCCGCAAGCGTGTCGAGCAGCGCTGGGCGCGCTTCCCCGGCCTGACGCAGGGGGTCAAGCTGGTCATCATCGACTACGACTACCGCGATATCCTCACGCCGCTGGTGGATTACATCGAGCAGGTGAACCACGACGAGTTCTCCGACCAGGTCATCACCATCGTGATCCCGGAGTTCGTGCCGAAAGACCAGCTCTCGCACCTGCTGCACAACCAGACGGCGAACATTTTGCGCCGGCAGTTGCGCTCCCAGCAGGATATCGTGATCATCGACGTGCCGTATCACATCGCGGCGGCGTCTTGACGCCCCGCCAGCACGGCACACAACCACAGCGCGCGGCCCACCCGGACCGCGCGTTCTTTTGGGGGAGTCGACCGCCTGGGCAGCAGGGGGGTGCTGCCTTCGCCGGAGTTATGCGCCGTCCGGCGCCTGCACGTACAACTCGCTGGCGAGCTCGTTGCCGATCACGAAGCGTTCCCCGGCACATTCCAGGTGAACCGGGCCATTGAACGGGCTGCGCGCGATGACCACCAGCGGCGTGCCCGGCGTCAGGTTCACGCTCTGCAAGTATTGGAGTTTGTCCGGGTCGTGGGTCTTCACGCGGCTGACCTCGGCGGCGGTCGTTTCCGGCCAATCCGACAGCGGGCCATCGTCGACGCGAGGCATCACGCCGTCCTTGGAGGGGATCGGCTCGCCGTGGGGGCAGCGCCGCGGGAAGCCGGCCATCTCGTCCATGCGATCGATCAGGCGGTCGTCGACGCCGCGTTCCATCAGCTCGACCATGTCGTGTACTTCGTGCCAGCCAAAGCCCATCACGCCGACCATGTAGGCTTCCAGAATGCGGTGCCGCCGGATGACCTGGAGCGCGATCTTCTCGCCTTCGGGGGTGAGGCGCACGCCCCGGTACGGCTCGTGCTCGATGTGGCCGTTCTCAGCCATGCGCCGGATCATGCGCGAGGCGGCTTGCAGCGACACGCCCATGCTGTCCGCGACCATGGAGAGGGTTGGCCAGGGATGCTCATCTTGCAGGCGGTAAATTTCCGCGAGATAGAACCAGACGGTTGGGCACATGATCGATTGGCTGTCCTGAATCGCGCGCTGCGCGGTGCGAGGCGGCGACGCGCCGGGCGTCGCTTCACGCCACAATTTCCTAGAAACCCGTCTGGCTAAATATAACCGCTCGGCGCCCGAACGGCAAGGATTTTAAACCGGCTTGAAACCTGTTTTGTGAGCGTGTTTGATGCGAAACTAAACAGCAGGGTCTTGTTTCTCGCCTGGCGCAGCGTTTATAATGGCCTCGAATTGAGAATGATTCTCAATTCAGTTTCGCGCTACTGTCCATTATACAGGAGTCACCATGAGGATATTGCGACACTTCGTCGCCATCGCGTTGCTCACTGCAGCAATTCTCTCGGTCGTTCTGCCGCTGCCCGGCCAGAACAACAGTCACTTGCTGACCGCCGCTGAAGCGCAGGGCAGCACGCTCACCATTTATTCGGGCCGCAGCGAGGAGCTGGTCGGCCCGATCATCGACCAGTTTCAGGCCGATACCGGAATCGCGGTTGAGGTCCGCTACGGCAGCACGTCCAACCTGGCGCTGACCATCCTCGAAGAGGGCGCCAACACCGAAGCCGACGTGTTCTTCGCGCAGGATGCGGGCGCGCTGGGCTTGCTCGCCAAAGATGGCGTGCTGGAGACCCTGCCGGCTTACATCCTGGACAGCGTCGAGCCGCGCTTCCGGTCGGCGGACGGCCTGTGGGTGGGCATCACCGGGCGCGCCCGCGTGGTCACGTACAACACCGACGCGCTGTCCGAAGCAGACCTGCCCGCCTCGCTGCTCGATTTCACTGATCCGGCCTGGCAGGGGCGCCTCGGCTTCGCGCCAACCAACGCCTCGTTCCTCTCGCACCTGACGGCCCTGCGGGTGGCGGGGGGCGACGACGCGGCGCGCGCCTTCGTGCAGGGCCTGCTGGATAACGAGGCGCGGCAGTACGAGAACAACGTGGCGGCCGTGGCCGCGGTGGCCGCGGGCGAGATCGACGCCGCGCTGGTGAACCACTACTATATGTACCGCGTCCTGGCCGAAACGCCCGGCGCGCCGCTCGCCAGTTATTACTTCCCTGGCGACGACATCGGCAACCTGGTCAACGTGGCCGGGGCCGCCATCGTGGCGTCATCGGACGCCAAGCCGCTGGCGCAGCAGTTCATCGCCTATCTGCTCTCGCGGACGGCCCAGACGTATTTCGCCGAGGCGACGTACGAATACCCGCTGCTGCTGGGCATGGACGCCGATGCGCGCCTGAGGCCGCTGGCCGAGATCGAGACACCGGACGTCGACCTGAGCGACCTGGACGACCTGGAGGCGACGGTCGACCTGCTCGAAGAAATGCTGAACAACTGACGCTGCTTGATGTGCGGCGAGTGCGGCGGCGCCGGAGCGTCTCGTTCTGGCGCCGCGTGCTGTCTTGGTGGGGCTGGCCGATGACCCGATCATCCTTATTTGACACGCGCCGCGTCCTGCTGCTGGTGTGCCTGCCGCTCACCGGCCTTTTGCTGCTGCCCACCGCTTACCTGATGGCGCGCGCGGGAGAGGTAGGGCTGACCGAGGCCGCCGATTACCTGACCCGCTCCGGCACGCTGCGGATCATGGGGCGCAGCGCGCTGCTGGTGACGGCGACGGCGGGCGCGTCGGTGCTGATCGGCGTCCCGGCGGCGTGGCTGACCGTCCGCACCGATCTGCGCGGGCGGCGTTGGTGGACGATCCTGCTGGCCGTCCCGCTGGTCATCCCGTCTTATGTGGGCGCGTTCGCGCTGGTCGGCGCGCTCGGCCCGCGCGGGATGCTGCAGGGCGCGTTGGAGCCTTTCGGCGTCGAGCGCCTGCCGTCGATCTACGGCTTCTGGGGGGCGTGGCTGGCCATCACGCTGTTCAGCTACCCGTACGTCTTCCTGAGCGCCCGCGCCGGGCTCATGCAAATCGATCCGGCGCTGGAGGAAGCGTCCGCCACGCTGGGCCGGTCCGGGCTGGCGACGTTCCGGCACGTGACGCTGCCGCAGCTCACCCCGTCGATCCTGGCGGGCGCGCTGCTGGTGGCGCTGTACACGCTCAGCGACTTCGGCGCGGTGTCGATCATGCAGTACAGCGTTTTCACGCGCGCGATTTATCTGCGGCTGAGCCTCAACCTGGATTTGGCCGCGCTGCTGTCGCTGGTGCTGGTCGCGTTCACAGTGGCGCTGCTGGCGGTGAGCGCGCGCGCCGAGCGCCGCACCTATCCGGCCACGGGGCGCACCCACCGCGCGCCGCGTCGCGTGGCGCTGGGGCGCTGGCAGTGGGCGGCAGTGGCGTTCTGCGCCGCGGTGGTCGCGCTGGCGCTAGTCGCTCCGCTGGGCGTGATGGCCTACTGGCTGGTCAACGGCGTGCAGCACGGCGAGACGCTGCGCGACGTGTTCGCCCCGCTGCAGCGATCGCTGCGGGCGGCGGCGGTGGCGGCGGGGGTCAGCGGCCTGCTGGCCCTGCCGTTCGTCTTCCTCCAGGTGCGCTACCCCGGCGGGCTGAGCCGGCTCATCGCGCGCGCGGCCTACGTGGGCTATGCGCTGCCGGGCGTGGTGGTGGCGCTGTCGTTCGTGTTCCTGGGCACCCGGTCGTTGAATGTGCTAAACGATCTGTTGGGGCTGGACGGCTACCGCAGCTTCGCGCTGCTGATCGCGGCGTACGTGGTGCGTTTCCTGGCCCAGGCGATTGGCCCGGCGCGCGCCGCGCTGCTCCAGGTGAATCCGCACCTGGAAGAGAGTGGGCTGCTGCTGGGGCGGGGCCGGGCGCGCGTCTTCGCGACCGTCACGCTGCCGCTGATGCGCTCGGGTGTGGCCGCGGGCGTGGCGCTGGTCTTCCTGACGGTGATGAAGGAGCTGCCGGTGACGCTGCTGCTGGCCCCCAGTGGCTATGATACGCTGGCGACGCGCATCTGGTCGGCCAGCTCGGAGGCGTTCTACGCGCGGGCGGCGGCGCCGGCGCTGGTGCTGGTGGCATTATCTGCGCTCTCTCTGATGTATGTGTTGGAGCCTGATGACTGAGTCCTTCGCTGTCGAGTGTTGTGGTCTGCGCAAGTCGTTTGGCGGCGTGCGCGCCGTGAACGCGGTGAGCTTCGCGCTGGCCCGCGGGCAGTTCATGGCGCTGCTCGGCCCCAGCGGCTGCGGCAAGACGACCGTCCTGCGCCTGATCGCCGGGCTGGAGCGCCCGGACGCGGGACAGGTGCGCATCAACGGAAAGGTGGTGAGCGACGGCGCGGCCATCGTGCCGCCTCACCGCCGCCGCGTGGGGATGGTGTTCCAGTCGTATGCTCTGTTCCCGCACATGACCGTCGTGCAGAACGTCGGCTATGGCCTGCCTGGGGGAGACGGGCGCGCGCGGCGCGTGGCCGAGATGCTGGAGCTGGTCGATCTGTGTGGCCTGGACGAGCGCTACCCGGCGGAACTCTCCGGAGGGCAGCAGCAGCGCGTCGCCCTGGCGCGGGCGCTGGCGCCCCAGCCGGACATCCTGCTGCTGGACGAGCCATTCTCCAACCTGGACGTCGCGCTGCGGGCCCAGGTACGCGAGGATGTGCAGCGTATTCTCAAACAGGCGGGCGTGTCGGCCATCCTGGTGACGCACGACCAGGACGAGGCGATGAGCCTGGCGGACTGCCTGGGCGTGATGTTCGACGGCGCGGTGGTCCAGACCGGCGCTCCGCGCGCACTGTACGACGACCCGGCGACGCGGCGCGTGGCGGAATTTTTGGGCGAGGCCAACGTCTTGCCCGGCGAGGCGCGCGGCGACGTGGCGGCGACTGCGCTCGGCGATCTGCCGCTGCGCCGCCCGGCGCGCGGCGCGGTGGACGTGTTGATCCGCGCCGAGCAGATCGCGCTGGCGGGGCCGGGGCAGGGCGTCCCAGCGGCGGTGACGCGGGTGATGTACTACGGCACGCACCAGCACGTCTGGGCGGCGCTGGACGGCGGCGCGATCGTCAAGGCGCGCTGCGCGCCGGATGCACCGTGGCGCGCCGGGGAGCGCGTCGCGCTGCGGATCAGCGGGCCGGTGGCGGCCTTCCCGGCGGGGGAGTCCTAGCGCGGGGGTCTGAACAGTCTGCCGCGACGAAGAACCAGCGGGCGCACCCAACCGGACGCGCCCGCTTCGTCGTTGGGGTGAACGTTACGAGGCGTCGGTCGAGAACCGGTAGACCGTCGTCGAGCGGAACGTCGTGCCGGGCCGCAGCACCGTGCTGGGGAAATCCGGCTGGTTGGGCGAGTCCGGGAAGTGCTGCGTTTCCAGCGCCAGCCCGTCGCCCTGGCGGTAGATGCGCCCGCTGGCGCCGGCCACCCGGCTGTTGAGCAGGTTCCCCGAGTAAAACTGGATGCCCGGCTCGGTGGTGTGAACTTCCATGACGCGCCCGGTGGTTGGCTCGTAGACCTGCGCCGCCAGGATCAGCGAGGTATCGTCCAGGCTGGGGCGCGCCAGCACGAAGTTGTGA
The DNA here is from genome assembly GCA_040767355.1 of Aggregatilineaceae bacterium. Taxonomy (GTDB): domain Bacteria; phylum Chloroflexota; class Anaerolineae; order Aggregatilineales; family Aggregatilineaceae; genus LM3-B42. The sequence goes on along the minus strand of JAXGOS010000007.1, from coordinate 170,439 downwards.
TCGTAGCCCAGCCCGCGAAGAATCTGGGGATGGTTGGCGCGCAGCCTGCCGCCGATCACCCTGGGCTGGCGAAAGTCGAACGGCGTCCCGGCGACTGGGGCCAGCTCGCCGGTCGGGATCACGTTCTCGTCAACGGGCGTGTAGCGGTCGGCATTGAGCATCAGGATGTGGTCGTTGATCGTGCCGGAGCCTTCGCCCTTCAGGTTGAAATACGAGTGGTTGGTCAGGTTGACGATGGTCGGGCGGTCGGTGGTCGCCATGTAGTCGATTTGCAGCGCGTTGTCGTCTGTCAGGCTGTAGATCACCCACACGTCGAGGTTGCCGGGATAGCCTTCCTCGCCGTCCGGGCTCAGGTAGCTGAGGGCCAGCTCGGTCGGCGTGGCGCGGTCCACGGACCATTCGCGCTTGTCGAACCCTTTCAGGCCGCCGTGCAGCGCGTTGGGGCCATCGTTCGTGGCCAGCGTGTACTGGACGCCGTCGAGCGTGAACTTGCCGCCCGCGATGCGGTTGGCATAGCGCCCGGTGATGCAGCCGAAGTAGGGATGCGCGCCGCGATACGCCTCGGGCGTCTTGAGGCCCAGCACGACGTTCGCCGCGCTGCCCGTGCGGTCGGGCACGGAGATCGAGCGGATGATGCCGCCATAGGTGAGAATCTCCACGGTCATGCCGCGGGTGTTCTGCAGGACATACAGCTCAGTCACGGGAGTACCCTCTTTTCCAAATCAGGCTCAAATAGCATTCACGCCACTTTGATCACGCGGGTCGGCCTCAGCCGCAGCACGATCATGTCCAGGTCGGCCCAGTCGGCCACATCTTTGGCGGCCTGTTCGGGCTCTTCGTAATGGAAGGTGATCTTCCTGGTCCAGGCCGCGCCGGTATCCGGCTCGATCGACCAGTGGCCTTTGATCAGGTAGCCGCCGCCGTCGTCCGGCCCGCCGCCGATGACGGCGCAGCCTTTCGAATTGGCCGCGACATAGCCGACTTTCTTCGTGTCGCGCACGCTGATCACGACGATGTCATCCCCGTCGAGCATGAACCAGACGGGCACCGTATGCGGGAAGCCGTCCGGATCGACCACGGAGATGCGCGCAACCAGCGGTTTTTTCAGAAACTCGCGGGCCTCGTCTCTATACATGCTCACCCCTCCAGTGTGAGAGCGCAGGCTAACTGCCGGTTGAGTATACCCCGTTTCGACCCGGCACAGACCGGCTCGTGTTCAGCGAGCCCTCAAGGTGAGGCCGCGCCCGGCCTCACGCCGGGTCATGGCCATCCTCGAAATAGCGCAGCGCGTCGAACAGGTGGAAGGCGACGATGTAGCGCTCGATAGCGCGCGTGATCCACTCCACGACGACCTGGTGCGGATCGCCCATGGCCGGGGCGAGGTTGGCGTACAGCCGCTCGCGCGCCGCCACGACGCCGGGATCGGTCCAGATGTAGCGCGCGCCGGTCTTCAGCAGCCACTCGCGGCGTTCCGGCTGGAGCGCGTCCAGCGCCAGCCCTTGCTCGCCGGGCTGGAGCCATTTCTGCCAACGGTTCGAGGCATCGACCGCCGCCGCCAACGCGTCGTTGAAGCGGGATAGCGCCATGCCCGGCACGGCGCGAGCCAGGTCGCGCTCGCGGGCCTCGAGGGCGACCAGCGCGTCATACTCGTCGGCGGTGAACTCCGGCCCTACGTTGGCCCCGCCCATCCCGGCCAGCGGATAGTCGCCGGGATTGTCCACCCAGTCGGTGTAGTGGCCCTTGACCAGCGATCCGTACGGCGCGGCGATGGCGAACAGGGCCTCGGCGGCGTGGCGGTCGAACAGCGTGGTGTGCAGGTCGGTGCCCACCTGCGCCACGACGAACGCGGGCCAGGCATGCGCCAGCCCGCGCGCCGCCAGCCCGTCGTGCAGCAGGCGTAGGAACCGCTCGAAGTTGCTCAAGTCCACCAGCCCGCCGTGGACCTCCTCGGTGCCGACCTCGTAGGCGACCGGCGCCAGCTCCAGCCGGGCGCGCTCGGCTTCCGCGTGGGCGATCAGGTCCAGGCTGCGCTCGACGACCAGCTCCACCGGCAGCGGGCCGGGCGCGGTCCGATCCACGGTGGGATCGATGTGCAGCAGGTGATAACCCGCCTCGAGCATGGCCGTGATCGACGCCTTGACTTCGGCGGTGGTCTGGTCGTAGGTGAGTTTGTCCCGCGTGTGGCGATCCTTGAGCCACTGCCCGCCGTGGTCCAGGCAGGGATACAGCGCGCCGTGGCAGGCGTATTTGGCCCGGTACGCGTTCATCTTGTCCACGAACTCGGCGGGCGTCCAGCCGGTGTAGCCGCCGTCGCGATCCACCTGGTTCAGCGTGGCGGCGAATAGCATCGGGGCGCGGTTGCGGGCCGCGGCTCGGACCGCCGCCTCGAGCACGGCGTCCGAATTGGGACAGACCGCCAGCAGCGTCAGGTTTATCCCCTGCTCGCGCAGCGCGATAATGCGCTCGATCATCACTTTGATCTTCGCCATAACGAGACTGCTCCTGTTGGGTGGGTGCAGGCCGGCGCATGCCTTCGCCGCGCGGGGCGGCTGGACCTGCACGAGGTAGATATGCATATCGCGAATCTGCCGCGCGATGTCGTCATCCAGGGCCGTAACGGTGACGATCGGGCTGGCCGCGCCCGGCAAAGGCCCGCCCGGCTTCCGTCTGGAAGATCTCCACCACCGCGCCCACCATACCCGTCTCGCCGCGCATCTCGCCCAGCACGATCTCGACGCCGCTGTAGAAATCGGGCGCGGACTCCACGATCGCCCGGTGATAGTCCGCCACCAGCGCATCGAAGCGGCGGCGGCACGCGTCCAGCAGGGGGGCGCCCGCTTCGGCAGTCCCGCCGGTGATCGCAACGCGCTCCGGCAGGTAGATCGAGCACAGGCTCGCCAGCGCCTGCCCGAGGTAGTCCCCGATCTGCGCCATGACGCGGACGGCGCGCTCGTCGGCGCCCTCGCGCGCGGCCCGGATGACCTCGTGCGCCGGGACGTCCCGCCCGTATTCCCGGCGCGCCAGCCGCGCGATGCCCGGCACGCCGCACAGCGCCTCGGCGCTGCCGCGCGCCCCGTAGACGTCCGGCGGGCCGCCCGGCTCGACGATCACGCGCCCAGTGTCGCCCGCCTTGCCGCCGATGAAGCGCAGCGCCTGCCCGTTGATCACCACGCCCGCGCCCAGGCCGGTGCCCATCGCCATGCACAGGAACCGCCGCGCGCCGCGCCCGCTGCCGTAGTGGTACTCGGCCAGGGCGTGCGCGGTCAGGTCGTTGTTGACCACGGCCGGCAGCCCGAACGTCTCCGCGAACAGGCCGCGCAGGTCCACGCCGCGCAGGGCGGGCGTGTTGGCGCACACGATCGGCCCGCGCCGCGCGTCGTCGATGTAACCGTGCGTCGAGATGCCGATCCCGATGGGTGGCGCGGGCGCGGCAGTCCGCACCTCGCGGGCGTTGGCGATCAGGTCCTCGAGAAACGGGCCGGGATCGGTTCCCTGGGCACGGGTGGGAATCCGGCGGAAGGCCGAGATCGCGCCGTCCACGCTGACCAGGCCGATCTTGGCGTGCGTCCCGCCGATATCGATCCCGATCGCCAGCGGGGCGTGGGCGTTCATGCCGTGCGCCGTTCGCTCCGGTAGACGACGCGCCCGGCGACGAGTGTCGCGCTCACCGTCAGGTCAGGATTCAGCAGCGCGATGTCCGCGTCCGCGCCGACGGCCAGCGTCCCCTTGTGCCCGGCCAGGTTGAGCGCCTCCGCCGGGACGCTGGTCGCCATCGGCAGCGCCTCGGCCAGCGACAGCCCGGCGAACGCGATCACGTTGCGCAGCGCCACGTCGAGCGTGAGCGTGCTGCCGGCGAGGCTGCCGTTGGCGATGCGGGCCACGCCGTCGCGCACGGCGACCGCCTGCCCGCCCAGGTCGTACTCGCCATCGCTCAGGCCCGCCGCGCGCATGGCGTCCGTGATCAGGATCGTCCGGCCTGGGCCTTTGGCGCGGACCAGCAGCTTGACCATCGCCGGGTGAACGTGCACGCCATCGACGATGATCTGGCAGTAGATGCGCTCGTCGGACAGCACGCCGCCCAGCGTGCCCGGCTCGCGGTGGTGCAGGCCCAGCATGCCGTTGAAGGCGTGCGTCGTCTGGCGCATGCCCCAGTTGGCCGCCTCGACGACCTGCTGGTAGCTCGCACCGCTGTGCCCGATGGCGAATTCCACGCCACGCGCCAGCCCGGCCCGGACGAACCGCTCGGCGCCGTCCAGCTCCGGCGCCGCCGTCACCAGCCGGATGTGGCCGGTGGCGAACCAGCGCGCGTACTCGTCCGGCTGCGGCGCGCGGAAATGATCCGGATGCTGCGCGCCCCGATAGTCGAGGTTCAGGTAAGGGCCTTCGAGGTGCAGCCCCAGATGCCGGGCGCCGTCGGCGGGCTGCTGGCAGGCCATCACGTTGTCGATGGCCGCGACGATTGCGTCCGCCGAGGCGGTCATGGTGGTCGGCAGGTAGCTGGTGACGCCGTGCTGGGCGAAGAAGCGGCCCATGCTGGCGATCGCCTCCGGCGCCGCGTCCATGGTGTCGTGACCGACGCCGCCGTGTACGTGCACGTCGATGAAGCCCGGCACTACCCACTGGCCGGACGCGTCGATGACGGTGTCGCCGGGCTGGGACGCGACCGGCCCGGCGGCCAGCGCGGTGATCACCCCGTCTTCCGCGACGAGGATGTGCCCGGCCAATGTGGTGTGGGGCGTGAGGATCGTGCCGCCCGTGATCAGTGTTCGCATCTGCGCTCTACCTTTGTTGGCTCCGGCGGTGGCTACCTTCGACGAGCCCATCATAATGCCGGAGATCGTCTGCTCGGACAGAACAACGCCAATCAACGCCGTCGAGACCATGATGATCACGATCCTGGCGACCGCATCGTTTTTCAGTATACCTGTAATTGGCGTCCAGTGACAGACGATGCTCGCCTGCTGCCGCGGGAGGTCCAGTCTTTCGTCCTACCTCGGGCGGGGGCACCAGACCCGCCGCGCGGCGCAAAGAAATCCCCTCTCGCCACCGTGCCGCGAGAGGGGATCGGGCTTCGAGCCAGGAGCGGGACGCTTACGCGCCGCGCAGTTTGCGGATCGTCGCGAGCGCCGCCGCGGTGTTCTCGCGAATGGCGTCGAAGTTGCCGGCTTGCAGCAGGTCCTTGCGCACCAGGTTGCTGCCCATGCCCACGCAAGCCGCCCCGGCGCTGAACCAGCCGCGCAGGTTGTCTTCGTCCAGGCTCACGCCGCCGGTGGGCATGATGCGCGTCCACGGGCGCGGGCCGCGGATCGCCTTGATGAAGCCCGGTCCGCCCACGGAGTCGCCGGGGAAGATCTTGACGATCTCCGCGCCGAACTCCTCAGCCAGCGCGACCTCGTTCACCGAGCCGCAGCCGGGCATGTACGGGATCTTGCGCCGGTTGCACAGGCGGGCAACTTCTTCGTTGAACGTCGGGCCGACGACGAAGTTCGCCCCGTTGGCGATGTACATCGCGGCGGTGGGCGCGTCCTCGACCGAGCCGACGCCGATGATCAGATTGGGGTGAGAGGCGGCGCACGCTTTGATCAGCGGGGTGAACACCTCCAACGCGAAGTCGCCGCGGTTGGTGAATTCCAGCACGTGGCCGCCGCCCTCGGCCAGGGCCGCGGCGGCATTCTTCGCCGTGTCCAGATCCGCGTGATAAAAGAGCGGCACCAGGCCATCGGCCAGAATGGTGTTATATACAGTCAGGCGATCAAATCGAGCCATTGTCAGTTCTCCAGGCAGCACAGGACCAGACCCAAGCGGCAGCGTTCGGGGGCAGGCAGATGGTCGTGATTCCGAGGTGGGCCGCCGCCAACCATGGCGGAGAGTATACCCAGGCCGGGCGAACTTTCACAGCCCTTCGCGCGGTTCTCGGCTGTGTGAAGGGCCGCCCGGCCAGGTGATTCGCCGCGGCTACAGCTCCGGGTTCAGGATGAAGTACACGGCGAAGATCGCGATCGAGACGAGCGTGTACACCGTCAGCACGTTGTTGATGTAGCGCCGCTCGTCGGGCATATCGCCCCGCATGTACAGCGGCACGATGAACGGCGGCGGCAGGATCAACAGCGTGAACAGCGCCACCTCGAACCCCTTTTCGAGATCGAGCAAGCCCCGGATCAGGATCGCGTTGATGATCAGCGCCAGGGGGATGACCACCGCCAGCCGCGCCACGAGCACGAGACTAGCTTCGCGCAGACCCTGCCGGTCGAGCTTGATCCCATAGCCGACGATGATCAGGATCAGGGGGATGATCAGGCCGCTGAGGAATTCGATGGCGGCCATCACGCCGCCGGTGACCGGCTTGTCGTACAGCCACTCCTGGGCGCCCGCGAGGTTGAGCAGGATGCCCGCCAGAATGCCGATCACGACCGGCGAGCGGAAAAACGCCCCGACGATCTCAGCCGGTTGTTGGAGCCCGTCGCGCTTCATGAGCAGCAGCGCCAGGAACACGAACCAGATGAAGATCTCGTGCCCCAGGTCGAAGATGGCGATATAGCCGATGTTGTCCAACCCGTAGGCGCTGCCGAACAGGGTCACGCCCAGCATGCCATATTCGAAGCCGGTCATCATGAACGGGAAGTAGGTCTGCGGGACGTTCCGGCGCCGCTGGAGCGCCTTGCCGTAGAACCACAGGCCCACGCACACCAGGAAGACGGTGACGAAGATGGCGATGTACTTGGTCTTCAGTTCGGTGTGCAGAAACGAGATGAACAGCACCGACGGCAGGGCCAGGTTGGCCGCGATCTTACGCAGATCGGCGATGGTGCTCTCCGGCAGAAACCGGCTTCGGCGGATCCAATAGCCCAGGCCGATCAGCAGCAGGATGGGCAGCACGCGGTTGATGATGTCGGTCGTTTGGTCCACTCTGGCTCACTCTCTCGGTGGGTGGCGGCGCGGAATGCCCGGCGTGCCGGAGGCGTGGGCGTGGTGGGCGGCGAGCCGGCAATTGCCCTCCATTCTACGGGAGGCGCCGGATTTTGTCACCTGCGGCGGGCGCCCGGCTCATGAACGATGCCATGTGCCGGGCGCTGGTGTGGGGGGTAGCGCAGACTCAGCCGCGAATGTCCAGGCCGGTTTCCATCCCGGTGATGAACTGGTGCTTGTTGTAGGGCATCGGGATGCCGCCGCCCCAGCCGCCGGGCGTGAAGGTCCAGTTGTCGAACACGTCCGTGTTGAACACGACCACGCGCGCCGTCGTGTACAGCGGCAGCACCGGCAGGTCTTCGGCCAGGATGGCCTGCATCTGGTCGAGCGCGGCGCGGCGCTCCGCCGGGTCGCTCAGGCCGATCTGGGAGGCGGCAAGCGCGTCGAAGTCCGGGTTGCTGTAGCCGCGGGCCCGCGCGAAGCCGCTCATCTGGCTGGCGGTGGTGAAGGTGCGGCGCAGCAGGTCCGGATCGCCGCCCAGGCCGCCATACCCCACCAGCATCATCTCGTAGTCGCCCTGGCTGCCGGCGGTGTCGATCGTGGCCTGATCCATGACGACCTGCTCGATCGGGATGCCGGCGGCGCTCAGCCCGTCCTGGATGATCTCCACCACGCGCGGCGAGGCCATGATCCAGTCGGTGGAATAGGCCAGCTTGATCGGCGTCCCGTCGTAACCGGCCTCGGCGAGCAGGGCTTTGGCCCGGTCGATGTCGCGGGCGTAGTCCGGCACGTCGGGGTTGTGAAACGGGTTGGCCGGGGGCAGGAAGCCAGGGCTGCCCACCTCGCCGAAGCCGAATAGCACGCGCTCCAACAGGGCCTGGCGGTCGATGGCGTGCGCGATCGCCTGGCGGACGCGGGCATCCTGCAGGGGGGTGTCCGCCTCCAGGTTGAAATACAGGAACATGCCCCATTCGCCCGGCGCGGTCTTGACCGCGAAGGGATCCGACTGGAACGGCGCCAGCATGTCCTCGGTGATGCCGCCGAACTGGTCGAACGCCGCGATGTCGCCGTTGATCAGCGCCAGGATGTTGTCGCTGGTCGGCACGAACTCGATCCGCGCCACGTACGGCGCGCCCAGGAAGAAGTCCGGGTTGGCCTCGAACAGGTAGGTGCCCTCGGCCTGGCTGTATTCGACCAGCCGGTAAGCCCCGCTGCCGACGAATGCCTCCGGCTCGGCATACGCTTTCGGGTCCGCGACGTTCTCCCAGATGTGCCGCGGGAAGATGAACAGCGCCTCGGCAGTCGTTTGCAGGAAAGGCGCGTAGGGCTGCTTGAGCACGATGGCGACCTGGTGGTCGCCCACCGCGGCCACCGAGTCGATCACGTCGGCCTGCGCCATGAACCACACCAGCTCCGGGTGATCCAGGTAGGTCTGGAACGAGAACACGACGTCATCCACGGTCAGCGGCTGGCCGTCGTGCCACGTCACGCCCTCGCGCAGCGTGAAGGTCCAGGTCAGCCCGTCGTCGGACCGCGTCCAGTCGGTTGCCAGCCAGGGGATCGTCTGGCCGCTGGCGTCGCGCCAGACGAGCGTGTCGAAAATCAGCGAGGCGCGCATGTAGCCCGGCCCGCGGCTGAATCCGAACGGCGAAGGATGGCCCCAGTAGCCGCCGCCGGGCAGGCGCAGCCTGACGCCGTCCTGGCGGGCGGCAGCGGGCGGCGTGGGGACCAGCGGCAGGGCGCTCAACGCCAGGGCGAGGGCCAGCAGGCAGAGCGAGACAACACGGATTGATTTGAGCATAGCTATTCCTCCAAAAATGTCACGAAATGCAGTTGGATGTATCTGGCGCGGCCCGGCGATCATCTGCCCGAAACCGGATCGCCGTCCTCGAACCAGTCAAACGCGGGCGCGGCGCTCAGCAGCGCGCGGGTGTAGGCGTGCTGGGGCTGGGTCACGACCCGGCTGGCCGGGCCGCTCTCGATGATCGCGCCGTCGCGCATGACCACGATGCGGTCGGCCACCTTGCGGACCAGGGCGACGTCGTGCGAGATCAGTAGCAGGCCCATGCCGCGCTCGTTCTGGATGTCTTTCAGCAGGTTGATCAGCTTGGCCTGTTCGCTGGCGTCGAGCATCGACACGGGCTCGTCGGCCACGATCAGCTTCGGCTCGAGCACCAGCGCCCGCGCGATGACCACGCGCTGAAGCTGGCCGCCGCTCAGCTCGTGGGGCCGCCGCGCCAGGAACGAGTCGCCGTCCGGCAGGCCGACCGCCGCCAGCGCCTCGCGAACCGCCGCCATCCGCTCGGCGGGCGCCCCGATACGCTGCACGTCGAGCGGCTCACGCACGATCTCGGCCACCGTCAGGCGCGGGCTGACCGTGTCGAACGGGTCCTGCGGGATGAGCTGCACCTGCTTGCGCACGTCTTTCAGGGCCGGGCCGGAGAGGCTGTCGAGGGCTTGCCCTTTGAACGCGATCGCGCCGCTCTCCGGGTCGAGCATCCCGGCCACCAGCCGCCCCAACGTGGTCTTGCCGCTGCCCGTCTCGCCGATCACGGCCACGACCTCGCCTTCCAGCACGTCCAGCGACGCATCGCGCACCGCCTCCACCCGGAAGCCGTTGCCGTTCAGCGAGAACGTCTTGGCCAGCCGGTCGACGCGCAGCAGAGTCTGCAGGCCGCCCAGGTGGCACGCGATCAACCGATCGCCGATGGGTTGCAGCGGCGGGTCGATCCGGCGGCACTCGTCCACCGCCTGAGTGCAGCGCGGGTGAAAGCGGCACCCGGCCGGTGGGTGGGCCGGGTCTGGCAGGCTACCGCGCACGCCGCGCAGGTCGCGCGCGGTGGTCATGTTGGGATAGGCGTTGAGCAGGCCCCACGCGTAGGGATGGCGCGGGCGCTGGAGCACGTCTCGGGCCGGGCCGACCTCGGCCAGCTTGCCCGCGTAGAGCACGGCGACCCGGTCCGCCAGCCGCGCGACGGCGGCCAGATCGTGCGAGATCAACAGCAGGCTGGTCCCGCTGTCCCGGCGCACCCGATCCAGGAACGCGAGCAGGGTGGCGCGGGTGAGCATGTCCTGGCCGCTGGTTGGCTCGTCCACGATCAGAACGTCCGGTGCGCAGCTCAAGGCCATCGCCAGCATCAGCCGCTGCTTCTCGCCGCCGCTGAGCTGGTGCGGATACGACCGCAGGTGGCGCTCGCCCAGGCCCAGCTCCGCGGCGAGATCGAGCGCCCGCGCCCGCGCGTCGCCATCCCCCAGGCCCAGGTGCTCGCGCATCGGCTCGGCGATCTGGTCGCCGAGGCGCTGCACCGGGTCGAAAGCTGTCCCGGCGTTTTGCACCGCCAGCGCGATGCGCCGCCAGCGGATCGGCCGCCATCCGGCCTCGTCCAGCGCGGTCAGCTCGGCTCCGCCCAGGCGGATGCTGCCCGCCACCGCGCCCGCCGGGTGCAGGCCCAGCAGCGCGCGCGCCAGCGTGGTCTTGCCGCTGCCGGTCTCGCCCACGATCGCCAGCGACTGGCCCGCCGCCAGATCGAACGAGACGCCGTCCACCGCCCGGATCGCGGCATGGGGATCGTCCGGCGCGGCGAAGGTCACGCGCAAGTTCTCGACGGCCAGCAGGGGAGCGGTCATGGGCGTTTCAACCTCGGGTCAAGCCGGTGTTCCAGCCCGATGCCGAGCAGGTTCAGAGCCAGGATCAACACGGTGACGCACAGGCCCGGCGGCAGCAGCCACCACAGCCAGCGATCAGTCAGCAGCAGGCCGGGCAGGTTGAGCGCATAGCGCATCATCAGGCCCCAGCTCTTGGCGGTGGGATCGCCCAGGCCCAGGAAGGCCAGCCCGGCCTCGAAGACCACCGCGCGAGCGGCCGCCGTGACCAGCCCGAAGACAATCAACGGGCCGATGGCGGGCAGGATGTGCCGCCGCAGGATGTAGACCGGGCCCGCGCCGAAACCGCGCGCCTGGGCCACGTAGCCGCGCCGACGGAGGCTGAGCACCTGGGCGCGGATGATGCGCGCCGTGCCCGGCCAGAAGAGCGCCGCGAAGACCAGGACCATCTGGCCCAGGCCCGCGCCCAGCAGCGCGGTGATCAGGATCAGCAGCGGCAGTTGGGGCAGGGCCATCAGCACATCGACCACTCGCATGAGCGCGGCGTCGATCCAGCCGCCCGCGTAGCCCGCGGCACCACCGATCAGGACAGCCAGCAGCACGGTGCCGCCCGCCGCGCCGAGCGCCACCGCCAGCGAGATCCGCGCCCCGGCGATCAACTCGCTCAAGATGTCCTGCCCGACGTCGTTGGTGCCCAGTCGGTGATCGGCGCTGGGGCGTTCGAGGGGCGCGCCGGAGAACGCCGCCGGGTCGTAGGGGGCCAGCAGCGGCGCGCTGATCCCCACGACGGCGAAGGCGAGCAGCAGCGCCAGCCCGATCGCGCCTTCGGCGCCGAGCGAGGCAGCCAGCCGCCGGATCGCGGCAAAGGCGCCGGATTGCCGGATGGCGCGCGCGGTCTGCGGGAGCGTGATCTGCACCGTCAGGCCTCCTGCGTCCGCGGGTCGAGCCGGGCGGTGAGCCAGTCGGCGAGCAGGTTGGCGCACAGCACCAGCACCGAGACGACCAGGAACACGCCCTGGATGACCGGGTAATCGCGCGCGACGACCGACTCGAAGATCAGGCGGCCCATGCCGGGGTAGTTGAACAGCGTTTCGATGAACAGCGCCCCGGTGATGGCGAAACCCGCGTGCGCCGCCAGATGGTGGACGAAGGGGACGATCGCGTTGCGCAGGGCGTGGTGGCGCTTCAGACGGCGGGGCGATAGGCCCTTGGCGCGCGCCACCAGCATGAAGTCCTCGCCCAGCACGCCGATCACGCTATTGCGCACCAGCAGGAACTTGCTGCCGACCAGCGCCAGCGTCAGCGTGAGGGCGGGCAGCAGCAGGTGCGCGCCATAGTCGCGGGCCTGGTCGAGCGCGTTGTCATAGCGCGCGAACGGGGTGCGGCCTCCCGCGAGCGGCAGCCAGCGCAGCTCCACGCCGAAGAGGATCAGCAGGATCATGCCGGTGAAGAAGACCGGGGCATTACTCGCCAGCACGCTTGTTACCACCAGCAGCCGGTCGGCCGCCGAGCGCCGCCGCCATGCCGCCTCCGACCCGGCGATGACGCCCAACAGCGAGGCCGCGATCAAGGCGCTCAGGGTGAGCAGCAGCGTCCACGGCAGGTGCTCGCGCAGCAGATCGCTCACGGCTTGGTTGAGCCGGATCGAACGGCCCAGGTCCCCGCCCAACGCGCCGGTCAGATAAGCCGCATACTGCTCGCCCAGCGGGCGATCCAGGCCGTAATAGGCTTCCAGCGCGCCGCGCACCTCGGCGTTGTAGACGTAACTCGAGCTGTCCGGATCGAGCAGGGCCGCCAGTGGATCGCCGGGCAGCCAGCGGGGAAGCAGGAAGTTGAGCGTGAGCACGGCCCACAGGCTCACTAAAGTGAGGGCAAAACGCGATTTCACGGAGCTTGGCCAGTCGTCCGCCGTGTCGCCACGACGCAATCTCTAGAAAGCCATCGGACCCAGCTCCATTATGGCGCATGCGCGCACTAGATGCAAGAACTTACATCTGTAATTGTATATGAAACGTGCTGACGGCCATCGATTCGGGCGGCCAATGCTCGCCCGAGCCCGGCGATCAGGCGTCCGGCGTGCCGAGCGCGGAAGCGCGGTAAGCCGCCAGGTCGATGACGGTGCCGTCCAGCCGCGCCTGCTCCGCGGCGAAGGCCAGCAGGTGGCTGTCGAGCGCCGCCTCCGCGCTGGTCAGCGGCGAGCGGATTCCCTCGCGCAGGCCCCGCACGAAGGCCTGCATCAGCCCGGCGTCGCCGCCCCCATGCACGATGTGTGTGCCCAGCGGGTAGACCGTCTCCGTGCGGCCCGTCAGGTGATCGTGGACCATGATCACGTTCTGGCTATGGTTGAAGCGGCCCTCGAGCGTGGCACGGGTGCCGTCCAGGCGCAGTATGCGGCCCTCTTCGTGGCTGTGGCCGTGCATGGTCAGCGTCACCGAAATCCCGGATTCCGACTGCATCGACACCACCTGGTGGTCGACCACGTCATTATCGCAGTGGTACACGCAGCGCCCGTACGGTCCGGTTTCGAGCGCGTGGCGGATGACCTCGGGGCGCATGTCGCCGTGCGCCAGCACTGAGGCCGGCCAGCCGCGCTCGACCGAGAAGTCGTAATAGGGCACGCTGTCCACGCCCTGCGCGATCGAGCGCCACGGGCGGCGCTCCAGGTAGATGCCCGGCGCGGAGAAGGGACATTCCGCCTCGATCGGGCAGCCGTCGGTGCAGCGGAGCGGGATATCCGGGCGCGGGACGCAGTCGGCGCGGAAGTGCCGCAGCGATCCGACCGAGCTCAGCCGGGTGAAGCGCTCGCCGACGATCCAGGTCAACAGGTCCAGGTCGTGGCAGCACTTGGCCAGAATCATCGGGCTGGATTCGTCCTGGCGGCGCCAGTTGCCGCGCACGAAGCTGTGCGCCATGTGATAGTAGGCCACGTTCTCGCGCTGCTCGACGGTCACCAGATCGCCCAGCCGTCCGGACTGCACGATGCGGTACACCTGGTTGAAGAAGTCCGAGTAGCGCAGCACATGGCACACCTGGAGCGAGCGCCCGGTACGTTGCGCGGCGTGGACCAGCGCCACGCATTCGGGCAGGGTGTTGGCCATCGGCTTTTCGAGCAGCACGTCATGGCCCGCTTCGAGCGCGGCCACGGCGGGCGGGACGTGCAGCCGGTCCGGTGTGGCGACGATCACGGCGTCGGCTAGGCGCGGGCCGCCCAGCAGGTCTTCCCAGGCCGCGAAGCGGTTCTCGGCGGCGATGCCCTGGTCGGCAGCGAAGCGGTCGCGCCGCACCGCGATCGGGTCGGCAACTGCCACGAAACGGACCTCGTCGGGATGGTCCAGCGCGTATTTGCCATAAGCAAAGCCCCGGTCCCCCGCGCCAATCAACGCCAGCGTCACATGACTCATCGCAGCTAACCCCTCTCGTGGGTGGAGACGACCGGCCGCACGCGCCGGACGGTGCACATGGCGGAGAGTATAGCCCGTCGTCGCAGGGGTGGAAACCGGCGCGTCTCAGATTCGGGGCAAGAAACTCACCACAGAGGTCGCAGAGGACACGGATAGCGGTATTTTGAGTGACTCTCTTGAATCAATCCATCTCTGTGCTCTCTGTGTGCTCGGTGGTTCCAAGCTCGCCCCAGATGTGAAATGCACCCGTGGAAACCGGCGCGCTCGTCAGGGGGTGCTAAACACGCTAAGATTGCCGCATGCCACAGGGTCGCCGGGCAGCGCGCCCGGCGGAGAGGAGCGAGCCATGAGGATCGGGTTTGTCGCCACACGCATCGCCGGGCTGGACGGCGTGTCGCTGGAGATCAACAAATGGGCTGAGGTGCTGCGCCGCCTGGGCCACGAGACATTTTTCTGCGCGGGCGAACTGGGGGAATACGCCCAGCTGGGGACGGAAGTGGCGGCGTTTCACTTCCACCATCCGGAAGCCGTCGCCCAGCACGATGAAGCCTTCAGCGGGGCGGAGGAATCACGCGCGCTGTACCGGCGCATCGCGGCGTCGGCGGGCGAGCTGAAAGCGCACCTGTACGCCTTCGCGGACCGTTTCGCGCTGGACATGATCATCACCCAGAACGCCCAGGCCATCCCCATGCAGATCGCGCTGGGCGTGGCGCTGCGCGACTTCATCGACGAGACGCACATCCCGACCATCGGCCACCATCACGATTTCTACTGGGAGCGCGAGCGCTTCATCGTCAACCGGATCCCCGACATTCTGCGCACGGCGTTCCCGTCCGAGGGCACCTCCACGCGCCACGTCGTGATCAGCACCGCCATGCAGCGCGAGCTGGCCATGCGCCGCCGCCTGAGCGCGACGTACGTCCCGAACGTGTTCGACTTTCACAACCCGCCCCCGCCGCCCGACGCCCACGCGGCGACGGTGCGCGAGGAGTTGGGCATTGCGCCCGACGAGCGGCTGATCCTCCAGCCGACGCGCATCGTGCGGCGCAAGAACATCGAGCGCGCGGTCGAGGTCGTGCGCCTGCTGGGCGAGCAGGACCCGGCGCACCGCTACGTGCTGGTCGTGACCGGCTATTCCGGCGACGAAGCGGGCACGTATACCGACTGGCTGCTGCGCCAGGTCGAGATTGCGGGGATCCGGGCGCTGTTCATCGGCGATCGCATCGTCGAGCACCGGGGCGTGCAGGACGGCCGGCGGACTTACACGCTGTGGGACATCTACCCGCACGCCGACTTCGTGACGTACCTCAGCTCGTACGAGGGTTTCGGCAACGCGCTGATCGAAACGCTCTATTTCCGCAAGCCGCTGATCGTCAACGCCTATACGGCCTACCGGTCCGACATCAAACCGGCGGGCGTGCGCGCGGTCGAGATCCGCGAGGAAGTCACGCCCCAGGCCATCCGCGAGGTGCTGGCCCTGCTGGACGATCCGGCCGAGGTCCGGCGCGTGGTCGAGCACAACTACGAGGTGGGGAGAGCGCATTTCTCGTATGAGACGCTCGAGGAGCGGGTGAGGGGTCTGCTGGCCGAATAGTTGAGGCGGCTGGGCGCCTTCATACCACCTTACGGGATCGCGAATTGACATCCAAAACGTTTTGGATTATTGTTAGATCAAGTATCCAAAACGTTTTGGATCGAATTATGAAAATTACACTTAAGGATATTGCGAGAGAATCCGGTTATTCGATAACCACCGTTTCCCACGCGCTGTCGGGCTATGGCGACGTCAACGAGAACACGCGCCAGCACATCATCGCGATCGCCGAACGTCTGGGATACCAGCCCAACCTCGCCGCCCGGCATCTCCGCAGTAAGCAAACCAAGACGATCGGCATGGTCATCCCGCTGACCGCCTACTTTTCCGATCCGTTTTTCATGGAACTGCTCTCCGGGGTGGGGCGCCAGGCTGCCGAATATGGCTACGACCTGCTGCTCTCGGCCCAGCAGCCCGGCGAGGAAGAGCTGAACGCCTACCGCCGCATCGTCGCCAGCAGCCGGATCGATGGCGTGGTGGTGGCGCGCGTCCAGCGCGACGATCCCCGCATCACGTTTCTGAAGGAAGCCCACCACCCGTTTGTGGTATTCGGCCGCTCGAATGCCAACGACTACCCGTATATCGACGTCGACGGCCGCGCCGGCGTTCACCAGATCGTGCTGCACCTGGCGCGGCTGGGTCACCGGCGCATCGCGTTCGTCCTCTCGCCGCCGCAGCTCGCCTTCACCGCCCTGCGCTACGAGGGCTACTGCCAGGGCCTGGCGGAGGCCGGGCTGCCGCTCGACACCGCCTACATCGTCCAGGGCGATCTGACCCGCGCCAGCGGCCACGCCGCGGCTGCACGCCTGCTCGCGCTGCCGGAGCCGCCGACGGCCATCGTCGCCTGCAACGATTCGATGGCACTTGGCGCCATGCTGGCCATTCAGGAGCAGAAGCTGGTCGTGGGGCGCGATGTGGCGGTCGCCGGCTTCGACGATATCCCCGCCGCAGCGAGCGCCAACCCGCCGCTGACCACCGTCCGGCAGCCGATCTACGACATCGGGCGGCAGGCTCTGGACATGCTCATACGTGTGATCCGCAACGAGCCGATCGAGAACCTGCACGTGCTGTTGGTTCCCGAGTTGATTGTGCGGGCATCGAGCGGTGGAATGATTTGATCAGGCCGGTAACACGGAGGAGGTGTGACGCAAAACAGGTTGAACGATAAGAAGGTCGGACTGTGCAGGTTGGGCTGCCGTTGAGCCTCCCGATCGCGCATGCGCCGCGGGGCAGGCGGCGCCAGCCGGCAAACAGGGATGGACTCGACCGTATTGGGTCATTGCCACCGCAACGCAAAAAAGTCGTTCGAGAAACAAAAAAGAAGAGGAGATATCACATGTTTCGTTCCAAATCTCGTTCTATCGTGATCCTGGTGCTGGTCGCCTTGCTTACGGGCGCGCTTGGCGTGAGCGCCCAGGACGGCCAGGTTACTTTCATGTCCACGCAGTTCAACATCGTGGAAGAAAGTGACAAGATCCGCACTATCCTGGCCGATTACGGCGAAGTCGAGTTCGTGCCGAGCGAAGAAGGCTCCATGATCGACCTGCTGCGCGCCGAGGCTGAAACCGGCGAGGGCACAGTCGACCTGATCGGCGCCCTGCACGGCACCTACCCGGTGCTGCAGGCTGAGGACGTGCTGTTCGACCTGTCGGACCTGCTGGCCCGCATCGAAGAGAACTACGAGCTGCCGGAGTCGTTCGTGACGCTGGGCAAGCTGGGCACCGAGGATTACCAGTACTACATCCCGTGGATGCAGGCGACCTACATCATGGCGGCCCACGTGAGCGCGCTCGACTACCTGCCCGAAGGCGCGGACATCAACGCGCTGACCTGGGAGCAGTTCGCCGAATGGGCCAAGAACATCTATGACGGCACGGGTGAGGCCCAGACGGGTCTGCCGGTCGCCGGCCTGTTCCATCGCTTCCTCGAAGGCTACCTGTATCCGTCGTTCACCGGCGGCATGGTGACGGGCTTCAAGAGCCCCGAAGCTGTGGCGATGTGGGAATGGTTCCGCGATGATCTGTGGCCCTACATTCACCCGCAGTCGGTGACGTCCTACGAGTTCATGCAGGAACCGCTGCTGGCGGGCGAAGTGATCCTGGCCTTTGACCACACCGCGCGCCTGATCAACGCCTTCAACGAGAAACCCGAAGAATTCGTGGGCTTCCCGGCCCCGACCGGCCCGGCGGGCCTGGGCTTCATGCCGGTCGTCGCTGGCCTGGCCGTCCCGTACACCTCGCCCAATCCGGATGGCGCCGAGGCGCTGATCGAATTCCTGCTGCTGCCCGAGACTCAGAGCCGCGTGCTGCAGGACCTGGCGTTCTTCCCGGTGGTAGGCGGTGTGGATACCGGCAACCTGCCGGCGGGTGTGGCGATTGAGGCGGCGGCGGTCGAGGCCCAGGCGGCTTCGCCAGACGCGCTGCCTGCGCTGCTGCCGGTTGGTCTGGGCGATCGCGGCGGTGAGATCAACGAGATCTACCGCAATGCGTTCAGCCGGATCGTGCTGAACGGTGAAGACATCCAGACCGTTCTGGACGCCGAAGGTGCTGCGCTGCAGGCGCTGATGGACGAGACCGGCGCGCCCTGCTGGCCGCCCGATGCCGTGAGCGAAGGCGCCTGCCAGCTTCAGTAAGCGGGCTGGCTGGCGTGACGATTGCATGACCGTGTTTTGCTCAGGGGGAGGAGGAATCTTCCCCCTGACGTTAACTTAAGAGAAGGGCAGCGTCACATGAACAAAAAGAAGTGGAACCTGGCGCCCTACTTATTGATCTTGCCCTCTTTCATCTATCTGGCCGTCTTTTTCGCCTGGCCGATGTTGCGCTCGCTGCAACTGGCCTTCATGCGCGACAGCCAGATATTGCCTGTTCTGACCGAGCCGGACCCGGAAGCCGACGTCGTCGGGCGTCTGGAGATGCAGACCCAGGTAGCCGTCGTGGATCGGGTTCAGTCGGAAGAGGTGCTCGCCAGTGGCCGCACCCGGCCCGTGTACTGGTTCAAGGTCGTCGGTGAGACCGAGGGGGGCGATCAGATCGAGGGGTGGACCCACCAAAAGAATGTCTTCATTGAGTCCCGGACCACATCCGAGACGGCGCGCGTGACCGGCGGCGAAGACACCAAGGAATGGACCCTGGACTACATCGACCGCATGATCCACGACTACCGCTTCACCGACGCGCTGAAGACAACCCTGCTGTTGATCGTGCTCATTCTTCCCCTCCAGTTCATCCTGGCGATTGTCATGGCGCTGGTGCTGCAGGCCCAACTGCGCGGCAGCACGATTTTCCTCTACATTTACGCGATCCCGCTGGGCATTTCGGACCTGGCCGCTGGCCTGGTGTGGGTGTCCATTTTCACGCAGCGCGGTTTTTTGAATACCTTCCTCCAGAAAATCGGGATCATCGACCAGCCGTTTATTTTCCTGGATCCCGAGCAACGGAACTGGATGATTGTGGCGATCGTGCTGGCCGAGGTCTGGCGCGCCACGTCGATCGTGATGGTGATCGTCGTGTCGGGGCTGCAGGCCATCCCGCGCGAGTATCTGGAAGCGGGCGAGTTGTTCGGAGCCAGTCTGTGGCAGCGCCTGCGGCACATCATCCTGCCGCTGCTCAAGCCGAGCCTGCAAGTCGCGCTCATCCTGCGCACGATCCTGGCGTTCCAGGTGTTCGCCGTCGTCGTGGCGATCACCGGCGGGCGCGTCCTGACCGTGCTGGCCTACGAGACCTACCGCTGGTACGACCCGGGCGATAGCGGGTTCAACAATCCGAACATGGCCGCGGCCTATGCGGGCTTCATCATGCTGATCTCGCTGGCCTTCGCCGTGTTCTACCTGCGCACCGTGCGTACTCAAGAGGAGGCGGCGAGAGAATGACCACGCGAATCCTAGATCCCGTTCAGCGCCGCGCGATTCGACAGCGGCAGCTCCGCCGGGCCAGCGTCTACGCGCTGGCGATTCTGATCGCCCTGTGGATCTTGATCCCTATCTGGCTGGTCGGTACGATGGCGTTCAGCACCTCGGAAGACGTGTATGGCTATCCCAAACAGATCGCGCCGCTCCCCTTTTCCACAGAGACGATGCAGTTCTTCGTCGATCAGGAGGGGATTCTGGACGCCACATGGCGCAGCGTATTGGTGGCGGTGATCACCCTGGTCTTCTCGACGGCCATCGCGGCCCCGGCAGGCTACGCCATCTCGCGTTACTTCTTCCCCGGGCGTGATGCGTTCCGGCTGGGCATCCTGGCGGTGCGCGCCTTCCCGATTGTGATCCTGGCCGTCCCCCTGGCCGTCACCTTCATCGAGTGGGGCATGTTCGACAAAGTCTACAGCGTGGCCCTGATGCACACCGCGCTCACGCTGCCCACGACGATCCTGGTGGTGTCGAGCGTGTTCGCCAGCATCCCGCGCGAGTTCGAAGAGGCGGCCAAGGTGTTCGGCTGCAACGCCTACCAGGCGTTCATGCGGGTCGTGCTGCCGCTGGTGATTCCGGGCATCGCGGCGTCGGCCATCTTCACGTTTGTCATGTCGTGGAACGAAGTGTTCGCGGCCACGTTGCTGACGATCCGCAACCGCACGCTGCCCGCGCTCATTCTCTACTCGCTGAACAAGTCGTCGCTCCAGTTCCAGTATGCCGGTGGCTTCTTCATGTTGGCTCCATCGCTGGTGTTCATCTTCGTCATCCGGCGCTACCTGTTTAATATGTGGGGCCAAATCACGAAATAGGGGATTAACCATGGCCGAAATTCGGGTTGAAAATGCAGTCAAAATGTTTGGGAAAGTCGTCGCGGTCGACAACGTGAGTCTCACCATCGACGACCAGGAATTCGTCGTGCTGTTGGGGCCGAGCGGCTGTGGCAAGACCACGCTCTTGCGGGCGGTGGCTGGCCTGGGCATCGTCGATTCGGGCCGGATCATGATCGGCGACCGGGACGTGACGTATCTGGCGCCGAAGGACCGCAATATCTCGATGGTGTTCCAGAGCTATGCCATCTTCCCCCACATGAAAGTGTTCGACAATATCGCGTTCGGCCTGAAGATGAAACGCCTGCCCAAGGAAGAAATCCAGCGGCGCGTGCAATCGGCGGCCGAGCTGCTGCATATCGAAGGCATGCTGGACCGCTACCCGTCGCAGATGAGCGGCGGCCAGCGCCAGCGCGTCGCGGTCGCGCGCGCGATCGCCGTCCCGACCGAAGTGCTGCTCATGGACGAGCCGTTGAGCAACCTGGACGCGCTGTTGCGCCTGGAAATGCGCGCCGAGCTCAAGCGCCTGCTGGCCGAGCTGAAGGTCACTACCATCTACGTGACGCACGACCAGATCGAGGCCCTGAGCATGGGCGACCGCATCGCCGTGATGCGCGACGGCAAGATCCTGCAGTACGACACGCCGACCACGGTCTACGACATGCCGGCGGATCGCTTCGTGGCCGGTTTCATCGGGACGCCGCCCATGAACTTCCTCGAGGGGCAGGTGCGCCGCGACAACGGTGCGGTCAAGGTCTACATCGGCGATTACGCGCTCAAGCCGACGCCGGAGATGAACGAGACACTCGCCCGGTACGATGGTCAGCGGATCGTGGCGGGCATTCGCGCGGAGAACATGGAGGCCCTGGACCAACCCGCCGAGGACGCGCTCAAGGTGACGGTCCTCGTCGTCGAGCCGCTGGGATCGCAGAATCTGCTCACCATACGGATCGGGGACGACATCATCAAGGCATCGACGCACCCGGACTTCAGGGCGATCGCCGACCAGGATATCTGGATCCGGTTCCCCAGTGCCAAGATTCGCTGGATCGATCGCGATACCGGCAAGTCGCTGGTGCCCGATCTGGGCAAGCTGGTATCGTAGCCATGGGCGCGCCAGACGAGGCGCTCGACCCGGCGGGCGGCATCAAGCCGCTCGATTTCGGGCTGGATGGTGTGATCGGCAGTGTCGATGCCAACGGGCGTCTGATCGCGCTCAATACGTTCCACCCGCGGCACGGCTTCGTGACGCTGACGGCCGCCGATCCGTTCCCGGAGGACCGGCGCTACGATCCGGCGGAAGTGCGCCGCTACCGCGCCGAGTTGGCCGGGCTGGAGGGTTTCGGCCCGGCGGCGGTAGGGACGGCTCGCGAGCGCGCGGCGGCGCTGCTGTCGGGCGCGCTGCCTCGCGTGCGGCTCGCGCTGGACGATGGCTCCCAGGCTGGGATGATCGCCTGGGCGTCTAGCGGCGGGGCGTTCCAGCGCTGGACGCTCGAGGAGGCGGCGCCGTGGCGCGGGCGGCTGTCGCTGCAGCGCTGCGCCTACACCCAGCTCACCGAGGGCGGGCCGGTGCCCATGCCGGCTTGCGCGATCACTGGCCGCTTCGAGGACGGCGTGCTCACCATCGAGAATCCGGCGCTGCCGTGGGCTGCGGCGATTGCCGGCTTTCCGCCGGGCGATCCGTGGGAGCGCCGCGCGGATGGCCCGCTCGAAGTGGACATCGCCGGGCGGGCGGGCACGACGACGCTCGTCTATGGCTTCGGCCCGACGGCGGGTGCGGCGCGCGTGGCGGCGGCGCGGCTGGCGAGCGATCCGGCGGCCAGTCTGGACCGGACGGCTGCGGATTGGGCGCACGCCCTGGCCGGTCTGCCGGACGATCGCGCCGTGCGGCGTGCGCTGGCCTACGGGCGGATGCTGGCCGTCCCGGTCGGCGAGGCGCGCTGCATTCTGACTGATCACATGCTGCTGCCGCTGTCGTGGAACCGCGACGCGTATTACGTGGTGCGCGCGATGCTGCAGCACGATCACGGGCTGGCGGACATCGTGCGGCGGCACCTGCTGTGGATGTTCGAGGTGGCCGAGCGCCCCGACGGGCTGTGGGGCCGCTGCTACCTGGCCAACGGGCAGATCAAAGACCGCGCCTTCCAGCTCGACCAGCAGCTTTTTCCGCTGTTGGAGCTGGCCGACTACGTCCAGGCGACGCGCGACCGCGCCACCTGGGACCGGCTGCGGCCCACTGCGCTCGCTCTGCTCGACCGGCTGTTGGAACGCCGCGCGCCGGGGGGGTGGCTCTTTCCCACCGACGAGACGCCTGCCGACGACCCGGTGACGCTGCCGTATCATTTCTCGAGCCATATCTTGATGTGGCATACCCTGCGCGAGATCGCGCGCCTGACCGGTGACGCGGCGCAGCTCACCCTGGTGGATGACGTCCGGCGGGCGGCGCTCGAGGCGTTCACCGCCGCGCGCGACGGCGCCCGGCTGTATGCCTACGCGGCGGATGGGGCGGGGCGCGTCCATTTCTACCACGACGCCAACGACATCCCGCTGGTCCTCGCGCCGGTGTGGGGCTTTACGTCCGCCGACGATCCGCTGTGGCGCGCCACGGTGGACTTCGCGTTCTCGGCGGCCAATGAAGGTGGGTGCTATGGCGGGCGGCTGGGCTCGGTTCACACGCGCGCGCCCTGGCCGCTGGGTGACGTGCAGGATCTGATCGCCGGGCGCCTGCTGGGCGATGGCGCGCGCGCGCGCCGAGCGTGGGAACGTCTACACCGCGCCGCGCAGTGGGATGGCGCGCTGCCCGAAGCCACGCGCGACGACACGGGCGAGGTCGTCTCGCGGCACTGGTTCGCCTGGCCGAACGCGGCGCTGGCCTGCGAGGCGTTGGGCGTGTGGGGCGGCTAGTCGCCGCCGCCAGGGCGCTGCCTGGCTATCACCGGCGACGCGCGCGCCGGGCGCTTCACCCTGCCAGCACGGACAAGCGGTCCAGCAGCCGGTCGATCTCCTCGACTGTGTTGTAATGCACCGGCCCCACGCGGACCATTCCGTGCGTGCCGCGCCCCAGCCGCTCCATGATCTCCTGAGCGTAATAGTTGCCGTGCCACACGTAGATGTGATTGTCGCCCAGGTACTCCGCGACCACGCGCGGCGTATGCCCGTCGAGCGTGAAGGCCACGGTCGGCACCCGCTGGTCTGCGCGCGCCGGGTCGGTGATCCCCGCCAGGGTGACGCCCGGCAGCGCTTCCAGCCCGGCGATCAGGTGGCGGGCCAGCGCCTGCTCGTGGCGTTTGATCGCTTCCATGCCGCGCAGCAGCAGGGCGCGCCGCCCGACCCGGTCGGGATAGTAATCCGCGCCGAACTCGCTCCCGATCCAGGCGAAATAATCGATGGCGGCGGACACGCCGTGGATGGTCTCGAAGCTGGCGGTGCCCGTTTCCCAGCGGAAGGGCGGCCGGTCATCCGCCGGGCGCACCTTGTAGACGGGCAGCTCCGCCAGCCGGTCGTAGCGCCCCCACAGGATGCCGATGTGCGGCCCGAAGAACTTGTAGGCCGAGCACAGCAGGAAATCGCAGCCGATGTCCTGCACGTCGATGGGGACGTGCGGGGCGCTCTGGACCGCATCCACCACGTACACCGCCGAGGCCGCGCGCGCCATCGCCGCGATCTGCTTGACCGGGTTGATCGTCCCGACCGCGTTGGAGGCGTGCACCGTCGCGACGATCCGCGTGCGATCGGTGAGGGCGGCTTCCAGGCTGTCCATGTCTAGCGTGCAGTCGTCGGTGTGGATGTCCACCCAGCGCACGGTCAGATCGATATCCTCGGCGATGCGCAGCCAGGGCATCACGTTGGCGTCGTGGTCCATGCGGGTGAGCACGATCTCGTCGCCGGGCGCCAGCGTTTTGCCCAGCGCGCGGCTGAGCGCGAAGCTAAGCGTCGTCATGTTGGGGCCGAAGACGATCTCTTCGGGGCGGGCGGCGTGCAGAAAATCGGCGACGCGCTCGCGCGTGGCGTGGACCATGGCGTCCGAGCGGCGGCTGGTGGCGAACGCGCCGCCGTGATTGGCGTTCATGGTCAGGTAATACTCGGTCACCGCGTCGATGACCTGCTGGGGGACCTGCGTCCCGGCGGGGTTGTCGAAAAAGACGGGCAGAGTGCCGTCATCGGTGGGCCGGTTGAGCGATGGAAAACACGAGCGGATAACCTGGACATCGAGCGACATTGCGGACCTCTCACGGATGCGGACCGGATACACGGCTTCTACTGTAGCCGACCCGCCCCGATCCGGCGATTCTTCCGCAGACGCGCGCGAGGTGGTACGCCTTATGGTACAATCTGCCACAATGTGATCTGTCGAGATTGCATCTTCTGAGCCTAACGGAGAGACTGGGGCCAGATTGCCCCCGGGCACTTGCGCATTTCTGACGAGTTGGGAGCAGTCCATGGCGATTGAAACTATTTTGGTTGCAGCGTCAGTCCTGCTTTTGGTGAGTATTCTCGCCAGCAAGATTTCCTCCCGGCTGGGCGTCCCGGCCCTGCTGCTGTTCCTGATCGTGGGCATGCTGGCCGGGTCGGAAGGTCCAGGCGGGATCCAGTTCGACGATCCCGAACTTGCGCAGTTTCTAGGCATCGTGGCGCTCGCGTATATCCTGTTCTCTGGTGGCCTAGACACCGATTTTCAGGATATCCGCCCAGTACTGGGCCAGGGGCTGATCCTCGCCACGGTCGGCGTACTGATGACTGCCGGTCTCGTGGCGGTGGTCGCGAATCAGGTCCTAGATTTTTCGCTCAAAGAGAGCGTGCTGCTTGCCTCGATCATGTCTTCGACCGATGCCGCGGCGGTTTTTGCTGTGCTGCGCGGAAAAAACGTCAGGCTGAAGGGCCATCTGAAGCCGCTGCTCGAGCTTGAATCGGGCAGCAACGATCCGATGGCCATCTTCCTCACGATAGGGATGATCACGCTGCTCCAGGAACCCGAAAAGTCGGTGTTCAGCCTCATCCCGATGTTCATCCAGCAGATGGCGCTCGGCGCGCTATTCGGTTATGTGACCGGGCGTGGGCTCACTGTGCTGCTGAACTGGTTGCGCCTGGAGTATGATGGTCTGTACTCGGTGGTGACGATCGCCGCGGTCATGCTCACCTACGGCGTGACGTCCGTGCTGGGAGGCAACGGCTTTCTGGCTGTGTACCTGGCCGGGTTGGTCCTCGGCAACCAGACGTTCATCCACAAGCGGAGCATCAAGGGCTTCCACGATGGTCTGGCCTGGCTGATGCAGATCGTCATGTTTCTGACCCTGGGTCTGCTGGTCTTTCCGTCCGAGTTGGGTCCGGTTATCCCCGAGGGCTTGCTGCTCTCGATCTTCCTGATGCTGGTCGCCCGCCCACTGGCCATGTTTGCCACACTGGTCCGGTCGCGCATGAACTTGCGGGAGAAGGTGTTCGTCGCCTGGGTGGGCCTCAGAGGCGCCGCGCCGATCATTCTGGCGACGTTCCCGC
The DNA here is from genome assembly GCA_040767355.1 of Aggregatilineaceae bacterium. Taxonomy (GTDB): domain Bacteria; phylum Chloroflexota; class Anaerolineae; order Aggregatilineales; family Aggregatilineaceae; genus LM3-B42. The sequence continues at coordinate 144,708 of JAXGOS010000007.1, read as the reverse complement.
TGGTTGCCGGGCTGGAGCAGGCGGATGCCATCTTCAACGTGGTCTTTTTTGTCGTGCTCACGTCGGTGTTGGTGCAGGGGACGTCGCTGGCGCCGGTCGCGCGCTGGCTGGGCGTCGACGCGCCGTTCGTGCCCAAGCGCTCCCCCCGGATCGAACTCGTTCCCGGTGCCGGCGTCAAGAACGATCTGCTGGAGCTTGTAATCCCCGACCATTCGCCGGTGGCCGGACGGCGCCTGGTGGACATCCAACTGCCGCGAGAGACGCTCGTGGTCTTGATCGGGCGCGAGGATGATCTGGTGGTTCCATCCGGCGCGACGACGCTCAACGCGGGCGACACGGTGCTGGTGCTGGCCGAAAAAAGCAACCTGCCTCAGGTCCGATCCCTGTTCAACGTGCCAGATGGCGAAACCGGAACCTAGCGGCCCTTCATGCGCGGGTCGAGCACATCGCGCAGGCCGTCGCCCAGGAAGTTGAAGCCGATCACCGACAGCACCTCACCTCTCCAACCGTAGGATTGCTTTTTCCTTCGGGGCGGGCCCGAAAACCTGCCCCTTATCTCCTGTCAGCCGGGCGGTGGGCAAGCGCCGGAGCAGCATCACGCGCCGCGCCGTAAAATAGACCCTGTTGCGAGGGAGATCTGTTGTGCTGCCGCGACGTTTCCTGCTGCTGATCGGATTTCTGCTGGTGCTGTGCGCGGGCGCGATAACCCTGGCCCGCCACGTGTCTGAGCGCCTGCCGTACAACTGCGTCATCAACGGCGAGATCAGCGTCCAACTGGATCGGCACCTGGAATATGATGTGCCGCGTATATTCTGGTCCTTCGATTCGCCGGACGGCAGCACCACGCTCCAACTGTTCGGCACCACAGACAAAAAAATGATCCGGCTGGTGGATACACAAACCGGCGCGGCGACGATTGTGCAGCGGTCGGTCAGTGATGCGCCCGACCCGGTTTACTGGCGGTGGTCCCCAGACAGCCGGTACGTGTTCTATCGTTGGGACGATCTCCAGAGGCACGCACATTACGCCATTTCCTCCCCCAATAGCGCGCGTTCAGCGGATCTGAACTTCGGTTCCTGGGTGGACGCGCTGGAGTTTTCGGCGGATTCTTCATATCTCGCCCTGCGATACCAGTATGGTGATACACTCATTTTTGTATCTACCCAAACCCACACGTTTACCAGGGTCACGCCGCGGGCAACCTCGAATTATCCGATGCGTATGGCATGGTCGCCCACCGGTCACCGGTTCGTGTATGCAGCGGGAGATCAACTGATCACCGTTGATCCGGAAACAGGGGCCTTCCAGCAGATCACCTATCTCCACCCGTCCGGCGTTGCCGACGAAACGTTAAATCGATACTCCATGCGAATTGAATGGTCCGCTGACGAACGGTACCTGGCGGTGATGTACCGGCTGGAATCACCGCTGATGCTCCTGCGGCTTTTTGCCGTCGATGGACTGACCCTGACGCCGGTCGAAACAATGGTGCTCCAGGTCGATCAAGATGTGATCACTTCCCAATCAGACCAGTTTGCCGGCTGGTCCACCCAGGGGCACACGTTTGTGTATGTCCGCCCATCGGGACCGGACCGGGTATTTCACCAGTATAACTGGGAAAAAAGACTGTATAACCTGTGGGAGTACGATCCCGCAGCGCGTCTGCACCGGATCGCCGTGAGGGATATTCGCAGTTTTGCGTTGAATGACCACACGCTGGCGCTTGTACGCCTGATCGACGATCACAACCGCGTGGAGCTGCACCGCATCGGCGGCACCGACCCGGTTGTCGTAGGTACCTACCCGGCGAACGATTTTACCACAGAGACGTTCGACCGGTGGAACAGCCGGTGCGGGTGTTGGTGGCACGTCGTGCACGAGGACATTTTAATCTGTAACGTTCCGGGTTACCCCTGGCAGATGGTATCGGTCGATGCAGGCCAACAGATCACCTGGGCCTGGGAAACGCCGCCCGGCGCGAGAAAACTAGATGTGCCTTTTGGGACTGATTACCAGGACAACCCCTTTACGGCAGCCGTCTGGCAGCAGGGTGAACACATCTGGGTCGAGGTGGTCGATCTGCGCACGGGTTCTGTTTATCCACTCCCCGAATCGCTCAACCCCACGTTGCCGCCGGACGTGGTGGACATGGAACCGCTTGCCCCACTGTGGACCGTGGATGTGTTCCGCTCCCCGGACGATCAAACATGGCTGGTGCGTCTCACAGGAAACCATACCGGCCTCTCTCTCTATCGGCTTGTGCCTGCTGACAACACCTGGGACCTGATCTACCAGAGCGCCACACCCCGTGTCGAGTGGTTCACCGTGTCCCCGGACAGCCGCCGGATCGCATTCACGGAGCAACGGCCCGGACTGCCCGCCCCCAGCCTGATCGCGCTCGAAGCCGACGGGTCGAAACGGTGGGACCTGGGTTACTTCCCCCAGTATCAACCCCTCACCTGGGGCCAGTGCGGCGGCATCCGGGCCGTACTGGCAGGCGATTAGACTTTTGCACCAGGGCTGAGAGATCGTTTGAAAGATGGGTAGATGTACGGTAGCGCGCCGCGCCGGCTTTCGACAGCAGGCCCTTGGCGACCAGGATGCGAGTGTAGCGGTAGACGATGCTCTTGGCGATGGCGAGCTGCTGGCTGATCTCGTCCACCGACAGCCGCATATCCTGCCCGTCGAACAGCAGCAGGACGTCCAGCACCTTGTGCACGGCTGACCTGGAGGGTGAATGATCGGCCATAATTCTCATTCAAGGATAGAAAAGCCTTAGGTGACAAGAATTAAAAGACCGGTCAACAGACGCGCAAACCGGATTGCCGGCATCGTACGGCGCGCCAGAATCAGCGACGGCAGCCGCGTGTGCCGGGCTGCCGCCGGGTCTAGTCCAGAATCAGATCAGTCAGGGACAGCTCTCTTCAACCGCGCTCGTAGGTCGCGCGGAGATAGGTGCTCACCAGGTACTCGGGATAGCCAATCTTGGTCAGGTTAGCCTCGCACTCTTCGAGTGTGGCGCCGTTGTCGCGCCAGAATGGCACGCGTTTGATCAGCGTCTCGACGCGCTCGCGCGGCGTGATGATCCAGGTATCTTTCGGCACGTGCCCGTAGAAAATCACTTCCATCTCGTTTATGACATTGGTGCTCTTGAGATAGGGGGCGATCAACACCGCCTTGGCCGCCTTCTGCTCCTCGATGAGGAACTGGCTCACGAAGCGCGCCGTGCCGCCCAGGTCGACCAGGTCTTCCACCACACCCACCACGCGCCCCTCGACATTGATCGACAGCGGGTGGATGATGCGCGGCTGGTCGAGCGGCTGGCCGGGCCCGGCGTAGTATTTCACGCCCAGCGTGCCAAACTCGATCGGTGGGATGTTTTTGTTGAGCGTCCAGGCCAGGTGATCGTGCAGCAGAACGCCCGGCAGCAGCCCGCCCATGGTGATCATGACAGCGTGCGTGATCTGCGATTTGGTCCGGATGTTGTCGATCTGGTAGCGGTAGACCCGGTGGGCCAGCCGCGCCGCGATATAGGCGGAAATGTGATCCGGAATGAACAGGAATTTCAGTGGATCGTGATCGACCTCGACGCCAAACGGCTCCTTCCAAAACTCAGTGTCGATCTGGTAGTCGTGGCATTTGATCTGTTCGTCGTATAAAGACATTCGGCATTTCCCTAGCAGCGTCAGGATCCTCTAAAACAAGCATATCATGATTGCGCACGAAAAAGGAGCACGACCCGGCAGGCTCGCCCAGGGCCGGATGGGCGCACGCGGCAGGTTCCCGCGCCGTGCAACTATAGCATTTCCGGGGGCGGGTCTGCAACGCGGTCGGTGCGTGGAAAAAAAACAGCCCGTCCTCGCGTGGGGCATTCCCAGCGAGGACGGGCTTTAGTGAGGAGTGCGCGTCGTCGATGTCAGCTAGTTGGCACTCGCGGGGGGAATGTTGAAACCAAAACGGAAGCGATTCTCCGGGTCGTAGCTGGCCTTGACCGCCATCAGTCGCTGGTACGATTCAGGCAGATAGGCGTCCTTCGTGCGCTCGGCTGCCGCCTTGCCGTCCAGGAAGTTCAGGTAAACGCCGCCGGTCATGGCCGGGCGAAGCTCTTCCAGCATGGCGCTGGTGTGGCTTTCCATGCGCGCGCGGGCTTCGGGCGTCGGCGTCGCGCCGACCAGGTTGAGAACCAGCGACGCGTTCCGGTTGCCAAAAGCGCTGGCGTGCTTGTCGACCCGGGCGATGGCGCCGCCCGCGTGGCGGATTTCGGTGACGGTGAGCGGTGACGAGCCATCCACCGAGATGCCGTACTTGATCAGCGTGTCAATGGCCGCGTCGGACAGCACGCGCATCCACGCTCCGGTGATCATGCCCGGCATGGGATCTTCAGGATCGCTGCTGATGGTCGCCACCTCGGAAAACGGCATGGCGCGCCACATGTTGGCCAGTGGGGGCTGCCAGTCGAGCCACGCCTGGATCAGCGCCTCGCCGTCCTTGACCGATCCGGTGTAGCAGCCACGGATCATGACCGCTGACTTGCCGCGCAGGAAATCGGGCACAGCCGGGATGGGCGGGAAGTTCATCAACACGATCGCGGAGGTCAGCTCGTCCGGCGCGCTGGCGATCCAGTCGCGATAGCGCATCATGACCGCTTTCGCCATATTGGCCGGGTAGATCAGGTTGCCGCCGTAGACGGTCGAGACCGGGTGGAGCTTGATTTCCATGCCGGTGACGATCCCGAAACTGCCGCCACCGCCGCCGCGCAGCGCCCAGTAGAGATCGCTGTTTTCGCTGGCGCTGGCGCGCACCAGCCGCCCGCCAGCGGTCACCAGCTCGAAGACGAGCACGCTGTCGGCCGCCATGCCGTACTTGCGGGCCAGCCAGCCCATGCCGCCGCCCAGAGTGTAGCCGACCACGCCCACGGTGGGCGACGATCCCAGCAAGGGAGCCAGCCCGAAGGCCTGGGCTTTTTCCAGGACGGCGCCCCACTTGACGCCGGCCTCAACCCACGCGGTTTGCTCATCCGGATCGATGTGCACGTTGTTCATGCGTGATGTGACGATCAGCATGCCGCCATCCGCTGGGCGAACCACGCCATGGCCCGTCGATTGAATGGCGATTCCCAGGTTCTCTTCGCGCGCAAAACGCACGGCCTTCAGGATGTCCGTGGCGCTGGTCGCGACCACAATCACTGCCGGGTGCTGGTCCACTGAGCGGTTCCAGGCCTGGCGTATTTCATCGTAGTGGGCATCGCCCTGGACCAGCACGGTGCCCTGGATCTTCGCTTGCAGGCTGTCGAGGGCGACCCGGATGGATCCAGATGTGGTGCGCAATAGTTCCATTGCGTGGTTGCTCCTTGATGGTTGTGTTTCCACTCATGTGACTTCATTCAACCATCACATAGTGGGATTTTCATCTGGCTTGTGATTGATTTCGGATCCGCGTCCTGTGGCGGAGCGCTCGCTCCGTCTTTTGGCGGAGGGGATGGCTGTCCAGGGTCATGGGGGAGCGGCACGAATCGCCGGGATCAGCCGCCCAGCGGGACGGATACCGTGAGGTGCGCGCCCTGTCCCGGCGCGCTGCTGAGGGCGAAGGAGCCGTTCACACGGGCAGCGCGCTCGCGCATCGAGCGCAGGCCCAGGTGGCCGGGGAAAGAGTCGGCGGGGTCGAAACCGACGCCGTCGTCACTGATCTCCAGCGAGACATCGCCCTCGCAGCACATCAGGCGCAGGGTCACGCGGCTGGCGCGGGCGTGCTTGACGATGTTGTGCAGCGCTTCGCGCGCGATGCGGTAGAGCGCTTCTTTGGTCTCCATCGCGATGTCCGGCTCAGCGCACAGATCCAGCTCGACGTCCAGGTTGTGCCGGGCCTGGATCGACGCGGCCTGGCTCTTGAGCGCGACGGTCAGCCCTTCGTTCTCGAGCAACTCGGGGCGCAGCTCGAAGATCAGCGCGCGCATCTCGGACAGGCCAGCCTCGGCCAGCGACATCACGTAATCCAGCGGCTCGCGCAGCAGCGACGGATCCCGTTCGAGCAGCGTCTGGGCGGTGCGCGTCCCCAGCGCGATGCCGTACAGGGCCTGGCTCACCGAGTCGTGCAGCTCGCGCGCCAGCCGGTTGCGCTCCTCAAGTGCGGCCATGGCCTGGGCCTTGAGATTCAGCCGATCGGTCTCTTCTTTGAGGCGCATGCGGTCCACAGCGGCGGTGACCAGCTCGCCGATGCCGACCGCCAGCCGCTTTTCGCGATCGGTGAAGGCGCGCGGGGCGTTGCACTCGAAGCCCAGCAGGCCCATGAACCGCCCGTCCAGGCAAAGCGGGACCGAGATCAGCGAGTGGTAGCCTTTGCCTTCGGTCGTGGCGGCGGTCACTTCGTCGATCGACGAGCGATCCGCGGTGTCTTCGATCACGATCAGGTCAGCGCATTCGTAATCGCGCACCATCGGGATGCTGTCCACCGGCAGCCGCGTGCCAAGCTCCCAGGTGCTGTCCTGCGATTTGGCGACCAGCTCCATGTAGCTTGCTACCGCGAGATCGTAGCCCTCCCACACCCACAGCACGATGGTCAGCTCGTTCATGTTGAGCTGTTCCAGCGCGTCTGCAATGGCCTGGTACGACCGCGCGGCGTTGATCCCGGCGCTGGCGCGATAGAGCAGCTCGCGCTCGTCGCGCGCCTGTTCGGCAGCCAGATAGGCGCGGCGGCTGGCGACGACCGAGGGCAGCGTCTGCAAGAGCGCGGTGTAGGTGGTGCGCTCGTCGCGCGAGAAGACGTGCGGCTCGTTCCATTCGATGGTGATCAGGCACTGCCACTGCCTGTAACTGAACAACGGAATCAGCGCGATGGCGCGAATGCCAAGCTGCTGGCTAAGGCGGTGGGTCTCCTCGTCCACGCGAGGGTCGGCCTCGAGGTCTTCGATGAACACGATCTCGTTCGATTGCGCCGACCAAAGCCGCGCCACCCCATAATCCTGCACGCGAAACGTCCGGTTCATGCGCGGATCGTCCGGGCGGATCCGGCCATCCTGCCAGACAGCCATGACCGTGTTGGAGATTGCCAGGCCGCTGTCGCCGCTGTCGATGTAGCTCAGGGTGAGCGAGCGGGCGCGGTGCTGGTCGGAGTAGAGCGCCAGCGCGGCGAGAATGCCGCCTTCATTGGTGGCCTGCGACAGGGCTGTGTTGATCGCCAGCAACTGCTCGGCGCGGGCGGCGCGCTCGCGGCTGATCGCGTACAGGCGCATCGAGTCGATGACCGGCCCGGCCTGCTGGATGATCGCGGTAAAGATGCGCAGATCGTCTTCGTTGAAGTAGAACGGCACCGACCAGTTGAAGATCAAGCCGCCGACCCAGCGCCCCTTGATGTTGAGCGGCAGCAGCGCCATGCCGCGAATGCCCAGCGAGGCGAACAGGGCGCGCGTGTTGCCCGTCACGAGCTCGCAGTTCAGCGCGTCAGGGATCAACAGCGGGCGCTCGGGCTGCGCCATCCACGCCCGCGTATAGGCGTCATGCTCGTCCAGCTTGAGGCGCTCGCCGGTCGTGCGGTGCGGGGCGCCCTCGCTCACCCAGACGGCGGCGCTTTCGGTGAACGCGGGCCGGCCATCCTCGTCGTGCTCGATGTACACCAGCACGCCCGATGTCGCGCCGTTGTCGCGCGCGTAGTCACTCACCGCCTCCAGCCACTCGGCGGGAGTCGAGGCCTGAGTGAGCTTGTTGGAGATGGCATAGAGGATGCTGGTTTCGTCAGGCCACGTCCTGCTATTCAGCATGGCGCACCTACAGGCCCTCGACCAATCCGATCCGCACGGCGTAGAGCGCCGCTTGTGTCCGGCTGGCTACGTTCAGCTTGCTCAGGATGTTGCTCACGTGAGTCTTGACGGTCTTCTCGCCGATGCTCAGCAGCAGGGCGATTTCCTTGTTGGACCTGCCCTGCGCCAGCAGGCGGAGCACGTCGACCTCGCGCTCGGTGAGCTCTTCCGGGCTGTTGGGGGCGCGGACCTCGCGCATGAGGCGGGCGGCGGCCTGGGGAGAGAGCTGCACCTGGCCTTCCGCCGCGGCCTTGATCGCCTTGACGAGCACGTCTGCTTCGGTGTCTTTCAGTAAGTAGCCAATCGCGCCGGCGCGGATCGCGTTGACGACCGAGCTGTCTTCCAGCACGCTGGTGAGCGCGATGACTTCGGTGTCGGGCAGCTCGGCGCGGACGCGCGCGGTGGCTTGGATACCGTCCATCTCCGGCATGAGCAGGTCCATCAGCACGACGTCGGGCCGGAGTTCGTGGGCCAGCTCCAGCGCCTGCACGCCGTCGCACGCCTCGCCCACGATGTCGATGTCAGGATCGAGCGCGAGAAACATGCGCAATCCCTGGCGAACCACACTGTGATCGTCGGCAATCAGCACGCGAATCGACATGTCGGCCTCCGCTAGGGGAACATGGGATCTCCCTACAACTATAACATGCCTCATGATTTTGTAAATGGTTATCTTTCAAATGGCTCCGACTTTGGTCGGAGCGGCATCTGCCCCAAAAGCAGGACGCAGGATCGCCGCTTTTGTTGGACGATTCTTCGCGTGTCTGAGAGGACAATTGGAGTCAAGCTGTGTGAAGGGAGAGGGCCTCCCAACACGGCGTGGGGTGGAGGGTCTGGGCTGGTGTCCGCGCGCGGCGCGGCAGTGTGTGCAGAGGGGCGAGATGTCGAATCGATTGGCGCAGGCGACGGTCGTGGCGCGGCTGGCAGGCCAAAAAGGACGGGCCATCCTCACGGCCAAGAATCATCATGTGGTCGTCGACTCGCCGCTGACATTGGGCGGGCCGAATGAGGAGCTCAACCCGATCGACATGCTATTCGGAGCTCTGGCGACGCACGTGATCTTCGTCTGCGAGCGCGCCGCTCAGGAGAATGGCTGCGCTCTGTCGGGGGCGGTCGCCCGGGTGGTGGGCGCGTTCGATCCGCATACCGGGCAGGATCCGGCGGCGGTGCCTTATCTGCAGAGCCTGTCGGTGGACGTCCGCCTGGCGGGGCCGACCGAGGAACAGGCCGCGATCTTCCGCGCCGCCATCGGCAGCCGCTGCCTGATGTACACCACGCTGGCGCGCGCTGTGCCGATCGCGCTCAGCCTGGACATAGAACCCGTCACCAACCCAACCTGATATCCGCTAGCCAGTGCATACCCATCCGGAGAGATGACCGTGAGACTCAAGTTCGTAGTGCTTCTGCTCGCCCTGCTGGTGACGGCTGCCCCGGCGCTGGCCCAGGAAGGCGCTCCGCATCGCGTCGCTTTCGACGGCCTGCGCTTCAGCTATGACGCCGCGCTGGCGAGCGGCGTGGCGATCAGCGCGCAGTCCGGGAGCCAACCTGACGTCTTCCCGCCGGACCCGTGGCGGAGCGAGTTTCTGTTCTACACCGCGCGCCCTGTCCCCGAGTCGATCTGGGACGCCGTGGGCGCCGTGCGCGTCTACGCGGCGGCGGACCTGGCGGCCTATGAGGCGACAGCCGCCGTGCTCGATCAGCTCCAAACCCTGCTGGCCGACCGGCCCGATCTGGCCGCCTTTGGCGCGTCGCTGGCCGAAGAAAACAGCCTGACGCTGCCGTTCCTGCCGGTCCTGCCCGCCGGGCAGGCCATCCGCGCCCGCGCTGAGTACGTCGACAGCCCGGCGCTGTCCGGCATCCGCTACGTGACCGCCTACAGCGAGGCGGCGGAGCCGTTCACGGCGGACGCGTTTGTCTACACGTTTCTGGGGCTCAGCGCCGACGGCGGCACGGTCGTCTCCGTGATCATCAACCTGAGCGCAGCAGGGTTCCCCGCCGAGCTGGAGCCGATCGACGATTTGGGGGCGTTCGTGGACCGCTTGCCGGAATATTTGGCCGAGAGCACCGCCCGGCTGAATGAGGCCGCGCCGGAGTCGTTCACGCCATCCCTGGCGCTGGCCGATGCGCTGGTCGAGTCGCTGGCCTTCGACTCGTAGCCACCGCGCGCGGTGTGGCGATAGCAGCCAGCAGCACGGGCCGCCGGTGAGCGAAAACCGGCGGCCCGTCGTGTGTTGTGGCGTAACCTCCCGCGCCGGGGCTAGCTTGTCGGAATCTGCAGCACCTGGCCGGGATAGATGATGTAGGGATACACGATATTGTTGACCGTCGCCAGGGTAGACCAGTGCACGTTGAACTGCTTGCCGATGCTGACCAGATAATCCCCCTGTTTCACCGTGTACTGCGTATACCCGGTCGGTGGCGGTGGCGTGCCCGTGCCCGGAATGACGAGCACCTGTCCGGGGTGAATCACGTAGTTCGGCGGCTGGACGTTGTTGGCCTGAATGAGCGCGGTCAACGTGACGCCAAACTGGCGGGCGATGGCCGAGAGATAGTCACCGGCCTTGACCACGTACGTCTGCGAGCCGGGCGGCGGGGTGACCGGTGGTGGGGTTGGTGTCACCGGGGGCGGCGGCGGTGTTGTGCCGTCCGTCACCGGCAGGACCGTGATCGGCACGGTAGTCGTGAAGGCGTTCGCCGGACCCCAGCCCACCGCACCATAGGACGGCGCCGGGCGTCGGAGTTGGACCCACGACGCGTCGCCGTTGCGTCCGATCATGCATACCACATCGCCCGCCACCAGGCGCACGGTGATCGCCGAGCCATAGCCAGGCTGGGCGCGGGTGATCAGCGCATCATACATCGTGATCAGGATCGGGCAGTCGGTTGTGCCCTGGGCCAGGGCTGGCGCCGGGGCTGCGAAGGCGATCGCCGTCACCAGCACGACGGCGATCAGAGCGGTGGTAATCCAACGTCTGGACAACAGGCTATCGATAGTCATCAGGTTTTCCTCACGCGTGTGCTTCATGTATGGGCCATTTATGATGCTGTTATGAAGATTTATACAGCATTCCCAACACATTGGCAAGCGGCGTTAGTGACTAATATTGTCACGATATGTGCTGCCCGGCTTAACCGCCTGGGTGGGCCGCCGGCGAGCCGGGCGGTGATCGGACATGGGGCGTGCGGGTCGGAACAGCGCGCGCACGAGGGCTGATGCGCTATAATCTAGTCAACCTGCCGGAGCACCTGCTGCGGGAGGGAGGGGGGCTTGTGCTGGCGGAGTTCGCGGGGTAATCTACTGGTTGACGCCGGGAGTACGTCGATCAGAATTAGGGCAGATTTCCTTTAAAAGTGGTGCTGCAAATCGAGTTGTGTAGTTATCGCGTGTGGGAGTGACGATGCTCTGGCAGAAGCGGGTCGCGGACCTGTTAACGTTCTCGCGGGTGTTCCTGGCGTTGGCCGTGGTGTGGGTGGCGGTCCAGAGTGGCCGAGACGGAATCGAGGTGACGCTCGCGCTGCTGATCGTGGCGGCGACGTTCGACACGCTCGACGGGTATTTCGCCCGCCAGAGCGGGGCTGCTCGCCAGACCTGGATCGGCGCTCACGACCTCGAGTTCGACGTGATCTTCAGCACGAGCCTGCTCGTGTACCTCGTCCTGGCGGATTTCGTGCCGGCGCTGCTGGGTGCGGCACATCTGCTATTCTGGATGTGGGTCTTTCGCCAGCAGGACGAGATCCCCAATTCGTACGCGATTCTGTACCAGGCGCCGCTCTACGCCGGGATAGCATTGGCGGCGGCCAAGAACGATCCCAGCGTGCTGCTGAGCGTGGGGGTTTGGGTGGCCGTGATGTTCGTGTTTGCCCGGCGGCGCTTTCTGTACGTCCGGCTGCCCCGCCTGGTTCAGGACTTCCACCACAACGTGCTTGACGTCATCCATCGCAGCCGCGCGCGCCAATGAAATGACTCGGTCTGGCATTCCTCGAGCCGAGAAGGCGAGGTGAACATGACTGAAGAACTTCAGTACGTGTACGTGACCACCACCGGCTGGAAATCGGGCAATCCACACACGATCGAGATCTGGTTCGTGGCGTACGACGGGCGCTATTACATCGTCTCCGAGCACCGCGAGCGCTCGCACTGGGTGCAGAACATCCGCCGCAACCCGGCGATCGCGTTTCGCGTGGGCGATCGGCACTTTCGGGGCCGCGGGCGCGTCGTCGATCCCACAGCGGAGCCGGAGCTAGCGGCGGCGGTCTGCGCGCTGATGGATGCCAAGTACGACTGGAGCGATGGCCTGATCGTCGAGCTGCACCCCGAATCCGAGATCGCGGGAGGCAGTTAGGCCCTGGCATCGGCCCCATCCGGCGAGCGCGCAAGACCACGTTCGACCACGCGCCGGGACTGTCCTCACGGCACCGGTTGCACGTCCTGCAGTTATGGAGATAATCTCAAGTGGGACCCGCGCGGTCCTTACTTCACCTCTTGATTGACTTGCTAGCCATGCTATGATAGTTTACCAGTGGCGTCTCAAGATTAAACCATTGGCGTGAGGACAGTCCATGAGTGAAGCTCTGGTCACGATGGAGGGCATCGAGAAGTCGTTCCCCGGTGTCCACGCGCTGGCCGACTGCCAGTTCGACCTCTATCCCGGCGAAGTGCATGCCCTGGTTGGCGAGAACGGCGCCGGCAAATCGACGCTCATGAAAGTGCTGGCCGGTGTGTATTCGAAGGATGCCGGGCAGGTCTTTGTCAAGGGCAGGAAGGTCGATATTCCCAATCCCCGTGCGGCGCAGGACCTGGGGATCAGCATGATCCACCAGGAGTTGAACCTGATGCCGCACCTGACCGTCGCGCAGAACATCTTCATTGGCCGCGAGCCGCGCAGCGCGCTGAATTTCTTCCTCAACGAGAAAGCTATCAACCTGCAAACGCAGGACTTGCTGGAAACGCTGCACCTGAAATTGAACCCGCGGGCGCGCGTGTCGAGCCTGACGGTCGCCAAGCAGCAGATGGTGGAGATCGCCAAGGCGCTGTCGCTCAACGCCGAGGTGCTGATCATGGACGAGCCGACGGCGGCGCTCACGCAGGCCGAAATCCAGGAGCTGTTCCGTATCATTCGCCAGATGCGGGCCAAAGGCGTCGGCATCGTATATATCAGCCATCGCCTGGAAGAGCTCAAGCAGATCTCCGATCGCATCACCGTCATGCGCGACGGCCGCTACATCGACACTGTGCCAACGCCCGACGCCTCCATCGACCAGATCATCAGCATGATGGTGGGCCGGACGATTTACGAAGCATCGCCCGAAATCCCCGATAACGGCCACAGCGACGTGATGCTGGAGGTCCGCAACCTGAACCGGGGGCGCGTGCTGCAGGGCATCAACTTCAGCGTGAAGCGCGGCGAGATCGTCGGGTTCGCGGGCCTGATGGGCGCGGGGCGCACCGAAGTGGCGCGCGCGATCTTTGGCGCCGATCCGATCGACTCAGGCGAGATCTACGTCGCGGGCAAGCGGGTCCACATCAAGAGCCCCAGCGATGCCGTCCGGCACGGCATCGGCTACCTGTCCGAAGACCGCAAGCGCTACGGCCTGACGTTGGGCATGGATGTCGAGGCGAACATCGTGCTGGCGTCCTTCTACCGCTTTCTGAACCGGCTCGGGTTTGTGGACCGCGTGCGGACGAGGGCCACCGCCGAGCAGCTTGTCCAGACGTTGTCGATCAAGACGCCGAGCCTCCAGCAGAAGGCGAAGAATCTGTCGGGCGGCAACCAGCAGAAACTGGTGATCGCTAAATGGCTGACGGCCGATACGACCGTGCTCATCTTCGACGAGCCCACGCGCGGCATCGACGTGGGGGCCAAGAGCGAGATTTACAAGCTGCTCAACGAGCTGGCCCGGCAGGGCAAGTCGATCATCATGATCTCGTCCGAGCTGCCGGAGATTCTACGCATGAGCCACCGCATCATTGTGATGTGTGAGGGCCGCATCACCGGCGAGCTGGATGCAGCCGACGCCACCCAGGAAAAAATCATGCAGTTTGCGACCCAGCGCGGCGGTATCTTGAGCGCCGATGAGCCGGTTTCGTCCTGAGTCTGGTCAGAGGACTATCTTAAGATGGATATTTCGATTGCCCCTACCCAACAACAGCCCTGGTACCGCGTTCTGCTCCACTCCGACGCCACACGGCGGCTGCTAGCTTTCGCCGCGCTGATCATCCTCGTCGTCGGCTTTTCAATCGCGTCGGACAACTTCTTCCAGTACAACAACATCGTGGGCATCCTGCTGGCGACGTCGGTGAACGGCATCCTGGCGCTGGGCGTCACGTTCGTGATCATCACCGGCGGGATCGACCTGTCGATCGGCACCGTGATGGCCTTTTCAGGCGTGATGACCGCGGTGATTATCACCGACTGGGAGCTGCCGGTGGCGGTGGGCATGCTCGGCGGCATCGCGACGGGGGCGCTCGCCGGGCTGATCAACGGCGTGCTCATTGCCCGGATGCGCGTGCCGCCGTTCATCGCGACGCTGGGCATGTTGTACGTCGCCAAGGGGTTGGCCCTGATCTTCTCCGACCTGCGGCCGATTTATTTCTCCAACGCGCCGGGCTTCCGCGACATCGTGATGGGCTCGGTGGTGGGGCGAGTCGTGCCTGAATACGACATCCCCAACGCCGTGCTGATCCTGTTTGGCGCGGCGATCATCGCCGGGCTGCTGCTCGCGAAATCGGTCTTGGGCCGGTATACGTTCGCTATGGGCAGCAATGAAGAGGCCACGCGCCTGTCGGGCGTCAACGTCACGTTCTGGAAGACGGCGGTTTATACGCTGTGCGGCGCGTTCGCCGGGCTGGGCGGGGTGGTCATGGCCGCCCGCCTCAACTCGGCCCAACCGGCGCTGGGGCAGGGGTACGAGCTGGACGCCATCGCCGCCGTGGTGATCGGCGGCACCTCGCTGAGTGGGGGCGAGGGCACCATCACCGGGACGATCATCGGCGCGTTCGTGATGAGCGTGCTGACCAACGGCCTGCGCATCCTGTCCGTCCCGCAGGAGTGGCAGATGGTAGTCACGGGCACCATTCTCGTGTTCGCGGTCTACCTGGATATCATTCGCCGTCGTGCATGACGATCTGCCAGGAAAGGAGGGCGTTATCGAGCCAAGCGTGCAAGACTGTCACACGTTCAGCCGGATTCCAAAGACATCAATAGATTCCGCGAAGGAGATTTGAAATGAAGTTCGCCAAGCTGTTTTCCATCTTGCTGGTTCTGGTGCTCGCGTTCAGTGTGGTGAGCGTGGGCGCTCAGGATGATGGTGAGGAAGAAGCCGAAGAGGAAAAGTACTGCACCGAGGAAGTGCGCGCAGAGCTTGAGGAGATGGAGATTTACATCCCCGTTATCTCCAAGGGCTTCCAGCACCAGTTCTGGCAGGCCGTGAAGCAGGGCGCCGAGCAGGCGGCTGAGGACTGCGGCGTGGAAATCACCTTCGAAGGCCCGGAAACCGAGGCCATGGTCGATAAGCAGCTCGAAATGCTCCAGACCGCGCTGGACAAGAAGCCGGACGCGATCGCTTTCGCCGCGCTGGACAGCGTGGCGGCGATCCCGCTGCTGGAGCGCGCTGACGAAGAGGGTATCCCGATCGTCGGCTTTGACTCCGGCGTGGACAGCGACATCCCGGTGACGACCGCCGCGACCGACAACATCGCCGCTGCGGCGTATGCCGCGGACATGATGGCCGAGTTGATTGGCGGCGAGGGCCAGGTGGCGGTTATCGCGCACGACCAGACCAGCCGCACGGGTATCGACCGCGTGACCGGCTTCACCGAGCGCATGGAAGAGGAATATCCCGACATCGAAGTGGTTGACGTGCAGTACGGCGGCGGCGATCACCTCAAGTCCACCGATCTCGCCAAGGCGATCATCCTGGCGCACCCGGACCTGAAGGGTTTCTTCGGCGCGAACGAAGGCTCGATCATCGGCGTGCTGAATGCCGTGATTGAGCTGGGCATGGAAGGTGACCTGGTCGTGATCGGCTACGACTCCGGCCTGCTGCAGATGGACGCCATCCGCGCCGGCACCGAAGCGGGCGCCATCACGCAGAACCCGGTGGGCATCGGCTACAAGGCCGTTGAGGCCGCGGTCATGGCGCTGCGCGGTGAGGAACTGGAAGAAGAGATCGACACCGGCTTCTTCTGGTACGATGCCGAGAACATCGACGACGAAGAGATCGCGGCGCTGCTTTACGAGTAATATTCCCCGCTCGATCACGCCTGAATGCGCGGGGCGGTCCCTCGAACGGGTGACCGCCCCGCGTTACTGTGCTCAGGCCAGGGCATCGATGCGCTGCCAGCCCTGCCACTCGCCGCGCGGACCGAGCGTGATCGGCTGGCCGATGGCCGCCGCCTCGATGCACAGCATGTGGCGATAGCCGCCCAGCTCCAGGTCGGGCAACGCGGCCGCCCGCTCCGGTCCCGGGTTCCAGACCACGACGTCGGTGAAGCCAGCCTGGCTCACCCGCAGCGTTTGCCCGGTATCGACCAGTGTCACCGGGCCGGGGACGTCCCAGTAAATCCGGTCGATCTCCCCATTTATGTGCAGCAGCGCCTCGCGCTGGACGCGATCCTCGCCGTGCTCGGTATAGGCGATCCCGGCCAGGCCCTCGACGCCGGTCCGGGCGATGTCCGCCACCCGCAGGTAGGTATGCAGGGCTGCCGTGAAGGTGAAGGGCCGGTCGCCGGTGTTGGTGGCCCGCAAGGCGAGCTCCAGGCGCGCCCCGCCGACCGTCACCCGTAGATCGAGCCGGAAGCCGTAATCCCAATCGGCGCGCGTGGCATCACTGTCTTCGAGCCGGAACTGGGCGCTGGCGCCATGGGGCACTCGCTGCGTGGCGACGTGCTGCCAGGGGCTGATGCGCGCGAAGCCGTGCGGGCGCAGCGGGCCGCGCCTCGCGAACTGCGGAAAGACCACGGGCACGCCGCCCCGGATCGCGCTACCGGGGCTGAACGACGTCGCCCGGCTGAGGAACAGGCGCTCGCGGCCATCGGGCGTGACCCACGATGTCACGTGCGCCCCGTGCGGCGTGATCTCCGCGCGCGCCCCGTCAGGCGCGCGCACCCCCAGTCTCGTGAACAGGTCCGGACCCGGTGTGTCCATGCCCACCCCCTCCCTTTGCGGCGGCCCCGCGCGCCGGATCAAAGCGCGCTGTAGCGCGTGTCCCGTACCGTGTTGACCATGGCCCAGAAGTTCTCGAGCGGCGTGTCAAGCTGTACGTGGTGCGTCGGGCCGATGATCAGGCCGCCGTCCTTGCCGAGCGTTTGCAGCCGCTCGATTACCTCGGCGCGGACGCCCTCCGGCGTGGCGTAGGGCAGGGTGTGCTGCTCGTCGATGCTGCCCCAGAAGCACAGTTTCTCGCCGAACTGCTTTTTGAGCGCGGCGGGGTCCATGCAGGCGGGTTGGATCGGGTTGAGGATGTCCAGGCCGATCTCGATCAGCTCCGGGATAATCGGCAGGATGTTGCCGTCCGAGTGGTAGGCCACCTTGACGTCGGGGTTGATCGCCTTGAGCTCCGCGATGAAGTGCGCCATGCGCGGCTTGAGGAACCGGCGCCAGTGGGCGGGCGAGATCAGCATCGCGTGCTGGGCGCCAACGTCATCGCCGGTCCAGATCATGTCCACACCCATCGCTGTCAGCTTCTTGGCGGCGGTCAGGTGATACTGGTACGGGATCTCCAGGATGGCATCGGCCAGATCGGGGTCCAGCGCGAAATCCATCAGCATCTGCTGCAGGCCGCGCAGCGCCCAAGCGGTCTCGAAGATGGTCGTGACGGTGACGCCCACGATCCAGTATTCGTCCTTGAATTCGCGGATCACGCGCTCGGCTTCGGTGTATAACTCGGGGCGGTTCGGATCGGGCGGCTGGTAGCTGGATAGCGCGCCCTCGCCGGCGAGCGGGTGCCCGGTGATTTCCGTGTAACGGCCCGTGCCGAACGGCGTCTCGTAGGGCTGCGAGCCCCACGCGATGCCCCACTCGTCCACGTAGGACTCGGCGTCCTGGTAATAGGAATTGGCCCAGCCGACCGACGTCAGCAGCATGTCCTCGCCCAGCGTCCGCTCCAGCACGTAGGTATTGCCGCCGCCGTGCGGGTTGTGGAGCTGGTGGCTTTCGATCTTCAAATCGCCTTGCAACCGCTCGGCAAATTCCGGCGTGAAGCTGATCTGCATCGGGCAGCGATCGGGCGCTTCGTGGTTCAGTGCGATCTCTATGCGTTCTCTCGGTTTCATACTCCCCCACCTATCCGGTCCAGCGTGAAATGCGCTTCAGAAGTTCCAGTTCCTCTTCTTCATTCTCGGAGGCGATCCACAGGAAAATGCCTTCCGGTTCCATGACCTCCATGAAGGCGTCCAGCTCGCGCTTGTTCAGGTCGACGATCACCGGCGCGCGGGCCTGCATCTCTTTGATCTGCGGCACCCACTGCATGATCGGCAGGTCGCTGCCGACGCCCTGCACCCACTGCAGCGCGTGGACTTCGGGCACGCTCAGGATCGCGTCCAGGTGCTTGGCCACGCCGCGCCCGTCGATGTGGAAGATGTTGTGCGTCATGCTCTTGACTTCGCGCTGGAGCACCGGCAGGCAGAATTCCGCGAACATCTTCCTCGAGATCAGGCTGGAAAAGTCGCAGCTCGGGATGTGCATGCGCCCGAATGAGGGGATGCCCATCCAACTGGCGGAAGGCTGGCGGTGTTCTTTGAGCAGCGCGTCGAAGTGATCGTAGATCGTCTCGAAGTCGCGGATGGCGATGTCGATCAGGGCTTTGGCCTGTTCGGGCGCCTCGATCATGTCCAGGCACAACTGCTGCGGATCGCGCCAGGCGGCGGCGCAGTCCACGCCGGGGTGCAGGTCCGTGTAGCCGACCAGGAAGCGGCCTTCGCAGCGCTCCAGCGCGCAGCGCGTGATCTCGTCCAGCTTGCGGAGATAGACGTTGTCCAGATCCAGCTTGAGGCGGGCCATGTCGGCCCAGTCGCGTACCAGCGGGATCGACCACGAGGTGACCTCACCGTACTGCAACTCGGCCCCATAAAACCCGGCGTAGACTTCGGGGCCGAGGTTGGGCCAAAAGACCGGAAACGTCTCGCCGTGAAATGTCTGCCCCTCGATCGACTTGATGAAGGTTTCGACCTGGAACTCGGCATCGAACCACCGGTCGCGCAGATCGTCCGACGGGTACGCCTGGTTGGCCTGGTCGACGAAGGCGTTGTGCGCCATGAACCGGACCGGCGGGCGGTCGATAATCGCGCCCTCGAACCAGGCGTAGACCCGTCTCATCGCCAGATCAGAACCGGGCATCGACTCCAGTTCGAGAGTCCACCAATCTGTTTGCATCATGCGGCTACTCCATGCGACGGCGCACGAACGCGTGCATGGCAACCGACACGGTGATGATCAGGCCGTAGATCAGCTTGGTCCAGTAGCCGGTCAGCCCGATGGCAATGATCCCCGGCTGGATGGCGCCGATGATGAAGCAGCCGACGAACGTGCCCAGGATGGTGCCCGTCCCGCCGAACACCGACGTGCCGCCCAGGAACACCGCGGCCAGCGTCGTCATCAGGTAGCCTTCGCCCAGGTTCGGCCAAAAGTACCACACGTCCAGGCTCTGGATGATGCCGCCGAAGGCCGCCGCCACGCCCACCAACGCGAAGAGCAGCATCCGCGTGCGGCCCACGTTGACGCCCATCAGCCGGGCGCTGGCCTCGTTGTCGCCGATCAGGTAGGTGTGCGCGCCGAGCTTGTGGCGGTTGAGCAGGAACCAGACGGCCAGCGCGACCAGCACCATCCAGATCACTTGTGCCGGCACGTAGCCACCCACCTTGCTGACCAGCACGTCGCGCAGAACGGTATCGCGGGCGAGGGTCAGCGACTCACCCTGGCCGCGCCGGATCACCTCCACCATGCCGCGCCAAAAGAACTGGGTGCCGATGGTGGCGATCAGCGCGGGTATGCCCAGCCTGACGACGATAATGCCGTTCAGCAAGCCCACCAGGAAGCCCGAGACTAATGAGGCGGCAAAGGCCACGCCGAGGCTGCTGGTCGTCTCGTAAGCCTCCCAGAAGACCACCATGCCGACCGCCATAATCGAGATGAACGACAGGTCGATGTCCCCGGCGATGATGACCATGGTCAGGGGCAGGGCGATCACGCCCCAGTAGGGCACCGACGTCATCAGCGCGCGGTAGATATCCGGCTTGAGGAAGGTGTCCGACGCGCCGATGATGAACAGCAGCCAGATCCCCAGCATGACGCCGATGATGCCGATCTGTAGGCCGTTTTTCCGCGCGAACTGCGTCAGAGCGGCCAACCGGACGCGCTCTGGTTTAGAATTTTCCACGCGAGCAGTCATGAAATAACCTCACTTACTCGATATGCGCTCACGAAACAGCCGTCGCCCTGGGCTCAGTCCAGGCTGCCGGTCTGCGCGACGCGATACATCTTGTCCATCAGATCGTCGTGCGTGATATCTTTGGTCAGGAACTCGCCAGCGATCTGCCCGCGATCCAGCACCACCACCCGATCCGCCACCGAGTACACGTGGAACACGTTGTGGTCGATGAAGACGGCGGATTTCCCGGCCTCTTTGATATCGCGCACGAAGTTCAACAGCTTGCGCGTCTCGTGGAGCGACAGGCCCATCGTCGGCTCGTCGAGGATGACCAGCTCGGCGTGAAAGTAGAGCGCCCGCGTGATCGCCACGCCTTGCTTCTCGCCGCCGGAGAAGGTCTTGATGACCGAGTCCGGGTTGACGGCTGACGAGGTGTAGCCCATCTGGTCGACCATCAGCCGCTGTGTCTCGTCCTTCATGCGCTTAACCTGAAGCACGCCGAGCCGGTTGGACAGCTCGCGCCCCAGGAAGATGTTGCGCCACAGGGTCTGCAAGTCGGCCAGCGCGCGCTCCTGGTACACCGTCTCGACGCCCAGCGCGCGCGCCTTGGGCACGGTCAGGTTTTCGACCGGCTGGCCGCGAAACAAGATCTCGCCGCTGTCGGGCCGGTAGTAGCCCGTGATGATCTTGATCAGGGTGGATTTCCCGGCGCCGTTATCGCCCAACAGCCCGACGATCTCGTTGGCGCCCACGCGGAAATCCACGTTGCGCAGCGACTGCACTTCTCCAAACGATTTGGAGATGCCTTTCATTTCAAGAATATAGTCCATCGGTTTCTCCCCAAAGTTCGCGGACACACAGCCCGCGCAAAATGGCCAGAAACATAGCCGGTCGAGCTCGACCGGCTATGAACTGTCTACGCACACGTCCGGTTTGGCTGTTTGGTAACCACCGTGCTCGATCTTTCGCCAAACGCCACCGCCCTCACAGGCGGATGCTGCTTACCGGATCACAGCCTCTACCAGCGGAGCCAGGACGTCGATGTTGTCGGCGCTGGCAAAGCCGCCGCCGGTATCAATGTGCAGCCCGGAGAAGGCGAACTTCTCGGTCAGGCAGATCTGCAGGATCGGCAGATAGCCCTGCAGCCACTGCTGCTGGTCGATCACCAGGTCGGTGAAGCCGCTCTCGATGGCCTGAATGGTCGCGGGCGACAGGTCGAAACCGGCGCCGTAGATGTCATCCGGGCCCTTGCCCGCGCCTTCCAGGTAGGCCTGCAGGGTGGCGGTCAGCCCGCCATGATCGGTCACAACAACCTTCACATCCGGGTTGGACGAGACATACGCCACGAAGGTGGGGATGCCCGCGGGCGGATCGGCATTGGTCGCCGAGTCGATCTCGAGATAGTCCACGACCAGGCCATCTTCCTCGAAGGCGTCAATCACGCCCTGGGTACGCAGGCCGCGCGTGGGCTGCGACAGCAGGCCCCAGACCATCGCACGGTCGCCCTCGCCCAGGCCGGCCCGCTTGACGGTTTCCTTGCCCAGGTTGTAGCCAGTGGCATACAGTTCCTGGCCGACATAGCCAAAGCCCTGGCCCGCGTAACGCGTTTCGAGGCGCGGCAGGTCCGTGTTCTGGCTGGTCACGATGATTCCCTGGGCAATGGCCTCATCCACCAGCGGCTCGAAGGCATCTTCGCCCGCGTGGCCCATGATGGCGATGCCATCCGGCCCGGTGGCCATCGCTTCGGAGAACTGCTGGATCATCTTCTGCGGATCCCAGTCCGACCAGACGTAGTCCACGTCGGCGCCCAGGTCCGCGGCGGCCTGAACCGCGCCGTTGTAGACGTTCACGGCGAAGACGCCGCCGGCAGGCCCACCGGGGAAGAAGACGATCTTGACGCCGCTGCACCATTTCTCGGCGGGGCCATCCGACCCCTGGGCAGCCACGCTATCAGTTGAGCGTAGAGGCAGGGCTACAACGGACAAGACGATGAGTAAGACTAGTAATGCCCCTATCTTCTTCATGAGGGTTCCTCCTTAGGATATTTATTGGAAAACGAGCGAGAACTAGCGCCAAACCAATTTCCTTGCCTGCGGGTGTTCTTCCCGATAACGTGCCTCCTCCCACACGATCCATGCAATATATACATGGTACAACAGGGTGACGAAACGAACAATCGGGATCGGAGAGTCGTCAGCGATTTTGCTGCACATCAGCCAGTCAGGAGCGGGCGGGCGTGCTGAAACATGGCACGTCTGCCGCTGTTTGTCCACACTGCGGGCAGGTTCCTGCGAGCGCCGGCCCTGTCGATTGGACGGCGGAACTGGTATCATCGGGACGAACGTCCAGACCCGTGCAATCGCCACCACGCTGAGAGATGATGATGACCCTGAACCGCCCCCAACCCTTGCGCATGGACAACGATTTTGCCTACCGGACGATGAGCGAGCGCATCCCCGGCATCATCCGCGAGGTGCAGTCGGCCAACGCGGATTTTTCGCCCGGCATCCAGCGCGCGCTCGACCGGCTGCACGACATGCTCACCCAGAACCAGCCGGTGCCCATGCTGGACCAGGCGCCCGTTCCGCCGCCCGATTTCGCGGATTGGGAGGCCGTGTACCGCGCGCAGCAGGCGAAGATCACGCCGCTGACCTGGCTCCATTGTGAATGGTTTTTCGCCGAGACATTTCTGTACCGGCACATCATTCAGGCGGTGCGCTGGCACGAGACGGGCCGCGACCCCTACGCGTACAAGAAGCGGACCGAGTTCGAGAGCGCGCACTTCTGGAACCTGCTCGACGCGGCCCTGGCGGTGGACGGCTCGCCCGCGGAACGCCTGGGCGCGTTGCTCGGGCTGGTGCTGTGGGGCAACCGAGTCGATCTCAGCCATCCGGCGGGGCTGCTCGCGTCGGAGACGGCCAGCGACGACGAACTGCTGGTCGATGACCGGGATCGCCTGCTGGCCGATCTGGCGCCCGGCGGCGCGGCGATCGAGGGCGGGTTGGTGCATATCATCGCTGACAACACCGGGACCGAGCTGGCGATGGATCTGGCGCTGGCTGACGCGCTGCTGAGCGCGGACGGCATGACCGTCGTGCTCCATCTCAAAGCGCATCCTACCTTCGTGAGCGACGCAACAATCGCCGATGTGTGGACGGTCCTCCGCGCCCTGGCCGATCACGGCGGCGGCCCGGCCCAACTTGCCGGGCGGCTGAGGCGAGCCTGGGAAGAGGGACGGCTGAGGCTGGCCGCGCCTCTCTTCTGGAACAGCGGCCGCTTCCTGTGGGACATGCCGCCCGATCTGCGGCGCGCCTTCGAGGGCGCCCGCCTGGTGGTGATCAAGGGCGACGCCAACTACCGCCGCGCGCTGGGCGATGGCGTCTGGCCGGACGGGGTGACGTTCGCCGAGGCGATGAGCTACTTCCCCGCGCCCGTCGTCGCGCTGCGCAGCCTCAAGAGCGATACCCTGGCGGGCGTACCCGCGTCGATCACCGCGCCGCTGGACGCAACGGGCGAGGCGTGGCGCCCCACCGGGCGCTATGGCGTGATCCAGTACGCCGGACTCGCCCAGGGGCGGTGATCGCGCCCGCGTTGGCCGGATCCCTCAGCGCAAAAATGCGGTATCCTGAGGGTAGAGTGAAAGGGCAGCGCGATGAAACACCGGAATCGTCTGGCGATCGCGGTTGGGATGGCCGCATTAGCTGCGTCCCTGGTGGCCTGTGGCGGGGAGGGCGACGACGAGCGCACGGTCCCGCTCGAGTCGCTGCTGACGCCCACCGCAACGCAACAGCGCGCCGAGACTGAGACGCCGATCGGAATCCCATCACCCGCCGGCGCCGAGACGCCCGCCGAGGAGGACGTCCTCGCACCCACGGCGCGGGCGCAAGAGTTCCCGCCGACGCCGGAAACGCTCGATCGCCAGCTCGACGACACCGACGACATGCGCCAGCGGCGCGAGGACCTGGTCGGCACCCGCGTCGCGGCGGTCGTCCAGACTGGGCGCGTGCTGGACGCCCTGCGCGCGGTGCCGCGTCACGCGTTCGTCCCCACGGAGTACCTCGACCTGGCGTACAACGATCACCCGCTGCCGATCGGCTACGGGCAGACGATCTCGCAGCCGTCGCTGGTCGCCATGATGACCGACCTGCTGGACCTGGAAGACGGGGATCGCGTGCTGGAGATTGGCACCGGGTCCGGTTATCAGGCGGCCATCCTGCGCGAGCTGACCCCCGAGGTCTACACCATCGAGATCATCCCCGAGCTGGCGGCGACTGCGCGCCGCATCTTCGACGAGCTGGATTACGCTGACATCCACACGCTGCGCGCCGATGGCTATTACGGCTGGGAGGAATTCGCGCCCTTCGACGCGATCATCGTCACCGCCGCGCCGGATCACCTGCCCTCGCCGCTGGTGGCGCAGCTCAGGGACGACGGCGGGCGCATGGTCATCCCGATCGGCCCGCCGGGCGGGTACCAGAGCCTGTGGTTCGTGCAGCGCCACGGCGAGGACATCGACATGAACCGCATGCTAGACGTGATGTTCGTGCCGTTCACGCGCGAGGCGGACGAGTGAGCCAGGCCAGGGCATACAGCGCCGCGCCGGTCCACAGCACCCACCGGAATCCGAACGACAGCGCCAGCAGCGAGGCGACCACGGCGCTGATGACCGAGGCGCTGCCGTTGATGGCCCACGCCCACGGCACCAGCTCCGGGTCGCGCCGGATCGCCGTCAGGCCGCGCGCGAAGGGGATGCCCATCAGGAAGCCGGGTGGCAGCAGGACGAGCACCGCGCCCGCCACGCGCACGCCCAGCGGCAGCGGCAGCGCGATCGCCGACACGGCGGACAGCAGCCAAGGCCACACGGCGAGCACCCCGACCAGCCCGGCCAGTGCCGCCGACCAGGGCACTCGCTCCGAGTACGTGCTGCCCAACCCGGAGAACAGCAGCAGCGACGCCAGCACGGTCGTGATCGCCAGCGTGGGCTGGCCGAGCAGCAGCACGAACTGCTGGATGGTCGCCACCTCCACCAGCAGGTAGGCCAGTCCCAGGGCCGCGAAGTACACGAGGACGCGCGCCAGACGCCCCGGCCCGTGCCCGCGCAGTGCCCGGCGGAACGGCCCGCGCAATCCCACCGGCAGCAGGACGAAGGCGGCCGCCGCCACGATGGCGAAGACGAGCAGCGCCACCAGCACGAAGTAGCCGCTGCCGCCAAACGGCTGCCACGTCCGGCCCAGGTTATCCAGGATCTCCGGCGTCTGGCGCCACTTGAAGAAGTGGAAGAAGAACGGCTGGTCGTCCGTGGTCGGGCGCACCTCGAAGTCGTAATCGTCGTAAAACGCGTCCCGGTCCGGGGACGCCAGCAGCCGCGAATACGTGTCGTGGTAGATCGGGGACTCGATCCGCGCGTAGCGGTTCACGGCCTCCGGGGGGACATCCGGCGGCAGGACCATGTCATAGGCCAGCGCCCCGGCCCGCGCGACGACGCGATCGATCTCCGCCGCTGTGAACGGCTCGGCCTTCACCAGAAAGGTCACCGTCTGGAACGACCGGAAGGCCGCGATATGCCCGGCGGGATTCGCGCCGCGCCGTTCCAGGGCCGCGATGATCAGGCCCAGCGTGCGCAAGTCTTCGCTGGGCGGGTTCTGGAGCCAGCGCGTGATCACCAGCGTACCGCCCTCGCGCAGAAGCCCCAGGTAGCTGGCGTAGCCCTCCACCGTGTGGACGTAATTCTCCGTCAGGGTGAACGCGCCCGACGTCACCGGGCGGTACGCGTCGTTCAGGGCGAGCTGGACCACGTCGAAGCGGCGGCCCGCCCGCTGCGCGTAGGCGCGGATCTCCTGGTGAACGATGCTCAGGCGCGGGTCCGTGGTTCCGGCCCAGTCCGCCAGATCGTGGGTGAGGGCGTCCGCCACCAGGCTGTTCGGCTCGACGCCGGTGACCGATCGCGCGCCGAGCGCCAGGGCGATCTGCGCGTCCAGCCCGCCGCCCAGCCCCAGCACCAGCACGTCCGGCGCTTCGTCTCCTTCGAGCGCGACGGCCAGCGGCATCGCCTGGGCGAAGTCCGGCGTCACGGCGGCCGCCTGCGGCGCGACCATCAGGCTGTCGCCATCGAGCAGCAGGCCGATCTCCGGCGGCAGGTCGCCCAGGTAGGTCATGCTCAGGCCGGGCGCGGAGTGAATCGTCGGGCTGCGCACGATGTCCAACCGCGAATAGGCGTTGTAGCGCGGCTCGGCCAGCGCCGCGTCCGGGTTCCGCCGGAAGGTGCTGAGCGACTTGTACGGCGAGGGGTTGATCGCCAGCGCGCCCGGGGCAGCGACCGCCACGGCGAGGCTGATCACGATCACACCGGCGCCGGCGGCCCGGAAGGGCCGCGCATGGGGCGCCCCGTCCGCCAGCAGAAGGGCCGCGCCGCCCGCCAGAGCGCTGCACGCCAGGATGATGCGCGCGTCGCCCAGCCACACCAGCAGCAGCGGAGACGCCATCGCGCCCAGCGCGGACCCGATCATGTTGACGCCGTACACCAGCCCGGCGGGCGAGGCTGGATCGGTGAGCGCCGCGGCGATCAGCGCCCCGGCCAGAGTGAAGGGAACGGCCAGCACGAGCAGGTTCGCGATCAGCCGCCATACCTCCGCCCGATCCCAGGCGATGGCGTAGGAGTCGAACGGCCATTCGTTGAGGATCAGGTAGGCCAGCACGGTCGCCGGGGCGACGGCCAGGGCATAGACGGGCTGCCAGCGGGGGGCGCGCAGGCGGGGCCAGGCAGCCAGCAGCGAGCCGCTGGCGCCGAAGCCCAGCAGGGCCAGGCTGATCACCAGAAAGGCGAAATGGTAGAACTGGGCGACGGAGAACAGGCGCGTGAGCGTCACTTGAAAGAGCAGCGCCACGGCTGAGATCAGCCCAATGCCAGCCAGCTTGCGCATGTCGCGGAGTTCCTCCCTGTTTCACAGTATATCACTGGCCGCCCCATACGCGGCGTTCCACGGCTGGAACGAGGGGCAATGTACGCTCGCCAGAGTGCAAGACAGCCCTGGTTATGGAATTCACAAATAATTCAGACACCGAAATGAGGCGCTGTGTTAGAGTCATAACAATAGGACGGGTGGGTCATTCGCGTTGCACACATGGAGCGCCTCATGGGCAAGTCGTTGTCACGTAACACGATCTGGGATCTGATCGCGCCTGCCGTACCGGACAGCCTCGAAGATCTGGGTAAGGGCCAATACCTCGCCAAGTGGTGGACGCCCGTGCCCATGGACGACGTCGAACGGCTGCTGCGCAACAAGCGCATCAAGCTCCACCTGGAACCGTTCGAGCCCCGAGATTTGCCCCAGGGACTCGCCGTTCTGTTTTCTGTGGCGGACAGCGAGACGGCGGCCCACCTCGCGGAGCACGTGAACACGGCGCCGAATATCCAACTATCCAGGCTGCCGCTGCGCAAAACGGGTTCGTAGCCTATTTTTTTGGAGGGGCCGCGCCGGACTGATTTCGAGGTGGGGACATGAGTCCGATTGAGGAGTTGATTGACGCTCTGGCTGATCCGAGCCGCGCCGACGAGGCCCGGCGGACTCTGCTTCAGATGGGGCGGGATGGGGTGGAGCCGCTGCTGAGGGCGCTACCCGGCGCCAGCGTGAAGCTGGCCTGGGAGATCATCAACCTGCTGGCGAAGTTCCGCGATCCGCGCGCCGTGCTGGCGGTGGCGGATTTCTTGCATGCCGAGAATGGAGCCCTGCGCGTCGCGGCGGCGCAAACGCTCGGCCTGATCGGGCACCGCAGCGCGACGATGCTGTTGCTCCGCGCCATGGACGATAACCAGCAGTCGGGGGCCATCGTCTGGATCGTGCAGGCGCTGGGTCGCATCGGCGATCCCCGCGCGACCGATCCACTGATCAGTCTCATGCAGGAGACCGACTCGCCCGCCGTGCGCTACACGGCCATCGAGGCGGTGGGGCTCATCGGTGACCAGCGCGCCGCGGACGTCATCGAGACGTACCTCGACGATTCCTCACACCACGTGCGGGCGCGCGCCGAGGTGGCGCTGGCACGCCTGCGCGGGCGCCAGTACCCGGGCACGCTGAGCCTGTCGGGCACGTAATCTCTCCGATCATCGGGCAGCACGATCACGGGACGCAGTCTGTAACACAAACCGGGCTGCGTTTTTTGTGCGTGGATCAGCCCAGGGGAATGTCCGCCAGCGACCGGACCCGCCGCGCATGCGGCCCCAGGTCCAGCCCGCCGAAGCGATCGTCGCGGTCGAGCAGCCAGGCCGGCAGCCCGCTCGCCCGGGCGAACGCCAGATCGGACCACGGATCGTCGCCCACCACCACCGCGCCCCCATTCGCCACCTGCGGGAAGCGCCCCGCCAGGCTGTCCCACAGGCTGCGCTCCGGCTTGGGGCCGGCGCCCGGCAGCATGTGCGGGGTGACCACGGCGGCGACCTGCTCCGTCAGGCCAAGCTGCGCGGCGTGGGCCGGAGTCCGCGGGTTGTTGGACAGGATGAAGGCAGCGTGCCCGGCCCGGCGCAGCCCCTCCAGAAAGGCGGGCGCGTCGTCGAACAATTCCGGCGAGTAGTTGTCGTTCACGTCCTGCAGCAGCGTATCGCCCAGATGGGCGGGCCAGCCCATCCGGTCGAAAAACGCCTCGACGATGGCGCCCAGATCGATATCAACCGGCTCGTTGGACTGCTCCTGGGCGACCAGCAGGGCCCGCGCCAGCGCATCCGGATCGAGCGGGAGGCGGTGGGTCTGGATCAGCCTGGGCAGCGCGCGCCGGATGCCCCAGGTCACCGGCCCAGAGGCGAGCGTGTCGTCGAAATCGATCAGCCAGACGGTCGTCATAGCGTCCTCGCGTGTGCGGCCCGTGCCGCGCTAGGTGCCCCGCTTCAGCCCGGCGATAGCCCCCGGATCGGCGACCAGCGCCATCACGCGCCGGTATTCCGCCTCGGCCCAATCGGGCGAAAGCTGGCCCGCGTAATCGTACTGCTTGGATTCCGGCCCGCGGCCAAAGGCGAGATCGTGCAGGATGGCCCGCAGCACGTCCCGCGTGATGAACAGCGACGGGTACGGCACGTAAAACAGCCGGAACGGCCCTCCGGCCAGCAGCGCAATGGGCACCATCGAGCGCAGCTTGAGGTCGCCGTTGCGGTTGGTCCCGACGTAGAAGTGCGGCACGGGGATCTCGGTGCCCAGCGCCGCGCGGGCGTAGTAGGCGAACAGCGCGCGGTACATCTCGCGCATGTCGGTCGCGCCCTCGAGCGTCGCCGCCAGCGCCCGCTGCTCGTCCGGCGGCATCACCTGGCCCGCCTTCCAGAATGAATACAGCGGGATCGGCGCGATCTCCCAGATGACCTTGCGGCGTCCAGGTTGGTAGGCCCATTCCTGGTGGAACTGGTGCAGGCGCGCTCCGAGCTCGTGAAAGGGAACGCTCTCCGGCAGGTGGAGCAGCGTGTCGATCCCCACGAACACCGGATCGATCCCGAGGAGCTCGTACAGCTCGAGCGCCGGCTCGCTGATCAGCAGCAGCGTGTGGTTCAGAATGATCTGGGCGTACTCCTCACCGCGCTCGTAGAAAGCCTGGTACGACAGCGGCGGGATGATCAAGTTGGTGCCGCCCAGCTCGAAGTACAGTTCGATCAGCCGCAGGTACTGCTCGAGCGTGTACTGCGCGTAATCGACGTAATCCTCGATCTGGCCCGGATCGGCATGGCCGCGCCGCCGCTCGAGGATGTAGGCTGTGCGCGTGCCGCCGATCGCGAGGATGCCCGTCAGCCCTTCGGGGTAGCGGGCTCGGATACGCTCCGCGAACGCGGCGGTTTCCGCATCACTCATGCGCTTTGCTCGCCTCGAGGATGCTGTGCAGGTTGTCGACCAGCGAGGCAACATCCACCGGCTTGGAGATGTAGCCATCGAACCCGGCGCGCATGATGCGGTCGGCATCGCCGCGCATGGCATGCGCGGTGACGGCGACCACCGGCAAATCGCGCCAGGCATCGTGGGCCCGGATCTGTTCCAACAGTTCGTACCCGGTCATGCCGGGCATCTGGATATCGACCAGTAGCAGGGTGGGGGTCTCCTCGCGGAGCAGGCGCAGGCATTCCTTGCCAGATGCCGCGATTCGCGTGGCCGCATTGTGGAACCCTAACACCAGCTCCAACACGCCGACGTTGTCCGGATCATCATCTACGATCAAAACGCGCCAGTTCGACGGATCACTCATCATACACCTGTGGTATCCTGTACCAGTCCTCTGAGGTAGGGCACAATATCATTGATATCAAACGGCTTGGGAATGAACCCATCGAAATCCCACTGCAGCGCTTCCGGCTGGGTTCCATCCCACTCGAAGATCGACGTCGCCACCAGCTTAGCGCCGGGCGCCAGATTGCCGTCGCGGATCTGCCGGGCCAGGGCTCCGCTGTCGTCCTCCGGCGGGCTGCAGTCCACAATCACGATCGCGACCGGGTGATGCCGCAGATAGGCCAGGGCCGCCTCGGCATCCTGCACGATGTGGTGCGGCACCTCGTAATGCGCCAGGATCAGCCCGAAGATCTCGCCCATGAACGGATCGCTGTCCACCACCAGCACGGAGAGCGAGCGGTCCTGCGCCATGCCCCCTGGTGCGCTCACCGGTCGTGTGTCGCGAGTGAGGCTGCCGCCGCGCGGTGCAGCGGGAAGCGGACGGTGAACGTGGATCCGTTGCCCGGCTCCGAAGCAACACTGATCGTGCCTTCCAACATTTCCACTAGGCGCTTGGTGATCGATAGCCCCAGCCCAGTCCCCTGGTGCCTGCGCCGCAAGCTGCCATCCACCTGCCGGAACGGCTCGAAGATGGACGTCTGCGAGTCGGGCGGGATCCCGATACCCGTGTCTGAGACGGTGATCTGCCACGTGCCGCCGGCCTGCCCACACGTCCTGATCCGGATTCTCCCAGCTTCGGTGAACTTGACCGCGTTGCTCAGCAGATTCACGACGATCTGCTCGAGCTTGTTCACGTCGCTCATCACGATGGCGGGGGTCGTCGGGTCGATGGTGACCTCCAGGCCGATTCCCTTGTCTTCGGCCAGGCTGCGCAGATTGTCGGCGGCGGTGCGGATGACCTGCGTCGGGTCGACCGGGGCCCAATAGACTTCATGGGCGCCTGATTCGATTTTGGACAGGTCGAGCACGTCGTTGATCAGGGACAGCAAGCGCCGCGCGTTGTACTGGATGCGCTCGAGCAGCCCGTGCTGCTGCTCGGTGAAGCGGCCAGCCATGCCGGCGAGCATCGCTTCGTCGTAGCCGATGATCGCGTTGAGCGGCGTGCGCAGCTCGTGGCTGATGTTGGCCAGAAACTGCGATTTCGCCCGGTCCGCGTCTTCCGCACGGCGGCGGTCCGCTTCGGCCTGCTGGCGCGCGATGTCGGCCTGCTGCTTGGCGCGTTCGATCTCGACGACCGACTTTCTCATCTCGGTCAGGCGCGCGTCGAACTCCAGGCGGAGTTGGCGCAGTAGGATGCCCTCGAACAACAGGAGCAGCATGACGGGTACGATCGTGTGATCGATCCGCAGCCCCTCTATTCTGAAATCGCCGGCGGGGATCACGAAGTGGGCGATGGCGTAGGAAATCGTGCTCACCAGGCTGATGGGGATGATCAAATGGTAGGGCAGGACCATTGCAGCCACAATGGGGACCATGCAGAAGATCGGCACGGCGAGTAAGACCCCCGCCACCGACCCACTCTGGCGCGAGAGGAGCATGACGCCCCCGGCGCCAGCCAGGGCGAATAGGACCATCATCCAGCCGGCGAAGACTATCCGGTTCTCAATTATCGCAACGGCCGCGGCAATACAGATTAGTAATCCGAAAACATGCAGTGTGGGGAATGATAGCGGGCGCCATTCGTCTTTGAAGATCAGGGCGGAGGTGATGAGACTCACCAACACGAGCAGCATGATGGTGCCTACGGCCGCGCGCAAGACCCGTTCGCGGAAGGCCTCATCCCGTCCAGAAGCACGGGGTGTCAACCACCAGGCGATACCTGAATGAAGACTGCCAGCAGGCGAATGATTGTGCAAGGTAAACCCCGATTGTCGTGTCAACTGAACACGGTAACGTACTGAGCCAGGGCTCCTAAGATGGCTGCTCGGACTGGACCCTCTGGATAATAAAGACTCTTGCCGATCCAAAGTGGTACTTTATGATAATCGTCGATGTGTTTCCATAAATACTCGGCCGCCGAGTCCAGAACAGCCCTGTCAATCGCCTCTACTCTCATGTGCCATTCGGTCAGTGTTTGAAGGCAATAGGCTGTCTCCTCGGGCGTTGAATCGCCTAGATAGCCCCATCCACCGTCATCGTTCTGTGTTCTTAACATCCATTTCAAGCGTGATCGGGAAAGGTCGCCGTCGATACCGTGCAATGCTCCAAGAGCCACGCTGCTGACATAATATGGTGAGACATGCCATTTGTCCCACCAGTACGAACCATTGTCATCGAATCGATGCAATGTCTCGATGATTTTTCGAATCCATACCGGTTGACGCGGATGCTCCTCACAAAAACGCATCGCAGCTAGCAGACGCACGTGGGCGCTGAGAGCAGGATTGGTCTCCTCTTGGTAGCAACGGAAATGATCCTCTGTTTCATAGAACTCAAACGTCTCAGCATTCACTGGATAACCCGCCCACTTGAGCACAGTATATGTTGCCGCTGTGACGTCTGCGTCTTTGACGGAAAAGTACGAGGAGTAACTGCTGCCTGTCAGTGGTGACCATGTATTCCACAGATGCTCCAGAGGCGCTTTTATCTGGAAGTCTTCTGGTTCAATAACATTGGCGATCCGCAAATGGTTGATCGTCCACGCGATTTCAAAAAGATCGATAGGTGCGACAGCGGGGACAGATCCATCATCTTGTTGAACGGCCTGAAGGTAATGCAACGCTTGATTACCGGTGCCGTTCTGCACGGACAGCAAATACCCCGCTGTGGCCGACGGCGAGGACGACACCGAGCCGTTGCCTTCCAGCACCATGTCCGTCTCGTGGAGCGCATCGCGCAGGGCTTCGAGCGAGAAGCTCACTGTGCTCGCGCACCAATCGCGGTCGGGGCTATCGAGCAGGGCCTGCACCTTCTTGCGGTAGGCGCCCGCAAACCGGATCGGGGGCAGGGGGACGTCCAGCCCAACCCGCGCCGCCTCCCGCGTGAGCGCCGCCGCGATGATCGGGAACCCGATCGTGTCGCTGTCGTCGCGCCCCAGGCGCCCGACGATCTTCCACAGGGCGTTCTCGCCGCGCTTGACGCGCCGCTCGTCGCGCGGATCACGGCCGACTTCACGCAGCGCGACGATGGCGGCCAGCGTGGATACAAAACGGTCGTGATACTGGATGAGAGGCCCGCCCCAGGTGCCGTCCGGATACTGGTTGCGGCGCAGCCATTCCAGCGCGCCCTCGAAACCGTAGCCTGGATAGCGGGGCGCCAGCCGGGCGACCCAGGCCGTATCATAGGCCACGCCCCTGACCTTGCCCTCGCCCAGCCCTGCGATCAGATCGCGAATCTCGGCGTTGAGCGTGTCGGTGTGAACCGCGTCTAGCTTTGAACTTAGCATGGCGATCCGTTTCGTGGATGATGTTCCGCGTGCATGGGGTGTAGTCTACTCAACCTCCCCTAAAGAAACAAGCACGCTGGCAGAGCAGTATACCGTATTTGACCTGCCAGCGACGAGTGACGGTTGTCACATGATATGCGGATAGCGATTATGCGACTGAACCCGACCAGTCCGGGGGATGTTTCAGTTGGCGTATCGCTTGCTCAAAATGACCACACGGGCCATTCGGACACGCCTCACTCAGGACACTCATAGGCGAGGCCCCACACGCGGGTCAGGATCGCCTCGGCGTCTTCATCCGGTGCGGCCAGCCCGTACCCGGCGAAACCCGGCGTGCCGTAACGGTCCAGGACGAACACGAAAGGCTCGCTCTCCGGGGGCGCCTCGCCGGGCGGGAACAGATCGCGGTACGCCTGGCTCACCCGGCCCTGGCGGTCCACCAGGACGGGGATCGCCGCCTCGCTGGGCGCCGCCGGGCTGATCGCGTAGGCGGCGGCGGGCACCTGGGCCAGCTCGTCGCCCCGCGCGGCCAGCGACTGCAGCAGCCGCTTCGCGTCCGGCTGCGCGAAGTCCGGGGCGAACACCAGCACGAGCTGGGTTTTCGCGCGGAACTGCGACCGGGTGATGGGCGCCCCGTCCGGCGGTGCCAGCTCGAAGCTGGGCGCGGCGTGCCGGCGCGCGGCGGGTCCGAATTCGATCCAACGCATCATGTCGTCCTCCTTCGGTGCGCTGTAGGGATACTATGGGCGGAGGATGGCGCGCGGCGCTGGTCAGATTATAGACAAAATGGCCCGCGGTTGGGACCGGCGATCAGTTGGGCTGGCTGCCAGGCACACGGCGGCGCGGGGCGGACGGCTGGCGGGCGGCGTTGAGCGTCGCGAAGACGATGACCACTAGGATCGTGAGCACCAGCAGCGCCCCGCTGATGACCTCCAGCCCGAAGCAATCGGCCAGGACGCCAATGGTCGCGGGCAGGATGCTGACCCCCAGGCTGGCCGCGCCCACCTGAAAGCCGATGGCATTGCCGGCGTGGCGGGTGCCGACGCGGGTGACGGTGGTCGAGACCAGCGCCGGGAAGACAGGCGCCAGCGACAGCCCCAGCAGGGCCACAGCAAACATGCCGGAGATGGGGGCCGGGTTCCACAGCAGCACGAGAGCGCCCGCCACAGCGCCGCTCATGCTTGCCCGGAGCAGCGCCGTCGTGGAGACGCGCGTCCCGATGAATCCGGCGGCAATGCGCCCGAAGGTGAACGTGCCCCAGTAGATGCTCACCCAGATGCCGGCCGTTTCGGGCTGGATTGCGCGCGATTCGACGAACAGCGTGTAGCTCCACTGCCCGACACTATATTCCAGGCCCGCGTAGACGAAAAAGATGGCGATGCCCAGCAGCGCGCCGGACTGCTTCAGCGTCTCCCACATGGGCGGGTTGGCGCGGTCCGTCCGCTCGTCCGAGACGTCAGCCGTGCCTTTCCAGCGCCCGGCGCTGGCGGCGAAACCGATCGCTAGGCCGAGCTGAGCCACCGCGACGACGGCGTAGCCCCACCGCCACGACAGGTCCATGCGGAAGATGGTCGTCATGATGATCGGGCCGAGCGTGCTGCCCACGCCGAAGCTGGCGTGCAGCCACTGCATCAGCCGCTCGCTGTGATTGGCGGCCACGTAGGTGTTGAGCCCGGCGTCGATGGCGCCCGCGCCCAGGCCGGAGACGAAGCTCAGCGCGACCATCACCTCCCAGGCGGGCGACAGCGCATAGCCCATCAACGCGAGCGCCGTGAGGAGCGAGCTCAACGCCAGCAGGCGCCCCACGCCGAGCAGCGCCAGCAGGCGGCCTCCGTTCACGCTCGACAAGAAATACCCGACCGTTCCGACGACGAACAGCGTGCCGATCGCGTTCAGCGGCAGGCCGAACGTGTGCCGGATCGAGGGAGAGGCCACGCCGAGCAGCCCGTCCGGCAGGCCGAGGCTGATGAACGCGACGAACAGCAGCAGCGTGAGGATCAGCATCGATTGGGTGGAGCGGGTGTTCATTAAGATAGGAGCTTTCGAGCGCGTGGCGCAAGATGGACGAAGGGTCAATTGTACCGGGTCCTGGTCACGTTTTGAAGGCTCAGTTTTGGTATCCCTGTCACGCCGGCTTTCAAAGAATGATCGAATTCTGTTCGCCGTGCTGCAAGGGCACTTTCCTACCTGACAGTTTGTGATATGCTATGTAAGGTATGAATATGCTGGTTCGGCGCCGAGCCGTACAGCCAGGCGGACCAGACGTGCGCGGGCCTGCCCAACGTGTGGAGAGTTGACTCATGATCAAACGTTTCGTCGCCCTGTGTGTTGTGCTGTGCGCTGCGCTGTTGGTCCCGTTTGCTGTTGCCCAGGACGAGGGGCCGGCGTCGATTGAGATCCGCGGTATCACCGACACCAATCTGCCGGACCTCACCCTTTTCGTCAACGTCGAAGACGCGTTCGGCGTGCCGGTGACCGGCCTGACCGCCGAGGATTTCACCATCTCCATCGATGGCGCGCCGGCGCGCATTGTCTCGGTCGAGAACGTCGCCCAAGACAACCTCCCGATCTCGGTCGCCCTGGCGATCGACACCAGCGAGAGCATGATGGGCCCGCCGCTCGAGGACGCCAAGGGCGCCGCGCTGGCGTTCCTGGACAACCTCGTGCCCGGCGATGAGGTCGCGCTGCTCACGTTCAATACCACGACCTCCGTCGTCCATCCGTTCACCACCGACCTGGACGCGATCCGTGCGAGCGTGAACAACCTCCAGGCGGGGGGCCGCACGGCGCTGTATGACGCGGCGTACGGCACCGCGGAGCTGGCCGCCGGCGCCTCGAATCCGCGCCGCTTCGCTGTGCTGCTGACCGATGGCAATGAGTACGGGCGGGCGAGCACGCATACCCCGGATGAGGGTATCGCGCTGGCGGTGGATCAGAACATCGCGTTCTACGTGTTCGGCATCGGCTATGGGATCGATCCGTCGTACCTCACCGCATTGTCGGGCAGCACGCGCGGCGAGCTGTACCAAAGCCCGGACACGTCGGCGCTGGTCAATGCGTACGATTTCCTCTCGCGCTATCTGCGGACGCACTACGTGATCACGGTCGCCGCGGAAGTCGAGCCGGACGGCAGCGATCACAGCATCGAGGTCACCACCGCGGACCAGATCGCCTCGCGATCCTATACCGCGCCCGACCGGTATCCCCAGCTCGCGCTGGACGGCCTGCCGGAAGGCCCGCTGGCCGAGCCCGTGACGGTCCGGGCGGAGGTGGAAGCGCCGCGCGGCGTGGGTGAGGTAACGTTGCTGGTGGATGGCGTGCCCAGTGAGGCGGCCTTCGCGCCAGCAGGAGAGAACGCGGTGAGCGCCGAGCTGGCGCTCGATCCGTACATGTTCGATCCGGCGGCCGAGCACGTGATCGAGCTGGTCGCGACGGATGCCGAAGGCGGAGGGCGCACGCAGCAGGCTGTGTTCCAGGTTGAGAACCTGCCGCCGCAGGTGACGATCACCGGGCTGGACGAGGGCGCGTTCGTCGAGAGCGGCTCGGTCGATCTGAGCGTCAGTGTCGACCGCGCGCAGCAGCCCGTGGAACGCGTGCGCGTGCAGGTCGATGGCGCAATGCAAGCCGAGCTGACCGCGCCGCCCTATGACTTCACCCTGGATGCCCTGGCATGGGGGCCGGGCGCGCATACCCTGGACGTGACGGTGATCGATTCGAGCGGCGACGAGATGTCACTCACGCGCGGGTTCACCGTCGATCCGGCCCTGTTCATCACGCCGTCGCCGACGCCGACCAACACGCCCACACCGACGAATACACCGACGCCGACGAACACCGCAACCCCCACCGCCACACCGACGAACACGCCGACGGCGACCGCCACCAACACGTTGACGCCGACACCGACCTTCACCGCGACGCCGACCAGCACGCCGACCGCGACGCCCACGCCGACCGCGACGAACACGCCCACCGACACGGCAACGCCCACGCCGGACGTGAACATCACCGCGACAGCCCTCGAGATGTCCCGCTTGAGAGATGCCACGGCCACGCGGCGGGCCATGACACCAACCCTCACGCCGACGAGCACCGCCACCCAGACGCCGCCGCCGACAGATACGCCGGTACCGCCCACGGCGACGCGCACCGTCGCGCCGACGGACACGCCGGTACCGCCCACGGCGACGCGCACCGTCCCGCCGACGGATACCCCGGTGCCGCCCACGGCGACGCGCACCGTCCCGCCGACGGATACGCCGGTGCCGCCCACGGCCACGCCTACGGTTGCGCCGACCGACACACCGGTGCCGCCCACGGCCACGGCGACGGTCGCGCCGACCGACACGCCGCTGCCCACCGCCACGTGGACGTTCACGCCGCTGCCGACCCGCACGCCGGACGTCACCGCTACGGCGCTCCGCGTCGCGCAGGCGCTGACGGCGACCGCCACGCGCTGGACGGCGACGCCAACACCGACCAACACGGCCACGCGCACGCCGCGTCCGACCGCGACAGCCACGCCGACAGATACGCCCGAGCCGACCGCGACCGACACAGCCACGGCCACAGCGACCGAGACGCCGGAGCCGACCGCGACTGACACGGCCACGGCAACCGCGACCAACACACCAGAACCGACCCTCACCGCGACAGAGCCGCTGACCGATACGCCCACGGCCACAGAGCCACCCACCATCGCCCCTACGGATACTGCCACGGCGACTGCGACGGCGGCCGAGACGCTGGCGCCGACACAGACGCTCGAGCGGACGGCGACGATCATGCCGACCATGGCGCCGGTGGTCGCCGAGACGGGCGGCGAGGACGAAGGAGTTGACCCGGCCTGGCTGTGCATCATCGCGGCGATTGTGCTGGGGCTGATCGCCCTGGTGATCTGGTTCTGGCGCCGGAGGTAACGAAATAGGTGCGGCGGCCAGGCTGGCGCACCGCGCGATCGAATGGGGAATAGGCTTCCGGGGGACTATCCAGTGCCCGGGCTGTAACGTGCGGCGACCCAGCGCTCGAGCGCCAGCAGCACGATCGCGTTAAGCGCCAGCCCGTAGCCGATTGCTTCCAGGCCGAATGGCTCGGTGGCCAGCCCGAACAGGCCGGGCAGGATTGAGGCGCCCAGGCCCGCGAAGCCGACCTGGAAGCCGATCGCGTTGGCGGCATGGGCCCGGCCCACGCGTTGCGGTGTCTGGGCGATCAGGATCGGGAAGATCGCCGCCAGCCCGAGTCCGATGAGGACCAACCCGGCCAGGTTGAGCACCTCGACGCCGCGCAGCACGAGCAGGGCGGTCCCGGCAAGGGTGAGGGCCGTGCTGGCGCGCAGGATGGCGCGATCCTTGAGCCGGAGCGCGAGGACCCCGATCAACATGCGCCCGATGGTGAAACTGCCCCAGTAGAAGCTCAGCCACAGACTGGCGATCTCCTGGGCGACGCCGCGACCCTCGACCAGCAGCGTGTTGGTCAACTGCCCGGTGCCGATCTCCACCCCGCCGTAGACGAAGAACAGCGCGATGCTCCAGCGCGCGATGGGCTGGGCCAGCGTTTCGCGCATGGTGGCGTGCCGCGCCAGGCGGGGCGCGTCTGCCTGGCCCGCCGGATCAGGCACATCCCAATGGCGGCGCGTGGCGGCGAGCAGCACGACCAGCCCCAGCGCGACCCCGGCCATCAGGCCATAGCCCACTCGCCAGCTCTGGTCGAGCGTCACGATGATGAACGTGGCGATGCCCGGCGCGACGGTCAGGCCCATGCCCCAGCTCGCGTGGAGCCAGTTCATCGCCGCCGTGTCGTAATGCGCCGAGACGAAGTTGTTCATCCCGGCGTCGAGCGTCCCACGCCCGATGTACATCACGAACATGATCGCGACCAGCGCGGGCCACGTGGGAGCCAGCGCGAAGCCCAGCAGACCCGCGCTCACCAGCAAGGCGCCCGCCAGCGCCACGCGCCCGATCCCGAAGCGACCGATGACCGCCCCGCTGCCGAACGCGGCCATCAGGCTGCCCGCGGTGCCGCAGACGAGCAGGACGCCGATTGCGCTCACTTTGACGTCGAACGTGACCTGCATATAGGTCCAGGCCACGTTCAACAGGCCGCCCATCGCGCCCAGCGCGATGAAGATCAGCACGGCGATGGCGAACAGCCGCTCTTTCAGCGATTGCATAGGGGAGTCCTCAACTTGCCCCACGCGGCAAGTCACATTATGCTTCGAATACTGTTGATTCTTGTGCTGCACTGCCTCAGGCATCATAGCAGACCCTGCCGCCAGCGGCGAGAATCCGGGCGGTGGCGGGTACCATCTGGCGCGTTACCAATGGTTTTTGATGGGGAGAATACGCTATGGAATACCGTTTTTTGGGCCGCACGGGGCTCAAAGTGTCGGAGATGTGCTTTGGTACGCAGACGTTCGGCTGGGGCGCGGACGAGCCGGCCGCTCACCGCATGGCGAGCGCGTTCCTGGAGGCGGGCGGCAACTTCTTCGATTCGTCCAACACCTACAACGAGGGATTGTCCGAGACGTACCTTGGCAACTGGCTCGCCCAGCAGCCGGACCGATCGCAGGTGGTGATCGCGAGCAAGGTGTTTTTCCCGGTGGGGCAGGGGCCGAACGACACCGGTCTGTCGCGCAAGCACCTCTTGCACCAGATCGATGTCAGCCTGCGGCGGCTGAAGACCGATTACATCGACCTGTACCAGATGCACTGCTTTGACGCATCCACGCCGCTCGAGGAGACGCTGCGCGCGCTGGATGACCTGGTGCGGGCGGGCAAGGTGCGCTATATCGGCGCGTCGAACTACGTGCCTTCGCAGTTGATGCGCGCCATCATGCTCAGCGAGTTCAAGGACTGGGCGCGGTTCGACTGCCTCCAGCCGGAATACAGCCTGCTGGTTCGCAGCACGGAATGGGAGCTGCTGCCGCTGTGCCGCGAGCAGGGTCTCGGCGTGATCGCGTGGTCGCCGCTGGGGGGCGGCTGGCTGACCGGCAAATATCGCCGCAACGCGCCACCCCCGCCCGACAGCCGGGTGGGTCGCGGCGATCGCTGGGACGATCAGCCCGCCCAGCGTGAGACCGAACGCACCTGGGCGATCATCGATGTGCTGGATGAGATCGCCGGCGCGCGCGGCAAAACGCCGGCCCAGGTCGCGCTCCGCTGGGTGATCCAGCAGCCGGGCGTCACCGCGCCGATCTTCGGGGCGCGCACGCCCGAACAGCTCGAACAGAACCTGGGCGCGACCGGCTGGACGCTTTCGCCGGAGGAATTGAGCGCACTGGACGCCGCCAGCGCGATTCCGCTGCCATCGCCATACAGCTTCATCGAGCGCTACCCCCGGCGGCGCTAGCCCGCAGCGCGGCGCGAGCGGGCGCGGTTTACGGCCAGTTCGCGCCGCCCTGGGACAGAATGCCGCGCCCCATGAAGGCCCGCTCGTCGAGATCGCGAATGCCCGCGCGCAGGGCCGAATACACGACGAACCACTGCAGCGGGATCAGCAGGACGAACGGCGCCAGCAGCGGGTGCACATCGGCGTGCTCGGCCACATCGTAGACAATGGTCCGCACGTTGTCACGCCCGCTGACCAGGTCCAGCACGCGCTGGGTCATGGCGCGCGTGTCGTCGGTTCCCAACAGGAACACCATATCCGCCCGCTGCCGGTCCAGCATCTCGACCGGGCCGTGCCGGAACTCGTCGCTGGCGATGACCGAGCCGTGGATGCGGATGTTCTCCATGAAGACGGTCAGCGCGAATTTATAGGCCAGCCCGTAGAGCGGTCCGGCGGCGATGGCGTACAGCAACGTCGAGTCGGCGAACTGTGCGCTGAGCGCCTCGGCGCGAGGCTGGCTGTCGCGGTAAATCCAGCCCAGGACCGGCGGCAGGGCCTGCAGCCCTTTGATGGCCGGGGCGGCGCCCTCATAGCTGCCCAGCCGCGCGACCTCCAGCGCGAACAGGTAGACCGCCGCCAGCGGCAGGATATACAGCGCGGTGGAATCGTAATCGATCATGACGTCCGCCTCGCGGGCGATGGCGCAGTCGCGGCGTCGGGCGATGCCGATGGTGCGCGCCCCGCGCGATTTCGCGTAGCGCAGCCCGGCGATCGTGTCTTCCGTGTTGCCTGAATACGTCGCGGCGAACACCCAGGCGTGGGCGTCCAGGCGGCGCGGCGCGCGGTGGATCAGGTCGTAGCCGGTCAGCGCCTCGGCGGGCAGCGCGGAGAAGCGGTTGAGCAGATACGCGCCGGAGTACATCGCGCTCCAGGATCCGCCACTGCCCATGAAGTAGATCTGGCGGACGCCGCTCGCGACCGCCTCAGCGGCCAGCGCCATGATCCGCTCGGACTGCTCGGCCAGGAAGGCTGCCAGGTCGACTTCCAGGTGCGGCGCGGTGAACAGCTCGCTGTGTTTGGCCTGCTCGATTAGCGGGGTCAGGTCCGTCATGATTGGCTCCTTGCCTGCAACCCGGTTGGTTAAGAGGATGCGGGCTGGCGGACCAGGGCGCGGGCGACGTTGCCCCCGGTGAGCTGACGGATCACGTCGCCGGGATAGCCCTCGGCGCGCAGGCGCGGCAGCACGACCTCCGGCAGGAACACCATGCCCGGCCCGCCGCCATACGTCCGCCACATTTCGGACAGGGCCAGGTCCAGGCAGATCGCGACGTGCGCCCCCAGGCCGTCCGCCACCAGCGCCGCGATCAGCTTCCAGGCGCCCTGGTCTGGATCGTACTTGGGCCGCGCGAACGTGTCATAGCCGAGCAGCGCTCCGGCCTGGGCGAGGGCGCGATGCAGGCCGGCGTCGGGGCGCTTGTCCACGTGGCAGATGTACAGCCGGCTGGCGGGCACGCCGCGGTCGCCGAAGAAGGGGATCAGCGCCTCGACGTTCTGGCCGCGCTCGGTGTGGAACAAGATCAGCGCGCCGGTCTGGCGCGACGCTTCGGCG
The DNA here is from genome assembly GCA_040767355.1 of Aggregatilineaceae bacterium. GTDB lineage: Bacteria > Chloroflexota > Anaerolineae > Aggregatilineales > Aggregatilineaceae > LM3-B42. Next base: position 102,037 of record JAXGOS010000007.1, on the reverse strand, counting down.
GCGGCTTCCATCAAGACGCGCGTCTGCCCGGCGATAGTCCCCTCGTAGCCCACCTTGATCGTCGTGGCCGGGATCGCCCCCGCGGACTCCTCCGTGCCGATGGTGAGCTCCTCGACGAAATGGATCGCGGCGTCCTCGGCGGTGGCCGACCACAGCCAGCCATCGGGCGGGTAATATTTCTGCTGGTGGAAGCCGGTCGTGGTGGTGATCCACAGGCCGGTGGCTTCGGCAAGCTGGCGCACGCGGCGCGTGTCGCGCCCGGCGCCGCCCGGTTGGCAGTCCACCACCAGCGTGCCGCCCGCCGCGCGGAACGCGGTCAGCTCCGCCTGGATCCGGTCGAAGTGGTTGAGCTCGAGCCGCGCCTCTGGGGCGACGCCCGCCGGCGGCTCGATCCAGACGTGCGCGTGCCCGTCCGCCAGCGTCACATCCGCCGCCGGAAAGGCTCCGGTCACGGTCTGGATGATCATAGCCCGGCCTCGGCCAGCATGTCGTACACGGGCAGCAGGGCCTGATAGGCAGCCTCGAAGATCGGGTACGCCTTAGCATAGGCCGCCTGGGCGGCGGGGTCGGGGCGAATCTCCTCGGCGATGGCGTTCATCGTCTCGCTCATGCCGAAGTCTTTGTACAATCCGACGCCCACGCCGCCCGCCAGCGCCGCGCCCATCGACGTCGCTTCTTCGAGAATCGCCAGCCGCTGCACGGGCACGCCGTAGATATCGGCCATGATCTGGTTCCAGAAGCGCCCGCGGGCGCCGCCGCCGATCACGCGCATGGCTTCGATCTGCGCGCCCTGGGCACGGAAGGCCTCGAGGATCACGCGCAGGTTCATCGTCACGCCTTCGAGCACGGCGCGCACCATGTCGGCGTGGGTATGGCGCACCGTCAGGCCGATGAACGCGCCGCGCGCGCGGGGATTCCAACGCGGGCTGCGCTCGCCGAGCAGGTAGGGCAGGTAGAGCAGGCCGTTGGCGCCGGGCGGCGACTTCGCGCCGGCGGTGTTCATCAACTCGTAGGGGCTGGTGCCGATCGCCTCGGCGGCCATCTTCTCGACCAGGAACACCTGGTCGCGCGCCCACTGGTACGAGCCGCCCGCCATCTGCATCGTCCCGCACGGGCTGTACATGCCGGGCACCAGGTGCGCCCAGGTGAAGGTGCGATAATCCGGATCGTAGATCGGCTTCTCGGTCGCCAGGGCGATCCAGGACGACGAGCCGATGTAGTTGTACGCCGCGCCTTCGCGCACGACGCCCGCGCCCGCCGCCGCGCACATGCCGTCGCCGCCGCCAATGACGACCGGCGTCCCGGCGGGCACGCCGACCTCGCCGGCCACTTCGGGCAGCACGCCGCCGATCACGTCGATCGAGCGGCGCAACTCGGGCAGCTTGGCCGGGTCGATCCCGGCAGCGTCGATGATCCGCCCGGACCAGTCCCAGGCGTCCAGATCGTACAGGTTCATGCCGGAGGCGTCGGTCGGCTCGGTGGCGAAGTTGCCGGTGAGCCGGGCGACGATGGCATCCTTGGCGTGCACGAATTTGTGGGTGGCAGCGTAGACGTCCGGCTGATTGTCGCGCAGCCACAGGATTTTGCACAGCGAGTACGACGCGCTCAGCCGGTGCCCGGTGATGCGATAGACGTCTTCGGGCGGGATGTGCTCGCCCAGCCAGCGCTCCTGCTCGACGGCGCGCTGATCGGCCCAGATGATCGCGTTGCGCAGAGGCCGCGCGTGCGCGTCCAGCGGAACGGCGGCCATCATCTGCCCGCTGAAGGTGATCCCGGCGACCGCGCCAGGGCTGACGTTCGCCTCGCGCAGCAACTGCTGGGTGGAGGCGCACACGGCGCGCCACCAGTCTTCCGGGTTCTGCTCGGCCCAGCCAGCGTGCGCGTATTCGGTGCCGTAGCTGTAGAAGGCGCTACCGACCAACCTGCCATCCGCGTCGTAGAGCGTGGCTTTGTTGCCCGTGGTTCCCAGGTCGTGGGCGAGAATACACTGGCTCATCGAATTCTCTCGTTGAATTCCACGCGCTCGCCATCCGGCCCGTGGATGTTGAAATAGCGCACGCCTTTTTCCCAGAACGGCAGGAAAACCGGCGCGTCTTCGAGAGGCGTGATGCCCGCCGCGCTCAGCTCTTCGAACGCGCGATCGACACTCAGCACATCGAGCGCGATATGGTCGATGTGGCCGTCGCGCCGCGACCGGATGCCTTCCAGGTCGGCGGCAGGGAGCTGGTACATCTCCAGCACCAGGCCGTTCAGCTCGAGCATTCTGACCTGCACGATACCGTTGGTGTCCTGGAACTCTTTTTCCATCGCGATGTGGAAGCCGAGCCGGGTATAGAAATCAACCGAGCGCGCGATGTCGGTCACCGGCAGTCCGATGTGCTGCAGTCCCCCCACGTTACCTTCCAGCATGACTCTCCTCCTGGCAACAAGATCAGAAAAAAATCAGGCAATGTCTTGATGGGCGGTGTCTCACTCCGGTTGGATGGTGTTGACGGCATAGCCGGAAATGTCGCCGCGCAGCACATCCACGACGTTCTGCGCCGCCAGCATCGCCATCCGCTGCACGGACTCCTGAGTCGTGCCCGCAATGTGCAGCGTGGGCAGGAAGTTGTCGAGCGCCAGCAGTGGGCTGCCCTCCGGCGGCTCGTTGTGGAAGACATCCGACGCCGCCCCGGCCAGCTTTCCCGACACGAGCGCATCGTACAGCGCCCCCTCGTCGACCAGCTCGCCGCGCGCCGTGTTGACCAGGTACGCGCCATCGCGCACCAGCGCCAGCCGCTCGGCGTTGATCAGGTTGGTGGTCTCGGGCGTGGTGGCGCAGTGCAGCGAGATGATGTGCGCTTCGCGGAGCAGCGTCGCCAGATCGACCAGATCGGCGTTGCGATCGAGGATGCCGGCAGAATACGGGTCATTGGCGATCACGTGCATGCCGAGCGCATGGGCGCGCGCTGCCACCTCGCGGCCGATCGCGCCCAGGCCGATCAGGCCCAGCGTCTTGCCGTACAGCTCCCAGCCCTGGGCCCGCGTCCAGACACCCGCCCGCACGTTGTTGACCATCTGCGGAATGCGGCGCGCCAGGCAGAACATCAGCCCAATCGTCAGCTCGGCCACGGCGATGCGGTTCACGCCGGGCGTGTTGGTGACCACAATCCCGCGCGCCGTGGCGGCGTTGACGTCCACCTTGTCGACGCCGGAGCCATAGCGCGAGATGACGCGCAGCCGGTCCGCCCGCGCGATCACGTCGGCGTTGCAATCGTCCAGGCCCAGTATCAGCCCGTCGTAGCCGGGCACTAGTTCGGCCAGCTCAGCAGCACTCATGGGGTGGTCCGGGGGGTGGAGATCCAGTTCACAGTCGTTATCACGCAAGTAGGCGTGGTGCGGGCCATCCGACTTGCAGAACGAGCGCGCAGTAGCCAACACACGAAACGCCATCGCCGTTCTCCTGTCCAATGTAATCCAATGTAATGAGGACCAAACCAACCGGTTGATTCAAACTCGATTCTTGCCTATAATACAATTAAACGGTTGTAATGACAAGATAACAGGATAACAGTTTGTCTTTCGAGATCAACCGTACAAACGGGATTCCGTACTACATCCAGGTTCGCGACGCCCTGCAGGATCATTTCCGGGCGGGAACCTGGCGTCCAGGCGACCGGCTGCCCGGTGAGCCCGAGTTGTGCCGCATGTTTGCCGTCAGCCGCACCGTCATCCGCCAGGCGCTTAGCGATCTCGCCAGCCGGGGCCTGATCGTGCGCGAGAAGGGCAAAGGCACGTTTGTAGCCCAGCCCAAGATTCAGGAAAGCCTGGTTCAGAAGCTGACCGGTTTCTACCAGAACATGGTCGAGCAGGGGCTGACGCCGGTCACCCAGGTCCTCAAGCAGCAAATCATCCCGGCCAACGCGCGGGTCGCCAGCCGCCTGCACCTGGAACCCGACACGCTGGTCATCGAGATCGAGCGCCTGCGCTTCGTGGACGACGAGCCACTCCAACTGGTCACGAGCTTTTTGCCCTATGAGTTGTGCCCATCCTTGGCTCACGAGGACCTGACGCACCAGTCGCTGTATGCGTATCTCGAAAAGCACTGCGGCCTCATGATTGCGCGGGGTATTCGCAGCATCGAGGCGGTGCCGGCCAACGAACATGAATCGCGCCTGCTACGCGTCAAACGCGGCGCGCCACTGATCATGCTGGACAGCGTCAGTTTCATTGCAGACGGAACGCCAGTAGAATATTATCATGCAGTACATCGCGGCGACCGCACCCGGTTTGAGGTGCAACTGCTTCGCGTGCGGGGGTCGGGCGAAAGCAGCGACTCGTCCGCCAACCAGTTTGATGATCTGCCGCCCAGCGGCGGGTTTGTGCTGCGCCCGTAAGAACGAGCCCCAAAATTGAACCCATCCAGACCGGCCGAGGGAGAGTAGAAAGGAGCGCGACAGCCTAGATTACCGGACCTTGTTGTTCGTGTTCGCTCTGTTGAGCACCTTTTTAGGAGGCACTATCAATGAAACGCTTTGTTGTTCTGCTGGTGATTTTGGCCATGGTGGTCGTGCTGGTGCCCACCACCACGGCACAGGATGCCAAGCCTTTCGAAGGGCAGAAGGTTGTCGTAGTGACGCAGGAAGGGCGGTCGATCGGCGGCCCAGTCGAAGACTACGCGCCCGAGTGGGAAGAGATGACCGGCGGCGATGTCGAGCTGCAGCAGTTCGCCTGGGGCGACCTGTTCGAGAAGACGATCACCGCCTTTGCCACGGGATCAGGCGACTTCGACATGTTGATCTTCCCCGCTGCGTGGTCCGGTGATTACATGGCTCCGGGCTATCTCGATCCGGCCCCCCCGGAAATCCTCGAAAAGGTCAACATGGACGATGTGATCCCGCTCTACCGCGAGCGGATCATCGCCTGGGGCGATACCGTTTACGCGCTGCCGTACGACGGTGACTCGCACATGCTCTACTACCGCAAGGACCTGGTCGACGGCGGCGAGTACGCTGCGGACTTCGAGGCTGAATACGGCTATCCGCTGGCCGAGCCCAAGTCGTGGTCCCAGTACTACGACATTGCCGAGTTCTTCAACGGCAAAGAGACGGACATGGGCCCGATCTTCGGCGTGATGGAAGCCATGAAGCGCAACACCCAGGCCTTCTATGTGTACTTCTCGCACGCAGCGGGCTACGGCAAGGTGCCCGGCAACCCGTGCTTCTTCTTCAGCTGCGACGACATGACTCCCCAGGTGAACAACCCTGGCTGGGTCCGCGCGCTCGAAGACTACATCCACAGCGTCGAGCTTGGCCCGCCCGAACAGGTCAACTGGGACGTGGCGGACACCCGCAACTACTTCCCGACGGGCATGTCGGTGTTTAACATCGACTGGGGCGATGTCGGCCCGATCTCGATCGACGAGAACGTCTCGCTGGTCAAGGGCAAGGTGGGCTTCGCGCCGCTGCCCGGCGGCGACCAGTACTGGGACTATGAGGCTGGCGAGTGGGTGACGCCCGAGAGCGGCGTCAATGAAGCTCCGTTCATCGCGTTCGGCGGCTGGATCATCGGCGTGGCGGCGGACAGCGACGTCAAGGAAGCCGCCTGGGACTTCGCCGCGTTCATGGCCGACCCCGAACTGGTGAAGGTCCTGGCCGTGACCGGCGGCACGGGCATCAACCCGGCGCGCTTCAGCCAGTTTGAGGCGCTCGATCTGTGGGTTGGGGCTGGCTTTGACGAGGAAAGCGCCCAGGATTACCTGGACGCCGTCCTGACCGGTATCGGCCATCCGAACGCAGTGCTCGACCTGCGCATCACCGGCACGGCGGAATACCAGCAGACACTGGACGTGGAGATCACCCGCGCCATCGCGGGCGAGATCAGCCCCCAGGAAGCGCTGGATAACGCCGCTGCTGCCTGGAATGAGATCACCGATCGCCTGGGACGCGAGAACCAGCTCGCCCAGTATAAATCGTCGGTCGGCTACACGGGCGAATAACCACGCCTGACTTGTGAACTTTCCAATAATGCCCCGAGCGCTACAGCGGCCTGGTCCGGTGTAGCGCTTTGGGGCAAGCTGGGAAGGGCGACTGGCCTGGTTGTCCTTCTCCGAGGAGGGGCACCATGCAACGATCCACACGCGAGTCGAAGCAGGAAGCAGCCGCCGCCCTTACTATCGATATCACGCGCGAAGACCGCGTGATGAAGCGGGTTTTCTTGTCTCCCGCGGTGATCGTGCTGCTGGCGCTGTCGATTTTTCCCCTGTTTTGGTCGCTTGGAATTAGTTTTACGGATGTCTTGCGCGGCGGCTCGACGCTGGAGCGCGAAGCCGCGATGACCGGCGAAGAGGCGTCCGGTTTTTTAGGGCTGGATTTCGACGTTACACTCCGCAATTATGAGCGCATTTTCCACGATGAACGCCTGCACATTGCGGCGCGCAACACGCTCTTTTTCGTTTTTGTCGGGGTCACGCTCCAGTATGTGATTGGTCTGGTGCTGGCGCTCGTGCTCCACCAGGAGTTCATCGGGCGGAGCGTCGTCCGGGTGATCTTCCTGATGCCCATGATGACCATGCCCGTGGTGGTCGGGTACCTGGGGCGCATGATGTTCGATTCGTACCGCTCGCCCCTCGCTGACCTGTACCGCCACTTTGTCACCTGGTGGGATGGCGTGCCGCTGATCGGCAGCCAGCTCGACCCAACGCTGCCCTGGCTGACCGACGGCTCGTGGGCGCGGGCAACCATCGTCATCATGGATAGCTGGCAGTGGATCCCGTTCGTCACGCTGATCCTGCTGGCGGGGATGCAGGCGATCCCCGATGACATTTACGAGGCGGCCCGCGTCGATGGCGCCTCCTCGCTCCAGATGTTCTGGCGGATCACGCTGCCCCTGCTCGCCCCGCTGTCGCTCACCGTCATTCTGATCCGGGGGCTGGAAACCTTCAAGATCATCGACGTGATTGTCGTCACTACCGGCGGCGGTCCGGGGTCTGCGACCGAATCGCTGACGATGTATATCTACAAGACGGCGCTGACCTTCGGCAACTACAGCTACGCGGCGGCGATCTCGTTTGCCTTGCTGGTGTTGGTGATCGTTTTTGCCACGGCTTTTCTGGGCCTGGGGCGCCGCGCTGTGCCGCGCGGCATGTGAGAGGGGGGTGCGACAATGACACGACGACCACTCTGGCAGACCGTGCTCCTCTACGCGACCGTGCTCTTCTGGTGTTTTATCGTGCTCTTCCCGTTTTACTGGCTGGGCACCACCTCCTTCAAGCGCCAGCTTGACGCGATCCGGTTGCCGAAATATGTTCCTTATTACGATTTCGAGCCGACGACGGAACACTGGGATTACCTGATCAACGTGCGGGGAGATGTCACCTGGCGGCACTTCCGCAACAGCCTGATCGCGGCCTCGGGTGGCACGTTCTTCTCGGTGCTCGTCGGCGCGATGGCGGGTTATGGCCTGTCGCGCTTCCGGTATCGTTGGCCGGTCCTGAACTGGGACAACGACAACATCTCTTTCTGGGTGATCTCACAGCGGTTCTTGCCACCAGCCCTGTTCGTCGTGCCGTTTTTGATCGCGTATTCCAATCTGAACCTGATCGACACGCACCTCGGCCTGATCATCGCGTACACCATGTTTAACATCCCGTTCGCGGTGTGGATCATGCGCGATTTCTTCAATGGCCTGCCGGTCGATCTGGAAGAGAGCGCGCGCGTCGATGGGGCCAACCGCTGGACAGCCTTCATGCGGATCGTGCTGCCGTTGAGCGCGCCGGGGCTGGTCTCGGTGGCGATCTTCTCGTTCGTGTTCTCGTGGAACGAATATCTCTACGCGCTGATGCTGACCAACTTCGAAGCGATCACGATGCCGATTTTCATCGCCGGGCAGAACACGCAGCGCGGGGTGGAGTGGTGGTACATTTCGGCCCTGGCGCTCACCGCCATCGTGCCCGTCGTGCTGATTGGGCTGCTGCTGCAGCGCTTCATCACGCGGGGGCTGGTGGCCGGCGCGCTCAAGGGGTAGGTATCAGCGACTGCGCGTGCTGGGCGAGCGGGCGCGTCGATGCGCCCGTTTTGTTTTCCGGCGCGTGTGTGGATTGCATGGGGGTTTTGGCGATAATCGTATATAATCGAGATAGCCCCTCCCCATAGGGGGTGGGGGTATCAATTCATATAGACGGGGAGACCTGCCATGACGACTCACCAGACCCAGCAGTCCCACGAGCACACGCATGCCTCACACGAGCCGCGCGAGGGCGGCGCCCACGCTGCCGAACACAGCCCGGCGCGGCACAGCGGCGGGCACGGGGCGCACGTCGACCACACCGGCCACGAAACGATGTTTCGTCGGCGTTTCTGGGTGAGCCTGGTCCTCACCATCCCCGTCTTGCTGTTCAGTCCCATGCTGCAGGATTGGTTCGGCTTCTCCATGGCGGAATTCACCGGCGACCGCTGGGTCGGCCCGGCCTTCGCCATCCTCATCTTCCTCTATGGCGGCGTGCCATTCTTGCAGATGGCCGTCCCCGAGCTGAAGAACCGCCGCCCCGGCATGATGACGCTGATCTCGCTGGCGATCACCGTGGCCTTCGCCTACAGCTTGTTCGCCGTGTTCGCTGCGCCGGAGAGCGGCTTTTTCTGGGAGATGGCGACGCTGATCGACGTGATGCTGTTGGGCCACTGGATTGAGATGCGGAGCGTCCGGCAGGCGTCCGGCGCGCTGAGCGAGCTGGCGAAGTTGATGCCCGATACGGCCGAGCGCCTCACGGATGGGGGCAGCGAAGAGGTCCCGGTCAGCCAGCTTCAGGCGGGCGATCGCGTGCTCGTGCGGCCCGGCGCCAGCGTCCCGGCGGATGGCGAGATCGAGGAAGGCCAGTCCCACGTGAACGAGGCGATGATCACGGGCGAATCCAGGCCGGTCGAGAAACAGCCCGGCGACCGGGTGATCGGGGGGAGCATCAACGGCGACGGCAGCCTGCGCGTCCGCGTGACGGCCACCGGCGATGATACGGCGCTGGCGGGCATCATGCGGCTGGTAGACGAGGCGCAGCGCAGCAAGTCGGCCACGCAGATCCTGGCCGACAAGGCCGCAGGCTGGCTGTTTTACATCGCGCTGGCGGTGGCCGCCGTTACCGTGATCGCCTGGCTGATCGCCGTCGGGCTGGAGCTGGAGGTTCTCGAGCGCGCGGTGACCGTGCTGGTCATCGCCTGCCCGCACGCGCTGGGCCTGGCCATTCCGCTGGTGGTGGCGATCAGCACGTCGCTCGGCGCGCGGCACGGCATTCTGGTGCGCGACCGTCTGGCGTTGGAAGCGGCGCGCGAGATCGATACGGTGGTCTTCGACAAGACCGGCACGCTCACTGAGGGACGGTTCGGCGTGGTGAGCGTAGCGACCGCCGATGGCTGGGACGAAGATCGGGCGCTGGCCCTGGCGCTGGCGGTCGAGGGAGATTCCGAGCATTCGATCGCGCAGGGCATTCGCCGGGCGGCCCAGGATCGCGGGCTCACCCCGCCGCCCGTGACGGACTTCGAGGCCATTCAGGGGCGGGGCATCCGCGCCCGCGTCGATGGCCGGAACGTGCACGTAGGCGGCCCGCGCCTGCTGGAGATGCTCGATAGCGCGCTGCCGGACGGGCTGCGGCAGTTCGCCGAGCGCGCCGGGGAGAAGGGCCAGACGGCGGTCTACCTGATCGACGGGGGGCCGGTCGCCGCCTTCGCGCTGGCGGACGTGGTCCGCGCGGAAAGCCGCGAGGCCGTCCGCCGGCTGCACGAGATGGGGATCGCGGTGGCGATGCTGACCGGCGACAGCGAGGCGGTGGCGCGCGCGGTGGCCGAAGAGCTGGCGATCGACACCTACTTTGCCGAGGTGCTGCCCGAGCACAAGGATCACAAGGTGGCTGAATTGCAGGGGCAGGGCAAGACGGTGGCGATGGTGGGCGATGGCGTCAATGACGCGCCCGCGCTCACCCGCGCCGACGTCGGGATCGCGATCGGCAGCGGGACGGACGTCGCGATCGAATCCGCCGGCATCATTCTGGTGCAGAGCGATCCGCTCGACGTGGTCAACGTCTTCACCCTGAGCCGCGCGACCTACCGCAAGATGATCCAGAACCTGATCTGGGCGACCGGGTACAACGTTTTCGCGCTGCCGCTGGCGGCGGGCGTCCTGGCGCCGCTGGGCGTGGTGCTCTCGCCCGCGGTGGGCGCGCTGTTCATGTCGCTCAGCACGGTGATCGTCGCGCTTAACGCCCAACTGCTCCGGCGCCTGGACCTGACGGCCTGAGCCGCCGGGCGTTTGACGGCGGGGCGGGGGGCGCGGTCTAATGGGAGCAGCCAGGTGGGTGCGGCTGCTCTCGTCCATACAGGCGGAGGTGTGCGGTGAAGACGATCGGGTTGCTCGGCGGGCTGAGCTGGCATTCATCGCTGGAATACTACCGGATCATCAACCAGGCCGTGCAGGACCGGCTGGGGGGCGCGCATTCAGCGCGCTGTCTGTTGTATTCGCTGGACTATGCGGAGGTCGACGCGCTGGAACGCCAAGACCGCTGGGACGAGGTGACGGCGATCGTGCTCGCCGCGGCCCAGAGCCTGGAGCGCGGCGGCGCGGATTTCCTGGTGATCTGCACCAACACCACGCACAAGCTGGCCGACCGCGTCCAGGCCGGGATCGGCATCCCGATCCTACACATCGCCGACGCGACGGCGCGCGCCGTCCGCGAGCGCGGGATCGAGCGGGTCGGCCTGTTGGGCACGCGGTTCACCATGGAGGAAGACTTCGTGCGGGGCAGGCTGGCGCGCAGCACCGGGCTGGACGTGATGATCCCGCCAGAACCCCAGCGCGAGCTGGTGAACCGCGTCATCTACGACGAGCTGTGCGCGGGCGTCTTCCGCGACGAAGCGCGCCGCCAGTTCCTCGACATCATGCGCGGCCTGGTTGAGGCGGGGGCCGAGGGGATCATCCTGGGCTGCACCGAGATCGGGCTGCTGGTGCCGCCGGACGCGTGCCCCGCGCCCGCGTTCGATACCGCCCGGGTCCACGCCCTGGCCGCGGTCGACTTCGCGCTGGCGGAGTGACGCGCCGGCCCGCCCGCTACGCGCGGATCACGCCCTTCTTCAGGATGACGTTGGCGTACAGCGACGTCTCGCCGGTCGCCAGGATCGCGTAGGCCTGCCGCGCGCGGTCGTAGAAGGCGAAGCGCTCCACGTACTCAAAGTCAGTGAACGGCTCATGCCGCTGGATGATTTTCCGGTATTCCTCCCAGATCACCGGCTGGAAGTTGTCGCCGGGCACCACTTCCATCAGCGCGACGGGTTTCTCGACGAAGGTATCCAGCGGGAACAGCGCCAGGATCGCGTCCAGCAGGGCGGGGACGCCGTGCCCATCGGCGCGGACCAGGCGCTGGCTCATGCTGGCGGCGGGGAAATTGCCATCGCCGATCACGAGCTCGTCGCCGTGCCCCATCTCCATCAGGATCTTCAGCAGTTCGGGCGATATGATCGAGGATATTCCTTTGAGCATGCCACGCTCCATGTGTCTGCACGTCACGGGAACAGCGCGGCGCGAGCCCAGACCGTGACGTTCTGGTGCTCACGCGATCGAACCGCGGCGAGCGTGAAGGGTGTGCTGCGCCGCAGCCTCAGGTGAAGTATAGAGGACATCACGAGGGCCGGCAATCGGCGCGGCGCGCTCAGCCCTGCGATACCGCCCGGACCAGCCCAAAGAGATCGAGCATCGGCGCGGCGAGCGTGCCATCTTCCAGCGTGAGATAGCGCCGCTCCAAGTCCGCCGTGGCGAGGTGCTCGACGACGCGAAAACCGCGCGCGGCCAGAAAATCCGCCACCGCGCCCGGCTCCAGGTCGAACCCCAGCGGCTCCGCGGTGTAGGTCGCCTGCATGGCGTTGCGCGCGTGCTGGGCGCCGAACCGGTCCGCGAGGTCCGCTACCGCGATCATATAGTCGAAGCACAGCGTGCTGCCCGCCGGTGAGTGGCGGCGCACGGCGTCCAGCGTCTGGTCGACGGCCTGGGGCGAAAGATAGTAGGTGACGCCTTCCCAGACGAACAGCGCCAGCTCGCGCTCGGAATAACCTGCCCGCGCCAGCGCGCCGGCCAGGCTCTCGCGCGTGAAGTCGATCGGGACGTACACCAGGCGTTCCGGGTCGGTGACGCCCGCCCTGGCGAGCAGGGCCCGCTTGTGCTGCTGGGTGGCCGGGGTGTCCAGCTCGAAGATCGTCGTGGCGCCGTTGAGGGCGGCGAAACGGTGGGCTCGCGTATCGTAGCCCGCGCCCAGCAGCACGATCTGGGGCATAGGGTCGCGCAGCGCCTGCTCGACGACGGCATCCAGATAGGCGGTGCGGGCGATGAAATACTCGTACGTGCCCGGCGCGAAGGCGGTCACCTTTTTCAGAATCAGGCTGTGGATCGCCGGGTCCTTGAGCGAGGCCCGCGCCGCGTCGTCCAACATGAGCTCGGCCAGCGTGTCACGCCCGCGGATCGCTGCGCGCGGGTCGTGGGCAGCGATGGCCCGGCAGAGCGCGACGTTCATCGCGCTGGCGGAGGGTTGATCTTGCAGGAGGCCGTTCGTGGAGAGAGGGACCTGTGCCATGATCGATTGTTCCTTCTGGCGGGCAGAGGTGCCCGCCGTATGAGGAGAGGCGAGACTTCGGCGGGTAATTGTAACGCCGCGCGGCGAGGAGGGGGCAACAGCGCACCGGCCGGCCAGCGCCGGTCCGGATGCCGGCGGCGGGGTTCGGCGTGGCGCGCGAAAGACTCTAACCTTGTACTAATTGCCCTATCGAGCAGTATCGGGTAGATTATAATTGTGGTTATTGTGGGCTTACACGTTTGGCGCGCAAATATTTAGATCCCACATGAAACACGGTTACCCCGCACCACTCGAGCATATTGATTCCGCTGGGCCGGTTCTCGGCTGTGACGCGTTTGCAGCGAAAGGAGGCAGCGTTATCGATTGATGGGCTTTCCTCTCGACCGCATGAAGCAACCGTAAGTATTATCTTTGGAGGGAGAAACATGAAACGCATCCTGGTAATCGCCATTCTGCTGTCACTCATGATTGGCTCGGTTGGATCGTTCGCCGTCGCCCAGGAAGGCGATCCGATCCTCATCGGCCTGCAAGGCCCGATGACGGGCGACTATGCCTATGAAGGCCAGGGCTTCGAGAAGGCCGTGCAACTGCTGGTCGATCAGGTCAACGAGGCGGGCGGGCTGTTGGGCCGTCCCGTCGAGCTGGTCGTCGAAGATGACGCCGGCGATCCGACCCAGTCGGCGCTGGTGGCTGACCGCATGGTTGACTCCGGTGTGGTGGCCGTGATCGGCGCCTACAACTCCACCGCGACCGAACCGGCTTCGGAGATTTACGCCGAAGAGGGCATTCTGCACATCACGCCGTCTTCGACGGCCACGCGCCTGACTGAAAAAGGCTTCACCCAGTTCTTCCGCACCTGCTTCCTGGACGACCGCCAGGCGCTGTTCGCTGTCATGGCGATGAAGGACGTGCTGGGTGCCGAGACGATCGGTGTTCTTCACGACAACTCGACGTATGCCCAGGGCCTGGCCGAATGGACCCGGGTGTACGCGGAGGAACAGGGACTGACGGTGGGATTCTTCGATGCCATCAACCCCGACGATCAAGATTTCACCCCCATTCTGACCAACATCGGCCAGGCGGGCCTGGATGCCGTGTACTTCACCGGCTACCATGCCCAGGGCGGGCTGCTGCTGCGCCAGACGGCGGAGCTGGGCCTGGACATCCAGTGGATGATGGGCAACGCCAGCAATAACCCCGAGATGGTCGAGATCGCCGGTGTTGATGCTGCGGCGGGCACGTTCATCACGACGGAGCCGCTGCCGAAGGACCTGGAATATCCCGAAGCGATCGAGTTCGTGCAAGCCTTCGAAGAGGCATATGACGAGCCGCCGTCGAGCGTCTGGTGGCTGCTGGCCGCCGAGGGGTTCAACGTGATCGCCCACGCTATCGAAGAGACGGAGAGCACGGATACGGAAGTTCTCGCCGAGTACCTCCACAACGATTTCGCCGACTATCCCGGCCTCAGCGGTCCGATCATCGGCTTCGACGAGAAGGGTGACCGGTTGGGCACCATTCACGCGCTGTACGAGATCAATGAGGAAGGCGTGATCGCCTACTATCCCGAGCAACCTCAGCCTGCAGTTGAAGAGTAATCAGGATTCACCGGTTGTCAGCGACGGGGGCGGTGATGTGCCGCCCCCGCATGACCTGCCGTTTTTTGGAGAGGCGCGCTTCTATGGAGACTTTTCTTCAGCAACTGATCAACGGACTCACCATCGGTGGTTTCTATGCCGTCGTCGCGCTCGGCTACACCATGGTCTACGGCGTGCTGAAGCTGATCAACTTCGCGCATGGCGACATGTTCATGTGGGGGACGCTGACCGGGTGGGCGCTGCTCACTACCGTCTTCGCCAGCCTCACCGATATGGACGTGATCGCCATCCTCGCCGCGTCGATCGTTGTGCTGGCCTTCATTGGTATGATGGGCATGACTATCGAGCGCACGGCCTACCGTCCCCTCCGGTCGGCGGGGCGTTTGTCGCCCATCATCTCGGCCTTGGGCGCGGCCTTCATGCTGCAGGCCGTGGCGCGCAACGCATCCGGCGCGCGTTGGCGCACCTACCCGGAGGGATTGCTGGCTGAGCTGCCCGATCTCCAACTCACCGGCAAAGTGTCGCTGTCGGGACTGCAGGTGCTCATGCTGGTCATCTGTGGGGCGGTCATGATCGGCCTGTACCTGTTCGTGCAGCGCACGCGCATCGGGACCGCCATGCGCGCGGTGTCGCTCGATCACGATGTCTCGCGCATGATGGGCATCAACGTCGACCGGATCATCTCGCTGGTCTTTTTCGTTGGGCCCGCGTTGGGCGGCCTGGCCGGCCTGCTCATCGGCATCTATTACGGGTCGTTCAACTTCACGCTGGGCTGGGTGTTCGGCCTCAAAGCCTTCATCGCCGCCATCCTCGGCGGCATCGGCAATATCCCCGGCGCGGTGATCGGCGGGTTCGTCCTCGGAATCAGCGAAACGATGGTCGTCGCCTACGGTCCGGACATCGGGCTGGCGGATGCGTCCGCCTGGAAAGACGCCATCGCCTACGTGCTGTTGATCACGATCTTGATCGCGCGGCCCACCGGCATCCTGGGCGAAACGGTCGCGGAAAAGGTGTGATGCTATGAACCAGGCACTCAAACGTCTTCCGCGCCCCGCGCCGTGGGTGTGGGATGCGGCGCTGCTGTTGCTCGCCGTGGCGCTGCCCTACCTGAGCTTCATGGACCGGTCGCGCACGTCGCTGGCCGTCTACGCGGGCATCTACGTGATGCTTGGCCTCAGCCTGAATATCGTGGTCGGCTACGCCGGGTTGTTCCAACTGGGGCACGCCGCCTTCTTCGGGCTGGGGGCATATACTGCCGCCATTCTCAGCATCGAGCACAATATCACCATATTGGCGACGATCCCGATCGCGGCGCTGGTGGCGGGCGGCGCGGCGATTCTCGTCTCCAAGCCGATCCTGCACTTGCGCGGCGATTACCTGTGCATCGTGACCATCGCGTTTGGCGAGATATTCCGCATCGGGGTGACGAACAATGCGTTCGGGATCACCGGCGGCTCGAATGGGCTGTTCGGGGCGGGCCGTCCCGAGTTCCCGCTGCCGTGGGTCTCGCCCGTGCCGGAGATCGTGCTGGTACTCCTCCTGATTCTCTATCTGCTGCTCACCCAGCGCAGCGGCCCTGTGCTGCAGTGGGGCGGCGCGGCCCTGGTCGCGTTGGCGTACTTCGTGCTGCCGCCGCTCGGGGGGCACGATCAGCTTTTCGTGCTCTCGATGGCGATGGGCCTGCTGGCTTTTGTGATGGTGGCCTTTCTGCGGGCGCGCCGCATCGGCAAGACCGGCCAGGTGATCGGCCTGGTGGTCGTCGTGGGCGTGTTCCTGCTGTTCGGCGCGCTGCGGGCCGACCCGCTGGCGACGAGCATCGACGGAAATGTCGACAAGTACTTCAACATCGAGGATCCGGTCAAGGTGCTGGGCGTCGAGTGGACACCGGTCGCCTTCAAACGCGACGCGCGCCCGTACTATTTCCTGGTGTTGGGCTTCATCGTCCTGACCGTGTTGGGGATGCGGCGCCTGCAAAACTCGCGACTGGGACGCGCCTGGCTGTACGTCCGTGAGGACCAGCTTGCCGCCGAAGCCATGGGGATCGACACGACGCAGATCAAGCTGATCGCCATTGCCCTTGGCTCGGCCTGGGCGGGCGTGGCTGGCGTGCTGTACGCCAGCCGCTTCACCGTCGTCGCACCGGAGAGCTTCAACTTCCTGCAGTCCGTGATCATGTTCTGCATCGTGGTGCTGGGCGGGAGCGGGTCTATCCCTGGCGTGCTGGTCGGCACGCTGGGCATGGTCGTGCTGCCCGAACTGCTGCGCGATGTCGGCCCCACGTTTCTGTACGAGGGCGCGGGCCCGTTCGTCATCCTGGCGCTGCTCCTGGGCGGGTACCTGTTCGCCGGGCGCGCTCGCGGGCAGGCGGCCGTCGTGGAAGCCGGGCTGATGGCGGCGGCTTTCTTCGCCCCGGCGCTGGTGCTGGGCGAGGCGCCGCTCTACGTGATCGGGCTGTTCATGGTGCTGGTGGCCATCATCGTGCTGCCCATGCTCCGGCGGCGGATCGCGAACCCGCTGCCGTGGCTGGCCGGCGCGCTAGCCATCTATACGATCGTGATGCTCGCGGTCGGGAGCCAGCTTGGGCCGGATGTGGAGCGCGAGGTGACGGCGTTCCGCATCATGGACTGGCGCGACGGCCTGATGGGCATCGCCATGGTCACCATGATGGTGCTGCGTCCGGCGGGGATCATCCCCGAGCGCCGGCAGGGCGTGGTGATGTCGCCGGTGGTCGAAACGACGGACGCGGCTCCGGCGCCTGCGGTCCAGCAGGCAACATGAGGTGACTGGCATGGCCTTACTAAGCGTAACCTCACTCAGCAAAGATTTCGGCGGCCTGCGCGCCATCGACTACGTGACGTTCAGCGTATCGCCCGGCGAAATCCTGAGCATCATCGGGCCTAACGGGGCGGGTAAGACGACTGTCTTCAACGTGATCACGGGCATCTACCCGGCCACGGAGGGCACCGTGGTCTTCGACGGCCAGCCGATCGTCGAGACGCACGCCCACCAGCGCGACCGCTTCCTGCGCAGTTTTCTCACCGGCCTGGGGAGCTGGATTCCCTACCTGCCGGGCAAACTCCTGGGGATGATGGGTATGTCCCCGATCCTGCGCCCGCACGACGTCGTCGATCGCGGCATCGCTCGCACCTTCCAGACGATCCGCTTGTTTCCCCGGCTGACCGTGCTGGAAAACGTCATGTCCGGGCAGCACCACCGCGGGAAGGCGGGCGCGTTTTCGACGCTTCTGCGGCTGCCCGCCGAACGCGCGGAGGAGCGGCACATAGCCGAGCAGGCCATGCGCCATCTGGCGTTCGTGGGGCTGGCCGACAAAGCCGACGAACTGGCGCGCAACCTGGCCTATGGCGATCAGCGCCGCCTGGAGATCGCGCGGGCGCTGGCGACCGAGCCGAAGCTGCTCATCCTGGACGAGCCCGCCGCCGGTCTGAACGAAGTCGAGGGCCAGGCGCTGATGGACACGATTCGCCAGATTCGCAGCAGCGGCATCACGATCCTTCTCATCGAGCATGATATGAAGGTCGTGATGAATATCTCCGACCGGATTGTGGTGCTGGACGACGGGCAAAAAATCGCCGAGGGCACCCCTGCCGAGATTCAGCGGGATCCGAAGGTGATCGCGGCCTATCTGGGCGAAGACGAAATCGAGGTGTGATCGCGATGGCCCTGCTCGAACTGCACAATATCAATACGTACTATGGCAACATCCGCACCCTGAAAGACATCTCGTTGAAGGTGGAGGCGGGGCAGGTGGTGACTCTGATCGGCGCGAACGGCGCGGGCAAGACCACCACCTTGCGCACGGTCTCCGGCTTGCTGCGGCCCCGCAGCGGCGAGATCTTGTTCGACGGCCATCCCATCCACCGCATCCCCGCCCACGAGATCGTGTATCTGGGGCTCACCCAGGCCCCCGAAGGACGGAAGATCTTTCCGACGCTGACCGTTCAGGAGAACCTGAACATGGGGGCGTACTCGCTGGGCAAAGACCGCCAGGCCATCGAGACCAATCGAGCGCGGGTGTACGAGCTGTTTCCCCGGCTGGCCGAGCGCAAAGGACAGTTGGGCGGCACGCTCTCTGGCGGCGAGCAGCAGATGCTGGCGATCGGGCGCGCGCTGATGGCCCGGCCCAAGCTGCTTATGCTCGACGAGCCATCGCTGGGGCTGGCCCCGCTGCTGGTCCGCGCGATCTTCGAGACGGTCCAGGCGATCAACGAACAGGGCGTGACCGTGCTGCTGGTCGAGCAGAATGCCCGCGCGGCGCTGCGGCTGGCGGACTACGGGTACGTGTTGGAAACGGGGACCATCGCGCTTGAAGGTCCGGCGGCAGAGCTGCTGGACAACGAGCGCGTCCGCCACGCCTACCTGGGCGAAGGGTGAGCGCGGGGACCGTGTCCGGCAAGTGGGTGTGGTATCTCGCCGCCATCGCGGGCACGTTCATCATGGCGACGCTGGGCGCCTTCGTGCGCCAGGTGTCGCCCGGCAACGAGTACGCTATCGCGCTGGGCCGGTTTGGCATCGGGTTTGTGTGCCTGGCCGGCCTGCGCGCGCTGAGCCGGGATCGCGCTGGCGCGCGGGCGTCCGGCGTCTCGTGGGCGCGCGCGGCGGCGGGCCTTTCCCTGGCCCTGTTTGTGGTCGCCTATTTCAAAGCGGTACAGAGCGGCACGCTGGCGAATGCCGCTTTTCTGCTGTACCTCGGCCCCCTGATCGCCAGCACGCTGGCCGCGCTGTGGCTCGAGGAAGGGTTCGACCGGACGAGCGGCCTGCTGCTGGGCTGCGCGGTGCTGGGTACGGTCTTCATCACGGAGTTCAAGTTGCCCAGCGGCGCCGAGCAGGTCGAAAGCCTGGTTTTCGGCCTGCTGTCGGGCATGTTCTACGGCCTGTTTCTGCTGTTCAACAATCCTAAGCTCCAGGGCGGCGAGTCCAGCTCGGACAACACGTTCGTCCAGTTGGGCATCGCGTCGCTGGTCATGCTGCCCGTAGTGGCCGCGTCGGGCGCCAGCCTGAGCGGTGCGGACCTGGCCTGGATCGGCGCGGTCGGCGTGCTGCATGGCTTCGTCGCGCTGACGCTGGTGATCGCTGCCCTGCGCTTCCTCAAGACGATCGAATACGGCACGATCTCGTACGGCGAGCCGGTCATCGCCGCGCTGATCGGGGCGCTGGCCTATCACGAGCGGATCTCCGCCCTGCAGTTGATCGGCTGCGCCCTCGTGTTCGCCGCGGGTATCGCGCGCGTCGTGATCGCGGCCAACGTGCCGCGCGAAGCGGAGCACGGTACCGGCGGCTAGGCCGCGCTCATCGTTTCCTACGTCACCATTTCAGCAACTCCCCATGCATCACCGCTGCATCTCGACCATGCGAGGGCTGGCGTGCCTCCACACGCCTCCTGCCGCGCTGGGCAGCGGGCAATTTTTGGGAAATGACGCTGGCGATGGAAATGGGACGATCGGTGCGACAGATTGGGGACGCGCGACAGATATGATGAGCGACAGTGAATGGTTCGGATGTCATGGTCACCGGGTTGTCAACCGCCACGCGGGCGGGGCGCCGCCGGTGACCTGCCCGGGAAACAATGGAGAAACGCGATGTCCCGCAAACAGCTCATAGCCCTCTTTCTGTGTAACCTCATGCCTTACGTCGTTGGGAACGGGCTGATCGGCCTCCTGCCCGTGTATGCCCAGGATCTCGGCGCCGACACGGCAGCGATCGGATTCAGCATGGCGATCGGATTTGGCGCGCTGGCAGTTGGCACGTTCGGCAGTGGATGGCTCTCCAGCCGGTTTGGACGCCGCAAGCCGTTTATCACGCTGAGCGCGGTCGTCAGCCTGGCCGGCGTGCTGCTGATGGGCCAGGCGCCCAATATCGAGCTGCTGACCGTCTTCTTCAGCATCGTCTGGCTGATGGCAGGCATCCAGATCGCCATGTCGAACATCCTCGCCGGGCTCTCAGCCAACGTGACACAGCGCGGGCGCATCTTCGGGATCCTGGGGACCGGGCTGGCTGTCGGGCAGTTGGTGGGCGGCCTGACGGCCGGACCGATCGTCGAACACCTGGGTTTCGATGTCCTGTTCGTCCTGTCCGCCTCGACCTATCTGGTGACCTTCGCGGCGTCGCTGGCGCTGCAGGACGCGCCGAGCGGCCCGCTGCACGGTGACAACCGGCGGGGGGCGGCCCCGGCTGGATCGGCTCCGGTGAGCGCGGCTTTCGCTATCCTGCTGGCTGCCAGTGTCCTGGCCTATATTGCCAACTTCGTGACCAATCTGGCGCGCCCGCTGTCGATGTCCGAGCTGGGCTTTGACTCCGCGGCCATCTCGACCGTCGTCGGCATCAGCGGCGTGGTGAATCTGCCCTTGCCGTTCATCTCCGGCTGGCTGTCCGACCGGTTTGGCCGCAAACCGGTGCTGTTCGCCTGCTACCTGGCCGGCGCGGCAGGGATGGGTGTGCTCGTCTTCGCGGGCTCGCTGTGGCACTTCTGGGTATCGCAAATCCTCATCAGCCTGTTGGGGTCCAGCATGGCCGTGGGCGCGGCGATGATCACCGATTTGGTGCCGGGGGACGCCTTGAGCGCCAGCCTGTCCAAACACGCCACCACACCCTGGATCGGGGCTGTTGTCGGGTTCACGTTCACCGGCGTGGCGATTCAGTCGCTTGGGATGACCCTGACGCTGGAAATCGGTACGGCGCTGCCTTTCATCGCCGCAGTGCTGGCTATCCTGGCGCGGTCTTCAGCGCGCCCAGCCGTGCCAGTCGCCGGGCCGCGCCGCCACCACATTCTGCGGCGCGCGCGGCCCGCTGTCGAAGCTCCCTGCCCGTAACCAGAACAACTCGCGCCGCAGAGCAGCACCCGCGCTGGATCGTCGCCGCCAGCCGGGTGCTGGTCGTTGATCCGCAGATCGGGCCGGCAGCGCCGGTTAACGCCGAGGGCTCAGCCTACATCGTGGCGGAACGACTCGGCCCGTTGCCCTGCGGCGCGTGTCCAGTCCAGGGACGCCACATCCGGCGGCACCCCTCCATCAGCCCAATCGTCCTCGCCAGGGACGAGTTCGGCCAGCAGCGTTTCGGCGCGCCGCCGGGTGTCGATCTCGCTGGCAGGGTGGTGGGCAGCCAGGACGAGCAGCTCGATTGCCTCTCCGGCAGTCATGGTGTGCCGCAGGTGAGCAGCGCTCCCCACCAGGACGTCCAGCGCCACCGGGGCGAGTTGGTGGCGCAGCGCCAGGGCCAGCGCGTCCGCGTAGTGCTGGCCGGCTTCAGTCCCTCGTTCGCTGCCTGCTGTGGCCAGGATATGTCCCAGGTGCCGCTGCACGGCCGCGATCTCGACCTCGTTCCCGGCGCCCTGCCAGATCGCCAGCGCATCGCGCTGGTAGCGTTCGGCCAGGCTGTAGGAGCCTCGCCCGCATTCCAGAACGCCCCATTGGCTGAGGCACCGGGCGATATCCGGCCGGTGATCGGCCGCGCGGGATCGCTCCAGGCCTTCCCGGTACAGCCATTCAGCGGCGGCGGTGTCGCCCTGGGCGCGGCGGATGTCGCCCAGCATGACCAGCACGGTGCCCGTATCGCGCCGCCCGATCTGGCGGTAGAGCGCCATGCTCTGTTCGACGTTTTCCTCGGCGCGCTGGGCGTCGCCCAGCAGCAGCGCCAGCCGGGCCTGTTCGCGCAGTAACTCCGCCCGGCTCAGCAGATCGTTGAGGACGTAGGTGATCTGCAGCGCTTCGTCCAGCAGCCGCTGGGCCTCGGGATAATCGCCGCGCAGCAGGGCGATCTGGCCCAGGTTGGTGGTGGCATACGTCCGGATGCGGCGCTCGCCCGTCTCCTCGCACACCGCCAGGCACGACTGCAGCGTGCGCTCCGCGTCTTCGAGCTGGCCCCGGTACAACTGCGAGGCGCCGGTCAGCCGCAGACAGCCGGCCCTCAGCCAGCGGTCGCCCGTCTCTGGGAAGTAGGACAGGCTCTCCTCAGCGTAACCCTGCGCCTCATCGTAGCGGCCTTGCACCACCAGCACGAAGGCGAGCCACGCCAGAGCAAACGACAGCTTCTGGCGATCGGGCGTCTCCGCTCCTCGGAGCCAGGTGATGCCCTGCTGCATGGCCGCCACGCCCGCCTCGAAGTTCCCCTGGCGACCTTGCAGACAGCCCGCACCGGCCATCAGGAAACCGGCCAGCGCGGCGCGGTCGCCGGGCGGATCGGAGCGCGCCAGGGCGCTGGGGGCCAGCGCGTCGAGCGCGTGCCGGAAGGCCGCCTCGCCCGCCGCGAGCGCGCCGCGAAACTCGCAAAACAGCCAGTAACACTCGGCCACAGGATCGATCGCTGGCCAGTCGCGGCGGGCGACCGCGTGATCCCACGCGACGCGCACGTTGTCGATATCCGCGGCGATGTCGGCCAGCGTTTCCTGCTGGCGATGCTCCTTGATGACAACCGCGCGCTCGCGCAGGACGGTGATGTAATAGTCGCTGTGGCTCAGGCACGTCTGCGCGTAGTCCGCCGGGCTCTGCTGCGCGCGGAGCAGGCCGTACTGCCGCAGCAGCTCGTGAATCGAGAAGCGGCCATCCGCGCCCGCCGAGACGAACGAGCGGTTGACCAGATGGCGCAGCACGGGCAGCCGGGCGCCCGCGACAGTTTCGGCAGCGTGGCGTGTGAATCCCCCACGAAAGACGCACAGCTTCATGAAGGCCTGCTGGTCGTCGGCGGGCAGCCGCTTCCACGAGGACTCGAAGGCCGCCCGCACGCTGCGCTGCCGCTCCGGGACGTCGCGCAGCTCGGTCTCGAGGAAATCCAGGCTGGCCGTGATCTCGTCGGCGATTTCGCGCAGCGAGAGCACGCCCAGCCAGCCCGCCGCCAGGACGAGCGCCAGCGGCATCCCCTCGACCAGTTGGCAGATGCGGCTGATATCGTCCTGGTTGTCCTCGTGGACCTCGAAGCCGGGGTCGGTCAGGTGGGCCGACTGTACGAACAGCTCGACGGCGTCGTAATCGAGCAGGCCGCCGGTGTCGTGCTGCTGGGGGAACTCCATCGCGCCGATGGCGTAGACCAGCTCTCCGCTCACGTTCAGCCGCTCGCGCGACGTGACCAGCACGCGCACCCCAGGCGCACCCTGCAGGATCTCGCGCACCAGCCCGCTCGCGTCCAACAGGTGCTCGAAGTTGTCCAGGACGAGCAGAATCTGTCTGGGGTGCAGGTGGTCGAGCAGTTGCTGCTGCGCGTCTTTGCCTGGGTACAGGCGCACGCCGAGCTTTTCGGCCAGCAGCGGCACCAGGTAATCGCTTGAGTTCAACCCCCCCAGCGGCACGAAACACACCCCGTCGCGAAAGTTGTCCACCGCCCGCAAACCCACCTGGATCGCCAGTCGCGTCTTGCCGATCCCGCCGGGTCCGACCAATGAAATCAGCTTCTGCCCGCCGCCGTCGAGCGCCAACTGCGTGATCTCGGCCAGCTCTTTGCGCCGCCCGACGAACGGCGTGATCTCGGCGGGCAGGTTGTGGCGCGGCGCGGCGCCCTGCGCGCCCCCGGGGGCCGGTCCAGGCTGCGCGGTCTCGCTGTCCGGCACAGACCAGGCCGGAGCCGCGTCCGCCGGGGAGCGGACGGGATGCTGCCGGTTTTTGATCGCTTCGACCAGGGCGATGGTCTCTGGCTCCGGCTCGGCGCCAAGCTCCTCCGCGAGCGCGCGCGCCAAGACCTCGTACTGGCGCAGCGCGGCGGTTGGCTGCCCTGCCTGTGCATAGAGTCGCATCAACTGGACGTGGGCCGGCTCGTGCCACGTGTCGAGCGCCACCAGCCGCCGCGCGTGTTCGATAGCGCGCTCGTACTCGCCCCGCGCGTTGTACCAGTCGACCAGCATCTGCAGGGCATTGGTCAGCGCCTGGCGCAGGCTCTCTGACAGGAAGAACTGCCACTCATCGAACGCGGGACTGTCCGGCAGACTGAACCCAGCCATGAAATCGGCGGTATACAGCGCCGCCGCTTCGCATAGGGCGTGCTGGCAGTCGTCGCACAACTCGGCTGGCGCGTGGCGGTGACTGTCCACTGCGGCCAGCCGGTTCTGGAAATCGGCCACGTCCAGCCAGATGGCGGCGCCCGGAGCCAGCGCGACCTGCGCCCGGCTGACGTCCAGTAGGTCGTCACCCAGCGCCTCTTTCAGGCGCGAGAGGGTGCGGCGCAGGTTGGCGCGCGCCGTCGAGTTGTCGTAATCGGGCCAGAACAGCGCGGCGAGCGCGTCGCGATCGTGGGGCTGGCCGGTCGCGGCCAGGTAGGCGACCAGGGCCAGCGTCTTGCGCCGGACAAAGTCAACTGCCTGTCCATCCTTTTCGCAGTGTGGCGCGCCGAACAGATGAATGCGCAGCTGGACCATGATCACTAATCCGTGAAAGCTTCAATAATGTCATGGTAGCGATTATTGTATCATGAATCTGAAATATTCTCCGGCGCACCGCTGGAAACGGGAGCATTTCAGCGCAATTTTGAGGAATTTGCCATCGGATTCTTGTGGGACGATCTTGGGGACGCTTTGAGGATCGATTGCGGAACGGTGACCGCCTATGCTGGTGACTGGATGTGCGGTCACAGCGACCACACACCAGCGCTCACCGTCCGGCCCGTGCGGGTCCAAACACGAACACAAGGAGCAACGCCATGCGTTCCAAAATCGTCGTCATTCTCAGTTTGCTGTCCATCCTGACTGGTGCGGTGAACGCCTTCGCCCAGAGCAGCGAAACCGCCCCTGAGCCTACCGTCCAGACCAGCGCCGTGCACCGTTTCGCCGATGCCGCGCAGGTCGATGATGCCCATGCCAGCCTGGCCCGCTATGACAATGGGGTGAAGATAGCCCTCGCTACCAACGATCTCGTGCCGGGTGAGATGTACACCGTCTGGTGGGTGATCTTCAACGCGCCGGAAAACTGCAGCGGCGTCTGTGATGCAGACGATGTCTTCGAGATGTACAGTGCCGGGATCCCGCGCGATGCTGACGGCAACATCAACTTCCGCGAGTGGGAAGCGCGCCGGTGGAGCGTTGCCGCCGAAGTCGTACGCGACGCTTACGGGAACCGCATCCTGAACACGGACGGCATTGCGGTGGCGAACATCTCGGTGGTGCTCGCGTCGCGCAGCGTCACCGCAGATGGCACGCTGGCAATCTCGGCCAGCATGCCGGAGGGCATGACGCCGGGCGCCGCCTTCGGTCCGGGGCTGATGGACGCGCAGAACGCCGAGATTCACCTGGTCGTCAGCACGCACGGTACGGCAGACACCGAGATGTTCGCGAGCCAGGTCGCCGCGTTCCAGAACGGCTGCGATTCGATGGAAACCGGCTCTTGCGAGGATGTCCAGTACGCCCGGTTCATGTCGCTGGCTGAGTAGGCTGGCGCCCGAATCCGCGCTTTCTCAGGTGTGGCCCGGCCAAAAACCGGGCCATGTCGTCCCTCTTACATGTCGAGGTTTTCACCGGACCATATCCGCGCCAGGCCGCGAGCCCGGCGCCATCAACGAAACCACTCACAGGACATGCTATGAACACGATCGATGTCTTGAGGCACGGCCACCGGGCCGTGCAGGACAGCCTCTACGGACTGCCCGAGTCAGCGTGGACCACGCCCGGCGCGTGCGGGGTGTGGTCGGTGAAGGATATTCTGGCGCACCTGGCCTCGTTCGAGCTGCTGCTGGCGGATGTCATTCGCTCGGTACTGCGCGAGAGTCCCACCCCGGTGTTGAGCAGCTACCTGGCCGATCCGGAGCAGTTCAACGTGAGCGAAGTCACGCGCCGGCGCGTGATACCGCCCCACGAAGTCTGGGTCGAATACGAGAGCGCCTACCGCGGCACGCTGACGCTGGTCACCCAGGTGCCAATCCGGGTGCGGCGTCTCAACGGCATGCTGCCCTGGTACGGGGCGGCGACCGATCTCGAGGACTTCATCGTCTATTCCATCTACGGGCACAAGCGCGAGCACGCCGCCCAGATCGCCGCTTATCGCGGGCAGTGGAGCCAGGCGGCCTGGCGCTGGGACAGCGTGACGCCGTGACTTTGTCCTGGTGCCCAGTTGTGGTATTCTGCGGGCATAATCGCATCGGCGCCGCGCCGCCAGGAGGATACCAGCCATGATCACCGCCCAGGACCTTGCCCAGAGTCCCCTCTTCGCCGGCCTGCCCGCCGAGGCGCTGGACCAGTTCGCCGCGCTGGCGCAGGAGGTCACCTGTCCCGCCGGGCAGATGCTCTTCCGCGAGGGCAACGAGGCCAGCCGCCTCTACCTACTGCGCGCGGGCAAGATCAACGTCCAGGTACAGCCGACCGCGCTCACCGAGCCGCTCACGATCGTATCGCTGAGCACGTTCGGGCAACTGGTCGGCTGGTCCGGGTTCATGCCGCCCAACTACTACACCGCGTCGGCGCTGTGCCTGGAAGACAGCAGCCTGCTGGCGTTCGAAGGACAGGCGTTCAATCGCCTGCTGGAAGACAACCCGGCGCTGGGCCTGATCGTCATGCGGCGCATCGCCCAGGTGATCAGCCAGCGGCTCCGCACCATACAGGGCAGCGTGATCAAGCTGCTCTATCACCAGGACCAGTGACGGGCAGCGTCCCGGCGCGGGGGCGGGCCCCAATCAGCCCTCCGCCCCCACTTCGCGCCGCCCCAGTTTGCGGCACAGGCGCGCCAGCTCGTCCTGTTCCCCGGCACTGAGCGCGCCCATTTCCTCGACGATGCCGCGGACATGCTCGTCGAACATGCCGGTCAGCAGCGCCCGGCCCGCCTCCGACAGGCAGACCTCCATGTAGCGGGTGTCGTCGACCTTGCGCGCCCGCGAGATCAACCCGCGTTTTTCCAGGTTCTTGAGCACGGTCGAGATGTTGCCGGTGCTCTTGAGCAGTTTCTGCGCCAGGTCGCGCTGCGAGAGCGTGCCCAGGTGATACAGCGCCTCCAGGGCGCCGAACTGGCTGACCGTCAAGCCGTGGGCGGCCAGGTGCGCTGTCGTGCGCGCCAGGACCGTATCGGCAGCGCGTTGGAGCTTGATGTAGGCGTCCAGCGCGCGCCGTTCTTCCGGAGTTCCGTCGTAGTGGGTTGGCATGGTCTTTTCCTGCCGCGGGGCGTGAATTAACGCGTTTCTAATCCAGATTCATTTGACAAGCGTAGCATATTTGGTTAAATTATTCAATATCGAATAGTTCAAGTTCAAATTATATTGCCGAAACGGGACCGTATCGTACAGCGATCGAGCAGACTCAACGGAGCGAAAACATGGAACTCAATGGCATTCATCACGTCACCGCGGTATCGGGCCAGATTGGGCGCAACGTCGATTTCTACACGCGGGTGCTCGGCCTGCGTCTGGTGAAGAAATCCGTCAACCAGGATGACGTGAGCGCTTACCACCTGTTCTATGCCGACAAGCTGGGCAGCCCTGGCACGGACATGACGTTCTTCGACTGGCCGGGGGCAGGGCCGGACCACCGCGGCACGGACAGCATCGTGGCGACGGCTTTCCGCGTGAACGGGCGCGCAGCCCTGGATTACTGGGTGGCGCGGCTGGAGGAGGAAGGCGTGGCGCAGCACGGCATCGAGTCCTTTGCCGGGCGCGAGGTCCTGCGCTTCGAGGACCCCGAGGGCCAGCGCCTGCTGCTGGTGGACGATGGCGGCGCGGCTTACGAGGGCGAGATTTGGGACGGTGCGGCGGTGCCGGTCGAGCACGCGCTGCGTGGCTTCTACGCGGTCATGCTTTCGGTGCCGCGCCTCGACCGGGTCGATCCGATCCTGGCCCAAGTGCTCCAGTTCCGGGCCGCGCGCCGGGCGGCGTATCCCACCGGCGTGGAAGTCGCCGTCTACGAGATGTGCGAGGGCGGTCCTGGGCGGGAGGTCTGGGTTTTCGAGGAGCCCGGCGCGCCAACCGCGTGGCTGGGCGCGGGAGGTGTCCATCACGTCGCGTTCCGCGTGGCGGACGGCGACCAACAGCGCTACTGGTACGAGCGGACCGCTGGCGCGGGGCTGCGCGTCTCGCGCATCATCGATCGCTTCTACTTCGAGTCGATCTACTTCCGGATCTCGAACGGTATCCTGTTCGAGATCGCGACCGACGGACCCGGCTTCGCCGCCGACGAAGACCCGGCCAGGCTGGGTGAGACGCTGGCGCTGCCGCCCTTCCTGGAGCCGCAGCGCGCGCAGATCGAAGCGGGCCTGAAGCCGATCGTCGTCCCGCAGCCGTAGCGCGCGAGGGCTGGCGCGCGGGTCGGGCATCTTCGGGCGCCCGGCCCCATTTGTCCCATCGTCTGAAAGAAGGAGAGACCTGCCATGAACACGCCCCTGTTTGGCGCCAACGTCGATCCGGGAGCCGGCTCGCTGGACGCCGCGTTCGCTATCGCCGAGCTGGCCGACTCGAGTGGGCTGGACCTGGTCACGATCCAGGACCATCCCTACAACAAAGACCACCTGGATACGTGGACGCTGCTGGCGACCATCGCGGCCCGAACCAGCCGGGTGCACATCGGCACGAATGTCGCCAACGTCCCGCTGCGCGGCCCGGCCCTGCTGGCGAAGATGGCCGCCTCGCTGGATGTGCTTTCGGGCGGGCGGGTCGAGCTGGGCCTGGGCGCGGGCGCGTACTGGCCGGGCATCCTGGCCTATGGCGGGCGCCCGGACCTGCAGGAGAAGCCGTTCACGGCCTTCAAAGAGGCGCTGGCGATCATCCGCGGCATGTGGGCCAACAGCGGGCACGGCTTCCGCTTCCGCGGCGAGATGTACGAGATCCCTGGTGCTGTTGCCGGGCCAGCGCCCGCGCACGACATCCGCATCTGGGTCGGCGGCTCCGGGCCGAATATGCTGCGGCTGATCGGCGAGCAGGCGGACGGCATCAGCGTGTCCACGACCTACGTGCCGTATCGCGCGCTGGCGAGCCTCAACGACCAGATCGACGTGGCCGCCCGGGCGGCGGGGCGCGCGCCGGAGTCCGTGCGCCGGATGTACAACCTGATGGGGGCCATCACCGAGCGCGACGTGCGCGATGGGTTCGAGGGCAAGAGCTATTCCGGGACGGTCCAGCAGTGGATCGATCACCTGACGATGTTGTACCGCGAGTACAGGCAGGATACGTTCGTCTTCTGGCCGGTCGCGGGGGACCCGGTCGCGCAGATGGAGACTTTCGCCACCGCGATCGTCCCAGCGGTCAAGGCGGCAGCGAGCTAGCCAACACGCGTTTCGACCCAGGAGAGAGGCAGTCATCGTGGCAGGAACACCCATTCACCAGACCCAACCCGTTATCACAGCGGGCGCCGCGCTGAGCGACGCGCAGGCGGCCGTGATAGTGCTGCACGGGCGCGGCAGCACGGCTCAGGGCATTCTCGCGCTGGCGGAGGTTCTGCCCCAGGGCGGCATCGCCTACTTGGCGCCGCAGGCGACCGGCCAGACGTGGTACCCCAATTCCGGCTTCATCCCGGTCGAGGCTAACGAGCCGTATGTCTCGTCCGCGTTCGAGACCGTGGCCGGGTTGCTCGCCCGCATCGTTGACGCCGGCATCCCGGCGGAGCGCGTCGCGCTCGGCGGGTTTTCGCAGGGCGCGTGTCTGGCCGCCGAGTTCTTGGCGCGGCACCCGCGGCGCTACGGCGGGCTGTTCGTGCTCAGCGGGGCGCTGCTGGGGCCGGTTGACTCGCCCCGCGACTATCCCGGCTCGCTGGACGGCACACCCGTTTACGTGGGCGGCGCGAATCGGGATTCGTGGGTAACCGAGCACCAACTGCGCCTCACCGCGCGGGTGCTGGGGGACCTGGGGGCCGCGGTCCAGGTCGAGGTCCGGCAGGATTCGGCGCACACCATCCGGCAGACGGAGATCGCGCAGGTGAGCGCGCTGGTCGCCGGGCTGCTGGAGCGCGGGACGGTGGTATAATCCCGGCCATTCGTTGGCGAGAATGGACCAGCACAGCACGATGACTCTCCAGCTTGACCACGCCGTGATCGCCGTCGACGACCTGGACGCGGCGGTCCAGAACTATCGCGCTCTCGGCTTCACGGTGGTGCGGGGCGGGGTGCACGCCAACCGCGCCACCCATAATGCCTTGATTACCTTCGCGGACGAGACCTACCTCGAACTGCTGGCCGCGACCGGCGAGCCGCCCATCCCCGGCGCCATCGACTTCGGCGCCCTGCTGGCAGGCGGTGAGGGGCTGGCTGGTTACGCGCTGCGGGCAGATGATCTGGAAGCCGAGCTCGCGCGGCTGCGGGCGGTGGGGCTGGCGGCGGGGGAAGCCATCCCTGGCGAACGCCGCCGCGCCGACGGGACGGTGATCCGCTGGAAGCTGGCGCTCCTCGATGGCGGGTTCGCGCCGTTTTTGATCCAGGACGTCACTCCGCGCGAGGGGCGCATCACCCGCGATCCGGCGGTCACGACGCACGCCAACGGCGCGCAGGGGCTGCGCGGCCTGGAGATCGTGGTCCGCGAGCTGGACGCCGCCGCGGAGCGCTACGCGCGGCTGTTCGGCGCCTCGCCGGACGCGTCCTCTGCTTCGGTGGGCAGGATCGGGTGTGTCACTCTGCGCGCGGCGGCAAACGAAACAGCGCCCCGGTCTTCCGAGGCGCTGGTTGCCGTGCAGCTCATCGTCGCGCGCGCCCAGGACGGGCGCTTCTCGCCGGCGCGGGCGCATGGCGTCCGCCTCGAGCAGGTCCCATCCGGCGATCCCCGCCAGACTTGAGCGAGGGCCGCGGCATGCGGCGTGTCAGGCG
The DNA here is from genome assembly GCA_040767355.1 of Aggregatilineaceae bacterium. GTDB lineage: Bacteria > Chloroflexota > Anaerolineae > Aggregatilineales > Aggregatilineaceae > LM3-B42. The sequence continues at coordinate 71,165 of JAXGOS010000007.1, read as the reverse complement.
CGGTGCGGGTGGTCCTTCACGATGGGCACGCGCATCCGGATCAGACTCTCGATGTCTTTCAGGAAAGCGCGCTCCTCGTCGCCACAGAACGCCAGCGCGATGCCCTGCGCGCCCGCGCGGCCCGTCCGGCCAATGCGGTGAAGGTAGGTCTCCGGCTCGTTCGGCAGATCGAACTGGATGACGTGTGAGATGTCCTCGACGTCGATGCCGCGCGCCACCACGTCCGTCGCCACCAGGACACGCGTCCGGCCATCGCGAAAATCCTTGAGCGCCTTTTGCCGCGCCGTCTGGGACTTGTTGCTGTGGATCGGCTCGGCCTGGATCCCGGCCCGGTTCAGATTCTTGGCGACCTTGTTCGCGCCGTGCTTGGTGCGGGTGAAGACCAGCGCGCGCGACACGCCCGCGTCGCGCAGCACGTGCTCGAGCAGCGCCTGCTTCTTCTGCTTGGGGACGAAATACACCGCCTGCTCGATGGCCTCGACGGTTGGCTGCTCCGGCGTCACCGAGACCTGGACCGGATCGCGCAGGATGTCCGCGGCCAGATCGACGATCTCGGGCGGCAGCGTGGCCGAGAACAGCAGCGTCTGGCGCGGCTGCGGCACCTTGGCTAGGATGCGCTTGACATCGTGGATGAAGCCCATGTCGAGCATGCGGTCGGCCTCGTCCAGCACCAGCACCTCGACCTGGTCCAGCGCCACTACGCCCTGTCCCATCAGGTCGAGCAGGCGCCCCGGTGTTCCCACCAGGATATCCACACCGCGCTGCAGCGCCTTGACCTGCGGATTCTGCCCGACGCCCCCGAAAATCACCGTGTTGGTCAGCCCGGTGTGGCGCCCGTAGACGCTGAAGCTGTCCCCGATCTGGATCGCCAGCTCGCGGGTGGGCGAGAGCACCAGCGCCCGCGTGGGACGCGCCGGGCGTGCGCGGCGCTGGCCGTTGGGCCGGTGCCCGTTCGACGAGGCGGCCAGCCGCTGCAGGATAGGCAGCGCAAAGGCCGCCGTCTTGCCGGTGCCTGTCTGGGCGCAGCCCATCACGTCGCGCCCCGCTAGCACGTGCGGGATGGCCTGCACCTGGATCGACGTCGGCACGGTGTAGCCGGCATCGCCCACCGCGCGCAAGAGGTCCGGCGCCAGATCGAGTTCGTCGAAGCGCGCGCCCTCGTCCGGGGAATCCGGCTTAGGCGGTGCTTCGTCAAGCCGGGTCACGTCGGTGGCGGTGGGTCCCTTCTTGCGGTGCTCGATGTTGAATACGACGCGCGCGCCGATATCGATGCGCGCTTTGAGGCTCTGCGCCAGGGCGGAGTGGTGCACGAAAACATCATCACCCCCGGTGTCGGGGGTGACGAAGCCAAAGCCCTGTCGTGCGTTGTACCATTTGATGGTGCCCGTCAGGCGTTGTGTCATTGACGACATAGCGTTTCCATTCATGCTTAATGAGCCACTGCCGCGCGCGTTATACGCGGATGAACTGCGGCAGCACGACCGGGCGCGACTGCGTTTCGCGGTAGAAGAGGTCTTCCAGCGCCTTTTGCACGCCGCGCGTCCCGCGCTTGTGCTGCTTCTTGATCTCCTCGCGACTGGCCGCGAGCAGGTCTTCCGCTTCCTTGAGATAGACGAAACCGCGGCTGACGATCTGCGGTTCGCCCACCAGCCGGTTGTGATCGTCGACTGGGATCAGTGCGACGATAAAACCATCCTGCGACAGGCGGTGCCGGTCGCGCATGACGATCTCGCCGATCTCGCCGATCAGGCGCCCGTCCACCAGCACGTCGGCGACAGGCAGTTGCTCTTCGATCCAGGCCCGCTGGCCATCGGTCGCCCACTGCGCGCCGTTGCGGAGCACGTAGACGTTCTCCGGGCTGATGCCCGCCGCTGCCGCGATCTGCGCGTGCAGGTACAGGTGGCGCGCTTCGCCGTGCGCCGGGATCATGAAGGTGGGCCGGACCGTCTCGATCATCATGCGCAGCTCGTCGCGGCTGCCGTGCCCGGAGACATGGACAGTCTCCATGCGCCCGTAGATCACGTTGGCGCCGCGCTCGAACAGCTTGTTGAGCATCGCGCCTACGACTTCTTCGTTGCCGGGGATCGTGCCGCCGGAGATGATCACCAGGTCGCCCGGTCCGACTTTGACCTGGCGGTGCTCGTCGTTCGCCATCTGGTTGAGCGCCGAGCGCGGCTCGCCCTGCGACCCGGTCGCGAGCACGAGCATCTTGTGCTTGGGCACCCGCGCGTTGACATCGACCAGCAGATCGGCGGGGATGTCCAGGTAGCCCAGCTCGCGCGCTAGATGGACGTTCTCGATCAGGCTGCGCCCGGCCAGGGCGACCTTGCGCCCGTGCTTGTGCGCCAGCGTCATGATCTCCTGCAGGCGGGCGAGCACCGACGAGAAGGTGGCGATGATCACGCGCTGTCCCTGCGCCTCGCTCAGCAGCCGGTCCAGCGTTTCGCCGACGACGCGCTCGGTTTCCGTGCGCCCGGGGCGGTCCGCATTGGTGCTGTCGCCGACCATCGCCAGCACGCCGTTCGGCGTAAGGGCGCGCAGGCTGTCCAGGTCGGTCGTGCGCCCGCCGGCGGGCGTCTCGTCCAGCTTGTAGTCGCCGGTGTGGACGATCGTGCCCACCGGCGTATCGATCACGAACCCGACGGAATCGGGGATGGAATGCGCCACGGCGAACGGCGTGACGTCGAACGGCCCGAGGTGGACCGTTTCGTTCTTGCGCAGGGTGCGCAGGTCGGCGTGGTCCAGCACGTTCTTCTCTTTGAGCTGGCGCTCGACGAGCCCCAGCGTGAGCGGCGTGCCGTAAATGGGCGCGTCGATCTGGCGCAGCAGGTAGGGCAGGGCCGCGATGTGATCCATGTGGCCGTGCGTCAGGATGATGCCGCGCAGGCGGTCCTGGTTTTGGACGACGTATTCGAAATCGGGCAGCACCAGGTCGATGCCGTACATATCGTTATCGGGGAATTTAACCCCGCAGTCGACGACAATCATGTTGCGGCCATATTCGTAGACGGTCATGTTCTTGCCGATTTCCCCCAGGCCGCCCAGGGGAGTGATTTGTAGTTTCTGTGCCATTCTCTTCCTGTGATGTGTGTTATGGTCTTTCGGTCATTCCAGCATCCAGCCAAGCGCCATCGCGAAGTCGCTGTGCAGCCCTTATGGGCACGACTTCGACCCTGTCGCTCGCAATTGTGTTGGTCATTGCGGAAGAGAGGGAGATGGTTGTCTGGAGGAATGCCAGGATTATTATAAGTTCGGAATCCCTAAAAGTCAATATCCATCTAAAAAATCCGGTTTCCGGAGCGCGGCGCGCCGCCCGGATCGCAGCGTAACGCTTGGCGCGCCCGCTCAACGAATGTCCTCGACCGCCCAGTGATCGCCCATGGCGCGCCGTCCCACGGCCAGCCCGGCGCCGTCTGAAACCTGCCGGATCACGTCCTCGCGCGCCAGTGCGCCAGGCTGCAGGGCAACGCCCAGGCCGGGGCCCTGCGGCAGCGCCAGGTGGCCATCCCTCACTGTGGGCGCGAGGTCGCTCAGGATCGGGAAATACGTCTTGTAGAACGCGCGCACCGACTCCACATAGAACAGATTCGGGATGTGCGCGCCCAGGTGCATGCATGCCGCGTGGCAGATCGGCCCGGCCACGTTGTGCAGCACCAGCGGCAGGCCGAACGCCTCGGCCATGCTGGCGATCTTGCGCGTCTCGGCGATGCCGCCATTCCACACCGGGTCGGTCATCACGATCTGCGAGACGTGTTTTTCCATCCATTCGCGCAACTGCCAGCGCGTCATCAGAAGCTCGGAGCCGACGATCGGGATCGACGTCTTTTGCGCCAGCAGCTTGATCTCGTCGGGATAGACGGGGGGCATCACGTCTTCCAGAAAGAGGATGCCGTACGGCTCCAGCGCTCGCGCAATGCGCTCCATGCAGGCCCGGTTCCAGCGGAAGTGGAACTCGACGCCGATTTGCATGGCGTCGCCCACCGTTTCGCGGATCTGGCGTATCGGCGTCAGGCCGCGCTCGATCTCGGCGGGCGTGATGCGCTGGCCCAGGCTGGCCTCGCTGAACTGGTCGAAGGGCCAGATCTTCATGGCGTGTATGCCGTCATCCAGCAGCGACCGGGCCAGCCGCCCCGCGTCATCGTGCCAGGCGTCGTAGTCGGGTATTTCCGGCGTGCCGATGCAGGTGTTGTAGGTCGGGATGGCGTCGCGCACCTTGCCGCCCAACAGGTGAACCAGCGGCGCGCCGTAGTGTTTGCCCAGAATGTCCCACAGGGCAAGCTCGATGGCCGACAGGGCGCGCGTCTCGCCCCCCGCGAAACCGTGATACATCAGGTTGTCCATGGCGAAGCGCCACAGACCCTCGATATCGAGCGGATCCTGGCCGAGCAGCAGTGGGGCCAGCGTGCCGTGCAAGGCGGCCCGGGCTGCCGGAATCTTGTCGACCGTTTCGCCCAGGCCAATCAGGCCGCTGTCGGTATGCACGCGGACGACCATCAGGCGCGGATAGGCGCCCCACTGCAGCGTTTCAATCGCTGTGATCTGCACGGTCACACCACCTTTACCGGGTTCACCAGCTCGCCAATGCCATCGATCGCGATCCGCACGATGTCGCCGCGCGCCAGCGTGAACTCGGCGGGCGGCACGACCCCCGTGCCGGTCAGCAGCACGGCGCCGTCGGGGTAGGTGTTGCTGCGCCCCAGGTAGGCGACCAGTTCTGCGAGGCTCCGCTGGATCTGGTCGGTCCGCACCTGGCCGGCGAACAGCGTCTGACCGCCGCGCTCGATGCGGAGCGCGATCGTCACCTGGGGCCAGTCGTCGTGAGCGCCGAGCAGAATGCCCGGTCCCAGCGCGCAGGACGCCTCGTAGATTTTCGCCTGGGGCAAATAGAGCGGGTTCTCGCCTTCGATGTCGCGGCTGCTGACGTCGTTCCCGATCGTCGCACCGATCACTTCGAGCGCCGGGTTCAAGACCAGCGCCAGCTCGGGCTCGGGCACGTTCCAGGCCGAGTCGGCGCGGATTCCCACCTCGCCGAGCGGGCCGACCACCTTGCCCCCGGGTGCCTTGAAGAACAGCTCCGGGCGCCCGGCGCTGTAGACACGGGCGTAAATGTCGCCGCCGTCGACCGCTTCTTCCTGGCGCGCCTCGCGGCTGCGCCGGTAGGTCACGCCCGCCGCCCAGACTTCCTGGCTGTCGACCGGGGCCAGCCAGCCGGGCCGGTCGCCGCCGGGCGCCCCGAGGTCCGCGACCGCGCAGGCCACGGGGGCGGATTCGGCGCGCACGATCAGCTCATCGATCGCGGCGGGAACGCGCCCGGCGGTGCTCCGCAGCCACCCCGCCACCGATCCGGCGATCGCGGTCACGTCGCGCACCTGCTCGCCCTGAACCAGGCCGATCCGGGTGCCCGCTCCGGGTTGGTAGAACCGCACCAGTTGTGCCATCATGCTCCCTCCCAAACGATATGCTGTCTCGCGTTGCGCGTCGTCCTGAGCAGGCCGCGCCGCGTCAACGAGTCCAGGTGCCCCAGCAGCGGGTAGCTCAGATCCTGGTTGGTGGCGGCGGGCCAACTGCCCAGGGCTGGCCCCAGTGTGTCGATCGCCTGGCGCAGGGTGACGGGCTGCTGGCGGGCCAGCCCAAGCACCTGGTTCTCGACGTGCCGGCAGTAGTTGCGGCTCTCGCGTAGGAAATCGCCCACCGCGGGGCCGCGCTGCACCGGCCAGTGCGCCGGCGACAGGACATCGATCGCCATGGCCAGCAGGCGATCCTGGGTGGCGAGATACGTATCCACGTAACAATAGGTAGGCGGCATGGCGGGCTGCCAGTCGCTGTCTAGAATGGCGTTCCACAGGGATGCCTCGCCCGCGACCAGCGCGCGGCTCCGCGGGTCGTAGACGGCCAGGTGGCCCCAGGTGTGCCCCGGCGTGTGGACCGCCTCGACCGCCCAATCCGGGCTCAGCCAGAAGCGCTCGCCGCCTTCCAGCGTCAGATCGACCGGCGCGCTGAGCGCCGTCGCGCGCATGCCCGCTTTGGCCGCCTCGCCGTAGCCGATGCCGTGGTCGGCCTCGAACTGCGAGTAGCGCCCGGCGATGAGCTGCTCGGTGCTCTCGATCCAGGGGCGATCCAGGTTGTGGCACATCAGGATCGCGCCCGGCGCGGCCTGCTTCATGGGCTGGTTGCCGCCCTGGTGATCCGTGTCCGAATGCGAGATCAGCAGGTACATCAGGCTGGCGGCGTCGAAGCCGATGCTCGCCATGTAGGGCAGAATGTCCTGCTCCGGGTTGTGCGCGCAGCCGGTATCGACCAGCATCGACGCTGACGTGCCGACCAGCAGATGCACGAACACGATCCGGTTGTCGCCAAACCGGCACGGAATCCGGTGAATGCCAGGCGCGATTTCCATATCTGCTGCTCCCACCATCAACTATCGATCATTCGGGCATATCCTGCGGCTGGTCGCCTTTGGCGCTCGCCCCGCCATCGACCTCGTAATTTGAGCCGCTGACGAAACTCGCCTCGTCGGACGCGAGAAACACCGCGACGTTCGCCACTTCCTCAATGGTACCCACCCGGCCAATCGGGTGCACCTCGTCGTACTGGCGGCGCAACCCTTCCGGATCGGACTGCGCGGCCAGGAAGTCGTGCAGCATCGGCGAGTCGATCGTGCCGGGCGAAATCGCGTTGACCCGGACGCCCAGCCGCGCGTAATCGGTGGACATGGCGCGCGTGAGCGACACCAGCGCGCCTTTGGTGGCCGAATATGCCGCCAAGCCGGGCAGCCCGCGCTGCGCGGTGAGGCTCGCCATGTGGATGATGCTGCCCCGCCCCAGCGCCAGCATGCCAGGAATCACCGCGCGGTTGACCAGGTACGCGCCGCGCAGGTTGACGGCGATGCACCGGTCGAAGTCCTCCGGCGAGGTCTCGTGCAGCCGCCCGGCAGGCATCACCGCCGCGTTGTTCATCAACACAGTGATTGGGCCAAAGGCGCGCGCCACCGCTTCCACCGCCTCCCTGACCTGCTGCTCGTCGCGAATGTCGCACGCGACGGCGAGCGCCCGCCCGCCGGCCTCCCGGATGCCTTCCGCGACCGCCTCGCACCACTCGTGCCGGATGTCCAGCACGCCGACGGCGGCCCCCTCGCGCGCGAAGCGCCGGGCGATCCCCTCGCCAATGCCCTTGCCGGCGCCGGTCACCAGGGCCACTTTCCCTTCCAGACGTCTCATTTCGCCCCTCTTTCCTGCCAGATCATGTGGACCTATGCTAAACCCGCGTGACAGCGTCGCGGGTGAACTGCTCGTTGACCTTGCGCCAGATGCCGAGAGGGTTCGCGTCTTTCAGCGCGTCGGGTAGCAGCGCGTCGGGCACGTCCTGAAAGGCCACCGGGCGCAGGAACCGGCTGATGGCGGTCATGCCCACCGAGGTGGTGCGCGGCGTGGTCGTGGCCGGATACGGGCCGCCGTGCTGCATCGCGTGCACGACCTCCACACCGGTCGGGAAGCCGTTCCAGATCAGCCGCCCGGCCTTCTCGCGCAGGCGGGCCAGCACCGGGGCGGCGGACTCGGCTTCGCCGGGCGCGGCATGCACCGCGGCGGCGAGATTGCCCTGCAGGGCGTCGAGTGCCCCGAGCAGGTCCGCCTGGGACTGGCAGCGCACGATGAGCGTCGCCGGGCCAAAGTGCTCGTGCTGCAGGTCGGGATTGGCGCGAAACGCCGCCGCCGTGGTCTGCATGACCGTGTGCGCGTAACAGAACGGCGCGCCCTCGACCACGCTCCCGCCGGCCAGCAGCGTCACGTCCGGCTGCGCGAGCGTGTGCTCGACCGTCTGGGCGAGGCCCCGCTCGATCGCCGCGTTGAGCAGCGCCCCCGGCGTCGCGCTCGCCATCCGCGCCGTGACGGTCGCGATGAAGTCGCCCGCCTGCGGCCCATCGATCAGGAACAGCAAGCCCGGCTTGGTGCAGAACTGGCCCGATCCGAGCGTCACCGAGGCGGCAAAGCCCTCCGCAATCTGCGGGCCGTGCTGCGCCAGCGCGCCGGGCAGGACGATCACGGGGTTGAGGCTGCCCATCTCGGCGTAGACCGGGATCGGGGTGGGGCGCTGGGCCGCCGCGTCGAATAGGGCGCGGCCCCCGCGCAGCGAACCGGTGAACGCGACCGCCCCCACGCCGGGATGCCGCACCAGCGCCTGCCCGACCTCGATCCGGTCGCCGTGGAACAGGGAGAAGAAGCCGGGCGGAAACCCCGCCTGGGCGATGGCGCGGTTGATGGCATGGCCGACCAGCTCCGACGTGGCGGGATGGTTGGGATGCGCCTTGACGATGACCGGGCAGCCCGCCGCGAAAGCCGACGCCGTATCGCCGCCCGCGACCGAGAACGCGAACGGGAAGTTGCTGGCGGCGAACACCGCGACCGGCCCCAGCGGGAACAGCATGCGGCGGATATCCGGGCGCGGCGCGGGCGTCCGATCGGGGAGCGCCGTGTCGATGATGGCCTCGACGTACGAGCCCTCGCGCAGCAGCGCGCCGAACTTCCGGAGCTGGCCGGTCGTGCGGCCCCGCTCGCCGGTGAGCCGGGCCGATCCCAGCGCGGTCTCTTCGTCAGCGAGGGCGATCAGATCGTCGCCCAGTGCCTCGATCTCGGCGGCGACGCGATCGAGAAAATCCGCGAGCCGGGCGGCGGAAAAATGCCGCGTCTGCTCGAAGGCGGCCTTTGCCTGGGTGACGGCGTCGTCGATCTCCGCCTGAGTCGCGTTGGCGAAGACGTGCGTGCCGGGGACGCGCGTGCGCGGGTTCACGCTGGTGAAGGTCGCGGTCCCGTCCCGGCGGGGCTGTCCGGCGATAAGCTGCGCGGTGGTGAGGTCAAACATCATTGAAGAACCTTCTCCTGGGCCCGTGGCGATTGACAAAACGATCGGGCTGGGATACCATCGTATCGATTATCAATTATCGATAATCTTAACGATACCAGATTACCGAAATTAATGCCAATAAAAAGACGGTTTTCCTCAGAATCGCATCCCGGCGGTAGCGATCACCATGGCCAAACCCCGATCTCTGGTCGAGCAAATCCACGAACAACTGCGCGCCGACATCATCAGCGGGCGCATCCCTGCCAGCGAAAAACTGGTGGAGCTGGAGCTCGCCGAGCGGATGGGTACCAGCCAGGGCACCATCCGCGAGGCCCTGCAGCGCCTGGAATGGGATGGCCTGGTAGAGCGGCAGGCGCGGCGGGCCACCTATGTCACGCGCGTCGCGATCGACGAGATGTACGAGTATTTCGCCGTGCGCAGCCTGATCGAGAGCTTCACCATCCGCCGCACGGTGCAGACGATCACCGATGCGCAATGCCAGCAGCTCGAAGCGCTCATTGACAGGATCGCCGAGGCCGGGCAGCAGGGGGACATCGAAGCGCTCGTCCAGCACGACATGCGCTTCCACCAGCTCATCTGCGAGTGGGCCAACAGCCCGGTCCTGCTGCGCGTCTGGGTGCCGCTGTTCCTGCAGGTGCAGCGCTTCATCATCCAGACTTACCCGAAGCTGTTCAGCCCGCTGTCAGAGATGGCCGAGACGCATCGCCCCGTCATGCGCGCCATTCATGCCCGCGATGCTGAGGCCGCCGCTGCCGCCATCCAGGAGCACGTGATGCTCGTCTGGCAGCAAATCGACCATCACCAGACCCGCTGATGTGCGCGGAGGTCCGGCTCGCCCGCCCGATTCCACAGGAGACCATGTTATGAGCGCCTGCACGATTCGCCGCGACACATTTCACGGTTGGGACGCCTGTATTCTCGAAAACGCCTATGCCCGGCTGGTGGCCGTGCCGGACCTCGGCGGGCGGATCATGGCGTTCGATCTGGGCCCGTACCCGTTTCTCTACGTGAATCCCCAACTGGCGGGCAGGCTGTTCACGCCGGAAGAACACCAGGGCGACGGCACGCTGGGCGCATGGAAGAACTACGGCGGCGACAAGACGTGGCCCGCACCGCAAGGCTGGGACCATGACGGGCGGTGGCACGGGCCGCCGGACCCGGTGCTGGACTCGGGCCGGTATACGCTGGACCGGCTGGAGCTGGACGGCGGGCGCGCCGTGATCGCCATGACCAGCCCGCCCGATCCGCGCACCGGCCTGCAGATCACCCGTCAGTTCACGCTGTTCCCAGGTGGCAGCCGCGTGCGCGCCGACCTGACCTTCACCAACGTCACCGATCGGGCGGTACGGTGGAGCATCTGGGACGTCGTCCAGTTGCGCGCCGAGCGCCGCCTCCCAGGCGGCGGGCTGGCCTTCGAGCCCGCCTGCACGATGACCGCGCCGCTCAACCCGGCCAGCGTCTTTCCGCGCGGCTTCAACGTCATGTTCGGGGCCGCGGACAACCCCCAGTGGCAGCCCGATCCGCAGACCGGCCTGTTCTTCGCGCCGTACCAGTGGCAGATCGGCAAAGTCGGCCTGGACTCCCCGGCAGGCTGGATCGCGTTCAGCAATGCGGCCGCCGGGTACGCGTTCATCGAGCGTTTCGAGGTCGTGCCCGGCGCGGAATACCCGGACGGTGGGGCGACGGTCGAAATCTGGACGGTCGGCGCGGGGCAGGTGGGCAATCTGAGTTACGAGGGCAGCGATATGTACCACATGGAAGCCGAAGTGCTGGGCCCGCTGCGCACGCTGGCGCCCGGCGGCACCTCGACCTTCGCGATCGAGTGGGGCGCGTGTCGCTGTCCGGGGGCGGTGATCGCCGCCAGCGAGGGAGGATGCCTGAGCGCGCCCCTGACGTTCGAGCCGGTCGCGGACGGATACGGGCGGGTTACCGCGTCGGGCGGCGTGTTTTTCCAGGGTGAGCTGTGGCTCGTCTGGGGGGACGACGGGCGCCGCGCACTGGACTCCCAGCCCCTGGGACCGGTCGATCCGCTGGCGGTCGTCGCGCTGGACCGGATCGAGCGGGTGCCCGGCGGCGCCCGCCATCTCGCCCTGCAGCTTGACGTGGCTGGCGAGCGCCTGACTCTGGCCGAACTGGCGCTGGGTTGACGGAGCCACACGCAGCGACCGCATCATTGGAATTGCGGTCGCCCCGACCAAGTGGATCTATTCCCCGTGTCCGGATACAGTCCGGCCCGACCGCCTGGTCAGCCGGGATTACAGTCTTGCAGACGCTAACGCCCCGGTAAGACCGACCTCCGCCGTGCTGAAATACGCAACGCCGCGATGTCCGTCACCGCGCCCGTGATCTCGAACGTTCCTGGCAGGGTAGGTTGTCCGACGAGTTGCCTGCCCATCACATCGACCGTGCCGACGCCGACGAAACGCCGGTCGCGATCGTAGAAGCCGAGCTGGTTGACGGCGAGGGCGAAGCGCACGATTTTGCTCTCGCCCGGCTCGAGCGATACGCGCTGAAGCCCTTGAGCTCTTTGACCGGGCGCGTGATGCCGAGGGCTGTCGTGTGCGTGTAGAGCTGCACGACCTCGTCGTAAACGCCGCGCGCGCCAGTGTTGGTCACGGCGACGCGCTGATCGCCACCGTGTCCCCGACCCGGACCTGCGCGGGCGCGTCGTCGAGGTGGTCGATCTTGAACTCGGTGTAGCTCAGGCCAAAGCCGAACAGGTACTGCGGCTTGACGCTGGTCTCGACGTAGTCTTCCTGCCAGTGCGAGCGCCCGCCAGAAGGCCGGTGATTGTAGAAGACGGGGATCTGGCCCGCGTGGCGCGGGAAGGCCATGGTCAGCTTGCCGCCGGGGTTGGCGTCCCCGAACAGGATGTCGGCCACGGCGTTGCCGCCTTCCTCGCCCGGCAGCCATGCTTCCAGGATGGCGGGCACTTCGTCGGCCATCCAGGTGAGGGTCAGCGGGCGCCCGGTGATGAGCACCAGCACGACCGGCGTGCCCGTCGCCATCACCACGCGGACCAGGTCTTCCTGCACGCCCGGCAGGCCCAGCTCGGCCCGATCGCGCGATTCGCCGGTGGTGCAGTCGGCAGTCAGCCCGGCTTTGTCGCCCATGACCAGGATGGCGACCGCCGACTCGCGGGCGATGCGCACGGCTTCATCGAAGCCGGACGTATCCTCGCTGAGCACGTCGCAGCCCTTCGCGTAGCGCACCTGGGTCGCGGCGGATACCTGGGCCTGGATGCCCTGCAGGACGCTCACCATATCGACCGGGTGCTCGACCAGCGCGATATCCGCGAACGCCGGAGTCTCGAACACACTGGCTGTGGCCGATTCGGCCAGCGACTCGATGTGGGCCGGGTAGGAATAGTCGCCCATCAGGTTGCGCAGGCTGTCCGCGTTGGGGCCGATCACCGCGATGGACGGCGTGTCCTTGGCGAGCGGCAGCAGGCCGCCCTCGTTCTTCAGCAGGACACACGACTGGCGCGCGATCTCGCGGGCCAGCGCGCGTTGCTCGGCCGTGTCGAAAATCGCCGGGGCGGTCCCGCTATCGACGTACGGGTTCTCGAACAGGCCCAGGTCGAATTTCCAGGCCAGTATCCGGCTCACGGCTTCGTCGACCAACGCCAGTTCGATCTCGCCGTTTTCGACAGCCTGACGCAGCGGCTCACCGTAGCAGTCGATGCTGGGCAGCTCGACGTTGATCCCGGCCTTCATCGCCATCACCGCGGACTCGCGCTTGTCACGCGCGGCCTTGTGGTAGGCGCCGATCATATCGATCGCGTGGTAGTCCGAGACCACCAGACCGTCGAAGCCCAGCTCGTCGCGCAGCAGCGTCCGGAAGATCTCGTCGGACGTGGCGCAGGGGATCCCATCCAGCTCGTGGTAGGAGTTCATGATCGACGCGAGCTTGCCTTCCTTGATCGCCGCTTCGAACGGCACGAGGAACAGCTCGCGCAGCTCGCGCCAGCCCACATGGCCGGGCGCCCAGTTCATCCCGCCTTCGGTCACGCCATAGCCGAGAAAGTGCTTGCCGGTCGCCATGATGCCGGTTTTGAAATCGCCGCCCTGCAGCCCGATGACGTAGGCGGTGCCCATCCGCGCGGTGAGGTAGGGGTCCTCGCCGAACGTTTCTTCGGTGCGACCCCAGCGGGGATCGCGCGCGATGTCCAACACGGGCGCCAGCGACTGGTGGGCGCCCACGGCGCGCATCTGCGCCCGGATCACGGCGGCCATCTGCTCGACCAACTGCGGGTTCCACGTGCTGGCGGCGCCGATGATCTGCGGGAAGCACGTCGCGCCCATCGCCATATACCCGCTGCAGCTCTCTTCGTGAACCAGGGCCGGAATGCCCAGCCGGGTGTGCTCGATGAGAAAGCGCTGGATCTGGTTGGCGAGCTCGGCGCTCTGGCGGGGCGAGGAATTGCTGGCCCCACCGATGCGGGTGATCTGCCCGATACCGTGGCCGATGCGGGCGCGGGCTTTCTGCTCGGAGAACTGGGTCGCTTCGAACAGCTCGTAGACCCACACGCTGGTGATCTGGGCCAGCTTCTCCTCCAGGGTCAGGCGCTGGAGCAGATCGTTGGACCGTTCGGCGGCGGGCCTGGACGGGTTCCTGTAAACCGGTGTGTCTTGAACCATGACAGCAATCCTTCTCGGTAGTTGGCGAAACAGTTTACTTGACGGCGCCGGCCATCATGCCTTTCAGCACGCGCTCTTGGCCGACGATGTAAATCAGGACCAGGGGCAGTGCCGAGAGCGTAAGCACGGACATAATCGCCGGGATATTCATGGAGTACTGGCCCTGGTATTCCCAGATGGCCAGCGGCAGCGGGCGGTATTCTGGCGACGTGATGAGCACAAAGGCGAACACGAACTCGTTCCACAAGACGACGGCGTTATAGACGGCCATGGTCGCCAGGCCCGGTGTCGAGAGCGGCAGCGCCATGCGGAAGAAGAACCGCATTGGCCCGCTGCCGTCGATATAGGCCGCCTCCTGAATCTCGCGCGGGATCAGGCGCATGAAATCGGTCAGGATGAAGATCGTCAGCGGTAAATTGAAGGCGACGTAGGGTCCCAGCAGCGCCCACAGCGAGTCATACAGGCCGATGTCGCGCGTGAAGAGGTAGACCGGGATGAGCGTGACGTGCAGCGGAATGACCAGCCCGGCGATGATCAGGATGAAGAGCGGGCGGTTGAGCCGGAATCGAAAGCGGGCGAAGATATACGCGGCCATCGATCCGAACAGCAGGATCAGCACAACCGATACGCCCACAATCGTCAGACTGTTGCGCACGTAGGTGAAAAACGAGCCGGACGTCAGCACTTCCTCATAATTCTGGAACGAGGGGTCTTCGGGAAAGGCGAAGACCGATCGGCCCGAAAACAGCTCGAACTGGCCCTTGAAGCCAGTCATTGCCATGAAATAGAACGGCATTCCGGCGACGACCAGCCAGATCACGCCGATGGCCAGCAGGACCAGAGTCTTGACCGGGGATCGCAGCGACATGATCGTTACACCTCAGTCTCGAAGCGCCGGGTGACCAGTAACATCAACACGGCCAGGCCCATCACAATGATGAACAGGGCTGACGCCACCGTGCTGCCGTAGCCCACCTCGAACGAGGGGAACGCTTTTTTGTACATGTAGGTCGCCATCAGCTCCGACGAGTTGCTCGGCCCCCCCTCGGTCATAACCCAGATCAGGTCGAAGTATTTGAGCGAGCCGATCAGCGAGAGGATGACCGCCGTGCGGACGGTGCTGCTCACCAGCGGCAGGGCGATGTGCCAGTAATAACGCCCCTCGCCCGCGCCGTCGATCAGCGACGCGTCGCGCAGTTCTTCCGGGACGCCGGTCAGCGCGGCCAGGAACAGCACCATATAGAACGGGATATACTGCCAGCAGATGACGGCGATGACGGCGTATAGCGAGGTGTCGGTATTGCCCAGCCAGGCCCGCGTCCACGAGTCCAACCCGGCGGCTTCCAGGGCGGGGTTGATGAGGCCGAAAACGGGATCGTAGATGTATTTGAACAGAATTCCGATGGCGACTGAGGACATCAGCATCGGAAAGAAATAGATGGTCTTGAACACTCGGAACAGGAAGAAACGCCCTCCCTGATCGAGCAGGATCGCCAGGCCCATGCCGATTGGCATTTGGATCGCGATCGACAGCACTACCACGGTCAGGTTGTTGCGAAATGCCTTGACGAAGATGTCGTCTTTGAGCAGGCGCGACCAGTTTTCCAGCCCGACGTAATCGCGCGTGGGCGAGATGCCATTCCACTCGAAAAAACTCAACTCGAACGAGTCGATAATGGGCCACACAACAAAAATGCCCATCAAAACGAGGGTCGGTAACAGGAACAGAATAATCGTGAGCGTATTGTCATTCCAACGTGAGCGAGGACGCCGGCGCCCGACCTGCCCCGAATCCCGCACGTGGGCCGCAGCATTCATCACTTTGCTCCTCAGTGGTGGAGTGGGCCACAAACGCCCGGGCCCACTCCACAGTTAAGCTGGTAAAGACAACGGATGCCTTGCTGCGCTATTCCTTGTAGTATTCGGCGATGGCCTCTTCGTGGGCAGCGGCAGCTTCTTCAGGCGTGATCTCCAGGCCGAACAGGGCTTGCATGGCGTCCTTGTGGACCTCGCCCAGTTCCGGCGGCAGGTACTGATCATACCAGAGCTGCACGCCCGCCGCATTCTCCACGATGCTCATGATCTGGGCGAGCATCGGGTCCTCGATCATGTCGGCCACGCCCACCACCGGCGGAATACGCCCGGCTTCCACGCGCAGCGCGACCGATTCATCGTCGATCAGGTACTGGAGCATCTTGAAGGCTTCGTCCGGGTATTCGCAGGAGGGCGCAATGTGGTAGTAGTTGTCGCCAACGGTGCCGACCACGTTCGTCGGATCGCCCGCGCCACCTTCGACCGCCGGGAAGGGGAAGACGCCCATGTTGTTGAAGAACTCAGGATTCTCGGCCAGGAAGTTCGCGGCTTCCCAACTGCCCATCAGCTCCATCGCGGCCTGGTTAGCGTACATCAGCATGCGGCCCTGGCCGGTGTCATAGTCGAGCCCGTTGAAGCCCTCGTTGAAGCCGCCCATTTCCACGAGCTGCTGTACCATTTCGCCCGCCTGGATGAAGACCGGGTCTTCGAACGAGCCGCCGGTCCGGTTCGCCGCCGAGGCGAAGACCTCGGGGCCACCAATGCGATCGACCAGGTACATGTAGTACATCGAGCTCGTCCACTTGGTCTTGTTCGCCAGCGAGAAGGGGGCCACACCGTTGTCGATCAGGGTCTGCGCTACGGCCAGCAGCTCATCCCAGGTCGTGGGGACCTCGATCCCGTACTGTTCGAACATCGCCTTGTTGTAGAAGATCACGGCGACAGCCGTATTTTCCACCGGGACGCCCCAGATCTTCTCATCGAACGTGACGTTGCTGAGCGAGGCCGGCAGGAAGCGCGTGTAGTAGTCGTCCGCCATCATGTACGGCGTGAGGTCGATCACCTGCTCGGCCTGGACATATTCGTACAGGGGGCCGCCACCCCACGACATGAACACGCACGGCGTATCACCGGCGCCCATCGCGGTGCGGATGCGCGTCTTGTACGGATCGTTCTGCATGATCACAACTTCAACTTCCACGTCCGGGTTGTCCGCCATAAAGCGATCCACCGCTTGCTGGATCAGCTCAGGCCCCGAGCCGGTTTCCTGGATGTGCCAGAAAGTGATTTGTTTGGTCTGGCGGGCGCTGGCGATCGAGCCGGTGCCAACCACCAAAACGAGAACCAGGGCCAGAATCAACACTTTACGCATGTCAGAAACTCCTTGTCTAGTGTGAGATGGTCTCTCGATTTCGAAATGGGTTGTGCTTTGGATAACGCTCGATTTCGCTCCTTTCTAGCTGACAATCATGCTGGTCACACTGAACGCTTTGGCGGCATGCATGACTCACGGATGATCAACTCGGTGTCCAGGGTGATGCGCCGGGTGGGGCGCTCCGGTTCGGCGATGTACTCCAGCAGCATCCCGACAGCGGTCCGGCCCATTTCGGCCAGCGGCTGGCGAACGGTCGTCAGGGCGGGGCGAGCCGCCGCCGCCTCGGGGATGTCGTCGAAGCCGATCACCGAGACGTCGTGCGGAAAGCGCAGCCCGCGGGCGTGGATCGCGTCGATGGCGCCAAACGCCGACACATCGTTGGCGGCGAAGATCGCGGTCGGCGGATCGGGTAGATCGAGCAGGTGCAGCGCCGCTTCATATGACGGCGGGCGCGCGAAATAACCTTCGCGCACCAAATCATGGTCGAACGGAATCCCCGCGCGCTGCAGCGCGTCGCGATAGCCCTGCAGCCGCTCCAGGGCGCTGCTGGTGTGGGAGGCGCCCGCCACGAAGCCGATCCGCCGGTGCCCCAGCTCGATCAGGTAGCGCGTGGCTTCGAAGGCGCCCTGCCAGTTGGTCGAGACGACGGTCGGGCTGAAATCATCGAAGCCCTGGTGATCGATGACCACATACGGGAATTGTTTCTTATACAGGGGCGCGAGATACGCGTTCGGGTCGGATGGCAGCAGCAGGAGCAGCCCTTCGGTCAGCCCATGGGCCAACTTGTGGACGAAGACCCGCTCCTTGACTCGCTGGTTGTGGGTCGTGTGCAGCAGGAGATCGTACCCGGCGTTGGCCAGCGCTTCGTCGATGCCGCGCAGGATTTCGCCGCTGTAGCTGACCGCCAGTTCGGGGATCATCAGGCCGATCACGCTGGAGCGCCCGCCGGCCAGACTGCGCGCCACGGGGTTGAGCTGGTAGTCCAGCTCCTCGACGGCGCGCAGCACGCGCTCGGTGAGTGGCGGACTGACGAAATGGGTCCCGTTCAGAACGTGCGAAACTGTGGAAGTGGAAACACCGGCCCGCTCGGCGACCTGTTTGATGGTGGGTGGCATGATGCAAAAACCTGTATCAAAAGCCAAATTCGAGCGTAATAGTTTGATCGAAGCGCTTCGATCATCATTAAACAGCAAATCGAGCGGGGTGTCAAGTAACTCGCTCCTTGCAGCGGCGATGCCAGCCGGCGGTGTGCGGAGCCGGCATCGCCAGGGATAGCACAGCAGGGGGCGCGGCGCGCTCGCCTGACACTTGCGCGACGGCTCTACCGGCCAGCGCTCGTTGACGACTTTGGTCTGAGTGCAGAACTCGCCCGCAGGGTGGCTCTGGCCGTGCAGCACGCCGAAGAAGCTCGCCTTCCATCCGCTGAACGGGACGCAGGCCAGCGGCACCGGGCAAGCTCGATACCGCTGGTCTGGTGATTGTGGGCCGCGCCGTCCCAGTCACCCTGCTGGATAGCCGGCGAGGATGCGCGGCATGGCAGGTCTAGGGCTGCGAGACGGAGATCGGCTGGGTGAATGTGTTGTTCCCCTCGTTGCTCTCCGCGACATCGCCCGTCCGGTCGATCACGACTTTGGTGTTGATCGAGCCATACCAGCTGGGGTAGCCCGCGTAGTTGCAGTTCAGGATGCGCCCGCCGCCCGCCGCCATGCTGTCCAGGATCCATTCGCAGGCGGGCGTGGGGTAGTTCTCACCCGGATACCAGTCCACGCGGAACGTGTTGGACACGGCCGCGCCGCCGCCGTTATAGACGCCGACGCGCACCTGGACCGGCTGGCCTTGCACGGGCGTGGCTGGATTCAGCGCGAACTCGCTCACGAACAGGTCCGGCTGGGCGGTGACCGCCTGCGTGACGGAGATGGTCTGCGTGTAGCCGTTGTTGCCTTCATTGCTCTCCGCGATGGCGCCCAGCGTATCGACCAGCACGCGCGTGTTGATCGAGCCGTACCAGCTCGGGTAACCCGCGTAGGTGGTGAGAATCCCGCCCGCGGCCATGCTGTCCAGGGACCAGTCGCAGCCGGGTGTGGGGTAATCCGCGCCCGGATACCACTCGACGCGGGCTGCCACTGACTGCCGCGCTGCCGCCGTTGTACACGCCGACGCGCACCTCGACCGGCTGGCCTTGCACGGGTGTCCGGTGTCGAGAATTCGCTCACGAACAGGTCCGGCTGGGCGGTGACCGCCTGCGTGACGGAGATGGTCTGTGTAGCGTTGTTGCCCGCTCTCCGCGATGGCGCCCAACGTGTCGACCAGCACCTTGGTGTTGATCGAGCCGTACCAACTCGGATAGCCCGCGTAGGTGCAGGTGAGAATGCGCCCGCCGCCCGCCGCCATGCTGTCCAGCGTCCAGTCGCAGCCCGGCGCTGTAGTCCGCGCCCGGATACCACTCGATGCGGAAGCTGCCGCTGACGGCTGCGCTGCCGCCGTTATACACGCCGACGCGCACCTCGACCGGCTGGCCTTGCACGGGCGTCGCGGGGTTCAGCGCGAACTCGCTCACGAACAGGTCCGGCTGGGCGGTGACCGCCTGCGTGACGGAGATCGTCTGCGTGTAGCCATTGTTGGCTTCGTTGGTTTCCGCGATGGCGCCCAGCGTGTCGACCAGCACGCGCGTGTTGATCGAGCCGTACCAGCTCGGATAGCCCGCGTAGGTGCAGGTCAGGATGCGCCCGCCGCTGGCCACCATGCCGTCCAGCGTCCAGTCGCAGGCGGGCGCGGGGTAGTCCTGGCCCGGATACCACTCGATGCGGAATGAGCCGGAGGCCGCCGCATCGCCGCCGTTATAGACGCCGATGCGCACCTGAACCGGCTGGCCCTGCACGGGGGTCGCCGGTGTCAGTGAGAACTCGCTCACGAACAGATCCGGCCCGCCGGTCGAGGGCGCTGGCGGCACCGGGGTCGGCGTCGGGACGCCGGGCGAGGGGGGTGTCGAGGCTGCTGTCGGGGTGTCGAGCGCCAGCGCCGGGCTGCCGAATGCCGTCGCCCACACGAAGTACGCCCCGCCCGCCAGCATGGGGTCGCTGAAGACCGGGCCGGTGGGCGCCGTCTCGCTGATGTTCATGAAGTAGAGGTCGGAACCCACGTTGTAGACGAAGCCCGACGGCACGCCCAGGATCTGGGCGATCTGCTCCTCCAGCGTGATCATGATCGCCGTCCCGCTGCGAACCCACCGGACCGTCTCGTCCTCGCCGTCCGACATCCGGAACAGCATGATGTCGCCGTCCGCCGCCCACTGGGGCTGGTAGAGCGTGTGCACGCCATCGGCAAAGAAAAGCTGGCGCGCCGGGTTGATGTCTTCCGGGCCGGTGGGGCGGAGCAGGCCGATCGCGTTGGTCGTGATCGGGTCTGGCCCGGGACCCACAGGCGGCCCCGCCGGGTAGGCCGGATCGGAATAGCCGAAGATCGCGTGGCGGTTGGGCAGTAAGTCCATGTCGGCGGCGGTGTACGGGCTGCTGATCAGTTCCTGGACCACGCCTGGCGCGCCGTAGGGATACCACGCCACCGCGCCCAGCACCTCGCCGCCCGCCTCCAGCGGGTCGAAGCGGATCTGGGCGTGATAGGTGCCGCTGATCTCGTCATCCGCAAGCAGGGTCACATGCGGGGTCGTCGCGGCCGTTGCCAGGAATTCGCCGCCCACGAACCCGGCAATCTCCGCGCCGTCGCTGCGCAGCATATCCAGCACGTCGCCCGTGGTCATGTCGAACACGATCACGCGCCAGGCTCGCGGCGCGCTGGCATCATTCACGAACCCGACCGCGATGCGGTTGGCGGCATCCGACGAGTAGCGATCGCCCAGGACGATCGACTCGTTGGGCTGGGCCTGGTGAACCTGGAGCCAGGTCCCGGTCTGCAGGTCGAAGAAGCCGATGCCGACCCGCCCGCTGGTGAGCGGCCCCACGCCGACATAGTAGCGGCCATCTTGCGAGATGTGCATCGGTCTGAAGCTGCAGGGCGTTCCCGCCGCTTCGTCGGGCAGGGCCGGGCGCGGGATGGCGGCGAATTCGCCTTCCGAGTTGATCCAGTGCAGCGAGTCCTCGCACTGGTCGTGCACCACCAACCACCAATCGCTTGGCGGGAGCGCCGCCGCGTCGCTGCTTGGCGTTTGAGTGAGCACCCCAAACGCGAACAGCAGCCCAACCACCAAGGCCATCCTCAGCAGGATGGCTCGTGCATTCCCTAGCCTGTTCATATCCGTTCTCCCTGTCTCATAGACTGATTGAACCGGGTTTCGGCGAACTGGTGTTTCCGGCCAGCGGAGCAGGAAGAGCGAGACGTTGGCGAGGCAGGAATGCGCCTGCTCACAACGGCTTACGCGAACGGGAGTTGTGCATGATGTTGCATCTTCATCTTATGGGCAAACGCTGTAAAGAATCAATAAATTCATCCTAAAAACAAGTTAACATTGCTGCTTCACTTGTTGATCTCCACAGAGCGATATATACTACCTGTTAATATCCCTGAGACCGCAGCCGGCAGGGTGATGCCTCAAGGCGTTGTCGTGCCTGCTGCTCCTCTGTGGTCTTCTGTGTTTTTCACGGTTTTACTGGCGCGCGTCCGGCCAGATGATCCTCGAGGGCAGGTAGATAGTCTCGTTCATTCAACAAGGAGAAAACATCATGCGTCTGAAACTTGTATCAGGTCTTATTGTGCTGCTGGCGATCGTCGTGCTGGCCGGAAGCCCATCGCTCGGCCCCACACCGATCGCCGCTCAGTCGGACGAGTTCGCGTGCCCGACCACCGGGGGAACTCTGATCACCGCCATCACCGACGACCCGGTGAGCCTGAACGGCATCTATGCCAATGACGGCGCCTCGGTCGCGGTCCTGTCCTTTGTCTTCAACCCCCTGACGCTGGGTGGCGAAAACTGGGGGACCGAGATCACAGGCGATCTGGCCGAAAGCTGGAGCGTGAGCGAAGATGGCCTGACCTGGACCTTCAACCTGCACCAGGGCGTGAAATGGCATGACGGCGAGGAGCTCACCGCCGAGGACGTGGTCTACACCTTCCAGACGATCCAGACGTCCGAGGCCGAGATCGCCCCGTTCCGCCCGCGCTTCATGCAGGGCGACGAGCCGATCCAGTTCGAGGCCGCCGATGATTACACCGTCGTCGCTCACCTGACCTCGCCCAACGCGTCATTCTTCACGGACATCAGCGTGCCCATCGTGCCCAAGCACGTGCTGGAAGGCCAGGACCTGCGAGAAGGGCCGTTCAATCGCGCGCCGGTCGGGACCGGCCCGTTCAAGGTCGTGGAATGGAACACAGCCGAGAGCATCGTCCTGGAGGCTAACGAAGACTACTTCCGGGGCCGCCCGTGCATCGACCGCCTGATCTTCCGCATCATCCCGGACGAGCAGTCGCAGGTCGCCGCCCTGCAGACCGGCGAGCTCGACTTCCTGCCGAATATTCCGGGCGCGTCGGTGCCCACCTTCGAGGGCAATCCCGACTTCACGATCTCGGTGGCCGAGCAGGACAGCCTGTTCCACATGTTCCTCAACCTGGCCAATCCCAAGTTCCAGGATGTGCGCGTGCGGCAGGCGCTGATGACCGCGATCGACCGGCAGGCCGTGGTGGACATCGTGCGCCAGGGGTACGGCGTGGTTCACAACTCGCACTTCGACCACGTGGTGCCGTTCTACCAGCAGGATAAGCTCGGCGGGTACGATTACGATCCGGAACGCGCGGGCGCGCTGCTCGATGAGGCGGGCATCAGCGACACCGACGGTGACGGGATCCGCGACGTGAACGGCGAGCCGTGGACCATCACGATCACGTCCTTTGCGGGCGGCTTCCGCGATTACGCCGACTATGCCGTGGTCGTCCAGGCCTTCTGGCAGGACATCGGCGTGCAGACAGAGCTGGAATTCGGCGACCTCTCGACCCTGGTCGAGCAGATTTACCAGGAGCGGGTGGTCGACAAGCCGTACGAAGCGCACACCTCCGGCTGGAGCGTGATCGGCCCGGAGCCGAACAGCTACGCCAACTTCTACATGTGGACGGACGCGTTGGGGCCGAACATTCCCAACTACCGCAACGAAGAAGTGAACCAGTTGTTCGAGGCTGCGCGCCTGGAGACGGACTTCGACGCCCGCATGGCGATCTACGAGCAGATCGAAGCGATCCTGTGGGAAGAGCTGCCCACGCTGCCGCTCTATCGCAATACCGAGCCGGCGGTGCTCAGCAGCCGCTTCAATATCGACGACGCCGTGCTGGATATTTCGCTGGGGACCAACTTCCGCCATCCGGAGCGCATCTACCAGAGCGAATAGACCCGATCGGGCCAGACTGGCCCGGCAAGCCAGACAGGGGTGTGCCGGGGGCTGATCTGCAGCCCCCGGTCCCAATAACCTACCTGCCCGACGGTGAGTGACGCATGACCCGTTTCCTGATTCGCCGGATCGTGCAAACGATCCCGCTGCTGATCGGAATCTCCATCCTGGCGTTTCTGATCATCCGCCTGGCGCCAGGCGATCCCACGGTGGTCTATATCGATCCCAACAAGCCGCCGCCCAGTGCCGAGGACCTGGCCCGGCTGCGCGCCGAACTGGGCTTCGACGACCCGGTGCCGGTGCAGTACGTGCGCTGGCTGGGGAACGCGGTGCAGGGCGATCTCGGCTTTTCGCTGTCGGCCCGCCGCCCGGTGACGGACGAGATCGGCGAGCGGCTGCCCAACACGGCGCTGCTCGGCTTCACGTCGCTGGCGCTCACCGTGATCCTGGCGATCCCGGTCGGGATTCTGTCCGCCGTCTACCGCTATACCCTGTTCGACTACGCCATCACTGTCGCGTCGTTCATCGGGCTGAGCGTGCCGGGCTTTGTCGTGGCCCTGTTCTTGATCCAGGTGTTCGCGGTGGAGCTGGGCTGGCTGCCCTCGACCGGGATGCACGACGTGCGCGAGAGCTACGAAGGCTGGCGCGCCGTCCGCGACGTGGGGGAGCACCTGGTGCTGCCCACCATCGCCCTGAGCGCTGCGTCTATCGCGCGCTGGGCGCGCTACCAGCGCTCGAGCCTGCTGGACGTGCTAACCCAGGACTACATCCGCACGGCGCGGGCGAAAGGCGCGCGCGAGCGGCGCGTGCTGCGCGTTCACGCGCTGCGCAATGCCCTGCTGCCCATGATCACCATCGGCGGCCTGTCGATCCCGCAGCTCGTGTCGGGCGCGTTCATCATCGAGTTCGTCTTCGGGTGGCCGGGCATGGGCCGCCTGGCCGTCAACGCCGCCCTCCGCCGCGATTACCCGGTCATCATGGGTGTGACCATGATTTCCGCGGTGTTCATCGTCCTGGGCAACTTCCTGGCCGACCTGGCCTATCACTGGGCCGACCCCCGGATTCGCTATGAGTGACGCGGCGATCACCCTCGACGCAGACGCCCGCCAGGACAGTCTCTGGCGGCTGACGTGGCGCAGCTTCCGGCGGCACCGGCTGGCGCTGTTCAGCCTCGTGCTGCTGATCGCGCTGGGCATGCTGGCGATCTTCGCCCACGAGATCGCCCTGCCAACCCGAACGACATCGACCCGCGCAACCGCTGGTAGTGCGCGGCACGCCCAACCGCGGCCTGGAGCACCCGCGGCACCGATAACTACAACCGCGACCTGTTCTCGCGGGCGCTGTATGGCATGCGCGTGTCGTTGGGCGTCGGGTTCATGGCGATGATCATCAGCATCATGGTCGGCGTCGTGGTCGGCGCCATCGCGAAGTCACGCAGGCGGCCCGGACGCGATCCTCATGCCGGATCGTGGATGTCTTCCTGTCGGTGCCCAGCTTCATCCTGTTTCTGGCGCTGAATGCCATCCTGGACCCCAGCATCTGGAACCTGATCATGATTCTCGGCTTTTTCGGTGGATGGATGTCGCCCGGCTAGTGCAGGAGCCGAGTTCCTGGCGCTCGAGGCGCGACTACATGCTGTGGCCCAGGCGGTCAGCCTCCGCCGCCTGATCCGCCACCACCTGCTGCCCAACGCGCGCTGTCGCCGATCGTCGTGGCGGCCGCGCTGGTCGTCCCGGAAAATCACCATCCTGGAGCGAGTCCGCTGGGCTACATCGGTCTGGGCGTGCCGCCGCCGGATGCCAGCCTGGGCAACATGCTGGAAGACGCCAAAGCCTGGATGCTGACCGCCTGGTGGATGTGGGTCGTGCCGGGGACGCTGATCAGCATCATCGTACTGGCGTTCAACTGTGGGCGACGGCCTGCGCGACGCTTTCGATCCACCCTGACGCGCCATAGCGTGCGCCGGGTTCGGTGTATCCAGCGTGACCCAATCAAGGCGCCCGCATGAATACCGAATTCGCTTATCGTAAGATCGAGTCTCAAAAACGGGGCGCACGCCGTAGCCCGTGCGATTGACGCGAGCGTAGTGGCGAATGCTGGCGCACGCGCCGACAAACACCCGGCGCATTGATGCGTCGACGCCCAGTCTTCCAGCCTGCCTTGATTTCTCAATACCACCACAGGCAGCCATGTTTGCGCCGTTGACGGTAAGATAGTCTTCGCTGACGCTCCTGTCGTACACGTATAAACGGCACCCATCGACTTTTTGACTCTGGCGAAGTCCGTCCCGATGGCGCGGCGGAAATCCTTGCCGAGCTTGTCGATCGCTTCCTTCACCTCAGCGACGCTGAGCAGGGCTCTGTCCTCCGTGTCGGGCTGCCCTCTCGTTGTCCGTGCAGCATTATTAGTGATGATTCCTTCTCGGTGGCATCGAACGCGGCGTGATAGGGAACTCATCGTTCAGCCACTGCCGCATCGCAATTCACACCAGGTTACGCGGACGCTCCGCGTGATGCCGCTGCAGTCCAGAATGACCTGGCTCAGCAGAACAGCTCGCTGCCCGGGGCTTGTTCCAGCACCTCGGCTGACCAGCGTCGGTCCGCGCCGTCCGCCGATTGCGGGTACACGCCGAACGCTGATGATGTCGCCAGGCTGTGCGCCCCAGAGGCCTGGCGGCAGCAGGCTGATCGTCGCGCATCCCTATGCTCCTCGTCGGGCCAGAAACAGAACCTAGCGCGCGCCGAAGTCGACGCGCAGCGTCCTGATGCGCTTGCCCGGCACGTCCAGCCGGGCAACGCCCTCGGCGCGCATCGGCAGCTCGATGGCTCCTCGAGCAGGTTGACCGGTGTCACCGCGTCCACGGGCAGGCCGAATTCGACCCGGCCCGAGACGGCAGCGGCGTGGCTGTTGTAGAAGCGCACGACGATCCCCTCGCCGAACTCGGCGGGCTTGAGCGCAGTCGGGACCCATGCGGCGGGTTTGAGCGTCACGAACTGCAGTTCCGGCGGCAGCGTCCCTGGGCACTTCGCTGGTGGTGGCATGCAGCGGCGCGGTGAACGCGTAGGCCGCGTGGGCGGCTTCGTCCAGGCCGAACGACTCGCCGCCGAAGACGGGATCAGGCTGTACTCGAGGCCGCCAGGCCCAGGCATTGCGCGTTGGGCGTCGGGCGGCCCGGTCCGGCGCCCGGACGTCCCGCGAGAGCCAGCCCACCGCGCAGCAGGGTCAGCGCCAGCGTGGACCCGTGCGGTTCGATGATGTGCTCGTATTCCGGCAGGCCGCGCGCAGCCATCAGCCCGACGCCGTCCCGGTGCACGGCATGAGAAGGCGCGCTGGGCGACGGTGGGCATCGGCTGCTCAGCCCATTTTCGTATCCGTCACGGTGACCGGGCCGCGTTCCAGCCGGTCGAAGTGCCCATCGACGATGGCGCGCTGGCTCGCTATCCCGGCGGGGAACAGGGCGCGCAGCCGGTGATCGCGGGCGCGGTTGTCCAGCTCGGTGTGCACGTCGACGCGGCGCACGCCCGGCACCAGTCGCACGGTCGTCGTGACCGGCAGCTCGACCGTCTCCGGCGCGCGCGCGTCGCGGTCGTCCGCTAGCGCGGCGGGCAGGGCGTAGTGGGCCGCGATCACCATCACCTGGCCGCAGGGACCGTCGTCGCGGCAGGCGATGGCGGGCGGCTCGACGGGCCGCGTGACCAGCGTATCGTGCGCCGGCGGGCAGTAGTTGTATTCGTCGCCGCGGTCGCCGCCGTCCTGCAGGCGGTTCAGGCCGCTCAGCGTCCGGCCGGTCGCCTTGTCGGTGACGCGCAGCGTCCCATCTTCCGGATCGGCCTCCACGCGCAGCCATTCGTTCTCCAAAGCTGTGATGGGCACCGGAGCGGGCGTGGCGAGCGTCGCGCCGTTCTCCGGCACGTTCGCCAGCCGGTAGGCGCGGTAGCCCACGCCCGGTACGTCGCGCGCCACCAGCGCAATGCGGAAGTTGTCGGCCAGGTACGTCGTCACATGGCGGCGCTTGGCCGCCGCCAGCCGGGGATCGCGCCGCAGCGTGGCCACCAGCCCGGAGAAATCGCCGATCTGGCCGGTGTGGTATTCGGGCAGCACCATCTCGATCCGGGCCTCGTCGCCCTCGATCCACACGCTCACGTCGCTGATCAGGCGGCCTTTGTAGAACCCGATCTCGATCTGGTCCAGCAGCGCGGCCAGATCATCCCGCGTGATCTCGCGCTCCTCGAAGATGATCTCCTCGCCGTGCAGCACCCGGTACGGCACATCGTTCCCGTCCGGGTCCAGCAGGCGATAGCGCCGCCGGGGACCCGCCCAGCGCGCCGTGATCTCGACGACGCCGGTCTGCGCGCCGGGCAGCGGGTTGTAGACCAGCACGACGCGATCGGTCTGCGCCGAAATCGCCGCGTGCGCCGGCGGCGCGGGCTCCTCCGTGCGTGACGGGGCGGGCAGGCGCGCGCCGTCGATCTGCCCGGCCAGATAACCCAGGTTGGCGGCGGTCGTCTCGTCGGCAAGCTGTTTGCTCCAGGCGAAGCGGGCGCGCATCTCTTCGTGGACCTGGTCGATCGAGCAGCCGCAGATCGAGTCGTGGGGATGGTTCTCGATCAGATAGCGCCACGCCTGCCAGAGCTCGCCCCGGCGATCCGCCCCGCCAGCCACGCGGGCCAGCGCGCTCGATGGCTCGGCGTAGCGTTCCAGCGCGGTCTGGCAGGCGTCGTTGGCCTGCTTGATCCACATCCGCGCCGAGAAGACGCCCGGCAGCACGGGGAATCGCTTCGGAGAGCGCAGCTCGCCGCGCACGACCGGAATCTGATCGACGTCGCCCAGCGCTTTGCGCACGGCGGCAACGTGGTCCGGCAGCGTGCCATGGACCACCTGGGCGCGCCCGCCCAGGCGCTGGCTGGCCCCGGCGATCAGCTCCGGCAACTCGGGCTGGGGCATCATGTGGTCCGTACCATTCAGGAGCAGCAGGTAGGGCGTGGGCGCGTGCGGCGAGAGCAGGTCGATCTGGAGCTCGACCATGCGCGTGAAGGCATCCGGCGCAGTGGGCGCCCAGGACAGGTTGCCATACCCCGTCCGGAAAAAGATCGTCAACATCCGCGTGCCGTCGGGGGCTTCCCACCACAGCGCGGTCGGCTCGTCGGACAGCCCGCGCTGCAGCGCGGCGGCTTCCAACCCAACGCCCGCCAGAATCTGCGGGAGCTGGCTGATGTGCCCGAACGGGTCAGGTGTATAGCCGATCGGCATGCGCGGCCCAAAGCGCGCGCAGACTCGCGCGCCCAGCATCAGGTTGCGGACCGTCGCCTCGGGGCTGACCAGGAATTCGTCGGGCAGGATGTGCCAGGGCCCGATGAGCAGTCTGCCAGCCTGGATATGTCGCCGGAGGTCGGCCTCGCGCTCGGGCCGGATGGCGAGATAGTCTTCGAGCACGATGGTCTGCCCGTCGAGCAGGAAGCTGTGGTAGTCCGGCGTGCTGTCCAAAATGTCCAGCAAGCGGTCCACCAGCTCGACCAGTTGGAAGCGGAACACCTGGAAGGGCTTGTACCATTCCCGGTCCCAATGGGTATGCGACACGATGGTGATGCGGTAAGGTGCACGGGTCATTCGGGAACCTCAGTCTGTGTAATGTAAATGGGATTCGTCAGCGCGTGCAGCGCCGCCGTCTCGCCGGTCGTCTCGACCAGTTGGGCGCGCACGTAAGCGGTCGCCCCAACAGGGACGGCGACCGCGACCGATTGATTGTCGCCAGATATGTCTACTTGTGCCAACCGCCCCTCCGCGCCGAGGAACTCCAGGCGCAGCCCATCGCCATGCACCACGCGGGCGGTCATGTCCAGCAACCCCGAGGCCGGGCGCGGCACGCAGTCGCCCATCATCGCGCTACCGCCCGACAGGTAAACCTGCGGGCCGTCCGGCGCCTCGCTGATGAAGGCGTGCCCGGCGCGCAGTCCGTCCAGCAGCGCGGCGGCGGTGGGCGTGCCCGCGCAGTGGATCCAGGTGGTCGGCGTGCCGATGCGGGCGATATGAGGGCGCGACAGGTAGTGCGCGTCGCTACCGCCGACCGCCACCAGCCGCTCGCCCTGCCGCAGCCGGGACTCCCAGTAGGCCAGCGACTCGTTGTTGAAGATCTCCCACGGGCCGTTCCACACTTCGATGCAGTGCTGCCCGGTGATCGCCTTGAATTCCCACGGGGGACCCATCGTACGGGGGTGGTTGCACGAGGTGAGGTAGCCCAGCGCCGCCGCGCGCCGGATCGATTCGGTCATCAGGTCAGGCGTCAGCGTGCGAAAGTCGATCCACTCTTCCAGCCCCCAGACGTTCCAGTGCCCTTTGTACGTGGTGACCTCGCAGCCGGGGATCAGCACCAGGTCGCCCGGATCGACCGTCGCCAGGGCGGCCAGATGGCTGATCGAGTTGTGATCGGTGACCGCCAGGAAGTCCAGCCCCAGCGCCTTGGCGGCGGCGATCAGGTCGCGCGGGTCGGAGTCGCCGTCGCTGTGGTAGGAATGGCAGTGCAGCTCGCCGCGATACCACCCGTCCGCGCGGGCGGGCAGCGTCGAATGGCTGTTAGCGAGCGTGAGCAAGGTGGGCGAGGCGGGGGACTCGCCGTTCTCCCCAATCAGGAAGCGCAGCGTGATAGTGTAGTGGCAGCCTTCCGGCGCGCTCTTGTAGAAGCCGAGCGAGACGTTCCACTCGCCAGGGTCCAGCGGCCCCGCCAGATAGCCCGGCGTGGCGTCGTCATGGCCGATGAAAAACTCGCTGCGGGCGCTGCCGGTCCAGCCCCGGAAGCCGCGCCCAGGGTAGCCGGCGCCGCGTTGGTCGAACAGGCCAATGTCCAGCGTGTTGCCGCCGGTCAGATGCGGATCGGAGCCGATCGGGTGGCTGTATTCGTAGCGCACCTCGAGCCGCCGCACACCATCGGGCATCTGGAAGGGGACGTTGTGATACTGCTGGGCCTGGTCGGGCGCGAGATAGCCCTCCAGCCGCTGCTCGGACCACGTCGCGCCGGTCATTGGAGCAGGTCCCCGTTTTTGTCGTAGAGGAAGGTGCGGTCCAGGTCGAGTTTCAGCCAGACGTGCTCGGCCAACTCGGGCGCTTCGTCCTGGAACAGGCGCACCGAAACCAGCTCGGCGCCGACCTGGGTGACGACCAGCCACTCGCCGCCCAGCGGCTGGACGACATACACCCGGCTCGGAATCGATCCGGGGATCTCGGTCGCGCTGATCGAGATATTCTCGGGCCGGACGCCGAGCGTGATGTCGCGCCCGTTTTTGAGCGCGCCGCCCCAGCGCTCGCGGTAGCCGGAGATGTCCAGCGCGCGATCGCCCTCGAATAGAATTCTACCAGCCTGGATATCGACCTCGCACGGCAGCAGGTTCATGGGCGGGCTGCCGATGAACGCCGCCACGAACGTGTTGGCCGGGCGCCGGTAGACGTCCAGCGGATGCCCCAACTGCATCACGTGCCCGTGGTTCATCACGGCGATGCGATCGGCCAGCGCCATCGCCTCGGCCTGGTCGTGCGTCACATACACGGCAGTCACGCCGACTTCCTGCTGCAGGTGCTTGAGGAAGGCGCGCGCTTCAAGGCGCAGCTTGGCATCGAGGTTGCTCAGCGGCTCGTCGAACAGAAACACCTGGGCCTGGTGGACCAGCGCCCGCGCCACCGAGGCGCGCTGCTGCTGCCCGCCGGAGACCTGGCCCGGGCGCCGCTCCAGCAGGTCGCCGATCTGCAGCTCGGTCGCCACGTCGCTCACCCGCGCCACCATGTCCGACTTAGCGACGCCTCGCACCTTGAGCGGGTAGCCGATGTTGTCGAGCAGCGTCATGTGGGGATAGAGCGCATAGTCCTGGAACACCATCGCGATATCACGCTCGCGCGGCGGCAGCCCGGTCACTTCCCTGTCGCCGATGAAGATCTTTCCCGCATTGGGCACTTCCAGCCCCGCAATTAGCCGGAGCGTGGTCGTCTTGCCGCAGCCGGACGGGCCGAGCAGGGCGACGAACTCACCATCGCTCACTTCGAGGCTGACGTCATCGACGGCAGTCAGCTCGCCGAACTTTTTCGTGATGTGCTCGAGTTGTATCTTTGCCATGTTTTCTCTGCATCCAGACTGTCAGCTTTTGATGCCGCCAAAGAAACGGAAGCCGAACTTCCAGTTCACCAGCAAATAGAGGATCAGCACGGGCACGGCATACAGGAACGCATAGGCCGAAACCAGGGTGTGCACGGGCGTGCCGGCCTCGCTGTAAAACGAATACAGTGCTACCGACGCGGGCATATTGTTCGGGCTGCGCAGCATGACGACCGGGATCAGGAACGCGCCCCAGGCGTTGACGAAAGCCCAGATCGCCACGACAGCCACCCCAGGCCGCACCAGCGGAAAGGCAATGTCGCGGAAAATACGCAGCGGCCCCGCGCCGCACACCAGCGCCGCCTCTTCGTACGAGCGCGGGATCGAGTCGACGAAGTCGCGCATCATGAAGATCGCGGCGGGCAGCAGGCCGCCGGTCATCACCAGGACCACCCCCACGTGCGTGTCGATCAGCTTGAGGTGGTACGCCAGCAGGAAAAGCGGCACCATCGCCGCCGTGCCGCCCACCACCGACGAGAACAACATCAGCACATACACGAGGATGTCGCGCCCGGCGATGCGCGTGCGCGACAGGCCATACGAGGCCAGTGTCGCCACCGCCGCCACGGTCAGCATCGCGCCCCCGGCGATGATCAGGTTGTTCCGGAACAGCGCGCGAATGGCGAACTCGTTCTTGAACACCGTCCGGAAGTTGTCCAGCGAAGGCTCGTCCGGCAGTTCGACCGCCAGGGTGGTCATCGGGTTGAAGGGCGCGGTCAGCAGCCACAGCAGCGGCAGCGCGAAAAACGCCATGCACGCCATCGAGAACAAGACGAGGATCACTTTGGAGAATGTCGATTCGTAGTCTCTCATGATGCCGCCTTCTGGCGCCGGAGGGTCATCAGATAGCCGATCGCCAGCGTGAAATTGATGAGCATCATCACCACTGCGATCGCGCCGCCCCGGCCAAATTCGAAGAACTTGAACGCGGTCCGGTAGGTGTAAATGGACACCAGCTCGGTCCGGTAGGTCGGCCCGCCGCCGGTGAGCAGGAAGGGGGTGAACACGTTGAAGGTCCACAGCGTGATCAGGATCAGGTCGGTGAGGATGTGCCCGCGCATGAGCGGGAAGATGATGTCGCGGAACTTGCGCCAGGCCGAGGCGCCGACCACGTCAGCTGTTTCCACGTACGAGGGCGGGATGGTTTCCAACGCCGATGAGAACAATAGGATCGAGAAGGCCGACCCGCGCCACGTGTTGAAAATGATGATGGTGAGCAGCGGGTAATCGAATAACCAGTCGGGCTTGCCCAACCCCACGGCAGATAATATGGCGTTGAACGTGCCCCGGTCCACGTCTAGAAAGGCGCTCCACGCGAACGCGACCACGACCTCGGGGATGATCCACGCCAGGACGGCCAGCGTGAACACGACTTCGCGCAGGAAACCCTTGCGCCGGTAGAACGCCCACGCCACCGTCAGCCCGACCACCGCCTGCCCGAGCAGCGCCGAGCCGATTACGAACTGGAAGGTGATTTTCAGCGCGTTGCCGAACTGCCCGTAGCGCATCCACTGGTCGAGATCGAACAGGCGCCGGTAATTCTCCAGCCCGACGAATTCCGGGTTGGCGGCGGTGATCCCGGTCAGCGTGCGGTTGGTGAAGCTCAGGTAGAAGATCCAGAAGAACGGTAAGATCAGAAAGATGGCGACAAAGAACAGCGCCGGTGTCAGGAATGCTAGCCCCACTTTGCCGGAGAATACTCCGGGACGTTTCTCCACTGTCTGTCTCCAGGTGTGCCCATTAACAGGGGGCCCAGGACGGACACTTCCCGGGCCCCTGATGCGCGATCGTGAAGGTTACTCGATCGGGACGACGATGACGTTCTCTTCGCCGACAATCTCGGTGACCGCGTCAGCGTAGGCCTGCATCGCTTCCTCGGGCGACATCTCGCCGGACACCACGCGCTCGGTCATGAGCTGCGCTTCGTACGAAACTTTCGCGTAGTCAGGCAGCATCGGGCGCACAGTCGTCAGCGGGAGCAGTTCTTCTGCCATGGCCGACATGACCTCATCGCCCGCCACCGGCACATCGTCGCGGAAGTTGATGCGCGGCAGGATCTCTTCCCAGATGAGCTGCATGTCCTGGCTGGACATGTGCGCCATCAGCGCCCAGGCTTCCTCAGGGTGCTCGGTGTTGGGGTTCAGGACCCAGCCGGTGCCGCCCGAGATCGTCACGAAGTCCTGGCCGCGGAAGCCCGCGCCCGGTTCCTTAGCGGGCATCTTGGCCCAGGTGACAACCTCGTTGCGGGTGGCCTCGTCCATCTGATTGAGGATGGCGGAGCGCCAGAACCAGTCGCCCTCGACCAGGATCGCGATCTTGCCCGAGGCGAAGTCCGCAAACGAGCGATCGCGGCCATCGGCCACCAACTGCAGGCGCGCGTCACCCAGTTCTTCGTCCAGGTAGATGGCCTTGTAGAAGTTCAGCGCGTCCAGGATGGCGGGGCCGCTGACGTACCACTTGGCCTGGTCGAAGTCATACATATGCTGGCCAGCGCCCAACAGCACCATATCCCAGCCCTGCATGGTGGTGGCTTCGCCCATCGCCGTGCCGGCGTTGATCTGGATGGGGGTCTCTACGCCCGCTTCCTTGAGCGTGCGGCCCGCTGCCAGAATGTCTTCCCAGCTAGCCGGCTGCCACGGCACTTCGATGCCCGCCTCTTCGAACAGGTCGCGGCGTTAGAAGATCTCGCGAACGTCCGTGCCGGAGGCGATGCCGTAGCGCACGCCCTGGTAGCCCAGGATCGCCTGGATGCCTTCCGAAACATGCGCCCAACCGTCCCACTCGTCGGCAGCCGGAACCACCTCACCGAGCGGCTTCAGCAGCCCGGCATCCACGAACTCCGGCACCCAAAAGCCGTCGAACGAGAACAGGTCGTAACCACCGCCCACGCCGAGGTCCAGCGCGTACTGCTCTTTGAGCTGCTCGTCACTGCCGCCGAACTGGACCAGCTCGACAGTCACGTTTTTCCCCTCAGCGGCCATCGCTTCCTCGAAGGTCGGGATGACTGTGTCGAGGAGCCACTCGACCAACTGCGCGTTCACGCCGTCGGCTACGCAGCGGCAGGTCATGGTCAGTTTGATCTCGTCCTGGGCAGCCGCCGAGCCGGCGAATGCCGCGCTCAGCGTGCTCACCAGCGCGACGATCACCAACATCCTGATAAGCAAAGCTTTCCTAAACATTGATTTGGTTTCCTCCTGGAATAGCATTCTCACGAAATGAGTATGGAACCAACGTCATGCCAAACGACTGCCTGCTAACTACTACCTCCTTTCACCACTACCGGAGCGGACAGGGGGAGTGCTGGTAGACTCACGGACGATCAGGCGAGTCGGAACCAGGGTGAACGTCCGCCGCGGGGGGTCGCCATCGATCAGGGACAAAAGCTGCCTGACGGCCTCCCGGCCAATGACGGGCGTATCCTGGGCAACCGTCGTCAGCGTAGGCTCTGTGCGTCTGGTCAATTCCAGGTCATCGAACCCGATCACGGACAGGTCCGCGGGGAGTTGCAGCCCGGCGGCGCGCGCGGCGCGCAGCACGAGCACGGCCAGCAGATCGTTCATGGCGAAAATCGCCGTGGGCCGGTCGGGCCGCCTGAGCACATCGGCCAGGTAGGCGACATCTTCGTGCGCTTCACGTTCGTAGCGCCGGTAGTTGACGGCCTCGAGCGGCTCGCCCAGCGTGAGGATCGGGCGTGGCGTCAGACCGGCCTCGACCATCGCCTCGCGGTAGCCACGGATGCGCTCCGCGATCGGGTGCAGATCGAGCGGCGGCCACGCGGCGAACGCGATGTCGCGGTGCCCCAGCGCCAGCAGGTGCTGCATGGCCTGCAGCCCGCCCTCGTAGTTCTGGCTGGTGATGCACGGCAGGCTCACGTCCAGAATCGGGCGATCGAGCAGCACGACCGGCACCGAGCACGACGGGTCGGAGACGAACCGCTTGCTGTTGTTTTCCATGACAGGCCACAGCAGGATCCCGGCGACGCCTTCGGCGCACATGGTGCGGATCAGGCGGTTTTCCTCCTCGATGCGCCGCTCGCTCTGCGCGAATAGCAGGCGGTAACCCTTCGCGCGCAGCAGCTCATCCGCGCCGTCGAGCAGGCTGCCGTCGAAGGTGTAGCGGAACTCGGCCATGATGCAGCTCACGAACCGGGTGGTGGTGGGCCGTTGGGCCGGTTCGCTGACGAAGGTGCCCTTAGCCGGGACCCGGTAGATCAGTCCCTCGTCCTGGGCCGTTTGCCAGGCGCGCTGGATCGTCGAGCGGCTGATGCGGAGTTGGCTGATCAGGGCGTACTCGCCCGGCAGTTGCTCGTGCGGCTTGAGCTTGCCGCTGAGGATCGCGTGGCGCAGTTCGTTGAGCAACTGCGTGTGCAGCGGGATGGGGCTGGTCCTGGATAGACGAAACATCATTTGGGTCCGCAAATAACAGTCTTGTCATGTCTTGTCCGGACAAGTCGATCTCACCATAGCACGATTCTGAAGACCGTGTCAAGTGATTCGGGAAAACGTTTTATCGCCGTCGGGCAACAGCGACCGACAGGGCGAGGGCCGTCTTGACGCCGATCCGCGTTGATGCTACTGTTCAAAATGACTCGACTGCGGTATGTAGCTAGAAAGGCAGGCATCCTATTCCGACCATCAAGGATGTGGCGGCCGAGGCGCGGGTCTCGATCGCGACGGTGTCGCGCGTAATCAACGGCAACCGGCGCGTGAGCCCGGATTTGCGCTCGCGCGTGCTGAGCGCCATGGACCGGCTGGGCTACCAGCCCAACGCGATCGCCCAGGGCCTGCGCCGCAGCGCGACGCGCTCGGTCGGCGTGTTGATTCCGCGCATCCACGAGCCGTTTTTCAGCACGCTGGCCTTTGCCATCGAGCGGACCCTGTTCGCCAGCGACTACCGCGGCCTGCTGTGCAGCACCGAGGAACAGCCCGACAAAGAACGAGCGTATGTCGATATGCTGCTCACCCAGCAGGTGGACGCTTTCATTTACTTCCCGTCGATCGCCGGCAGCCAGGCCAATCTGAGGCGCATCGTCGAGCGCGGCATCCCGGTGGTGCTCATCGAGCGGTCCTTCGCTGAGCTCGAGGTGAGCCGCGTGCTGATCAGCAACTTTCAGGGGGGCTACGATGGCGCCCAGCACCTGATCGCGCTCGGCCACACGCACATTGGCGTGATCTGCGCCAACCTGGCGAGCATGCCGGTCGAGCGGCTGTCGGGCGCCCAACAGGCGCTCACCGAGGCCGGGGTCGACGCCGAGGTGCGGATCATGAGCCGGGGCTCCGACTTCGAGGCGGGCTACGAGGCGGCGCTGGATATGCTCCATCGACCGGGCAGGCCAACGGCCGTCTTCGCGCTGGCGGACTCGATCGCCGTGGGCGTCCTGCACGCCGCGGCCTACCTCGACCTGCGCGTGCCGGAAGACCTGTCGGTCGTGGGGTTCGACAATATCTCCCTGGCCGCGTTCGTGATTCCCCCGCTGACGACGGTCGCCCAGCCGATCTACGCGATCGGCGAGGCGGCGGTGCGCATCCTGCTCCACCAGCTCCAGGATCCGGGCGCCGCGCCGGAGACCGTCATGCTCAACACCGAGCTGGTGGTGCGTCAGTCGACGGCGCCCTGCGCGCGCTGAGCGCTGCCGGTGGGGGTGCGCTTGACACGCTGGACAAAATCATTTAGGCTTTGGTAAACGTTTTCCCAATTCGTCCAGCACGGGCGCGAGAGAGCGATGTCAAGCGCCTGGCGGGGACACATCTTATGGCGTTTTCCGGGCCGGGGATCGTCCTGGCGCCGGGTTGGAATGCACAAAAGGATGATGGCGTGGAAAAGACAATAGACCTCCTCGATATTGGCCGCAGCTCGATCGACCTCTACTCCAACGATGTGGGCACCCCCTTCGAGCTGATCCAGAGCTTCGCCGCCTACGTAGGCGGATCGCCGACCAACATCAGCGTTGGCGCGCGCCGTCTGGGGCTGAATTCGGCCTTGCTCACCGGCCTGGGCGTGGACCCGGTCGGCGATTTCATCCTGCACTTTCTCGAGAACGAGGGAGTCAACACCGATTACATCGTCCGCAAGCCGGGCCGCCGCACGAGCGCCGTCGTGCTGGGGATCGAGCCGCCGGACAAGTTCCCCCTGGTGTACTATCGCGACAACTGCGCCGACATCGCGATCACGATCGACGACGTGCTGGCAGCCCCGGTTCAGGCGGCGCGCGTCGTGCAGTTCGCTGGGACGAACTTCTCCCTGGAACCGAGCCGCAGCGCGACGATGTTCGCCGCCGAGCTGGCGCGGCGGGCGGGGGGCAAGGTCGTGCTCGACATCGATTTTCGCCCCGACCAGTGGCACGACCCGCGCGCCTTCGGCGTGGCCATCCGGTCGGTGCTGCGCCTGTGCGACGTGGTGATCGGCACCCAGGACGAGATCAACGCCGCCATGCTGACCGATCCGGCCCAGATGTCGCTGACGCACTCGCAGATCTCGGACACGAAGGTCAGCGGCGACATCGAGGCGGCCATCGCCAACCTGCTGGCGCTGGGCCCGGAAGCGGTCATCGAGAAAGCCGGCGACCGGGGCGCGCGCGTTCACCTCAAAGACGGCACCGTGATCGACGCGCCCGGCTTCCCGGTCGAGATCTACAACATCCTGGGGGCGGGGGACGCGTTCGGGGCGGGCTTTCTGTACGGCTACGTCAAAGGCTGGGACTGGTACCGGGCCGCCCGGCTGGGGAACGCCTGCGGGGCGATCGTCGTCACCAAGCACGGCTGCGCCAACTTCATGCCGACGATGGATGAAGTCCTGGCGTTTGTCGAGCCGTACGGCGGCCTCTAGGCGCGTGGGCGGCTCGCCAATGCACGCAAACGAATGATTGAGACGAGGATGCTTATGGTTACCAAACGCCTCACCATGGCACAGGCCCTGATCGAGTTTTTGCAGAACCAGGTTGTGGAGCGCGACGGCGCCGAGCAGCCCTTCTTCGCGGGCTGTTGGGGGATCTTCGGGCACGGCAACGTAGCCGGGATCGGGCAGGCGCTCCAGCAATACGCGGCCACCTTCCGCTACTACCAGACCCGCAACGAGCAGGCCATGGTGCACGCGGCGGTGGCCTATGCCAAGATGAAAAACCGCCTCCAGACGTTCGCCTGCACGTCCTCGATCGGCCCCGGCGCCACCAACATGCTCACGGCGGCGGCGGGCGCGACGATCAACCGCATCCCCGTGCTGCTGCTGCCCGGCGACATCTTCGCCGAGCGCATCCAGGCGCCCGTGCTGCAGCAGCTTGAGTCCGAACATTCGCAGGACATCTCGGTCAACGACTGCTTCAAGCCCATTTCACGCTACTGGGACCGCATCTACCGCCCGGAGCAGTTGATCACGGCGCTGCCCGAAGCGATGCGCGTGCTCACGTCCCCCGCCGAGACCGGCGCGGTCACGCTGGCGCTGCCGCAGGACGTCCAGACCCAGGCGTTCGATTACCCGGCTGCGCTGTTCGAGCGGCGGGTGTGGCATATCCCGCGCAATCGCCCTGACGCGGCCCAGCTTCAGCGCGCCGCGAGCTGGATCAAGGCGGCCCGGCGCCCGCTGATCATCGCCGGGGGCGGCGTGCACTACAGCGACGCGACGGAGGCCCTGCGCGCGTTCGTGGACCGCACCGGGATTCCGGTGGGCGAGACACAGGCGGGCAAGGGCGCGCTGCCCTACGATCACCCCGCCAACCTGGGCGCGATCGGCGTGACGGGCACCCTGGGCGCCAACCGGATCGCCAGCGAAGCGGACCTGGTGATCGGCATCGGCACCCGCTACTCGGACTTCACCACCGCCTCAAAGACCGCTTTCCAGAACCCGGATGTCCGGTTCGTCAACATCAATGTGGCCGAGTTCGACGCGTACAAGCACAACGCGATCCCGCTGGTGGGCGATGCGCGCGCCACGCTGCAGGAGTTGCTGGCGCTGCTGGAAGGCTACACCGTGGAGAGCGCCTACCGCGCCCTCGCCGCGGACTACAACAGAGCGTGGGATGCCGAAGTCGAGCGAATCTATCACCTGGAGCACGGGCCGCTGATCAGCCAGGGCGAGGTGATCGGCGTGGTGAACATGCTCTCGCGCCCGCAGGACGTCATGCTGTGCGCGGCGGGGAGCCTGCCCGGCGACCTGCACAAGCTGTGGCGCACGCGCGACCCGAAGGGCTACCACCTCGAGTATGGCTACTCGTGCATGGGGTACGAGATCGCGGGCGGCATGGGCGCCAAACTGGCCGCGCCGGAGCGCGAGGTCTACGTGATGGTCGGCGATGGCTCGTACCTGATGCTGAACAGCGAGATCGTCACGATGGTGCAGGAAGGGCTCAAGGTGATCATCGTCGTGCTGGACAACCACGGCTTCGCCAGCATTGGCGGCCTGTCCGCGAGCGTGGGCAGCGGCGGATTCGGCACCGAGTACCGCCGCCGCACTGATGCCGCCGAGCTGGCGGGTGAGGTGCTGCCGGTGGACTACGCCGCTAACGCGGCCAGCCTGGGCGCGCGCGCCATCCGCGCGCGGAACCGCGACGAGCTGGCCGACGCGATCCAGCAGGCCCAGCAGCACGAGGGCGGCCCGGTGTGCATCGTCATCGAGACCGATCGCGCGCAGCGGGTCGGCGGCTACGAAAGCTGGTGGGATGTGGCTGTCGCGGAGGTCGCGATCAGTCCCGAAGTCGCGGCGTCCCGCCAGGAACATGAAGAAGCGAAGCGCAAACAGCGGTATTTCCTGTAAGCGTGTGTTGCATTTGAGGAGTGCGATCCGTGGCCGATTCAATACGCATTGCCAATGCCCCCTGTTCGTGGGGGGTGCTTGAGTTCGATCTCGAAGGAGAGGCGGCTGGTTACGCCCAGGTGTTGGACGAGATCGCCGAGACCGGTTACGCCGGCACCGAGCTGGGCGATTGGGGCTTCATGCCCACCGATCCCGCAGCGCTGCGCGCCGAACTGGCGCGGCGCGGGCTGGACCTGCTGGCGGCTTTCGTGCCGGTGGCGCTCGCCAATGCGGACGCCCACGCGGACGGAGAAGCGGCTGCCGTGCGGACCGCCCAACTGCTGCGCGACGCGGCGGGCGAGGGCTGTTTCATCGTGCTGGCCGACGACAACGGCAGCGTGCCGGTTCGCACCCAGAACGCCGGGCGCGTCACGCCCGCCATGGGCCTGACCGGCGCGCAGTGGGAGACGTTCGCGGCGGGCGCGAATCGCATCGCCCGCGCCGTCAAAGAGCGGACCGGGCTGCGCACCGTGTTTCACCATCACTGCGCAGGATACGTGGAAACGCCCGCCGAAATCGAGCGCCTGATGGCCCTCACCGATCCGGCGCTGGTCGGCCTGTGCCTGGATACCGGGCACTGCATGTTTGGTGGCGGCGATCCGCTCGACCTGCTGGGGCGCTACGCGGATCGCATCTGGCACGTGCACTTCAAGGACTTCGACCCGGCAGTTGGAGAAGAGGCCCGCGAGCAGGGCTGGGACTACTTCGGCGCGGTCCGGCACGGCGTCTTCTGCGAGCTGGGGCAGGGCGCGGTCGATTTCCCGGCCATGCGCGATGCGCTGCGCGCGCGCGGCTACGCGGGCTGGATCGTCGTCGAGCAGGACGTGCTGCCGTCGATGGGTTCGCCCAAGGCGAGCGCCCAGCGCAACCGCGACTACCTGCGCAGCCTCGGCCTGGCATAAGCGAGGGAGACAGATGACAACCGTCAACATTGGAATCATCGGGGCGGGCCGCATCGGCAAAGTGCACGCCGAGAACCTGGCCTTTCGCATTCCGGCGGCGCGCGTGGTGTCGATCTGCGATGTGAACCGCGCGGCGGCGGAGGCGCTGGCCGAACAGCTCGGCATCCCCAACGTGTGCGACGACTATCACGCCGCGGTGACCGATCCCGCGGTCGATGCGGTCCTGGTGTGCTCGTCGACCGATACGCACGCCAGCGTGATCGAAGCGGCAGCGGCGGCGGGCAAGCACATTTTCACCGAAAAGCCGATCGAGCTCGACCTGGTCCGGATCGACCAGGTGCTGCGCGCCGTGGAGCAGGCCGGGGTCAAATTCCAGGTCGGCTTTAACCGGCGCTTCGATCCCACCTTCGCCCGCGTGCGCGAGGCCATCCGGAGCGGCGAGATTGGCGAGCCACACCTGCTGCACGTCATCAGCCGCGACCCGGCACCCCCGCCGCCGGAGTATGTCAGTGTGTCGGGCGGGATTTTCCTGGACATGATGATCCACGACTTCGACATGGCGCGCTTCCTAGTAGGCAGTGAGGTTGTCGAGGTGTTCGCGCGCGGCGCGGTGCGCATCGATCCGCGCATCGGAGAGGCGGGCGACGTCGACACGGCGCTGGTGATGCTCACCTTCGAGGACGGCGTCATCGGCACGATCGACAACAGCCGCCAGGCCGTCTACGGGTACGATCAGCGCGTCGAGGTGTTGGGCAGCCAGGGCGGGATCTCCACCGCCAACCTGTATCCCAACCAGGTGACGTTCAGCTCGGCCAAAGCGGTGTACCGTGATCTGCCGCTGAACTTCTTCATGGAACGCTACACGGCG
The DNA here is from genome assembly GCA_040767355.1 of Aggregatilineaceae bacterium. Taxonomy (GTDB): domain Bacteria; phylum Chloroflexota; class Anaerolineae; order Aggregatilineales; family Aggregatilineaceae; genus LM3-B42. Next base: position 29,462 of record JAXGOS010000007.1, on the reverse strand, counting down.
AGCTATATCGCCGAAATCCAGGCGTTCATCCGCGCGATCGCGGACGACCTGCCGCCCGAGCCCACCGGCCTGGACGGGCGCATGTCGGTCGCCGTCGGGCTGGCGGCCAAAAAGTCGCTGCACGAAGGGCGCCCGGTCAAGGTCAGCGAGATTGCCCCCGGGACGGCGTAGCCCGCGCCGAAGATCCTCCGTGAATCACACGCCCGGCGGTGCCATTCGTGACAGCCGCCGGGCGTGTTAGTTTAGCGAGACAGCCGCCTAACCCGAGAACGACACCGTGAGCTGGTAGGTCCCCGCACCTTGATCGCGGCCCACGCGAATCGTCCACAGGCCGGTCGCGTTGGCGATGACGTCCACGGATCGGACGCCGCCGCTCAGCGTGGCGGTGCCTTTGGACTGGCCGGACGGATCGCGCAGCGAGAGCCCGAGCCTGACCTCGGGCTGGCTCGCCAGCGCCACGGTCACGCGCTGCCCGGACGTGACGTTGATCGCGTACCAGTCTTCGTCGTCGTTGTCCTGCAAGTGGCCGTTGTGCGTCCCGGGCGGGATGGTCAGGGCCGCATCGCGGCTGTCCCCCGCGTCGCGCCTGCTGCCGGCGTCGTCCTGATTATCCACGCTGAAGGTGAGGGTATAGTCACCCGAGCCGCGGTCGCGCTGGACGCGCCAGAACCACCGGCCCGTGGCGTCCGCTGCGTAACTGATCACCCGGTTGCCATTGACGACTTCGGGGGATCCTTCCGAGCTTCCCGACGGATTCCTCAGCGTGATCAGGAACCGGGTATCCGGCGGGCTGGAGAGCTGCGCGTTGACCAACTGCCCGGCGACCACGTCGAACGTGTACCAATCGTAGTCGTCGTTTTCCAACAGGAAGCCGGTGTAGCTCCCCGGCACGACGGGTACGGCGCTCTCGGCGCTGTCCCCCGCATCGCCGCCGCTCCCGGCGTCATCCTGGTTCTCAATCCGAATGATGAGCTGGTACGGTCCTTCGCCTGAGTTGCGGGTGATGCGAACGCTCCAGAACCCGGTCACACCGGCGACGTATTGCAGCGTCCGCACGTCACCGTCGGTGACCACCGATCCCCGGCTGGACGAGCCGCCCGGTTCGCGCAGGGACAGCCCGAAGTTCGTATCCTGCGTCATGACCAACTGGATCGTGATGATCTGGCCCTGCTGGACGTCGAGCGCGTACCAGTCTTCGCTGTCCCGGCTGCCATCCGCCAGCCGGAGGCCGAGCTCGGCCCGGTAGGTGCCCGGCTGGAGAATGATGGCCGAATCCAGCGTGTCGGTGTCGGCGAGCGTCGCGCCGGTGTCCAGGCCGGCCAGCTGGACGCTGTCGCGGTTGAGGGCGACGTGATTGCTCATCGTCGCATCGCGGACGATAAGGATGTAGAAGTGATCGCCGGCCGTGACGACTCCGGGCAGCGCGATCACGCCATGACACAGATACCCCAGGGTATCGCCGGGTGGCGCGGCGTTCTCCAGGTGGACTCTCTGCGCCGCGAGGGTGTTCTCCGCCTGATCCAGCACCCTCACCACGAAGTCCGCCGGGTAGCCGGGCCCGCCGCTGAAGGTATTGGTGGCCAGCGCCGTGACGTCAAGCACGATCGCGCCCCCCGCGGGCAGGCTGGACGTGGCGAACTGCCAGCGCGCGACCTGCTGGCGGGCGTCGTCGCGCAGCCAGTACCAGCCATCGATCCAGTCGCCGTTCGTCTTGAAGTCCTGCGCGCCGACGAGCGTCCCTTCCCCGGCGGCGGGGGCGCTCGCCAGCCGGATGCTGTTCCGGTTGAACGCCACGTGCGTTTCGATCGGCGCTAGCTCGCCCAGCTCGTCGGCCCGGCTGACGTGGATCCACAGGCCCTGGGCATCGTGCAGTGCCTCGCGCGGGATGGTGACCGAGCCCAGGCAGAAGTAGCCGGTCAGGTCACCGGGCACGGGCTGATTCTCGAGAGTGATGCGCAGTCGTTCGAACAGCACGCCGCCCATCTGCCCGCTGGGCGGCACGCCGTAGCTTAAGTAGAAATTCGCGTCGATGCCGGGCAGGCCCGAGGCGCGGTCCGTCGCCAGGACCTCGAAGCGCAGCTCGATGTCAGCCGTGCCCGGCGGCAGGCTGGTGAATGTCCAGTCTGCCGTCTGCTCGTGGGCGGCATCTCGCAGCCAGTACCACCCCTGAATCAGGTCGCCATCGGAGAAAAACTCACTCGCGATGATTTCGTCCGCTTCCTGAGCCGTGGTGGACGGCGCGTTCACCGCGACGAGGACGAGGATGATCGCCGCTGCCAGACAGAGTCGACACATGCCGTTCGTTCGCATGGCGAACCGCTCCTTTCACGCTATACAAAGCACGCCAAAGGGCTTCGCTGTGTTCCGCTATCGGTTTGTGTGATGCGTCTGTCAAGCGGAGCCCACCCCTCACCTTGATGATACGCTAGCTGTTTTTGCCCTGTCAATGACGATTCGGCCGGGCGGGCGGCGGTGGTACCAGCAAAGTGATGAGTCCACGCCAGACCAATATGGGGTTATACTGGGACAGGGGCGTCATCGGGCGGCCCGATCCACACGGCGCGGCGCGTCTCTATGCGACCCGTGCCGGCATCCATGTTCGGTCTTTTCACCACACCCCAAACGTCCGAATTGAGAACCAGGGAGACTGAGCGATGTCCGTACCGCAGAACGTAATAGAGGCGAAGGAAACCCATAAGGAGGCTTTGCTGGACAAAGCCAACGTGGTGGGCGTCGGTGTTGGGTACAAGGTCGTCGGGGGCGAGCCAACCGGCGAACTCAGCGTGGCGGTGCTCGTCCGCGAGAAGGTCCCCGCAGCGCAGTTGGATCCGGCGGCCCGGGTGCCGTCCCAGGTGGATGGCATCAAGACGGATGTCGTTCAGGTCGGAGAAATCCGCGCCTTGCAGACGCGCACCGAGCGCTGGCGCCCGGCTCCGCCCGGCGTGAGCATCGGCCACTACCAGATCACGGCGGGCACGTTCGGCGCGGTGGTTCGCGACCGGTCCAGCGGCGCGCGCCTGATCCTCTCGAACAACCACGTCATCGCCAACAGCAACAACGCCACCGCCGGGGACCCGATCCTGCAGCCCGGCCCCATCGACGGCGGCTCGCCCAGCAACGACGTGATCGCGCGCCTGGAGCGGTTCTGCCCGATCCAGTTCACCAGCAGCAGCCCGGGCGAATGCAACATCGCGGGCGGCGTGGCCGGCCTGGCGAACTTCGTGGCGCGGCTGTTGGGCTCGCAGCACCGGCTCGAATCCGTGCAGGTTCACCCGCAGGCGACCAACCGCGTGGACGCGGCGGTGGCGCGCCCGCTGCAAGACGCCGCTATCGTGGACGAAATCCTCGAGATCGGCCCGATTCAGGGCACGCGGCCCGCCACGCTGCTGATGCCCGTCCGCAAATCCGGGCGCTCGACTGGCCTGACTACCGGACAGATTACGGTCATCGATGCCACGATCAACGTGAGCTACGACAACCGCACTGCGCAGTTCGAGGGCCAGCTTGTCTCCGGGCCGATGTCCGCCCCCGGCGACTCGGGCTCGCTGCTGGTGGCGGGTGATTCGCTGCAGGCGGTCGGCCTGCTGTTCGCGGGCTCGGACCAGACGACCGTCTACAACCCGATCCAGGATGTGCTGGATTGTCTCGATGTGATCATCTGACGCACGAGGATGGCATGAACCACGACAATGCGCGCGACATGGCCCGGGCGCGGGCGGTCAAGGCGGCCCACGCGCCGGCGCTCCTGAAGAAGGCGAATGTGGTGGGCGTCGGCGTAGGGTTACGCGAGCAGGGTGGAGTCCGGACCGGGGAAGTGGCGCTCGTCGTGATGGTGAGCCGCAAGGTGCCGCTCGCCGATCTGGCGCCAGCGGATGTGATCCCGGCCTCACTCGACGGCGTCCCGGTGGATGTGCAGGAAGTGGGGCGCATCTCTGCCCAGCCGTGAGGACCGCCAGTGTGCTATTTCGCCCTCACGAACGGACTCCGGCTGGGGTGGGCTGGACTGGCCCGCTGCTCCGGCGGCCGGTTCTGGCTCGATGGGAGCTGTAGGAAGGGCGCTTCAGACTCTGTTTTGTGCTAGCAGAAATATTCCATATAATGGGACTATTGTATAGAGATCGACCGAGCTTTTTGATTCAAGGGGATAAAGCAAATGAAACGTCTGTCCATAGTTGTGCTGTGCCTTTTACTTGTGGCCGCCGTCGCCCCGGTGGTGACGCTGGCTCCCGCCGCGCAGGCCCAGGAAGATACCCTGACGGTGCTGTGCACTCCCCAGGAAGACTGGTGTGTGGCGATGACCCAGGCTTTCCAGGAGGAAACCGGTATTGAAACGTCGTATGTCCGCATGTCCTCGGGCGAGTCGCTGGCCCGCATCCGCGCGACGGCGGATGATCCCGAATTCTCCGTCTGGTGGGGCGGTCCGGCTGACGCGTTCATCGCGGCCTATGAGGAAGACCTGATCGAGCCGTACGAGCCTGAGCTGGCCTCGGTCCTGCCGGAAAAGGCTGTGGGAGTCGATCACTCCTGGCATGGGGTGTACATCGGCGCGCTGGGCTTCTGCTCGAACATCGACTTGCTCGAGGAACTCGGCGTCGAAGCCCCGACCTCGTGGGACGACCTGCTCGACCCGGCGCTGAAGGGCAACGTCGCCATGGCGCACCCGGCCACATCGGGCACGGCTTTCACGGCCTTCTGGACGATCGTGACCCTCAAGGCGGATGCGCTCGAGGCTGAAGAAGCGGGCGCCGGCTACGATGAAGAGGGCAATCCCACCCAGGCCGCCATCGATGCCGCCTTCGAGTACTACGGTGAGCTGCACCAGAACATCCTGCAGTACACGCGCTCTGGCGCGGCCCCGGGCCAGATGGCCGGCACCGGCGAGATCGCCGTGGCGATCATCTTCTCGCACGACTGCGTGAAGCTCCAGGTCGAGGGCTTCGAGGGCGTGGTAGTCAACACGTTCCCCGAAGAAGGCACCGGCTATGAAATCGGCGGCATGGCGCTGATTAAGAACGCGCCGGAACCCGAAGCGGCCAAGATGTGGATCGAATGGGCGCTGACGCCAGAGACCCAGATGATCGCCCAGACGGTGAACTCGCTCCAGTTGCCGACCAACCCCGAGACGCCCGTCTCTGAGCTGTCGGTGAACCTGAGCGAAGTAAATCTGGTGGACTACAACTTTATCGCGGCGGGCCTGCATCGCGTGGACATCGTCGAACGCTTCGATGCTGAGATCGCGCCGCAGCCGACCGAGTAGACCTCGGCCCACGTGTTTTGAGTCATATCACGTCCCCCACCGCCCGGCGGTGGGGGCGTGCCATCTGCCCGGAGCGCGCATGTGAACAAATTAGATCCCAGGCGCTACATCGCTGAATTTCGGCGTATCTTTCAAGATCCGGTCCTGTTCATTGGCCTGGTGCTGGTCGTGATCTTCGTGGTGGTCGCGATCATCTCCCCGATCTACGCGATGATCGAGGAGAGCCGGACGCCCGACGGCCAGGAGTTGTTCGACCGGTACCTCAGCTCGCCCGTTTATCGGACGATCATCGTCAACACGCTGCGGATGGGGTTGATCGTGGCGGCGCTCGGCACGGCCTTGGGTTTCCTGATGGCTTACGTCCAGGTCAAGGTCGATGTGCCCTTCAAGCGCCTGATGCACATCGTGGTCCTCATTCCCATCATCGCGCCCCCGTTCGCGCTGGCGACCGCCGTCCTCATCCTGTTTGGCCGCAACGGCATGATCTCGCAGGGCTGGTTCGGCGTCCGCTACGATATTTACGGCCTGGATGGGCTGTCGTTGGTCCTTGTCCTGTCCTACTTCACGGTCGCCTACATGAACCTGAAGGGGATGCTGCAGGCGCTCGATCCGGCGCTGGACGAAGCGGCGACGAATCTGGGGGCGAGCAAGTGGCGGATCTTCCGGACCGTGACCGTGCCCATGCTGATCCCGGGGATTGCCGGGTCGTTCTTGCTGCTGTTCGTGGAGGCGATTGCCGACCTGGGCAACCCGCTGGTGCTCGGCGGCAACTACGAAGTCCTGGCCACGCGGATTTACGTCTCGATCGTGGGCCTGTATAACACCACGGCGGCGGCTGTGCTGTCCGTCATTCTGCTGGTGCCATCCCTGCTGGTGTTCATCATCCAGCGCTACTGGATCAGCCGCACCTCGGTCGTGTCGATCACCGGCAAGCCAAGCGGCGTCTCGCAGCCGATCCGTCACCCGCTGGTACGCTGGCCGTTGTTCGCCGTGACGATGTTCGTGGTGGTGTTCATCCTGCTCATCTACGGGACGATCATCGCGGGCTCGTTCACCAGGATCCTGAACGTCAACAACGAGCTGACGCTCGACCATTTCGATTTCGTGATCAACGGCTATGGCTCGGAAGCGATGCGGGACACAACGCAGCTCTCGGTCATCGCGACGCCGCTGGCGGGCGTGCTGGGGATGATAATCGCGTTCCTGGTGGCGCGCAAGAAGTTCCTGGGCCGCAACGCGCTGGACTTCGCCACCATGCTGGGCATCGCCGTGCCCGGCACGATCATCGGCATCGGCTACCTGCTGGTCTTCAACCGGCCCAGCGAGCTGACTTTACCACTGGTGGGCACGATCGAGATCGTCCCCAAGCTGACCGGCGGCCGGGCCGTGTTTGGCGGCGCCGGGGCGATCGTGCTGGTGTACATCGTGCGCAGCGTGCCGGCGGCGCTGCGATCGGGCGTGGCCGCGCTGTCGCAGATTGACCCGGCCATCGAGGAGGCGTCGATCAGCCTGGGGGCGGACAATTTCCGCACCTTCACGCGCATCACTCTCCCGTTGATTCGCCCGGCGTTCCTGTCGGGCCTGATCTATGCGTTTGCGCGATCGATGACCACGATCTCCGCGATCATCTTCCTGACGACGTCGCGCACAAAGATCATGACCCACCAGATCTTGAATGAAGTCGAACACGGGCGGTATGGCAACGCCTTTGCGTATTGCGTTATCTTGATCGTGATTGTGCTCGTAGCGATTGGTGTGCTTTCCATCGCCGTCGGCACAACATCCGGTGCCGAGCGAACGATGGAAGGGGGCGCGTAAGATGTCCACGAGTCAGGTAGGTAGCCTTGTCCTGGAGAACGTCTCCAAAAGCTTTCCGCAGCGTGACGGGGAGGGGGAGGTTCGCGCAGTGGACCGGGTGTCGCTCACCATCCACGAGGGCGAATTCGTCACCCTGCTAGGGCCGTCGGGCTGTGGCAAGACCACGACGCTGCGCCTCATCTCCGGCTTCGAGCTGCCGACGGCGGGGCGTATCCTTCTGGACGGCAAGGACATCTCCAACCGTCCCCCGAACAAGCGCGATATGGCGATGGTGTTCCAGAGTTACGCCCTGTTCCCACACATGACCGTCGCCAAGAACATCGCCTACGGGCTGCGCGTCCAGCACGTGCCGGGCAAAGAGCTCCGCGAGCGGGTCGAGCGCGTGCTGGACCTGATGGGGCTGCGCGGGCTGGGCGGGCGCCGCCCGAATGAGCTGTCGGGCGGGCAGCAGCAGCGTGTGGCGCTGGCGCGCTCGCTGGTGGTGGAGCCGCGCGTGCTGCTGTTCGACGAGCCGCTGTCGAATCTGGATGCCAAGCTGCGCGTGCAGATGCGCAGCGAGATCCGCAACATCCAGCGCCGCCTGAATATCACGAGCGTGTACGTCACCCACGATCAGGTGGAAGCGATGGCGCTGTCCGACCGGATCGTGGTCATGAACCAGGGCAAGATCGAGCAGATCGGGGCGCCGGAGGAAATCTACCGGCGACCTGCGACGCGCTTCGTGGCGGATTTCATCGGGCGGGCCAATTTCCTGAATGCCCGCATCGACAGCGTGGAGGGCGATCAGGCCGCGGTCGAGTTGCTGGGGCAGCGCGTGCGCGTGCCGGTGACGTTCGCGGTGGAGGCTGGCGACCAGTTGACGGCAGTGTTGCGCCCCGAAGGCCTGACGCTGCGCGAGGACGCGGCGCTGGAGCAGGGCGTGGTCGAGCAGGCGATGTATCTCGGCTCGTCTACCGAGTACGTCGTGCAGGTGCAGGGAACGCAGCTGATCGTGGTCGACACCGACCCGCGCGCACAGTATGTCTTCCGCGAGGGGCAAACTGTCGGCGTGACGTTCGAGCCGTCGACCGTACACCTGCTGCCAGCGGGGTAAAATGCCCATGCGGCGCGCTGCCCGGATCAAGATCGCGGGCGGCGCGCTTTTTTGTCTCGCGCCGGGCGGCCTCAGCGGTAGGCTTCGCACGCTTCGACGACGGCGTACGCCTCGGCTTCGCTCCTGGCATTGACCATGATGAACATCCCGTTGGGGCCAATCGCGTCCAGCAGCGGGATCACCTCGTCCGGCTCTACCCCGATCGCCTGCACGCTCTTGCCAGCGTCCAGAATCTTGCGGTACATGTCATACCACATCGGGTCGCCGCCCTGGGCGATGCTGACCTGCGGCGTCCATTCGATCGCGTCCAGCGCCTCGATCTCGAGCAGCGCGTCCAGGTGGGGGATCGCCTGCGTGCCGTCCAGGTGAAACATCGAATAGTCGAGCCACGCGCACTGCTCGGCCAGGGGCGGGACGACGAACTGCCGGAACATCCGCGGCGAGATCAGGGCCGCGGCGTCACACTGGACCTTGGCCGTTTTGCCCGGTCCCCAGATGCAGAAGGCCGAGAACGCGTTGCCGCCCCAGGGATCGCGGATGATCTCGAAGAACCGCTCGAAGACGGCGAAATACGTCTGGTTGATCGCGGCCAGACACTCGTGGACCCAGCCGGGGCGCTCGATCAGGTCGAACATCAGCTTCTGCGAATCGCGCAGCGCGGCCAGGATGTCCATGTTCTCGACCAGGTCCGGCATGCCGACCAGGTAACGCCCGCCGCTGGCCTTCATGCCTTCTTCGAGGATGGCTTTCTGCCGGAGATACCACGGGTTATCTGGGTCGAAGCGCAGCGGCGCGTGATCGTGCGGGTCGCTGATGCAGGGATGGTACCAGACGGTATCGAGGGCGAATTCCGGTTCCGCACCCAGAAAGGTCGCCAGGTTGCCCGGCCCCAGGTGCGTGTCGAAGTATGGGAACGCCTCGCCGGCGAAGGCCATGCCGGACAGATACCGCTCGGCCCGCGCAACGCGGCGCGCCGGGTCGAGCCAGGCGGCATCGAGCTCCTCGGCGCTCGCGTAGGATGCCCGCGTATCCAGGCCGGACTGCAGGTAGAAGAACGGCACCTGCACGAAAAGGTTGGCGTCCAGCGCGCCTTCCCGGGGCGCCAGGACGTGCACGATCAGCCCTTCATGCTGCCACCAGGCGGTGAATCGCTCGCGCGTCCGGTCCCAGTCTTCTTTCCAAAACTCTAGCCAGGGGTTCATCATCGATCGCTCAGACCTTCCAGAGTGTGTGGCGGCGCCGACCCATTATCATGCGCCGCGCGGGGCGCCGTCAAGGTGACGTCCTGCCGGTGATCCGGCGGCGATAGGCACAGGCTCACGCCTGACCGGCCAACGCCGACCCTTCGGCGCGCCGGACGTCATGCGCGATGTGCGCGCCGGTGACCGCGCCCGTGTCGTCGGATATGTTGTTGGCCATCGGGGGCAGCACGATCCGGTTGCGCAGAGTGACGTTTCTCACGGTGAGCGGCAAAAAGAGACCCGTCACGGTTTGCCTCCTGTCGACAGGGCGGGCGGTGGCCCCTCCACAAAGCGAAACACTATAACCTTATCCATCACCCAACGCCAGCTAGGCCATCACAGGAGGTCACCATGGACGCCAACGGTTTCCGCCGGCTGTATGACTACCACTTCGCGCAGAACCGGCGACTGTGGGATCACTGCACGGCCCATCTGACCCAGTCGCAGTATGTTCAGAAGCTCGATTACTCGGTGGGCTCCATTCGCAACCAGATGGTGCACATGATGAACATCGACGAGCGGTGGTTCTGCGACCTGCGCGGCCAGGAGGTGCCCGGCCTGCTCAACCCGGTCTACTTTCACCGGCCCGCGGCCATCCGCGAGCGGTGGGATGGCGTCGAGGCGGACATGCGCGCGTACCTCGTCGCGCTCCAGGACGCCGACCTGGAACACCCGCTGGAGATCGGGATGCAAGTGTGGGAGGTCCTGTTCCACGTCCTCAATCACGGGACCGATCACCGCGCCCAGGTGCTGGCGATGCTGCATCACCTGGGCGTGCCGACATGGCCCCAGGACTATGCCATCTTCCTCCGGCGACGGAAGTGACACGCTGACCATTAGAGAAACATGAGGAAAATCTGGGAGGCGAAGTTTTTATCATATTATTGATATAAATGTGTCAAAAGGAGGTTACTATGCGGAGAACACTCATTTTGATCCTGGGTGCCATGCTGCTGTTGCCCACCGCGGCGCTCGCCCAGGGGCCGGAAGGACTGCCGGTGAACACCGAGCAGGTCAGCGTCGAGAGCGGGGGGCAGGCCTACGAGTCCTACCTGGCCGCGCCCAGCGAAGGCGGCCCGTATCCCGGCATCGTGCTGATCCACTCTTTCCGCGGGCTGGAGGAGGGTTACCGGACCATGACTGACCAGTTCGCGGCGGAGGGTTTCGTCGTGCTGGCCGTGGGCTGGCAGACCTTTGAGGAAAGTCCGGCGGATGCCACCGTGCAGCAACTGCTGCTCGACAGCGTGGCGTTCCTCAGCGCGCGCGATGACGTCGATCCCGCGCGCCTGGGGCTGACCGGCTTCTGCGCGGGCGGGCGCTACACCATGCTGTTCTTGCCCCAGATCGACGCCTTCGGCGCCGGGGTGGCCTGGTACGGCTTCCCCAACTCGGGCGAGACACGACCCGCCGACCTGATCGACCAGCTCGACGCGCCGATGCTCATGATCCACGGCACGGCGGACGAGCCCAGCCCGATCACGGGGATCTACGACTACGCGACGGCGCTGACGGAGGCCGGCAAGTATTTCGAGCTCAAGGTCTACTATGGCGAGCCACACGGCTTTATGCTGGAAAACAGCCAGCTCCGCCAGGACGAGGTCGCGCAGAGCGCCTTCGACGAGATGGCGTCGTTCTTCGCACGCAAGCTCGGCTAGCTCAGCCGTCCACAACCTGAACGGGTGAGCCGGGCCGGCGCAAGCGGGGCAGCAACCTGCCGCGCACCCGCGAGTCGATGTAGAAGCTGGCGATCATGTAGTACGCCGGGTAGAACAGGCTGAGCATGATCAATGTGACGTCTGGGCGCGTCTGCTGCAGCAGGTAGATCACCATCACCAGCCAGATCGCGCCCAGGCTCCAGGTCGTCTTCCACAGAATGTGGTTCCGGCTGGCGTAGAGATAGCGAGTGGGGATGAAGGTCAGAATGGCGGGAACGACGACGAACAGGACCGCCGCCGCCGGCACCGGCTTGAGCCAGTACAGGTACAGCGCGACGATGTTCCAATAGCTCGGAAAGCCGAGGAAGAAGGCGTCGTCGGTCTTCATGTTGGTTTGCCCGTAGGCGTACAGCGCTGCCAGCACCGGCACGATGATCCAGGCCGAGCCGGGCAGCAGATCCTCGTGCCACATGATGAAAATCGGGACCCAGACGAAGGTCAGCACGTCGATGACGTTGTCGACCATCGCGCCGTCGAAATCCGGCAGCACTTTGCGGACGCGCACGCGGCGCGCCAGCAGGCCATCGGTCGTGTCGATCACCATGGTCAGGATGAGCAGCAGGAACGCACGCCGGATGTGACCCTCGGCGGCGGCGAACAGGGCGAACATGCCGATGACCCCGCCCGCTGCAGTGTAAAGGTGGACGAGCCATGCCGCGATTTTGAGTTTCACTGCCAGGAATCCCTCACAATGGTGAACTGAGACCGAACGATCGGACGGCTATCGGGTGTCGCTCGCCGGCTCGCTGTCGGGCCGGCTCCGCGTACGCCGCACGATGATAACCAGAACGGCTAACCCCATCAAGACATACCAGGCATATTCGTAAATGTCCATCCAGTAGAGGACGCGCTCCCAGTTGCTGCCCAGCCACCAGCCGAGAATGGTGAGCGGCGCAATCCACAGGGCAGAGCCGATGGCGGTGAAGACGATGAACGATCCCAGCCGCATGTGGGCGACACCGGCGGGAATTGACACCACGCTGTGCACCAGCGGCACCAACCGCGCGACCAGCACGATCATACCACCGCGCTGCTGAAACAACTGCACGGCGCGGTCGTAATCCTCAGCGGAGGCTATTTGTATCCGAAAACGGCCCAGGCGCACATGTCCAAAGCGCACAATCACCTGCCGGACGCGCTCGCCGCCCAGCCGGTAGCCCAGCGTGTAGTACGCCAGCGATCCGGCGAGCGACCCCAGGATTCCCGCGGCGATCACGCCCCACATGGCGAACGCGCCATCGTAGGCCAGCTTGCCCGCCAGGGGATACAGAAACTCCGATGGCGTGGGCGGAAACAGGTTTTCCAGCAGCGCCAGCAGCGTGACGCCCGGCAGCCCCAGCACATCGACGGCCTGCTCGGCCCAGGCGGAGAGCGTCTCGAAAATGTTCGCTAACAAGTGAGTGTACCCGTCACGTGAGGGAGCCTCGTGCAATGCTGGCAGCGCTGAATGGTATCTCGCCCGGCAGGCGCTATCCAGGGCGGGTGAGACAGCCGCTTGATATTGCCACAAAGCGGTCACCCAGCCAACATTTGCCCCGGCCCAGCGCCGGGTGGATCAGGGCAGGTCGACGATGGGGCGGATGATCTCCGTGTCGTAGAAGACGTATTCGGTCTCGTCGATCCAGTCCATCAGCTCGATGCCCGCAGTTTCGGGGCGCGGACGGTTTTTTTACCGGAAGACTACCGGTCTTCCCCGGGGCAGGGCGGAGCGATGTCCAGCAGCCGGCCCAGCGTCAGCACCATGTAGTCCACCGCTTCATCAGCGCTCAGCCCCTGCTTGACTCGCAGCGCCCGGTAGGTCAGGGGGTGCAGCAGCCCGTAGACGAAGCACCGCAGCCCGTCGGGCGGGGCCTCATCCTCGAATAGGACATCCGCGATCATCCTGGCGAGCCCGTCCGTCTCGGCCATTGCCGCTGCCATCACTGGAGACTCGCCTTCCAGCACGTACCCGGTCCAGGCCTGGCCCAGCACTTGCTCGAACAGCGCGAAAAGCTGCCGCACGACGGCCGCCAGCCGTTCCGCCGGATCCGCAATCGCGGCCAGTTCATCGGGGGATACGACCTCCAGACGCTCGGCGACGTGCCGGGTGCAGGCTCCGAACAGGTCTTCGCGGGTGGGGAAGTACTTGTTCACGGTCGGCAGCGAAACCCCGGCCTCGTCCGCCACCGCGGAGATCGTCGTGATGCCAAGCCCGTGCAGCTTCACGGCGGCCTCGACGATCGCCTGCCGGGTCTGGACGGCGCTGGCCTGGCGCCGAGCAGAATCATATTTGCGGGCCATGGGCTGTCACTCCTTCTGCATGTTGCGTTGGCCTGAGGGAGTCCCCAGCCGGAGACTCCCTCAGGCTCATCCGGCGCGCAGGGCTTATTCCATGCGCGGCCAGATGCCCGTGTCATAGATCCAGCGCCTCGGCGCGCCGTCCAGTGTGGCGGACGTGAGCCCGGACTCCTGCCGGTTGGTGATCAGCAGGGCCGACCGGCTGCGCGTGAAGAAATTCCACAGCCACTGCACGAGCACCAGCAGCCGGTTTTCGATCTCCATCTGGTGCACGAGGTGGATGTACGCCCACAACTGCCAGGCCAGCCAGCCGCCGAACCGGAAGCGGCCCACCTCTGCGACCGCCGCCCCGCGCGCGATGACGGCGATGTTGCCCTTGTCGCGGTAGTGGAAGGCCGGCATGGACTTGCCGCGCTGGCGACGCCTGATCAGCTCCCCGACGTATTGCCCCTGCTGGATCGCCACCTGAGCCACGCCGGGCAGCGGCCCGTCGCCCTGGTGGGCGAAGTGGGCCAGATCGCCGATCACGAAGATCTCCGGATGGCCCGGCACGCTCAGATCCGGCTCGACCTGCACGCGCCCGCCGCGATCCAGGGGGGCGCCGGTCGCCTCGGCCAGCGCCGCGCCCAGCGGGGACGCCTTCACGCCCGCCGTCCAGAGCACCGTTCGCGCCGGTATCGCGTCGTCTCCGCCAGCGTGGGACACGGTCACGCCCTGCGGCCCCAGGTCGGTGACGCGCGCGCCGGTCACGATCTCCACGCCGCGCCATTCCAGGGTGGCCTGCGCCTTGGCCGAGAGCTCGGGCGGGTAGGTCGGCAGCAGGCGATCCCCGCTCTGCACCAGCACAATCCGCGCGTCGGACGGGTTGATGTTGCGGAAGGCGCGCCGGAGGCTCTCGCGCGCGATCTCGGCCAGCGCGCCGGCCATTTCGACGCCGGTCGGCCCGCCCCCGACGATGACGAACGTCAGCCACGCGCGCACGGCAGCCGGATCGCGGGCGACCTCAGCCGCCTCGAACGCGGCAATGATGCGGCGGCGAATTTCGGTCGCGTCCTCGACGGTCTTGAGGCTGGGCGCCCACTGTCCCCAGTGGTCGTTGCCGAAGTAGTGGTTGCCCGTCCCGGCGGCCACGATCAGCGTGTCGTAGCTCACCGTCCCGTTGCGCAGAATCACCTGGCGGTTGGCGACGTCGAAACCGGTGACCTCGGCCAGCAGCACGCGCGTATTGGCCTGGTCTTTGAGCAGTTGGCGCAAAGGCGACGCGATATCGGCTGGCGACAACTCGCCCGTCGCGACCTGGTAGAGCAGGGGTTGGAACAGGTGATGGTTGCGTCGGTCGATGAGTGTCACCTCGACGGGTGCGTCCTTCAGGCGCCGGGCGGCGTACAGCCCGCCAAATCCGCCTCCGATGATGACCACGTGTTGTTTGTTCATGATAGCCCTCGGCAACGATGATGGGTGGACGATGGCTGCTTCGGTGAAATCGGCTCGAAGTCTATCCGGTGCAGCAGGGCGGGTGGCCCTCAAGGCGAATGAGATATCACATCGTCTTATTGAATATAAGAATAATATATCTAATATATATTGTCAATACCCAATTTGGAAATGGGTGCACTTCACATTTGGGGCGAGCTTTGAACCACAGAGCGCACGGAGATCACAGAGGGGATATTTTTGAGAGACTCTCAAAACAATCCTCTCTCTGTGCCCCCTGTGGCCTCTGTGGTAGGCTCTTTGCCCCGAATCTGGAACGCACCCTTGGAAATCGTCCGAAATCGCCCAGCACGGGCGACGCGCCGGGATCTCAGGCGTTCCCCAGGCGCTGGATCGCTGTGGCGACAGGCGGCGGCACCTTGTGCCGGGCGAGTGGGTTCAGCCACAGCGCCGTCTCACCCGGCGGGCGCAGCACGATCCCGCTCAGGTGCTGGTAGTGCCTGAGGAAGTCGGCAGCGCTCGCGAAGCCGCGCCGCGTGAAGAAATCCTCGGTTTTGCGCTCGGCCAGCAGACGCAGCGTCGTTGTCGCGCCGCTCAGATCGGCCTCGGACATCGCCCGTTCGGCGCACAGCCACAGCAGATTGATATAGCCCGGTGGCATCTGACCCACCTTGTCGCACAGCACCGCGACGAGCTTGGCCGTTCGTGCTTCGGTCTCCCCGCCGTCCCATTCGACGCCTCGCAGGCGTCGGACTTCGACGTTGAAGGGCGTATGGGTCTTGAAGGTGACGGTGAAATCAGGCCCGCGCTGCTTGGCGGCGGCGAACGCTTCGTACTCGAGGGTGAAGCGCGTCTCGCGCAGCAGCAGCGCGGCGGTTTCCAGCTCGGCGCGCAAATCGTGCAGGCCGTTTTCGTCGCGCGCGTTTCTGAACTTGGCGCGGATTTTGCTGCGGTAGCTGGTGGCAAATGCCCGGAACCGGCGCGAATCCCGCGCCCACCCCTCGAACTCATGGTAGAGCGGGGGCGTCTTACCGTCGAAGATGAAGGTGAGCAGGTCGTCGAGGGCGGCCATCTCGCGGGTCACGCTGCGCGGCTATCATGGATCTCCAGATTATAGTCGAAAACGTACGACAGGCTCTCATGTTCTCCGCCGCCGCGCACGCTCTCCCTTCGATTCCGTTCGGGCGGAGCTTGACATATGGCAGAAAGCCTTTTTATAATATATTCCTAAAATTATTATGATGCTTATTTAACAATTGATCGTGATATCTGTCTGCCGGATAGCGCCCGTCTGGCCATTCACCGCACTGGCGCATCCGGCTTTCAGAGCGACGTCTGAGCCTCGCGCCGAGGACGCAGCCCGCAGCCGCAAGGGGCACCCGACACCCCACGGCTCATCATCGACCGCATCGGACACGCAAGGAGACACGCATCATGGTCAAGTCAAACACCCTGGACGTATCGACAGTCCAATCGCTGGCGGGGCAGGTCAAAGGCCCCGTGATCCTCCCGGATGACGCCGCCTATGACGAGGCGCGCAAAGTGTGGAACGGCATGATCGACCGCTACCCCGCACTGATCGTCCGCCCGTTGGACGTTTCAGACGTCATCGCGGCGGTCAACTTCGCCCGCGAGCACGATCTGCTGCTCTCGGTTCGGGACGGCGGGCACAACGTGGCCGGTCACGCGACCAACGACGGGGGCATCGTCATCGATCTCGCCGAGATGAAGCAGATCGAGGTCGACCCGGCCGGGCGAACGGTCCGCGTCGGAGGCGGCGCGATGTGGGGCGACGTCGACGCGGCGACGCAGCCGCACGGTCTGGCGACGCCGGGCGGCGTGTATTCCCGGACGGGCATCGCCGGGCTGACGCTGGGCGGCGGCTATGGCTGGCTGCGCAGCACCTACGGCCTGAGCTGCGACAACCTGATCGCGGCGGAGGTCGTAACCGCCGATGGCCGGCTGGTGCATGCCAGCGCCACCGAGAACCCCGACCTGCTGTGGGGACTGCGCGGCGGCGGCGGCAACTTCGGCGTGGTGACGACCTTCGTATTCCGGCTGCACCCTGTCGGGCCGGATGTCATGTTCGTCTTCGTCTTCCACGATGGCCGGGGCGAAGACGCCATGAAGCGCGCGCTGCGCCTCTACCGCGATTTCAGCGAGACCGCGCCGGATGAAGCGAACACGATCGCGGCTCTCGGACAGATCCCGCCCGACGAGCACTTCCCCGAGGAGCTGCACCGCACGCCGTTTGCCGCGTTCGGCGGCCTGTACGTGGGGCCGGTAGACGAGGGCGAGAAGGTTCTGCGGCCGCTGCGCGATCTCGGCACTCCGCTGCTGGACTTCAGCGGCGTGATGCCCTATGTCGAGGCCCAGCGGGCGTTCGATGCCGATTACCCGGACGGGCTGCGCTATTACTGGAAGTCGCTGAACCTGACCCGGCTGGACGAGGACGCCATCGAGCGGATCGTCCGGCACGCGCGCCAACAGCCGTCGCCGTTCAGCACGACCGACCTCTGGCACATCGGCGGTGCCGTGAAGCGCGCCGGCCCAGACGAGAGCGCGTTCAGCGGGCGCGATGCGGCATTCCTGCTCAGCCCCGAGGCAAACTGGCTCGACGCGGCGGACGACGAGGCGAACCTCCGCTGGGTGCGAGATTTCGTGGCCGATATGGCGCCGTTCTCCGATGGCAGCCGCTACCTCAACTTCGCCGGTTTTCAGGAAGAGGGCGACGACATGATCCGGGCGTCCTACGGCGCCCAACATGCCCGCCTGCAAGCTTTGAAGCGGCAATACGATCCGGGCAACCTCTTTCGCCTCAACCAGAACATCAAGCCCTGAGGACCTGTGCCGGGGCGCGGTTCTCTGCCCAGACCGTGCCCTGGCGCGCGCTCCAGTACCCCGCACGCGATGTCCCTTTCGCGGCCCTGGCGGACCGCGCCGGGCGCTCGCCCAGGACGCGGGCCGGGGTCCCTCCGCCCGCTGCGCCAATCGGTGTTACAATAAGCGCGGTAAACGTGGCTTTGCATAGTCGCCTTGCAGGACGCGGCCCAGCACGTTCGACCGCGCTCTCGACAGCTAACACAGCGTTCGAGTGAATCCTAGTGCACCAGGAGTAAGCCAAAATGCAAGTTTCGGATTGCATGAGGACCCAGGTATTCACAGTGGAAACCGGCGCGACTCTGGTCGAGGCGATGCGTATCATGGGCAGCCGCCTGGTGGGCACCGTCCCGGTTATTGACAAAAACCGGCACGTGATGGGCGTGCTCGTTCTCGACGATCTGCTGACCCAATTGATGCCCAGATTCGTGCAGGTACTGCGCTCGACAGATTTCATCCACGACTACGGCAAGTTCGAGCTGGGACCCTACGCCACCCATCTGCTCGACAAGCCACTCCGCGAGATCATGCGCCCGCCTTACTCTCTCAAAGAGGGGAGCAGCCTGATGGAAGCCATGGTCTTCATGCACAACCATCAAGTGGACGATGTGCCGGTGGTGAACGCCGCCGGGGAGCTCGTCGGTATTGTGTCCCGTGTGCGCGTGGGCAGCCTGTTCCTGGTCGACTGGCTCGACAAGACAAGCGAATAACGCCCCGATGACAGAAATAGCGGCCATTGGGATTTTCGTCGTCACGCTCGTTTCGATCTTTGGTGGCAAATGGCATCGCATGGTCGCCAGCGGGCTGGGGGCGTCGGCGATGGTGGCGGCTGGCCTGCTGCTGGATTTCTACAATGAGGAGCACGCTGTCGAGGCGATCGAGTTTGAGACGCTGGCGCTGCTGATGGGGATGATGATCCTGGTGGCGCTGCTGCGCACGACCGGGTTCTTCGAATACGTGGCGATTCTGGTGGCGCAGCACAGCAGCGGGAGCGTCATACGCCTGATGCTCATGTTGGGGCTGGCGACCTCCCTGCTGTCGATGGTGCTGGACAACGTGACGACCGTGGTCCTGATCGCCCCGATGACGGTGCTGATCGCCGAATTTCTGGATATTTCGCCTGTGCCGCTGCTGATGTCACAGGCGATTTTCTCTAACACGGGCGGCATGGCGACCCTGGTGGGCGACCCGCCGAATATCCTGATCGGCACGGCCGCCGGGCTCAGCTTCAACGACTTCCTGACACACATGGGACCGATCGTGCTGGTGATGTGGGGGAGCATCTTCCTCGTGCTGCGCTATCGCATGGGCGAGGGGCTTCGTACGCCAGAAGCGGCGCCGCAGCGCGGCAGCGCCCTCCAGAGCCTGGACGCGCACGCTGCCCTGACCGACCGGCGCAGCGCCCGGCGCGTGCTGCTGGTGCTGGCGGGCGTGATCGCGCTGTTCATGCTCGAGCGCCCGCTTCACATCACCCCGGCGTTCGCCGCGCTCACCGGGTCGGGCGTGGCGCTCGCCTGGACGCAGGGGGGCGTCCACGACATCTTGAAGGACGTCGAGTGGGACGTGCTGCTGTTCTTCACCGGCCTGTTCGTGATGGTGGGCGGCCTGGAGGCGGCGGGCGTGCTGTCCCAGGTCGCCGAACGCTTGCTGGACCTGCAGGACATCTCGCCGGTGCTGCTCGGCCTGATCGTGATGTGGGCTCTGGTCGTGCTCTCGGCGCTGGTCGACAACGTGCCGGTGACGATCGCCATGATCCCGGTCGTGCTCAACCTGGGCGCGCGCGGCATCGATATCCAGCCGATCTGGTGGGCGGTGGCCCTGGGCACCGGCATCGGCGGCAACGCAACGCCGATCGGGTCCACAGCGAACGTCGTGGTCATCGCCATAAGCGAGCGAACCGACCGCGCCATCACCGATCGCGAATGGCTGTCCGTCGGCATCCCGACGGTGATCGTGGCGACCCTGGTGGCGAGCGCGCTCTACGTGCTCCTGTTCGATTTCCTGAGCGCGGTTTGACGGCGCGCGGCCGGTGGCGCCGGGCGGCGCTGTGACGCGTGCTGCGAGCGAGCTCGACCGGCTTGCGCGAGGGTTCTGCTTCCTGTAGGCTGAGCGCATGACCGTGGCTGGGAAGCCGGGACGATCTATGCTGGAACGCCAACAGCAAGGCATGAGGCACTGGGCGCAGTCGATGGAGGCGCAGATGGCCGGCCAGCGCCAGCGCCTGCGCGCTCGCCGGCCGCAGCGCATCGCGGACAACAGCGGCGCGGCCTGGACGCCATCTGGACCCGCTGGAGGGGACGCTGTCGCTGGCGTACTTCCAGCGCCCGCTACGGGTCCAGGTGCCGGAGTATCTCGTGCTCGAAGCGAACGGTGCCGCTGCGCCGACGATGGTGCAGGCGCTGGTGACGGCGTACCTGCTGATGGCGTCCGGCGCTCCGCGGGCGGGCGAGTGGGTGGCCTTTCGCGATCTGCCCGACGGGGCGTTCTATCACCAGGCGTTTACCGGATACACGGGCGACCTGCTCAGCCGCGCGCTGGGCGACGATCTCGAGGCGTTCGAGCGCGGCGCGCGGGCCGCGCGAGGCAGCCGGTTGGGCGACCTTGGCGATGCGGCCTACGAATTTCGCGCCCTGCCAAGGCTGTGGCTGGCGGTGACGTACTGGCTGGGCGACGTGGACGACGACTTCCCGCCGCAGGCCCGGGTGCTGTTCGACCGCGCTGCGAGCCAGTACATGATTATCGACGGGCTGGCGATCATCGGCAGCCAGCATGTCCGGCTTATTCTGTCACAGGCGTGCGCCGGTTAGCGCTCAGGAGAAACCTGATCATGAGAGTGTTATTCATCGGTGGAACGGGCAACATCAGCGTCTCGGTCAGCCAGCTCGCCCTCAAACGCGGCATCGACCTCACCCTGCTCCACCGGGGCGCCGACTTCACGCTGCTCCACCGGGGGCGGCAGGATCGCATTATCGAAGGCGCCCGAACGATCAGGGCGGATATCACGCAGCACGAGCAGGTGCGCGCTGCCTTGGGCGAGCAGACCTTCGACGTGGTGGTCGACTGGATCGCCTATCGCGAGTCGGATATCGAGCGCGACCTGGACCTGTTTCGCGGGCGCTGCGGGCAGTACATCTTCATCAGCTCGGCGTCCGCCTACCAAAAACCGCTGACGGTGCCGGTCATCACCGAATCGACCCCGCTGGCGAATCCCTACTGGCAGTACTCGCGGGATAAACTCGCCTGCGAGGAGCGCCTGATGCGGGCCTACCGCGACGAGGGCTTTCCCGTGACGATCGTGCGCCCGTCGCACACCTACGATACGCGCATCCCCGTGTCGGTGGGCAACTGGGCCAGCTACTTGATCCCCCAGCGGATGTTGCAGGGCAAACCGACGATCGTGCACGGCGATGGGACGACGCTCTGGACGCTGACCCATTCCGAGGATTTCGCGAAGGGCTTCGTCGGGCTGCTGGGCCACCCGCAGGCCATCGGCCACGCCTTTCATATCACGTCGGACTTCGTGCTGACGTGGAACCAGATCTACGAGCAGATCGGGCACGCGTTGGGCGTGGAACCGGACATCGTGCACATTCCGTCTGACGTGATCGCCCGGGCGGATCCCGAGATCGGCGCCGGGCTGCTGGGCGACAAAATGTGGTGCGCGGTGTTCGACAACAGCAAGGTCAAGCGCTTCGTGCCGGACTACGTGGCGACCATTCCCTTCCACGAGGGGATCCGCCGCACGCTGGCCTGGTTCCAGGCGGACGAGCGACGCATGCAGGTCACGCCCGACGACCACGCGCGCCTCGAGCGCATCCTCGCCGCCAGGGGAACGTGACGCGCCGCCGCCTTTCTTCACCCCTTCCACCTGCAAACGATAGCGCGGGTCCTGAGCTCAGGACCCGCGCTTGCTGTGCGTCTAGGTGAGCAGTGGCTCTACGGCCACGAGACTAACGGCAGGTTCGCGCAGTCCCCACTGAGGATCGCGGAAGTCCCCGGCGCGTTGGGCCACCAGATGCCTCCGGCGGTTTTGTACCATGAGGGGTTGCTATCCCAGCGCGCGACGGGGAGGATTTCGCCGCCGGCAGAAATCTCGTCGAAGATGTAGTCGGGCAGCGCTTCCGGCTGGACGTAGAGCAGCTCGTCCGCCGTGAAGCTGACCAGGCACGGCCCGGACGGCGTCGGAGTGGTGGTGGGCGCTGGCGTCTGGGTGGGCATGGGCGGCTGGGTCGGCATCGGAGTCGCCGAGGGCAGCAGCGGGGCCGGCGTGGGAGGCGGGACCATCACCACCAGCGCGTCGCAAAGCCCGCTGGCTGTCACGGCCGATACCGCCGTCCAACCGGTGACGCCGCTATAGCTGACCTGGTACCACTGGCCATCCGGCGAGATGCCGATCACGTCCGCGATCGCGCCGCCCGGCAAGGCGATCACGGCGGGCGCGTCGATGCTAGTCGTCTGGCGGATGTTGGCTCCCCCGGCGAGTTGGGGCGTGACCGTGCACGCAGCCGAGGTCTGCGGCTGCTCCGGGCTGGTGGCCGGCGGCGTGCCCCCGGCGCAGGCGTCCGCGCTGATCGCGCTGAAGCACACGCTGAACGGCTGCTCGTTGACGAACCCACCGTGGCTGATCTCAAGCTGGAAGGCCGCGTTTCCTGCCGGAATCACCAAGCGCGCGCCGAGCAGATCGGGGTCCACGGCGGCGCTCAACCGGCCCGTGGTCAGGTTGCGGACGCGCACCTGGACCCCCACATCCGGCAGCAGGGATCCGGCGTACAGGTAGGCTGGCTCCGGTAGGGCGCTGAAGGTGTACACGGCCACCGGCGATTGCACGGTCACCACACCCTGGATCGGGCTGGCGGCCGCGAGCGGGACCGGGGTGACGGGCATCTCGCCCTGCACGGCGACCAGGATGCTGCCCGTCGTGCCGTTGCGCGCGCCGACTTCCACCACGTAGTCACCGGCGGGTAGAAAGGCATTCAGCGGGACGATCAGGGCGCCTTCGGGATTCGGCTGCTCGGCGATCAGCGTGCCGTCGCGCAGGATCGCGAGGGTGGGCTGAGCCGTCTGGCTGATCGCCTGCAGCGAGACGGCGCGGGCCTCGCTGAGCGTGTAGGCCAGGCGCGCGGTTTCGCCCGCAGTGGAGAGGGTGACGGCGACCGGCTGGCCCATCACCAGGCGGTCGGGATCCTGGGCGCCGGCTGTGCCAGCCAGGGCCAGGAGCAGGAGGGCGACGCCAAACAGCCCGAAGAAGCGTTGTGCAGCGAACATGCGTTGGTCCTTTCGTGTCATGGTTGGGTGTGATGATCGAGCGGTGATAGTGTCCTGTTCGGAAGCAGTTGCGTTGGAACAGTGGGCAACCGCCTGTCGTGCGGGAGCTCGCCAGCCTCGCGGCGGCGAGCTGTGCCAGGGCGCGCCGACCCTGGCGATCTCGCTCCGCCTGAGTGCGCTCGAGCGGCAGGGTTGTAGGGATGGGCTAGCGCCCGCGCGGCCAGCGTATTCGATTGTCAACCGTGTGCAGCTTGTGACCAGCACGACAGCGGTAATTGAAACTATTATAGATAAATTTATTTGTTTTTCAATCCCCTTCCTGCGCGATTTTCACGCTCACGCGGTGACAACCATCCCAAACCGGCCCGCCGGCTGGTATAATTCGTGCAATTACTTCAACAATTTTTGTTATAATAGAGATGTTTCAAGATTCAGAAACCGGGCGCGCTGGCGCGTGACCCGGCCATTTTGTCAAAGGCGGCAGGCTTGGCACGACCCATTCTCTTTCTGGTGGACGACGATCCCGATGTGCTGCAGAGCATCACGCGCGACCTGCGCCGCGAGTTCGGCGAGCGCTTCCGCGTCCTCAGCGCCGGCTCCGGGGACGAAGCGCTGGGAGCCCTGCGCGAGTTGAAGCTGCGCGGCGAGCCGGTGGCGCTGTTCGTCGTGGACCAGCGCATGCCGCGCATGACCGGCGTCGGGTTCCTCGAGCGCGCGCTGGAGATGTATCCCGGCTCCAAGCGCGTGCTGCTCACCGCCTATGCGGAGATCGACGCCGCCATCCGTGCGATCAACGTCGTCGGGATCGACTACTACCTGACCAAGCCGTGGGACCCACCCGAAGAGGTGCTCTACCCGCCGCTGCGCGATCTGCTGGACGACTGGCTGGCGGCGTATCGCCCCCCGTTCGAGGGTGTGCGCGTGATCGGCCACCGCTGGTCGCCCGCCTGTTACGACATCAAGCGCTTCCTGTCGCTTAACCAGGTGCCGTACCAGTGGCTGAATATCGAGACCGAGCCCGAAGCGCAAACGCTGCTCGAGCAGGTGGGGCTCGAGTCGACGCTGCTGCCCATCCTGATCTTCCCGGATGGCACCTGGCTGGCGGCGTCCGATCAGGGCGCGATCACCGAGCGGCTGGGGCTGCGCACCCAGCCTGAGCGCCCGTTCTACGATCTGGTCATCGTCGGCGCGGGACCCGCCGGGCTGGGCGCGGCGGTGTACGGCGCCTCGGAAGGGCTGCACACACTCCTGATCGAGAAGGCGGCGCCTGGCGGCCAGGCGGTCACCTCGGCGCGCATCGAGAATTACCTGGGCTTCCCCGTCGGTTTGTCCGGCGCGGATCTGGCGCGGCGCGCGGTGGCCCAGGCGCGCCGTTTCGGAGCCGAGATCCTCTCGCCGCAAGAGGCCGTCCAAATTCGCCGCGAGGACCCGTACCGGGTGGTGACTCTGGCAGACGGGCGCGAGGTGAGCTGCCACGCGCTGCTGATCGCCACGGGCGTGGATTACTGCCGGCTGGAGGTGCCCGGAATCGACGCGCTGACCGGCGCCGGGGTCTACTATGGCGCGACGATGAGCGAAGCCCCGGCCTACAAAGGCCAGGACATTCTGATCGTTGGGGCGGGCAACTCGGCGGGGCAGGCGGCGATGCGCACTATTCCAAGTACGCGCGCAGCATCACCCTGCTGGTGCGCGGGCCGAACCCAGGGCGCAGCATGTCGCGCTACCTGGTCGATCAGCTCAAGACCCGCGACAACATCACCGTCCGCGTGCAGACTCAGCTCGCGGAAGCCTGCGGTGATGGCCATCTCGAATCGGTCGTGATCGAGGATCTGGATAGCGGCACCACCCAGCGCATTCGGGCGGACGCGGTGTTCATTTTCATCGGCGCCCGGCCCCAGACGCAGTGGCTGCAGGAATCCCTGGAATGCAATGAGCACGGCTTCATCCTGTGCGGGCCGTACCTTCCGCGGGACAGTCGGGGGCGGCCTCGCGGCTGGCCCCTCGATCGCGATCCGCATATCTTCGAGACGAGCGTGCCCGGCATCTTTGTCGTGGGCGATGTGCGGCACGGCTCGGTGAAGCGGGTGGCGACGGCGGTGGGCGAGGGCGCGATGGTGATCCAGATGGTGCACCAGTATCTCGAGGGATTGTAGCCATGCACGACGCGTTACGCCGGGCGCTGCCCTTTGACACGCTCACCGATGAGCAGATTGCCGCCCTGGAGGATGTGGGTGAGGAGCTGTTTCTGCGCGATGGCGACACGCTGCTGGAGGAAGGCCAGCCGGCCAGCGGGCTTTACGTCTTGCTCGAGGGAGCGCTGACCGTCACCAAGCTGATCGGTGGGCGCGATGTCTTCCTCAGCAACCAGTATCCGGGGGCCTTCGTCGGGGAGATCTCGCTGCTCACCGGCCAGCCGCACCTGGCGACGATCAAGGCCATTGCCGACAGCCACCTGGTGCGCTACCCGCCCACGCTGGTCAAAGACGAGTTGGACGCCGCGCCCCTGCTGCGCGGGCTGATGTCGACCATGGCGCAGCGTCTGCGCAGCACCGAGGCGATGGTGCAGCAGCACGAGAAGCTGTCGGCGCTCGGCAAGCTGGCGGCTGGCCTGGCCCACGAGATGAACAACCCCGCCTCGGCCAGCGTGCGCGCGGCCAAGCAGCTACCGGAGACGGTCGCCACCGTGCAGAGCCTGTCGCTGCAGCTTGGGCGGCTGGCCCTGACCGACGAGCAGATCGCGCTCGTCCAGGACCTTCAGCGCGCACTGGTGGAACGGAGCGCGCGAGTTAGGCTGCTCGACCCGCTGGCGCGGAGCGATCGGGAAGAGACGCTGCTGGGATGGCTGGCAGCGCAGGCCGTGCCCGAGGCGTGGCGCTTGGCGCCGGCGCTGGCTGGGGCGGGCGCCGAGATCGCCGAGCTCGACGCGCTGCGCGAGAAGCTGGGGGCCGAAGCGCTGGCACCGGCGCTGGCCTGGCTGGAGAGCGCGCTGACCACCGCCGAGCTGCTCAACACGATCGAGCAGAGCGCCACGCGCATCTCCGATCTGGTGTCGGCCATCAAGGCGTATACGTACATGGACCGCTCGCACAAACAAGAGGTCGATGTGCGCGAAGGGCTGGAACACACGCTCACGATCCTCAAGCACAAGCTGCGCGATATCACCGTCACCCGCGACTACGCGGCCGACCTGCCGCGCATCACCGCGCACGGCAGCCAGCTCAACCAGGTGTGGACCAACCTGCTCGACAACGCGATCGACGCGATGGATGGCGCCGGGCAGATCCGCATCCGGGCGGCGCGGGAGTATGACCGGGTCGTGGTCGAAATCTCGGACAACGGGCCGGGCATCCCGCCCGACGTGCAGCCGCGCATCTTCGAGCCGTTCTTCACGACGAAGGACGTGGGCGACGGCTCGGGCCTTGGCCTGGACATCGTCTACCGCATCGTGGCGCACGAGCACCGCGGCGATATCCAGGTGTCCTCCGTGCCGGGCGAGACGCGCTTCAAGGTGTGCCTGCCGATCCAGGGCGAGGGTGGGTAGCCGCCACGTTTCGAGGGCGATCGAGTCCTCCTGACCGCCCGCGCTTCCAGACTGATCGGACGAAATGGTTGACAAGCCACCGCTTTTGGAGTACGCTTCGAATAACTTATTTCACTGAGTGAGAAAAGATTGTGAACAAGCCTCGTCGTGGAAACCGGGATCTGATGCGCGCCATGAACCGCAACCTGCTCCTCAACACTGTACGGAGCCAGGGGCCGCTGTCGCGCACGCAGCTCACCGAGCTTTCCGGCCTGAGCGTGGGGGCTGTCTCCCAGATCGTGAACGACCTGATCGAGTCGGGCTGGGTGACCGAGGCCGGCGAGAGCGATTTCACCGGTGGGCGCCGCCAGGTATTGCTGCGCCTGAATCCCACGGCGGGCTATGTCGTCGGGCTGAAGCTCATGGAAAACCGCGCGGTGTGCGCCGTCACCGACCTGGAAGCCACCGTCCTGAGTTATCTCGACCGCCCGCTGCCCACGGCGCAAGGTCCGGAAGCCGTGGCCGAAACCTTGTCGCATACCGTTATTCACGCGCTCTACGGGGCGGATATTCCGCGTGACAAAGTGCTCGGCGTGGGCGTCGGGCTGGCGGGCGTCATCGACAGCACAGCGGGGATCGTCCACTACTCGCCCTTCTTCCACTGGCAGAATGTCCCGCTCGCCGGGCTGATCGCCGGACAACTGTCGCTGCCCGTGTATCTCGAAAACGACGTGAATACGCTCACCATCACCGAGCAGCTTTTCGGGCCCGGTCATGATGTGGCGAATTTCGCCGTGCTGACCATCGGGCGCGGGATCGGCCTGGGCGTCGTGATCAACCACCAGCTCTATCGCGGCCACAAAGGCGGCGTGGGCGAGGTGGGGCATATCACCCTGCTGCCCGATGGCCCGCCGTGCGACTGTGGCAAGCGCGGCTGCCTCGAAGCGCTGGCCGCCGATCCGGCCATCCTGCGCGATCTGCGGGATGCCCTGGCAAGCGGCGCCCGCTCGACGCTCCAGCCCAGCGCCACGTTGGAAGATGTCGTGCTCGCTGCCGGGCAGGACGACCCGCTGGCCTGCGATTTACTCGCGCGCAGCGGGCACTACCTGGGCGTAGGGTTGGCCATTGTGGTCAATCTTCTCTGCCCGTCGCTGATCATCGTCAGCGGGGAAGGGGTCACGGCGGGGGCGTACCGGCTCGATCCGATGCTCGAAAGCCTGCGCGCGCATACCTTCAACGGCCTACTCGATGGCGTGGAGACGCTCATCAAGCCCACCGACGATCAGGCGTGGGCCAGAGGCGCGGCGGGACTGGTAGTGGGCAAAGTTTTCGAGTCGCCGCTGATCCAAACCGTCGAGCCAGCTTGAGCCTGTTTTTTTACAATGCTTTTTTTAATGAGTGAAGAAAGTGAATGAGATGGCGGGCAATCGCGGAATGACGAAGTGGGGCTGGATCGCGTTTTTCCTGGCCCCCAGCCTGCTGGGGCTGATCGTGTTCATCCTGGGGCCGGTCGTCTATTCGCTGCGGCTCACGCTCTACGACTGGAACCTGCTGTCCGACGCCAAGTTCATCGGCCTGGACAACTTCCGCGAGCTGTACCACGACACGGCTTTCTGGACGGCATTCCAGCACACGCTGACCTTCATCGCGCTGTACATCCCGTCGGTGCTCGTGCTGGCGTTCCTGGCGGCGCAACTGCTCAACCAACCGCTGCGGGGCCGGGCTTTCTTCCGGACCGCCTTCTTCGTGCCGGTGGTCACCTCGTGGGTGGCGGTGTCGGTCATCTGGCAGTGGATCTTCAACCCGGCTTACGGACTGGTCAACTACGTGCTGTCGTGGTTCGGGATCGACGGCCCGGCCTGGTTGATCGACCCCGACACGGCGCTCTACGCGATCATCATCACCAGCGTCTGGAAGGACCTCGGCTTCGTGGCGGTGATGTTCCTGGGCGGGCTGCAAGGCATCCCGGAGAGCTATTACGAGGCGGCCAAGATCGACGGCGCCAACCGCTGGCAGAGCCTGCGCCGCATCACACTGCCGCTGCTGACGCCAACTACGTTTTTCGCCCTGACCATTTCGCTGATCAACTCGTTCCAGGTGTTCGAGCAGGCGTGGCTGATGCCGGAGCGCTTCGCCCGGCGCGGTGCATCGGTGATCGTGGGCGAGATCGTCGACAACGCCTTCCGCTACAACCGCATGGGCTACGCGGCAACGATGTCGTGGGTGCTGTTCGCCGTCATCCTCACCATCACGCTCGTCCAGTTCCGGTTCCAGAAACGGTGGGTGCATTACGACCTATGAGTGACGTAACCGAGACCATGACCTTGAATCGTCCTGTATCGCACACGCCTTCCTGGCTCCACCGGTCCGGCCCGGTCGCGCTCCAGATCGCCCAATACGCGATCCTGATCGTGCTGGCGCTGATCATGCTGGTGCCGTTCATCTGGACGGTCAGCACGTCGTTCAAGCAGCAGTCCGGCCTGATGACCGCCACGCCGGAGTTCATCCCGGACCCGGTCAGCCTGGACGCCTACCAGACGCTCTCGGGCCGGATGGACATCCCGCGCCTGATCTTCAACAGCTTCTTCGTAACGATCGTCGGGACGGCGGGGCAAGTGGTCTTCGCGGCGATGGCGGCCTATGCGTTTTCGCGCATGGCGTGGCGCGGGCGCGACACGGTCTTGCTGCTCTACCTGGCCACCCAGATGATCCCGATCCAGGTGATCATCATCCCGCAGTTCATTCTGATCCGGCATTTCGGCTGGGTGAATACGTTCCAGGGGCTGATCATCCCCGGCTTGTTCAACGCCTTCGGGGTATTCCTGCTGCGGCAGTCGTTCCTCACGCTCCCGCGCGATCTGGAAGAGGCCGCCTTCATCGATGGGGCCAACCGCTTCACCGTCTTCTGGCGGGTCGTGCTTCCGCTCTCCAAGCCGGCGCTGGCCACGCTGACCGTGTTCGA
>JAXGOS010000006.1:0-219716 GCA_040767355.1 Aggregatilineaceae bacterium | reverse complement strand
CGCCGACGCGCACGCCACGCCGCGCTACGACGCCCTGTTCGTCCGCGAGCTAACGCAGCCCGCGCTGGCGGTGATCCTGACCAATGCGCTGCTGGTCAGTTTCAGCGCCCAGGCTCTCAGCTACGTGCAGAACCGCCAGAACCGCCGGTGGGCCATAGCCGGGCTGGTCTGGTGGGCGGGGCAGGCGGCGCTCAGCGCGACCACCGCGGGAGGGCGCGTCGGGGAGGAGAACTGGTTGGCGGACCTCACCGGTCCGGTGTCGTGGCCGGGCGTGCTGGCCGCGGGCGGCTGGATCGCGCTCGGCGCCGTGCTGCTGACCGCCGCCGGAGTGGCGTTCTACCGCGCTCACCTGTCGGAAGTCGCCAACAAGGCGCTGTTCGCGGCCATCACCGGCGTGCTGGTGTTTGCCGGCGCGGTGCTGGGCATGAGCGGGGTGGGCACTCTGGCCGAAACCGGCTGGGTGATCCAGTTCGCCGGGCTGGTCGCTGCGGTGTATGG
Organism: Aggregatilineaceae bacterium; assembly: GCA_040767355.1. Taxonomy (GTDB): domain Bacteria; phylum Chloroflexota; class Anaerolineae; order Aggregatilineales; family Aggregatilineaceae; genus LM3-B42. The sequence goes on along the minus strand of JAXGOS010000006.1, from coordinate 219,218 downwards.
CGTCGAGACGTACCGCATCGTCGACATCCGGCGCACGCTGCGCCGCACGGCTGCCGCCGCCGCCCTGCTGATCGTGACCGCCGCCGCGTTTTTCGCCGTGCTGGCGGTCGCCCAGGAACTCCACCGCGCCGGGACTGCATCCACCCTGGCGCTGGCCGGGCTGGCGCTGGCCGGGGCCGCCCTGTATTGGCCGCTGCGCGCGCTGACGGAGATGCTGGTGAGCCGGATGTTCGTCCCGGCGGCGGCGCGGACATCCGGGGCGCTGCGCCAGCTCAGCGAGAACATCACCGGCGTGGTCGACCTCGACAGGTTGGTCGATGTGACGATGGCCGCGCTCGGTGACGTGCTTCGCGTGCGCCGCGCCGGGCTGATCCTGGTCAGCGAGGACGACGGCAACGCTCTGACCGTCGAGCCGGTGCCGCGCGGCCTGGGCGACATGCCTGACATCCAGGGGCGCATCTCGCGGGACGGCCCGATCACCCAGCAGTTGCTGACCAGGCGGGCGCCCCTGCTGCAGTACGATCTCGACTTCGGGCGCAGCTACGCCGACGTGCCGCGGGAGGAGCGCCAGTTCTTCCAGGAGACGCGCATGAGCGCTTACGCGCCGGTCGTGGTGCAGGATCACCTGATCGGCATCCTGTGCTGTGGCGCCAAAACCAGCGATGATGCCTTCACCGACCAGGACCTGGAGCTGCTGATGACGATCGCCAACCAGGTCGGCGTGGCGCTGCGCACCGCCCGCCTGGTCACCGATCTGCGCCGGCGCGAAACCGAGCAGGCCGAGCTCAATAGAGCGCTCTCGACCACGACCGAGCAGCTCGAAAAGCTGGACAGCGTCAAGACCGACTTCATCACCATCGCCAGCCACGAGCTACGCACCCCGCTCGCCCAGATTCGCGGCTACAGTGAAATCATGGAGGCGATGAACGAGGATGGCATGCTCGACCAGGACCAGATCGCGGGCATGACCGCCAACCTGCGCAAAGCCGCCGACCGTCTCGAAAACCTAATCGCTGCCATGCTCGACGTGAGCGAGCTCGACGTGAACGCGATGGACCTGCGCTTCGTCCAGACGAGCGTCGAGACCGCGATGCGCATGGCGATCGAGCCGCTGACCGACGCCATCCGCAGCCGCAAGCTGATGCTCTCGGCGCGCGGCTTGAGCGACCTGCCGCCGATCCAGGCGGACCAGCAGCGGCTAGTGCAGGCCTTCCGCAACGTGGTGGTTAACGCGGTCAAGTACACGCCCGACGGAGGCCGCATCGAGATCACCGGGCGCCGGCAGGATGGCGACATCCTGATCGCGATCCAGGACAACGGTATTGGCATCGATCCGGCGAATCGCGACCTGATCTTCGAGAAGTTCTTCCGTGCCCAGGATCCCAACCTGCACAGCACCGGCGCGACCAAGTTCATGGGCGCGGGACCGGGCCTGGGCCTGACCATCGCCAAGGGCGTCGTCGAGGGCCACGGCGGGCGGATCTGGGTCTCCAGCGCGGGCAACGACCCGGCGACGATGCCCGGCAGCACGTTTTACATTCTGCTGCCGCTCACCCCACCGGACGGCGCAACGCGCGTGCTGCCCTTCGAGGCCAGCTTGAGCCTGAGCGCCGCCCAGATGAAGCACTTCTTCGCCGCGCGCCCGCTGGACCGCTCGCCGGCTGGTGATGTCCCCACCTACGCCCGCCCCCCGCGCCGATCGCTGGAGCGTTAAGCCGCTACCCCGCCAGGTGCGCTCCAGTCTCGGGGCAACAGCCTACCACCGAGGCCACAGGGGACAGAGAGAAATCGTGTGAGAGTATCTCTACAACCCCCTCTGTGCTCGCCGAGTGCTCTGTGGTTGAAAACTCGCCCCAATTTTGAAATGCACCACTGTTGCACCCGGATTCTGGCGCAGACATGGTATAGTTAGGGACGAGATGCTCGTACGGGTTACGTGGAAAGGACAATCGCATGCGGACACGACGACTGGGCCGGACCGGCCACATGAGCAGCCTGGTGATCATGGGCACCGCCGCCTTCTGGAGCAGCGATCAGGCGGAGGCCAACGCCACGCTCGACCTGGCGCTGGAACACGGCATCAATCACATCGACGTCGCGCCCCAGTACGGCAACGCGCAGCAGGTGGTCGGCCCGTGGCTGGAGTCGCGGCGCGACCGTTTCTTCATTAGCTGCAAGACTCTGCTGCGGACGCGGGACGAAGCCTGGGCCGATCTGCAGAACTCGCTGGCCCTGCTGCGCACGGACATGATCGATCTGTACCAGTTCCACGCGATCACGAGTTGGGACGAGTTCGAGCAAATCTGCGCGCCGGGCGGCGCGGCGGAAGCGTTCCGGCAGGCGCGCGACGAAGGGCTGGTGCGCTACCTGGGGATCACCGGCCACGGGATGCTGGCGCCAGCCATCCAGGCGGCAGCGCTGGAGCGGCTCGACCTGGACACGGTCATGTTCCCTCTCAACGCGCGGCTGTACGCCGACGCCGACTACCGGCGCGATGCCGAGCGCCTGTTGGAGCTGGCCCAGGAGCGCGACGCAGGCGTGATGATCATCAAGGCCATCGCCAAAGGCCCCTGGGGCGAGAAAGAAAGGACCTACGGGCCGTGGTACGAGCCGTATGCCAGCGATGACGCCATCGAGGCGTCGGTGCGCTTTGCGCTCTCGCAGCCGGTGACGTGCCTGGCCAGCGCCGCCGACGTGCGCCTGCTGGTGCCCACCTGCGCCGCCGCCGAGCGTTTCACGCCGATGAGCGCGAGCGAGCAGGCTGACTTGATCGCGAGCCGGGCGGGCGACGGATTGATCTTCGAGCCGATCTAATTCATCTGAGCCATCGCAGACGACAACGAGGACAGGGATGATTCGGGCGATCTTCTTCGACTGGGGCAACACGGTCATGTACGATCTGGACGCGTTCCAGCATCTGGGCGCGATGGTCAACTGGCCTTACGTGAAAGTCGTGCCGGGCATCGAGGACGCGCTGCGGGCGCTCCAGCCCGATTACCGGCTGGTCATCGCCACCAACGCCGTCATGTCCACCGCCGGGCAGGTGCGGGCCGCGCTGGCTCGCGGCGGGCTGGATGGCTACTTCGACGGCATCTGGACCGCGCTAGAGCTGGGTGTCGCCAAGCCGGATCCGGCCTATTATACGGCGGTGCTGCGCGAGGCCGGGCACGCCCCCGGTGAGGTGGTGATGGTCGGCGACTCGTTCGCGACCGACGTGCTCGGCGCGAAGCAGGCCGGGATGCGGGCCGTGTGGTACAACGCCGCCGGGCAGCCGGTCCCGCCTGGGGGCGAGGGCGCCGCCGACGCGGTGATCCGCGACCACGCCGAGCTGAACGCGGCTATTCGCCGCCTGGGCTGAGAGACGCATGAATACCTACCGCAAGCTGTTCATCCCGGCCCGCCCCCCGCGCGTAATCCTGATCACGGGCGGCACGTCGGGCATCGGGCACGCGGCGGCGCTGATGTTCGCGGCGTTGGGCGACTGCGTGGCCGTCACCGGGCGGCGCGGCGAGCGCCTGGCCGAGCTGCAGCGCGAGGTGGACGACGCCGATCTGCCCGGCGCGATTCTGACGATCGAGGCCGACGTGACCGATGCGGGGGCTATGCAGCGCGCGGTCGACCGCACGGTGAGCCGCTTCGAGCGGCTGGACGTGGTCGTGGCCAACGCCGGAATCGGCCATCGCGGCCCACTGGTGGAGGCGCGCTGGAGCGACCTGGAGACCGTACTGCGCACCAACATCGACGGGGTGATCCACACCGTGCGCGCGGCGGTCCCGGCCATGCGGAGCGCGGGCGGCGGGCACATCGTGCTGGTGTCGTCGATCCTGGGGCCGGTGCCGGGTGCCTATGTCGGGGCGTACAGCGCCAGCAAAGCCGCCACTGACGCGCTGGCGCGGTCGCTGCGCGGCGAGTTGAAAGCCGATCACATTCGCGTCACCGTGCTGTGGGTCGGCCAGGCGCACACCGAATTCGCCGACAGGCGGCTCGGCCAGCCCGGTCGAGTCGCTTCCCGCTGGCCGACCATGTCCCCTGAACAGGTCGCCGGCGGCATCGAGCGGGCACTCGAGCGCAAGCCGAACACCATGACCGTCCGCTGGATCGACCGCCTGTTCATCTGGGCCGGGCAGCGGTTTCCGGGGCTGATGGACCGGCTGCTGGGCCGCATCTACGGCTAGAGAAAGGACCCCACCATGCCTGACCACCGCCTTCCCCCCGCCACACAGATCGGGCTGGCCCACCTGCGCGTGAGCGATCTGCCGCGCGCCCTGAGCTTCTACTGCGACCGCGTCGGCTTCCGCGAGATGCGGCGCGACGGCGCGACGGCGATCCTGTCGGCCAGCGGGAGCGCGCCCGCCCACCTGGTGCTGGAGGCGGCGCCCAACGCGCGGCCCAAGCCGCCGCGCACGACCGGCCTGTACCACGTCGCGATCCGGCTGCCCACGCGGGCCGCGCTGGCGGCGGTGATCCGGCGGCTGGCGGCGAGCGGGTGGCGGTTCCAGGGCGCCGCCGATCACGGCGTCAGCGAAGCGTTCTACCTGGCCGATCCCGATGGTAATGGGCTGGAGTTGTACGCCGACCGCCCGCGCGAGCGGTGGACCTGGGACGGCGATCAGGTGGCTATGTTCACCGAGCCGCTGGACGTAGAGGGGCTGCTGGCCGAGGCTCCCGGCGCGGATGATGGCCTGATCGATCCTGGCGCGGACATTGGCCACGTGCACCTGTCGGTGAGCGATCTAGCGCGGGCCGAGGCGTTCTACGCGGATTTGCTCGGCCTGGATGTCACGCAGCGGAGCTATCCCGGCGCGCTGTTTCTGGCCGCTGGCGGCTACCACCATCACCTGGGGACCAACACCTGGGCCGGGCCGGGGGCCGTCCCGCCGCCGCCGGACGCGGTAGGACTGGCGGCCTTCGAGCTGCGGCTGCCCGATCGCGGGGCGTGGGGGGCGCTGGTCGAGCGCGCCCGCGCGGCAGGTTATGCGCCCGAACCGGCGCCCTCATATGGCGTGGCGGATGCGGTCCTGCTGCGCGATCCGGACGGGAACGGCGTGCTGATCACGGCCCGCGCGGGCTAGGGCGCTCGCCGCGCGCGCCCCGGCTACGCGTCCGGTTCTTCGATCTCGACGTTGCCTTCACCGAGCTGGTTGGCGGCAAAGGTCAGGATGTCGTCGTTGATCCCGATCGGGTGATTCGGGAACTCCATGCACGCCGGTTTGTGACCCTCGCCCACCAGAATAATCCGGAAATGATCGTGGCCCGGATACTGGGTCAGGAAGCCGTGCAGCCGCCGGAGCTTCTGCCGGTCCCGGTTGGAGTCGCCGGAGCGCTCGAGGTACAGCGTGAGCAGGCGTCCGGGCGGCGGCGGCTCGGGCGCGGGTTTGGGCTGCGGGCGCTGCCGGATGACGGGGCGCGGCGGGGCGTCTTCCTCCGGCGGGCTGTCGGGTTCGACGTGGCGGGAGAGCGGCTGCGGCTCCTGCACGCCGACGATATAGCCGGTATCCTCGTGATATTCCCACTCCGGCGCGGGATGCCAGCCGTTGTCCAGCTCATCTTCGAGCCAGGCGGGCATTTCGCGCTCGGTGATCAGGCCGGTGCTCTGCGCGGGCGGGCGCGAGGGGCTGGCCGGTGGCGGCTCGAGCGGGGGAGCCGTCGGCACGCTGGCGCCCGCGCTGGCCGGCATAATCGTCTCCGCGGGCGGCTCCGGGACTTCGGCGGGCGTTGGGTCCGAGCGCAGTTCGCCGGTCTCCTCGTCGAAGGGCTCGTCCTCGACGCCGTTCGCCTCCTCCGATTCGGTCCAGTCGAACACGAAACCGTTGAGCGGCGCCAGCCGGTCATCGGCCGCTTCGATTGTTTCGAAGTCCTGCCGCACTTCATCGACGATGATCTGCATGTCGCCGCGCGTGGTGTCGGCCTTGCCGCGGACGACCAGCACGGTATCGACGGCGACCACGTCGCGGAATTTGTCCCACGTGCGCGGGAACATCACGGCGCTGATCGTGCCGGTGATATCCTCGATGGTCAGGATCGCCATGGGGTCGCCCTTCTTGGTGATGATGCTGCGCACCTCGGTCACCAGCCCGGCGATAGTTACCTGGCGCCCGTTGGCGGCCTCGCCCTCTTCGATCAGCTCGACGCTGGGGCGAATGTTGGCGCTGGCGAACTTATCGACGAGCGCGCGCAGCGGGTGGTCGGTCACGTACAGGCCGACCAAGTCTTTCTCCCAGCGCAGCATCTCGCGCTTGTCGACATGCTTGACGTCCGTCAGGTTCTTGAGGATGCTCGTGGCGGACCCGAACTCCACGCCGGTCGCCTCGCCGAACAGGCTCATCTGGCCAATTTCCTTGGCCTTGTGATAGTCCGCCGAGAAGCTCAGGATGCGCTCCAGCGCGGCCAGCAGGGTGGGCCGGTCGGCGAAGCTGTCCAGGGCGCCCACGCGGATCAGCGAGTCGAGCGCACGCTTCTGCACGATGCGCAGATCGACGCGGTGGCAAAAATCGTCCAGATTGCGGAAGGGACCTTCCGCCTCGCGCTGCTCGATGATGTGCATCAGCGGGCCGACGCCCACGTTTTTGACCGCGCCCAGGCCGAAGCGAATCGCCCGCGACCCGTCCGGCTGCGGCTCAATGGTGAAGTCGAGCATGCTGGCGTTGACGTCGGGCGGCAGCACGGCGATGCCCATGCGGTGGCAGTCCGCCGCGAACAGGCTGACCTTGGCCGAATCGTCGCGGTGCACGCTCATCAGGGCGGCCATGTACTCGTGCGGATAGTGGCATTTTAAGAATGCCGTCTGGCAGGTCAGCACGGCGTAGTCGGCAGCGTGCGAGTTGTGCACGATGAAGTCGTTGGCGACGAAGTTGTGTGTGCCGGGCACGGTGAGATCGTAAGTCATCGCCTCGCCCGCTGCCTCGATCGCGACCACCTTGTCCCAGTAAACATCCCCGTCGGCATAGGCTCGCAGATCGTCCGCGTCGAAGAACTGCGCCAACCGGCCGATGGTGGTCCGCGTGAAACCGGACTTGGTGATCGTCGATGATGCCTGGAACTCGCGCGGGGCGACGCCCGTTCGCTCGCGCACCTGGTCCCACGTCAGGCCATGCGCGGCTTTGTGCTGGTTGACCAGCGTCTTAATCCCCATCGGGATTACGTCTTTCGTGCCGCTCACCGATGAGCCGTTTTCGAGCAGACGCACCAGCATCGCACGCCGTTCAGCGCTGATGAAGTGCGCGCCAATCTGCGACTCGAAAGCCGCCAGGTTGTCCAGACCGGTGACGAAAACCTGGTACCCGATCCGGCCATCCTTGTAGGGAAAATACACCTCGCGCAGCTGGCTGATGATTCCCAGCCTCAAGAGCAGGTGCTGTAACTGGCGGGCCAGTCGTTCCGAGGCAGTCGCATAATACAGGCTCCGCCCGCGCTCGTTGATGTGTCCATCGCCTTCCCACATCCGCGCGATCAACAGGCCGAGCTGGCGGTTGGTGAGTTCGAACGCCGCCTCGGGAATCGCTTTCTCGCGGGCGGTCTTGCCCCATATCCCCAACGAGCGGAGCCACGTCACCACCTCAGGCGGCTCGGCGCGCTCAACCCGGCGGCTGTACACCGAATAGGCTTGTTTGTGGCGGCTGATCGAAGCGGCTGTGTTCTCGAACTGCTCCAGCGCCCGCACGTAATCTTGCAGGTGCTCGTCGTCCGCGGTGTAGTAGTATGCGCCGTGCGGGTGGCACAAGTTGCCTTCCGCGATGAGGTGGCCCAGCACGATGACTTGATGCTCCGGCCATTCGCGCGCACCTTCGACCGGGATGCGGCGCGGCACCGCGATCTGGTCGCCGGGGCACAGCTCGTCGAGCAGCCGCCAGCCGTCGAACGTGTAAAAGGGATGGTTGCCAGTCGCGGTGATCTGGCGGCCCAACTGCGTTGTCAGGCGAAATACCGGCTTGACGCCGTTTTCGACCACCTGCGTCACTGGCGCGGAGATCAGCCGCAGGGAGTTCAGATCGCAGGTGAGCGTGTGCTCGATCGTCGACGCCCCGCTCGCCAGATCGCCGATTCGGACCAACCGCCCGGTCGCCGCATCGACGATTTCCGTCTCGCCTACGAGACACTTGTTGAAACCGTAACGTGCAAAGAACTCGATATCATCGAAGATAAGATTGGCCGAGTCCGGATCGACGCCGTGCTCCGGGCCGCGCTCCACGAATATCTTGCGGTGCTTGGCCAGCTCCTCTTTTTTCTTCTTCGACACCGCGCGGCGCATCAGGTCGGCTTCGCCTAGCTCATAGCCGAACAACTCCGCGCCGATCTGCATGATCTGCTCCTGGTAGACGATGATGCCATATGTTTCTTCCAGGATGTCCCGCAGCTTGTCATGCTTGTACTCGACCTTTTCCTGTTCGTGCAGCCGCCGGTTGTAGGTCGGGATGTATTCCAGCGGGCCGGGCCGGTAGAGCGAGATCCCGGCCACGATGTGCTCGAACTTCTGGGGCCGCATGTCGGTCAACATGCGCCGCATGCCCTGCGATTCGAGCTGGAACACCCCGATCGTCTCACCGCGCCCCATCATCTCGAACGTTTCCTTGATCATCCGCGCCTGCTCCGGGTTGTCCGGATCGGGGCGATAGGGGATGTTCGACAGGTCGTAGCGCACGCCGTGGTATTCCTCGATCAGCTCGCATGCCTTGCGCATGATGGTGAGCGTCGAGAGGCCCAGGAAGTCTACTTTGAGCAGGCCGATCGACTCGCAGGTTTCCATCGGGAACTGGGTCACCATCTTGACCGGCACGTCATCGCCCGACCCGCTGGTAGGCCGGTGCAGCGGGATGTAGTCGACCAGCGGCTTGTCGGCCACGATCACGCCCGCGGCGTGCGTGCTGGCGTGCCGGGTGATGCCTTCCAACTGGCGCGCCGTGTCGATCAGCCGGCGGGCCGTCTGGTCAGTTTCGTACAGCGCCTTGAGGTCGGGCAGGGCCTTCTCGGGCTCGTCGCCCAGGGCATCTTCGAACTTGACCGGCTTGGCGCCGGAGGGAATCAGCCGGGCGATGCGGTCCACTTCGGTCAGCGGGATATCCAGCGCGCGACCCACGTCGCGGATGGCCGCTTTGCTGCCCATCGTCCCGAAGGTGATGATCGCCGCGACCTTGTCCTCGCCGTATTTGCGCGCGCAGTACTGGATCATCTCGGCGCGGCGGTCTTCAGGATAGTCCAGGTCGATGTCGGGCATCGACACGCGGCCCGGGTTCAGGAAGCGCTCGAACAGCAGGCGGTTCTGCAGCGGGTCGATGTTGGTGATCCCCAGGCAGTAGGCGGCCACGCTGCCCGCGCCGGACCCGCGCACGTTCCACCAGATGTCGGCGTGCCGGGCGAATTCGCACAGGTCCCACACGATCAGGAAGTAGGTGTCGAAGCCCATGTTGTGGATGATATTCAGCTCGTAGTCGAGCCGGTTGCGCACGGCGGGATCGTCGGCGCGGGCGCCGTAGCGCCAGCGCAGGCCGCGCTCGCACAGGTAGCGCAGGTAGGTCTCCGCGGTGAAGCCGTCCGGCACAGGGAAGACCGGCAGGTGATAGCCTTCCGACTCCAGGTTGACGTTGCACATCTCCGCGATCAGCAGCGAATTGGTGAGGGATTCGGGCACGCTGCCGAACAGGCGCCACATCTCGTCCGGGGTGCGCAGGTGGAAGCTGCGGCTGTTGAACCGCAGCCGGTTCTGCTCCGCCTTGACGTTGCCGGTCTGGATGCACAGCAGCGTGTCGTGGGCGTCGTAGTCGTCATCCAACACGTAATGCACGTCGTTGGTCGCCAGCAGCGGCACGCGCGCGTATTCCTGGCGGTCGATCAGCCACTTGTTGAGAATCTGTAGCTGCTCGATATCGTGATGCTGCAGCTCCAGATAGAAATTCTCCGTGCCAAACACGTCCTGGTACCAGCCGATCTGGTCGAGCGCGTCCTGCTCGCGCCCCTCTTCGACCATGCGCGGGATCTCCGCCGCCAGGCAGCCGGAGGTGGCGATCAGGCCCTCGGCGTGCTGCGCGAGAAACTCGTGATCGATGCGCGGGCGGTAATAGTAGCCTTCGAGCTGGGCTGCGGAGGCGAGTTTCAGCAGGTTCTGGTAGCCGGTCTGGTTCCGGGCCAGCAGCAGCAGGTGATAGGGCTTGGAATCGAACTGGGGATCGCGGTCGGTCATCGAGCGGCGGGCCAGGTAGGCTTCCATGCCGATGATCGGCTTGACGCCCTGCTTGACACACTCGCGGTAGAAGTCGATCACCCCGAACATGGTGCCGTGGTCGGTGATCGCCAGGGCGCGCATGTTGGTTTCCGAGGCGCGTTTCACCAGCCTTTTGATCGGGCTGAGGCCGTCGAGCAGACTGAATTCGGTATGAACGTGAAGATGGACGAACTCTTTTGGGTCTGGCATCGCTCACCGCTGTCGTCTGTACCGGTCACATGGTCGAGGTTGTCGCTTACCCGCTGAGGATACCGGCCATTATAACACTGTCCGCAGCCCCGAACCTTAAAAAACCGTACAATTGTAGGGAGAGACAAGGCGCGGGGCGCGCCTGCCGCCGGCCTCACCCGATCGCCTGAGAGGAGGAAGCATGTCCACCCAACCGGATAATCCACCGAAATTCGTGATCTGCGTGGGCGCGGTCGTGCTGCGGGATGATGCCGTCCTGTTCGTGCGCCAGACTTACGGCGAGGGCCTGACCGGTGTGTGGACGCTGCCCTGGGGATTTGTCCACGGCATCGGTCCCGGCGGCCAGCCCGATCCGCCGCACGTGGCCGCTTTGCGCGAAACGCTCGAGGAGGGCGGCGTCACCGCCGAAATCGAGGGACTGCTCGGCATTCAGAATCACGGCGACCACCCGACCTACGGCCCGCGCGTCTATCTCCTGTTCCTGTGCCGGCACACGGCGGGTGAGCCAGCGCCCGACCAGGGCGAGACCGACCGGGCCGCCTACTTCACACTGGCCGAGCTTGACGCGCTGGATGACCCGGTTGACGAATTCTGCCTGTGGCTGGCGCGCCGCGTGCTGCGCGGCGAGCATCACCTGATCCCGCCCGAGCCCGGCACCCCGTACGCGCCGCACGTGGCCTTCCTGTGAGGCGCGCAGCGTAGCGTTTGGGGCGATGCGCGTGCTATAGTCTCAGCAAGATGAGTCAAGTCGGGGAGCAGCAAGGATGAAACGGCGTGCCCTGATCCAGAACTTCCTATGCGTTAGCGCGCTGATCGGGCTGCTGGCGAGCGGCGCGCTGCCGGCGCTGGCAGGCGCGGCTCAGCCCGCCGCGTTCGATCTGCGCCGCCAGGACGACGGCGTCTGGCGCTGCGTGGAGGTCAACGGGCAGGTGGGGCTGAACGTGCGCAGCGGGCCGGGCGAGCAGTACCCGGTCGTCTGGGAGCGCGCGCCCGGCGAGCAGTTCGCCGCCGATTACACCCGGCTCCAGCGGACGGGGAATTACAACTGGGTGCCGGTGCGCTTTGAGGACGGCGAGGGCTGGTCGATCACGGCGCGGCTCAGCCCGTGCGCGGTGGACACGGCGAGCGACGTCGATCACGATCTGGTGCTCGAGACGGTCAACGAGGACGGGGCGCTCGACCGGTTCGAGATCGAGGCCATCGCGCGCAGCGTGGTGCTCGTCGCCAGCGTCCGGGGCAACCGCATTTTCTCGAGCGGCACCGGCACGATCATCACGCCGGACGGCTTGATCGTCACCAACGCGCACGTGATCGAAACGGCGGACCGCGTCGCCGTGGCCCTGCTGGAGGACATCAACGATCCGCCCGAAATTCGTTACTACGGCGAGGTGGTGGGCCTCAACCAGGAGATCGACGTGGCCCTGGTCGCCATCCGCGAGGATGCCGATGGCCGCCCGGTGACGGCCGATCTCAGCCTGCCGTATATCCCCGCCTCGCTGGGCGCCAGCGAGGTGTTCCGCGGCGATACGGTCTATATCTTCGGCTATCCGGGCATCGGCGATGATTACCTCGTCGTGACGTCCGGCGCGATCGTCTCGGTGGAGAACGGCGACGTCAATGGCCAGCGGATGCCCGTCTGGTATCGCACCGACGCCGAAATCGCGCCGGGCAGCAGCGGCGGGCTGGTCGTCAACGGCGACGGCCAGTTCGTCGGCATCCCGACCTTCGTCCGCTCCGAGAGCGAGACGGGCGGGCGGCTGGGCGGCATCCGGCCCGCCGAGGTTGCGCTGATGGCTGTGCTGGGTGAAGCGAGCACCGGGCCATCCCCCAACGCCGGGGTGCCGGTGCCGGCGAGCGTTGTCTTCTACCACGTGGCGCTCGATCACGGGACCGTCATGGACGGCCTGCCGGGGATCGCACTACGGCTGTCGTTCGGACTCGACGGCTGGCAGGATCGCGACGCGACCGTGTACGCCCGCTTCTTTCACGACACCGTGCAGAACGAGCCGCTGATCAACCTGGCGGCGCCGAGCTTCTACCGCGACGAAGTCGGCGCCGTGCTGACCGCCTTCCCGATCACGCCCTGCTGCGAGAAGACCGACTTCGAAGACCTGACGCTGTTCGTCCCCTATATCGCGCTGGGTTTCGAACAGGCCGGGACCTACCCCCTGAAGATCAAGGTCGAGGTCGCCGCGGATGACGCATCCTGGCGGCGGACTCTGAGCTGGGAGTACATCACCTACACGCTGCGGTGACGATTGTCTCCCGCGCCAGAACTGGGCAGGCTGGCGAGTTTCGTGTTTGTGAAAGTTAGATTATACTAACGTTATCTGGGGGGTGTTTCCCCGCGAGACGATGGGGCGCCTCGCTGGTTTCGCGCACGTAAAGGTTAGATTATACTAACACTATACGCGAGCGTGTCCCTGCGGGAAGGGAGAGGATTGTGATGGCTGCTCGAAAGCGTACCGTACTCCGGCTCGTCATTGTGCTCGCCTGGATGGTGCTGGCCTTGATCATGGTGGGGACTTCGCTCGCCCAGGACGGCGGCGAAGGCACGCTCGATCCTGGGGCAAGAACGGCCGAACCGGAAGATCTGGACGACATTGCCGTGCGGCTGGCGCCGCTGCTGGTCGGCGCCGCGCTCATCGAGCGCACGCTGGAAGTGTTGTTCACGCTGGTGGAGCGCGGCCTGCTCGACGCCACCAGTATGATGAATTCGTTCGCGAATCGCTTTGTCGGCCTGGTCCAGGTGGACTTTCGCGAGGCGTGGGAATCGCTCGAAGACCTGACGAATGCGCTGATGTTCAAGCAGACGCGAGGCGACCCGGCGTTGGAAGGCGATTCCGAGGCCACCGATCCACACCTGTGGCCGCTGGCGCTGTTGGAAGCGCGGCTGCTGGAGACCAGGAATACGCTGGTCACCGCGCAGAAGGTGCTCCAGGAAGCCCTGAAGTCGCCCGATTACGTGGCGCGCAAGAAAGTTGCCGCGGCCTGGATGAGCGTCGTTCTGGGCCTCTTGCTGGCAGTCCTGGGCGACATCCACCTGCTGCGGCCGCTGGGGGTCAACGTGGCCGGCTTTGCCGAAGGCTTCTTCAACCCGTTCGACATCGCCCTGGCCGGGATTCTGATGGGGCTGGGCACCGAATGGGTCCACCAGGTGATCGGCATCCTGATCAAAGGTAAGGGGCTGTTGGGGCGCGCGGCCACCGGCGAGGAAACCCAGTTTGATCCCGAGCAGGTCCGGATCCTGGCCGAGCTGGCGATCAACGAGGAGCTCAAGAAGCAGTTTGACAAGCTGGGCCTTGATGTGCCCAGCTCGCTTTTGTATACCAGCGGCGAAACGGATGATTACGAGCTGGAGCGCAGCCTGGACGAGAGCGGTGGCGAGGAACGCTCCAACACGGCGTTCGTGGAGACCAGCACAGCGGCGGCGACCAGCGGCGTAGCATCTGCCGCCACGGCGGCGGTGGTGGAGAGCGCGGCGGAAACGCTCCAGGCGACCCTGCCGCTGACCACTCCCGCGCGGGAGAGCATCCCCCTGACCCAGCGCGCCCCGACCGTCACCGCGGTGAGCACCTCGCGCGATACGGTGCGCCTGTTCGATACGGTGGTCACGGCCCGCCTGGGCGGCGCGGATGTCTACGCCACGCCGGACGCGCGGACCGAGCCGCTGGGCACGCTGCCGCCCCACAGCCAGCACACCGCGAGCGCGGTCACCTGGCGAGGCGATGGCACCTGGCTGCAGGTCGCGTACGAGCCGGAGCTGGCCACCGCCTGGATCCGCGGCGAGGAGACCGATTTCGCCCGGTCGGCGGCCTATGACCAGCTCGTGAATGCCTGGGCCGAGTCGTCGCCGGTGCTCGCCTTCCGGCAGGCGCTGGTACGCGACATGCTGCGCGTGCGCGGGGCCGACGCCGACCGGCTGGCGACGGTCGAAACGCTGAGCGGCGACGAGCTGATCCGCCAGGAAGATTTACTCACCCACCAGACCATGGTGCGGCAGTATCTCGAGTTCTGGCAGTTGCAGGAACACCTGGGCCTGCCCGATCCATTCGAGTACCTGCCGGTGCAGCCGCAGCCGCCGCACGAGATCAACCGCGTGGAGTTCCGCGGCTTTGGGCCCAACACGTTCGCCTATCACAACTGGCAGGTCTACTACAAATGGACGCGCGGCCTGCACAACGGCGTCGATCTCGTCGTGCCGGAGGGCCAGCCGCTGATCGCGGTGGCGGACGGCGTGATCGTCGACTTTCGCTTCCTGCCCAACTTCGCAGACGAGTCGCTGGCGCTGCGGCCCTACCTGCCGGAGCGGTTCCGCAAGCCGGATGGCTCGCGCGTGCTCTCCAACCTGATTGTTGGCTACGGGCACCTGACCGGCGACCCGACCAGCACACTGGTGGGCGTCGGCGACGAAGTGCGCGCCGGGCAGATCATCGGCACGTCGGGCTGGCCGGTCTTCACCGCCAGCGATGGCTCGACCAGTATCCAGCACAACAACGCCTTCCTGCACGTGGAAACGCACCTGGTGACCGATGGCAAGCAGTTGTTCGGCAGCCGGACGCCCTTCAACCCGCTGCTGTTCTGGACGCCGCGCCTGATCGCGTGGCACGCCCGGCTGGCATCGCACGCGAACGTGGCGCCCTATCCGCAGAGCGGGCAGCCGTTCGGGCGGCTGGGCCTGTTCAGCGTGGGCGCGTTCAGTTACACGCCGCGCTACCCGCGCGTGTGGGAATACCGGCCCGAGGGCGACGCCCTGTGGCCGAAAGGTGTGTACGACATGCCAGACATGGTAGACTGGCTGTATACGTTCGATCCTTATCCGGCGGAGGGCGTTGACGAGATCTAGCGCATGGGGACTTCTTCGCTCCCAAACCTGATGCACGGCATCCAACTGGCCCAGGCCGGGCGCAAGCTGGACGCGCTGCCCTATCTGCGGCTGGCCGCCCGCACCGAAGCGATCCCGGCGGAGGGCTGGCTGTGGCTGGCCGCCGCGACCGACGATCGCGAGGAATACCGGCACTGCGTCAACCAGGCGCTGAGCCTCGCGCCGGGCCACCCGGTCGCGCAGCGGATGCTCGGCGAGCTGAACCGGCAGGAGGGGTGGGCCTGGGGCACTAGTGGAACCGGCTTCACGCCCGTGAGGCTGGCGACCGGCGAGGTGGCTCGCGTCCGCCCGTCCCGCGCGCGGCGCATCCTGCGGGCGCTGGCGGTGCTGGCGCTCGCCGCTGTGTGCCTGGGCGCGTTAGCCGCTCTGGTGGCGTCCGGCACGGTGGAGGACAGGCTGCGCGACTGGTTCGGAGCCACCAGCGGGCACACCCTCGAGTTCAGCGTGGGCGCGCCGCCTGGCTACCGCTTCGAGGTCAGAGTGCCGGACACGTGGCTACCCGCCAATGAGGACGACCCCGCGTGGCGCGAGGCGCGCGCGGGCCTGGAGGCGGACTTCCCGGCGGCGAACGAGCAGGGAAGCGTGTGGGAGCACGTCGACGCGCCGTTTGGCACGGCGGTGCGCGATCCGGTCTACGGGCAGATCGTGCCGCCGGTGCGCGTGGTCGAGACGGACCGCGCCGCGCTGGAGCGCGACGGCCTGGTGACGGCGCTGACGCTCGAGGAAATCCTGCCGCTGCCCACCGCGCCAGACGGCGCGCCCGCGACCGTGTGCGACCGGATGCGCCTGCTCGAAGCGCAGGCCACTTCCGGCGAGGCGCTGGTGCCGCGCGCTGGCGAGGAAACGCTCGAGTCGGGGATCGTCGGGCGCGATGGCGCGGACGAGTGCAACGTCGTGCTGCAGCGACGGGCCACTGGCCTGCTGCCGCAGCAGGTGCCCTTCGCGCTGGCGCCTGAGCGCGCGCCGGACGCCGTGCGGACGGTCGTGATCGCGGTGCCGACCGGCGAGGCGCGCTACGCGGTGTGGCGGCTGACGCTGGCCGAATCCGCGACGAGCCACTACGAAGAGCCGATCGAGACGATCGTCGACACGCTGCGCCGCGTGCCGGAAGGCTAGACTCCGCCGCCCGGCCGCGGGTTACGACTCGTCCAGGCGGGCGCGCAGAGCCCGGTTGCGCTGCAGCAGGACGATCACGGCCACCAGCAAGATTCCCCAGGTGACCGCCAGCAGCGCGATGCTAATCCGGTCGCTGAGCACGACGACCAGTTCTCGTTCGGGCACGGAATCCATGGGCCTGTCCTCAGTCGTGCTGGAGCACCACGCACAGGACCGGGGTGCCGTCTTTGGTCAGGGACGTCGAGGTGCCGACGATATACCAGCCGTTGGTCAGCAGGGCCGAAAGCTGGTGCTCGCCTTCTTCGGTGCCGCCGCGCCCGGTCCGGCGATAGATCCACAGAATTTTGGCCTGAGCCATACGCTACCTCTCTTTTCCTGGGCCGATATGGTATATAGAATACACTAACTTGGCTGGTGTGCCTGTGGCGAAAGGGATGCACTTCCTATGACCGGTTCGAACGCGTTCGTCTGGTGGAAGCACGGCGTCATCTACCAGATCTACCCGCGCAGTTTCATGGACAGCAGCGGCGACGGGATCGGCGATCTGCAGGGCATCATCGACCGGCTGGACTATGTCGCGTCGCTGGGCGTGGACGCGATCTGGCTGTCGCCGGTGTTTCCGTCGCCCATGAAGGATTTTGGCTACGACGTGGCCGACTACACGGACATCGATCCGCTGTTCGGCGACCTGGCGACTTTCGACCGCCTGGTGGGCGCCGCGCACGCGCGTGGGCTGAAAATCGTCATGGACTACGTGCCGAACCACTCGTCGGACCAGCATCCCTGGTTCATCGAGTCGCGGTCCTCGCGCGACAATCTGAAGGCTGACTGGTATATCTGGCGCGACGCCAAACCGGATGGGGGCCCGCCCAATAACTGGCTGAGCTTCTTCGGCGGCGGCGCCTGGGGGTGGGACGCGACGCGCGGCCAGTATTACCTGCACTCGTTCCTGCCAGAACAGCCCGATCTCGACTGGCGCAACCCGGACGTCGAGCGCGCCATGCTCGATGTCATCCGCTTCTGGCTGGATCGCGGCGTGGACGGCGTGCGCATGGACGTGATCTTCTGCACGCTCAAGCACCCCGACCTGCCCGACAACCCGCCCGCGCAGGGCGCGTCCATCATGCGCCGCATGGCCGGGTTCGATTCGCAGGAGCACCTCTACGACTTCAACTGGCCGGCCGATCTGCCCAAGCGCATGGCCGATCTGCGCGCCGTGCTGGACGAATACCCGGACCGGGCCGGGATCGGCGAGACGTACCTGCTCGACCCGAAGCTGCTGGCACCCTACTACGGCGAGAACGGGCGCGGCCTGCACCTGCCGTTCAACTTCACGCTGCTGCCCCTGCCATGGGAGGCCGCGTCGTTCCGGCAGGCCATCGAGCGCTATTACGCCGCGCTGCCGCCGGGCGCCTGGCCGAACTTCGTGCTGGGCAGTCACGACGAGCACCGCCTCGCCAGCCGTTACGACCCCGCCAATGCGCGGACGGCGGCCATGCTGCTGTTGACGCTGTGGGGCACGCCGACCTGGTACTATGGCGACGAACTGGGCATGCAGGACGTGCCGATTCCGCCCGAGAAAGAGCAGGACCCGCACGGGCTGCGCGTGCCGGGCCAGGGCCTGGGCCGCGATCCGGAGCGCACGCCCATGCAGTGGGACGCGTCGCCGAATGCCGGGTTCGCCCCAGCGGGCGTCGAACCCTGGCTGCCGGTGGCGGACGATTACCGGGCGGTCAACGTCGCCGCCCAGGAAGACGACCCGCGCTCGTATCTCAACACCGTGCGGGCGCTGCTGCGGCTGCGCCGCTCGCTGCCGGCTCTGCACGACGCGGGAGCCTTCGCCTTCGTGGACGGCCTGCCGGACGAGATCCTGGCCTACACGCGCGAGCGTGATGGCGCCCGCCTGCTGGTCGTGCTCAACTTCGGCGCCGCCGGGCACACTCTGGACCTGGGCGCGCAGGGCAGGCAGGCCGAGATCCTGCTAGCAACCGGGATGGACCGGGCCGGGTCGCAGGACCTGGGCGCGCTGGCGATTCGCCCGCACGAAGGGCTGCTGCTGCGGCTGGGCTAGCCGTCCGCGATCGACAGCGACACCAGCGTGGTGAACGGGCCGCCCAGGATCACCCAGACGGGATAATTGCCCGGCTCCAGGTTGGTGAATTCCAGGGTCGCGGCGGGGTTCATCTCGATGGTGCACCACCACGTGCCTTCGTCGGTGATCTCGTCCCACATGACGACGCCTACCGGGGTCACGCCATCCTCAGACCGGGCCGTGATCTCGATCGGACCGGCGGCATCCCAGTGGAATTCGGTGGTGGGCAGCACCGACGCGAACACCCCTGGAGGGCAGTCGCCGCCCAGATCGGCATCCGCGCGGCCACCGACCAGCATGTTTTCGACGGTGCGCCGGCCAAAGCCGGGACTGAGCACCCACCATGCCAGCTCGGTATCGATGGTGCCCTGCACGTCGACCGGCTCGGACGTTTCGACCGGCTCGGGCGTGGCGGGCTCGGTCGGCTGTGGCGTGCGATTGAGGATGTCGCCCAGGCTGCGGGTTGGCGTGGGGCCGCCCTGAGCCAGCGCGCCGCCGGACTGCAGCCCGAGGCCGAGGCAGACCGCGACGATCACAAAACCGGCCGCAAATGAGAGTAGGCTTCGCTTGCCCATGTTGTTTTCCTCCGGGAGCATTCGAGTCAGCAAAGGTGTCAATTCGAATTGTACGGGACTTCGGGCCTGAACTTCAAGTGGGACGCCGATCGCGCCGCTGCGAAAAAGGGACTTTCCCGCCCGGCGCGTTGCCTCTACACTTGAGTCAGGCGCGTCATGCGGCCCGCTGAGCCACAGATTATTTTGGAGGAGAGTTTATGATGGACCTGAACATGATCCGGCACATCGGCGTGGTGGGCGCCGGGACGATGGGCAGCGGCATCGCCCAGATCTGCGCCACGCACGGCTTCCGCGTCACGCTGGTGGATGTGGAGCAACCCTTGCTCGACCGGGCGCTAGAGGGGATCGGGCGCAGCCTGGACAAGCTGCACAGCAAGGGCACGATCACGGACGAGCAGCGCCGCGCCGGGCAGGACAACATCCAGACCGCGCTGGACCTGGGCGCGCTGGTCGATGCCGATCTGGTGGTGGAGGCTGTCAGCGAGAACCCGGCGCTGAAGAAGGACATCTTCGCCCGCCTGGACGAGATCGCGCCGCCGCAGGCGATCCTGGCGAGCAACACGTCGTCGATCGCGATCACCGAGATCGCCGCCGCGACGCAGCGGCCCGACAGGGTGATCGGGATGCACTTCATGAACCCGGTTCCGCTGATGCAGCTCATCGAGGTGATCCGCGGGCTGGCGACCAGCCAGGAGACGCTCGACGCGGTCATGGCGCTGAGCGAGAAGCTCGGCAAGACGCCGGTCGAGGCGGCGGACTATCCCGGCTTTATCGCCAACCGCATCCTGATCCCCATGCTCAACGAGGCGATGTACGCGCTGATGGAGGGCGTGGGCACCGCCGAATCGATCGACACGGTGATGAAGCTCGGCATGAATCACCCGATGGGGCCGCTCACGCTGGCCGACTTCATCGGCCTGGACGTCGTGCTGCACATCCTCAACGTGCTGCACGAGGGCCTGGGCGATCCCAAATACCGGCCCTGCCCGCTGCTCAAGAAAATGGTCGCGGCGGGATACCTGGGTCGCAAGACAGGCAAAGGATTTTACGAGTACTCGTAGGAGGATGTGATGGCCACTCGCTCCGTACTCCGGCGGCTGATTGCTGCCGGTCTGGCGCTCTGGATCGCGCTGGCCGTTGTCGCTCCGGCTCCCGCGCAGGAAGCCACGACGGTCTGGCCGACGGACGGCTGGGCGGTATCCACGCCCGAAGAACAGGGGATCGACTCGCGGCTGCTGGCCGAAATGCTGGCCGTTGTCGAGGCGGAGGATATCGCGCTCGACAGCGTGCTGATCACGCGCAACGGCTATCTGGTGACCGAGGTCTACTTCCCGCCCTATGACGCCGTGATGCCTCACCTGCTCTTTTCAGTCACCAAGAGCGTGACCTCGACGCTGGTGGGCATCGCCCTCGATCGCGGCGCCATTTCCGGCACGGATCAGTCCGTGTTCGACTTCTTCCCGGATCGCGAGTTCGACAATTTCAGCCCTGAAAAGCAGGCCATGACGCTCGACGATCTTCTGACGATGCGCTCCGGGCTGGACTGGCCGGACCCCAACAATACGCTCTCAATGCGCATGGCTGCCCAATCCGACTGGGTGCAGTTCGTGCTCGACCGCCCGATGGCCGCCCAGCCGGGCACCGAGTTTCTGTACAACAACGGCGTGTCGCACACGCTCATGGCGATCGTGCAGGAAGCCACCGGAACGAATGCCGGCGACCTGGCTGCCGAGGCGCTGTTAGGCCCGTTGGGCATCGACGCCTACCGGTGGGAAACCGACCGGCGGCTGATCATCAACGGGGCGTGGGGGCTGCTCATGCTCCCGCGCGATATGGCGAAATTCGGCTACCTGTTCCTGCACAATGGCCAGTGGGAAGACCAGCAGATCGTCTCGGAGGAATGGGTTGCCGCCGCCACGCAGGCGCAC
The DNA here is from genome assembly GCA_040767355.1 of Aggregatilineaceae bacterium. GTDB lineage: Bacteria > Chloroflexota > Anaerolineae > Aggregatilineales > Aggregatilineaceae > LM3-B42. The sequence continues at coordinate 198,217 of JAXGOS010000006.1, read as the reverse complement.
GTCACCTTCCCCGAGGGGCACGGTTACGGCTACCAGTGGTGGATCTATCCCGAACACGGCTATTATGCGGCGCAGGGGCTGGCAGGCCAGTATATCTTCGTGGTGCCGGACCGGGCGATGGTCGTGGTATTCACCGCCAACCTGTTCGGTGAGGGCGCGGATTGGCCGCATGTCCTGTTGAGAGAATTCATCCTGCCTGCCGCCGAGTCCGACGAGCCGCTGCCGCCCAACCCGGATGGCGCCGAGGCGCTGGAGGAACAGATCGAGGCGATCGCGGGCTAGCTGACCCGCTTCCAGGTGCCGCCCGCCAACCGCCAGAAGATCGTCTCGGGGATCTCGACGCCGTTCTCGACGCGCACCGTCTCGACGTAGGCGTAGGTCTGCGAGTTTTCGTCGCGCGTGATGGCGACCGTCCCGACCTGCGGCACCGGGCGCGCGGCGTAGGCCGGGTCTTCGATGCGCAGCGCCGCTTCGTTGGCGGCGGACTGGATCTCCTGATCGTACAGTGAGAGGAACGCGCCGCCGCTGTCCGGTTGGGCGAGCAGCCGCGCTTCGAGGTCCAGCCGCCACTGGAAGAACCCGCGCCAGTTGAGGTCGTCGAGCTGGTCGGTGCTCAACAGCGGCAGCGAGACGCCGGTCACCGCGGCCAGGACATCGTTCAGCGCGGCACTGGCCCCCAGCGCGGTGATCATCGTCACCGGCGCGTCGGGGCCGTACTGGGTGATGATCGTGCCGACGAAACTGGCGTCGGACACGAGCGCGCCTTCCCCGGCCAGCAGCGAGGCGCCCAGCCAGTTGGCCAGCTCGCTTTGCAGCCACGCGGCGTCACTATATGCGACCGGGACGGCGCCGCCCGACGCGAACCGGACCACCCGCGCGGCAATCTGCCGGGCGATGGCGCGCTCCATGTCGGGCGGGATCGGCACGTCCGTCCGCGCGCGATCGACGAGCGGCGAGGTGATAGTCAGCGTCCAGGGATCCGAGGCGGCCCACTCGATAGCGGGCGGCCTGGCCGCCACGATGTCGATGTGCAGGTCCGGCGGGAACGCGGCGCAGCGGGCGATCTCGCAGCCACGGCGCCACCAGCCCTCGACCCGCTCTGCTAGCGCTGTGGCCAGATCTTCGTCCAGGTCGCGGTACGTCACGCGCACGCCATCCCGCTCGATCGCGCGATCCTCGCCCCAGAAATACGTCAGGTCATCCGGCACACGCCGCCAGCCGGGCTGGTCGCGCTCGCCGCCATCCTCGTAGTACCAGTAAAACCACACGACCTTGTACGGCACGCCGTCGATGGTTTCCTGCAGGACCACCCGCCCGCGCAGGTCATCGATGGTCACATCGAGCACGTCACCGGTCAGCTCGACGCGGTGCGCCTGCTTGAGCTGCTGGTACGCCTCGAACTCGCGGCTCTGCTCCAGCGTGAAATTTGGATCGGTGCTGCGTTGGATGGCGATATAACCGGGGAAGTCGCCCAGCCGCAGCGCGGTGACTTCGATCTCGACCGTGTCCAACAGATCCTGCCGGTAGTGGGTGTCGACCGAGTCCAGCCGCCAGATCACGGCCGCGATGATCAGCGCGACCACAGCGGCGAGCGCGATCATGATCAGGAGCAGACGCCGCCGGGTGCGGTGGCGCTGGCGCCGGGCTTCCGGATCTTCGGTCGCCCGCATCTGCGTCTGTTCGGATTCAACCTGCCAGTCTAGCCTGATACCCATACCCCGACACCCATCTCCACCTCACAGCGCATCGCCCCCTCCGGCGGAATGCAGCCGGGAGATTTTAACGTACTGGGGTGTGGATGATCAAACGCGGGAGGGGCAGGCGGGCTCAGACAAGAGCAGCATCCTGCGGGGGGGTAGATTGGTGTGCTGGTGGGAGGACAGAGCACAGCACCGGTCGCGTGGGCGCGACGCCGATCACCGCAGGATGCCAGGTAAAGGTATTAAGTTGGTCGAACTGGACGGTCGGGATATGCTGCACGGTCCACAAATCTAAGTAGGGTGGGCCGTGCATTTCCGCGCTGTTCTGAGGGGAGGCGCGTGAAACACAACCCGCAAGAAATCTAGTTTCGTGCTAGCACATCCCGACCGATTACTTTCAATCACCTCGTGGAACTGACCATCTGGCTGATTGTATAGGTGGACTCCTGAGAGGTACGGCAGCGATTTGACACCGAATTCGTGCAAAAGCTTGCATCTTTCATTTAAGCATATCTCGATTGGCGAAGTCAATAAGCGCGCATTGTGTTTGGATTAAGGGGTGATAAGGATGTGTTGGGCGCGCCCTGATCAGGCGCGATTCTAGGGATCACTCGTCGAGCGCGGCCAGGGCGTCGGGCTGGAACGGGGAGAAGCCCCGCATGTGATCGAGCAGCTCGGCCAGCCCGGCTTCCAGGCTGACTTCCGGGTACCAGCCCAGGCCGTTGAGCCGCGCGCCGTCGATGGCATACGATAGGTGGGTGAGCACGTCCTGCTCGGTGTAGCGCACCTCAACGCCGGGGCGCAGCGACCGCAGCGCGTCGGCCAGCCCCAGAATCGAGAGGTTCTCGCCGACGACGTTGAACACCCCGCCCGCCAGTTCGTCCAGCCGGGTGAGCGCGAAGCGGATCGCGCGGCTGGCGTCGCTGACGTGCAGATGGGGGCGAACCTGGCGGCCATCGCCGTACACGGTCAGCGGGCGGTGGATGCTCGCCAGGTAGGCGAAGCGATTCGCCACCGCGTCGAAGCGCACCGCCGGCGCCAGCCCGAACACCGGCGCCAGCCGCAGGATCACCGGCTGGAGGCGCCCCTGCTCGCCCGCCGCCTGCACCGGGCGCTCGCCGCGCAGCTTGCTCTCGGCATACAGCCCCACTGGGCGGCAGATGTCCCCCTCGCGAAACGGCGTGCCGCCCACGGTATCGATCGGGCCGTACACGGCGGCGCTGCTGGTGTAGATCACGGCGCGCACGCCCGCGCTCGCCGCGGCTTCGACCAGGTTGGCCGTACCCCAGTGGTTGACCTGCTCGATCCAGCCGGTCGGCCCGAACGACAGCGGCGTGCGCACGATAGCCGCCATGTGGATCACCGCCCACACATCCTGGAGGGCGCGCCGCATGCCCGCGTTGTCGAGGATGTCGCCTTCCAGGAACTGGTAGCGGCCCCCGTCCGGCAGGTCGAGCAGGGCGGTTGTCGTCTCGCGCTGGAGATTGTCGAGCACGCGGATAGTGCTATCGGCGAAGTCCGGGTCGGCGGCCATGTCGCGGATCAGCCGCGAGCCGATGTAGCCGGCGCCCCCCGTCACCAGGATCGCGCGCGTCACGGGCCCGGCTCCTCGTCGCGGTCGCGCGGCGGCTGGAGCGCCGGGGTGTGCAGGCCGCACTCGGTTTTGCCGGTTCCGGACCAGCGCCCGGCACGCTCGTCCTGATCGCGCGTCACGGGGCTGGTGCACGGCGCGCATCCCACGCTCAAGTAACCCTGGCTGAAAAGGGGATGTGCTGGCAGATTGTGCGCGTGGATGTGGCGCCACAGGTCCTCGCGCGTCCAGGCCGCCAGCGGGTTGATCTTAAGCCGCCCGTCGGGCAGAGCCTCGACTGTCCGGATCGCCGCGCGCGCTGCCGTCTGGTCGCGCCGGATGCCGCTGATCCACGCGTCGAGTCCGGCCAGCGCGCGCTGCATCGGCTCGACCTTGTTGATGTAGCAGCATAGGTCCGGGTCGCGGCGGTAGAGCGCGTCGCCGCCCGCCCGCGCGCCGCTGGCCGCGTTGGCCGCCGGGCGCGCGATGCGCAGCGTCAGGCCGAACTGGGCGACCAGCTGGTCGCGGTAGGCGAGCGTCTCGGGGAAATGGTAGCCGGTGTCGAGGAAGATCACCGGCAGGTCGGGCCGGACCTGGCCGATCAGGTGCAGCAGCGCGACGCTCTGCGTCTGGAACGACGAGGTCGCTGCCAGCCGGGGCATGAACCGGTCCGCCGCCCAGGCGATGATCGTCTCCGGCGCGGCGCCGTCGAACTGCGCGTTCAGCTCATCGATACTCACGTGATCCATGGCGTCTCAGATGAAATCCACAGGGCCAGATGCGCCCTATCTTACCACCAACCAGCGCGGGCGATCCAGCATCGCGGCGGGATGGGTGCATTTCCAATTCGGGCGAGGATTGAACCACAGAGTGCTCAGAGAGCACAGAGGGGGAATTATCGAGAGACTCGCGAAATATTCCTCTCTCTGTGTCCCCTGTGGACTCCGTGGTGAGCTTTTTCCCCGAATCTGGAATACGCTCGCCGGGGTGTCACCTCACCGCCTCAGTCCCGGCAGATGCAGCCGGATCGGCGGGCAGGTAATACAGCCACAGCATTTTCTCCGGCGGCACGTTGTAGGGACTGCCCACCAGCGGCCCCGCGCCGAAGGCGCCCGCGACTAGCGCCGCGATGCGCGGCTCGTCCGGCGGGATGAAGAACGCGTGATCGACCGCCCGCGGCAGCATGGGGAAATACACCTCGCTCATCGTGTCGGGGTGTTCGACCAGCACGACCAGGTCATCCGCCAGGAAGTTGGCCAGGTGTTGGGCGTCGGTTTGGGGAAGCACGTTCTCCGCGATGATGTGCACCTGGGTGCCAGGCGGGAAGGCCGCCGCACGCAGCAGCGCGTCGTCGGCGTCGTAGCGGACGTGCTGCCGCGCCTCGACGTTGAACAGGTCCAGGAACGGGCCGAAATAATGCCACGCCTGCCCGGCGGCCAGCGCCCCCGCCAGCCCGACCAACAGCCCGATCTGGGCGGCGCGGGGCCAGCAGGCGGGCCAGATCAGCGGCAGCGTGTAGCGCGCGCCCAGCGCGATCAGCAGCGCCAGCGCCAGAAAGACGACCACGTAGCGCGCGCTGACCGCGCTCTCGATCAGCAGCGCGTTGCCCGCCGAGGTGCCCAGCACCCACAGGGCCGGCAGGGCGCCGGGCGTCCGCCAGCGCCACGCCGCCAGGATCAGGCCCAGCAGAAACGCCGGGACAGCCGCTGCCAGGATCAGCGGGTGGCGGCCCCCATAATACAGAAAGTAGTAATACAGTGTGTTCTCCGGCTGGCTCACGTAGAACAGGAGCGAATGTTCGAAGTGTGCCAGCCGCGTGCCGAGCGTGTCCGGCTCGAGGTCTTTGGACCAGTACTCGTCGTTGAACTGCATTTTGTCCAGCCGGTTGAACAGCGGGAAATCCAGCCCGGCCAGCGCCAGATAGACCGGCGCGGCGACCAGCGCGAACGCCAGCCCCGCGATCGCGATGCCGCGCCACGGCGGCCGGGGCCGCCAGGCGATCAACCCGGCGGCCAGCCAGCCGAAGGCCAGCGCCGGGAAGAGCAACCGCCCGCCGTCGTAGAAATACTGCGTGAGGCCCAGCGCCGCCCCGCCGAAGGCAAACGCGCCGGCTCGGCCCGTGCGCAGCCCGCCCGCCAGACCGGCCAGCGCCAGCGTGCCGAACAGCGGATCGGCGATGTTGTTGAGCGCCAGGCGGCTGTAGTGGACGTGCGGCGGGAAGGTCAGCAGGACCAGCGCGGCCAGCAGCGCGGTCGTCCGGTCGTAGAGGTGGCGGGCCAGCAGGTACAGCGCCGGGACGGTCAGCGCGCCGAGCAGGGCGCTGAACGCGCGCAGCCCGAACAGGTCCCGGCCCAGCAGCGCGACCGCCACCGACTGCCCGTACGAAAAGATGTACGGGAACGAGGCCGCCGTCGCCATCGGCTCCAGCAGGCGGATGTCGGGGAATTCCCAGAAATAGGTGATCCCGAAAGCGAAATGCCCCTCGTCGACCAGCGTCCGGACGCTCGAGCCGAGATCCCACAGGCGGATGGCCAGCGCCACCAGCGCCAGTCCGGCCAGGAGGGCGGCTTCCCAGCGCCAGGTTCGCCGGGCGGAAGGGGCATCTGGCGCGCGGCTCCGCCCGCCCAGGCCCCACACCACCAGCGCGATCCCCGCCGCCAGCAGCGCGGTCTGGACTTCCGGCGAGCGCCCGGCCAGTGCGTCCAGGCCGCGCAGCCCGTCGTTGATCTCGGCGAGCGCCGCCAGCGCCACCGTCCCGGCGACGAGGGCGAGCCAGCGCGGGCGCCCGGTGTGCCTATGAGACGTGGGCCGCGCAAACGAGCGGAAGCGCTGGGTGAGGGCCAGCGCGCCCAGCATGGCGAGCGCTCCGGCGGGCAGCGTCCAGTGGGCGGCGCCGTTGTAGTAGGCGCTGGGTCCGTGCGTGGGGCGATAGTGATGGAAGCTGGGCGGCAGAGGCCGGAGGTAATAGGCGCTGAGCGCCAGCAGGGCAATGCCCAGCAGGGCCAGCCCGGCGCTGAGGGCGGTTCTGTGACGGGCTGTGATCCGGCGGAGGGGGGCGCTAAGTGGGCGAATGATGCTCACAACCGTCTCAGGGATGATCCCCAACAGGGCGGGCCGGCACGCGGCACGCATCTATGGCAGGCGGCTCCGCGCGTGCGGGAGGCCGCGCAAAGGCCAACCGGCGCTGGACAGTGTGCCCGGTCAGGCTGCTGTCACAGCGCCGGACGTCCAGGCATGGTGTGAAACGAACCTGGCGAGCCTAGTATTCGACCACGCGCTTGAGGGCCTTGGCCGCCTTCACCCACGCCTCGACCTGTTTGGCGGTAGGCAGCTGGCGCACCAGTTTCTTCTCGGCGTTGACTTCTTCGAGCTTGGCGAACAGGTTCTTGGCATTGCGCTGGGCCAGTTCGGGCACGGTGTCCACGCCCGCCGCTTCCAGCAGATCCGAATACTGCGTGCCCACGCCCTTGATGCGCATCAAATCGGCGCGGTTGACCCATTCCAACAGATGGCTAGCGTCCAGGCCCGTCTTCGCGGCCAGTTCCTGGCGCCCTTTCTTGTGCGCGGCCTGCTTGAGCAGAGCTTCCGTCGTCTTGACGCCGGCGGCGCTCAGTTTCTCGCTGTATTTCGGCCCAATCCCCTCGATATCGATAATCTTAGCCATATCTTTCTCCCCTATTGTTGTGTCAAAAAATTGACAACCACATTACAAGTACATTGTATCAGAAACCGTCAAATCCGCGCGACACCGGTTCGAGCAGCCCGCCACGCGGCTTTCTGACCGGTGGGCGGCCGCGCAACGTGGGGCAGAGAGTGGGCAAAGCAGCGACTGGCGGTACAATTACAGCACGCGTTTCCCAACCCTGGTAACCGATCATCGGGGAGTGTGAAGCCATGTTCGAAAGCTGTGGAGGGTGCTGCCTGGCGGTGGTGCTGATCCCGCTGTTGTGCATTGGCGCGATCGTCCTGGGCGTGTACTACATCGACGCCCACGGCCCGGACGCGCCCCTGTCGAAGAACTTCAAAGCCAATGCCGTCGAAGCCCAGGCGCTCGAGAACGAGATCACACGGGCGACGAATGATGCCCGCTCGATGCGCTGGTTCGCCATGTCGTTCACCGAGCGGCAGTTGTCCTCGTGGCTGGCGATCGAAGGGCAGGACTTCGCCGAGGCGCAAGGGCACAACCTGCCGTTCGAGAACATGCAGGTCGGGCTGGACGAGGGCCAGATGACCTTCTTTGGCGAGATCGAGCAGGCGGGCCTCACCATTCCGCTGGAGGTCGTGATCGAGCCGCAGGCGGACGACCAAAACCAAATCGAGCTGGACATCGTCTCGGCGGATGTGGGCGGCCTGAAGGTGCCGGACTTCGTGCTGAAGAACGTCCAGGAACAGCTCATCGACCGGCTGGTCAAGCCGTTCGAGGATCTGCCGGGCACCTACTTCATCTACCCGGAGAGCCTCATGATTCAGGATGGCGTGTTCGTCGTCCAGGGCGGTCTGCGCTGAAAGGACAACCGGAGTGACAACGCTTGTGACCGGCGCGGCGGGCTTCATCGGCAGTCACCTGGCGCGCGCGCTGCTCGAGCGGGGCGCGTCTGTGGTGGGGATCGACAACTTCAACGATTACTACGACCCGGCGATCAAGCGGGCTAACGCCCGCCGCCTGGCGGAGTATCCCGCCTTCGCCCTGGTCGAGGGCGACATCCGCGACCGGGCGGCCATTGGCGCGCTGTTCGAGGCGCACCCGGTCCGGCGCGTGGCGCACCTGGCGGCCATGGCCGGCGTGCGCGAGAGCGTGCGCCAGCCGCACCTGTACCTGGATGTCAACCTGACCGGGACGTTGAACCTGCTCGAGGCGGCGCAGCGGGCGGGCGTCGAGGTGTTCGTGCTGGCGTCGACGTCGTCGGTCTATGGGGCGACGCAGACGCTCCCGTTCATCGAAACCGATCCCGCCGACCGCCCGTTGGCAGCTTACCCGGCGAGCAAGCGCGCCGCCGAGCTGGTCGGCCACAGCTACCACCACCTGTACGGCATGAACGTCACGTGCCTGCGTTTTTTCAACGTCTATGGCCCGGCGGGGCGGCCCGATATGATGCCCCTGCGCGTGATGCACGCCCTCATGGACGGCACCACCATCCCGGTATTCAACGGCGGCGACATTCACCGCGACTGGACCTACATCGACGACACGGTGCGCGGCGTGATCGCGGCGTTGGAACGCCCGCTGGGCTACGAGGTGATCAACCTGGGCGTCGGCGCGCCGATCTCGCTCCGCGAGTTCATCGCCACCTTCGAGGCGCTGTCCGGACGCCGGCTCAACACCCGAGACGTGCCCACTCCGCCCAGCGATCCGCCGATCACCTACTGCGACAACAGCAAGGCGCGGCGGCTGCTGGACTTCGCGCCGCAGACCAGCGTGCGCGACGGGCTGGCCCGGACCTGGGCGTGGTTCGAAGCGTGGTATACCGCGCGCGGATGAGTTCCAGCCGCCGGCACCTGCCCGCGGCCATCACGAAGGCGATCATATGCTACCCATTCTCCTGTCGATCTGTGCTGGATTGTCCGCGGGCGCGACCATCGCCGCGAAGCTGTTGGGCGCGGGCACCACGGTCGCCGAGCGGCAGCGCTACAAGCGCCTGGAGTACATCTTCAAGCCGCTCACCATGGTTTTCATCATCGCCATCGCGATCCTGGCCGAGGACCCCATATCGCCCACCTACCAGACCCTGATCGTGCTGGGGCTGCTGGCCTCGCTGGCGGGCGATGTGTTCCTGATGCTGGAGTCGGATCGCTTCGTCCAGGGGCTGGCGAGCTTTCTCGTGGCGCAGATCCTGTACGCGATCGCGTTCACCTACGAGGGCAACGCCACCGCGCCGCTGTGGTACGGGCTGCCGTTTTTGCTGTACGGCGCGCTGATGTTGTGGTGGCTGTGGCGTTTTCTGGGCCCGATGCGCGTTCCGGTGATCGTCTACATGGCCGCGATCCTGTTCATGGCGTGGCAGGCCGCCAACCGCTGGATCGAAACCGGCGAGCCGGGCACGCTGCTGGCGCTGATCGGCGCGTACCTGTTCGTCGCATCGGATTCGGTGCTGGCGGTCGAGCGCTTCCGGGGAACGTTCCGCAGCGCGCCGTTCTGGGTGCTCGCCACGTATTTCGCGGCGCAGTTGCTGATCGCGCTCTCAGTGGGCTGAGGCATTCTGGGGGTGGGGTGCGGCGCGCCGCACGCCGAATTTATACGGGTTTTTATTTGCTTATTGGGCGGTTTTCCAGTACGCTCGAAATAGGCCTTCATGATCGTGTTAAAAGGTATGGCACCTGGTGGCTAGCGACGATCTAATCAACCAGCGCTTAGGACAATACCAGATCTCGGCGGTGTTGGGGCGCGGCGGCATGGCAACGGTCTACCTGGCGCGGCAGACCTCGATGGATCGCGATGTGGCGATCAAGGTCATGGCGCGCGAACTGGCCGACGACGAGCAGTTCATCGCGCGGTTCCAGCACGAGGCGCAGGTGATCGCGCGCCTGCAGCACCCGCACATCCTGCCAGTGATCGATTTCGGGCGCGAGGGCAAGAACATATACATCGTGATGCGCCTGGTCCGGGGCGGCAGTCTCGACGACCGGCTGAAGGGCGGCCCGCTGGAGCTGCCGCTCGCCAGCCGGATGCTCTCGCAGATTGCCAGCGCGCTGACCTTCGCCCACGAGCAGGGCATCATCCACCGCGACCTGAAGCCGAACAACGTGCTGCTCGACGAGCGCGACAATGCCTACCTGACCGACTTCGGGATCGCCAAGATGCTGGCCGGGACGAGCAAGCTCACCGCCACCGGCAACATCCTGGGCACGCCGGCCTACATGGCCCCCGAGCAGTGGCGCGGCGAGGCGGTCGATGCGCGGACGGACACTTACGCGCTGGGCGTGGTGCTGTACGAGATGGTGCTGGGCCAGTTGCCGTTCTCCGGCGACACGCCCTACACGCTGATGTACAAGCACTTCAACGACGCGCCCCCGCCACCGCGCGAGCTCAACCCGACCATTCACCCGGCCATCGAGGCGGTGATCCTCAAGGCGCTGGCGAAAGAGGCCGACGCCCGCTACCAGTCCACTGAGGCGATGGCGAACGCTTTTGCCGAGGCGGTGCGCGCCGTGACGACCGGCGCGGGTCCCGCCCCGGTCGATGGCCTGGAAGCGACGGTCATTGGGGCGGAAGTGGGCGGCGTGCCCCTCACCGCCCAGCGGCCCGCCGCGCCCCCGGCCGATCAAGCATCCACGCTGGCGCCGCAAACGCCCGCGGAGAAGACCGTGTCGCCGCCGGGCCGCGCTGATGCGCCAGCGACGCCCGCCCCCACACCGGCGGCCCCAACCATCGCACCGCCCCGGCGCGGCCTTAGCCCGATTATGCTGGGGCTGGCGGGCGTGTTGATTCTTGCCATCTTGGGCGGCGGCGCCTATTTCCTGTTTGGCGGTGGGGACGATCCGTCCACCGAGACGCCGGTCGCCAATCTCGCCAGCCCAACCGAAGAGGCCACAAACACCGCTGCGCCCACCGATACCGACACGCCGGAGCCGACGGCAACGGCCACCGCAACCGCGACCGAGACCCTGACGCCCACCGCGACAGCCACGGATACCGATACGCCGGAACCTTCGCCCACCGCCACCGAGAGCACCACGCGGGCGACTGTCCTCACCCAGCAGGCGAACGTGCGACGCGGGCCGGATGCGCGCTATGAGATCGTCGCCACGCTGCGGCGCGACCAGAGCGTGCTGGTGCTCGGCGTCAGCGAGGATGGCGGCTGGTACCAAGTGGCCGGTGGCGGGATCGCGGGCGTAGGCTGGATTTCAGCCGAGACGGTGCGCATTACCGGCAATCCGGCGGTCGATGTCGTGATCTGGCCGACCGACACGCCCGAGCCGACCGCGACCGACACGCCCGAGCCGACCGCGACGGATACGCCGACAGCTACCGCGACGGACACGCCAACAGCGACCGCGACCGACACGCCTACAGCCACCGCGACCGACACGCCTACAGCCACCGCGACGCAAGAGCCGGTCGATTCTGCGCTGTTCGCGCCTACTGAGTTCGAGCCGGCAACGTTGGCGGCGCTCGGCCTGTCGCTGGATTATCCGGCCAACTGGGATCCGCCGCAGTATCTCGACAGCCTGGGCTATGCAGTCCTGGAGCCGGTGCGCGGCGGGAACATGGACCTCTACCCGTATCTGCGGCTGTTCCGCGGGACGCCCGCCGAGGCGGTCCAGGCGAACTTCACCACCGACAGCAGCAGCCCGGCCCTGGCGATCGAGCACACCTACGCGATGGTCCCCGGCGGGCACCAGGTGGCCGAGGGTGCGGCCTTCCCGACCTATACGCTCAACAGCCGGTCCAGCGACCGCGACAACTGGGCGTGGCTGGTCGAAGTGGCCGCCGATGACTGGGTGTATATCATCGCCCACGTGCCCTTGGGCGAGCATGACCAGGTCTTTGGCGAGCAGGTATTGCCGCCCATGATCAACAGCCTGGTCATCGACGGCGACCGGCTGTTCGCGCCGGAATCGATCGATATCGAGCTGTTCCTGCCGACCGAGTTCGAGCGTGCCTCGCTCGATGACATCGGCGTGACGCTCGATTACCCGGTCACCTGGCTGGAGCCGACCAACTACGGGTTCGGCGTGGATTATTTCCTCAACGCCATCAGCAGCGACGACCCGGCTTACGATTACTACCCGTCGATGGTCATCGGGCGCGGCACCCCGCAGGAGCTCCAGACAGCCAGTCTGGCGACGGACATCAGCAGCCCGGTGGCGGCGCTCGAAAGCCTGTACGGCACCGACTTCTCCGGCGCGCACCGCGTCGTGGAAGACCTGGGCTTCCCAGCCTATTCGCTGGACGAGGCGGGCGGCGAAACCCACGTCTGGGCCTGGCTGGTCGAGCTGGGCGCCGAAGACTGGCTGATGATCGTCGGGTTTGCGCCATCGGGAGACTACGACCAGCAGTTCGGCGACGAGGTGCTGTTCCCGATCGTGACCAGCGTGGCGGTGGACGGCCAGCCGCTGGTGCCCGAAGAATCGACCAGCGGCGTCAATCCGGCGCTGTTCGTGCCGACCGAGTTCGAGGAGCTGGCGCTGGAGGGGATCGGCGTGGCGCTCGACTACCCGGCCAAGTGGTTGCCCCCGGCCGCCTATGGCATCACCCATTCGCTGCTGCCCGTCGATGCGGGCGATCCGCTGGCCGAGCAGTATCCCTCGATGGTCATCGCGCGCGGGGCGCCGGGCGATCTGGTGGCCGCCGGCCTGACGACCGACAGCAGCAGCCCGGCTGCCGCCGTCGAACACCCGCTGGGCGAGGATCTCAGCGGCCAGAGCGAAACAGTGGACACCTTCAGCGTGCCGGCCTACCGGCTCAATGTGCGCGAGCTGGAAGCCCACGCGTGGGTGTGGCTGTTCGAGGTGGCGAGCGACGACTGGGTCTACCTGATCGCGGTCGCGCCGTCGGGTGACTTCGACCTGCCGTTCGAGCAGCAAGCCCTCAGCCGCATGGTGACCAGCCTGGTGGTGGACGGGGTCCCGCTGGCCTCCGGTGAGGAAATGCTCCAGGCGACCGGCGAAGGGCTGGCGAACATCCCGCTGGCGGTCGGCGATCCGATCGTGCTCGATCGCTTCGACGATAACGCCAACGATTGGCAGTTTGGCACCATCGAAGGTGGGCGGCTAGTGATGGAGTCTCCCAGCCTGGACTTCCTGCGCTGGGCGTTCCCCAACACGATCACGGAGGCGGCCCCGGCCTTCTACGCGGAAGTGACCGGTCAGGTGATCAGCGACACGGACTATTACCAGGTTGGGCTGGCCTTCCGCGTGACCGACCTGGACAACTTCTACCTGTTCGCGATCGACCACTTCCAGCAGTACCAGTTGTTCAGCCTGGTCGGCGGCACGGCCAGCGAGTTGGTCGCGCCGACCTTCAGCCAGGCGGTGAACGTCGGTGCGGATGCGCGCAACACGCTGGGCGTGATGGTCTACGGTGATTACATGGAGCTGTACGTGAACGGCCAGCCGGTGGCCACGCTCACCGACGACAAGCTGACCGCGGGCGGCGTGCGACTGGCGTCGTACACATATGTCGATTCCAATTCGCCGGTGACGGTCGCCTTCGACAACTTCGCCTATGTGCCGCTGGCGCTGGGCGCGGACCAACTGCTCGACGAGGGCGGGCACACCGCCATCGGGACCGTGGTCATCGACGGGTCGCCGATCCTCACCGCGCCGGACCTGAGCGCCGCGCCGCTGGCGACGCTTAACGGCGGGCAGTTGTTCGCCGTCCTGGGCCGCACTGGGGACAGCCGCTTTCTGCTTGGCTACGCGCGCGGGGCGGTGGGCTGGCTGGATCGCAACCGCGTCACCCTGACGCGCGGCGCGCAGCCGATCACGCCAAACGGCCTGACGGTGGTGGCCTCCACGGTGCAGGGGCTGCCGGTGCAGGTATGGCCGGTCGCCTGGCCGGGTGAGGATGTCCAGCCCGCGCCCGAGGCGACGCCCACCGCCGGCGAAATCATGCCCGAAGGCACGACCGCCCTGGCCTACGGGCAGCGAGCGGCGGGCACGCTGGCCGAAGCTGGCACTGTGACCTGGACGTTCCAGGGGGTGGCGGGCGACGTGGTGACGATCGGGACCGACGTGGGCGAGAATACGGCGCTCGACCCGCTGCTGGCGCTGATCGGCCCGGACGGGAGCGAGGTCGCCCGCGATGACGACGGCGGCCCCGGCCTCAACGGGCTGATCCGGGGCTTCGCCCTGCCAGCCACCGGGACGTACACCATCCAGGTGAGCGCGGTGCGCGGCGCCGGGGCGTTCACGGTGTCGCTGGCGCGGGACTCGTAGCCGCTCACGCTTCCGCCAACCCGACATCGGCGGCCACGATGCGCCGCCGCTCGCCTGTGTCCAGCCGGACAAACAGCGCGCCGCTGTCGTCCACGTCTTCGGCTATGCCCTGATAGGCTTCCGAGTCGCCCACCTGCGGGAAGACCGTGACGCGCCGGCCCAGCGTGCCCAGCCAGCGCCGCCAGTCGTCGATCAGCGCGGGCTCGCCGGCGCGCGCGGCCTGCCGGTAGGCGTGCCCCAGCAGGTTAGCAAGCAGCACATGTCGGTCCACCGGGCGCCCTAGCTCCGGTTCCAGGCTGGTCGCCACGCCTTCAAGCTCCGTCCCGGCGAAATCGGCGCGCACGTTCAGCCCGATGCCCAGGATCACCGGGCCGAGCTGGTCTCCGATCCAGGTAGCCTCGGTCAGAATCCCGCAGATCTTGCGCCCGTTCACCAGCACGTCATTCGGCCATTTGAGCGCGAGCGCGCCCTCGGGCAGCAGCGGCGCGAGCGTCTGGGCAACGGCCAGCCCTCCGGCGATGGTCAGGCGCGGCAGCCGCTCTGGGACGACGTGCGGGCGCAGCACGATGCTGCACGCCAGGCTCGTGCCCGGCGGCGATTGCCAGGCCCGGCCCCCGCGCCCGCGCCCGGCGGTCTGTTCTTCGGCGATGACGACCGCGCCGTTGGGCAGCGCGGGATCGCTCAGCGCCCACTCGCGGGCGATGTCCTGCGTGCTCTCGACGCGCTCGAAGAACTTGAACGGGCGCGCGCCCAACGCGCGCCGCAGGCTCTCGGTGGAGAATCGGTCGGTCATGTGCAGTGCCCCCTGGTCATGCGCGGCGGGCGGGTTCGCCGCGCTGATTGCCATGAAGTCAATTGTAACCTGCCGGTAACTTATGAGCAGTATGGTCAGAGCAGGCTGGATCGGGTTGGCGACGGCCTCGGCGAGACTGTACAATGCAACTCAGAATCGGCCTGCTGGATAAGGGTAGTGGAATGAGCGACTCGTTTTTGTGGACGCCGTGGCGGATGCCCTATTTGCGCGGTGAGGATCGGCAGCCAGTGCACGGGTGTATCTTTTGCATCAAGGCCGGGGGCAGCGGGGCCGAGTTCGATGCCCAGGAGCACGTCGTAGCGCGCTCGGAGCACGTCTACGTGACGCTGAACGCGTATCCGTATAATAACGGCCACCTGCTGATCGTGCCCTACGCGCACGTGCCGTCGTTCGAAGACCTGCCGGCCGAGGCGCTCACCGACCTGATGCTGACGCTCAACCGGGCGCTGGCGGCGCTGCGCGCCGTCTACAAACCGCACGCGTTCAACATCGGGGCCAACATCGGCGCGGAGGCGGGCGCGGGCCTGCCCGACCACGTGCACCTGCACGTCGTCCCGCGCTGGGAGGCCGACACCAACTTCATGACCGTAGTAGCGGGCACGCGCGTGATCCCCGATATGCTCGCTTCGACCTACGCGCAACTGCGCGATGCGTGGATATAGGCTCACTTAAACGCTCGTTTTTTGAAAGGACGCTCAAACTATGGCAACTGATGGAAAATCGCCGCGCGACGCCGTCATCCTGAGCGCGGCCCGCATTCCCCAGGGCAAATTGCTGGGCGCGCTGGCACCGTTCACGGCAGCCCAACTGGGCCAGTTCGCCGTCCGCGCCGCCGTGCAGCGTAGCGGCATCGATGTGAACCGGGTCGACGAAGTGATCATCGGGCAGGTGCTCGCCGCCGGAGCCGGGCAGGCCGTGCCGCGCCAGATCTCGCTGGGCGCCGGGCTGCCGCCGCACGTGGGCGGCGTGACGGTCAACAAGGTGTGCGGCAGCAGCCTGAAAGCCGCGATGCTGGCGGCGGGCCTCATCCGGCTGGGCGACGGCGATCTGTACGTGGCGGGCGGCGTCGAGAGCATGACCAACGCGCCGTTTCTGCACATGGAGGGCCGCGCCGGGCACAAGTACGGCCACGTCGAGCTGAAAGACGCCATCATGTGGGACGGCCTGTGGGATCACGTCGAAGGCTGGATCATGGGCGAGGCGGCGGAGCTGATCGCGCGCGAGTTCGAGATCACGCGCGAGGAGCTGGACGAATTCGCCTGCCGCAGCCACCAACTAGCCCACGCCGCCACCGTCGAAGGGCGCTTCGCGGAGGAGATCGTCCCGGTCGAGATTCCGGGGCGCAAGGGCCAGGTGACGATCTTCGACCAGGACGAGTCGATCCGGCCCGAGACCAACATGGAATCGCTGGCAAAACTGCGCCCGGCCTTCACCGCGGACGGCATCGTGACGGCGGGCAACGCGCCCGGCCTGAACGACGGCGCGGCGGCGGTGGTGCTCGCCAGCCGCGATTATGCCGAGCAGCACGGGCACCAGCCGCTGGCCCGCGTGGTGGCCTACGGGCAGGCGGCGGTCGAGCCGAAATGGCTGTTCGCCGCGCCGATCAAGGGCATCCAGAACGCCCTGCGGCACGCCGGCTGGACGATGGACGACGTCGACCTGGTGGAGCTGAACGAGGCATTCGCCGCTCAGGTGCTGGCCGATCTGCGGGGGCTAGCGCGCGACGGGTACGAGATCCCGCTGGAAAAACTGAACGTGAACGGTGGCGCGATCGCGATCGGGCACCCCATCGGTGCGTCGGGCGCGCGCGTGCTGGTCACGCTGATCCATGCCCTGCGGCAGCGCGGGCTGAAGCGCGGGCTGGCCTCGCTGTGCCTGGGCGGCGGCGAAGCCGTGGCGATGGCGGTCGAGCTCGAGTAGGCCGGGCGAGCGGCTAGCGAACCGGGCGCGCCGCCAGACCCCACACGTTGTCGAGCACGTCGACCGGGCCTCCGGCGATGACGTCCACGCGCCACAGGTGCGTGGCCGGCATGTACTGCGTCAGGATCGGATCATTGGGCAGCGTCCCCGCCGGGACCTGCCCATTATTGATCGCGTTGACCAGCGCCGTGTTCGGCTCCACCACCACCGCAAACACGTAGCGGTCGGTCGCCGCCAGCGAGCTGACGCCGTACACGTCCGGGCGCCAGGCCAACTCACGGATCGTGCTGGTGACCAGGTTCAGCCGGTAGAGGTAGATATTCGCGCTGCGCGTGTCGACCGGGAAGGGCGGCTCGACGGCCAGCTCCAGCGGGCGGTCGGGATCGCGCCGCGCCAGGATGTACAGATACGTGTCGTCCGGCGACCACGCCAGCCGCTCGACGGTGCCCAGCCCGCCCGCCAGCTCGATGGTATAATCGCGCGTCCCGCCGGTGATCAGGTCGATGATGCGGATCGCGCCGCCGACGGTCGGCCCGGCCAGGTGCGTCCGCGTCAGGTTGAGCGCCGCCGCGCCGGGCATGAAGTCGGGGTCGTAGATCGTGAAGTCGCCGCTGCCCACGTGGAACATCCCCAGGCCCGGTTCCGGGAAGCAGCACGTGCCGAACAGGTTCGATCCGTAGGTGGGCCACAGGTTGGGCCGCCCCGATCCGAGCAGGCCGCCGTCGCGCACGTAGAGCGCCGCTGCGAAGTTGACATTCGCCAGGGCGGAGCCTGGCTGGTACTGGCCGAAATAGCCCGCCAGCCGCCCCGCGCCGCCCTCGAAGCTGGTGATGTTCAGCTCGCGCAGCGGGTAGGAAATCAGCCCGTCGTCGCGTTCCTGGGGCGATACAGTTTCCAGGTAATACATGATCTGCATGTCTTGCGAGAGGGTGACCGTCCGCCCGTACAAACCGGGCATCTGCACCGCGGCGGCGCCCTGCGGCCCGGTGACGTACAGGCCGTCGTCGCGGGCGATGTAGAGCGTGCGGGCATCGGGCGACCAGAAGATGCGCGCGCCTTCGCCGTAGCGGAACTCTGGTCCCGGCGAGGCCAGCGGATCGCCCTCCTCGTCGGCCACGGTGACGACGCCTTTCCAGACATAGGCCAGCACCCCCTCGCCGGACGGCGTCTGCGCCTCGCTCGCGGCCGGGGCCAGCGCCGCCACCAGCACGCCCACCAGGATGATCAGGCCAATCCACCGGTTCCGCATGGTCCTCACTCCTGTACAGCCTCGCCTCAGTTCACACCCCAAGTGTACCGCAAGCGCGCGCTCGCATGCACCTGCCCGGCGGCCTAACGGCGGCGGAACGCCCGCTAGAATCGCGGGGCGCCAGGGTTGGCCCGGCGCCCTCGGCGGTTTGAGGCGGCCCGCTTGCGCGGTGCAGGCTGTTCGAGCGGATCAGAGGGCGACGTCCCACGCCTGCTGCAACCAGCGCCTGACAGCCTGGTCGATGCCGGCGGCGTCGTGCAGCTCGAGGTGGTGGGTGAACCGGCCCGGCGCTGGCTCGACGATCTCCTTCCAGCGAGGCGACTCGTCGCGGTAGGGCAGGAAGACGGTGAGCACCAGCGGCGCGGTCGGGCGTCCCTTGAGGTACTGGCCGGGCATCCAGACCGCCGCGAACGCCCGGCGCCGCGCGAAGGCGATCTGGCTCTTGGTGACGCGCAGGCTCGCCTCGCCGATGGCGTCCACCTCGCGGCAGATCGCCGCGAAGAGCGCTTTCGACAGGGCCTGATCGCCAAAGAATTCGTCCGGTGTCAACGCATGTCTCCGCTGGCGGATCCGCGCGCGCTCACTGGCGCGTGATGTGACCCCGGATGGCGCGCAGCTCGTCTAGGATTTCGCTCAACAGAACGCCATCCATCGCCGGGGCGGGGAGGCTCTCGGCGCCCTCGCTTGCCTGGTCGGCCGCCATCGCCGACCGGTAACGACGCAGCCGGGTCGCGACCTCCTCGTAGACTTCCTGCACGTCACTAAGACCGACCAGGTTCTCCTCCGCGCCGGTCGTGCCGCTCATGCCCGCCGTCTGGATGGCGAGCGAGCCCAGGCCGAACAGCCGGTCGATGGGGCCGCGCGTCACCTTGAGGTTGGTCACGGTGCGGTAGGGGACATGCTTCACCGACTTGGTGAGGATGCCCGCGACGACGATCACCTCGTCGTCGAGAATCTCGTAACGCAGGCTGCGGTAATAGGGCCCTACGAACAGCAGCGGCGCGACGAGCAGGATCAGGTTGACCGCCACCGACAGAACCACGCCCAACGCGGGTCCGTCGAGCTCGTTCCCGGCGAAATACATCGCTGGCACCGTCCACCACAGCGCCACGAGGATCATCATCAGCACGACTTCAACGACCAGCTTCGATTTATAGCGGGGATCGGGATACAGGATTTGCTTGTTCATCGTGTTCGCCCTTCACCGGCGCGCGGCAGAATCGAGCGCGCGCCCGGTCTCAGTATCGGATGTCCTTGACCCCATTATACGAAGTTCGGGCGGAGGGCTCTGGACTGCAGGCCGACAGACACCTGTCAGGTGCCTGACAGGAGCGAGCGAGCGGGCAGGGCTATTCTTGATCCGGGGTAGGATCGGGCTCGCCGTAGATGTCATCCAGCATGCCGGTCATGAGGTTCGCCACGTAGCGCACCGTGCTGATCGCGCGGCCGTAGCGCATCCGCGTCGGGCCGAGCACGCCCAGCGCCCCCCGCGCGCGCGGCGTGCCATAGCGCCCCAGCACCATACTCAGGTGGCTGAGGTCTTCCCAGCGGCCTTCCCCGGCCACCACCACGCGCACATCCGACCGGTCGCCGCTGAGCGTCTCGCGCAGGATACCGTCGAGCAGCGACTGCTCCTCCATCACGCGGACGACCTGCTGGGCCGCGTCGTCGTTGAATGTGGCCAGGCTCTCGCTGAGCCCGTAGCGGTACACGTCGTGCGTGCCCTGCTGATCGGCCTGGGCCATCGCGTCGGCGACCACCTCGCACACATCGCGCGACAGCTCATCGGGCAGGGTACGAGCGCGGGCGCGCATCTGCTCGGCGGTCTGGCCGGAGCACACGCGGTTGATCACCGCTGCCGTCTGCGAAAGCACCGGCTGGGTCACCGGCTCGGCCAGGGTGAGTACCTGCTGGTGAACGCTGCCGCCTTGCAGCACCAGCACCATCAGCACCATGCGGCCCTGGGTGCTGATCAGCTCCACGTGCTTGAAATGGTTCTCGATGGCGCGCGGCGCGGTGACCAGGGCTGCCGTCTGGGACGTCCGAGAGAGGATCATGGCCGCCAGCCGCATCCATTCTTCCGGATCGGCGGGCGCCTGGCGGAAGGTCTGGGCGATCTTGCGGCGCTCGTAGGCCGACAGGTCCCCGCCGGTCAGCAGGCGGCGCACGAAATAGCGGTAGCCCTGCGGGGTGGGCACGCGTCCCGCCGAGGTGTGCGGCGCGTAGATCAGGCCGTACTCCTCCAGGACCGCCATCTCGTTGCGCACGGTGGCGCTGCTGACGCCCAGGTTGAACTGCTCGACGAGCCGCTTGGACCCGACGGGCTGCGCGTCGCGGATGTGCTCGCGCACCAGCAGCGACAGGATCAGCTCCTGCCGCTCGGACAGCTCGGGTAGCGGGTGGCCTTCATCGACCGGAGATGGTGGTGGAACGAGTGACATTGTGCCCGCCTGGAGTCCACTGTTTAAGAGGGTAGCTAACGCTCGGTTCGATCATAGCATGGTCGCCCCTCCAGCGTCAACGCGCGCCAGAGATCAACATGCGCCATAATGCAACACGCCGGACAACTGCCCGGCGTGTCGGAGTAGGCGGTGCGGCGATCAGCCGCAGACCATCGCGATCTCGTCCTCAGGGATGGCGTAGTCGTAGAACAGGTTGTAGAACGTCTCGGCTTCGGTGGCGCAGTCCAGGCTCACCAGGTCTGGGTAGAGCGTTTGGGCCATCCAGATGATGCCCAGGATCGAGTCGGGGATCGGCGCGTCCCACGGGCCGGCCAACTTGGGAACCCGGTAGACGCGGCCTTGCTGCACGGCGCCGATGATCGCCCATTCTTCGCTGTCCGTGAACGCCTCGGCATTCGCACCGCCGTAAGGCACGAAGAAGATCACCTCCGGGTCCCACACGGCGACCTGTTCCAGATTTACGTCGTTCCAATACCCGGTCAGGTCCGCCGTGACGGAGACGCCGCCCGCCGCTTCGATCATCATTGACTGGTACATGTCGCCGCTGGCAACGCGCAGCGCCTCGGTGCCGGACATATACACGGACACCCGGTCTTCGATGGCTTCGGTCTGCGCCAAAATGTCGGCCAGGACGCGGTCGTAATAGGCATTGTACTGCTCGGCGCGGTAGGCAGCATTGGGACCCAGCGCCGCCCCCAACATGGTCATCGCGGCCTTGAGAGCTTCGGGCGATTCGCCTTCGAAGCGCATGATCGGCACGCCTAGCTCCAGCGCGGTATCCAGCCAGCCGGTGCGCGCCGCGGCCATGATCAGGTCGGGCTGGAGCGCGGCCATCTCCTCGATGTTGGTCTCGCTCTGCCCGATGACCGACACGGCGCCCGTGATGGTCGGGAAGTCAGGGTCGATACGCGTCATGATGGCCTGGCTGGTTTCGTCGCGCACGGCCAGGTAGGCCGCCGCAACCAGCCTGTCAGCAGCGCCCACGGCGTAGACGTAAAACGTGCCCACGCCATAGGCCGCGGCGATGCGGCGTACTGGCTGCGGAATGGTCACGGTTTCGCCGCCCTGGTCGACAATCTCGACCGCAGCGGGCAGCAGGCCCAGGTCGATCGCGATCTGCTGGCCGTCCGGCTCGACGGCGAAAGTCAGGAAGGCCAGCGCGTCCGGGCTGAGATCGCCATCGCACGCCACCGCGCGCGCGGCCAGGTCGGGCAGGGGGACGTACACGCGGCTCAGCGCGCAGTCTGCCGCAATCTCGGTTGCGGGGTCGTCGTAGAACACGATATCTGCCTCGTTGAGCCGTGCGATCACCGCCGCGCCGGACTCGACAAAGGTGAGCGCCAGCTCGGCATCCGCGAACGCGCCCGCCCAGGCTTCGACGGCGGCCCGGGCCGATTCCGGCGCGAGGACGTTCAGCCCGGCGTCTTGCGCGGCCGCCGGCATGACACCCGCCATGGGGATTGCGATGAGAACGATGCTCACCGCGGTAAGGATCCATCGTTTGAACATGCGCATTATCTCCTCAAACCCTTAAGTCGGTTGGCTCGAATAGCAGGCATCGAGTATAGAGAGGACCGGTTATTGTGTCAATTGAGTTGCTACAACCAACACGATGAAGCGCCGGCCCACGCATACGCGGGATCACGGAACGGCCGGGCCGCGGTGCGAGGCGCTCAGTAGACCAGCTCGCCGGACATGAACTGGGCGGTGCGCGGATCGCGCGGGGAGTCGAACAACTGCGCGGTCGGGCCAACTTCGACCAGGCCCCCGTCGAGCAGGAGCGCGACGCGCGTGGCCAGCCGCCGCGCCTGGAAGACGTTGTGGGTCACCAGAATGATCGTCGTGCCGTAGGTCTGATGCTGCTCGCGGATCAGGTCTTCGATGATGCGCACATTGTATGGATCGAGGTTGGCGGTTGGCTCATCGAGCAACAGCACTTTCGGCTCCAAGACCAGGGCGCGGGCCACGGCGACTCGCTGCATTTCTCCGCCGGACAGCGTATGCGCCTTGGCGTCGCTCAAATGGGATAGCGCCACGCGCGCTAACGCCTGTTCCACACGCTCATGATAGTCCCGCTCGCCCCGGATGCGCAGCCCGATGGCGACATTGGCGCGCACGCCAAGCGACATCAGGACCGGGCGCTGAAAAACCATGACCACCTGCCGCCGCTCGGCGATGGAGGCCGTCGCGTAGGTGAAGGACTGGCCGTTGAGCTGAAGGGTGAGGTGGCCTTGCGACGGCGCCTCCAGCAGACCCAGCAGGCGCAGCAGCGTGCTCTTGCCCGCGCCGCTTGGCCCTACCAAGGCGAAAATCTCGCCTGGGTCGATGTGCAGCGAACCGATCTGCAGCACGGTGCGCTCCCCATAGCGGTGCACCAGGTTGCTCAGGTCGTAGGTCATGCATGGCCTCCTGTGCGACCCTGGAGTCCGACAAGGACAGCGTTGGCCACGAAAGAAATCAACAGCAGAATGATCCCCAATGCCAGAGCCAAGTCGAATTTGCCCTGGCGCGATTCAAGGACGATCGCGGTCGTCATGACCCGCGTGCGCCCCTCGATGTTGCCGCCGACCAACATCACTGCGCCGACCTCGGAGATGATCGAACCGAACCCCGCCACGATGCCGACGATAACGCCAAAGCGGGCTTCGAACAACTGCGCCCAGGTCGCCTGCCAGCCCGTGGCTCCCAGCGCGCGCAACTGCGGGCGGAGGGCCGGATCGACGCCCGCCACGCTGCTCATGGTCACGCCGATGATCAGGGGGGTGGCGATGATGACCTGGGCGATCACCATGGCCTTGATGGTGAACAGCCAGCCCAGGTCTCCGAATGGGCCGCTGCGCGACAGAAACAGGAACACCACCAGACCAGCCACCACGGGCGGCAGGCCCATGCCGGTGTAGATCAAGGTCGTGAGCAGGCGCTTCCCCGGAAATCGCGTCAGGGCGAGCCACGCGCCGAGCGGGATTCCCAGCACCGTGCTGATCGCCAACGCCACAATGGTGACCGCCAATGACCGCAGCGCGATCTCAACGACGGTCGAATCCAGCGCTACGATCAGGCGCAGTGCTTCTTGGAGCGCTTCCAGGATTGTGTGAATGATTCACCTCCAGAAGTCACAAGCGCCGCCCGTTCACCGCGGGCAGCGCTTGTCCTTGTCGAGATTCGATGGACTTACCGGTGGGCCACCCGGTAAGGAACCGAATCGGGCGTGAAGAGCGGGCTGCCGTTCACCTGGAAGCTGGCGATAAGATCCTGGGTCGGGAGCGAGATGATCCAGTGCGCGAAGGCCTGCGCCATCTCGGCATTGACATTGGGATGCAGTTCCGGGTTGACCGGGATCACGCCATAGGGATTGAACAGGATCGGGTCGCCTTCGACCAGGATTTCCAGGGCCAGACCCTCGCTCTCGCGGGCCAGATAGGTTGCCCGATCGCTGAGCGTATAGCCCTGCATCTCGGCCGACATCGTGAGCACTTCACCCATGCCCTGACCGGAGGAAATGTACCAATCGCCTTCGGGTGTGATAGCCGCGGCCTCCCAGACGCTCAGTTCCTTAGTGTGGGTTCCGCTGTCATCGCCGCGCGAGACAAAGCTCGCCCCGGACTCGGCGATCTTGGCCAGCGCTTCGGTCGCCACGGTCATGCCGCGAATGCCTGCGGGATCCTCGCTCGGTCCAACAATGACGAAATCGTTGTACATCACGTCATAGCGGATGAGACCGTGTCCCGCCTCGACAAATGCATCTTCACGGGCGCGCGCGTGAACCAATAGCACGTCCGCGTCGCCGCTCTCACCCAAGGCGATGGCCTGGCCGGTCCCGACCGAGATGACATCAACGTCTGCGTTGTAGGTGGCTTCGAAGTCGGGCAGGATGTAATCGAGCAGACCGGAGTCATACGTGCTGGTGGTCGTCGCCAGGATCAGGCGTTGGGCATCATCGTCCTGGGCGCTGGCATTTGTGCCGACAAGAATCAGGGATAGCGAAAAAATAAGTAGCAGTTGGAAGGACTTTTTTGCAGCATTCATGATCGAGCTCTCCTTTTATGGCCTGACAGCCATGCTGTGCGGGCAGAGAAAAGGTACCGCGCCGAAGGTTAACCTATTTTGCAATTTGATGCAATACAATTGGTACAATGTGAGTGAAAAACTCACGGGCTTGCGACAGCCTGGCGTCGCGAGCATAGATATGCCTCCTGCAGGCGCATCCGGTACAATAGGCTCGGCTGGCTTCGCGGCCAACCGGTGACCGGGCCCAAGTCGGCCGGGCATGCGTGTCGATTGCATGATGCCACGTGAACGCGGGGCGCGCTATGGACAAAACGCCGCTGTACCATGAAATCGCCGAATCGATCCGGCAGGCGATCCTGTACGGGACGCTCCAGCCGGGTGATGAGCTGCCGCCAGTGCGCGATATGTCGGAGCGGTGGGGCTGCGCGCCGGGCACCGTCCAGCGGGCGTACCAGGAACTGGCCCAGCAGGGGTTGGTGGTGGGGCGCCCGGGGCAGGGCACGCGCGTCGCCGCCGGCTCGCTTCCCGATTCCCACGCGCCGCTGCGGCGTGCGACGCTGGTCCACGAGGCGGAGTCGTTTTTGCTGGGCACGCTGGCTGCCGGCTACACGCCCACCGAGATCGAGGGGGCGTTGCGGCTGGCGCTCGACCGCTGGCGGGCTGTGTCCGAAGCGCCGCCCGAAGCGCCCGGCGCGACGCTGCGCTTCGTGGGCAGCCACGATCCGTCGATCGCGCTGATCGCGGCCCGCTTCGCCGATCTGGCGCCGGGGCACACGCTGCGCATCACGTTTGCCGGGAGCCTGGGCGGGCTGATCGCGCTGGCGGAATACGAGGCCGATCTGGCCGGGTGCCACCTGTGGGACGCCGAGACCGATACGTACAACGTGCCGTTCGTCCGGCGCTTCCTGCCGGGGCGGCGGGTGGCTCTGTTGGCGGTGGCCCAGCGGCGGCTGGGGTTGATCGTCCCGCCGGGCAACCCGGCAGGGCTGGCGGATTTGGCCGATCTGGCCAGGCCCGGCCTGCGTTTCATCAACCGCCAGAGCGGGGCCGGGACGCGTGTCTGGCTCGACGCGCAACTGCACGAGCTGGGGATCGACGCGGGCGCGATCGAGGGCTATGAGCGCGCCGTGTCGACGCATTCCGAGGTCGCGCGTGCCGTGGCCCAGCGCGATGCCGACAGCGGGTTGGGCGTCGAGACGGTGGCGCTGGCCTACGGGCTGGACTTCGTGCCGCTGACCACCGAGCGCTACGATCTGGTGATCCCCGCGCCGGTGTGGGACTCCGCGCCGGTCCAGGCGCTGGTGGGCTGGTTCGAGAGCGGGGAAGCCAGCACGGCGATTGCAGCGCTAGGTGGCTACGATGCCGGATCGACGGGGCAGGTGCGGTGGATTGAGTGATTCCTGATACAATCGATCGGAGAGACCCGGTTGGAGAGAGGAAGGACCGGTGAGCAAACACGAGATGCCGCGCGGATTGGAGACGCTGCTGTTGATCATCGCGGTGGCGCTGCCGGTTGTCCTGGCGATCGCCCTGGTTTATATATTCAGGTAGGGGCGCGGGCGGCAAGCCCAGGTAGCTGTCGCCGTTTTTTTCCGAAACCTCGGGTACTGGTTACAATCAGGTACAGGTGGCGGAACCAGGTGCACAAGTTCAACTAATATTTATGGGGAGAACTTATGGCGCGCAATGTTTTGATCATGCTGTTCGATGACGTCGACGCCCTGGACTTCACCGGCCCTCTGGAAGTATTCGCCATCACCGGCCAGCGCGCAACTGGCCCGGTCCCCTTCAGTGTGACGACCGTTGCCGAGCGGCGCTCGCCGCCCATCATCTCGCGCAGCGGGCTGCACATCGTCCCTGACTTCACCTACGCCAACGCGATCCAGGCCGACATTCTGGTCGTGCCGGGCGGGTTGGGAGCGCGTCACGAGCGCAATAATGCGCAGACGACGGGCTTCATCAAGCGGCAGGCCAAACACGCGGAGATCGTGTTCTCGGTGTGCACCGGGGCGCTGCTGCTGGCGGCAGCGGGGCTGCTCGCGGGCCTGGAGGCGACGACGCACCACGCCTCGCTGGACGATCTGGCCGCATCCGAGCCCGCCTGCCGGGTGCTGCGCGATCGCCGGTTCGTGGACAACGGGCAGGTCATCACGTCGGCGGGGATCGCGGCGGGGATTGACACGGCGCTGTACGTGGTGCAGCGGCTGTTAGGGGCGTCGGCGGCGGTCGAGACGGCGTCGCACATGGAGTATAACTGGCAGCCGGTCCAGCCATAAAAAAGGCGCGCATGGGCCATGCGCGCTCGTGGGAGGGGTAGAACGATTGATGAACGTGTTGTCAGCAGTCGTCATCACCCCATTATACGGAGCCAGGGCATAGGGTTGTCACCGGCTGGGCGCGTTGGGCTGCCAGACTTCTATTGAACCGGGCTGCAAAGCTGCGAGTAATAGGTATAAGGCGGATCGCACGATCAAATTGCGCGAGAATAATCATTTGCAGTTTTTCGGTTGGTGAATTATAAATTGTGAATATTCTTTATTGACCATTTTTGAGTTGATGTTGCGTATGATCGACTGCCTGTTCCCAACCACTCTCACCGCTGGAAGACACCAACCGTCGTAGGTGTTGTGCCGCTTGTTTGCACCTGCGGCGTTTGTGTTTAGAACATAGAGACTTTTTTGAAGGCTGCAGAGATCGTTGTTGAGTTGAAAGGAGGTGTAGAGCGCTCAGGTGTCATACCACGCTCGCCGAGGCCATCCAGGTCGGCCATATTCGTCAGCGATAGACGTTTTCGTGTTGTCAGCACAAATCTACACCGCATAGCTCATGGGAGGAGCTAGAATGATTAACAAAACACGCCGGGTACTGGCGCTGGCCATGGTCCTGTCCATGGCGTTGGCCCTCGTGCCCACTGGATTCACCCTTGCTACCGACGCCGACATTACGCTGACCAGCGTGATGCGCCAAGCAGAACCGATCACCCTCTATTCGACCGACAGCTCGCAGATCAGCACGCTCGACCCGCAGCTCGCCAGCGACACCGTCTCGATCAACGCGATCGAGAACCTGTTCCTGGGCCTGACCGACACCGATCCGCTCCAGGCGGGCGCGATCCGTCCTGAGATCGCCACCGAATGGACCGTGAGCGACGATGGCCTGACCTGGACGTTCACCCTGCGCGATGACATTCCGTGGGTGAAGTGGGATCCGGTAGCCGACGAAGCGACCGTCCTGCGTAACATCACTGCCGCTGACGTCGAATACGGCATGAAGCGTGCCTGCGACCCGCGCCTGAACGCCTACTACGGCAACATTCTGGCCGGTGTGCTGCTGGGCTGCGACGAAGTCATCAGCACGCCCGTCGATGACTTCACCGAAGCTGATTTCGACAAGGTCGCTGTGACGGCTCTCGACGACACCACCGTTCAGGTGACCCTGAAGTTCGCGGCTGGTTACTTCCAGAGCATGACCCCGATGTGGATGATGCGCCCCGTTCCGCAGGAAGTCATCGACGAATTCGGTGATAACTGGACCGAGCCCGGCAACATCGTCACCAGCGGCGCGTTCGTGATGGACGAGTGGGTGCGTGGCGTTCGTCGCGTGTACTATGCCAACCCGTTCTTCCCCGCCGACATGCGCGGCCCCGGCAACCTGGAACGCATCATCACCACTGTGGTGGAAGACCAGGGTACTCGCTTCGCGCTCTACCAGGACGACCAGGTTGACGTCGGCCCCGTGCCGTCTGCCGAGCTGCAGTCGATCCTGGAAGATCCGGCCTACGCCGATCAGCTGATCCAGATCTCTGACCTGGCCGTGTTCTATCTGGCCTTCGCGCACGACAAGGCGCCGTTCGACAATGTCAACGCCCGCCGCGCCTTCAATGCCGCGCTCGATCGTGGCGCCTTCATCCAGCAGGCTCAGCAGGGCCGTGGTCTGCCCATGATCCACTTCACGCCTCCGGGCATGTTCGGCGCGCCGCCGATCAACGAGGTGGGCGTTGGCTTTGATCCGGAATATGCTGCTGCGCAGATGGCCGAAGCCGGCTATCCGAACTGCGAAGGCTTCCCGAACCTGGAGATCGTGACCTATACCGGTGCCGGGACCTGGGCTGAGTTCATGGCCGCGGGCGCTGAGACGCACCTGGGCTGCGACCCCAACATCTTCACGATCGAACAGCAGGAATTCTCGGTGCTGCTCGAGACGGTCGATCCCGCGAATCCCGCCGAGGATCGTCCCAACATGTGGTCGCTGGGCTGGGGCCCCGACTACGGCGATGCCAACAACTGGGTTGGCGACGTGGTTCACTGCGAATTCAGCGAGAACTCGTTCAAGCGTCCGTGCACCGAGACTGACGACCTGATCGAGCTGGCCGCGCGGGAATCCGATCCCGATGCTCGTATCGAGCTGTACTACCGCATCGAAGAGCAGCTCTTCGGGCCTGAGGGCGAAGTGCCCTTCATCCCGATCTACCTGCGCGTTGACTACAGCCTGGTGAAGCCCTGGTACACCGCTCCGTTTGAGACGGACGGCCTGTTCGGTGGCGCTCACTGGGATTGGCGTACGATCGACCAGGAAGCTCAGCTCGCTGCTCGCGGCGCGTAAAGTCTCCGGTTGATGGGCAGGACTGCCGGCGGCACCCAGTGGTGCCGCCGGTTTTTTATGCGCTGAGGCGGGTGGGGGCTGGGCAGGCGGTGGCCTCACTCGACTGGCAAGGGCGGCCCCACCAACTCCATGCCATGCGCGCGCCACAACGCCGGGTCTTGCGGTGGCATGGCGTTAACCTTCGTCACTTCGCGGAAGAAGGCCTCCATTTTGCCGGCAGGCATGAACGCGATCACGATCCTGCCGCGCGCCGCGCCGACGTGGGCCCACACATGGGGCACGTTGCGCGGCGCGAGCAGCGAATCGCCCGGTTTGAGCGCGAAGCGCTCCGATCCCACTTCGAACAGAAAGTCACCTTCAACCGCGTAGAACCACTCGTCCTGGTCGAGATGCACATGGCGCGCGGGACCGCCCTTCGCGTGGAAGGTGTTCTCGATGATGAAAAAGCCGCCGCTGTCTTGCGACGACACCTTGAAATCGATGGTGCTGATGCCCAGCCCATGATGTTCACCGAAACGGTCTTCGCCAGCAGCGACGCGCAGCGCGGCCGGCATGCTGGCTGGAGTGTGCGGTGAGTCGTCCATGTTGGCTCTCTCCATTCACCTGGTATCAGTTTGGTAAACCCATATGACATTGGAACGCGGTACGCGACGCAAAATGACCTAACTCGTGTCACGTTTCCAGATTCTACCACACCGGGCTGCGGCGCGGCTGGCAGCGCGTGCGCCTGTGGAATCGGCGTGAGGATTGGGGGCGGCGGGGCGTGTATACCGGTGTGATAGCGCGGCGCGCCGGGGCTGCACGACGATTGCCCGGCGGCAGGCCACCGGGTACGTGCCCACGTTCAAATTGTGCTATACTACGCAGCAACTTACTCACTCGCCGTTCAAAGGGGAGCAACCGGTGAAGCACTTTCTCGATCTGGCCGACTGGACTGCCAGCGATCTGTGGGGCATCTTGCAGCTTTCAGTAGCGCTCAAAAAGGAGTATCGCGCTGGCGGCAACCTGCCGCGACTGGCTGGCAAATCGCTGGCGATGGTCTTCCAGAAACCGTCGCTGCGCACCCGCGTGAGCTTCGAGATGGCGATGCAGCACGTTGGCGGCTACGCGTTCTACCTCAGCCCGCAGGAGATCGGTCTGGGCAAGCGCGAGAGCATCGCCGACATCGCGCGCGTGCTGGGGGGCTACGTGGACGCCGTGATGGCGCGCACCTTCGACCATGATCACGTGGTCGAGCTGGCCCGCTGGAGCACGGTGCCGATTATCAACGGCCTGACCGACTATAACCACCCCTGCCAGGCCATGGCCGATCTGCTGACGATCTACGAGGAGTTCGGCCAGCTCGAGGGACTTCATCTGGCCTATGTGGGCGACAGCAACAACGTCACCACCAGCCTGTTGATGGGGGCTGCCCAGTTCGGTATGAAGATGACCATCGCCAGCCCCGAGGGATATCAGCCCAAGGAATTCGCCCTGTCGCGGGCGCGCGAGCTGTCGCAGAATACGCTGGAAGTGACGGTCACGACGGACCCGGTGGCGGCTGTCGAGGGCGCCGATGTCATCTACACCGATACCTGGACCAGCATGGGCCAGGAAGAAGAGGCCGAGAAACGCCGGAAGGTGTTCCCGCCCTACCAGGTGAATGCGGATCTGCTGGCGCACGCGGCTTCCCATGCCATTGTCATGCACTGCCTCCCTGCCCATCGCGGTGAGGAGATTACCGATGAGGTGGCCGACGGTTCTCAGTCGCGCCTTTTCCCACAGGCGGAAAATCGCCTGCACGCCCAGAAAGGCATTTTGGTGACTTTGTTAGGTGAGGAGGGTTCACGCATGGCTAAGAAGGTCGATAAGAAGGAAAAGAAAGAAAAGAAGACCCCCAAGAAGGAAAAGAAGCAGAAGAAATAGTCCGGCGAGAACGATGAGGCTGGACGCTGCGATGGGACGCGTCCAGCCATTGGCATGAGGATGGCGTTACATGGCGGGAAATCGTCAAATCTACGAGCAAGCGATGAACGTGGGCCACAGCGCCGCCTGGGACCAGGAATGGGACAAGGCCATCGCTGCGTATGGCCGCGCGGTGCAGGAGATGCCCGAAGACCCGGCTGCTCACAACAGCCTGGGTCTGGCGCTGCTGCAAGCGCGGCGGCTGGACGATGCGCTGAAGGTCTACACGCGCGCCCACCAGCTCGCGCCTGACGATCCGATCCCGCTCGAAAAAAGTGCGGATGTCCTCGAACGGCTGGGCCGCCTGAAAGAAGCCGCTCAGCAGTACATTAACGTGGCCGAGGTGTACCTGAACCAGCGCGATCTGGAGAAGGCGATTGGTAACTGGGAACGCGCCACTCGCCTGACGTCGGGTTTGGTGCACATCCATCAGCGGCTGGCGCTGGCCTACGAGCGCACCGGCCAGCGGAAAAACGCGATTCGCGAGTATCTGACGCTGGCCTTCAACTTCCAGCGGGCCAACCGCGACGACATCGCGCGCCAAGCCGTCGAGCGCGCGCTGCGCATCGAGCCCAGCAACCCGGAGGCGCTCAACACGCTCCAGGCGATTGAGTCGGGCGCCATGATCTCGCCCGAGGTGATCGAAGAGACCGCCCCCACCGCGCTCGACCGCGAGCAGGCGTTCGACAAGACGATGGTCAAGCGGGCGGGGACGTCCGGCGGCCTGTTGACGGGCGCCGACTCGCGCGATATGGCCGAGGCCGATCCGACCGGCCCGCTGGGCGAGGCGACCCAGACAGCGCTGGCGGAGCTGGCCTCGTACGTCTTTGAGGCAGGCGAGCTGGATGAGAGCGGCGCGAACGCCATCCAGGCGATTGAGTACCAGCGGCAGGGACTGTACGAGGAAGCGATCGGCGCCTACGAGCGCGCCATCGCCGCCAGGCTGCGCCATACGGCGGTGCATTTCAACCTGGGGATGCTCCAGTTGGAGCTGGACCGGTGGAACGACGCGATCAAGAACATGGAATTCGCCGCCAACGATCCGGCGCTGGCGGCGGGCGCCGAGCACGGCCTGAGCATCGCTCATACCATGCTGGACAACCCGCGCGCCGCCGCCTTCCACCTGATCCAGACGCTGCGCCTGGTCGATATCGGCCTGGCGGTCAACGGCGACGAGGCGATCCAGCTCAGCGAGATCTACGACCGGCTGACGGCCAGCATTGACGATTCGGATGAGCACCAGCTCCGGAGCCTGAACAACCGGTTCCTGGAGATGCTGACCGGAACCTCGTGGAAACAGCGCGTCGCCAAGACGCGCCGCCAGCTCGAAGAGGCGATCACGCTCGAGGAGCCGGACTCGCTGATCAGCATCGCGCTGTATCTCGATGACAAGGTCACCGAGGGCCTGAACCTGATCGACCGCTACATGCGCCAGCACCTGTACACGCTGGCCATGGACCAGGCGCATTACATGCTCGAAGCGGCGCCGGATTACCTGCCGATTCACTGGCGCGTCGGGCAGATTCTGCTGGAGCGCAACGAGATCGGGCAGGCCATTCACAAGTACAACCTGGTGGCGAACACGTACATGATGCGCGGCGACAACGAGCGCGCCGCCGAGATCCTGCAGGAGGCGCTCAAGATCGCGCCGATGGACACCGGCCTGCACCACACCCTGATCGAGCTGCTCGAACAGGAGAAGAAGTGGGACAAGCTGCTCAACCAGTACATCGACCTGGCCGACGCCTATTACCAGCTAGCCGATCTGGAGGCAGCGCGCGCCACCTATCAGGCCGCGATCCAACTGGCCCAGCGCACCAACGCGCCCAAAGAGAAGATCGTCCACATCATGCACAGCATGGGCGATATCGACGTCAGCCGGTTGGACCTGCGCGAAGCGATGCGCACCTACGAGCAAATCCGCAAGCTGGATCCCGACGACGAGCGCGCCCGCCGCGCGCTGGTGGACCTCAACTACCGGCTCGACAACCCGGTGTCGGCGGTGCGCGAGCTGGATGGCTTGCTGCGCATTTACGCCAAGCAGCGCCGTGCCAACCTGATCATTCAGGTGTTGGAGGAGCAGGTGACGCGCTATCCGCAGGATATGGCGCTGCGCTCGCGGCTGGCGGCGGTCTATCGCCAGACGGGCAGCGTGAACAAGGCCGTCGAGCACCTGGAGACCCTGGCCGAGCTTCAGCTCGAGTCAGGTTTGCACAACGACGCGGTCGTAACGATCCGGCGCATTATCGGGCTGAACCCGGAGCAGGCAGGGGATTACCAGCGCTTGCTGCGCCAGTTGAGCGGGTAGGCGCACACGTTGCACGAGGGGGGTAGACGATATCGACATAGTGGTGCGAGGACATGTGGCTCGCGGGTGGGCTGGGTGACGTATGAGACTGATCTGGACGCTGGAAACTTTTCGATGGAGCGACGTGCCCGATATCCTGGTGGTGGCGGCGATCATTTTTGTCGCCACGCTGTTGATGCGCGGCACGCAGGCGGCCCCGCTGCTGCGCGGGACGATCCTCGTCGCGCTGCTGATCGCGTTCTTTTCCACCGTGATGGACTGGATCGCCTTCCGCTGGCTGTTGAGCAACATGCTCATGGTGATCCTCATCGCCATCCCGGTGATCTTCCAGCCGGAGCTGCGGCGCGGCCTGGAGCGCATCGGGCGGACAGGTTTCAGCGTCCTGTTCAACCGCACGCCGACGTTCACCGACGACGAGCAGATCATCGACGCGATCTGCGCGGCGGCGGCGCGCCTGTCGGAACGGCGTCACGGCGCGTTGGTCGTGCTGGAACGCAGCGATCCCCTCGACGAGTTCATCAACACGGGCGTCGCGCTGGATTCCGAGGTCAGCCCGCAGTTATTCCTGACCATCTTTTGGCCCAAGACCGAGCTGCACGACGGCGCGGTGATCATCCGTAAGGGCAGGGTCGCCAGCGCGGCCTCGGTGCTGCCGCTGTCGTCGGGCCGCAACCTCTCCGATCGCAAGCTGGGCACGCGCCACCGCGCCGGGCTGGGTATCAGTGAAGTGTCGGATGCGTTGTGCGTGATCATCTCCGAAGAAACCGGACGGATCTCCGTGGCGAACCGAGGGCGCATGATCCGCCGCCTGGACGCCAATCGCCTGCGCACGATTCTGAGCGCGTTTTACACCAGCGCGCGGCCGCAGTCCGAGACGGCGTGGCCGTGGTCCTCACTGTTGGCTCGCGCGCGGGAGGAGATCGAGCGCCGGCGCCAGGGAGGCGACCAGGGCTCCGGACGGCGGGCGGCGTGATGGGTGGCACGAGTGCCAGGCAACTGATTGGCTTGTTTGACCATGCGTGAAAATTCCTTGATCCAATTCCTCGCGCGGAATCTGGGCTGGATGCTCGTGTCGCTGTTCCTGGCGATCGCGATCTGGGCGGCGGCCAACCTGGAGAGCAATCCGGTGGAGGAGCGCGAGATCAAGAATCTGCCGGTCTCGGTCTCTCTGCCGGAGGGGTTCGTGCTGACCCGCCAGCCGGAGCCTGCCACCGTGAGCGCGGTGGTGCGCACCCAGCAGAACGAGTGGAACCTGCTGGTGCCGGACGATATCCTCATCTCGGCAGACCTGGGCGGTATCCGCGAACCGGGCGAGTACCGCATCGAGCTGCAGAGCGATGTCGTGTCGCAGCGCCACGCGCGCGTGGTGGCGATTCGCCCCAGCACGCTGGTCTTCGCCGTGGATCAGGAAGCCGAAAAACGCGTGGCTGTCCGCGTGATCGTGCGCCGCGAGCCGCCGCTGGGCTACAGCCTGCCGTCGGACCTGAGCACCGTCTGCGACCAGACGGAAGTGACGGTGCGCGGCAGCGCGGAGCGCGTCAACAGCGTCGACCATGTCGAGGTCCGGATGGATCTGAGCGACCAGCGCAACCCGTTGACGCGCAGCTTCGACCTGATCGCCGTGCAGGGCGACGGGCGCACCGCGACCCAGGTGGAGATGCTGCCGGCGAGCGTCTCGTGCACGATCGACATTCAGGCGCGCGAGGACGTGATCCAGATGCGCGTGCTGCCCGAAGTCGTCGGCGATCCGCCGGATGGGTATCTGTTCGAGGGGTACGTCGCACAGCCGGAGACCGTCGGTGTGACCGGCAGCCGCAGCGCGATCAGCGCGATGGGCGGGCTGGTGCGAACGGTGCCGATCGATATCAGCGACGAGATCGAGACGTTCACCAACGAGGTCCAGCTCGACCTGCCGGAAGGGGTGACGCTGGTGCCCGAGAACCAGCTCATCCGCGTCACCGTGACGATCTCGCCGGTGCGCAGCAGCCGCCAGTTCCAGGAGGTGCCGGTCGAGATCACCGGCCTGGACCCGACCGCACACCGGGCCACCGTGCTGCCCAACGCCGTGACCGTGCTGGTGGTGGGGCCGGAGGCCATGCTGCCCATGCGCGAGGATGTGCGCGTGCTCGTCGACCTGGCCGATATGGCCGCCGGCAATTACCAACTGGCGCCGCAGGGCCTGATCATCGACCAGGAGACCGGCAACGGGATGCAGATCACGGTGCGACCTGAGCAGGTGAGCGTGACGATCGAGTCCCTTTTCCCAACGCCATCACCCAGCCCGACGCCGACTGTCGAGCCGCCCATTCCCACGCTGACGAATACGGCGACTCCGGAAGCCACGCTCCCGGTGGGGCGCGCCGTGACGCCCACCGCAGGGAGCGAGTGAGGGACCAGGACGCGCGGTCCGACGCGGATTGGCTCCTGGTCCGGTGAGTCGCCAGGGCGGCGGCGGTGATGCTGTGCACGCATAATCCCCATCCTTACGATTCGTGAACATTATTTAATGGTGGATTAATGATAGGGCGCTATCGTAATGGTAGTCAGACGTTCATTTCGTCTGCCTGAATGAGTGTATTAACAGGGCAGTGCATACCTGGTATGCTCCCCAACCCCACCTGACCCACCATCTGGGCTGCCCTGTAATACAAACTAAGGGAAGGAGTCCCCGCCCCTTCCCTTACCCTTTTTCCCCGGCTCCAATCGGGCCTTCTCAGGCGGCACCGGATTTGCTAGAATCGAATAACCTCTCGACATGTCTGCCAGGCTGCCCGTGGGTGATCCGGCGCGGCATGCTAGCGATTGAAATGATCCGACTATGAAAAAACCCCTGGTGGCCCTGGTGGGCCGGCCCAACGTGGGCAAATCGGCGCTGTTCAACCGGCTGGTGGGACAGCGCAAAGCGGTTGTATCCGAGATCCCCGGCACCACGCGCGACCGCTTGGTGGGCGATGCCGACTGGAACGGCGTGGTCTTCAGCGTGGTCGATACCGGCGGGCTGGAGGTCTACCAGCCGCGCCAGGTCGAGGTTGCCCCGACCAGCCCCCTGGAGGAAGGCTCGCGCGACTTCGTGCCGGAGATCCGCGGGCAGGCGATGATCGCTATCGAAGAGGCGGACGTGATCGTACTGGTGGTCGACGCGATCGCCGGGATCACCGCCGCCGACGAAGAGATCGCGGACATCCTGCGCCGCACCGACAAGCCGGTGATCGTTGCCGCCAACAAGGCCGACAGCGCCGCCCGCCGCGAGGACGCCTTCGAGTTTTACGCGTTGGGTATGGGCGAGGTGTTCCCGATCTCGGCGCTGCACGGGACCGGCACCGGCGACCTGCTCGATGCCGTGGTGGACGCGCTGCCGTTCAAGCCGGTCGAGGATGTCGACGACGATGACGACGATGGGACGATCAGGGTGGCGATCGTGGGGCGGCCCAACGTGGGCAAAAGCTCGCTGCTCAACAAGTTGCTCGGCCAGGAACGGGCCATCGTCAGCCCGGTGGCGGGCACGACGCGTGACGCGGTCGATATGTCGCTGACCTGGGAGGGGATGCCGATCACGCTGATCGACACGGCGGGCATCCGGCGGCGCGGGCGGATCGCGCCCGGCGTCGAAAAATACAGCGTGCTGCGGGCGCTGAAGGCCATCCAGCGGGCGGACGTGGTACTGCTGCTGGTCGATGCCACCGACGGTGTGACGCAGCAGGACGCGCACATCGCGGGGATGATCCGCGACGAGATGAAAAGCTGCGTGATCGTGGTCAATAAGTGGGATGCGATCGAGAAAGACACGCACACGATGAACGCGGTGATGGACGAGGTGCGGCGCGATCTGGCGTTCATGCCTTACGTGCCGGTGCTGTTCATCAGCGCCCTCACTGGCCAGCGGATCCACACCGTGCTGGAGACCGCCGTGCGCGTCCAGGAGGAGCGGCTGGTGCGCGTTCCGACCAGCGAACTGAACAAGATCGTGCGCGAGGCGCTGCTCCGGCACGCGCCGCACACCAAGCAGCCGCGCCCGCTCAAGATTTTCATGGCGCAGCAGGTGCGCGTCGATCCGCCGACGTTTTTGTTCCACGTCAACGATACGCGCCTGCTTCACTTCACCTACGAGCGCTATCTCGAAAACCAGATTCGCCGCGTCTACCCGTTCACGGGCACGCCGGTGCGCCTGAGTTTCCGCCCGCGCGACGAGAATCGCCGCCCGCGCGGCCAGAAGGCTTAGCTCACGCCTCGCCGTTGGCGGTGCGCACGAAAGTGATGCGCATCATCAGGCGGCCCAGGCACAGCTCGTCCTCGTTGCGCAGCACGCGCGGCTGGTGGGGGAGCAGGCGCGCGCCGTTGAGGAACGTCCCGTTCACGCTGCCCAGATCCTGGATCATGATCGTCTCGCTCTGGCGCGTCAACCGGGCGTGCTGGCGCGAGACGCCCATCGCCAGGCCGTTGTGCGGCGCCAGATCGATATCCACCACGGAATCGCCGGCGCTGCGGCCCAACAGGCATGCCTGGTCGAACTGGGTTTCGATGATCGCGCCGGTGTCGCGCAGGCGAATGCGCAGGACTGTATTGTCGCCGAAGTAGGCGGTACCCCAGCGGATTTGCGGCTGCATGGATTGGGGATCGGGCAGGCTGTGCGTGGCGATCGCGTTCAGGCCTGCGGGCAGGATGTGCCCACATGCAAAGCAATAGAGGGCGTCCGGTGGATTGGATTTACCGCAATGCTCGCAGTCTTGCGTCGACATATAAGCACCGCTTACCCAAGCAATAATCTTCAATTGAGACTTCTCTATTGCCCTATTATAACCGCATCCGCACAAGCGCGCACGACGCAAAACACGTCCGGCCAGACGTGGTAGTCTGGCCGGACTGCACTATGAGGGGAATCACAGTGGTGATCAGCGGTTAGTCGAGGTATTCACCCAGGCCGTACTCGTTCTGCATCTGGCGCAGCTTGCTGAGAGCGGCGTGCTGCAACTGGCGAATGCGCTCGCGGCTGTAGCCCATCAGGCTGCCGATCTGGGACATGCTGTGGGTGTCGCCGTCTTCGAGGCCAAAGCGCAGCCGGATGATACGCGCCTCGCGGGGGGGCAGGGCGCCCAGCAGGAAGCTGATCGACTCGACCAGCAACTGGCGGGCAGCGGCCTCTTCGGGCAGCTCGCTCTCCTGGTCGGCCACCAGGTCGGCGCGCGGGCGGTTCTCCTCGTCGCCGATCAGCTCGTCGAGCTGCACCGGCTCGCGCGCGGCCAGCAAGGTCGTCTCGACCTGCTCGGGCGTCAGCTCGCTGTCTTCGGCCAGCTCCTCATAGGTCGGCTCGCGGCCCAGCTCCTGGGCCAGTTTTTCGCTGGCGCGGCGCAGCCGGCCCCAGCGCTGCCCCTGGTTGATCGGGAGGCGGATCGTGCGGCCCCGGTCGCCCGCGGCGCGCGCAATCGACTGACGGATCCACCAGGTCGCGTAGGTGCTCAAGCGCACGCCGCGCGCCGGATCGAAGCGGTCGACCGCTTTCATCAGGCCCAGGTTGCCTTCCTGGATCAAATCCGGGAGCGGCAGGCCGCGGCCCTGGTACTTCTTGGCGATCGAGATCACCAGCCGCGTGTTCGCCATGATGAGTTCCTGGCGGGCGGCATCGCCCAGGTCCATGACCCTGGTCAATTCCCACTCGGTATCTTCGGACAGGGCGTTGTCCGTAATCAGACGTTCCTGCGCTTCGTTGGCCGCCTGCACCATCCGCGCCAGCCCCTGCTCGCGCTCGGTGTTGATCGGCTCGGAGATGGGCCGGATGTCGCGGAAATAGAACTGCAGCAGGTCCGCGTCTGCCGGGGGAACGTGGGCGTTACTCTCACGTGGGTCGTTGGCTTCTTCGATGGCTTCGTATTCGCTGAGAAACGGGATGTCGACTTCCGCATCCGCATCGCCCGCAGCGATGTGACCCGGCATGATGTGGTTCTCGTTATCGTATAGCTCTTGTGTGGCGGTCATCGTTAGGGTTGCCTGCCTTTTTGCTTTCCGACGGATCCAAGACCGTGACAATCTGACCGGGTGTTATAGTGCCACGTTCATGATACTATTTTTCCGCCTGTATTTCAACATTGTTATGATTAAAATCAGATAAATGTTTTGGGGAATATGGTGAAAACGCGCAGTGTTGACCGGTTTTCTTCAACTTCACTTAATTAGATGCATAACCAGGCGAAAGGTTGTAAGCTATTTTTACCCGAGAGCCCAACCTCGAGCGGCTTTCGCCAGGGAGTGAGCGGGGCATCCAGACGGCGGCCGCGATGTCGGCGCAGATGGCGCGGTCGGGATGGCCCGGAGTGGAAGACTCTCTACCCATATACACTATGTTACCCAACGGATATAAGAATCTCGTTTGAAATATATAAGGGGAATATGAAAGAATTCCGGTTCCTCGCGGCGCGCTACCCGAAAATTCCCCCACGCCTGCTGGTGGTCCAGGGAGCGCTGTTCGGCGCCGCGATGATCGGCCTCGCGTGGCTGATCGCCGTCGTCATTGAAGGGCGCGACGCCTCGGCGTGGTTCCCGCGCGAGGCATGGGGGCGCGAGCTGCTCATCGGCGCGGGGGTGGGCGCGGCTTTCTCCCTGGGCGTGTGGCGCCTGCTAGATGCGGTGCCGCCCCTCAAGCAGATCAAAGCCCTGCTGGTCCGCCTGCTCGATTTGGACGCCATGGGGCCGCGCCACGCGCTGCTGCTGGGGCTGGTGGCGGGCATCCCGGAGGAAATCCTGTTTCGCGGCGCGATCCAGCCGCTGTTAGGGCTGATCCTGACGTCGCTGCTGTTCGGGGCGCTGCACGCTGTCTCGCCCGCCTACTCCGCGTATGCCAGCCTGGCAGGACTGCTGTTGGGCCAGTTGGCGATCTGGCGCGGTAGCCTGTGGGCACCGGTCGCGGCGCACGTCGCCATCGACGCGCTGATGCTCTTCCTGTTGGTGCGCGGTTGGCGGCGATCTCCCCTCGAATCGCCATCAAATGCCCATGACGCGCCATGAAATCTCAAGAAATTTGGGATTCGCTGGCATAGTGGATACACTCGGTCGCCCAGACAATCTGGACCTTCCCATCCATGTCCACGCATGGAATGGGATTTTTCGTGTGTGGTTCGCGGGCGGATCACCTGCGATCCGTCCGGACAGTCAGCGGTCTGCGTCAGGAGGATTCCCGTGTCAAACAAAGTTCGTGTCGCCATCATCGGCGTGGGGAACTGCGCCAACTCTCTCATCCAGGGGGTGCATTACTATCAGAACGCGAGCCCAGACGACAAGATCCCCGGGCTGATGCATGTCAACCTGGGCGGCTATCACATCCGCGACATCGAGTTCAGCGCCGCTTTCGACATCGACATCGAGAAAGTGGGCAAAGACCTGAGCGAAGCGATGTGGAGCGGCCAGAACAACACGATCAAGTTCGTGGACGTGCCGCGCCTGGGCGTTCCCGTTCACCGCGGTATGACGCACGACGGCCTAGGCAAATACCTCAAGATGAAGATCACCAAGGCCCCTGGTCCCACCGCCGATATTGTCCAGATTCTCAAAGACACCCAGACCGACGTCGTGGTGAATTACCTGCCGGTGGGCAGCGAGCAGGCGACGAAGTGGTACGTGGAGCAGGTGCTCAACGCCGGCTGCGCGTTCGTCAACGCCATTCCGGTGTTCATCGCGCGCGAGCCGTACTGGCAGAACCGCTTCGCCGAGCGCGGCCTGCCGCTGATCGGTGACGACATCAAGTCGCAGGTCGGGGCGACCATCCTGCACCGCGTGCTGGTCAACCTGTTCAACGATCGCGGCATTCGGCTGGAGCGCACCAGCCAGCTCAACGTGGGCGGCAACATGGACTTCTACAACATGCTGGAGCGCGAGCGCCTGGAAAGCAAGAAGATCTCCAAGACCAACGCCGTCACCAGCCAGCTTCCCTACGAGATCGATCCGGACAACGTCTACATCGGGCCGAGCGACTATGTGCCGTGGCTGACCGACCGCAAGTGGGCGCACATCCGGCTGGAAGGCGCGGCCTTCGGTGATGTGCCGCTGAACCTGGAAGTCAAGCTCGAAGTGTGGGACAGCCCCAACAGCGCCGGCGTGATCATCGACGCGGTGCGCTGCGCCAAGATCGGCCTCGACCGCAACCTGTCGGGCACGCTCGAGGCTCCGGCGTCCTATTTCATGAAGTCGCCGCCGGTCCAGGTCCCGGACGACCAGGCGCGCAACAACGTCGAGGCCTTCATTCGCGGCGAGTATAACCGCACCGTCAAGCCGCCGATGGGCTTCAAGGGCGGAGACTCGCCCTCCGTGCCGGAGAATCCGCACAGCGAAGCGTGATCGTCCCCGGCTCGCCAGGCCGGAATCAACACGGGGCGCTGTTGGGGTGCCCCGTGTCTGTCTGGATGGCTGAGCGCCG
The DNA here is from genome assembly GCA_040767355.1 of Aggregatilineaceae bacterium. Taxonomy (GTDB): domain Bacteria; phylum Chloroflexota; class Anaerolineae; order Aggregatilineales; family Aggregatilineaceae; genus LM3-B42. The sequence continues at coordinate 156,361 of JAXGOS010000006.1, read as the reverse complement.
GTTACTTCGCCTGGTTGCCGGTCAACTGGCGCCCCTCGGCCAGCAGCGCCTTGACCATTTCGTCGGATGGCGCTTCGGCGTAGACGCGCAGCACCGGCTCGGTGCCGCTGGGCCGGATCAACAGCCAGCTATCGTCGGCCAGCACGAACTTGATCCCGTCGAAGGTGTGCACGTCGCGCACGGTTTGCCCCGCCATGGTAGGCGGGGTCTGCTGGCGCAGCCGCTCGACCATCTCTTCTTTGGGAACCGGCGATTTGAGGTGAAAGTCGGTGCGCTCGTAGCACGTCGGGCCGTACTGCGCCTGGAGGTCGGCCACGATCTCGTGCAGCGGCACGCCCGCATCGGCGATGATCTCCAGCAGCAGCAGCCCCATCAGGATGCCGTCTCCCTCCGGAATGTGCCCCTTGATGCTGATGCCGCCTGATTCCTCCCCGCCGATCAGCACGTCGCCGTTGAGCATGTAATCCGCGATGTGGTTGAACCCGACCGGCGTCTCGTGCACCGTCAGGCCGTGGGCGGCGGCGATGCGGTTGATCATCATGGTGGTGGAGACGGTTTTGATCACGTCGCCGGTCCAGCCGCGATTCTCGGCCAGGTAGCGCAGCGCCAGCGACATGACGGTATGCGGATCGACGAAGTTGCCCTGGCCATCCATCGCGCCAATGCGATCGGCGTCGCCGTCGGTGGCGATCCCCACGTCGGCGTGGTTCATCTGGATGGCGGCGGCCAACTGGTCCAGGTAGCGGCGGATCGGCTCGGGGTGGATGCCGCCGAAGCCGGGATTCAGCTCACCGCGAATCTCGGTGACGTGGCAGCGGGTGCGCGACAGAATGGCGCGGATCGCCGTGCGGCCCGACCCGTACATGGGGTCGGCCACGATGCGCAGCTCGCCCTGCGAGATCTTGTCGATGTCCACCAGCGTTTCCAGGTGCTCGTAATAGGCGTTGGTGGGGTTGAACCGCCGGATCAGGCCCTGGTCGAGCGCCTTGTCGAAGTCCATCAGGTTGGGGCCGCGGGCCTCGCGCTGTTGGGCTTCGAGATAGCTTTCCACTTCGTGGCTCTGGCGGGGCAGGGCCGAGCCGCCGTAAGCCGACTTGAGCTTGAAGCCGTTATAGCGCGGCGGGTTGTGCGAGGCGGTGATCACCACGCCCGCACACGCTTTCTTGTGGACGATGTTGTAGCTGATCGAGGGCGTGGGCGAGTCGGTCCGGGCCAGCCAGGTGATGATGCCGTTGGCGGCCAGCACGCGAGACGTCTCCGCCGCGAAGCGGTCCGACAGAAAACGGGTGTCGAAGCCTACCACGACTTCGGGCGGATCGCTGCCTGCGTTACATTCGGCGTTGACGTAATCCGCCACGGCCTGGGCGACCAGGCGCAGGTTGCCAAAGGTGAACGTCTCGGCGATGACGGCGCGCCAGCCGTCAGTTCCAAAGCGAATGGACATGGGCGGAGGTTCCTTCTTTCTCAGCTAGAATATGCAGTATGCACTGTAGCCTAGTGCACGTCCCCGCGCAACTGAGCCCACGCGAGAGAGCTGTAACAAACTCGATTCAGTGTCGTAAAGGTGTCGTAAATTCGCCGCGCCCGCTGCCAGATCGTGTGACGAAGCGGCGTCTTCCGAATGCGCGATCGGCATCTTCGAGGTAGGATATGTCGATTGTTTTTGCGCGGCACGGGGGAGATTCATGAACCATACAGGAATTCGCTTTAGTTTGTTGCGCGTCGTGTTCCTCGTCGGAGTGATCGCGGCGGGGGCCGGGCTGGCCAGTCTGCCGGCGGCTTCAGCCGTGGACGCCAGCCGGACGGGGCAGGCGCAGATCGATCCGGGGTGGGAAATCGCGTTTGTCTCGGAGCGCGACGGCAACCGCGAGATATACGTCATGAGCGCCGATGGCAGCGCCGTGCGCCGGCTGACCGATCACCCGGCGGCGGACGTGTACCCGGCCTGGTCGCCGGACGGCGCGCGGATCGCGTTTGTCTCGGAGCGGGACGGCAACGCCGACATCTACGTCATGAACACCGACGGCACTGCTCCGCAGCGCCTGACCAACAGCCCCGAGGAAGAAGCCTTCCCGGCCTGGTCGCCGGATGGGGCGCGCATCGCGTTTGTCTCGGCGAGCGAGGGCAACCGCGAGATCTACGTCATGAATGCCGATGGGAGCAATCCCCAGCGACTGACGACCGACCCAGGGGATGATGTCGCGCCCGGCTGGAACCCGGCGGGCACGGCTATCGTGTTTGCCGCAGAGCGCGACGGGAACGCCGAGATCTACCTCATGGACGCCGGTGGCGCGAGCCAGAGGCGCCTGACGACCAGCTTCGGCATGGACGCGGGCCATCCCGCCTGGTCGCCCAACGGCGAGCGGATCAGCTTTACCGCCGGGCAGGACGGGGTTGGCGATCTCTTCGTCACGGATGTTGCTGGCAACACCCTCCTGCAGCTCAACGTCGAGCCGGACCGGCTGGGCCGGCTGGATTGGTCGCCGGATGGGGCGTGGATCGCCTTCTCGTCGGGGCGCGATGGCAATGGCGAGCTGTACGCGATGGCTGCCAACGGGTCGAGCGTGGTCCGGTTGACGGATAACCCCGCCGATGATTTCGATCCGCACTGGCGCCCGACATCAGTCGGACCCTGCCAGGTGCGCACCGATCACTGGGGAACTGAGCTGCGGGTCGGGCCGGGCTACAACCGGGGGGTCTTCACCGATCTGCCGCCCAACCAGCTCGTCACGGTCATCGGGCAGGCGCAGGCCAACGACCTGTCGCTGTGGTGGGAGCTGGACAAGACCCAGATCCCCAAGCACCAAAACGCGCTGGGCCTGTGGGTGGCCCAGGATGACGTGGAAGAAGTCGGCGGCTGTGGCGTCGTGCCGCTGGTCGCCGCGCCGCCGATCGTTCGCCCCACGCCGCAGGCCGAGCCGGCGCCCGTCCAGCAGCCGCAACCTGCGCCGGCTGCCGTTCAGGAGCCGCAGCCCGCGCCGGTGACCGCTGACCAGCGGCCAGCCGGGGCGGGCGGTTGGGGCGCCTGTGGGAGCTGCAATACATGCGGGATGGGAGCCGACGAGTGCGTGCTCTCTCCTGACGGGGCATGCTTATGGGATCCGTCGACGTGCCGGTATGTCCCAGAGGGGACCACCGACTGCAAGTTCGTGACGGTTTCCGGCGAGCCCTCGGGCGCGGGTACGGTCGTGATCCAGACGCCGCCCAACTGCGGCAAGGACGGCTACATGGTGGGCACCAGCGTGAGCATCCTCGCGACTGGACGGGACCCGTTTTGGGTCAACGAGTTCAACGGAACCTGCGAAGGGGCCGCGGTGGATGTCCACTGGATGTTCTCCAGTATCAACGTGATCGTGAACAGGGACTGTTCCGTCACCGCGTATTTCAGGACGTACTGATCAACAGCGGGCAGCAGCGCGGCGGGTGAACGTAACCCGCCGCGCGCCTCATTCCTCGCCCACGACCAGCGCCACATCGACCAGGCCGCCCTCGCGCGCGACGGTGACCGTGATCGTGTCGCCCGGCTGCGTGTGATTCTCCAGGTAGAGTGCCAGATCGTCGCGGGTATGGATCGGCGTCCCGTCGACCGCCGTGATGATGTCCCCGCCCACGTACACGCGCCGGAAAGCCTGCTGCTGGATTTGCGCCGCTTGCAGCCCGGCCTGGCCCGCCGGCCCGGCGGGGTCCATGTTCACGATCAGCAGGCCGTTCTGCGGCCCGGTCTCCGATGGCCGGACCTCGTAGCCCAGCTCGCGCGTCACGATGCGCAGCGACGGGTGCCGGTAGCGCCCCTCGGCGACCAGGCTCGGCACCACGCGCTGGATCGTGCTGATCGGGACGGCGAAGCCGATGCCGACCGATCCGCCGGACGGCGACGTGATCGACGTGTTCACCCCGATCACCTCCCCGCGCGAGTTGAGCAGCGGCCCGCCTGAGTTGCCCGGGTTGATAGCCGCGTCGGTCTGGATCGCGTTGCCGACGGACAGCCCCGAATCCGACTCGATGATGCGGTCCAGCGCACTGATCACGCCGGTGGTCAGCGTGCGGTCCAGGCCAAAGGGATTGCCGATCGCCAGCACGCGCTGCCCGACGCGCAGCGTCTCGGAGGCGCCCAGCGGCAGCGGCGCGACGTTGAGCTGGGCCGGGTCCACCCGCAGCACGGCGAGATCGTAGTACGAGTCCGCGCCGGCGACCTGGGCGGGCAGGTGGGTGCCATCGGCCAGCACCACCTCAATCTCGTCGGCGCCCTGGATGACGTGGTTGTTGGTCACGATATGGCCCTGGTCGTCGTAGACGAAGCCGGAGCCGGTGCCCTCCTGGGGGACCACCCCGCGCCAGAAGTCCAGCACCTGGGTGCGGCTGGTGATGTGAACGACGGACGGGCTGGCCTGCTCGTAGATATAGGCGATGGCGGCCTCTTCGGCGTCGAGCAGGCTGAGGACCTCCGCGGGCGGTGGCGCGAGGGTCGAAATGGGCGTCGGATCGCCCTGCGAGAAGGTGATCCCGGTCGACGGGCCGAGCATGAATCCGGCCAGAAAACCGGCCACGATCCCGATACCGATGGCGGCCAATCCCACGGTTGAAAAACGCGCGCGCCCCATGATCGGTTCCTTTCTCCACCAGCCTGAGCATGGGGCTGACTCTAGCGCGGCGGCGGGGCGCGCGCAAGGCCGATCCGCCGGCCCGGCGGGCCGTTTGGTGGGCGGTCTGGACGGCGGCGCTGAGCGTGATTCCACCTTGACGCGGCTTAGCGGCGGTGGTACAATGCCGTCCCGTTAGCCCCCATCGTCTAGAGGACCAGGACGTGGCCCTTTCAAGGCCAAGACTGGAGTTCGAATCTCCATGGGGGCACCAAGCCAACCAGCGGCGCCGCGCCTGCTGGTTTTTTGTTGGCGCGCGCCCGGCCCGCGTCATCCTCCCGGCGGACCGTGGAAGGTCCGAGAGCAAATCAGCCTTTCGGCGGATGAACCCGGTTCGCAATGAGCCTATCCTGGAACAGGAATTACGAGCACGCGATGGTCGCGTGCACAAGGAGGCTCAACATCATGCGTCACATTCGCTTCATCAGCTTCGTTCTGGCACTGGCAATCATGGCCGGCGGGTTCGCGTTCAGCCCATCCGCGCAGGCCGCCGAAGTGTGCCAGGCTTATCACACCGTTCAGCCTGGGGAAAACCTGTTCCGGATCTCGCTGCGTTACGGGACGACGATCGGAGCGCTCCAGGCGCTGAACAACGTGCCCAACGCCAGCCTGATCTACGCCGGGCAGCGCCTGTGCGTGGCCGGGACCCCAGGCGGGAACACACCGCCGCCGTCCAATCCGACGACCCCGACCCAGACGACGTACACCGTCCAGCGGGGCGACACCCTGTACTCGATCGCACGGCGCTTTGGCGTGACCACGACGCTGTTGGCGCAGGCCAACAACCTGGCCAACCCCAGCCTGATCTACGTCGGCCAGGTGCTGAACATCCCGGCGGGGCCGGGCCAGCCGACCAACAATGACGTGGTTCTCCCCGCGCCGCCGAGCTACGTGATCGCGCGGACCACGGTGAACCTGCGGACCGGACCGGGCTTCAACTTCGCCGTCGAAGGCCAGATGCGCCCCGGCGAGCAGGCCCACGTGACCGGCAAGAGCATGGACAGCCAGTGGTGGCGCGTGACGTGCGCGGTGGATGCCAGCAGCAACTGCTGGGTGACCGCCAACCCGGCCTTCATCCAGGTGATTGCCCTCCCGCAGGCGCCAGGCTAGACCGGGCCATAGCAATACGACTGAGCAACGAGCATCGCGAAGGGAGCCAGCACGGCTCCCTTCATCGTTTTTGGGAGCGGGCGGCCACATCCTGTTTCGAAGAAAATTGACATGGGGATCAATTAATGTGAAGGTGTGACTTGTTTTTTCAAAAGAACGGATGTATCTTTTCTATAAAACGTTAGGAGGATATTGAATGACTGCCGATTTTGCCCCACGTCTGGCGCGCGTGCTCACCGAATACTGCCGCCCTGTGAAACCCGGTGACGCGGTCCTGATCAACGCACCGACCGCCGCCGAGCCACTGGTCGAAGCGCTGGTCGAGGCCGTTCTGCGGCGCGGCGGCTACCCTATGATGCGCCTTCACCTGCCCAACCTGACCGAGATCGTCATGCTGCACGCGTCGGATGAGCAGTTCGACTTCATCGATCCCGGCATGATGGCGCAGCTCGAGCGGGCTGACATCCTGTACACGATCCTGGCCGACGAGAACACCAGGAACCTGGCGACGATCGATCCGGCCCGCCTGGCACGCCGCCAGCAGGGCCAGCGCCCGTACATCGAGCGTTACCTGGCGCGCTGTAACGACGACTCGTTCGGCTGGAACATCACCGCCTGGCCGACCCAGGGCGCCGCTCAGGACGCCGAGATGGGCCTGGTGACTTACCGGGAGTTTTGTTACCGCGCGTGCGGGCTGGATCGCGACGATCCGGTCGCCTACTGGATTGCCCTGCGCGACCGGCAGAGCCGCCTGGTGAACTGGCTGGCGGGCAGGCGGCGCGTCGAGGTGCGCGGTCCCGGCATCGAGCTCACCTTCAGCATCGTGGGCCGGACGTGGGTCAACTGCCACGGCATCCGCAACTTCCCCGACGGCGAGATCTTCACCTGCCCGGTCGAGGACTCCGTCAATGGCAGCGTGGCGTTCAACCTGCCGACGGTGGACCAGGGCCAGGAGCTGCACGGCGTCCGGCTGGTCTTCCGCGAGGGCGTGGTGGTCGAGGCCAGCGCCGGGAAGGGCGACGATCACCTGCAGGCGCAGCTCGATCTCGACGCGGGCGCGCGGCGGCTGGGTGAATTCGCGATCGGCACCAACGACGGGATCGATCGCTTCACGCGCAACATCCTGTTCGACGAGAAGATGGGCGGCACGCTGCACATGGCGCTCGGCCGGTCGGCGGGCGGGGCAGGCGGCGTGAACCAGAGCGCGATCCACTGGGACATGGTGCACCGCATGCGGGATGGCGGCGAGATCCGGGTTGATGGCGAGCTGCTGTATCGCAATGGCGAGTTTGCGCTCGCCTAGTGGCTGCTCCTCCCATGAGCGGCGTTCAGGGGCCCACGTGCGCCCCTGAACGTCTTTTATGGTATGAATCACGGTATATATCAGGCATCAGAAAGGACAGGGTTCGACATGCTCGATGATTTTGCGCCCAAGATGGCGGCTGTGATTACCGGGTACTCGGTTGGCATCAAAGAAGGCGATTACGTGTACATCACCGCGCCGACCACCGCCGCCCCGCTGCTCGAGGCGCTATACGAGGCGATCCTGCAGCGGGGCGGGCATCCGCAGCTCCGGCTGTCGCTGCCCGGCCTGCAAGAGCTGTTCTTCCGCCACGCCAGCGATGCGCAGCTCGCATTTTTGCCGCCCACCGAAGAGGCCTGGATCAACGCGGTCGACGTGTACATGGTGATCGAGGCGATCGACAACACCAAGGCGCTGGCGGGGACCGACCCGGCGAAACTGGCTAAAGCGCAGCAGGCAATATCTCCGGTCGCCGATACGTTCTACCGGCGGTTGGGCGCGGGCGAGATGCGCTATCACCTGACGCTGTGGCCGACCGCCGCCTCCGCCCAGCAGGCCGAGATGGGCCTGCACGCCTATCGCGAATTCGTGTACAAGGCGTGCGCGCTCGACCAGCCGGATCCGGTCGCCCACTGGACCGCATTCCGCGAGCGGCAGGAACGGCTGGCGGCGTGGCTGGACGGCAAGACCCACGCCGAAGTGCGCGGGCCGGGCATCGACCTGTCGTTCGATTTCAAGGGGCGGCGCTGGGTAAGCTGCCACGGGACGCTCAACTTCCCCGACGGCGAGATTTTCACCGGCCCGGTCGAGGACTCGGTCAACGGGCGCGTGGCGTTCAGCTACCCGTCGCTGTATATGGGCAAAGAGGTGAGCGGCGTGACCCTCACCTTCAAGGATGGCCTCGTGGTCGAGGCCAGCGCCGAGAAGGGCGAGGACCACTTGCTGGCGCAACTTGAGGTCGATGCGGGCGCGCGGCGGCTGGGCGAGTTCGCCATCGGCACGAATATGGGCATCCAGCAGTACACCGGCAACACGCTGTTCGACGAGAAGATCGGCGGCACGATCCACATGGCGCTGGGGCGCAGCATCCCCGAATCGGGGGGAGTCAACGAGAGCACCGTGCATTGGGACATCGTGCACGGGATGCAGGATGGCGGCGAGATCTGGATCGACGGCGAGCTGTTCTACCGCGCCGGGCAGTTCATGGTCGGCTAACCTTCGCTCACCGTCAACATGTACATGCCGTAATCGGTCGGATCGACGTACACGATCCGCGTCCCATCGGGCGAGACGCTCCATTCGCCGTTGGCGACGCGGATCGGCAGGTCTTCGGGATCGGTCAGCCAGCGGTGCTCGCCGGTGGTCACGTCCACATAGCCCAGGGCGTGGACATCCTGCGCGGGGTCGAAGCTCAACGTGTAGAGCGAGCGGTCGTCGCGCCAGCGGAACGCGCCCCAGAAATCGAGCTTGCGCGGCTGCGCGCCGATCGCCGTGCGCTGGACGTAGATCCCGCTGGCGGCGGTATCGTCCTGGAAGGGCAGCCAGTAGGCGATCCACTCGCCGCCCGGCGACACCTGGATCCCGCGCAAGAAGCGATAGGTGCCCAACATCTGCAGGTCCAGCGGCTGGGCGTCCAGGTCCATGATGAAGACCTGCGTCTCGGCGCTGTAGACGATGCGCTTGACGATCAACAGCCGGTGATCGTCGATCCACAGGCTGTAGCCGCCGGACTGGACGTGCACGCGCGTCTGATTGGATCCGTCCAGGTTGCTCACCCAGATCGCCATGCCGGGATCGGTCATGCCCGGCGTGACTTCGCCGAAGATGACTTCCCACATCAGGCGCGTCTCACCGGGCGATACCGCCGGGAAACTGCCTTCGGTGTAGATGTCCCACGCCTGGCCGTCCGACCGGCGCGTGACGCGCACCGAGCCGCCGCCGATAGAGGTGATCGCGATATTGCCGCCCGGCGATAACTGGGCGGGCGGGGCCGGCTCGATGTAGCCCCGCGGCCCGCCGTCGAGCGGCTGGCGGAAGACGCCGGTCTGCTGGCCGGGCACGGCATCCATCAGGTACACGGCATCCGGGTCGGACGGGTCCCACCACGCGCCGATATTCCACCGGTCGAGCGAGACGGGCGTCTGCGTCACGCTGACGCCGTGCTCGGGCAGTGGGTCCAGGTGCCGGTAAACGGGCGGATTGATCGGGGCGCGGCGTTCCAGCTTGACCGGCCAGGGTCGCAAGTAGTTGTTGAGGTAGTCGGCGCCGAAACGAATCTCCGGCTGGTCTTCGAGCCTCATCCAGCGGTAGGGCCGGTCGATGTCTTGCTGGAATTGGTTGGTGAACGGCCCCATGCTGGCGATCATGTGCCAGTTGACGTCGAAGAACGGCAGCGGGTTGAGCGCCACCTGGTAGCCCGTCTCGCGGATCTCCAGGTGCAGGTGCGGCCGCGATTCGCACGACAGGTCCGGGTCGCCGGACAGGCCGATCTGCTGCCCGCGCTCGACCGACTGGCCGCGCTCCAGGGCGGGGCGCTCCAGCAGGTGGCCGTAGAGCGACACCAGCCCGGTGCCGGGATGCTCCATCACGAGGCTGTGCGGGCCAGCGCCGAAGCTCTCCGCGTCGACGCTGGTCACGACGCCGTCGGCAATCGCCAGCACGGGCGTCCCACAGGCGGCTTCTAGGTCCAGCCCGAAGTGCATCCCCTGCCCGGCAAAGTACCACTGGCGCCCGTAGTTGAAGGCGGAGGTCGTGTTGCCGTAATGCTGCTCGTAGACCCAGGTGCTCGGCCCCGGCGGGTCGGCGAAGGGCAGCGAGAAGGGCGGGGGATCCGGGGCGGGCTCGGCGGTGGGATCGTCCTGGGCGCGCGCGAGGGGCAAGGCAAGCGCCAGCAGGGCGAGGATCGTGATCAGGTTGGTGATCCGGCGTCGTTGCAGGCGGGTTCCCATGTACATCTTCGTCGCTCAACAGTCTACCAGCAAAACCACGCACATCTTCAAGCATAGCGTTTTTGGCCCGCCTTCGCCCACAAGACGCGGCGCGCCAAACAAAAAGGGGCGCTGCTGGGGGCGCCCCTGTCAATGCCCGCGGTGGGCCGATCATTCCACGAAATAGCTGCGGCACGCTTCGTCGATGAACGGCGGCGTCAGGCGGGGCTGGAGGCCCTCGTATTCGGCCATCGCCACGATGATCCGGAGCAGGTCGCGCGGGTGGACAGCCTGTAGAGTGCGCCCCGGCTCGCGATACCAGCGCTGCAGCAGGTACATGAACCCATCTTTGTCCAGCGGGACGCCCAACTGCTGGCACATGTTCGCAAAGATCTGGAAGAACATGCGCTCGTCGGGCGTTCCGACTTCGACCTTCATCTGGATGCGGCGCAGGAACGCGTCGTCGACCAGGTCGTTGGGGTCCAGGTTGGTGCTGAAGACGATCAACTGGCGAAACGGCACCTGAAGAGTCTGGCCGGTGCGCAGCCGCAGGAAGTCGTAGTTGGATTCCAGCGGGACGATCCAGCGGTTGAGCAGCTCGGAGGGGCTCATCATCTGGCGGCCGAAGTCATCGATGAGGAACATGCCGCCGTTGGCTTTGAGCTGGAGCGGTCCCTCGTAATACTTGGCGATCGGGTCGAAGCGCAGATCGAGTGCTTCCATGGTCAGCTCGCCGCCGACGATCACCGCGGGCCGCCGGAAAAACCCCCAGCGCAGGTCCACTTCGGACTGGCTGTTGACGCGGTAGTGGTTCAGGCCATCCTTATCGAGCGGCACGGTCTCGAAGACGTGCGGATCGTAGATGCTGACGATGTAGCCGCCGATGGTGATCGCGTGCGGAACCCAGATCGGGTCGGCACCGGCGATCAGCTCGGCAATCGCCAGAGCGACGGTGGTCTTGCCGTTGCCGGGCGGTCCGTAGAGGAAGATCGACGTCCCGGCGTTCACGGCAGGGCCGATGCGCCGGTGGAAGCCTTCGGACAGCGTGAGGTGCGACAGCGCGGCCTGCACCTGGTCCGGGCCAATGTTCATTTTGTGCGTCGTCTGGAGCTTGATCATCCGGTCATAGCGTTCGATGGAGACCGGCGCCGGGCCGACATACGCGCCGCGCTCCAGCGAATCCCGGGCGCGTTTGGTGCCTTCGTCGGTCAGCGCGTAGGTGTAGGTGAAGCGCCCCATGCTACCCGCGCTGACCACTTCGACCAGGTGCTCGTACTGGAGCTTTTCGAGGATGCTGTCCAGCACGCTCCGGTTAAGGCGGATGGTCTCGGTGAAGTGCTTCAGGCTGACCTGGCCCTCGGCGAACAGCATCCGCATGATGATATCGATCACGATGGAGACCGGGATATCGAGCGCGTCGGCGGACTCGGGCGCTTTCAGCAAGCGTTTGATCGACTCGAAATGTTCTGTATCCGTCTGTTGTTCGATGTCTGGGGCGTATTCTGCCATAGTGACCTCAGCTATCTGTGAGCCCACGGGCCGACGCGGATCCACTGCTCGGCCAGCGTTCGGGCCAACGATTTGAAGATCTGCATGATCAGCTCGGGATGCTCGGTTTCGAGACGGGCAAGCGCGTCGGGCGTGATTCTGAGCAGCCGGACGTCCAGCCCTGCGGCGACAGAAGCGCTGCGCGGCTGGCCGGTCAACAGGCCCAGCTCGCCAAAGGACTGGCCTTCGGTGACCAGGCTCAGCGCGTGTTCGTCGCCCTTGCTATCCGTCGTGAAAATGAGCGCCATACCTTCCAGGATCAGATACATGCCATCCGGCGGATCGCCCTGTCGGAAGATGACTTCACCCGCCGGGTAGCGCACCTCCTCTGCATAGGCGTGCAGCGTGTCGAACGCGTCACCGACCAGGCTCCAGGTCACCAGCCAGTGTTCGAGTGGCCGGTCGAGCGGCAGACGATCTAATAGCATAATATACCTCCACCCCGTCCGCATTGGTACCTGACTATAGTACGGATGACTTGAGGATGGTGCGTATTATACAGGTGACGCAAATGGCGCGAAAATCGGGGAGGGAGGAGCGACGCGGGCTGCCCGCTGAAGGAGAGCAGCCCGCGTTGGCGGTGTTTATTCCGGCGGAGTCAGGCTCCAGGTGCCGCCCATGCAGTCGCCCCGCACCTGGTCTTCGTAGAACGAGAGACTCTCGCTGTAGAGCGTCGTCAGGCGGTGCTCGCCCGGACCCGGCGTGTAGCGGCCATTGTCATCGACGGTGCCGCCGGGGACGTAGGTGTAGCTGCTGGTCAGGTCGAACTCGGGGGTGGTGGCCCAGCCCAGCCCTGCCTGCAGGTCCGGATCCGAGCGCCACACCTTGCCAAAGCCGCGCGCCGGCTGCAGCAGCCCTTCGCCGGGCGGCGTCAGGGCCGGATCGGTCTCAGGCTCGCCTTCCTCGAAGGTGTCGTTGAAGCAGTACCAGTCGCCCGCGCCGCCTTGCGGCAGGGCCGGATCGTTGACCATCACCCAGATCTGCCGGTTGTGGCTGATCCAGAACATGCGCCCGTGCTCGAAGACCTGCTCGGCGATCTGGACCTCGGCGAAGGTGTTGGTCGGGAAGACCTCCGGGCGCGGCGTGCGCGTGGCGGCGGCGGGGCCCGGCGTCGACGTGGGCGGGGTGGTCGGCGCCGTCAGCAGCGCGACCGTGTCCGTCTGGGGCACCTCGACCAGCAGGGCCGCGTCCAGCTCCGCGATCCAGCGGAACACGCCGGCCACGCTGACGGGCGGCTGCTGGTAGTTGTCGTAGACACCCGCGCCGATCTCGCCCAGCAGGGCGCGGTTGATGCCGTCGCTGGCGTAGCCGCTGTTCTTCGAATAGCCCTCGACGCGGCTGGGGGTCAGCAGATAGTTGCCCTGGCGGCTGACCAGGTACGCTTCGCCGGTGGGCCCCAGGCCCGCGCGATCGGTCATGATCTCGTCGAGGCGCCCCAGGTTGAGGCGGCCCGCCAGCGCCCGACAGTCTCGCCACCGACCTGAATAAGCGCCGCGATGAGCATCCGTCATCTCGCCGCGCTCGACATCAAAGTAAGGCGGCTGGATGGTGAAGCCACCCAGGCTCGGCGAAAAATACGGCTGTTCGGTCACGGTGGCGCGATCAGCGCTTCGTCGGACGCGGCCGGGATCCACCCCGTCCAGGTCGTAAAAGAGAAGGCGCTGAAGTTGCCCCGGCCAGCGGCGGCAATTGGCTAGAATCCGGTTGAGCGCAGTGCGTTCCTGCTCGTTGCTGGGATCGAAGGCCAGCGTCTGGGTAACCCAGACGCGCTGCCCCTCGCCGCCCATGACCTCGATCAGGACGTTCTGGCTGTTGGATAGCCAGATCTGGACCTGCTGTGCCTTTCGATCGGAAATCCCCAGCAGGAGCGCCAGCGCCGGAGTCGCCCGTCTGAGCGGCCAGGGTGAGCGTCAGCGCCTGGTCGAAGGCCGCTTCCACGGTCGCGTTGAAGGCGGCAGTCGCGGTAAAGGGCCTGGTTGAAGCTGGCGTCCAGCGTCTGCTGGAAAGCCGCCGTTTGGGTGGGCCCTTGCTGGGTGCTCGCGTTGGCGGTCTGCGTCTGGATGAACACCTGCTGAGCCTGGGCGGTCTGGGTGAACCGCTCGTTGACGATCGCCTCGATCGTCTGCTGCTGTTCGGTAGGATCTCCCTGTTCGCCCGGCCCACCCAACACGTTGGATGACGTGGTGGCAGCGATCGCGATGATGATCACCAGGATCGCCGCGCCGGACAGGAGCATTGTTCGCCTATTCATAGCGTCCTCTTTGCGTGTCGTGTGAAAACTCCAGGTCTATTTTAAAGACAATGACGCGCAGGGGGCAACAATGGCTTCCCTGCGCCCGGCCTATGATCAGGGGCACGCGGCGGGGATCAGAGCGTCATGGTGCGCGCCAGAAGCTGGATCGCCTGCGAGAATGCGCTGTCCGGCTCGGCTGCCGCCAGCGGCAGGCCGCGCCGCATCGCGTTGATCTGGTTGGCGTCGTAGGGGATCTGCGCGGACAGCGGCCTCTTGATCGCCTTCTGGATGATCTCCGGCGGAATGTCGTGGACTGGGCGCACATGGTTGAGCGCCACGCGCACCCGCCCGGCCTCGACGCCCACGTTCTGCAGCAGCGTGAGAAACTGCGCCGTGCTCTGCACCGATGGCGGGTCGTCGGACATGACGACCACCACCGCGCGCGCGAGCTGCAGGGCGGTCGTCGTGGCGTCGTCCAGGTTGGGCGCGTCGACGATCACGTGGTTGAAGGTGCGCGACAGCTCGCCGAGCATGGTGGCTGTCGCTGTCCGGGAGAGGGTCGTGGCCGTGGGCAGCGGCGGCGCCGGCAGAATGGCGATGCCGGATGGCGTGTGGCGGATCAGCAGCCGGGCGACCATGTCGCCGTCGAGGGCGTCGCCCGCCGGCAGCAGGTGGCCCCAGTGGTGCTGCGCGATCTGCCGGACGTGCAGCGTGACATGCCCGCTGGTCGTGCTCAGGTCGGCCACGCAGACGCGGCGCCCGCGCATCGCCAGCAGGAAGGCCAGGTTGACGGCGACGGTAGTGCTGCCCGTCCCACCACGCAGGCTGGCGACGGTGATCACGGGCAGGCTGCCCGGCGCCAGGCCGGACTCCGGCTGGTCGTCGGCGCCAATCGGGCGGCGCCCCGGCGGCGGCGCGGCGGTGCCCGCCGGGGGGACAGACGGGCTGCCTGGCGGCGGGACCGGCTCGGTGAGCAGGCCAGTATGCACGCGGTAATTCACGCCCGCCCGCAGCACAGCTTCCACGCGCTCGACCAATTCCTGGGACGTGACCGGCTTGGACAGGAACGCATTCGCGCCCGCCTCCAGCGCCATGTGCTTGTCCATTGGCTGGCTGCGCGCCGTCAGGATGATGATCGGGATGCGAGCGGTTCGCGGGTCGGCGCGCAGCTGGCGCACCATGTCGTAGCCGCTGATGCCGGGCATCATCACGTCGATGATCGCCAGATCCGGCTGGATCAGCGCGGCGCGCTCGAGGCTGTCGGCGGCATTGTTGGACGTTTCGACCTGGTGCCCGGCCCGTTCCAGCATCAGCTTGACCATCTGCAGCAAATTGTTATCGTCGTCCACCAGCAGAATACGAGGCATGGCGATTTTTCCGGTAGGCTCCAACAGGACTCTACTCTTCTAACAGGCAAAACCATTCCATCTGGCCGCGATTCAGCAGGATGGCCCCGCCGGTAAAGACGATCTCCGGTTGGGCGACGAGCCGGGCCGTGGCATTGAATACGGGAATGAAATGCTCCGGCGTGGTGCGGATGAAATGGCTGACATTGACACTGGGGTGGAGCCGGATCACGCCGCGCACCTCGATCCCGTAGACGACGACCGCGACCGGGCGGTCTACGTGATCGCGCCCCATGTATTGGCCCTCACGGTGGGGCAGGCCGGCCTGCAACTGTTTGAGCGCCACGACGGCCAGGTTGTCCTTGCGGATGTTCCCCGAGGTGTAATTCCCGGCCAACTGGGCCGGGTCCGACAGGGGCGAGATGAACATGCGCTCCACCTGCAGGAACAGCGCCAGGTGATCGTTGAGCTGGTCGAGCAGCGGCTGTCCCTGGACCTCGACCTCGCCGCTGACGCGCCACGTGCGGGTCAGGAATTCGCCCGCGACATACCCTTTGCGAATGGTGGCCTGCGCTTGCATAGCACTCCCCTCCACACAGTCTATTCGGACTGGCTGGCGAGACTCTCGATTGCCGCCTGCACCGCCGGGTCGAGCGCATCCAGGCCGGGCTGGTCGGGCACGGCGGCATCCCAACCGTCGCCCCGCTCGATGGTCGCCTGGGCCCGCAGCGTATCGATCCACAGGCGGAAGTAACCCTGCTGGCTGGCCTGGTATTCTTCGTCGCTCAGGGTCTGCATCCGCCGGTCGAGCACTTCGATCAGGTGGAGGCCGTATTCCGTCTCGACCGGCCCGATCACCGTGTTGAGCTCGGCATCACGGGCGGCGTTGGCGTAGGAAGTGGCCAGATAGCTGAGCGTCACCCAGCCGACATCCCCGCCCTGGGCCGCGCTGGCCTCGTCCGCGGACAGGTCGCGCGCGATATCGGCGAAGGGCTCGCCCGCCGCCAGCCGGGCGGTCGCCTCGGCGATGCACGCCTGCGCGGTGGCGCGCTGCTCGTCCGTGGGCCTCGCCGGGCTGCCGGGGCTGCCGGGATCGAAGCCGCATAGAATATGGCGCGTGTTGACGGCCAGTTCTTCGGTGGGCACGCTGGCGGCCAGGTAGCTGTACAGGGCGCTGCGCAGCGTCTCGGCGGCGAAGACCTCGCGGATGGCCGCCTGGTCCAGGCCGGATGCTTCAGCCGCGTTGGCGTACCATTCGGCGATGAATGCCTGGGCGATCGGGTTAGCGGCCAGCTTGTTGGCCGGCACGTCGGTCCACAGGCTGAAAAAGGCCGTTTCGCGGTCGGCGATCTCTTCGGACGTGACGCTGATGCTCAGCGAGGCGGCCTGCTGCTCGAGCAACAGTTCTTCTTCCATCTGGCCCAACACGGCTCCGGCCAGATCGGCGGGGTGTTCCAGGTCGAAGACCACCGTCATGACGTACGAGGACGCCAGCGCCAGATTGCCGCCGGTCAGCTCGTGGAGTTTTTCCAGCTCCTGGAGGTACTGCCATCGCACGAACCGGACGCGCCCCTCGAACGCGCTGCGCGTGATCGGCGCGCCGTTCACGCTCGAGACGGGGGGATCGTCCTGGGCCGCTGCTGGCAGCGCAGTCACGCCGATCAGCGCGAGTGCCAGCAGGATTCCCAAGGCGCGCCGCAGGTGACCGTTCACAAGCATGCCGATCCTTTCTTCACTGTGTGTGGAACCTAGCACAATGATAGCCCATTCCGCGCCCTGGCGATACCCGTTGAGCTTGCCGCGCGCCTGGGGTAAACTTCGCGAATAGGAACGGTTCGAGTCGAGAAAGGACGAAATTTCCTATGAGCGAACGCGATACCATCGATCCCGCCAACGACCCGGTCACGGTGCACAGCCTGGTCGCCGACTTGCGCACGCTCGGGCTGAGGCCAGGCATGACCGTGCTCGTGCATTCGTCGCTCAGCCGGATCGGGTGGGTGTCCGGCGGGCCGGTGGCGGTCGTGCTGGCGCTGATGCGGGTGATCGGGCCGGAGGGCACGCTGGTCATGCCCACGCATTCCAACGATCTATCCGATCCGGCGGAGTGGGTGAATCCGCCCGTGCCGGAGGCGTGGTGGCAGACCATCCGCGATACGATGCCCGCCTACGATCCGGACCTGACTCCGACGCGCGGCATGGGCGCCATTCCGGAGACGTTCCGCAGGCAGCGCGACGTGACGCGCAGCGCGCACCCCGCGATGTCGTTTGCGGCGTGGGGTGCTCACGCCGAACAGGTGACGGCCGATCACGCGCTCGAAAACGGCCTGGGTGAGCGGTCGCCGCTGGCGCGGATCTACGACCTGGACGGGTGGGTGCTGCTGTTGGGCGTGGGGCACGGCAGCAACACGTCGCTGCACCTGGCCGAATATCGCGCCGACTGGCCCGCCAAGCAGACGGTCATGCTGGGCGCGCCCATCCTGCACGAGGGCGAGCGCCAGTGGGTGACGTATGCGGACATCAACATCGACGCCGGCGACTTCGAAACGATCGGCGCGGCGTTCGAGGTGGAATACCGTCCTCCGCGCGGGCGGGTCGGCGCCGCGGACGCGGTGCTGATGCGGCAGCGCCCGCTGGTCGACTTCGCCGTGGCGTGGATGGCCGCGCACCGCCGTTAAGTCCCGCAGACGCGTTTCATATTCGGGGCAAAGAGCCTACCACAGAGGCCACAGGGGCACAGAGAGGGGCATTTTTCGAGCGTCTCTCTACCACCATCCCCTCTGTGATCTCGGTGTGCTCCGTGGTTCAAAACGTGCCCCAGATTTGAGATGCAGCCAGCCCGGCTGGTGACATGCGGGTTATGCGATAATGGGCTAATATTCAGGAGTGGGGAGGATTCTCAGAAAGGAGAGAACGCGCACCTATCGCGCGCGATGAGCGATGTCGAAACGTATCCTGGTGGTAGAAGATAATCCGGATAACCGCATTCTGATTACCGATGTGTTGTCCTCGCTGGATTACGAAGTGCTGGTAGCGGTTGATGGTGAAGAAGGGCTGTCGATGGCCCAGGATGAGGTGCCCGATCTGATCTTGATGGACCTGTCGCTGCCCAAAATGGACGGCTGGACGGCGACCAATCTGATCAAACAGGACGCCGCGCTCTCGCACATCCCGATCATCGCCCTCACGGCGCACGCGATGGTGGGCGACCGCGAGAAGGCTCTGCAGGCCGGCTGTGATGATTATGTATCCAAGCCGATCGACCTGCGCGAACTGGCGAGCAAGCTGGCTCACTTTCTGAGCTAGGAGAACCATGCCGCCTTTACGAGTCCTGGTCGCGGAAGACAACCGTGACAACCGCGATCTGGTCAACGATATCCTGGTTGGCATGAATCACATCCCGATCCTGGCCGAAAACGGCCAGGTGGCGCTGGAGAAGATCGCAGCCGATCCGCCTGATCTGGTGATCCTGGATGTCAACATGCCGGTCATGGGGGGGTTCGAAGTGGTCGAGGCGATCAAGCGCAACCCGGCCACGGCCAAAATCCCCGTGATCATGCTCACCGCGCAGTCCGACGTGGATTCGCGGGTGACGGGGCTGGGGCTGGGTGCGGATGACTACCTGGCCAAGCCCTTTCACCCGCGCGAGTTGATCGCGCGCATCAACACGCGGCTGCGCGCCAAAGAGGTCACCGACACGCTGCAGCGCCAGCGCGAGCAGATCCGCCAGACGTTCGAGCGGTTTGTCACGCACGAGATCGTCGAGAGGCTGCTCGAGGACCCGTCGCGCGTGGAGCTGGGCGGCGCGGAGGCCATCGTGACGGTGCTGTTTGCCGACCTGGAGAGCTTCTCGACCCTCTGCGAAAACGCCGAGCCGTCCACGCTGATCGACGTGCTCAACCGCTATCACATGCTGCTGGTCGAACACGTCAAGGCCAACGGCGGCACGGTCGATAAGTTCCTGGGCGACGGCCTGATGGCGCTCTACAACACGCCGCTGCCCCAGCCCGATCATGCCCTGCGCGCCGTGCGGACCGCGCTCACCATTCGCGAGGCGCTGGTCGATTTCCACCGCCAGCTCGACCCGCTGTTCCGGCTGGACGTGAATTTCGGAATCAACACTGGCAAGGCCATCGTGGGGAATATCGGCACGCCCGACCTGATGGATTTCACCGCGATCGGCGATACGGTCAACCTGGCGAGCCGGCTGCAAGGGATGAGCAGCAACAGCCAGATCACCATCAGCGAAGACACCCACCGCCTGGTGGCGGACGCCGTCAACGCCGAGCGCGTCGGGCCGCGCGTGGTGCGCGGGCGCGAAGAACCGGTCACCACCTATCTGGTGCTCGGCCTGCGCTAGCGCCTGCCCAATCCGCCTGAGAGCCGCGCCACCCATACCGAGACAGACCATCCAAATGGAGATTGTTCCATGCTGGCTGAGTTTCTAGAAGAGACCTTTGGACAGCAAACCGGCGACCTCATAACCCGGCTGCTGCTGGGCGTGGCGATCCTGGCGGCGACCTGGCTGGTCCGCGAGATCGTCACCGCGATCATCCCCGCCTTGATCCGCAAAGTGACCCGCCGCACGCGGATCACCTGGGACGATCAAATCGTCAGGGTCATCCGGCCGCCCCTACGCTTTCTGATCGTGGTCTACGGCCTGTGGTTCGCCATCCGGGTGCTCGAGCCGCCAGCGGAGCTCGAAGCGACCGCTGAGCAGATCATGCGGACGCTGGTGGTGATCGGCATCTTCTGGGCGATCTACCGCGCTGTTGATCCGGCCTTCCGCATTCTGTTCCGGGTGAGCCGGCGGACCATGCGCGACTCGGCGGTGCCCGATTTGCTCGACCGCAAGCTGTCGAGTGCGATCACCCAGGTGGCGAAGGGGTTGGTGATCGTCTTCGCCTTTGCGACGGTGCTCGAAACGTGGCATTACAACGTCGCCGGGCTGATCGCGGGCCTGGGCATCGCCGGAGCAGCCGTGGCGCTGGCCGTCAAGGATACGCTGGCGAACCTGTTCGCCTACTTCGTGATCCTGGCCGACGAGCCGTTCACGCTGGGCGACTATGTCGTGTTCGGCGATGTGGCGGGCACGGTCGAGAACATCGGCTTCCGCAGCTCGCGCATTCGCGCGCTCGACCAGTCGCTGGTCACCGTTCCGAACAACACAGTCATGAACGCCAACGTCACGAACTGGTCGCGGCTGACCAAGCGCCGCCTGAACATGACGTTGAGCATCGGGTATGGGAATTCGCCGGACCAGGTGCTGTCGGTGGTGCAGGGCATCCGCAAGATGCTCGAAAATCACGAGCTGGTACAGAGCGATTCGGTGGTCGTCCAGTTCGTCGAGTTCAACAGCAACTCGCTGGACATTATGGTCATCTGCTTTATCACGGTGCCGGACTGGGGCGATTTCCAGGCTGCCCGGCAAGATATCAACTTGAAGATCATGGATATCCTGGCCGAGCGCGGCGTCGATGCGGCTTTTCCCAACCGCACCTTGCTCGTCACCGAGCCCGAGAAGTCGGAGCCGGTCCAGCCCGTTTTTCCGCCACCCGAGCCGGAGCCGACGCTGGGCACGGCGACCGATTCCCCGATTCCGCACGACGCGGCGAACTGACGGGCGTCAGGTTCAGGCCGGGACTTCTGGCTGCGCGACGGGCTCAGAGCGGGCGGCAAGCGCGGCCTGCACGGCGTGCAGCACGCTGTCGGGGTCGCGCTCGATCAGATCGGCATGGCGCTGTTCCACCCAGGCGCCCTGTCCCGTGCTGGACGGGTGGGGCGTCACCACGATCACTGGGACGTCGGACAGGCGCTCGTCGTTGCGCACACGAATCAGCACGTCCAGCCCACGGGCGTCGGGCAGCAGCAGGTCGAGCAGCAGCAGGCGGGGCGTGTTGTCGCGCACCCAGTCGAGCGCGGCCGCGCCAGACTGGACCGATTCGGTGGCATAGCCCTGGCTCTGCAACATCGCGGCAAGCCGGTCCTGCTCCTCGCGCTGGCCCGTGACGATCAGAATCGGCGCGCGCGGCGGCCTGCCCGCGGCGACCTGATCGATGGCCGAGAGCAGACGGTCGTCGTCCAGCGGCCGGGCGAGCGCGTCGTCGGAGGCCCGGCACAGCGCGCGCGGGTGGTTATCGATCACCGACATGATGATCACCGGGATGGCCCGCATGACCGGGTCGCTCTTGAGCACTTGCAGCACCTGCCAGCCATCCCGATCCGGCAGCATGAGGTCCATCGCGATCGCGTCCGGCTTGTGCTCGTGGACCAGGGACAGGCCATCGTTGCCCAACTGCGCGGCGATAGCGCGATAGCCGTTCCCGGCGAACCGGTCCGCCAGCATGTCGAGCACCTCCCGGTTGTCAGCGAGGAGCAGCACCGTAGCGCCCTGGGCCTCGCGCACGACCCCCCGCGTCAGCGGGCCGGTCTTGCCGGTCGAAGCGGCGGGCAGCGTCACATAGAACGTAGTGCCCCGGCCCGGCGCGCTCTCCAGCCAGATATGCCCCCCGTGCATCTCGACCAGCCGCCGGGTGATCGCCAGGCCGAGCCCCGTGCCCTCGTGGCGCCGCGTGCTGGAGCTGTCCACCTGGCGGAATTCCGCGAAGACGGTCTCGAACTGTTCGGGAGCGATGCCGATCCCGGTGTCGGAGAACTCGAACTTGATGACGTTGGCGGCCCGCGAGGCGCGGATCGTGATGCTGCCGCGATCGGTGAATTTGATCGCGTTGGCGAGGATGTTGGTCACAATCTGGCGGATGCGCATCTCATCGCCGTAGACCGGCGGGCAGTTCTTGAATTCGCGCCGGATGACCAGGCCTTTCTGCTGGGCGAGCGGCTCGAGCATCACCAGCACGCTTTCCAGCAGGTCCGGCGTGGCGATGCTGTGGCGCTCCAGCGTCACGCGGCCCGACTCGATGCGATTGAGGTCCAGCACATCGTTGATCAGGCCCAGCAGGTTGTAGCCATTGCGGATCACCTTTTCCAGCCGGTCGCGCTGGGTCGAGTTGAGCGCGCCGTAATTGCCGTTGACGACCAGTTGTGTGTAGCCGATGATCGAGTTGAGCGGGGTGCGCATCTCGTGGCTCATCGTCGCCAGGAATTCGCTTTTCAGGCGATTGGCTTCCTGCAGCTCCAGGTTCTTTTCGGCCAGCCGGGCGAAGAGATTGGCGCGCGGGTTGAAGACCTTGTAGCGCAGGACGGGCAGGCCCAACGCTGCCGCCGCGCCCGCCAGGAACACCGCGTTGAGCGGCAGCGGGATCGCCGGCCACAAGACGATCGAGCACAGGGTGCCAATCCCAGCCAGCGCCGGTGCCGGCCACAGCGCCCGCCCGCGCTCGTCGCGCATCCGGTACAGCACGACCGACGAGACGAACAGGTAGATCAGCGTGTTGGCTCCGGCGATGCGTCCCGTGGTGGTCCATCTGCCATAATAACTGCCGTGATCGCTGGCGGACGGCACGATGTCGACCAGCAGGTTGTCCGTCCAGAGCGCCAGGGCCTGCACCGCCACCAGAATCAGGCCGATCAGCCGCATGAAGCGGGTCACAGTTGTCAGGTGCTGGGCGAATTCGGACGCGAAGTAAAACATCGACACGACGAACACGCCATAGATGGTGACGGCGAGGTAGGTGGTATCCGTCGCGTCGAGCGACAGCTCGTCGATGAAGCGTCCCAGCGCATTGGCGACCACATAACTGCCCAGGGTGAGCATTGCGACGCCGAAGTACTGGTTGGCCCGCTGGTGCGGCGCCTGCCAGACGACCAGCATCAGCAGGGCCGCGCACCAGATCGCCGTGATGCCGTTCGCTGCCAGGACGATCAGCGTGGTCGGGGTCATGCTCACACCCGCTCCTCTTCCAACTCCGCCGCCGCCACAAGCTGCCGGTGCACCCGCCGGACCAGATCATCGCGCTCGAAGGGGCGGCGCAGCGCACCGTCCGGCACGCCCGCGCCCGTATCGCTGGCGATCATCAGGATCGGGATGGCGCGCGTGGCCGGATCGTGGCGCAAGACGTCGAGCACGCGCGGGCCGTCGTCGCCCAGCCGCTCAAGATCGAACAGCACCAGCACGGGCTTGAGCGCGTAGACCAGCCGCAGGCCGTCGTTGCCTGTGTGGGCGCCGTACACGCGGAACATGTCGGACTCCAGATAGCGCTGCACGTCGCGCAGGCTCTCGTAGTCGCTGTCCATCGCCACGATGACCGGCCCATCGACGCGAGCGCGCGGCTCCAGGATCAGTGGCGGCGGGTCCAGCTCGTCGATGGTGGGCAGCGCGACATGAAACGAGCTGCCGTGCCCGCGGGCGCTCTCGAACCACAGGCTGCCGCCGTGCATCTCGGTCAGGCGCCGCGCGATGGCGAGGCCCAGGCCGGTCCCTTCGTGCTGGCGCGAGAGCGACCCGTCGACGTGGTGGAAGGCGTCGAACACGCGGTCCTGATCGCCGGGCGCGATGCCAATGCCGGTATCGGTCACGGTCAGAATGACCTGCTGACGGGCGGAGTTGAAATGGCCGCGCACGATGACCACGCCCTCGCTGGTGAACTTGATCGCGTTGGAGACGAGATTGGCCAGGATCTGCCTGATCCGGCCCTCGTCACCGTGCAGGGGCGGCAGCGGCCCGTAGCCACGCACCAGCCGCAGGTTCTTGGCCTGCGCCTGGCTCTCGAAGGTATCCAGCACGCTGTCGAGCAAGGCATTGACGTCCACCGTGCTCATCGTCAGATAGAGCCGCCCGGCTTCAATCTTGCTCAGGTCGAGCACGTCGTTAATCAACGCTAGCAGCAGGTGCCCGTTGCGCACCACCTTTTGCAGCCGGTCTTCCTGAAGGGGAGTCAGCTCGCCGTACATCCGGCTGGTGACCAGCTCGGCGTAGCCAATGATCGAATTGAGCGGGGTGCGCAGTTCGTGGCTCATGTTCGCCAGGAACTGGCTTTTCATCTGGGTGGCCTGCGCCAGTTCTTCGTTTTTGCGAGTCAGCTCGGCGTTCATATTGGCCAGCGGCACAAATACCTCGTACTTCAGCACCAGCCGCCCCAGCAGCATGATCGCCAGTAGGACGGCGATCGCGTTGAGCGAGTAAGTGCGCAAGTCCTGGGTGGCCGAAAACGCCAACACCCCTAACACCAGCACTGCGACGGGAAAGAATACTTCGTGCGCCTTGGCGCTGCGCTGGATGAACAGCAGCCCGACGATGCTGAGCAGATAGGCGACCGCGATCCCGATGCCGAGCTGGCCCAACTCCGTGACGTCGTGGCGGTAGCCAAAGCTGCTGCCGGCGAGGGGGACGGGGTTGGTAAACATTTCGCCGGACCACAGCATGACGAGGAAGGTGATGGCCAGGGGGATGCTGATCGCCCGCTCGATCCAGCGGATGTAGCGCGGCAGCCCGGCGAAGGAGATCACGAAGTTGAACAACAGCATGATCCCGGTTATATAGAGAGTCACGGCGCCGTAGAGCAGACGTTCCGGGTGAGCCGTGTCCACGCGCTGGGCGATAGACCACAGCAGGTTGACGCCGCCGAACGCCATGAAGACCACCATGCACAGGCCAAAATACCGGTTGCTGCGGTTGTTAGCGTTTTGCCACAGCACGAGCAGGACCAACGCCGCCGCAAAGATGAACAAGGTAGCATTGGTGAGGATGCTCACGATGGCTGCCGACAAAATCGACATGAACACTCTCTCCAAGTCGGGATGGGCGATCGTGCACTATTCTAGCGAGCGCCGGGCAGACTGGCCTCCCGTTGGTGTTGCATGCCTCTGGCCGGGCAACAGACGCGCCGCGGCAAGGATAACTGCCGCGTTGGGAGCGGTGGTTTCCGGGTATTGATGCGCGTCGAGGTCATATACACTCACCGGCTAGCGGGCTACCTGGGCGTTGTCGAGCATGCGCTCTCGAGCGTCGAAGGCGGGCAGCGCGACGTAAAAAGTGCTGCCTTCGCCGGGCGCGCTGGTCACCCAGATCCGACCGGAGTGAAGCTCGACCAGTCTCTTGGCAATGGCGAGGCCCAGGCCCGCCCCTTCGTATTCGCGGGTGACGGTGCCATCGGCCTGGCGGAATTCTTCGAAGATCGCGGACTGCTCATCGTGCGGCACGCCGATTCCAGTGTCTTCGACGCCCAGGATAACCCAGTCACGGTCCTCCAGCCAACCACGCGCCGGCAGCGGCAACTCCGTGCTTTTGCCATTGGAAACGGTGACATTGCGAGCCGTGATGCGAACGTGGCCGCTGGGCGTGAACTTGATCGCGTTACTGAGCAAGTTGGTGATCACCTGGCGCAGCCGCAGCTCGTCGGCCATGACCTCGTACAGCGGCGTCTCGACATCCGCGTACAGCTTCAGCGGCTTGTCATCTGCCAGCGGCTCGACGGTCGCTATCAGCGCATCAATCATCGCTGAAAGCTGGATCGTGCGCAAGTTCAGATCCATCCGCCCGCCCTCGATTTTGCTGAGGTCGAGAATGTCATTGATCAGCGCCAGCAGGTTGTGGCCGTTGCGAAAAATCTTCTCGACGCGATCGAGCTGCTTGGTCGTCAGATCGCCGTACAGCCCCTTGAGCAGCAGCTCACTGTAACCCACGATCGAGTTGAGCGGGGTGCGCAGCTCGTGGCTCATGTTGGCGAGGAACTCGCTCTTGTAGCGACTGGCGGCGCGCAGCTCCTCGTTGAGCTGTTCGGTGTGCTCTTTCTCGGCGGCCAGATCGCGAATCACCAGCCGCAGGTCATTGTTGGCGATGCGCAACTGAGCGTTCATCTCGCTGAGCGGGTTGAACAACTGCCAGCGCAGCACGGCGTAGCCGATCAACATGGCGGCGAGGGTGGTCAGGGCGATGTCCAGCGGCACCTGGCGCAGGGTCTGGCTCAGATTAGCCATGTAACCGAACAACAACAGCAGCGCCGGCAGGCGGAGCAGGCGGGCCTGAGGGAGCTCGCTCATGAAGAGGTGGACGTAGGCGAGCGCGGCGTAATAGATAACGTGCGCCAGCGCGACGTAGCCGGCCAGCTTGAGATCGAATCCGGCGTTCGGCATGTTGGCTTCGCGGTAATCGACGACCTGGCCCTGCCACAGCAGCACGACCGTCGCCACGACGACCACAGCGGCCCAGGCAGTCAGGGCCAGCGCTGCGCGCCCCATCCGGCGCGAGAACACGATCACGAACAGGTACAACGCGATCGGCGTGGTGACCATGCCAATGAACTGAAAATAGAAGTTGTCCGTTTCGCTAAGCAGGCTCAGTTCCGGCACTTTGCGCACGATGGCGGAGACGGCCCACAACGACATTGACGCCAGAAAGACCGAAAACAGCCAGTTCAGCCGGGTGCGGCGCGGCTGAATCAGCATGACGAAGATCAGCCCCACGGAGATGCTCAGCGACAGGCCGTTGGCGAAGACGAGCGCGGCTGTCTCCAGATTCATGGCTGGCTCTCGCTCTCGACCGCGGGCAGCACGAAGGTGAATTCGCTGCCCTTGTCCGGCTCGCTGGTGACCCAGATCGTGCCGTTCATCATCTCGACCAGTTTCTTGGTGATCGCCAGACCGAGCCCGGTCCCGCCAAACATGCGCGTGCTGCTGCCGTCCGCCTGGCGAAACTCATCGAAAATGATGGCCTGATCGTCGGGGTAAATGCCGATGCCGGTGTCCGCGATGCCGATCTGGACGAAGGGCGCGCCGTTGCGCTCGACGCGCTTGCTGCGGATGGTGATCGAGCCTTCGCGCGTGAACTTGATCGCGTTGCTGAGCAGGTTGGTGATCACCTGGCGCAACCGCTGGACGTCCGCGCGCACGGGCGGCAGGTCTTCCTCAAGCTCGAAGGCCATCTCCAGGCCCTGCTGGGTGGCCTGGCTTTCCATGCTCTGAGCCACCGCCATGATCGACTCGGTGACGTTCACCTGCTCGACGTTGAGGGCCATGCGCCCCGCGTCGATCTTGGACAGGTCGAGCAGG
This sequence comes from Aggregatilineaceae bacterium, assembly GCA_040767355.1. Classification (GTDB taxonomy): domain Bacteria; phylum Chloroflexota; class Anaerolineae; order Aggregatilineales; family Aggregatilineaceae; genus LM3-B42. Next base: position 129,311 of record JAXGOS010000006.1, on the reverse strand, counting down.
TCGTCGATCAGCGTGAGTAAGCTGTAGCCGTTGCGCTGGATGCGCTCGATGCGGCTGGCCTGCTTCTCGTTGAGATCGCCATACAGTCCGCTGAGCAGCGTATCGCTGAAGCCGATGATGCTGTTCATGGGCGTGCGCAGCTCGTGGCTGATCGTCGCCAGGAACTGGTTCTTGAGCCGGTTGGCCTCGGCCAGTTCCATGGCGCGCGTCTCCAGCTCGCGGAACAACTCGGCGTTGTCGATGGCCACCGACGACTGCGCGACGAGAGTCTGGGCAAGCTGGATATCGGCCTGGGTGAAGATGCGGCCCGGCTCCTGGTCCAGCCAGGTGACCACGCCGAGGATGCGCTCGCCGGCGGTCATGGGCAGTGTGAGCTGGCTGCTGGCACCCGTTTTTTGGAGCTGCTCGCGGGCAGTGGGCGGCGTGTCCGGCTGATCGACATAGGCGGTGACCGGCTGGCGCAGCCGGATCGCCTCGTTGAACACGAAGAGATCGTCCGGCGCGAGACGCTGCCCGGCGGAGGTCATGCCCTCGGCGGGCGTGAAATCCGGCGCGCGGTATTCCGCCTCGACGGTGATGTGGTTGGTTTGGAGATGGTAGGTCGCCATCATGCAGCAGGACGAATCCAGCGCCCGGTTCATGTGCTTGACCATGGTCTGGACAAGCTCATTGTAGTTCAGGATGGCCGTCAGGTCCTGGCCAATCTGGTGCACGATGCTCTGTTCGAGCAGGCGGCGCTGGGCCTGGTTATAGAGCCGTGCGTTTTCGAGCGCGATGCTGACCTGCGTCGCCAGCGTTTCGAGTGCGTCACGCTCCAGATCGGTGAAGGCGTTGAGTTGCGTGGATTGGACCGCGATGGCCCCAATCGAATAATCGCCCTGGCGCAGCGGCACGACCAGGCTGCTCTGCAGCCGGTGATGGTCATCCAGCGGCACGTAGTCCGGATCGTTGCGCACGTCGGGCACGATCTGCGTCTGGCCGGACCGGATGGCCCGCCCGATGATCCCCTCGCTGGCGGGGAGGGATTTTTCGCCCGTGTCCTGCAGGAGCGGCGAGCTGGTGGCGCTGGCGCGGACCTGGGCCTGCTGGTGGTCTTCAGAGAGCAGAAAGACATAAACCGCTTCGTGGCCCAGCACCTCGTGGATGCTCTGAGCGATTTTGCGCAGCAGACCCTGCGGATCGAGCGTGGCATACAACGCTTGGCTCACGCGGTTGATCTGGCTCATCATGTCGGCGCGGCGGCGCTCGGCGGCGAACATCTGCGCGCTGCTCATGCTGACTGCGATCTGGTTGGCGATCGTCTGGGCGATCGCCACCTGGGACTCGTTGAACGTGCCAGAGCGCTGGTTGATGAACTGGAGCACGCCCAGCGTGCGGTTGCGCGTATTGAGCGGGCAGGCCATCACGTTGCGGCAGCCAGGGCCAGCCTCGGGCGGGGCGGTCTGGGTGATGACCGGCTGGCCCCGGTGGTAGACGTCGACCAGATAGCCAGGGCCGTCGAGCGGCCAGGAGCGAGCCGGCCACGACTGCGTGATTCCATAGGCCGATGGCCCGTGAACGGTGAGCACATACGCCACGTGATCGGGCATGAGCAGTTGCGCGCCTTCGCAGTCCAGCAGTTCGGTCGTCTCGCGGACGGCATGGGTCAGCATTTCGTCGAGGTTGAGCGTGGCGCTGGTGATGGTCGCCAGCCGCTGCAAGGCGGCCATCTCGCGCAGGCGAGCGCGCATCTCGTGCACCAGATCGGTGTAGTTCTCGCTGAGGTCCTGGTAGCGCCGGAAGGTGTGGATCACCAGGGCGGTCTGGTCGGCCAGCATCTGCAGCACGCGCAGGTGGACGTCATCATACGCGCCAGGCTCGCGGCTCTCGACGTTGAACACGCCGAGCAGCTTGTCTTCCAGCAGGACGGGGACGGCCAGCTCGGAGCGCGACCGCGTATCGAGGTACTGGCGGCGCGGATCGTTCTCCATGTCGTTGACCAATTCCGGCTTGCGCTTCTGCGCCACCTGGCCGATCACGCCCATGCCCAGCCGGATCGGCACCAGCGTGTTCACACCATCGCTCAGGTAGAGATCCGGTGTGGGAACCAGCGTCTGCTTGATAGGGTCGTAAGGGATCAGGCCGCCGCTGTCGAAGGGGATGATCTCGCGCGCCCGGCGAATGACGTCAAGCAGCATTTCGTGAATATCGAAAAGCGTGAATGACATAGCTTGCTCGGTCATGGTCGGTTTGCCGTTTGAATATCTGGTTGGACGGTTCGCAGCAGATCTGGGCAAACGCCATCAGAGTGGCGCGGAGACTGGTCGAGCAGTCCGTCGATGCATGGGGCCATCCTGCCTGGCAGGATGGTATGGCTCACCCCCACTGATTCATGCCCACACCCGCTCGTACGCTTTATGCTTTTGTTATAGCCTGATTTACTGCTGAACGCAAGCATTCTGCCCGGACAGATGGGGTGAGAGGCGGTGCTGCGCGCGCAGTAAAATCGGGGTGAGAGATGCGACTGGGCGGCCCCTGTGCCGCCCAGTGGAGGGGGCGTGTTCTCGAGGACCAGCCTCACACCATGTCGGGCGGGAAGGTATCCTTGTAGCGCTGGATCGAGGCCAGAATCACCTCGCGCGCCACGCTTGCGTTGTCCCATCCCTTGGGCGTGACCTCGATGCCCTGTAACTGCTTGTAGGTCTGGAAGAAGTGCGCGATCTCGTTCAAGAAGTGCCTGGGCACGTCGTTGATGTCGTGGTAATCGTCGAAGATCGGGTCGGTGGCGGGCACCGCCAGGACCTTGTCATCCGAATCGCCGCGGTCGATCATGTGGAAGATCGCGATCGGGCGCGCTTCGATCACGCAGCCGGCGAAGGTCGGCTCGTTGACCATCACCAGGATGTCCAGCGGATCGCCGTCTTCAGCGTAGGTCTGGGGGATGAGGCCGTAATCGCTGGGATAGTGCATCGGGCTGTAGAGCACCCGGTCGAGTTTAATCACGCCCGCCTTCTTGCTGTATTCGTATTTGTTCCGGCTGCCCTTGGGGATCTCCACAATGCAGTAGACCTTGTCGGGCACATCGGGGCCGGAAGGGAGTTGGTGCCAGAGATTGATCGCCATGTGTTGTTCCTCGTGAGGTGAGCCGCCGGCCAGGGCCGGCGCGGTTCGTTTGCGTGATCAGGATCGCGCTCCCGGGCGGCCATCAGTCGGCGGACGGCGAGGCGTCCTCAGGCAAATCCTCGGAAGGCGCCGCGCTGTCGCGCGCGGGCACGATGCCCGGCGCGGGCCGGTGCCGGTTGGGTGGCAGCCCGTCGGTATCGATCAGCATTTCGATGCGGTTGATGGCGGCGTTGTCGAATACGGTCAGCCCGCAGTAGTCACATTTCCAGCCGGCGACGCCCGGCACCTGCACGAGCGTATCCTCGTAGACGTGGACGTAGGACGTGCGGGTGGGCTTCAACCGGCCAACCTGACATAGCGGGCAGGTGTGTAACGTGCTGCTTGAATCAGTCATGAGATGCGCTAGAAGCCGCCGAAATAGGGTGCACTGGTGGGTGTCGGCGATGGGTTCGGGTGCGGCGTCGGCGTCGGCGTCATGGTCGGGAGCGGGCTGCCGTTATTGCCGTAGCTCCAGTGTTTGACCAGCCCCCAATCCGACGGCGGCCAGTAGCGCACGAAGGCGCGCCCGACGATGTATTTCCGGTCGACCGGGCCGAAATCCTGCGAGTCTTTGCTGGCGCTGCGGTTATCGCCCAGCACGAAGTACTGGTCGTCGCCCACGACCCACTCGCCGTCACAGCTTTTGCCGCGACAGAAGTTCTCGATATACGGTTCCTCGATCAACTTGCCGTCGATGTAGACTCGCCCTTCCAGAATGGTGACCGTCTCGCCCGGCAGGCCGATGATGCGCTTGATGAAGTCGCGGTCCGGCTGCTGGGGATAATGGAACACGACCACGTCGCCCCGGCCCGGCTCGCCCAGGATGTACGACAGGCGGCTGACGATGATGAACTGGTCGGTGTCGAAGTTGGGCAGCATGCTGTGCCCATCCACGACGAACCGCGCGGTCGCCAGGTTGACGAACGCGTAAATCGCGGCGATCAGCAGCACCGTCTCGATCAATTCGCGCATGAACGATCGCCCGTGCCGCCGTCTAGGCTGGGGAACGTCGGTCCAGATTCGCTCTTCAGTGGTCTGTTGGAGTGTCACCCGCGTGCTCTTTTGGTCCTGTCTGCTGTCGGGCCACCACTATAGCGCAGGGTGGCGTCTGTGGCAATGGCGGATTCTGGCAGGGCGCGCCGCGGGCGGTCAGGCGCCGTCCAGCAGGCCAATGGCTGCGTAGACCCGGTCGCCCAGGTCGTGCAGGAGACTGAGCACGAACATGGATTCGTCCGGCTGTCGGGGCGGGAAGAGGCGCGTCCAGTAGAGATAGGCCGCCGAGAGCCGGTCCACGGCCAGCAGCACGGCGACCTGATCCCGCGGGCGGGCGCCAGCGCCGCAGCACAGATAACCGGTTAGCGCGGCCTGAAACGCCGGAGTCAACGCCTCGAGGCGCTCCAGCACGGCGACGAACAGCGCCTGATTCCAGCTCCCGCGCTGGCGCAGCGCCTCGGGCGAGACCTGCTGCAGCGCCTCGTCGATGGCCGCCAGGCAGGCCCGCAGTTGCCGGAAATCGTCGGGAGGAGGGGGCTGGCGTCTCAGTCGCATACCTGCTCCGTGTGGCATTCGATCTCGAGCCGTAGGCTGGGCAGAGGGTACCCGGCGCGCCGCGCGGGCGCAAATGTGCGACAACTGAATCGGCGCGCGCTCGGGGGTCCCGCTGGCGTTGGCAACCGGATCGCGTCCGGCGCCGGTGAGTTTTCCGACCGTTAACGTGGGGTTTAAATTTGGTTCGAATGCCGCCCTTGCGTGTTTTGTGATTGGCGTTCGTGCGCGTTTTAGAGTATATCTTCTTGAAAGTTTGTTAGCGCATAGATTAATTCATGGTGAGTATGGTCAGCGTGAGCGTGATTTCGTGGTGCAGCCCGGTGATTAGCTGCCCGCCATCGACCGAAGGGGCCACCCGCACATGCCATCTGCGGTGATCAAGCTGCCCGATGAACCGATCGTCATTGTCACCATCGCCCTCCCCATCGAACGTCATCTCAGCAGCCTGCACAGCGTCTGCGCGCAAATCGATCGCATCGCCCGCCAGGTGCGCCGCCCCCTATACACAATCCTCGACCTGCGCGGCCAGGACCTCTCATTCAGCGACATCCTCCTGGGGCTGGACGAGCAGAAGGACCAGCCGCCGGGCTCGATGACCGATCCGCGCGTGCGCCCTATCGTAGCTGGCGATCACCCGCTGCTGGCCATCGCCAAGAAAAAGGTGCGGCAGCAGCTTGCGATCGAGATCCCGGTCTTCGACACGCTGCAAGCCGCGCTGGCGTACGTGCGCGCCGAACTGGAGGGCCAGGCCAATCACCCATCCCGGTGAGCTGTTCCGGCGTTTTTTCGATCCTTATTGAGTTTTTTATCACCCCTTTATAGCCAGACGCACTCATTTTCCTTTATACTGAAACTGACGATGTGGGATCGATAGGAGGCTGCCCGATCACGTTCGAATGAGGGACGACTAGCGCAAGGCCCTGCACCAGCAGGGAAACGAGGTGGCGGTTTCTCACCGCGAGGTGAGACTAACCCCGGCCCGCCGGGGGAAAATCGACCGATCTGCGGATGCCGCCAGGGCGCACACCACCGCCCTCGTCCACCCCCTCCAAACGAAGCCGCGATACAACGCGCTCACGCCGAAATTCGCGGTCGTGGTGCTCAACCGAATGACTCACACTCGATTGATCTGACGCGACAGCGAGCGTTGTCACGCTGTGTGCACGCTGCCGGTCGCCTGAGCCTGACCCCAGGAGGGCATTCATCCATGTGCGGTATTGTTGGTTACATCGGTCCGCGTGACGCGACCCCCCTCATCCTCAATGGCCTGCAGCGCCTGGAGTATCGCGGCTACGATTCAGCCGGGATCGCCGTGATGCAGAACGGCGAGATCGCCATTCGCCGCGACGTCGGCAAGCTCAACAACCTGGTGCAGATGGTCAACGATAAGCCGCTCAACGGGCGGATCGGCATCGGGCACACCCGCTGGGCGACGCACGGCGTCCCCAGCCCGCGCAATGCCCACCCTCATCTGAGCGCCAGCGGGCGGACTGTGGTGGTGCACAACGGCATCGTGGAGAACTTCCGCGAGCTGCGCGCCGATCTGCAAGCGAGCGGCGTGCCGTTCTCGTCGGAGACGGACACCGAGGTGATCGTCCACCTCGTGCAGCGCGAGCGCGACGCCGGGCACGATGTCACCGAGGCGACGCGCCGGGCCGTGTCGCTGCTGCGCGGCGCGCACGCCATCGTCGTGCTGTCCGCCGACCAGCCGGATCGCCTGGTGGCCGTTCGCATCGGCAACGCGGGCGGCGTGGCGCTGGGCATCGGCCATGGCGAGATGTTCGTCGCGTCGGACATCCCGGCCATTCTGGAGCACACGCGCCGCATGATCTTCCTCGAAAACCGCCAGATGGCGACCATCACCCGCGACGCGTACCAGGTCCAGACGCTGGACGGCGAGCCGGTCGATGCTGAGATCCACAACATCCCGTGGGACCCGGTAAGCGCGGCGCGCGGCGAGTTCAAGCACTTCATGCAGAAGGAGATCCACGAGCAGGCCCGCGCCCTGACCGACACGCTGCGCGGGCGGGTGGATTTCCAACACGGCTGCGTCGATCTGCCCGATTTGAAGATCAGCGAAGAGGACGCGCGCCGCCTCAAGCGCATCGTGACGGTAGCCTGCGGCACCAGCGCCTACAGCGGGCTGGTGGGCAAGTTCCTCATCGAGGAGCTGGCGCGCATCCCGGTCGAGGTCGATTATGGCAGCGAGTACCGCTACCGCGACCCGATCCTCGATTCCGACTGCGCGGTGCTGGCCATCACGCAGTCCGGCGAGACGGTGGACACGCTGGCCGCGATGGAAGAGGCGCGCGAGAAGGGCGCCCGCCAGTGGAGCATCGTCAACGCCATCGGCAGCCAGGCGATGCGCGTGGCCGACGGGTTCATCACCATGCAGGCCGGGCCGGAGATCGGCGTGGCGAGCACCAAGGCGTTCACCACCAGCATCGTCGACCAGTACCTGCTGGCGCTCTACCTGGGCCAGCAGCGCGGCGTGCTGTCGTGCGGCGAGGCCATGCAGCACGTCGGCGATCTGGCCCGCCTGCCCGACCTGGTGAGCCAGGTGCTCGAGCGCGAGGAGCAGGTGCAGGAGCTGGCCGCCCAGCTTTACCAGTACACCAACTTCCTCTACCTGGGCCGCGGCATCAATTACCCCATCGCGCTGGAAGGCGCGCTCAAGCTCAAGGAAATCAGCTACATCCACGCCGAAGGCTACCCCGCCGGGGAGATGAAGCACGGGCCAATCGCGCTGATTGACGAGCACATGCCGGTCGTGGCGATCACGCTCCAGGATCAGGTCTACGACAAGATGCTCAGCCAGGTGGAGCAGGCCAAGTCGCGCGGCGGGATCGTGATCGCGGTGGCGACCGACGGCGACGAGCTGATCAAGGAGAAGGCGGACTACGTGCTCTACGTGCCCGAAGCGCCGCGGCTGATCAGCCCGATCATCAGCGTGATCCCGCTGCAACTGTTGGCGTACATGATCGCGGTGTGGCGCGGCGCGGACGTGGACCAGCCGCGCAACCTGGCGAAATCCGTCACGGTGGAGTAGGCCGGCGCGTTCGGGCGCGTTCGGGGAGTTATGGCAGGGGCGCCGGGGTGGGTATCCGGCGCCCCTTTAGCTTGTGTTTCGCTCACCGCCTCGACTTGGGGATGATCCACAGCAGCACGGCCAGCGCCGACAGCACATCGACGACCAGCAGCGCGATCTCGCCCACCTCGATCGGCGATCCGTAAATCGTGGACACCCCCACGCCGATGGCGATGACCTGCGCCATGAGGATCGCGCCGGCGTGCGACATCACCACGGCGCGCCAGTAGGGCCGGTCCGTGCGGCGCCCCTGCATGGCCGTTTCCCAGTTCAGATTGGGCGTTCTGCTTTCGAGGTTCAGGCGGATGTAGTCCCCGATCTCTTTGATACGCAGATCGTTTTGCAGCCAGCCGATCGCCAGGGCGAGCGCCAGCGGCGGGTAGACCAGCGCCACCGCGCGGGTGCCGATCCCCACGCCCAGGAATACTCCGGCGATGGTGAGCGCGATCGACACCGTCTGCTGGCGCAGCTCGATGCGCTTGAGACTTTCGTCGCGCAGCGCCCGGTATTCGACCTCGAATCCACCGTGAAAGACGGCTTCGTCGTCCATCGGTGCCCCCTGTGAAATACGCGTGTTGGTTTCAGTATACAGCGAATTTGCTGCGCCCCGGGCGGTGTCTTCCCCCCACACCCCCTCACCGCAACAGCCCCGCGTACAACCCCGGCTCGGAGTCGGGGATGGGCGTCGCGCCGGCGATGCGCGCGTAGAAGTCCTGCGGCCCGGCCCACCCGATGACCGCGTAGGCGTAGCCCTGGGCGCGCATGTCGTGCAGGCAGGCCAGCAGCAGCGCCGCCCCGATGCCCCGCCCACGCGCCGCCTCCTCGACCCCCGTCGGGCCGAACACGCCGCGGGCGGTCGCGTCGTAGCAGCCGAAGCCGATCAGCCTCTCATGCTCCACCGCGACGAAACACGCGGGCGGCTGGCGCAGGATGGCCGCCTCGCATTCGCTGGCCCAGCCGGGGCTGTCGAAGGTGGCCCGCACCCAAGCCGTGATGACGTGCTTTTCGGGCGCGAGCGCCCGGCGGATCGCCACGCCCGCCATGCGCGGATCGGCCAGCGCGGGGGCGAGGTCGGGCAGGGCGTAGAGTTTCACGAGCATATCGGTCATCGGTTCGTCCTCCTGTCTGCGCGCCAATCATACCACCGCCCGCCACAGCAAAAAAGCAGCCCACCGGTGGCGGGCTGCTGCGACAGAATGATCTGAACTTGGCGCGTGGGCGTTACCCCGGTTGGTCCATGGGATCGGGCTCGAGCATCCCGAAGAGGTTGCCCTCGACGTCTTTGGCGTAGATGAAGTGCCCCACGCCGGGGATATAGTTGCTCTCGCCCAGGACGGTGCCGCCGTGCGCCTTGACCTTCTCGATGTGCGCCTTGAGGTCGGGCACGTCCAGGGTGTTGACCATGCCCTGGAACATCCCGTCAGAGTTGAAGATCGCGCCGTTGATGCCGTACTCATCCGTTCCACCGGTTGTGACGAGCCGGTAGTCCATCGGGCCGTCCCACTTGGTGATTTCCCAGCCGAATACCTCACTGTAGAAGGCGCTGGCCTTGTCGACGTCGCTGGCGTTGATCTCGAAGTGAACGAAACGTGACATGTGCATTCTCCTGGTGTTTGTAAGCCGCGATGATGGGTACATTCTCAATAATAGCACAAATGTTCTGATGTGTCAATGCCCGTCACTGGCATTGCATACGACGATTATGATAAAGATGGTCACCGGCGCGGGCGGGCGGTTCGGCGCTATAATACGCGCCGGGCATTCGACACGAAGGAGCACATCATGAGCGCAGCGGAGCGCAGCCGCGAGCTGTTCGAGTCGGGCTGGTGTTGTTCGGAAAGCGCGGTGCAGGCCATCGCGGAGCACTACGGGATCGAGTCGGACCTGGTGCCGGCGGTGGCGACCGGGCTGTGTGGCGGACTGGCGTACATGGGCGGCCCGTGCGGCGCGCTGACCGGCGCGATCCTGGGCGTGGGGCTGGTCGCGGGCCGCCGCGCTCCGACCGGCGACAAGACGCGGCCTTATGCTATTGTGCAGGAGCTGATCCGGCAGTTCGAGGCTCGCTACAGCGCGACCACCTGCCTCGCGCTGACCGGTGTGGACCTGGGGACGCCGGAAGGGCACGCTGCGTACCATGCGACCGGGCAGAAGCCGCTCTGCGCGGACTATGTGGCCGAGGCGACGCGGCTGGCGCTGGCGCTGCTCGACGGCGAAGCCGGCTGATCTCGCCAGGAGGGCGCCATGAGCCAGACAATGCAGCAGGTGCTGCCGGTCGCCGTCTCGATCGTCGTCATCATCTTCATCGCGGTGGCGCAGGCTTATTCCAAGACGGTCGCGGCCATCACCGCGACGATGCCGCTCACCATCCCGCTGGCGCTGTGGATCGTCCACGCGGCCGGGGGCGACGACCGCCAGCAGGCCATGACCGATTTCACCGGGTCGCTGCTGGTGGGCGTGGGAGCCACGCTCGTGTTCACGCTGGCGCTGTGGCTGTCGGCGCGGGCCGGGCTGGGGCTGGCTCCGATGCTGGCGGTGGCTTACGTGGCGTGGGCGGCGGTCCTGCTGGGGAGCTGGGCGGTGCGGGCGCTGCTGTGAGCCTGGGCGCGCTCAATCGGGCGAATCCTGTGCCATAATGAGAATCAAAAGCACAGGAGGAAACGCCATGCAAGCGCGATTCATCGGCTTCGGCGAGATCGAGATCGACGGCCAGCGCTTCACCGACGACCTGGTGATCATCCACGGCACGATCCACAAACGCGACAAGGGGCCATCCAAGCCGAAGAAAGACCGCTTCGGCCATACGCCGCTGTCGGCCAAAGAGGCGATCCCCTGGGACTGCCGCAAGCTGATCATCGGCACGGGGGTGTACGGCAAGCTGCCGGTGATGAAGAAGGTCTACAAGGCCGCCGAGAAGAAGGGTGTCGAGCTGGTGGTGGTGCCCACCGAGCAGGCCTGTGAGTTGCTCTCCAGCGCGGACTCGGCGACGACCAACGCCATCCTGCACGTCACGTGCTGAGGCCGCGCGCGCGGTTGATCGCGTCGCACAGGTCGCGCGCGGCGCCCGCCGGATCGTCCGCGAAGATGATCCCGCGCGACGAGTTGATGATCATGCCGCGCCCATTCGCGTTCACGCCCGCGCGGACCGTCTGCTCGACGTCGCCGCCCTGGGCGCCCACGCCCGGCACCAGCAGCGTCATGTCGCCCACGGTGGCGCGGATCTGGGCCAGCTCGGCGGGATAGGTCGCCCCGGCGACGAGCATGCAGTTGCCGCTCGCGTTCCACTCGCGGCTGACGCGCTCGGCCACGGTCTGCCACAGCGGCTTGCCCTCGACGACCAGGTCCTGAAGCTCGCCCGCGCCGGGGTTGGACGTCCGGCAGAGGATGATGCAGCCCTTGTCGGCCCGCGCCAGGAACGGTATCAGCGCCTCGCGCCCGAGGTACGGGTTGAGCGTGACCGCGTCGAAGCCGAGCGCGTCGAAGATGGCCGTCACGTAGCCCTGGTTGGTCGAGCCGATGTCGGCCCGCTTGGCGTCGCAGATCGTCAGGATGTCCGGGTGCTGGGCGCGCAGGTACTCGACCGTCCGCGCCAGCGACCGCAGCCCGGCCTCGCCGCGCGCCTCGTAGAAGGCCATGTTGGGCTTGTAGGCGCTGGCGTAGGGGTGTGTCTGGTCGATGATCCAACGGTTGAAGGCGAACTGGGGATCATCGGCTGACAGGAAGCGCTCCGGCAGGCGCGCGATGTCGCTGTCCAGCCCGACACAAACCAGCGACCCGGCGCTTGCGGCGCGGCGGTCGTATTTGGCGACGACGCTCCCGCTCATGCGCTCGTCCCGCCTTCGCCCGCGAACTTGCCCCAACTGTGCGGATCGCGGATCCAGGCTTCGAGCGTGGTCAGCTCCCGATCGCTGAAGAGGCCCCGCTTGCTGGCCTCGACCACGATCGACGCGAACGGCGTCAGCGGGTGGAGCCGCACGCCGGCCTCATCGAACGCCCGCCCGGCTTCAGGCAGCCCGTAGCTGGTGATGCACAGGCAGTCCTTGACTTCCGCGCCCGCCTCGCGCAGCGCCTCGACGCCCGCCAGGCTGCTGCCGCCGGTCGTCACCAGGTCCTCGATCAACAGCACGCGCCTGCCGGACACGTCCCCACCTTCGATGCGGCTGCGGGTGCCATGTTCTTTGGGCTGCTTGCGCACGAACACCGACCTCGTCTTGGTCAGATAGGCCAGCGCCGCGCTGTGTGGAATGCCCGCCGCCTCGATGCCGGCGATGACGTCATAGGTGATGCCGCGCAGCGCGATCAGGTCGCGGAAGCCCTCGATGACGATCTGCCACTGCGCGGGCCAGAAGGGCAGCCGCCGGTTGTCGATGTACACCGGCGACAGGATCCCCGACTTGAACGTGATCGGGTCCTTGGGCGTGAAGACGACGGCCTCGATCTCGAGCAGGGCCTCGGCGACGCGCGCCTGAAGTTGGTTCAGCATGCCATCCCCCGTAACGTGGTCATTCTCCGCTGTCGCCGATCCCCGCCTCGTGCGCGATCAGCGCGGCGGCAAGCGGTCCCCGGTAAACGAGCGCGGTCCAATATTGAACCACAGGCGCCCCCAAACGGGCAAATGCGCGGTAGGTATCACCGTCCTGCACGCCGCCGCAGCCGATCACATCCACCGGGTAGTCATGGGCGGCGCGCTCCGCGGCCAACAGGCCCACGACGGCCAGGGCGCGCGCGTGCAACTGCCCGCCCGCCATGCCCGCCACCAGCGCCGGATCGTCGGGCGTGGGCACCGGCATGCTGTTGGTGGCGACGACCGCGCGCACGCCCACCTCGGCGAAGACGCGCATCAGGCCGCGATACTGGTCGTCGGACAGGTTCGGGCCGACCTTGACCCACAGCGGGATGCCGGTCGCTGCCAGCGCGCGGGCTGCCGCCCCGCAGACCTGCCGCGCCTCGTCAGCGGTCTGGTGGCCGCGCGGGTCGTCCTCGGTGTTGGGACAGCTCAAGTTGAGCGTGAACCACGCGGGCTGCACCTCGCTGGCGAAGAACGCCGCCAACCCGTCGAGCACTTCCCGCGTCTGCTGGTCGGGATCGTCCACGCCGGGGCTGACTGCGATGTTGATCCCGAAGACCGGCGGCAGATGGTCGCGCCGGGCGCCCAGGAATATGGCCGCCGCCCGCGCGCCGGGGTTGCGCAGCCCGATCCGGTTCTGCGTGGAGCGCGTGGGGACGTCGCGCCAGACGACCGTGCCGGGATTGCCGGGGCGCGGCCAGCGCGTGAACGATCCGAACTCGACCGGTCCGGCCAGCCGGGGCATGCTCCGCCAGCCGGGCATGATGTCCGCGCCGCTCTGCGCGGCGGCCAGCGCGGCTTCCTCCGACTCGAAACCGTCGCCCTTGACCAGCCCCGCCGCCAGGATCAGCGGCGAGTCGAGCGCCACGCCCCCGGCGTGGAACGTCCCGCGGCGGAAGGCCAGCCCGTGCGCGGCGCCGAACAGCGGATCGAGCGCTGCGGCCAGCGCGTCCGCCCGGCGCAGCAGGGCCAGCGTGTCGTGGTGCGCCTGCTGGGCGGTCCGGCGGAAGATCAGCGGGCGCAGCAGGCCGGCATAGCCCAGCCGGTTGAGCGCCAGGAAGGCACTTCGGGTGAGGCTCATGCCGCGCCCTCCGTGAACAGGTTCTGGCCGGAGCCGGGGGCGGCCAACACGCGCTCGCCGTCGAAGACCACGCGGCCCCGGACCCGCACTTCGCGCACCTTGCTCCTCACGCGCATTCCCTCGAAGGGCGACCAGCCGCACAGCGTGTGCAGCGTCCCGCGCTCGATGATGGTCGACGCGTCCAGATCGACGACGGTGTAAGTGTCCGGCGGGGCGGACAGCCCGAAGACCGCCCGCGGGCGCTCCGCCACCAGCTCGATGACGCGCTCCACTGACAGCCGGCCCTCGCGGGCGGCGGTCAGCAGCAGCGGCAGGGTCGTCTCCAGGCCGGGCACGCCGGACGGCGCGGGATCGGCGGCCTTCTCGGCCAGGGTGTGCGGCGCGTGGTCGGATTCGACCACATCCACCACGCCCTCCGCGATGGCCTCCCACAGCGCGGCCTGATCGGCGCGCGTCTTTAGCTCCGGCTTCATGCGGCCCAGCGGTCCGAGCGCGGCGACGTCATCTTCGGTCAGGAACAGGTGGTGGGGCGTCACGCCGACCGTCACCGGCAGGTCCTCGGCTTTGGCGGCGCGCAGCAGGGCGATCTCCTCGGCGGTGCTGATGTGGCAAAAATGGGTGCGCTGGCCGGTCATGCGCACCAGGGCCAGGATCTCGGCGACGGTCCCGCCCTCGGCATGTACGGCGATGATCCGGCGGCGCGGCCAGGCGCGGTAATGCGCGGCGCGGCGGGCCTGGTCTTCGATCAGCAGGTCGCCGGTGGTCGCGTTGTTGTAGATTTTCAGGCCGCAGACGCGGCCCGCCGCTGCGCGATAGGCGGGGGTGTTGTCCGACTGGCTGGCGCCGAAGTACACACCCCAGTCGCAGACCGCCTCGCGCCCGATAGCCGCCAGCTTGACCTCCAGCGCGGGCAGATCGACGGTCGAGGGCGGGGTGTTGGGCATGTCGAGCACCGCCCAGTAGCCTCCCGCCAGGGCCGCCGCCGTCTCGCTGGCGAAGGTGCCCTTGTGCGCCCAGCCCAGCCCGCGCAGGTGCACGTGCGGGTCGAGCATAGCCGGGATGGTGATCGTCGAGGCCATCGCTAGACCCACAGACCGCCGAGCACCTTGGCCAGTAGCGCCATCCGCACGAACATGCCGTTTTCCATCTGGCGGAAGTAGACGGCGCGCGGGTCGGCATCGAGCTCGTCGTGATCGGCGGGGGTGCCCATTTCGCCCTTGCGCGGCAGCGGGTGCATCAGGATCGCGTCCGGCTTGGCGTGGGCCATGACGGACGGCGTCATGATGAAGCGATCTTTGATCGCGTCGTATTCTGCCGGGTCCTGGAAGCGCTCTTCCTGGACGCGCGTCCAGTAGATGACGTCCGTGTCGCCCAGGACGTCGAACAGGTCGTCGGTCTCGACGACGGTAATGTTCTTCTGCTGGAGAATCTGCGCGATGGACGAGGGCATCCGCAGCGCGTCCGGAGCGACGAGATTGATGGTGGTGTCCTGCCCGTCGTAGCGGGCGATCAGCTTGGCGAGCGAGTGCACGGTGCGCCCGTGCTTGAGGTCGCCGACCAGCGTGATGTTCAGGCCGTCGATCTGGCGCTTGAAGTCGAAGATGGTGAAGATGTCGAGCAGGGCCTGGCTGGGGTGCTCGCCCACGCCGTCGCCGCCGCTGATCACGACGGGCTGGCGCGACACCTGCGAGCGCAACAGGTCCAGGTAGTAGGCCGCCTCGTAGGACGAGCCGACATCCGGGTGGCGCAGCACGATCACATCAGCGTAGCAGCCCACGGCGCGCACGGTGTCGGCCAGGTTTTCGCCCTTGTAGATGGACGAGAACTGGACGCCATTGCTGGCCGCCACCACTTCGCCGCCCAGGTGACGCATCGCCGCCTGGAAGGAGAGGTCGGTGCGCGTGCTGGCTTCGTAGAACAGCGTGGCCATCAGCCGCCCGGCGGTGAGCTGCAGCAGGCCGCGGTCGTGCTGGGTGAGGCGCTTGCGGATCGAGATCGTGGCGTCGAACAGGATCTGCAAGTCGCGCCGGCCAAACTGCTCGACCGAGATGATGTGTTTGCCGGTGAAGTCGCCATCGATCTTGGGCGGCGTGTACAGGGTCAGGAACCGTTCAGACTGGCGTAGATCTTGTTGCGGCATCGGGTGACCTCCATCCCATACATAAAAAAACCACCCCTAGGGGTGGTTCGTCTGGTGAAAAATGAAGAGCGACTCGGCGTTTGCGCCGCCGGCCACAATGAAAATGGCGTTTCCCGGTCCATATGGACGGGCGTTTCTCCAGGTAAAAGCGCCACACTGGATCAAAACTGCCATTCCTCATGTGCCAGGCACAAAAAACCAGAGCCACGGCTCTGGACCTTCAGTTTACCGGGAATGGCGGCGTCCGTCAATGGCAAAAATTGGGTTGGCCGGGGCGGGCGAGTCAGCCACCGTTCGTGCTCGACGCCGCCGGCTGGTAGTGGTAGTCGCCGCTTTTGCCGCCGCTCTTGGCGATCAGGCGCGTGTAGGCGATCTCCATGTCGCGCGTGTGCGGCTTGAGCATGTCGTACAGGGTGAGCGCGGTGATGCTGGCGGCGGTCATGGCCTCCATCTCGACGCCGGTGGGCGCGAAGGTCTTGACCAGGGCCTGCAGGCGCACGCCTTCCGGCTCGAAGAAGTACGTGATCTGCACGTGGGTGAGCGGTAGCGGGTGGCAGAACGGGATCAGGTCCCAGGTTTTCTTGGCGGCGAGAATGCCCGCCGCCCGCGCGATCTCCAGTGCGTCGCCTTTCTCCAGCCCGCGCTCGCGCAGCAGGGTCTGGATCTCGGCGGGCATGGTCACCAGCGTCTCGGCGATAGCCTGGCGCTGGGTGGGGGATTTGGCGCTGACGTCTTTCATCAGGAGTCCTTTCGGGTGAGGGGCACGCCGTCCAGGTAGCGGCTCGCGCCGGTGACGTAATGTTCTTCCTTCCAGATCGGCGCGCGCTGCTTGATCTGGTCGATGGCGTAGCGCGAGGCGTCGTAGGCGGCGGCGCGGTGGGCGGCGCGCACCACGATGATCACGCTCGGCTCGCCCAACTTGAGCGTCCCGATCCGGTGCTGGATCCGGCAGCGGCGCACGCCGAAGCGGTCCAACGCTTCGGCCTCGATCGCGCGCAGGACCTTTTCCGCCATCGAGACGTGCGCCTCGTAGGTCATGCCCTCGACCGGCTGCCGGTCGTTCTCGTCCCGCACCGTGCCGAAGAACACGACCAGCGCCCCGCAGGCGGGGTCCTCGGTTTCGGCCAGCAGCGGCGCGAGCTCGAGCGGGGTGTCCACAATCCAGCGGCCCATCCTAACCTCCGCTCACCGGGGGCAGCAGCGCGGCCTGATCGCCGTCGCGCAGGCGATAGTCGGGATCGACGATCTCATCGCCGACCACGAACGCCACAGTGGGCAGGCGCTCGCCCAGCGCCGGGTAGCGCGCCGCGAGCAGCTCGCCTAGCTCCTGCACGGTCAGCGAGTCGCGCGCCAGGTCCAGCGTCTGAGTTTTGGCGCCCACGTCTTGTTTGAGGCCGCCGTAGAAGACGAGGTGCAGTTTCATACCCAACCCTTGCTCATCCCCCGATGTGGTACATTTCGACTTTTTGCTCGCGCGGCTCGGTGAGCGACGACCGGATCTCGGAGTAGCGATCCGCCCGGTGGCGCCACAGGCCGCGCACGATCGCCGCCAGCTCATCATCGGACGCCCCGGCGCGCAGGGGGGCGCGCAGGTCGGTGCCCGCCGCCGCGAACAGGCAGGTGAACAGGCTGCCTTCCGGCGAGAGCCGCAGCCGCGTGCAGGCGCCGCAGAAGGGCTGCGTCACCGACGCGATCACGCCGATCTCGCCGCTCCCGTCGCGGAAGCGGTAGCGCCGCGCGACCTCGCCCGGATAGTTGGGCGGGACCAGTTCCAGCGGCAGGACGGCGTCGATCCGGCGGATGATCTCCGCGGCGGGCACGACGTGCTCCATCGCCCAGCCGTTGAGCGTGCCGACGTCCATGAACTCGATGAAGCGCACGATGTGCCCGTTCTCCTTGCCGAAGCGGGCCAGGTCGACCAGCGTGTGATCGTTGACGCCGCGCTGCACCACCGCGTTGATCTTGATCGGCGCGAATCCGGCAGCGCGGGCGGCGTCGATTCCCGCCAGCACCTGGGCCACCTCGGCCCGGTCGCCGTTCATGCGGCGGAAGACCGCGTCGTCCAGGCTGTCGAGGCTGACCGTGACGCGGCCCAGCCCGGCAGCGCGCAGCGCCCCGGCCTTCTGTGGCAGCAGGAAGCCGTTGGTCGTCAGGGCGATATCGTCGATGCCCTCGATCGCCGCGATCTGCTCGACCAGCCGCTCGATCTGCTGGCGGACCAGCGGCTCACCGCCGGTCAGCCGCACCTTGTGCACGCCCAGCCGCGCGAACAGGCGGACCAGCCGGGCGATCTCTTCGAAGGTGAGCAGCTCGCCCCGGGGCAGAAACTGGTAGCGCTCGCCGAAGATCTCCGCGGGCATGCAGTACGTGCAGCGGAAATTGCAGCGATCGGTGACCGAGATGCGCAGATCGCGCAGGGGCCGGCCCAATGCGTCAGCGAGCGTCGATGGCAAGCGGCGATTGTCCAAAACAGGGCAGTCCATGCAGATAAAAACGACGATAGTGAGCGTTATTATTGGGTAGATTATAGCGTGAAGAACGGCAACTGACCCAAACCCGCGCCGCCCGGCCTCACCCACCCGCGCCGGGCGGCGCGCTCTCCTACCCTCAACCGGCGCTCTGGCGCGCGCGGATGAGCGCCTGGTAATCGCGCAGCAGGTCCCGGTCCTGGTCGTCGCCCCAGGCCATCGGCGTCCGGCTGAGATGGTGGCCGCCCTGCTGGGTGCTGGTCGCCTGGCTCAGCCCGACCTCGGTGCCGTAGAGGATGACCGGCGGGCCGGGCTGCGCCATCTGGACGGCGGCCGCCCGGCGCAGCGCGGCTTTGTCGCCCCCGGCGATGAACAGGAAGCGGTCCATATCGTGGTTGTCCAGGAAGACGGGCATCACGAAATCGCCCGCGAAATAGTCCGCGTGGCGCGCCGCGAAGACCGCGAACTGCTCCTCGGACCACGCGCGCCAGCCGTACGTCTTGCGGATAGCCTCGCTGAGGTGGAAATCGAGGCAGCCATCCAGCCGCCCGCGATAGGTCTCGATCACGTCGGGCGCGTTGACCACTTCGCCGAAACAGAAGCTGTCCGGGTTCTCCCCCTTGCAGGCCGTCCAGAAATCGGTCCAGAAGTCCGGGCCGGGGCCATTCGCGTAGTCGAGCCGGTAGCCATCGACGCGGAAGTCGCGCAGCCAGCGGCGGGCGATGCCGATCATCCAGTCGCGGGCGTCCGGATGGGCGAGGTTGACCTGGGGCATGGCGGGATTGCCGAAGAAGGCCCGGTAGCCGGTCTCGGAATCGTCGAAGGTGAACCAGGCGCGGTAGGGGCTGGCCGGATCGGCCAGGGCGGCCTGGAAGATCGGGTGTTGGTCCGAGATGTGGTTGCACACCAGGTCGAGCAGCACGCGGATGCCGCGCGCGTGGGCGGCCTCGACCACGGCATGCAGCGCCTCGTCCCCGCCCAGGCGCGGCTCGACGCGATCGAAATCGGTCACGTCGTAGCCGTGGTGCGACGGGGCGGGCCAGGTGGGGCTGAGCCAGAGACAGGTCGCGCCCAGCTCGGCGATGTAGTCCATCTTGTCGCGCGCGCCCCACAGCGTCCCGCCGCAAAAGCCCATCAGGTCGGTCGTTTGCAGCCAGTCGCGGCCCTCGCCAGGGTAGAACCGGTCGACGAAGACATGATAGATCACGGCCTGGCGCGCCCAGGCGGGCGGCGCGAAGGTGTCCACGTGAAAGGCGAAGGTGTGACCCGCCGGGTCACCGCGCCGGAGGTCCGGCGGGACGGGCTTTTGGCGGAAGAACGCGCTCGCGGCGGCCTCGGCGGTGGCGGTGACGTCCGGCCAGTCGGCGAACGTCTCCGGCCCGTCGCCGGCCCACGCGCCGATCCGGTAGCGGACCGTGATGCCTTCGGGCTGGGCGGGCAGGGTCGCCTGCCAGCGAGTGACGTAGCCCCAGGCCAGCGTGTCCCACGCCACGTCGACCCGTTCCAGCCGGATCACGTGCCCATTGGTCGCGGCGCCGCGCGCGCCCGCGGGCTGGCTGCCATCGGTGGTGTAGTAGCAGGCGACGTTATCCGCCAGCAGGTCGGTGCCGATCTGCGCGGTGATCGTCACCGGCTGGCCGGGCAGGGGATCGCGCGGGTGCAGCATGTGCTGGTGCTGGACGCCCAGCCGTCGGGCGCGGTGGTGCACGGTCTTGAGCTCATCGGTTGCCAGAGTGCCGAAGATAAAATCCACGCCAGAACCTCCTTGCGGGTCGGATGCCTCGTCAGGGCGGTGATTTTAGCCGCGAATGGAGCGTTGCTCAACCGGGCGCGGGCCTCAATTGGGCAGTCTGACGACTTGTGCCCAAGGCCAACATGTCCTATAATGACGGTGGTTCAATCATTGTTGTAACAAATATGATTGACACAAAGTGACATCTGTCACTGACCCATTTACAATTTAAGAGATACGCTTGAGCGTGGTCTTCACGATCACAACGGGTTTTCAGAGACGATTGGTGTATGTCCAGGTTCCTTTGTAGCTGCGTTTTCCTGGCCGGCGTGGTGCTGCTGGCGTTCGCCGTGGGATTGCTCCTGAACGGGCAGTCTGACGGCGATCGATCGATCCTGGAAGCGCAGCTAGCCGTGCAGGACGCGGTCGCCAGCCTGGAACCGTGCGAGACCTGCCATTCGGGCATGCAGCCGGGCAGTACCCTGGTCGCATTCCAGCCGCTGGTGCAGACCAGCCGCCCAACCGTCGATGCGCCGCCGCTGGCCGCGTCGATGCCCGAGGCGGCTGTGCTGCGCGTCGAGCTGGATCACCGGCTGGCGGAGGTCGGCCAGCGCGCCCTGGAGACGCCCGCCAGCGACGATCCTGCTTACCGGGCCGCGCTCGACCAGTATCTGGCCGTGTATGATGCCGCGCAGTCGGACCTGGATCACGCGCAGGTCGTGAGCGTCCTGCACGCGCTGGACAGCATCACGGCGCTGCTGGCCGAAGCCGCCAATCGGGCCCAGCCGGTCAGGCTGGAGCGCGCGCCCGATCCGGCGCCGCGCTGCCTGGAGGCGGCGGCCCCGTCCACGTCGCCGCCGCTGACGCGAGTGGCTCTCAGCGCCCCGGGCGTGATCCTGGACCAGACGTTGGAGATGGAACCTGCAGACCTGAGCGCGCGCGTGTTCGTGCCGTCGCGCGTGGTCGTCGTGTCGCACCGCTGCGATCCGCCTGCTGGTGCGATCTTTGATTCGGTTGGTCATGCATGAGAGATTGCCGCCGGGACCGGTGCGCAATCTCTTTTTGCATTTTGTATCCGAGAAGGAGAGGGGCGTTTATGATACGAAAACTGCTTTTGCTGGTCGGGCTGGTCCTGCTGCTGATGGCGTTCGGCGTATACGGAGTCAGCGGCCAGGACGGCGAAACGGATGATCCATTCTCTGAGGTGCCGATCACCACGTCCGCCACTGAAGCGGTGGGTATCGGTTCCTATGTAGCCGGGGAAGCCTACGCGGTGGCCGCCGGTGAAGACCCGGCGGAGCAGCCGGTCCAGGCGCTGATTCTCCCTTACGGCATCTATCCCAACATGCATGTCGAGGTGATCGAGGACTTCCAGCAGCCAGAACCGGCGGTCGAGGGCTTCACCTTCGACTGGAGTCTGACTGCACCGGAAGGCTCGTCAGCCGAGTTGATCGAAGGCCCGGTCGCGATCTTCATGGCCGATGTCGAGGGGCAGTACCAGTTGACCCTGACGGCCACCGATGCCAACGGCAACAGCGGCGAGGCGACCTGGGTGATTACGGCCTCGACCTATATCGGCGTGGGCGCGATGGACGGGCTGCAGGCGGAGTTCCCGGCGTGCAGCATCTGCCACGCGGACCAGGCTGAAGACTGGGCCGCCACGGCGCACGCCAGCATGTTCAGCCGCGCGATCGACGGCGAGGTGAGCGATCACTATGGCCCGGACTGCGTGAGCTGCCACGTGACCGGCTT
Source organism: Aggregatilineaceae bacterium (assembly GCA_040767355.1). Lineage (GTDB taxonomy): Bacteria > Chloroflexota > Anaerolineae > Aggregatilineales > Aggregatilineaceae > LM3-B42. Next base: position 107,797 of record JAXGOS010000006.1, on the reverse strand, counting down.
CAACAACCGGCCCGAGGCGGTCAACGGTGGGTTCGACGATCTGGCGCGCGAAGCGGGCTGGACTCTGCCTGAGGAGCTGACGGCGGGCAACTGGGAAGACATGGTCGCCGAGTTCCCGCAGGTCGCCAAGCTGGCCAACGTCCAGTGCGAGAGCTGCCATGGCCCGGGTGCGGCGCACGCGGGTGCTGGCGGCGATCCGTCGAAGATCGGCGTCGGTCTCGACTACGGGACCTGCGCGCAGTGCCACGCGGAAGACCCGTATCACGTCTTCCCGCAGCAGTGGGAAGTGAGCGCCCACGCGGACAAGAACGCCCAGGCGTTCTGGTATCCGATCGGTGAGAACCGCCTGGCGTGCGTCGGGTGCCACAGCGGCGCCGGCTATATCGACGCGGCTAACGGCGTGCCGATGGAAGAGCGGCGTAGCAACTACCAGCCGATCACGTGCGCGGTCTGCCACGATCCGCACCACGCGGACAACCCGAACCAACTGCGCGTCTTCGACGCGGTGGCGCTGCCCAACGGTACAGAAGTGGCCGAGGCTGGCCCGGCGGCGACGTGCATGACCTGCCACAACTCGCGGGTCGATGCGGTAGTCGCGGTCGAAGGTGAGAGCTTCAGCACGCCGCACTACTCGGTGGCCGCGGAGTTGATCAACAACACGGGCGGGTACACCTGGGGCGAGACGGTGCCGGGCACGCTGCACGGCCAGATCATCGAGAACTCGTGCGTGGGCTGCCACATGGCCGCGACGCCGGGCATGGACGACAAGGGCACGCCTGACGATTCGTCCGACGACGAGCCGCTGCCCGGCCATAACACGGTCGGCCAGCACACCTTTGCGATGGTTAGCCCGGTGGACGGCACCGAGAATGTCGCCGTCTGCCAGGGATGCCACAGCAACATCGAGAGCTTCGCGTTCGATGCTTCGGGCGACTATGATGGCGACGGCGCGGTGGAGACCAACCAGGACGAGGTCGCCGGTCTGCTCGAGGTTGTGCAGGCGGCGCTCGAGGAGAGCGGCGTGGCCGTGCTCGACCACCACCCGTACTTCGAGCTGCCCGAAGACGCGAGCGTCGATGTGAAGGGCGCGGTCTTCAACTTCAAGATGATCCGCGACGATCAGGGCTCGGTGGTTCACAACCTCAAGTACACGGTCGGGCTGCTCCAGCTCAGCTACGCCAAGCTGACGGGCGAGCCGGTGCCGGGTGCGATGCTGGTCGAGTAGTCTCATGTCGGGCCGCCGCCGCAACGCGGCCTGACGATCTGTGATGGCGCCCATTGGTCGATTCGGACCCGTGGGCGCCGCATTGTACCTCTGGGAGGCAGGATGAGGCGTATCTACAGATTTTTCTTTCCGCCGCCAGACACACCCGCATGGAGCCGGGCGCTGCGCCTGACGGTGCTGCTGGCGATTCCCGTGGCGATCGTGCTGCTGCTCCCGGCAGTGTGGGAATACAGCAACTCTCCGGAGTTTTGCGGCACGACCTGTCACACGATGCCGCCGGAATATAATACCTATCTGGTCTCTCCCCACGCGCGCGTGTTGTGCGTGGACTGCCACATCGGGCGCGGCTCGTTCTACGAGCAGTTCGCCCGCAAGACGACTCACTCCAGGCTGCTGTGGGCGACGCTCACCGAGAATTACGAGTACCCAATCCAGGTGAGCAGCATGCGCCCCGCGCGCGACACGTGCGAGCTGTGCCACTACCCGGAGAAGTTCTCCGACGACAGCCTGCGCATCTTGAACCGGTATCGCGACAACGAGGACAACGATCCGTATTCTGTCTACCTGCTGATGCACACCGGTGGGGGCACCCAACGCGAGGGGTTGGGCTACGGCATTCACTGGCACGTCGAGAACAAGGTGGAATACATCGCCACCGACCGCCTGGAACAAGACATTCCCTGGGTGCGCGTCACGTATGTTGACGGGACGACGACCGAGTATGCGTCCACGGAATCGCCACTCGATTCGGCTGAGCTGGGCGAGTACGAGGTGCTCGAAATGGACTGCATCACCTGCCACAATCGCATCTCGCACCTGCTCGATACCCCGGAACACCTGGTCGATAGCGCGCTGCAGCGCGGCGACATCCCGACCGACGTCCCCTACATTCGCGCGCGCTCGGTGGAGCTGCTGTCCGAGTGGTACGAATCGGTCGAAGAGGCGCGCGAGTCTATCGGCGGGCTGGCGACGTATTACCAGGAGAACTATCCCGAGTTCTACGAGGAAAACGGGTCCCAGATCGACAGCACCATCGACCTGCTGGTGAACCTGTGGGAAGACAATACGTTCCCCGAGCAGGAACTCGACTGGAAGACGCATCCCAACAACATCGGCCACCGCAACTGGCCGGGGTGCTTCCGCTGCCACGATGGCAAGCACCTCAACGAGGAGAATGAGGTGATCCGGCTGGAATGCAACCTGTGCCATTCCATCCCGCAGATCGTGCTGCCGAACGAGATCGAGCCGATGCTGCCCCTGACGACCGGGATCGAGCCGTCGTCGCACCGCGAGACGACATGGATCAGCCGCCACCATAACGAGTTCGATGCGACGTGCGAGAGCTGTCACACGACGGCCAATCCGGGCGGCACCAGCGACACAAGCTTCTGTTCCAACAGCGGCTGCCACGGTACCGATTGGCGCTATGCCGGCTTCGACGCGCCGACCCTGGCGCTGGAGCTGGGCATCGAGCAGGAGCTGGAAGAGGCACCGCCTCTGCTGGAAGGGGTGGCGGCTGAGGGCATCACCTACCAGGAACTGCTGCCGGTCTTCGAGCAGGCGTGCGGGCAGTGTCACGGCGACGCGGCGACCAAGGGACTGAAGGTGACCGAGTACGAGACCCTGCTGGCGGGCAGTGACGATGGCCCGGTGATCGAGCCGGGCGCGCCGGAAGACAGCCGGATCCTGGACGTGCTGGCCGAGGGGCACTTCGGGCAGTTGACCGAGGAACAGATGGCGCTGCTCGAGGCGTGGATCGCGGCGGGCGCGCCGGAAGGCGAACCACCTCCCGCGCCGGAAGTCGAAGCGCCAGTGGGTGACGTGACGTATGCCGACATCCAGCCGGCGCTGGAGGAAGCGTGCGGCCAGTGTCACGGCGACGCGGCGACGAAGGGGCTGAAGGTGACCGAGTACGAGACCCTGTTGGCGGGCAGTGACGATGGCCCGGTGATCGAGCCGGGCGCGCCGGAGGACAGCCGGATCCTGGACGTGCTGGCCGAGGGGCACTTCGGGCAGTTGACCGAGGAACAGATGGCGCTGCTCGAGGCGTGGATCGCGGCGGGCGCGCCGGAAGGCGAGGCGGCATCTGAGCCGGAAGAGACCGAGGATGCTGAAGCCCCAGCGGGTGATGTGACGTATGCCGACATCCAGCCGGCGCTGGAGGAAGCGTGCGGGCAGTGTCACGGCGACGCGGCAACCAAGGGGCTGAAAGTGACCGAGTACGAGACCCTGCTGGCGGGCAGTGACGATGGCCCGGTGATCGAGCCGGGCGCGCCGGAAGATAGCCGGATCCTGGACGTGCTGGCCGAGGGGCACTTCGGGCAGTTGACTGAGGAACAGATGGCGCTGCTCGAGGCGTGGATCGCGGCGGGCGCGCCGGAAGGCGGGTGATCCTTCAGGCGTAACCTGCCGCTTTCGTTCCCCGCCGGGCACCTCCTCACCCGGCGGGGATTTTTGTTTTTGGCGCGGCGGGATAGAATGTCTGGCGTGATCTGTGCCCCACTACCCAGGAGCGTGCCAACCTATGAGCCTCACGCTGGTGATCATCCTGGCCGCCTTGATGGTCGGCCTGATCAAGGGGGGATTGGGGCCAGTGCCAGGGGCGCTGCTGGTGCCGCTGCTGAGCACGACTATGCGCGTGTCGGAAGCGGTCGCCCTCACGCTGCCGCTGCTGATCGTGGGCGACCTGTTCGCGCTGCCGGTGTACTGGCGCCAGTGGGATGGCCGGATGGTGCGGCTCATGCTGCCGGCGGCGGTGGGCGGGATCGTGATGGGGCTGGCGCTGCTCGCCACGCTGCCCGATGACGTCTTGCGCCGGGTGCTGGGCGCCTTCACGCTGCTGGCGGTGGGCTACAAGCTCGCCAGCGACTCGATCGCGGCGCTCAGCTATGCGCCGCGCGACTGGCACGGCTGGCTGGCCGGATGGGGCTCCGGCTTCGGATCGGCGCTGGCCAACGCGGGTGCGCCGCCGATTACCGCCTATCTGCTGCTGCAAAAAGTGACGCCGACCGCCTTCATCGCCACAACGGTGCTCTTTTTCTTCGTCGTGAACCTGATCAAGCTGCCGGCGTTCCTGGCGACGAATGTGGTCAGCATCGACCAGTTGCTCAGCATCGTCTGGGCGCTGCCGCTGATCCCGGTCGGCGTGCTGGCCGGGCGCCGCGTGGTCCAGCGGCTGAACCCGCGCCTGTTCGAGCGCTTGATGCTGGTCCTGCTGGTGTGGGCCGGGCTGACGCTGCTGCTGAGCTGAGCGGCGCGCTAGATCTCCATCTGCGCCAGCCGCCGGACCGCCGCGCTCCACAGCCTGCCGAGGCCGATAAACGCGAGGGCGTGTCCGGCAGCGAGTAGGAGGGGCACCCAGACGGCATCCGACAGGAGCGCCCGCACCGGCGGCAGGTCCTGGAAGACCTCGATGACCTTGAAGCTGTCGGACTCCGGGAAGCCGTGCACGATCACCCAGGCGATGGTCGCGATGATCCACACCGCGTAGAGCGCATTCAGGCCCATCATCAGGTAACTCACACTCGTTGGCACGCGTTTCATCATGTCGCTTGCGGCGAAGTCCGCCCGCAGCGCGCCGAAGCCGATGGTCAGCCGGGTCATGCTCACCAGCGACGCTAACGCCGCCGCGATCAGAACCGCCACCTGCCACCAGGAAAACCGCAGCAGGACGCCGGTCACCGCCAGCGCCACCGTCCAGGGGATGATCATCACGCCCCAGGTTGTGTAGAGCTTGCCCTGCAGGATGGCCCGCATCGACACGGGCGCGGCTTTGAGCAGCGCCAGGTTCGGCCCTTCCCGCACGATCGCCATCATGGCGGTGCCGAGCGCGGCGACGCCGATGAACCAGGGGATGGCGATCAGCATGAACCAGAAGAAGATCGGCCTCAAGAGATCGACCGCATCCTGCCCCAGAAGCGGCGCGAGAAACAGCGCGATCAGGATCGCGGGCTGGAACAGGCTCAGCAGGCTGTGGGGATCGCGCCGGATTTCGAGCCATTCCTTGGCCATCACCGGCCGCAGATGGCCGGGCAGGCGGCGCGTCCAGGCGGGCGCGGCCTGGCGGCGTCGAGCCGGCGCGGTGGGCACTTCCCGGTAACGATTCCACCCCTCTTCGAACGCCCTGTTGAAGACCTGGTACAGTGCGAGGCAGCTCGCCGCGCCCAGCAAGGCGCCTCCGCCCGCGATCAGCGCCAGATCCCCCTCGTCGAGCAAGGCGCGCGCGATGCTGGCGTGCAGGTCTGTCTGCCCGGCAGACCACACGGTGAACCGCTGCTGCCCGAAGACCACCACCAGCGGCACCAGCGCCAGGATCACCGGGATCCACGCGCGGATTCTGGCCGCGGGGATGGCGCGCGTCGTGAGGAGGACGACCCCCATCACGGTGCACGTGACGAACACGACCATCGACAGCAGCAGCAGCGCGAGCAGGGCGTAATAGGCCCACCCGGCGTCGCGCGCCAGCCCGAACCACGCCAGCACGATCCCGATGAGGATCGCGGGCAGCACGGCGCCAGGGCTGCATTGCAGCACCTTGACGGCGAAGACGACGGGGCGCGGGATGGGCGCCACTATCAGCAGATCGAGATCGGGCGCGAGATACAGCCGGTAGAGGACGCTGTTCACGTTGAGGAATGCCAGCAGCAGGGTGAACAGGCCACCGAACACGACCGCCAGGGCCGCGATGGCGTCTCCCCGATCGCCCCCCAGCAGCGTCGCCCGGTCCTGGAGCGCCCGGTACAGCCACTGTCCCGCCAAAGCCAGCACGATGACCGCCCCGATCACGATCCGGCGGTCGATCGCTCGCACCCGGCGATCGAGCATCCAATAGGTTGGGCGCACCACTCTCCAAAACGTGAGCACCGGTCAGCCTCCAGAGATCAATCTTGTGTCTCGTTCTGGGTGAGCTGCAGGAAAAGGCTCTCGAGCGACGTGCCAGCACTGGATGCCAGGGCCGCCCGCAACTCGGCTACCGTCCCCACCGCGACGAGCTGGCCGTGGTCCAGAATGGCCACCCGGTCGCAAAGCTGCTCGGCGATCTCCAGCATGTGGGTTGACAGGAAGATGGTGGTGCCGCCGGCGCGCAGGTCGAGCAGCACGTCCTTGATGCGGCGCGAGCTGGCCGGGTCCATGCCAGCCAGCGGCTCGTCCAGGATCAGGACGCGTGGCCGGTGCAGCATGGCCGCGCACAGGCCGATCTTGTGGCGCATGCCGCCCGAATAGCTCTCGATCAACTGGTCGGCCTTGTCATCCAGGTCCAGCAGCGCCAGCAAGTCGCCCGCGCGGGCGTCGCTCTCGTCGTCGGGCAGATCGTAGAGGCCGCCGGTGAAGCGCAGGAACTCCCGGCCGGTCAGCCGGTCGTAGAGCAGGGGCGTCTGGGCCAGATAGCCGAGGCTCCGTTTTGCAGCTAGCGCGTCCTGTTGGATGTCGTGCCCGGCGATGGCCGCGCTGCCGGTGGTGGGGCGCAGCAGGCCGACCATCAACCGGATGGTGGTCGTCTTGCCGGCTCCGTTCGGCCCCAGGAAGCCAAACAACTCGCCCGGGTTGACCGCCAAATCGAGGCCTTTCACCGCCCACAGGGAGCCGAAATTCTTGCCGAGGTTGACCAGGGTGATCATCGACCTTCAATGTCTCGTCCTAACCCGAGCCCGCGGGTCAGGGCTGTGGGGCGGTGATGGCAGGCGGCCAGCCCCTACCGGCGCGGGTGGCGCGGCGCCGGGCTCACGCCGATTGCGGGACGTGTGCCGCGAGCGCTTTCGCCGCCGGGTCGTGCAGAATGGTGAACAGGCGATAGGCTTCCGCGTAATACTGCTGGGCCCCTTCGCTGTCGCCTTTGGCGCTGGCGATCTCGGCCAGGACGGCCAGCGCCTGGGCTTGCCCGCGCTGGAAGCGCATCTTGCGCGCCCGCGCTTCGGCCTGTGTCGCCAGCGTCTCAGCTTCCGGATGGCGCGCCGTGCGGACGTAGAGCGCGGCCAGCCGAGCCTGGGTGCGCACCAGGTTTTCCAGGTCGGCGGTTCTTTCCGCGGTCGCCAGCGCGCTCACGTAGAGCGGCTCGGCTTCGTCCAGGCGATCCAGCGCGACGAGCGTCTCGCCCATATCGGACTGGAAGACCGCCAGCCAGCGCTCGGCTTCGATGGCGGTGGCGGCGGCGATGGACTGCTTGTGCAGGGTGCGGGCGGTGGTCAGGTCGTTGAGCTGGTAGTAGGTCCGGGCCAGGTTGTTGCTCTGGACGGCGATCATCAGCGTGTCGTCGAGAGCGCGGCTCAGTTTCAGCGCCTGCTCGAGCCGGTCGATGGCGCTCTGGGGGCGGCCTGTGAGGCAGTAGAACCAGCCCAGGTTGCCGAGCCGCAGGCTCTCGGCGTGGGCGTCACCCAGGTTGCGCGCGAGCTCGATTGCCTCTTCGTAAAACGCCTGGGCCGTGTCGATGTCGCCCATCTCGGTGTAGAGCGTCGCCGCGTTGGAGAGCACCAGCCCGCGCGTGGGCGCGTGGTTGATGTGGTTCAACAGCAGCAGGGCGCGCTCGTATTCGACCAGCGCCGCCTGGTAATCGCCGGCGTCTTTGTAGGCGCGCGCGATGTCGCAGCGCAGTTGGGCGATATGCGTGTTGTCGTCCGGCGACAGGCGATCCAGCGCACTCTGCCAGTGGGCCAGCGCCGTATCGCGGTCGGCGCGCTCGGCGGCCAGGTTGCCCAGCATGTGCAGCGCCTCGGCCTCGCGCGTCTGTTGCCCGGACTCGCGGGCGAGTTTGAGCGCCTGGTCGATATAGCCCTGGGCGGCGTCCAGCTTACCGGTGCGCAGCGTGATGCTGCCGAGCGTCAGCAGAATCTGCACGTGCTCGTCGCGATTGCTCAGGGCGCCTTCATCGTAGAAGCTGAGCGCCTCGGCCAGAAAACTCTGGGCGCGGGTGAAATCGCTCATGGTGTAGGCGGCCATGCCCAGACGGGTGAGCGCGACCGTTTCCTGTTCGGCGTTGCCGGTGCTGCGGGCCTGGGCCAGCGCGCGCGTGGCGTATTCTTCCGCCTGCTCGCTGTTGCCGTTCATTTGGTAGGCGGTGCTCAGCTCCAGCGCGCTGTTCATGAAAAACTCGCCGGACTGCTTGCCCATGCGCAGCGCCAGATTCTCCGCCGCCTGGTAGTACTCGATCACCTTGCCGTAATTGCGGTTCTCCATCTCCAGATTCGCCAGGGCTTCCAGCCAGCGAAGCTGCTGGTCGGCCTGGCCCGTCTGTTGGGCGAGATTGACCGCCTGGCTGTATAGTTTCTGGGCGACGGCGCGATCGCCCATCTTCAGCGAGGCCTCGGCCAGCAGCCCCACCACGCGCGAGGCCATCTTGACCTGCCCCCCGGCCTGGGTGACGATCACCGCCTCTTTGAGCAGGTGCTGGGCATAGCTGGGGTTGTCCTGGTTGAGGTAGTCTTTCGCCAGGTTTTCGAGCGCGAGCGCGACGATCTCGCTGTCGCCGGTCTCGCGGGCGGCGTCAAGTGCCTGCTGGTGATAGGTCTGGGCGGCGCCCCATTCCTGTTGTTTGGCGTGCAGCGAGCCGAGATTGTTCAGCGCCCGGGCCAGCGCGCGCCGGTCTTTGAGCTCGCGGGCCAGCGCCAGCGCGCGATCGAACAGGGGGCGCGCCGCCTCGAACTCGTTTTGGGCCACGTGAACCGCGCCAATCCCGCTCAGGAAGTGCTCCTCTTGCGCCCAGTCGCCGAGCGTTTCCGCCAGCGTCAGCCCGCGCTGGTACGTTTCGAGCGCGGTCTGGTGATAGCCTTGTTCGAGCGCCGTCGCCGCCGTTTCGAGCAGGGAGTTCATCTCCTGCTGGGCCGGCGACAGGGCCGGCGCCGGTGAGGTGGACGGGGAACCGAAGAGGCGGTTCAACAGGTTTTGCATCGGTGATCCTTTTTTTCCTCTAACAACACTACGTTTATACGACACGCATCAGCAGCGGTACCAGCATCTCGCGCGCGCTCAGGCCGCCGTGGCGGCTGACCGAGCCAAACGGCGCGCGCGTCCGATCGCCGATGTGCCAGCCTTCGCGGGCGATCACGCTCAGATCGCCCAGGCGCGCCCCGGTTTCGGGATGCGGCGGCTGGCGGCCAAACAGCCCGGCGCACAGCGCCTCGGACGGGACCAGGGGGGCCAGCCGGTCCGCGAGATGGTCGCGCAGGTAATCGGCGACCTGCTGGCGGTAGTCGTGGCGCAGGTACAGGTGCGCGAACCGGCCCTCGCCGCCCAGCCCGCAGCGCAGCGCCTCAGCCAGCGGGGGATGGTCGGCTACGCTCACATAATCGGGGACCGGTGTGTGCCCGTGATCAGCGACCAGCATGAACAGCGTGCGCCGGTCGCTAGCCTCCGCGTTCAGCACGACGTCGCGCAGATCGCAGAGCTGGCGGCGAATCTCGGTGATCGACTCCTCGGTCACGGTGCCGTACAGGTGGGAAATGCCATCCACCGCGCCCCAGTAAACCGTGACGAAACAGCGCGTGCCGCGCGTCTGGCGCAGCAGGTTGCGCAGGCTGATCCACATGTCAGTATAGCCGAAGTGGCGCGTGATGTGCTGGATGCCGCGATGCATGATCCGCGACAGGCCCGACCCAAGCAGGTCTTTTTGCAGCAGCAGATAGCTGGGGACGCGCCGGTGGCGCAGGGTTTCGCCGAGCGTGGTCACGGGCATGAACGCTTCCATGTCCAGCCCCCAGTCTTCGAGGACGTCGGACCGGTGGCGCCCGCTAACGGGCACGTAGTGCAGCATGCTAACCAGCGTGCTGAATTCGCGCAGGAACAGCCGGGTGCCGAGCATCCCGGTCGATGCCGGGGGCGCGCCCGTCCAGATGCTGGGCAGCGCGGCGGCGGTCGTGCTGGGTGCGATCGACGTGATCGGCGTCAGCGTGCCGTCGCCGGTCAGGTCGGCCAGGGCCTGGGCGGCCGTCGCGTCTTCGGCGGCGATTTCTTGCAGCAGCCGCCAGCCAAGGCCATCGCTCAGGAACAGCACCACGCGTTTCACCCGGCCCTGAAGATGCTCCCACAGGCGCGAGTCCAGCGGCCCGCAGCCGGCAGGCGCGGCGGGCGCGCGTGTGTCGAGCAGGCGCACGACGGTCGGGGCCAGGTTACAGATCGACAGCCCATCGTAACTGGGAAACACGATCTCATCGGCCCATGCCGCGTCGACCGGCATCAGGCGGTGCGCCAGGATGGTGTGTTCCAGTTGGCGAGCCAGCTCGCTCGACATGCGGCGTCCTTTGTGATGCACTTCGACCGTGGACAGACAGAGGGCTCATTATACCCCATTCTGGCCGGGCAGGGTGACTCTGGAGCGCGGGCGGGATTTTCCAGAAAAAGGGTAACAAATTCATAAAAATGCGGGCAAAACAGCCGGGTCCGTTTATAATCTCTGGTGGATTTCCATGCAGATGATGGAGAACGTCATGACGACTGTTGCCCCTGTGGATGTTGTGCCTGGGCGCCGGACTCGCTCGCGCGCCGGCTGGCTGGCCTCGCTGGTGGTGTTGTTCAAGCTGCGGATCGTCGTCTTGCTGCTGCTGGCGGCGGTAGGCGGCGCGATGATCAGCGGCGCGGGGACCGTATCGGCGGGCGATCTGGTGCTGCTGCTGGTGACCGGCGGGCTGTCGGCGGCGGGCGCGTCGGCGCTCAACCAGTACGTGGAGCGCCACAAGGACGGGGCGATGAAGCGCACCAGCCGCCGCCCGCTGGTGACCGGGGAGGTCAACGCGCGCTGGGTGCTGGTCGTCGCCGCCGCGATGGTGGTCGGGGCGAGCCTGCTGGCGCTGGCGGCGGGGAATGCGGCGCTGGCGATCTGGCTGGCGGTGGGCGCGTTCATCTACGTGGGCATCTACACGATCTGGCTCAAGCCGCGCAGCGTGCTCAACGTGGTGATCGGTGGCGCAGCGGGCAGCGCCGCGGTGCTAAGCGGCGGCGCGGCGGCGGGTAACTGGGCCGATCCGGGCGTGATCCTGCTGGCGCTGCTACTGTTCACGTGGTCGCCCACCCATTTCTGGAGCCTGGCGCTGGCCTATCGCAGCGACTACCAGCGGGCCGATGTGCCGATGCTGCCGGTGGTCGTATCGCAGCGGGAGGCGCTGTTCTGGATGCTAGCGCACACGCTGGCGACGGCGATCTTCGGGCTGGCGCTGGCGGCGCACAGCGCGATGGGCTGGGCCTATCTGGCGCCGGTCGCGCTGGCGACGCTGTGGCTGGTGTGGGAATCGGCCCGGCTGGTCCGCCAGTTTTCCGGCCCGCGCGCGATGAGCGTGTTCAAGGTCACCAACATCTACCTGAGCGTCGTGCTGCTGGCGATCTGTGTCGCGGCGCTGATCTGACACGCCGGGATCGCCAGCGAAGTACAATAGGGCGACCCGGTCCAGGTCGCCCCGTTGTGATTCCATGCGGCTGGTCCGACAGGCCAGCGTTCCATCATCGCAGCGAAGCAGTCTGTCAGGCGCTTTGCCGGTACGCCGCCTCCAATGCGGCGACGTCGATCTTCTTCATCTGGAGCATGGCGTCCATCACTCTCCCGGATTTTTCGGGATCGGGATCATTCATCAGCTCCCCGAGTTGTTTGGGGATGATTTGCCATGAGACGCCGTATTGGTCTTTCAACCAGCCGCATTGTTCTGACTCGGGAACCGCAGACAGTTTTTCCCACAGCGTGTCTACTTCCGCCTGCGTGGCGCATTCGACATGGAACGAAATGGCTTCGTTGAACGTGAAGTCGTGTTGAAGGGCGCTATCCATGGCGGCGAATGGTTGGCCTTCTAGCCGGAAGTCGGCATAGGCCACCATCCCTTCACGTTCCGGCTCCTGGTCGGCGCCGTACCGCGCGATGTTGTCCACCGCGGCATCGCCAAACACCTCTGCATAGAAGTGGATGGCTTGCTCCGCTTTGCCCGCCTGATCGCCCACAAACAGCAGCGACGGGACAATCTTCTGCTCTACGGCGCCCTCTGCCAGGATGACTTGCCATGAGACGCCATATTTGTCCTGAATCCACCCATATTTTTCGCTGAATGGATACGCATCCAGGGGCATCAGCACGGTGCCACCGTCGGACAGGCTGGACCAGTAGCCATCGACTTCATCTGCTGAGTGACACATCACGAAAAACGAGATCGCGGGTGTGAACTTGAAGATCGGCCCGCCGTCGAGTGCCATGAACCGGTGACCGGCGAGTTCGAAGATGCCGGTCAGCACTTTCCCTTCCATCCCCTTCATGAAGTCTGCCGGGACTTCGTCGGGATAGCGCTTGATGCTGACGATCTTTGAGCTGTCTGATGGTGCCTGCGCTTTGGAGAAAACCGAGACATAGAAGTTCATCGCGTCTTCAGCGTCTTTGTCGAACCATAGACAGGGCATGATTTTCTGCTGCATTGTGGTGTCTCCTGGTTGTCAAAGTTACCGTGATGGTTGAGGATTTCTCAAGAGAGGTTAGCACATTTGTTCTGGTGCGTCAAGTGTGCAGCCGTTCAAGGGTGCATTTCTCCTCTGGAGCGAGTCTTGAACCAAAGAGCACACGGAGAGCACAGAGGGGGATTCATAGAGAGACACGAAAACATGCCTCTCTCTGTGTCCGCTGTGGAAAGCTCTCTGCCCCGAATCTGAGGCGCACCCGCCTCTCAACGGCTTGCGCACCCGCTCACGGGATCAGCTTGTCCGGCAGCTTGCGCATGATGGCGAACCAGGCGAAGCCGATAATGCCGGCGATGATCCCCGTCACGATGGCCTTGAAGACGTTCAGACCATAGGACAGGCCGAAGTCGCCGCCGATGATCTCCATGACGATGAACCACATCACGAAGGCCACCAGCCCGGCGACCGCGCTCATGAGCAGCCCGGCGCGATCGTCGTGGCGCTTGAAGAAGGCGTAGTTGGCGCCATTCAGCGCGGCGATCATCCAGCCGAAGGTGAGACGCAGCGCCTCGGTCGGCAGGCCGAGCACCTCATCGAGCACCGCCGCTACCAGGCCGGACACGACCGCCACAATCAGGACCTTGGTGCCCAGGTTGAGATCGATGCCGAGCTGGGCGACGGTGTCTTCCATCTGGCGCATAGCGCCTGCCCGTGACGGCATGTTCGAGTTGCGGATTGGTTTACCGGGGCCGGGCGGGGGAGTCGGCGGGCCGCTGGTCTCAGGACGATTTTCTTGGCTCATGGGTCTGCTCCTTCGTATTTGACACTTCAGTTTGATGGTATCAAGATCATTTTGGTTATGATACTGACACTATAACATCGGGTTGGAATCAGTTCAAGAGGGAAGGGAGTACTCCCGGCGTGAGTGATCAGCGAGAGCGGCGCGGGCCGGTGTTGGGGAGCTGAATTGGCAGCGGCTCGCCCAGGATGGGCTCCGGGCGGCGCAGCAGATCGAGGATGGCGACTGTCGTTGCCGGGAACTCGCGCAGGTGGCTGAACGCGATCGAGCTGAAACGGTAGCCGTTGGGCCGCTGCACGTCGGCGGGAACGCCCACCGCGTCGAGCCCCAGCGCGTTGCAGGTCAGCAGCGCGCGGTCCAGGTGGAAGTCCTGCGTGACGAGGATCGCCTCGCTCACCTGGAAGATCTCGCGGGCGCGGTAGCAGGAATCGTAGGTGCGGAGCCCGGCGTAGTCGAGCACGATGGCCTCCGCCGGGACGCCCAATTGCAGCGCGTAGCGGCGCATCGCTTCCGGCTCGTTGTAGTGAGCTTCGCTGTTATCGCCGGTCATCAGCAGCACGTCCGTCTTGCCGGCGTGGTATAGCGCGACGCCGGTCGCCACGCGGTCGGCCAGCATGCGGCTCAGGCGGCCACTGGCCAGCACGCGCGCGCCGAAGACGATCGTCACGGGGCGGCGGGGTACGTCGTCGATGCCGTAGACGTTGTCGCGCGCGTAGATCGAAGACGCGATGCGGGGCAGGAACGCCCCAAGCGCGCCCAACAGGATCAGCGCGATCAGCGCCCAGCGCGCCGTCTTGGGAAACCGAGGCCAGGTCATCATAGTGTCAAATGTAGCAGCAGGCCGGGCCGGTCAGCAACGTCGTCAGGGGAGCAGGGCCAGATCGTCGCGGACGGTGATCCCGCCCGCACCCGCGAACGACGCGGCGATGGCCGCCAGCGTTTGCCCGGTGACCGGGTGCCGGAAGTCCGGCGCGAGATCGGCCAGCGGCAGCGCCACGTGGGCCCGCGTCAGGATGTCGGGATCGGGCAGGACCAGGCGCGGGCTGTCGATCACCCGGTCGCCGTAGAGCGCGAGGTCGAGGTCGATAGTGCGCGCCGCGAACTTGTCCGCCGTGCGGACGCGCCCCAGCATCGTCTCGAGGAAGCGCAGAATCGGGTACTTGATCTCGGCGGGCGGCTTGTCCGTCGCGATCAGTACGGCGGCGTTCAGGAACGCGGCCTGGCTTCCGTCGACGTTGCCTGCCGCGTCGATGGGCGCGGTCTCGTAGACGCGTGACGCGGCCTGGATGGGGAACTTCTGGCCGATCATCTGGACGGCGCGGCGCAGGTTCTGGTGCGGATCGATGTTCGATCCCAGCGTGATGAAGACCGGCTCAGGCAAAGTCGCCTCGCTCTCGTTCGATCTCGACGCCGACCGACCGCGCGAACCGCAGCGCGCCGGGCTTTTCCACGCGCACGATAGCCCGCGCCGCCGCGTGATCCACCACACAGATGCGGGCGATGGCGGTCGCCAGCGCCTCGACCAGGTAATGCTGCGACGACTCGACGTAGGCAATGATGTCCTTCGTGATCGTGCGGTAGTTCAGGATATCGCCGGGATCGTCGGACTCGCCCGCCGGGCGCATGTCGGTGAACAGCGTCAGGTTGATCAGGATGTCTTGCGGCTTTTCGCGCTCCCAGTCGTTCAGGCCGATGATGCCGCGCAGCAGCAGGTCTTTGACGATGATCTTGTCGTGCATAGCGTCCCCTCTGGATGTTCGCGCCGGGTGCGGCGGGGCCGGATCAGTGATTGGCTGGGCCGATCAGGTGCTCGCCGCCATCGACGGGGATCAGCGCGCCGGTTATGTAGTCGCTGCGCGCCAGGAAGACCACCGTCTCGCCCACGTCGTCCGGGTTGCCGGGGCGCCCCAACGGGACGCTCTGGCCCATCTGCTGCCAGCGCTCGCCGTCCGGATCCATGCCCGGCGGCGGCAGGATCAGGCCGGGCGCGATGGCGTTGACGCGGATACCGGGCGCCAGCTCGCGGGCCATCACGTGCGTCAGGTGGATCAGCCCGGCCTTGCTCACGCCATGCTGGACGTAGCCGCGCCAGGCGAACACGCCGCTGAGGTCGGCGATGTTGACGATCAACGCCGGCTGGTCGGCGGGGCGCCAGGTGGCGCGCATCAGGCGCGCGGCGCGCTGGCTGAGCAGGAACGGCGCGCGCAGATTGGCCTGGAAGACGTCTTTCCAATCGTCCAGGCCGATCTGGTCGAATGGCTGTTTGACGAAGCTGGCCGCGCTGTTGACCAGGACATCCAGCCGGTCGAAGCGCTCCTGCATCGTCTCGAACAGCGCGGCGATCGCGTCCGGATTGCGCAGATCGGCCTGCACGGAAATGGCATCCACGCCCAGCGACTTGATCTCCCTGACCGTGTCGCGGGCCTCGTCTTCGGAGGTGCCATAGTGGACGACGATGTGCGCGCCCTGCCGGGCCAGCGCGAGCGCGATCGCTTTTCCGACGCGGTGCGCCGACCCGGTGACCAGTGCGACCTTGTTTTCCAACTCCATCGTGCGCCCCCCTCGTGCTGCCGGCGTTACTTGCCGATCATGCGATAGAACTCGTCGCGGAGATCGCGGTTGGTGCGGAACTCGCCGCGCTTGGCCGTCGTCACCATGTTAACGTCATGCTTCTTCACGCCGCGCAGGGCCGCGCAGCTATGCTGGCCTTCGATGACGACCATCACGCCGACCGGATCGAGATGGTCGTTGAGTGCGTCGGCGATCTCGTTGGTCAGGCGTTCCTGGACCTGCAGGCGGCGCGCGAACATGTCCACGATGCGCGGGATCTTGCTCAGGCCGACCACCTTTTTGCGCGGAATGTAGGCGACGTGGACCTTGCCGGTGAACGGCAGCATGTGGTGCTCGCACATCGAATTGTAGTCGATGTTGGCGACGACCACCATCTCACCCTCGCCGTATTCGACCTCGAACATCGCGCCGTTGATGATCGTCTCGACGTCCTGCTGGTAGCCTTCGAGCAGCTCGTCGTACATCTTGGCGACGCGGTGAGGCGTGCGGAGCAGCCCGTCGCGGTCGGGATCTTCGCCAACGTTCCGCAGGATCAGCCGGACGGCATCTTCGATGGTCGAGCGCGAGTCAATGGCTTCGAATTCCTGGGTGGCGATGCGTTCGGCCAGCTCGTAAATGTGGCCGTTGGTGCGCTTGGGTTCGTCTTTGCCGTTAGTGGACATGTTCCCCGTCTCTCAGTCAGTAGGCGGATAAATGGCGTGCCTCGATCTCTTCTTTCTCTTCTTTAGATGAGGGCAGCAGACAGAAGGTTACTTGAGTTTCATTAACCTCTGTTTAGAAATGCGATAGATTTAAATAAGATTAAGTCGATATGTATCATATCAAATGATAACTAATCCCGATCTTAATCGCACTAACGCTATAATCTGCGGAGGAAGATCCCCGCCGCCAGACATAGGAGGATAGGATGCCCAAGATTTACACCCAGGAAGAGCTCCACGCGCGCCTGGGCGATCACCCGGATTGGACGCTGGGCAGTGACGGCCAGCTCCATGCCGAGCTGACGTTCGACAATTTCATGCAGGCGATGATGTTCGCCAACGCCGTGGCTCATCTGGCGCAGGCGGCGGATCACCATCCCGACCTGTTCATTCACCAGTACAAGAAGCTGTCGATCAGCCTGATGACGCACAGCGTGGGAGCCATCACTGAGCGCGATTTTGCCCTGGTCGACCAGATCGATGCGCTTCCCAGGTTCAAATAGAGGAGACCATGCGCGATAAACGATTGTTGATCTTCCCGGCCGTGTTCGCCCTTGTCCTGATCCCGGTGCTGGTCGTGGCGCTGCTGATCTACCAGCCCAACGACTCGTCCGCCGACTGCGACTGCTCCACGACCGCCAATCTCCAGCCCCATTCGCACGGCAGCGGGCTGGTGAGCGAGATCCGCGACGGCATGCAGCTCATCATGAACGTGTCGGCGGCTGCGGAGCTGTACCAGCTCGTGGACGGCAAGCTGGAGCTGTGCGGCGAGCTGACCGGCGACATGAAGCACGTCACGGTGGACGTGATCGACGCCCGGTTTGGCCTGGGCGAGCGGCTGCCGGTGACGATTGCGCTGGCCATCCAGCGCGCCGACAGCGGGGAAACGGTCGTCGAGGCGACAGCGCCGGCGATGTACGCGCCCGGTCACGGCTACCACTTTGGCGACAATTACGTGCTGCCCAGCGGCGCGGCGTATGACTGGACGTTCACCATCAGCCCGGTCGAGGCGCTGCGCCAGGAGGGGACTGAAGACCTGTGGCTGGAACCGGTCGAGTGGCGCGGCAGCTTCACGCTGGACGCCGAGGGAAATGTGGCCGGGAAAGCGACCAGCCCGGCCGTGGTGGGCGACTTCGCCCGGAGCGGGCTGCACGTGACGCTGAGCGAGGCGCCGGCGGTCCAGCTTTTCGCGCCGGGTGAGGACGGCGAGTCCGCACCGCTGCCACTGGAGCCGGGGAGCCGCTATTTTGTGGTAGATGTGACCGATCACGCTGTGAACTACGAGGAAAAACTGCCGGGCGCCGAGGTGATGCTGATCTTCGAGCGCGGCGGCGAGTCGATCGAGGTGCGGGCCGAGCCGGTGATCTCACCGCTGTACGGCTTCCACTACGGCGCGAACGTGGCGCTGGACGAGGGCGACTGGCAGATCACGGTGCAGGTTGGCGGGCTGGACTTCCTGCGGCATGCCGGGGCGGCGGTCAGCCTGGCGCGCAACCCGATCAGCGACACGTTCGCCTATACCGCGGCGGGCAGCCCGCTCGCCCGGGGAGCGGAGTGAGCGGAAAGCGGGGCAAATGACCTGTCAGAATGCGGGTTTCCCTGTATACTGGATTCGTGATATAACGCACGAATCCTAGCGGGTAGGAGATGTGAATGTTCAGTCGACACCGGGTGACAGTCTGTGTGAACTGCCGCGCGTCGTCTAGCAAGCCAGGGAAGCATGAGCACATGGTCGCAACTCGCAAATTGGGGCGCAGTGACATCGAAGTCAGCGCGCTGGGCCTGGGCTGTTGGGCCATTGGCGGGCCCTGCGTGAACGAACACGGGCACCCGATCGGCTGGGGAGATGTCGACGACGGTGAATCGGTGCGCGCCATTCACCGCGCGCTGGACATGGGCATCACGCTGTTCGACACGGCCAACGTGTACGGGGCCGGCCACAGCGAGCACATCCTGGCGCTGGCGCTGGCGGGCCGCCGCCAGAACGTGGTGATCGCCACCAAGTTCGGGCGCGTGTTCGACTCTGAGGGGCGCCGCGTCATCGGGAACGACGCCAGCCCCCAGGCGATCCGGACGGCGTGCGAGGACTCGCTGCGCCGCCTGAACACCGACTACATCGACCTGTACCAGTTCCACCTGGGCGATTACGATCCGGCGGGGGCGGTCGAGGTGCGCGAGACGCTGGAGGCGCTGGTCACCGAGGGCAAGATCCGCGCCTACGCGTGGAGCACGGACGATCCCGAGCGGGCGCGCGTGTTCGCCGAGGGGCCGCACTGCACCGCCGTGCAGTTCCGGCTCAACGTGCTGGAGCGCAACGATGCCATGCTCGATCTGCTGGACGAGCACGACCTGGCCGGGTTGGTGCGCGGGCCGCTGGGCAGGGGCCTGCTCACCGGGAAGTTCACGGCCGAGTCCAAACTGCCGGAGAACGACGTACGCGCGCGCTGGAATCTGGCTGAGGGCGAACAAGCCGAGCAACTCGCCCAGCTCGATCGGCTGCGCGAGACGCTCACCCAGGATGGTCGCACGCTGGCGCAGGCGGCGCTGGGCTGGCTGTGGGCGCACTGCGGCCGCCTGATCCCGATCCCCGGCTTCAAGTCGGTGCGGCAGGTGGAAGAAAACGTGGCCGCGTTCGACTGGGGCCCGCTCGACGAGGCGCAGATGGAGGCCATCGACACGCTGTTGGCCGGGGAATAAGCCCGCCGCGAGCCGCAGGGGGCACGCGCGAGTGCCCCTTTTCGTTGGTGCCCGGGTGCAACCGCCGAGGCGCGGCTGCATCTGAACGAGTGACGTGAAGCAACCGCAACACAAGGAGAACGCCACGATGGCAGAAGATGAGGGCGGACGATTGGGGCTGGGCGGATCGCGGGCCGTTTGGGTAGGGCTCGCGCTCGTTGCGATCCTGGTCGTGGTGCTGGTGATCGCCGTAGTCCTGCTGCGCGACGAGGATGAGGCCGAGGCGCTCGAGGTGAGCGATCCCTGGGTGCGCGCGACCATCGCTCTGGACGACCGGCAGATGGGCAATGACAGCGAGATGAGTCCCTTGACCGGCGCGTTCATGACCATCCGCAATACGACCGACAGCGCCGACCGCTTGATCGGCGCCAGCACCGATGTCGCGGACGTGGTCGAGATCCACGAGACGACGATCGAGGATGACGTGATGCGCATGCGCCCGATTGATGGCGTGGAGATCCCGGCGGGCGGCAGCGTCGAATTGAAGCCCGGCGGCCTGCACATCATGCTGCTGGACGTGCAGCGAGACCTGGAGCCCGGCCAGACGGTGACCCTGAAGCTCGATTTCGAGTCGGGGCGCTCGCTGGTGGTCGACGCGCCGGTGCGCCCGCTGGAGTAGGCGATGGCGCGCGCTCGCTGGCTGATCATCGGGATGGCGGCGCTGCTCATCGCGGCCCTGGCTGGGTGTGCTTCGGGCAGCGAATCGTCCGATCCGGGGCCGACCGCCACGCCGCGTCCCGGCACCGTGCTCGATCCGCCGAAGGAAATCGGGGATTTCACGCTCACCAGCCATACGGGCGATCCGCTCAGCCTGAGCGATCTGCGCGGTAAGGCGGTGCTGCTGTTCTTCGGCTACACGAACTGCCCGGACGTGTGCCCGACGACGCTGTCGGAGTTCAAGCAGGTCAAGCGCGAGCTGGGTGATGCGGCGGACCGGGTGGCGTTCGTCTTCGCCAGCGTGGACGGCGAGCGCGACACGCCCGAACGGCTGGCGGCGTATGTCGGCGCGTTTGATCCGGACTTCATCGGGCTGACGGGCGACGAGGCGACGCTGCGCGAGATTGGCCGCGACTATGGCCTGTTCTTCCAGCGCAGCAGCTACGACAACACCCAGGCCGACTACCTGGTCGATCACACCGCGTCGTCGTTCGTGGTGGGCCCGGAGGGCCGCCTGCGGATCGTCTACCCTTACGCGACCGATCCGGCGATCATTGCCGAGGGGATCGTCGCGCTGCTGGACGAGGGTTAGCGCGGCTCCATAGGCCGGGGCGGCGGCTTATGTTAAGATAGGGTCTGTGACACGGGGGCTATGGGGGAGTGTCGACTGATGGCGCAAATCTTCATCTCTCACGTGCAGCATGACCACGCCCGCGCCGCGCAGATCAAGGCGTATCTCGAGGCCGCCGGGTTCAGCGTTTGGATGCTGGACGACGGCGCCGGGTTCGTCTGGCGCGACGAGGTCGACCAGGCCATCCGCGCGTCGGCGGCCCTGCTCGTGATCATGTCAGAAGCGGCCAGCGTGTCGCCGTTCGTGGCCTATGAATGGGCTGTCGCGTGGGGCGCGGGCCTGCCGGTCATCCCCATCCTGCTGGGACCCGCGCCGATGCATCCCCGCCTGGATTTCATGGCTCCCCTCGATTTCTCCAACCCGGAACAGTTCCCGTGGCCGATGCTGGACAAGCGCCTGCTGGCGGCGCGCCAGCCGACTCCGGCACCCGCCGCCGCATCCGCATCGCCCGCCGCGCCCGAGGCCGTGGCGGAGTGGGTAGGGGTGATCAGCGCCCTGCTGGACCAGCCGATCGCGGACCAGGCCCTGCGGAGCCGGGCCGTGCGCGCCCTGGGCAGGACCGCCGACCCGGCGGCGCAGGCCCGGCTGGTGGCTGCGCTCGGCGATGGGCACGAAGAGGTCCGGCAGGCGGCAGTCGAGGCGCTGGTGGCGACCGGCCAGCCCGCCGTGCCGCACCTGGTCGCCGTGCTGTCCGGGGCCAGCGAGGTCGCCCGGCAGTCCGCAGCGGAGGCGTTGGGGCAGCTCAAGCATCCGGCAGCGGTGCCGGCCCTGGCCAGTGTGGTGCGCGATCCGGCGCTGGAAGTGCGCGTGGCGGCGGTCGAGGCGCTGGGCGCGATCGGCGATCCGGCAGCGGTGCCCGACCTGCTGGGCGCGTTGGGAGACGAGATTGAGGACATTCGCGCGCGGGCGGCCATAGCCCTGGGCGCTATCCGGGACGCGGGCGCCGCGCCGGGGCTGCTGGCAGCCCTGCGCGATCCGGATGGCGTGGTGCGGTGGTGGGCGGCGGAAGCCCTGGCGGCGATAGGCTCCCCGGCTGTGGCCGGGCTGGCGAGCGTGTTGGGCGCGGCGGCAGAGAGCGACGGCGTCCGGCTGGTCGCGGCCCGCGCGCTGGGGAAGATCGGCGATCCGGCGGCGGTGGCTGCCCTGGCGGCCGCGCTACACGACGGGCGCCCGATGATCCGCGCCAGCGTGGCGGAGGCGCTGCGGCACATCCCCACGGCGCAGGCACGCGCGGTCCTGGCGCAGACCGCGCGCCCGGACACGCCGCCGGGCGGAGGCTCACCGTAAAAAAAAGACCGCCGGCACGCGGAGCCCGCAGAGGGGGGTGGGGGGGAACTCTGCGCGCCCAACGGTACCGGCAATCTACTTCTATTATACGGGATTTTTTCCAGAAAGTATCAGATGATCAGCAGGTAATTAGTACTATTTCCCCCCATTCAGGGGCACATTATCGCCATTCTATGATATTTCTATCGCAATTCTAATAGAGATGGGGACCGCCGAGGACGCGGACTCCGGAGAATTAGGGCAGGAGGATTTTCGCGCGCTCTGCGTCCCGGCGGTTATGTTGTTATACGCAAAACAGCGCCAAAATCGGCTCACCTTTTTCGGGGCCGGCGGCGCCCAGTATCCCCGTTCCCGCGCTTCGCTCACCGGCAGCTCCCCTAAGCCGGGCGAATTTTCCGCATTCCCATCTGTTTTATAGCCCACAGAGTTGAACGTATAAATCCAACTGTTCACGGCGTAGACGACTAGAACATCAGTGCTAAAATGGGATCACAGCGATGGGGCAGGCCAGACAAGGAGGGGCCATGGCACAGCTTGAGAGCCTCGTGCGGGGAGCATGCGCGGTCAAGACGCTCGACGAGGGCGGGCGCGTGGGCGGCTACCTGGTCGTGTGGGGACATCCGGCCCAGCGCGACCTGCACGGCGAGTATTTCACGCCGGATACGGACCTGGGCCTGGACTGGTATCCCCGCCGCCCGGTCCTCTACCATCACGGCCTGGATGGCGAGCTTGGCCCGGTGATGATCGGGCAGATCGAGCGAATGCAGCCGGACAGCGCCGGCGTGTGGGTGGAAGCTCAGCTCGATCTGCGGAACCGGTGGGCGCGGGCGGTGCTCGCCCTGGTGCAGCGCGACGCGCCCGGCTGGAGCAGCGGCAGCCTGCCGCATCTGGTGGACGTGGCCGCCGACGGGCATATCCGGCGCTGGCCTATCGTGGAGGGCAGCCTGACGCCGACGCCCGCCGAGCCGCGCCTGACCGACGCGGTGGCGGTGAAAGCGGCCTTCGAGGCGCTGGGGCTGCCGACCGATCGTATCGATGACAGCGAGGTGAGTGGAGGGATGATGAACACGCAGCGAGCATCTGTGGGGCACAATGACGGGCATCACGACGGGATTAAACGACTGCCGGCGACCCAGGTCGCGCCGCGCCCGGGCGCTCCGGCCATCGAGGTGAGCAGCAAATACGCGCACCTCGACGCGGTCGACATGGCGTTCATGCACACCTGGCTCAGCCGGACGGGGCAGTGGCAGCCTTCGAGCGCATTCATGCGCGAGCTGGCTCACAAGGCGTTTCGCGCGGTCGAGCAGGGCGATCTGGACGCCGGGGCGCTGGCGGCGCTGCCGATCAAGGCCGACGAGTTGATGCACACCGAAAATGTCGCGTACGGCGCGGAGTGGGTGCCCGATATCTGGTCCAGCGAGCTGTGGCGCAAGGTGCGGAGCGAGAACGTGATCCTGCCGTTGTTCCGGGCGGTCGAGATGCCGTCGAACCCGTTCGAGCTGCCGATCTCCGGCACCGACCCGACGGTCTATTATGTGCCCGAAACGCAGGACGAGGACGACCTGACGCTGGGCGGTACCAACCCCATCCCCGACAGCCAGATCGGCAGTGGCAAGGTCACGCTGACGGCGAAGAAGCTGGCGCTGCGCGTGGGCTTCTCGGCGGAGCTGGTCGAGGACGCGGCGATCCCGTTGATCGCGCTCTACCGCGAGCAGGCGCTGCGCGTGATGGCCGAGGCGATCGATCACGTCCTGCTCAACGGCGACACCGAGGACGGCGCGACGGGCAACATCAACAGCGACGACGCGCCGCCGGCCAGCACGGCCAAATACATGGCCTTCGACGGGCTGCGCAAGCTGCCGCTGGTCACCAACACGGACAACGCGCTCGACGCCAATGGCGTCCCGACGGTGGCCCTGCTGCGGACGGCGCGCTTCCTGATGCCGCCGCGTTATGCCCTGCGCCCCAAGGACTGCGCCTGGATCGTGGATGGCAGCACCTACGCCAAGCTGCTCGGCCTGGACGAGGTGGCGACGGTCGACAAGTTCGGCCCGCACGCCACCGTGCTCACCGGCGAGATCGCGAAGGTGGACGGTGTGCCGGTGCTGGTGAGCTCGGAGATGCCGCTCACCCAGGCCGACGGCAAGGCCGACGCCGCCGCCAACAGCAAGGGCCAGGCGCTGTGTGTCTACCGGCCCGGCTGGGTGATCGGCTACCGGCGGCGGATTGCGGCGACGATGGACTATTTGCCGTATTACGACGCCTACCAGATGGTGGCGACCGTGCGGCTGGCGTTCGCTCGCTTCGACAACGACGTGGCCAGCGTGCTCTACAACATCACCGTCTAGCGGGCGCGAAAAGCCGGTAGGGGCGCGCGCCTCTACCGGCTTCCGTATGCCTCGGGCGAGTGGGTGGAAGTCAGTCTTTGGAGGACGTATGGAACCGCACCGTGCAGCAGAGCCGGCCCAGCATCAACGTGTCGCCGTGGGCGACATGACAGCCCTGCCCCGGCGCGACCATCAAGCCGTTGAGGCAGGTGCCATTGGCGCTGCCCAGATCGATCAGGACCAGGCGGCTGTTGCGCCGTTCCAGCGAGCAGTGCTGGCGCGAGACGCCCAGCCGGTACGCGTCGAACGGCGTCAGATCGAGCATGTCGCTCTCCGGCATCGACGAGCGCCCCAGAATAGTGCGATGGTGGAACGGCAGCGACAGGCACACGCCGGACGGCTGGAACTGGAGAACGACGGTAGCTTTCAGCGGCAGGATGCTGTTGCCGGACGTGGACTCGCTGGGGAGGACCGGCGGGTTGGTCAGCATAACGGTCCCCGGCGTGGTGGAGGGTTGGAGCGGTGCGCCGCAGTTGGGACAGCGTGCGTGATCGGACGTCCAGCCAAAATGCCCGCAGCGCCGGCAGAACATCGATTGTTGTGTCTGCACGATCAAGGTTGATTCGGTCATTGCCGTCCCCCCCCAAGAAAAGGTCAAGGAATGGCCGGGAAGCCATTGGTTAGATTTATCATACTCCACAGGCGGGTGGAAAGGCGTCAAAAGCCCATGAAAGTTTGTAAATGGTTTGTAAAGAAATGCGCGGCGGGTGGCCGGTCACTCGTGCGGATCGTGTTGGTGGAACGTGACCATCACGTGCAGCGTGCCGAGGATCAGCCGGTCGCCCGAGGACACGATGACCGCCCGGTTGGGCTCGAGCCGGTCACCGTTGAGGTACGTGCCGTTGGTGCTGTCCAGATCGATCGCGATCAGGAAGCGGCCGTCACGCTTGAGCAGGCAGTGCCGGCGCGAGACGCCATGCTGCCGGGCCTCACAGCCCGTCAGGTCGATCAGGCCGTCGGAGCCGGTCAGCGCGCCCCGGCCCAGCACGACCGGATGGAGCAGGTCCAGCGTGACGCAGTGCGCCGAGGGCAAAAACTGGAGGACCACGCGCGCATCGGCGGGCAGTTCGGTGGCGGTGTTCAATTCGGAGACGGCTTGTGGTTTGCGGACCAGCTCAGTCGTGGTGGATTCTTCCGGTTGGGCTTCGATCAACGCGCCACACCGCGGGCAGCGGATGGCGCCGGGCGCGACGAGACAGCCGCACCCTGAGCAGGACACAGGGGATTTCGGGATCCTGAGCGTCGGATCTTGGATGTTGGGCATTCTGTCCACCACCCCTTAACTGGTACTAAGTAACAGGTCGTGCCTATCACCTATACGATAGGCGATAGGGATTAAATTAACATAAAAACGCGGTTTGCGCACGCGTCACATATGGCTGAAGGAAACCAGCATGTGTAGCGTGCCGAGGATCAACTTGTCGCCGTGGTGGAGGATGTGGGCGTGGTGCGGGATCAGAGGCTCACCGTTGATGTAGGTGCCGTTGGCGCTGCCCAGGTCCAGGACGACCAGGTGGCCGTCGTGGCGCTGCAGGCGGCAGTGCAGGCGCGAAACACCGTGTTCCAGAGCGTTGAAGTCGCTCAGGTCGATGAGGTGTTGGCGCTCCTTCGATTCGCCGCGCCCCAGGGCGATCGGGTGCTGTACGTCGAGGGAGATGCACGTGCCCGAAGGCAGCACCTGCAGGATGGCGCTGGCGTCGGGGCCGAACACGCCGCTCCCGTAGGAGTCCAGCGGCAGGGCGAAGGGCCGGCGGGTTAGCTGTGTGGTCTGGGCCGCAGGCGTGACCGGGCTGCCGCACCTGGCGCATTCGGCGTCTTGAGGATCCGTTTTCGCGCCGCAGTATGGACACCACCATTCCTGCTGAGGAGCCATAATTGTCGACACCTGTGGTGAGCCTTTCCGAGTGCCCCAACCCCTTGATTCATCATAGCAGACTATTGCCTCAGCCCAACGGCCGGGATCTGAAAAAATCATGAATAGTGCGTGAACGGTGAAATATTCGCTCGCTGGGCGGCGCGGGCTGGCCCCTGCGCGCCCACAACGGAAGGAGGCTCCGGCATGAATGGCTATGCAACCCTGGCGGATCTGCGGCAGTACCTGGGGCTGAGCAGCGCCCAGACGCAGGACGACGATCTGCTGCTCAGCCTGGTGGAGGCCGCGTCGCGCCTGATCGAGCGGCACACCGGGCGCCGCTTCTACCCGGCCCGGCGGATCCAGCGCTACACAGTGGCTGACCCGGCGATTCTGCCGTTGCGCGACGATCTGCTGGCTCTGGCCAGCCTGACTAACGGCGATGGCAGGCCGGTCGCGCCCGAGGCGTGCCACCTACACCCGCCGGATGGCCCGGTCTGGACGATCATCGCGCTCGACCGGACGCAGGCCGCCTTCGTCCACTCCGGCGATCCGGTGGACGCCATCGCGCTGGATGGCACCTGGGGCTATCACCCCGACTGGCCGCATGCCTGGACCGCCTCGGGTGACAGCGTGATGGACGATCCCCTGCCGGCGGACGCGGCAGCGCTGGCCGTGGCCGATGCGGACGGGGCCGCGGGCGATGGGCGCGCGCCGCGTTTCGCGCCGGGGCAGTTGCTGCGTGCCGGTGAAGAATACCTGCACGTGTTGGCCGTCGACGCCGTGACGAACGTTCTGACTGTGGCGCGCGGCGCCAACGGAACCGTCCCTACCATCCACGCCCGGGGGACGCCCCTCGCGATCTACCGCGTCCCGGCGGACGTGCGGCAGGTGTGCCTGCGGCTGGCGGCCTGGCTCTACAAGCAGAAGGACGCCGGGTTCGTGCAGGCGGCGGGGAGCCTGCGCGGGCAGATCGCCGTGCCCCCCGCGCTGCCGGACGATGTGGCGCAGATCCTGGCGCCTTACGCGCGCGTCACCGCGGCGTGAGGAGGCACCTATGGGACCGTTCCTGACCGCTCTCACGAGGCTGGCCGCGGTGCCGGTCAGCGGGGTGACGTCGTACCCGCTCGACAGCATGCCCGATGCCCTGACCCCGGCCCAGCTTCCCGCGCTGGTGATCGTGCCAGAGCTGGGCGGCGCATCGCCGGGACTGGAGCCGAGCATCTTCGCCGCGGGTGAGGGGATGCTGGTGGCGCGCGTGGCGCACCTGCTGATCGTCGCGCCGGTGGCGGGCGGCCTGGGCGCGCGCGGCGCGTTTCCGGCCCTGGCCGCGGCCATCGACGACTATCTCGCCGCCATGGCGAGCGATCCGCTGCTGGATGGCGCGCTGCGGGCCGCGCTGCATGTCGATCTGCGGGCGGGTGTGGTGCGCTACGCGGGCGTGGAGTTCCACGGCGCGACGTTCACCCACACCTGGCGCCTGCGCGTGGAGTGAGCGACGACCATGGCGACGACGATCAGCGTGGAGATCGATTGGACGCGCGGCGGGACCTGGGTGGACGAGACGCGCCGGACGCGGCGGGTGGTCACCTGGGCGGGCTTCGAGCGCCCCGGCGATCCCGTGGCGGCGGTTGGGCGGGCGACGATCGAGCTGGACAATGTCGACGGGCGCTACTCGCCGGAGAACGGCACCAGCCCTCTGGCCGGCAACGTCGCGCCCCGGCGCCCGCTGCGCGTGCGGGCGAGCGATGGTGCCCAGACGTGGACCGTGTTTTACGGCTTCATCGAGCGGATCGTGCCCGATGCCGGGCACCAGGGCGAGCGGCGTGCCCGCCTGGAAGCCGTCGACGGGGTGGGCCGGCTGGCCGCCCAGCCGTTGAGCGCCGCCTATGCCGGCCGGATGCCGGTGGCGGACGCGATCGAGGCCATCACCGGCCTGGCCTACACGCCACCCGCGCTGGCGGTGAGCGATAACGGCGACGTGCTCACTCACTTCGGGCGGGCGTGGCTGCCGGAAGTAACCTCCTGCCTGGACGCCCTGCGCGACGTGTGCCAGGCCGTCTATGGCCGGTTCTGGCAGGCGCGGGACGGGACCGTGACGTACTGGACCCGCGAGCAGCGCCAGCAGGGCCGCGGCCCGCTCGTCCTGGCGATCGATGGCGCGGCGCCGCCCACGGGGCTGACCGTGGTTCAGGATGTCGCCGCCGTGATCAACCGCGTGCAGGTGACGGTCTTCCCGCCGGATGTGGTGGGCACCCTGACCGAGATCTGGCGGGCGCACACCGTGTTGCTTCTGGCGCCGGGCGCGACCCGCACGCTGAGCGCCCCGTTCCGCGACACGAACGGGCAGCGCGTCGCCGCGCTGGACGTGGCCGATCTGGAGATGGGCGTCGACGTGCAGATCAACACCCGGCGCGACGGGCGCGGCAAGGACTGGACCGGGTCGGGCGCGGTGGCGGCCAGTCTGACCGCCGAGGCGACGCGGGCGGCGATCGCGCTCACCAACAACAGCAGCCGCCCGCTGTACGTCACGCTGCTGCGCGTGCGCGGGCATCCGATCCGCACCTACGATCCCATCGCCATCCAGCGCGACAGCGCGGGCAGCCAGCTCGAGTACGGCGTGCGCACGCTGGCGCTCGATCTGGCCATGCAGAGCGATCCGGGGTTCGCCGACGGGCTGGCGGCCTATGTGATCGCCCAGGCCGGGCAGCCGCTGCTGGCGGCCGAGCGCCTGACGCTGCGCGACCAGACGACGATCGGCGGCGTCAGCGTGTTCGGGATCGAAATCATGGACTTGATCGAGGTGCGCGACGCCCAGAGCAGCCTGGTCGGGCGGCACCGGGTGCGCGCGGTGAGCACGACCATCGAGGACGCGGTGCTGAGCGTCGAGCTGCTGCTGGAGCGCGCCGACGATGCGCCCTACTGGCGGCTGGAGACGGTGGGCGCCGGCGAGCTGGACCAGGCCACGATCCTGGGATTCTGACCGGCGATGAGCGAGCAAAGGAGCGGGTGATGGGCTGGACAACGCCGCGAACCTGGGTCATCGGCGAGCTGGTGACCAAAACGATGCTGGATACGCACCTGCGCGACAACCTGCTGGCGCTGAAAGATCCGCCGAGCGCCCAGGTGATGCGTGACAACGCGGGCGCGTATACCACCACCAGCACGACGCTGGTGCCAGTGGATGATGTGAACCTGAAAGCCACGCTGACTACCTACGGCGGGGATGTGCTGGTGTGGTTCGCCGGCACGTTCAGCGCGGCGAGTGGGACGAACATGGTGCTGGATATTCGCGTGGACGGGACCGACCGGCTGGGCGATGGATTCGATGGGCTGGCCGCGCAGTCGCTGGGCACGTCCAAGACGATCATCGCGATCCCGCCGGTGATCGTGCCCGGGCTGGATGCCGGAGAGCACAGCTTCGAGCTGCTCTGGCGCACGACCGGCGCGACCATCCGGCTCCATGCGGACACGACCAGCGGGACCGCGCTGGACAACGTCCCGGCGATTCTGGCGGCGCGGGAGGTGAGCTGATGAGCGAGGTGATCGATCTGGTGTTGAGCAGGCCGGGCGTGAACCCGGAACGGCTGGCCGAGGAGCTGGCCGGGCTGGGGATCGCGGCCTACCGGGGCGTCAGCACCAGCGGCAGGAGCGTGCGCGTGCACGTGGCGCCGGGTCTGCCGGAAGCGGACCGGGCGGCGATCCGCGCGGCGGTGGCGCGCCACGACCCGACGGTGCCGAGCCGGGAGCAAAGAGCCGCCGCAGCACGGCAGGCGGCCCTGGCGGCGCTGCGCCGACCGTGGCCGGCGTGGACGGACGCCGACAAAGACGCATTTTTGCGCGTGCTGGCGGCTGAGTGGGGACTGATCCCCGAGGAGGAATAGCCATGGACGTGATGGTTGCCGAGCCTGCGTTGGCGGTGTGGAGCCTGCTGGGGACCGCGCTGGGCACGCTGCTGCTGGCGGCGGCGACGCTGTGGGCGGGCGCGCAGCTCACCCGCCAGGCGCGCGAGGTGTGGCGGGCCGTGCGCGGCCAGACGCCCCAGGTCATCGCCGCCCTGGACGAGCCGACCGATCTCCTGATCGCGGAGCTGGCGGGCCTGTCGCGCGTGCCGGCGGCGGTATGGGCGGCCTTCCTGCCGGCGTTTCTGAGCGCGCTGGCGGCGGGGCTGGATCAGGTGCTGACCGGGCCGGACTCGCCAGAGTAGGGGGCCTGGCGCGGATACCCAAGCTTTGGGGGTCCCTGCCAGGGCGGTTTGTGTTACTCTATGTGCGTAACAAGGAGCGATACGCACATGGCTAATGTCGAAGACCTGTTGAGCGAGAAGTTCGTCTGCCCCAAGTGCCAGAACCGCGGCGCGCATGTCGAGCGCCTGGCGATGTCCGGCACCGGGCTGTCCCGCCTGTTCGAGATCCAGCCGCACCGCTACGCTTTCGCGTCGTGCACGACCTGCGGCTACACCGAGATTTATAACCTGCGCACGCTGGAAGGCAGCGACAATCTCGGCAGCCTGCTGGATATCCTGTTCATGGACTGATGTCCGGATCGCAGGCGGCGCTCCCGTGCCCCCCACCCGGCGCCATCCTGCAACGCACGCTCCGCCCTGGCGAACCTCTGCCGGGGCGGAGTTGTTCACGAGGCGGGCGCGGCTCTCCCCCTGCCGGAGAAACTCGTTCGTCACGCCGGACAAGAATTCTTTATAATACAGGTAGATGGGGGCACGCGCAGTCTAGAAAGGGGTTGAGAATGTCCGAACGACGCATTTATTACAGCCAGGAAGCGGAACGCGCCGCCAAGCGCCAGCGCTTGCTGACGATCGTGGTGTTCATGGCGTTGGGCCTGGGCCTGGGCGCGGTGATCGCCCTGCTGTTCGCACCGGACGAGGGCGAGAAGACCCGCCGCCTGATCTCCGAGGCGGCCCAGGACGGTTTCCGCCGCGGGCGGGACGCGACCAGCGACGCCCTGCGCCAGTTGGAGCCCGAATTTCCCGACCTGCGCAAGCGGGTCGACGAGCTGATCAGCAGTGTCAAGCACTAACCGGCGCGTGGCTCGATGATGTCTGAGGGCGGGCGTCAGCGCCCGCTCTTTTATTTGAATTCGGTCAGTTTAATTTTCAAAAAGGAGTATGTTCGATGGCCGGAAAGAAGCTTTTGATGCTCGTGGGTGATTTTGTCGAAGATTACGAGGTGATGGTGCCATTCCAGGCGCTGCAGATGGTCGGACACACGGTCCACGCCGTCTGTCCGGACAAGCGGGCCGGGGACAAGGTCGCGACCGCCATCCACGATTTCGAGTCCGAGCAGACCTACCTGGAGAAGCCCGGGCACAACTTCGCGCTCAACGCCACCTTCGACGAGATCAAGCCGGAGGAGTACGACGCGCTCGTCCTGCCCGGCGGGCGCGCCCCGGAGTATATTCGCCTGAACCCGCGCGTCATCGAGATCACCCGTCACTTTGCCGAGGCGGGCAAACCCATCGCCGCGATCTGCCACGGGCCGCAGGTGCTGGCGGCGGCGGGTGTGCTCAAGGGCAAGAAAGCCACCGCTTACCCGGCAGTCGGCCCGGATGTCACGCTGGCGGGCGGCACGTTCGAGCCGGTGGGGGTGACGGAAGCGGTGGTCGATGGCAACCTGGTCACCGCGCCCGCGTGGCCGGCCCATCCCAAGTGGCTGGCCGCGTTCCTGACCGTGCTGGGTACCCAGATTCAGCCGTAGCCGGATCCGTGTTCGTGCCGCGCGGCGCGCGAGACCGTGGCGCTGCTTACTTCCGCCGGGGGAGCTGGTCGACTGGCTCCCCCGGCCGATTCCGGGCCCGATTGTGAGGTGGAATGCCTCGACTTATGTCCGGTTAGAGAACCGGTTGAAACCAGTTAGAATGGCCCCGGACCGGTTGACAGGGATTGCTCCCGTTCGCTATACTGACAACACAAACGAACAAATGTTCTATTCTATGACATAGGCATGGGGTGTGTGATGGGCGGATGGACTGTTGCATGGCCCGGCGCGCGCCATTCGGGGCAGGGAGTGGGGACTCCGGCCCGAATGTGGCCCACCGCGCGGGATCACCCGGCGCGGGAGCGCGTGCTATGAGCGTACATCGGTCCCCTGCGCGCGAGCAGGTCTTTCGATTCATCGTGAACTACAAGCGGGTGCACGACGGCCTCTCGCCAGTCGTGCGCGAAATTGCGGCAGGCTGCGTGCTGAGCGAGTCGAGCGTGAAGTATCACCTGCTGCGACTGGAAAACGAAGGGCGCATCAAGCTGAAGGGCCGCCGGGGCATCGAGGTCACCGGCGGCGCGTGGGACATGCCGGAGGAAGAGGCGGGATAGGGCGATTTTCTCACCGATAGCCAGACCAGGAGCAGCCACCCGGCTGCTCCTGGCGCGTCAGCCCGCCAGCGCTTCCGCCGCCGACAGGCCGGACAGGGCCGCGCCCTCGACGCGCGGGCCGCCGAACGCGTCTCCGGCGAAGGCCAGCGGCGGCAGGTCCTGCGCGAGCAGGTGGCGTGCCGGGTGGCTGGTGATCGGCGTGGCGTAGCGCCAGCGCTTCAGGTGCCCCTCGATGATCTCGGTCTTCATTTCTTTGAACAGGTTCAGCCCTGACGCCAGGGCGCTGAGTGCGGCCTGATCCGGCAGGCTCCACAGCTCGTGGCTGTAGCCCGGCCCGGCATGAACCGTGATCAGCGTGGCGTCACCGGTGATCCCCTTGCTGCGGTTGTCCGCAATCCAGGTGATCGTGGCGTTGGGCCGCTGGACGGCGCCTGGCTCTGGCAACTGGACCGTCCCGTTGACCCAAAAGATCCCGGCCAGGCACGGCGAGTACTCGATCTGCGCGAGCGCGGCGCGATCGGCGGGCGCGATCTGCGTGTCGCCGCCCTCGAGCATGTCCAGCGCCAGCGGGACCGGCGGAGTCAACAGCAAGGCATCCGCCGCGCACACGACGCCGTCCTGGTCGCAGACGATCCAGCCCGACGCGTCCGGCATGGCGGACACGATCCACGTGTCGAGCCGCACGTCGCTGCCGCGGGCCAGGTGCTCGGCCAGCGCGCTCATGCCGCCGCGCACCGCGTAGCGCGGGTGTCCGGTCGGCGGCGTGGCGCCCAGGCTGCCATCGCTCCAGCCCAGCGACCATTCGAAGACCAGCCCGGCGTCCATCCAGCGCGCGACGTAGTCACGGAAGGTGTCGCTGCGCGCCGTGAAAAACTGCGCGCCGCTGTCGGCGCGCCCAGGACCGATCGCCTCGGTCGACAACCGCCCGCCCACGCGCGGGCCTTTCTCCACGACGATCACGCGCCGCCCCTGGGCGGTCAGCGCGTTCGCCGCCATCAGCCCGGCGATGCCTGCTCCGACGATTACCACGTCTGCGTGAGCGATACGGGCCATCGTTTTTTCTCCTGTCTGTAGTTATATTATAAAACGCAAGAGGGTCGATCCCTGCATGGTCATTCTTACCAGGAAGTCACTCCATGGCTTGGAAAACGTTGATCGCCTGTATGGCGCTCTGTTTGCTGGCTGGCGCGCCGCTCGCTGCCGCCCAGGGTGGCGATCCCCTGCCGCCGAGCCCGGCGCCCAGCCCGTCGCCCACGCCGACCGGCGACGCGCCGGCCGATCCCGGCTGGCCACTGCTCGTGACGGTGCCCGCCGCCGACGATCTGCCCCTGGCGGGCGCGTTCTATCCGGTGGACCCGGCGCGGCCGACGGTCCTGCTGCTGCACCAGCTCTACACCGACCGGACGAGCTGGGAGCCGCTGATCGAGCCGCTGCTGTTCGCCGGGTATAACGTGCTGGCGGTGGACCTGCGCGGCTATGGCGAGACGGGCGGCGCGATCGATTGGCCGCAGGCGGTGGACGATGTGGCAACGTGGGCCGCGTGGCTGGGCGAGAAGAGCGGCCTTTCGAACCCGGCGGTGGCGATGATCGGCTCCAGCATGGGCTCGAGCCTGGCGCTGGCGGGCTGCGCCAACGCGCCGGACTGCCCCACGGCGATTGCCATCTCGCCCGGCTGGGCGTACCAGGGCCTGGAGGTGCATGACGCGCTGGTGACCGGCATGGGCGACCGGCCCGCGCTGCTGGTCTACGCGCTGCGCGATGCCTGGCCCGCGCGCGGCGTGCCGCGCCTGGTGGAGGTCGCCACCAGCCCGGTCACCGTGCTCGATTTTCCGGGCAACGCGCATGGTATGGACCTGCTCGAAGCGGAGGCCGACACGCTGATCCCGCAGATCGTCGAGTGGTTGGGAGAATTTGCCGGCTGAGCCGGGCGGCTCATGCCCGGTGGCGCAGCAGCGTGTTTTGGCGCACGGTGATCACGCCCAGCATCGTCAGCGGCCCGCCGATCACCAACCCGATCGTGAGCGGGTCGGACAGGATCAGAATGCCCGCCAGCGCCGCGATGATCGGCGGGAAGTTGTGGTAGGTCGAAGCGCGCGTCGGCCCCAACACTTTGAGCGCGTAGTTCCACGCCAGGAAGCCCGCCGCGCTCGACAGCACGCCGCTGTAGAGCACGTTCGGCACGGCGCGGGCCGGAATGTCGCCGCTGCTCAGCGTGGCGAGGTCTGGCGCGGCGATCACGAGCATGCCGATTGCGGTCAGGAGATAGGTCCAGATCGCGACCGGCATCCCGCCCAGGCGGTCGAGCACTGGCTTGCTCAGGATGTTCCCCACCGCGCCGATGATCGCGGCGCCCAGCAGCAATCCGGAGCCGATCAGGTCATCTTCGGAGAGCGAGAATCCGTCCTCAGCGCCCGCCAGCACGACCAGGGCCACGCCCACCAGCGTGATCGCGATGCCCGCCAGCAGCCGCCACCGGACGAGCACGATCCCGGCGAACAGGCTGAACAGCGCCGTCCAGGCCGGGGTGGTGGCGACCAGCAGGGCCGTGTTGGTGGATGTGGTGCGGTCCAGCCCTGAGGCAAAACCGATCTGGTAGCCGATCGGCCCGATGATCGAGATGGCGACGACCAGCCCGGCGTCGCGCCACGACAGGCGCAGCGCCACGCGCTGCGTGTAGGCCACGGTGAGCATCACAGGCACGCCCGCCAGGAAGCGCAGCGCGTTGTAGGTGTTGGGCGCGATGTCCTCCATGCCGTCTTTCATCACGATGAAGTGCAAGCCCCAGATGATGACGATGAACGACATGGCGGCATCGGCGCCGTGGGCGCGCAGGGTGCCTCTCAGATCGGCCAAGGTGCCTTCCCCCTAGTTGTTGGACTGCGCCGCATCGCGGGCCGGGCGGCGCAGGTAGATGTTGTTGCGCACGACGATCACCCCGGCCAGCGTCAGCGGCCCGCCGACGAGCAGCCCGAGGCCGACCGGATCGCCCAGCACGAGCACGCCCGCCAGCCCGGCGACGATCGGGGTGAAGTTGTGGTAGCTGGCGGCGCGCGTGGGGCCCAGCTCGCGCAGGCCGATGTTCATCACCGTGAAGCCGCCCACGCCCGCCAGCAGGCCGCTGTACAGCACGTTGGGCCAGCTTCTGACCGGCAGATCGTCCGCCGAGAGCGTGAGCAGGCCAGGCGCGGCGAGCAGCGACAGGGCCAGCGTCGTGAGCCAGAACGTCCACAGCGTGATCCGCATGCCGCCCAGCCGGTCGAGCAGCGGCTTCTTGAGAATGTTGCCGATGGCCGAAATGATCGTCGCCAGCAGGACCAGCCCGCTGCCGAGCAGATCGCCTTCCGAGAGCGAGAACGACGCCCCGCCACGGCCCAGGACCACCAGCGCCACCCCCGCCAGCGTGATCGCAATCCCGATCATCAGGCGGCGGCTGACCATCACCAGCCCCACGGCGATGCTGATCACGGCGGTCCAGGCGGGCATGGTGGCGACCAGCAGAGCCGCGTTGGTGCTGGTGGTACGGTCCAGGCCCAGCACGAAGAATACCTGGTAGCCAATCGGCCCGCACAGCGTCGCCAGCGCGATCAGGCCCAGGTCGCGCCGCGAGACGCGCACCACCGACCGGTCGCGCAGGGCGATGGCGGTCAGCACCGGGACGCCCACCAGAAACCGGACGGCGTTGTAAGTGAGTGGGTCGATGTCGTTGAACGCGTCTTTGATGACGATGAAGTTCAGGCCCCAGACAAAAACAATGGCCGACATCAGGGCGTCGGCCCGGTGGTCTTTGACCAGGGCGACCATCGATCTCATGCTGGCTGCTCGATCTGTGGCAGGCGCGGAACCAGCCCCGATTATACGCCGAAAAGTGCCCGGCGCGAACGCCGTTTTGGCGAAACGCAACTCCGCCCGGCCATCCTGCGTAATTATGTGTGAGACGAGTCATCGCGAAGGACAGGCGAGGAACGAGAAAGACCATGAGCGACGAGTATCCAAATTCTGGACAGACGAGCAACGAAGCCGAACGGATCGCCAGCGACACAGCGGGGCGCGCCTACGGGGCGAACGGCCGCAAGCGTAAGACCGATTCGCGCCCGCTGCCCGGCCTCGACATCCGCGAGTTGGTCGAGGAGCGCAACTGGACGGCGCTGGCCGGGCTGGGCCTGATCGGCGTCGGCATTCTCTACTTGCTGCAGGGCTGGATCGGCATCAGTCTGAACCTGTGGAGCCTGGCGATGGTCGGCATCGGCGGCTGGCTGGCGTTCAACGGTTACCAGCAGTACACCGCCGCCGGGCAGACCTGGGTCGGCACCAGCCGCAACCGCCTGCTGGGCGGGATCGTCGTGGGCGCGATTGGCCTGGTGAGCATCCTCAACCTGAGCTGGTGGGGCCTGATCCTGATCGGCGCGGGCGGCTGGCTGGGCTACGACACCTGGCAGAAGGTCGAGGCGGCTGGGGGCGTGTGGACCGACCACGCCCGTACCCGGATGGGCGCTGCGGCGATCACCGGCGCGATCGGCTTGTTCGGTTTCTTAAACCTGGGAGGCGCATGGTCCGCCATCCTGATCGTGGCTGGCGCGGCCATGTTGTGGCGTCACTTCGGCAAACGCCGGTAAGCGACGCGGCTTCTAAACCCCTACCTCAGGGCGGGCGTCCACACCCTACCGGCGTCCGCCCTTTTTATTCCCGCCAATCGGCCATCATCCACGCGAAATCATCCAGCGTCGTCGTCCCGCGCATGCGCACGCGCCGCAGCTCCAGCGGGCGATCGCTGGTGTGCAGCGTGCCGCCGTGGGTGGTGACCGCCGCCACCATGCCCACCTGCGAGACGACGGTCAGCACGTCGGCGTTGTAGCGCCCGCTGGGGTAGCAGAAGAAGCGCGGGCGCACGCCGATCTGGGCGGCGATGGTCTCGGCGCTGCCCAGGATCTGGTACACCAGGCAGTCGTAATCGCAGTCGTTCGCCAGATCGGGATGGCTGCGGCTGTGGCTCTGGATCGACATGCCCGCGCGCGCCATCGTCCGCGCCTGGTCCCATGTCAGGTAGCCTGGGCGAGACTGGTCCAG
The DNA here is from genome assembly GCA_040767355.1 of Aggregatilineaceae bacterium. GTDB lineage: Bacteria > Chloroflexota > Anaerolineae > Aggregatilineales > Aggregatilineaceae > LM3-B42. The sequence continues at coordinate 70,204 of JAXGOS010000006.1, read as the reverse complement.
CCAGTCGGTGACGACGAAGAACGTCCCGACCATGCTGAACCGGTCCAGCAGGCGAAAGGCGTGCTCGTAGGCGTCGGCGTAGCCATCGTCGAAGGTCAGCACGACGGGACGCGACGGCAGGCGGTAGCCCTCGGTCAGCGCGCGGTGCACGTCGTCGAGCGTGACGGTGGTGAAGCCGTTGGCGTCCAGCCAGGCGAGTTGCGCGGCGAACTGCTCCGGCGTCACCGACAGGTCGAGCCGGTATTTGTCGGCATCCTCGGGGGGCGTGCTGACGTAGTGGTACATCAGGATCGGCACGCGGATGCGGCGGCGCGTCGAGTCGGCGCGCGCGTCCAGCGCGGCGGCCAGCAGCCAGCCGATCAGCCACGCGGCGAGCGCGGCGCGGAGCGTGTGGGTGAGGGTGGGGCGTCGGTGCATACCCACAAGCTTAGCAGCAGTGCGCCGCGGGCGGCAAGGCTTCGCGGGGCGCCTACGGGCGCGGGATGATCAGCGTGTCGCCGGGCTGGAGAATGGCCGGGCGCACCAGATCGTTGGCCGCCAGCAGCGCGTCGAGCGTGATGCCGTGCGTCGCCGCGATCGCCCAGGCGCTCTCACCCTCTTGCACGGTGTAGGTTTGCGGCGCGCGCGGCGGGGGCGTGGCATCCGGCCCCAGGCGGATGGCGATCTTGTCGCCGGGGTGCAGGATGACCGGGCGTGTCAGGCCGTTGAGCGCCAGCATCTCGTCCAGGTCCACGCCGTAGACCGCCGCGATGGCCCACGCCGTCTGGCCGGGCCGGACGACGTGAATCTGCGTGCCGTCCTCGTCCGGCTCCGCGATCACGATGGGCGCGACGTAGATCGGGGCGGGGGTGGGCGTGCCCGGCACCGCGGTCGGACTGGGCCGCACAGGGGCCGTTGGTGGACCCGACGACGGGGGCGGCTCGGCGCCCTGCTCGCTCTGCCTGCCCGTCATGATGGCATCGACCGTGGAGAAACCCGCATACGTCGACGAGCCGATCAGCAGGACGTAATGCTGGGTTTCGCTGTCCGCGGCGGTGCCGCCGCCGATGTGCTCGGCATCGGCCAGCATGGTGAGCCGGTGGCCCTGGCTCTGAGCCCACCCGCGCTCGACGGCCCAGGCGACTGTGGCGTAGCCGACCGTGCCCCCGGCCACATTCTCGCGGGCGAGGCCCACGTACCCGGCTGCCGCGGCGCGGTCGTCCGGCATCGAGCCGCCTTCGCCCATGTGGGATGACGTGTGGTTGGCCGCCATCCAGTCGGCGTGACGCTGCGCGGCGAGCATCAGCGCCGGGTGGACCTCCAGCGCGGGTTTGCCCTGTGAGACGCGATACGCGTTGACTGCCTCGACGACATCATAGCCGGTTTCGCCGCTTTGGGCGCCCAGGGGGGCCGCCCCCACGAGCAGCGCCAGCAGCACCAGGATGGTTGCACACGTGCGCACGCCACTATCCTCCGCGATCGGACGCGATCGCCTGGCTGGACGGATGGTGAGGATTTTCACTCAGCTTACCGCGAGTCGGGCGCAGGCGGCAAGAATCAGCGATCTCCCCATTCCCGCATCTCCGCCCAGTTCGGACCCACGCGCGCGTCGGCCACCAGCGGCGCGTCCAGCGTGAACGCCGACTCCATCACCTCGACCACCAGCGGCGCGACGCGATCGATCGCCGCCTCCGGCACTTCGAGCACCAGCTCGTCGTGCACCTGCAGGATCATCTGCGCGCCGTTATCGTGCTCGGCCAGCGCGCGGTGCAGGTCGATCATCGCGATCTTGATGATGTCCGCGGCGGTGCCCTGGATCGGCATGTTGATTGCCTCGCGCTCGGCCCGCTGGCGCGCCTGGAAGCTCGGCTGGCGGCCCTTGGTGGCGTCCAGCTCGGGGAAGTAACGGCGGCGGCCCAGCAGCGTTTCCAGGTAGCCCTGCTCGGCGGCCAGCGCCCGCGAGCGGTCCAGGTATTTGCGCACGCCGGGGAAGCGCTCGAAATAGGTCGTGATGAAGTCCTCGGCCTCGGCCAGCGTCAGGTCGCTGTCGCGCGCCAGCCGGAAGGCGCCCATGCCGTACATCAGGCCGAAGTTCACCGACTTGGCGAAGCTGCGCTGCTCGTAGGTCACCTCGTCCAATGGGACGTGATACACGGCGGCGGCGGTGGCGCGGTGGATGTCCTCGCCCCGGCGGAAGGCGTCGAGCAGGGCCTCGTCCTGGCTGTAGTGGGCCAGGATGCGCAGCTCGACCTGGCTGTAGTCGACCGCCAGCAGGGTGTGTCCCGGCGGCGCGATGAACGCCCGGCGCACGCGGCGCCCTTCCTCACTGCGCACCGGGATGTTCTGCAGGTTGGGGTCGCTGGACGAGATCCGCCCGGTGACGGTGCCGGTCTGGTTGTAGTTGGTGTGGACGCGCCCCGTGTCGGGATTCACCAGGGCGGGCAGCGCGTCGAGGTAGGTGCTCTGGAGCTTGCTCAGCTCGCGCCACGCCAGGATCTTCTCGACGATCGGGTGCTCGCCCTTCAGCGCTTCGAGCGTGGCGGCGTCAGTGCTGAAGCCGTGCGTCGTCTTCTTGAGCCCCTCGGTGGACAGGCCCAGCTTGCCGAACAGCACATCATTGAGCTGTTTGGGGCTGCCCAGGTTGAACTCGCCATAGCCCGCCGCCAGGTCGTAGATCTCGGTTTGCAGCGCCCCCAGGCGCTCGGTCATTTCGGCGCTCAGCTCGTGCAGGTAGCCCACGTCCAGCAGCACGCCCGCCATCTCCATGTCGGCGATGACCGGCACCAGCGGCATCTCGATCTCGCTGAACAGCTTCCAGACCTGGCGCTCCTCCAGTTCCGGGCGCAGCAGATCGGCCAGCCGGTGCGTCATGGCGGCGTCGGCGGCGGCGTAGGGCGCGGCCCGCTCGACCGGCACGCGGTCCATGGTGGTCTGGTTCCTGCCGGAGCCGATCAACTCGTCGATGGGCGTCATCTGCACGCCCGTGCGCACCCAGGCCAGGTTCTTGAGGCCCAGGTTGCGGCTCGACGGGTCGCTCAGCCATTCGGCGACCATCGTGTCGAACGCGACCGGCGTCACGTCGATCCCGTAGCGGCGCATCACCACCAGATCGTAGCTGGCGTTGTGAGCGTACTTGGGGATCTTCGGGTTGGTCAGCGCCGGGCGCAGCGCCTCGATCACCGTCTCCAGCGGGAGCTGGCGCGGGCTGTGCCCCGCCACCAGGTCGGGCTGGGCCTCTTCGTTAGGCCGGGCGGGCGCGTTGCTGGCGACGTGCCCCACCGGGACGTAATAGCCTTCCTCGCCGCTGACCGCCAGCGCGATGCCGACCAGCTCGGCGCGCATCTGGTCGGTGGAGGTCGTCTCCACGTCCCAGGTGATGGCCGCCGCCCCGTCCAGTGTCTCGACCAGCGCGGCGAGCTTCGCCTCGTCGTCCACGATCACGAAGGGGACGACCGCCTGATCGGGGGCGCGGACCGCCTCGGCCATCTCGAACATCGACATCTGCTGGGGCGAGACGGCCCCCGACGGCTTGCCGGGCACGCGGTCGATCAGGCTGCGGAATTCGAGCGTCCGGAACAGCCGCTCCACGTCGGCGTAGTTGTAATCGTGCGACACGCACGCGTTGAGGTCGAGCGTCACCGGCACATCGCGGCGGATGCGGGCCAACTCGCGCGAGAGCAGGGCGCTCTCGCGGCCTTCGGCCAGCTTGGTCTGCAGAGCGCCTTTGATCGCGTCGAGGTGCTCGTACAGGTTCTCGACCGACCCGTACTCCGCGATCAGTTTGATAGCCGTCTTCTCGCCCACGCCTTTCACGCCGGGGATGTTGTCCGACGAGTCGCCCATCAGCCCCTTGATCTCGACCAGTTGGGGCGGCTCCAGGCCGTACTCTTCGCGGAAGCGCGCCAGGTCGTAGTGCTGCGGGTGGCCCTGGCTCCGACCGGCGGGGAGCTGCACGGTGGTGCGCTCAGTGATCAGTTGGAGCAGGTCGCGGTCGCCGGTGATGATCAGCACGTCCACGTCATCCGCCTCGGCCTGGGGCGCGACCGAGCCGAGCACGTCGTCGGCCTCGTACCCGTCCAGCTCCAGGATCGGGATGTTGAACGCCTTCACCACCTCGCGGATGCGGTTGAGCTGGGCGCGCAGGTCGTCGGGCATCTTCTCCCGCGTGCCCTTGTAGTCCGGGTACATCTCGCCGCGCCCGGACAGCCCCTGGTCGAACGTGACGGCCAGGTAGTTGGGCCGCTCGTCGAGGATGTCCAGCAGCGTGCGGGCGAAGCCGAAGGTGGCGTTGGTCGGCTCGCCGGCCTTGGTCATGAACCCGGCGGCAGGCAGGGCGAAAAACTGGCGGTAGGCCAGGGCGTGACCGTCGATGAGCACAAGCGTGGGACGTGACATGGCGCGATCCTATCGTGGCTATGAGTTGAACGGATGTGCGATCCGATTATAACACCGCGCGCGCCGGGCGGCGATGTCTACCCGCCGCGACATGTGAAGTATGTATTTTATAGATTTTTTGCAGTTTTATCATATGAAACTACTATACTATGATATCAATTGACGCCCGGAAATGGGGACGTTCTCCGCAATGCCTCCATCCAACCCTGCATAGGAGCTGCATCATGATCGATCGTTCCCGAGGTGTGATTGCCCTGTTGTTCCTCCTGCCGCTGGTGGCAGCCATCGTGGCACCCCTGCCAGCGCGCGCGCAAGATGACGGCACGACGCTCGTCGCCGGGCAGCCGTTGATCCTGACCCTGGCGCCCGGACAGACCGCCACCCGCGTGTTCGACGTTCTGGCCGGGGATGGCTTCGAGCTGCGGCTGGACCGGCTGACCGATTTCGCCTTTACCGCGGTGTTGATCGATCCCAACCAGGCCGCCGTCCCGCTGGCGCCTGGCGCGGACGGCAACATTCTCCATACCTCGCCCAGCGCGGCGGGCGGGCGCTACACGCTGGTGCTCCAGGCCGCGGCGGCGGCTGGCGGCGACCTGCTGATCCAGCTCACGGGCGCTGGCGCCCCGCCGGTGCCGCTGGCGCTGGGCGAGACGCAGGTCACAGTCGAGGCGGCGGCGCAGCGCTTCAGCCTGGCCCCGGTGCCGGAGGCGCTGTTCACGTCGCTGTCGGTCGAGACGATCCCGCCCGAGGGCGTGCCGGGGATCAGCCTGCCCGCGGTGAGTCTGGTCGATGAGACCACCGGCGAGACGCTCCTCGAGCTGGCGCCGTCGGTGCTGGTCCTGCCGGCCCTGGCGGCGATGCTGCCCGCCGGTGGCTCTTTCATGCTCACCATTGAGCCGGGCGAAGAGGCGCTGCAGGTGCTGATTACGTGGGAGGCGATCCCGGTCGAGGGCACGCCCACGCCGCCCGCCCAGCCGCCGTCGAGCGGATCGTCGGGCGCGCCGCCCGTCACCTCGGGGACGTGTGTGGTGGTCTTCGCGGGCAACGTGAACGTGCGCTATGGTCCCGGCGTGGCCTACCAGCCGCCGATCGGCGTGGCGCAGGCCGGGACCACACTCCCGGTGACGGGCAGGAACCAGGACAGTAGCTGGTGGCAGGTGCTCTACAACGGCGGACCGGGTTGGGTATCCGCCCAGGTGGCCGCGACCAGCACCCAGGGCGACTGCAGCGGCGTGACCGTGGCGAGCTTCCCGCCGGTGGGCCAGCCGCCCGCCGCGTCGACGCCAGCCGGGTCCGTGACCCCGACCTACACCCCCGGTGGCCCGACCGTGACGCCGAGCTACACGCCGAGCCCGACCTACACGCCTGGCGGCCCGACGATCACGCCGACCTGGACTTACACGCCGAGCTATACGCCGACCTGGACGTACACGCCAAGCCCGACCTACACGCCCGGCGGCCCGACGCTGACGCCGACCTGGACGCCGTCGAATACCTATACCTACACGCCGACCTGGACGCCGTCGAATACCCATACCTACACGCCCACCTGGACGCCCACCAACATACCGGCCCAGGAACAGCAGCTCGTGCTGCCAAGCGCCACGTATACGCCGAGCTACACGCCGACGACGCCGCCCCCTCCGCCAACCGCGCCGCCGGACGCGAACTTCAACAGCCCGTTGAACATCGCGCTCGACAGCACGACTTCGGTGACCGATTTCGTATCCTTTCCCGGCGGGGATACGGAGGACCGCGTGCGGTGGGACATCACCGGCATGAACCCGAATGCGGCGCTGTCCGGGGGACGGGCGCGGCTGATCATCGCCGTGTCGTGTTTTGGCACGGGGACGCAGAACGTCCAGTTTTTCACGGGCGGGGCGACATTCGCGTGCGGGCAGACGATTGTCGACCGCGAGGTGACCGCCGATAGTCGCACGGGCCAGGTGACGATCACCGCCGTGGGCGGCGAGAACACCTACGTCCAGTGGGTGCTGACCGGCACCGCCACGCGCCTCGAATAATCCTATGCTGACACAACAGCGCCCCGGTATGTGCCGGGGCGCTGGTTGATTCTGCCGGGCTACGGCGTCAGCCGATCTGGGCCTGGCGCTGGTAGGTGATGAACCGCGCGATCTCGCGATCGGACAGGTCGCGCGGGGGCATCACCAGGTAATACCCGTCGGCCCACAGCGGCTGGTAACCGTCCAGCCATTCGGGGTGGAGCGCGCTGCTGCGATGGGTGGTCTCGTCCATCAGTTGGGTGATCACTTCGTCGGGCTGCGCCTTCTGGGGCACGCACAGCGACACGGCGATGAAATCGGCATTGACCTCGACCGTATCCACCCGCCAGCCGTGCTCCGCGCCGATCTCGAACACCCACTCGCGCAGGTCCTCCGCGAAGTCTCCGACCAGCTCCTGGCCGGGATCGCGCGGCATCCACACGCAGGTGAAGCCCATGGCGGCCTCTTCCTGGCTGCCCGGACGCTGCAGCACGCCCGCCTCGTCCTCGATCCGCATGTCCTCGTCGATGCGCCAGTCCTCCGGGCGCCGCACGTCGGTGGGGCGGCTGGGCGCCGTTCGGGCGGCGGCTGGCTCTTCCACCGGGGGCGCTTCCTCGGCTTCGGGCACCAGCTCCAGCGACTGGCTCAGGCGCTGGGCCTGGCGCCGGATGACGCTCACCGTCGTATCGAGGTGGAAGACCATGCTCAGGCTCAGGCCGCTGGGGACCAGCTTGCTGTACAGCAGAAAATCGCCCGCATCGGGCAGCGTGATGTAGCGGATCAGCGAGTCGGTATCGTCGCTGCTACGCGTCTGCCAGGCGCTGTCCACGATCTCGAACAGGCGCTCCATGGCGCTGTCGGGCAGATTGCCCGCGCCAGCCAGCATCTCGCCGGGGCGGCTGAGCATGGTGGCCTGGGCCGAGCTTTCCAACGAGTATTGGGTGAGCTGGACGGCGATCTGGGCCAGGGCGGCCTCGTCGTCTTCCTCCGGCGCGGGCGTGAGGCCCTCCCCGCTGAGCAGGCGCGCCGCCGCCTCGACCGGCACCGGGATCAGGTGATCGTCGTCGATCGGGACGATCTCCTCGATCTCGTCCCGCAGCGGGACCGCTTCGCCAGCTTCGGCGTAAGCGGCGGGCAGGTCCTCAAGCTCGGCCGCAAATTCCTGGGCGGTTTCCAGCGGCTCCTCGAAGACGGCTTCTTCGACCTGCGCGTCTTCGTCGCCAGCATAGACAGCGGCGCCCTCAGCGGCCTGCATATCTTCATCGCCCGCGTAGGCCGCCATCTCTTCGCCGGCCCGCGCGGCGTCATCGTCGGCGCCGAAGGTGAGCTCGGCCTCGGTCTGGACGCCCGCATAAAACGCTTCGGCGATCTCGTCGGCCAGCTCGTCGGATTCCGCGAAGGGTTCCTCGCTCACCGAGGTTTCCACCAGGTTCAACAACTGCTCCAGCGCGTCGGAGTCGTCCAGCGCCGCGAGTTCCTCGTCGCTGGCCCCCTCGGGGGCGGCGCCTTCCATGCGGTCGAACAGCGACTCGAGCGACTGTGCGCTCTCCAGCGCGGACGCATCACCCCAGGACGGCAGCGGCTTGAGGTGCGGGCGTCCGCTGCGGGGCGGTGGAAGCTGCTGCTCGATCTGGCTCAGAAGCTGGTTGAGCGAAAAATCCTCGCTGGCTTCGTCCCGCGAAACGGCCGTGAGCGCCGCCGTCGCCGGATAGCGCGAGGAGTCCTCGGCGGCAACCGGCGGCTCATCGACCGGTTCGGCTTCCTCGTCCAGCTCCAGCTCGGCCAGGTCCAGCCCTTCGGCTTCGTAGGCTCTCAACCACTCGGGCGCGTCGCGCTCGCTCAGCACGTCACCGGGCGCGATCGCGTCGTAGGGGGCATCGACACCGGCCAGAGGCGAGCCGCCATAGGTCGGCTCGGCGAAGTCTTCATCATCGATGTCCTCGCCCGCCAGCGCTTCGAGCACGCTCTCGAACGACGGATCGAACAGATCCTGCATCACGTCGCCAATGGTGATGTCGTCCGGCGCCGCCTCCGGGCGGTCGTCGCCGGGCACTTCCGCGCTGGGCGATTGGCCGCGCCGGATGGCGTCCAGCACGTAATCCAACTCGGTCTCGCCCGCGCCAGAAAGGCTGGCGTCTTCGGTGCGGGCCGTGTCCACTGCGATGGACGCGAGCAAGTCTTCCAGCCAGCGGCGGCGGGTGCGCCGTTCCTCCGGCGCGCGCATGGAGTCAACGAGCTGGTGGAAGGCCGCTTCGTCCGGCGACAGCGGGCGGTCCCGGGGCGGCGATTGGGCTACGGCATCGAGCACCTCGCCAAACGTGGTTGGGTCGTGCTCCTGCACGTCGGTTGCCAGGAACTGCCGCACACCCGGCAGGTCGTGCGGCGGGACCGTGGGCGTATCTTCTTCGTTGGTGGGCGGCTCGCCCAAAAACGGCTCGAACAGGCGCGTTCCAGGGCCGTGCTCCACCCAGCCGTTTGCGCCCAGCAAATCTTCGTCCCCGGCTTCTGCGCCGGTCTCGTCGCTGAAGCGCACCGTCCCGGCGGGTTGGGGCCGGTCCGCCAGCTCGTGCGTGTCAGTGAGCTGTGACGTGGGCGGCACCGCATCCCACTGCAGCAGCGCCGTCGTTTTGGCGGGTGTGTCTGGCAGGTCGGTGAGCTGTTTGGTCTCGAAATCGGCTTCCGCCTGTTCGAAGTAGCGGGTCCCGCTCTCCTCGAACACCTCGAACTCGTCGAGAATCGCCTCTGGCTCGGCGAAATGCTCGCCCAGCTTGTCGCGCTCGACATCGTCCAGCAGTTCGGTGGGCGAGGGGGTCGGGTGCAGATCGGCCTGTGGTTCGGGCATCAGGTGGCGCAGCGTGGACGGCATGGCGGGCGGGACAAACTCATCGGCGTCCGGCGCGGGCCGGGCGCTCGCGCGGCCCGCCAGGCCGCGCAGGTGAGGGATCAGGTCGCGCGCCATGTACGGCTTGGGCAGCACGCCCTGAATGTCCAGAAAACGCGCCCGCTCGCGGTGCAGGTCGGTCTGTGGCGTCATGATGATCGGCAGGTCCGGCTGGATGCGCCGCAGGTCGGCGATTAACTCCATGACGTCCAGCTCGGGCACCTCGAAATCGAGCACGGCGATGTCGTGCCGCTCGCGCTGGAGCGAGTCTTCCGCGGCGGGTCCATTGGCCGACACGCTGACGCGAAACTCGCCGGTGCCTTCGAGCGCCTGCTTGAGGCTCACCATGAAACTGATATCGGGATCGATGATTAGAATGCGCGTGGTCATGACGCCGCCCACCCGGAATGACTGATCAGCTTACGACCATTGTACAGTGAGCACGCCATCCGGGCAACGGCTGGACACCGCCCCTGTTTCGTCGTAGAATGAATTGTAATACATGAGTGACCTGCTGCCTCTGGCGCTGTGACGCCGCTCGATACGCCTGACATTATTCGCGTCGTCGGGAAGTATCCTCAATTTGTAGCAGAAGTGTCACTCATGTTTCTTGTGGGCGGCCCGGATCAGCCCTCCCGCACGATGCCCCGGTAGTCTTCGATGAAATCCATAATCAGGTCGCGGTCCACCTTGTCCAGAGCCAGCAGGCGCGTCCAGGCGGTGACGGCGAAGCGGTCATCCATGTTGGTATAGGGGTGCAGAAGGAGCTGGTCGGTCCCGGCGTCGTTCAGGATGCCGCGCAGCGCCTCGACGTCTTCCGGGCAGCCATCGGGGCAGTTGTAGTGCAGGATCACGCCGCCCTGTTCGAGCGCGTGAAGCTGCGCTGAGTCCGACAGAGTCGCCATGTGCTCGCCCCATGCCACCTCTTCGGCGATGTGCGGGCCGGAGGTGGGCGGCTGGCTGAGATACACGTCGCTCGCCACCTGCACCCGCACGTGCCGGCGCCCCATGTCGGGCAGGATGCGCACGTCGTTGTTCTCCGGCGTGAGCAGGGCAGCTACCGCCAGCGCCGTCGAGCTCACGACGATAACCAGGATGACGAACGCGAGCAGCAGCAGCTTGTTGCGGCGCGCCGAGTGCGCCGATTGGTACGGAACGATGCTCATGAGTCCTCCGCCGAACTGTGTGCCACAATAATCCCAATAAATTATAACAAAATCAGCTTTTCGTTCGTAGCACCGCCCCGGCACCTATGCTATAGTCGGGGTCTGGCCCGGCCCACCAACGCCGCCGGGCCCAAAGCATTTTGTTCGTGTACATAGAAAGCGAAAAAACGAATGGCTAAAAACCTGGCGATCGATCTCGCCAAAATCCTCACCGAGTATTCATCTCCCGTCCAGCCGGGGGACTACGTGACCATCGCGGGCCAGCACGACACCGCCGGACCGCTGGTCGAGGCGCTGGTCGAGGCGGTGCTCAAGCGGGGCGGGTACCCCAACGTGCAGTCGGCGCCCCTGATCTCCGCCGACTATTCGCCCTACTACGAACTGTTCATGCGCGAAGCCAACGACGCCCAGCTCGACCACCTGGACTCGACGATCATGCACTGGGTCAATCACTCCGACGCACTGTTTTTCATCAAGGCGCCCGCCAATACCAAAGCCGTCTCGACCATCGATCCGGCGCGCATCAGCCGCTTCCGCCGCACCATCCAGCCCTTCGGCGAAGCGTATCTCGACCGGTACGATAAAGGCGAGCTGCGCTGGACCGTCGTCGGCTGGCCGACGGAGGCCCTGGCGCAATCCGCCGAGATGGGCCTGCGCGCCTACGAGGACTTCGTCTACCGTGCCTGCGGGCTGGACCAACCCGACCCGGTCGCCTACTGGATCGCGTTCCGCGACAAGCAGGAGCGGCTCGTCGCGTGGCTGGCGGATAAGAAACACGCCGAAGTGCGCGGCCCTGGCATCGACATGTCCTTCGACTTCCAGGACCGGCTGTGGGTGAGCTGCCACGGCGCGTTGAACTTCCCCGATGGCGAGATCTTCACCAGCCCGGTCGAGGACTCGGTCAACGGCACGGTGGAGTTCAACTTCCCGTCGGTCTACCAGGGCTTCGAGGTGGATGGCGTGAAGCTGCGCTTTGAGAACGGCGTGGCGGTCGAGGCGTCGGCCAGCAAGGGCGAGGCGTTCCTGCTCAGCCAGCTCGACACCGACGCGGGCGGGCGCCGCCTGGGCGAGTTCGCCATCGGGACGAACATGGGGGTGCAGCAGCTCACGCGCAGCATCCTGTTCGACGAAAAAATCGGCGGCAGCATCCACATGGCGCTGGGCCGCAGCTACGCCGAGGCGAAAGGCCTCAACCAGAGCGCGATCCACTGGGATATGGTCCACAACATGAAAGACGGCGGGGAGATCGTGATCGACGGCGAGCTGTTCTACCGGAGCGGCGAGTTCCTGGTCTGATCGCCCGGCTCAGGGCATGATGTAATACGCGTTCGTGCGCGACCCCACTTTGCGCAGCCGTCCCCGCGCCACCAGCTCGATCAGATCGCGCTGGAGTTGTTCGGGCCGGCTGTCGCCGCAGACAGTGCGCAGCTCGCGCAGGGTGATGCTGCCGTGCTCGCGCACGTAGGCCAGGGCCTGGCGCTGGCGTGCGTTGAACTCGCCCGGGGCGCTCTCGTCCGCCGCGCCGGAAAGCTCAGCTCCGGCGCTGTATAGCCGGACGTTCACCCGGTACGGTCCTGTTTCGATCTCCGGGGGGCGGCAGCCGCGCCGGTCCAGGCTCGCCATCAGGGTGACGATGCCCTGGCCCGGCTCCGGAATGTAGCCCCAGTGGAACAGCGCCCAGGCCAGGCGCGGGTTGCGGCTGAAGCGCCCGTTGATCAGGTTTTCCACCGTCATGAAGCCCGGCAGGCCGCCGGGGCTGGTGATGTCCAGCCGATCGGGGCGCATCGTGACCGTGATCCCCTCGCCGCGCAGCCGGTAGTCGCGGTGGCACACGGCGTTGACCAGCGCCTCGCGCACCGCGAGTGGGACGAACTGCTCCGGAATGTCGGACTCGCTTTCCGCGCGCATCTGCTCGCTGATCTGCTCCCACACGCGCTCGACGATCTGTGTCAGCGTCCCGCCGATGGTGCGCTCGAATGCGACGTGATTCCCGCCTACGATGCGCACGAAACGCGCGCCGCTGGCAGGCAGCCAGCGCTGCGGATCGCGCCCAAAGAGCAGCATCCCGGCCACGGTCACGCGATAGTCGGACGTGACGGCGCCCATCTTGATCAGCAGATCGTCCTGGCTCCCCGCCGGCGACTGGCCCAGCCGCTCCCGGCGATGGATCAGGAAATCGGCCACCAGATTGGGGTCCAGGCTGCCCGGCGTGGCGCCGGGCACCGGCTCGGCCTCGAACTCGCCGTTCGAGCGGGACGAGAGCAGTTGGCGGATCTCGGCGCCGTTGAGCACGCGATTGCCGCGCGTCGCGCGGACAGTCACCTGCCCGTCGTGCAGGGCGTGGACCTTGCGCCCGCGTGGGATCGCCAGGGCCAGCACCGGCCCGGCGGGGGTGATCACCGTCTGGCGAAAGGCAAACGCCACCGGCGGCGTGCAGCGCTCGGCGGCCTGCTGGAGCGCGCGATCGAGCGTCGCGCTGTCCGGCAGGGGAGTCGCCGCCCCGCGCTCGTCCAGCCCCACGATCAACACGCCGCCATCGGTATTGGCGAGCGCGACCGCCGACGCCGCGATGGCGTCAGGGTCGGGATCGGGGACGAAAGCCTGGAGGGGTCCTGGCCCGGCCTGAAGGGTGATCGGATAGGTGAGCATGGCCCCAGTTTACGACAGGCCGGGCGGTTTGGCCAGGGGTTGGCGGGCAAGTTTGAGAACTCGAACGCATGATCGACGATGCCCACCGGCGCGGGGACACAGTGGGCATCGGAGCGGGTGCAATCCGGGGGCGATCCGGCGAGCGGCTTAGCCCTCGTCCTCGTAATACGCGTCGTAGCCGTCGTCGTAGTCGTCGTAGTCTGCGTCGCCTTCATCGCCCGGCAGAACCTGCGCCTCACCCTCGATCGCCACCGGCTCGGCGGCGAGTTCGCTCTCGGCGCTGATATGGCCGTTCGGCGACAACTGCCCGCCTTCGCCTTCGATGGGGGCGCCGGCCACAATCGCCATGCTCACCAGCACGTCATCGTCGGCCAGATGGATCATCTTCACGCCGCTGGTGGAACGGCCGTAAATGCTGATCGTATCGACCTCGGTGCGCAGCACGATGCCGCCCGCGGTGATCAACGTCAGGCCGTCTTCGGGCGTGACCACGCTCGCGCCAATGATCGAGCCCGTCTTGTGCAGGTCTTTGGAGAGCGTGCGGATGCCGCTGCCGAAACGGCGCTGCACCTTGTATTCGGTGAGCGGCGTGCGCTTGCCGTAGCCGTATTCGGTCACGACCAGCAGCGTGGCGTACGGATCGGTGATGACGTCCATCCCGGCCACCTCGTCGTCATCGGCCAGGCGGATGGCGCTAACGCCGCCCGCGGGACGGCCCATCACGCGCACGTCTCGCTCGTGGAAGCGGATGCTCTGACCGTGCCGCGTCACCACGATCAAGTCCTGGTTGCCGTCCGTGCGCCGCACCCAGCCCAGGTAATCGTCCTCGTCGAGAGTCATGGCGATCAGGCCGTTGCTGCGCACCGCCGCGAAGGCGCTGGCTGGCACGCGCTTGATGCGCCCCCGGTGCGTGCAGAGCACGAAGTACCCTTCGGCGTTCTCGAAGGTGGGCACGCTGGCGATGGTCGAGACGTATTCTTCTGGCTGGAGTGCCAGGAAGGCATTGATCAGCGTGCCCTTGGCGCCGCGCCCGCTCTCCGGGATGGTATAGGCGCGCTGGCAGTAAACCTTGCCCTGGTCGGTGAAGAACAGCACGTGGTCCAACGAGTTGGTGGAGAATAGGGTCTCGACGGCGTCTTCATCGCGGGTCGCCATGCCGGTGACGCCTTTGCCGCCCCGCCGCTGCGAGCGGTAGACTTCCGCCGGGACGCGCTTGATGTAGCCGCGCTCGGTCAGGCTGATCAGCACTTCCTCGTCGCGGATCAGGTCGCTCTCGTTGAAGTCGGTCATCACGTCCAGGGCCAGCTCGGTGCGGCGCTCGTCGCCGTATTTCTCGGCGAGCATGTTGATGTCGTCGCGGATCAGCGCCAGGACTTTGCGCGGCGAGTGCAGCAGGTCTTCCAGATAGGCGATGTACTCGCGGATCTGGCGGTATTCGTCTTCGATTTTCTGCCGTTCGAGCGCGGCCAGCCGGCGAAGCTGCATGTCGAGGATGGCGTTGGCCTGCGCTTCGCTGAGGCCGAAGCGCTCCATCAGGCCGGCGCGGGCCGTTTCGGTATCGTCCGCCTGGCGGATCGTCTTGATGACGTCTTCGATGTCGGCCAGCGCCCTGAGCAGCCCTTCGAGAATGTGGGCGCGAGCGCGGGCTTTTTCCAGCTCGTACTCGCTGCGGCGGCGGATCACCGTGCGGCGGTGGTCGATGTACAGGTGCAGCGCGCGGCGCAGGCTGAGCAGGCGCGGCTCGCCATTGACCAGCGCCAGCATCTGGATGCCGAACGTGCTTTGCAGTTGGGTGAATTTCAACAGCCGGTTGACCACGGTGCGCGGCTGCGCCCCGCGTTTGAGCTCGATGACGATCGCCAGGCCGCTGCGGTCGGATTCGTCGCGCAGGTTGGCGATCATGTTCAGGCGGCCATCGCGCACGAGCGCGGCGATGCGTTCCAGGATCGCGGACTTGTTGACCTGGTAGGGGATTTCGGTGACGACGACGCGGAAGCGACCGTCGCCGGCCTCTTCGATCTCGGTCCGGGCGCGCATCACGATCCGGCCCTTGCCGGTGGCATAAGCCTCCTTCAGCTCGGCGCCGCCGACGATCAGGGCGCCGGTGGGGAAGTCCGGCCCCTGGATGAAATGCATCAGGTCATCGACCGAGATCTCAGCCACGGCGTCGTCGGGATCGCCCTCGGCCTCGATCATCCGGTCGATCATGAACGTGATGGCGGCGGCGACCTCGCGCAGGTTGTGCGGCGGGATGTTGGTCGCCATGCCGACCGCGATGCCGCTCGTCCCGTTGAGCAGCAGGTTGGGCAGCTTGGCGGGCAGCACTTCCGGCTCGCCGAGCGTGTCGTCGAAGTTGGGCACGAAGTCGACCGTGTTCATGCCGATGTCTTCGAGCAGTTCTTCCGCAATGCGCGCCAGCCGGGCCTCGGTGTAGCGCATGGCCGCCGCGCTGTCGCCGTCGATGCTGCCGAAGTTGCCCTGGCCATCGACCAGCATATAGCGCAGCGAGAAGTCCTGGGCCATGCGGACCATCGCGTCGTACACGGCCGAATCGCCGTGCGGATGGTATTTGCCCAGCACTTCGCCGACGATGCGGGCCGATTTCTTGTAGCCGGAATTGGCCCGGATGCCCATGTCGTGCATGGCGTACAGGATACGACGATGCACGGGTTTCAGCCCGTCGCGGGCGTCGGGCAGGGCGCGGGCGACGATCACACTCATGGCGTAATCGAGGTACGATCCGCGCATCTCGTCGTTGATATTGATCTGTCTGACAGTTCCGATATCCATGAATTTGATGTCCTGTGTCAGTGTGACGGTCTAGCCAGCGTCCGTCTGAATCAGTCGGGCGACCTGGGGAGAAAACGCGGGTCGCCCGATGGTCATTTTATCCGCGTAGGGCCAGCGCCAGCCCGCTCGATTATGGTATGAGGGCAGGTATCTTGCCCCGCAATTGTGATACTGTAAATTATACCGCAAGGGGCCCGTTTGGGCGAATTTCGATAGGGGCGCCGGCGTGCGTTACACTGGCGGTGGATCAGGGTCGATGAGCGGAAAACTGGGGCCCAGGCTGCGGGATCGAGGATGTGAACGCGATCTCGTAGGGCAGGCGCTTGGCCGCCGACATGATCAGGACGGCCATCTCGTCGGTGCGGCTGTGCGCCCCGCAGACAGTCACGTGCTTGACCGCCGGGCTGATCACGCTGCGCTGCATCAGGGCTGCCAGCGGCAGCCGCCCCTCGGTGCGGGTGAGATCGTACATCAGGTGGATCGCGTCCAGGTTGGTCTGCTCGTTGATGAGCGTGTGCGTCTGGTCGATAATGGTGGGAATGGTCGCGGGGTCGGCCAGCAGGGAGCCGGACACGAGGGCCAGCAGGACGGGCGGACTGTGCGATGTGTCCCATTGGTAGGTGATGAAATAATCCACGACAGCAAGTTCCTACAACGCGGCAATGATGGACACCATTGTACATGAAAAACCATTTTTCTAATAGCGCAATGGATACAGAAAGAATGAAGATTCCATCAAGCGCGCCGGTGCCCGGCTGGTTGTGGTGCGGGACGCTGGCCGTCGTGGTGCTCGTCGTGGCCATCGTGGCCGTTGGGGCGATCCTGCTGGCGCGCGGCGCGGCCGATCCTCCGGTCGCCGGGCCGGTCGTCTGGGCCGATGCGAGTCTAGCCTGGGCAGAGGGCCCGCAGCTCGACATGGGGGCGGGCGACGGAAGGTGGTTCACCGCCCCGCCGCTGGCGCGCGTGCCGGGCCAGGCGTTCACGCTGGCGGTCCGCGCGCGGCTGGCCGCCGGATCCGATCGAGGCGCGGCGTGGGGTGTGTGGCTGGCGACGGAAGACGGCGCGCGGATGGTCTACGCCATCAGTGGGGATGGCTACGTGACGACGCGGCGCTGCCCGGTCCCTGCCCCGCGCGACATCAGCGCCTGCCCGGCGGCGCGGCCTGACTGGCGCTGGATGCCCTACCCGCGCGTCGCAGCGCCCGGTGCGGCAAACACGATCGCGCTGCACCGCGAGTCGTCCGGCGCGATCCGCTTGCGCCTGAACGCCGAGAAGCTCGGCACGGCGCCCGTCGCGACAACGGGGGAATGGGGCGTGTGGGCGGCCGGTGGGCGCGCGGAGCGCGCGGTTCTCACCTGGGATTCGGCGGAGCTGCGCCGCTAGCAGACGATCTTCGCCATCTCCTCGATCAGCGGGTTACCCGCGTAGTGTCCGTGGTATTGCTCCGGCAGCAGGGCGGCGATGGCGCACATGATGCGCTCGGTGTACTCGTCAAGCTGGTCGCCTTTGGCGCGGCCTTCGGGCAGGCGGAAGGGCTTGCCGAAGCGCGCAGTGACCAGCGGGCGCGGGCGCTTGAGGATCTTCTCGGTGCCCCACACCGCGCCGGGCACGATCGGCACGTTGGTCCGCGTGGCGATGAACGCCACCCCAGGCCGCCCCTCGATCAGCTTCCCGGTGCGGCTGCGCGTGCCCTCGGGCGCGATGGCCAGCGGCACGCCGCCCTTCAACACCTTGATGCCGGACTTGAGCGCCTCGTGATCGGCGGAGAACTGCGTCACCCAGAGCACCGAATACAACTCAAACAGGGGCTGCATCCAGGTGCCGCGATACTTGCGCGCCGCCAGCCCAACCGTGCCGAACGGCACCGGGATGTTCATGGCCGGGATGTCGAAGTAGCTCATGTGGTTGGAGACCACCAGGTAGGGCGGCTCTGGCAGGTTCTCCTTGCCGACGACGCGGTAGCGGCACACCAGAAACAAGAGGAAGCGCGAAAACGGAACCGCCCAGCGCGATTGGCGCGACGCGGGCCAATCGGGGGGCATTCCGGGCGGAGGGGTCGTGGCCATGTCGTTCGTCTCCTGATTACGGAGCCAGCATACCGCAGGCGGCGGGCGCGATGCAAATTCATCCGGTAGGTATTGAGAGCGATTCGCTGGTACGATAAGCCCAGGTGTGTGCTGCTGGAAAGGACTGATCGATGACGAACGAGAGCAAACAGCGCCGGTCCTCGCGCCTGCCCGGCTTCTACAAGCTGCCGCTGGCCGAGCGCGCCGCGACGGTCGCGCAGTGGGCCGGCCTGAATCGCGACGACCAGGCCGTGCTGCTGGGCCTGGCTGGCCTGAACGCCACGCAGGCCGATCACCTGATCGAGAACGTGATCGGCGTGCACGCGCTGCCGCTGGGCGTGGCGACCAATTTCCTGGTCAACGGCCAGGATTACCTGATCCCGATGGTGGTCGAGGAGCCGAGCATCGTCGCCGGGGTGAGCTTCGCCGCCCGGCTGGCGCGCGGCGGGGGCGGCTTCATCGCCACGGCTGACGACCCGGTGATGATCGGCCAGATCCAGGTGCTGGACGTGGACAACGTCTACGCCGCGGCGGGGCGCGTGTGGGAGGCGCGCGAACGCCTGCTGGAAGACGCCAACTGCTGCGACCGCGTCATGGTCAAGCTGGGCGGCGGCGCGCGCGGCCTGGAGTTGCGCCCGTTCCCCGACACGCCCGCCGGGCCGATGCTGGTGATCCACGTCCTGTTCGACGTGCGCGACGCGATGGGCGCCAACGCGATCAACACCGTCTGCGAGCAACTGGCTCCCACCGTCGAGGCGCTGACCGGCGGACGGGTGAACCTGCGCATCCTGAGCAACCTGGCCGACCGGCGCAAGGCGGCCGCCTCGTGCACCATTCCGGCGGACGCGCTGAGCACGGGGGATCTGCCGGGCGCGGACGTGGCGCGGGCCGTCGTCGAGGCGGCGGCCCTGGCCGAGATCGATCCGTACCGGGCCGCGACGCACAACAAGGGCGTGATGAACGGCATGGACGCGGTCGCCATCGCCACCGGGAACGACTGGCGCGGCCTGGAAGCGGGCGCCCATGCCTGGGCCGCTCGAGAAGGGCGCTATACATCCCTGACGCGCTGGTGGCAGGACGACGCTGGCGACCTGCGCGGCAGCATCGAACTGCCGGTGGCGGTGGGCATCGTCGGGGGCACGACCCGCGCCCACCCGACCGCCCAGGTGGCGCTCAAGATCCTGGGCGTGGCGTCCGCCGCCGAGCTGGCGGGCGTGATGGCCGCGGTGGGGCTGGCGCAGAACCTGGCCGCGCTGCGCGCCCTGGCGACCGAGGGCATCCAGCGCGGGCACATGAGCCTGCACGCGCGGCAGGTGGCGCTGGCGGCGGGCGCGTCCGGCGCGGAAGTGGCGACCGTCGCCGGGCGGATGGTCGAGGAGGGGGCGATCTCAGCCGAGCGCGCCGCCGAGCTGCTCGCCGCGCTGCGGGGCAGTTGACCAGTAGTGGGGATTCCGTTCCCTGTGCGTAGTAGGAGTCAGGCGGGGCTATCAGCTATAATATTAACTAGAAAGCTAATGCCTTACCGACAATGAAAGGCACCTAAGGAGTGTGGGGAATGACAAAGAAGGCCGTTACATCAGTGTTGATTGTTGTAACGCTTCTCGTGGCGCTCCTGCCGAACCTGCCTGGCTCACTTGCAGAGCCTGTGCACGCGCAGACAGGCGTAACGTGGAACACCGCCTATTACAATAATCCGTATCTGCTGGACCAACCGGTGCTCACGCGTCAGGAAAACGTCATCGCGTTCAACTGGGGCGGGGGATCGCCAGGGCCGGGCGTCAACGCCGATGACTTCAGCGCGAGCTTCTGGTCGAACGTGCGGTTCGAGCCGGGCATGTATCGCTTTTATATCCTGGCCGATGACGGCGTGCAGTTGTTCGCCGGGATGCGCGCCACCTGGGGCGAGCCGGTGATCGATACCTATGACCGTCCCCGTCCAGGCCAGACGCTGACCGTCGACGTGGACTTTCCCGATGGCGGCGTGCAGCGCGTGGCGATCAACTTCCGCGAGTCAAAGGGCGAGGCGTACCTTTACGTCTCGTGGGAGAACTTGAGCACGGGCGCCCCCACCGGGCCGAATTTCCCCGCGCCGGTGACAACGACCGGGTCGTGGTGGGCCGAGTACTTCAGCAATTCCGTGCTGGCGGGCGCGCCCGTCGTCGCGCGCACCGAGAGCAGTCCCTCCCAAAACTGGGGCTATAACGCGCCCGCGGATGGCATCCCGGTGGACAACTTCTCCGCCCGGTTCAGTACCGTCCGCCACTTCGATGCGGGCACTTATCTCGCCACCGTCCGCGCCGACGATGGCGTGCGGGTGAGCATCAATGGCCAGTGGATCGTCAACGAGTGGCACGGCGCGACTGGCCAGACCTATACCGGCAGCATCGCGCTCAACAGCGGGCAGTATGGGATCGTGATCGAGTACTACGAGGCGACTTCGCTGGCCTATCTCGAATTCGGCATCAGCCAGACCAACAGCCCGATCTCGGTGACCAGCGCCACGGCAACCATCAACGCCTACGCGATGAACGTGCGCGATAAGCCCGACCCGGACTTCGGCGTCGTGATCACCCAGGTGCGGCGCGGCGAAATCTACGCCGTGGTGGGGCGCACCGCCGACAACTCGTGGTGGCAGATCGCGCTCTCCGGCACGACCGGCTGGGTCAGCGGGCGCTATGTGACGGTCACCAATGCCTGGACGGTGCCGGTCACCGACAGCGCCTATCTGCCGACGCCCGTCCCGACCGTCCCGCCGTACATCTACGGGCAGTGTCCCGGCTTCCTGCCCTCGCGGCTGGCGGTGGGCGGCTGGGGCCGCGTGACGCCGGGCATGGCGAACAACCTGCGCGCCCAGCCCAGCGCGGTCAGCCAGTGGCTCGGCCAGATCCCGGCGGGCGCCGTGTTCGAGGTGGCGGGCGGCCCGGTCTGCGCCGAGAATACCGCCTGGTGGCAGGTGCGCTACTTTGGCCTGATCGGCTGGACGCCCGAGGGCCAGAGCGGTACCTACTGGCTGGAGCCGTTTAGCTGGTAAGCGCAGCGTCGGGTTTCCGCCGCGTGAGCGTATGACACGCCGGGCGGGCATGACGGTACAATATAGAGAGTAAATCATGCCGCTGTTGGGGGGCAGATGGCGAGCGTCTGCCTCCCGTTGTGCTGTATGCCGATCAAATTATGGAGGGTGTTCGATATGAAACGGAGTTTTCGTACATTACTGGTCGCGATCGCACTGGTCGTCGCGTTCGCGCCGCTGGCAGCGCTGGTATCACCGGTCCGCGCGCAGGGCGGCGTGGTCTGGCACGCGGCCTACTACAATGATCCTTACCAGCTCAGCGACCCGGTCCTGATTCGCACGGAGAGCGAGCTGGCGTTCAACTGGGGCGGCGCATCGCCCGCCGCGGGCATCAATGCCGACGACTTCAGCGCCGGGTTCTGGGCGGATATCGCCTTCGAGCCGGGCATCTACCGCTTTTACGTGCTGGCCGATGACGGCGTGCAGTTGTTTGCCGGGGAGCGTGCCACCTGGGGCGACCCGGTGATCGATACCTACAACCAGCCCCTGGTCGGCCAGACGCTGACCGCCGACGTGGACTTCTCGCTGGGCGGCGTGCAGAAAGTCGTGGTCAACTACCGCGAATCGACCGGCGACGCCTATCTGTACGTCCGTTGGGAGAACCTGACCACGGGAGCCAAGATCGGCACCGACTTCGGCACGCCGGTCAGCAGCATGGGCAACTGGACGGCCCAGTACTGGCCGACCCTGAACTTCGCGGGCGCGCCGATCATCACCCGGCAGGAGTCGATCCCCAGCCACGACTGGGGCGAGGGCGTCCCGGTCGAGGGCATGCCGGCGGACTACTTCTCGGCGCGGTGGTACACGGTCCGCTGGCTGGACGCCGGCACCTACACACTCTCGGTGCGGGCCGATGACGGCGTGCGCGTCTATCTCGACCGCAACCTGGTGATCAACGAATGGCACACGGCGACCGGCCTCACCTACACCCACACCTTCACCGTGGCGGCCGGCGAGCATCTCTTCGAAGTGGAGTATTACGACGAGACGCTGAACGCGTATCTGCACTTTGGCCTGACGCAAGTTGCAGGCCAGCCGGCCAGCCCTGGCGCCCCGCCGGCTCAGCCGCCCGCAATCACCGGTGCGGCGGCCACGATTGCGGCCTACCGGCTCAACGTGCGCGACATCCCCAGCACGCGCGGCAGCACGGTGATCACGCAGGTCGTCCGCGGGCAGGAATACCCGATCGTCGGGCGCAACAGTGACCGGACGTGGTGGCAGATCGACCTGGGCGGCGGCGCGACCGGCTGGGTGAGCGCCTACTACGTCACCGCGCGCGACACACAGAACGTGCCGGTGACGTTCCAGAGCTGATCTCGCGGAGCGCGAAACCGTTCGGACCGGGGCACAGCCGCGCGCTGTGCTCCGGTTTTATGTTTGTGCCCGTCTGTCTGGACGGCGCCGGGTGAGCGCGGTACAATGCGTCGGCGGAGCGTCCGACCGGGGCGCCCGCCCACGCAGATGAAACTGAGGATAAGCCACGGACCATGACTGAACCACACAACTTCAAACTGATCGCCCCGCATGGCGGCGTGCTGGTCAATCGCCTGCTGGATGGCGACATGCGCGACGTGATGCGCGAGCGCGCCCAGAGCATGACGCGCGTCCCGCTCTCGCCGATGAACGTCGCCGATATCGAGTGCGTCTCGACGGGGGTCTACAGCCCGCTGACCGGCTTCATGGGTCAGGCCGATTACACCAGCGTCGTCCACGATATGCACCTGACCAACGGCCTGCCCTGGACCGTGCCGGTGACGCTGGCCGTCGAGGGGGCGCTGGCCGACTCGATCGCCATCGGCCAGACCGTCGCGCTGGCCGAGCCGGACCCGGACGCGCCGGGCGGCGAGCGGCTGCTGGGCGTGCTGACCGTCAGCGAGAAATTCAGCTACGATAAGGCCGTTGAAGCCCAGGAGGTCTACCGCACGACCGATGCCGAGCACCCCGGCGTGGCGCGGATTTACGCCCAGGGCGATGTGTGCCTGGCGGGCGATATCTGGGTGTTCGACCGCCCCAAAGAGGTTGTGACCACGTTTGGCGACATCCGCCTGACGCCCGCCGAGACGCGCGCGCTGTTCCAGGCACGCGGCTGGCGGCGGATCGTCGCGTTCCAGACGCGCAACCCGATCCACCGCGCGCACGAGTACATCCAGAAAGTGGCGCTGGAGATCGTGGACGGGCTGATGTTGCACCCGTTGGTCGGCGAGACCAAGTCCGACGACGTGCCCGCCGAGGTACGCGTGGCCAGCTATCAGGCCATCCTGGACACCTATTACCCGATGGACCGCGTGCTGCTGAACGTGTTCCCGGCGGCGATGCGCTACGCCGGCCCGCGCGAGGCCATCTTCCACGCCATTGCGCGCAAGAATTACGGCTGCTCGCATTTCATCGTCGGGCGCGATCACGCGGGCGTGGGCAAATATTACGGCACCTACGACGCGCACTTGATCTTCGACGAGTTCGATCCGCGCGAGTTGGACATCACGCCGCTGTTCTTCGAGCACGCCTTCTACTGCAAGAAGTGCGAGGCGGTGGTCACCGCCAAGACGTGCCCCCACGGCAAAGACGAGTGGGTCTTCCTGAGCGGCACCCAGGTGCGCGAGATGCTCGCTGCGGGCGAGATGCTGCCCGTCGAGTTCACGCGGCCCGAAGTCAGCCGCGTGCTGATGGACGGTATGAAGCGCATCAACGGGCGCTAAGCACTCGACGCGCCATGAAAATCCCCCGCTGCACGCTCGCGGCGGGGGATTTCGTTTTAGTCGTACACGCCCGCCTCGACGTAATACCACATCCCGTCGCGCAGCGCGTAGAACCACACCATCGTGCCGTTGCCGCTCACGTTGAACATGGACGGCTCGCAGCACTGGTAATGCACCACCTCGTCGTACTGGTACGGCTGGACCTGACCGGCGTAAGACATCCCGATCCGTCCGTCTTGCTCGAAGAAGAAAAACGGCTCCCCGGCGATCAACTGCCAGGCGAAGATCGCGTCGTACCCCAGCGGCGACAGCGCGCTCACTCCGTCGATCAGCAGGTCGCCCTCGACTTCGAGAACCCAGTGTCCCTGCCATGACCACAGCGCTTTGACCGGCGGCTCGACGAAGAATTCCTGCGGCGTGATGGTGTGGATGATGGCCCCGTTGCGCAGCACGTGGAACTTGTTGGCTTCCCAGTCAGCGGTGACTTCGATCAGGTCATTCCCGACATAGACCGGCGGCAGATAGGCGAAGCTGGCGATATTCACATTGGCGACCGTGTCCGGCAGCACCTGGACCGTGCTGGGCAGGGTGAGACCGTCCAGCAGCAGCCGGAAGTCCGTCCCCGCCTGGTTGACAGCCAACGGCCAGACGTTCGTCACGTCGGGGATCAGGATGCTGTCGTGGTAGAGCAGCGCGTACATGGGGTAGCTCGCGCTCTGCTCGGGCAGCGGCATGAGCTGGTAGCCCCAGTTGCCGATCACGGCATTGACCCCGGCCACCTGCGCGGAGGGATCCGGCTCGCGCCAGGGAGACCGCACGGCGAGGATCTCAGCAGTAACCCGGTCCCTGAACTCGAAATGCGTGGGGCTGTCCTCCAGCGCGGCCACCAGCGAGTATTCCTCGACGATCAGGCCGCCGGTCTGGGTTTCCGTGCCGCCGCCCGACTGGTCACCGCCCGTCCCGCCGCCGGACTGGTCACTATCTGTGCCGCCCGTCCCGCCGCTGGTATCCTCGGATCCGCCGCCCCCGGCAGCGGGCAGCGCGGTGATCTGCACGTTGTTCATGGCCCCCGCGAAGTCCCAGCCGCTGCCGCCGATCCAGAGGCTGACCAGGCGGGCAGGTCTTGGCAAGGGCTGCCCGCGCGGGCTCATCCACTGGAACGGCGAGAGGATGTCAGTCTCCAGCGGTACCCAGGTGAAGGCCGGCACCAGCAAGTAATTGCGCAGGGCCGTCGTTCCATCATGCGTGGCCAGAAAGCCGAATGACCATTCAAACGGCTGGCCCTGGGCGTCGGTGAACGCCAGCGCGATCTTGACCGGGTATTCGCCGCTGCCGTTGTTCTGGTCGCTCCACCATCCGCTATTGGGCAGGGAGTGCGAATCGACGCGCAGGTCCATTGACAGGATCAGGTGCGCGACGCCGCTCACATCTGCATCGATCGTTTGCCGCAGCCCGATCGCGCTGCCATTGGCGCCCGAATTCGTGCGCTCCCAGACTGGAAAGACCCGGCTGGATGCATCATCACCCGTCAGCGCCAGCCGGCAGTCTGTACAGGGCTGCTCGATCGTCCAGAACTCCAGACCCTGCTCGAAGTCGCCGTTCCGTACCAGCGGATCGCCGCCGTCCTGGGCATGGATCGGCGCAGCCATCCCCACCACTCCCCCGGCGAGAGCCAACATGACACAAACGGTCAGGATTCGCTTCATAGCGTGCTCTCCTCACTCGGTGATACGCGTTACCCGTATTCTACGCCCGAATCGACACGGAGCGACGGAACAAAAAATCCCCCGCTGCGAAACTATGCGGCGGAGGATAGCGGCGCGGCAGAATGAGCGGCCCTAAAACAGCCGCGTCACTTCCCAGAACCACCAGATGAAGATCGTCGCCAGGATCAGGTACACGCCGGACACCTGCGCCAGCAGGATGATCCAGGCGCGCGTGTCGCGGCGGACCTGCGCCACGAAGAACACCAGCAGATATGCCGCCGGCAGCGAGAGCAGCACCAGCGGCAGGGCGGCCATCTTGAGCATTGCCTGCTCGCGGTAGAAGTTGTCGTTGTAGATCTTCAGCTCGCCGAAGTTGTCGAAGACGCGCTCGATGCGCTCGATCAGGTTCAGCGCGTCGGCGCGCTCCAGGGACTCGTCCACCTTCAGAAAGGTCCCGTGCGGCCCCAGCAGCCAGTACCCCCCATCGCTGGCAGGCAGCAGGACGCTCTGCGTGCCGCCCTGCTGCAAGAAACTGGTGTCGTGCGTCAGGACCGGGCCCGTCTCGCCCTCGAAGCTCGCCAGCGCGATTCCCTCGCCCACCGGTGCCAGGGCCAGCCACCGCTCGATCTGCCAGCCGCGCTGGGGATAGCGCACGCCGGGAATCCAGCGCAGACCGTCCGGGCCGAGCTCGTACTCCGCGAAATAGAAGCTGGCGTCCCCGGTTGGGGCCGTCGCGCGCTCGAGCGCCCCGTCGCGCAGGGCGAACGGCGCCGCGTCCAGCGACCAGTTGACCACGCCGCCCGGCGCCCCGTCGAGCAGATTCTGCAACGCGACCAGCCGCCCGGCATCGTCGCGGACGATCTGCCCTGGCGCCAGATCGGCCAGCGGGACCGAGTCCAGCGCGGTCGCCACGCCAGTCTCGTCGGTCAGGACGAACTCGACCGCCGCCCCGTCGTCGCCTGCCTCGACCGGGGCCAGCGTGTACAGGAACCGCCAGCCTTCCGCACTCCGGTGGGCGAACTGGTAGGCGCAGAGCGTCCCCTCGTCGGCGCAGGCGCCGGGCGGCGCGGCCTCGCGCGGGGCGCCCCAGCCGATCCCTTCGGCATAGGGCGCGATCAGAACCTGTTCCCGGTCGTGGGTCACGATTTCGAGCGTCTCACCGATCCATGCCAGCCCGGACACACTCGCCAGCGCGCCGGGCGGCAGGCCCAGCGCTTCCGCGCCGCCCGCGGGCTCGATCTGGTAGATGGCTGATAGGTCCGGCGCGCCCCAGGCCATCGCCAGCGGGCCGTCACCCGCCTGGGCGACTGCCAGCACCTGCGCGGTGGAGTCCTCCGGCAGCGGCCACAGCAGATCCGCCCGGCCCGCCCTCAGATCGAAGCGAGCCATCCCCCAGCGTCCCGGCGTGGCGGCCGACCGGGCTGAGCCGGCATTGGTCTCGTATTGGCAGAACCGCCAGACGGTGTCCGCTTCGAAAAAGGCCGGCCCGGCGCACAACTGGCGGAACGGGTCCAGCGGCCCGGCGGCGGACACGAACTGCATGTAGCGGGCCGGGGACGGGTTCGCGGCGGCGGCGTAGAAGAAGCGCGCCCAGGCGATCCCACAGATGACGAACGCGGCGGCGAAAATAATGGCGCTGATGCGCAAGGTTCTGTTGTTCCTGAGATGGGTGATCATCCGTTTGCCTGAAGGCTCCCGTTGGTGGCTCTGTCTGGGGATGGGGGGCGACCGCGTTGGCCGGGAGGATGGCCTGCTCTTTTCCGTGTGCGCCAGGCGAAACGGGTCCCCCGCTGGCAGATTATACTGGCCCCGCGCTGAAATGCCGATAGATCTTACCCGGATCTACTTTATAGCCCACAGCGTTCAACGTATAAATCCAACTGCTGGCGGCATTCCATTGAATAGAACATATGTGCTAAACTGAGATCATCTCCGCCGCGCTGACCGGCACGGACCTGGAAACACATTCGAGCGGGTGGGCAGGTGTCCGTTAGCGAGCCGCGATGGCGAGCCCGGCGGCGCGGCGGGGAGGGGGCATCGTTGGGGGCAGGCAGGACTCTGCCGCTGTGTGGGGAGAGACGGCGATGAGCAGCTCACAGGGGCGCGACCGCCCGGAGGTGCGGGTGTGTCGCGCGATTCGACTGTTGGCCGGCGGCCAGAGCGCGGCGGAGGTGGCGCGGGCGGTGCACGCCCTGCCGTCCACGCTGGCGCGCTGGGCGTCGGCGGATGATTTTCGCGTGCTGCTGGACTGCCTGCGCGAAGCGGGCCAGATGCGCGACACGCTCGAGACGCTCAGCGACCTGACGCCGGGCGCGATCACCGCGCTGCGGCGCGCGCTGGAAGGCGACGACACGCGCCTGGCGGTCCAGGCCGCCCATGAAGTGCTGGAGCGAGTGGGGCCGCTGGCCGCCCGGCAGCGGGCTATTCGAGTGGAGTATGTGAACCGTGACGGTCAACCTGTTTCAACCTCACCCTGGTCAGATCGCCATCCTGCGGCATCCGGCGCGGTTCAAGGTGGTGGCGTGCGGGCGCCGCTTCGGGAAAACGGAGACGGGCAAGATCCTGCTGGTTGAGCGCGCCCTGGCCGGGCGGATCGGCTGGTGGATCAGCCCGACGTACCGCATGGCCGACGACGTGTGGCGCAGCCTGAAAGCCTCGCTGGCGGGCGTGGCAATCGACAAGAGCGAGTCCATGCGCCGGCTGGAGCTGCCCGGCGGCGGCGTGATCCGCGTGCGCAGCGGCCACGATCCGGACGCGCTGCGCGGCTCCGGGCTGGACCTGGCCGTGCTCGACGAGGCCGCCTACCTGCACCCGGACGTCTGGCGCGCGGCCATCCGGCCCGCCCTGGCCGACCGGCGCGGCGAGGCGCTGTTCCTCAGCACGCCGCGCGGGCGCAACTGGTTTTGGAGCCTGTGGATGCACGGGCAGACCGCGGCCCACGAGCAATGGAAGAGCTGGCGCTTCCCGACCACCGCCAACCCGCTGATCGATCCGGCGGAGGTCCAGGCCGCGCGCGACCAGCTCCCGGAGCGTATCTTCCGCGAGGAATACCTGGCTGAGTTTCTCGACGACGCCGGGGGCGTGTTCCGTCGCGTGGACGAAGCGGCGACCGCCTGTCCCGACGATGGCCCGGCGCCGGGCGAGCGCTACGTCTTCGGCGTGGACTGGGCGCGCGACGCCGACTTCACCTGTATCGCCGTGCTGGCGGTCGGCGCGCGGCGGCTGGTGGCGCTGGACCGCTTCAACGAGATCGGCTGGAGCCTGCAGCGCGGGCGGCTGGCGGCGCTGGCCCGCCACTGGTCGCCGGAAGCGATCTGGGCCGAGGCCAACAGCATCGGCGGGCCGAACATCGAGGCGCTGCAGCACGAGGGCCTGCCGGTCATCCCCTTCACGACCACCGCCAGCAGCAAGGGGCCGCTGATCGAGGCGCTGGCCCTGGCGCTGGAGCGCGGCGAGCTGGCGATCCTGCCCGATCCGGCCCTCGTCGGCGAGCTGCAAGCCTATCGTCTGGAACGCCTGCCCTCGGGGCGCTTCCGCTATGGCGCGCCCCCCGGCGAGCACGACGACTGCGTGATCGCGCTGGCGCTGGCCTGGCATGGCGCGTCCCAGGCGGGGACCGGGATCAGTTTCATCTAGGAGAAAGGACTACACCATGAACCGGCCTTCTACGTTCGTCAACCGGGCGCTGCGACGCTTCGGCTATGTGAAATGGCGCCCGGCCAGCGTCATCCACCGCGTGGAGCCCGCCCCGCCGGGCGATCCGCTCCCCGTCGCCCCGCCGGAGATCGGCCAGGCGGCGGCCTACGCGGGCGTGTACATGCGCAGCCCGTGGGTGTACGTCGCGGTCAACCGCATCGCGGAGGCGGCGGCGCTGGTGCCCTTCCGCGTCTACGAGCGCCGGAGCGCGGGCGAGGTCACGGGCGAGCCGCCAGGCGAGGTCGTGGGCGAGGTCGCGCGGGAGAACCATCCCTTCCTGCGCCTGCTGGACCGGCCCAATCCGCTGCTCAG
This sequence comes from Aggregatilineaceae bacterium, assembly GCA_040767355.1. Taxonomy (GTDB): domain Bacteria; phylum Chloroflexota; class Anaerolineae; order Aggregatilineales; family Aggregatilineaceae; genus LM3-B42. Next base: position 40,795 of record JAXGOS010000006.1, on the reverse strand, counting down.
CCGCTTCGAGCTGGTCGAGGCGACCGTCGGCTGCCTGGAGATCCACGGCAACGCCTACTGGTTCCTGGCTGGCATGCCCGGCGGGGGTCCCCAGGAGTTGTGGCCGCTGCGCCCCGATCGCGTCAGCATCGTGCCGGACGCGCAGCGTGGCGTGCGCGGCTACGTCTACGAGGTCGATGGCCGCCAGATCCCGCTGGAAGCCGCCGAAGTGGTCCACTTCCGGCGCTGGCACCCCGCCAACGACTACTATGGCCTCAGTGCGCTCGAGGCCGCGCGGCTGTCCGTCGAGTCCGACCGGGCCATGGCCGACTGGAACCGGCGCTACTTCGGCGAGGGCATGGCCGTCCCGGCGGGCATCGTCGCCATCCGCGACCGGGTGAGCGACGCCGACTTCGAGCGCCTCAAGCGCGAATGGCGCATGGCCTATGGCGGGCGCGAGCGCAAAACGGCCTTCCTGCGCGGCGCGTCGGTCGAGTGGCACAACGTCGGCCTCAGCCAGCACGACATGGACTTCCTCAATGCTCGCCGCTTCAACCGCGAGGAGATCTTCCAGATCTTCGGCATCCCGGTCGGGATGTTCAGCGAGAACGCCACCGAAGCCAATGCCCTGGTCGGCGAGCGCGTGTTCATCGAGCGCACGCTGTGGCCCAAGCTGGTCCGCATCGCCGAGAAGATCACCACCGACCTGCTGCCGTTCTACGGCGCGAACCTGGCCGGGCGCTTTGACGACATCCGCCCGCAGGACCGGTCGGCGCTGTTCGCCGAAATGCGCGCGGCGCGCGGCCTGCTCAGCATCAACGAGATGCGCGCCCGCTACTTCCAGTTGGGGCCGGTGCAGTGGGGTGACGGCGCGCGCCCTGGGCCGCCCGCGCCAGACGTGGACGCGCTCACTCCGCCGGATGATCCCGCCGCCAGCGCGGACGCCGTTCCGGCGGAGGAGCCGCCCGCCGCGGCCAGCGCGTCCTGAGGGCCGCGCCCTCCGAGACAGGGTTGCCACTGCGCAGCCCTGTTTTTTCGCCTGGAAATGTTTGGAATGGGTTAGTTGTGCAAATCTAGAATTTCACTATTATGGTCATATGCACTGTGTTTCTTTGTGACTCAGGAGCTTACGATATGCGCTTCAGGTGGTTTGTTCTCGTTCTTTTACTGGTGTCACTGTTGGTCCCGTCGCTGGTTCATACTGAGCCGGTCGCGGCCCAGCAGGGACAGACAACTCACGTCGTCCAGGCCGGAGAGAATCTGTTCCGTATCGCGCTGCGTTACGGCACGACCTGGCCCGCGCTCGCCGCGGCGAATGGGATCTCGAATCCCAACCTGATCTATGCCGGCCAGGTGCTGATCATCCCGGCTGGCGGCCAGCCACCGGCGACGCCGCCGCCAACGACGCCACAGCCGTCCACGCCGCAACCGGCCACGCCGCCTGCGACTCCGCAGCAGTACACCGTCGTGGCGGGCGACAACCTCACGCGGATCGCGGCGCGCTTCGGCACGACCGTCGCCGCGCTGGTGCAGGCCAACAACATCGTCAACCCCAACCTGATCTACGTCGGCCAGGTACTGAATATCCCTGGCGGCACGGTCGCGCCGCCTCCTACCGCGGCACCCGGCCAGCCCACCGCAACACCTGCGCCGGGCCAGCCCACTGCCGCGCCGCCGCCCACCACGCAGCCTGGACCGCCGCCGTCGACCGGCGCGTTCGAGCTGGGCGCCCATGTCGAGAGCTTCGGTTATCCCGACCTCATGCGGCAGGCGGGCATGTCCTGGGCCAAGCGCCAGATTCGCTATAACCTGGGCGACAATCCCAGCGGTGCTGCGGGCGCCATCAACCAGGCGCACAGCCAGGGCTTCCGCATCTTGCTCGGCATCGTGGGCGTCCCGAGCCAGCTTGGCGCTGGCGGTGAAGGCTACATGGACCAGTTCGCCGGGTATCTGGCGGGCGTGGCGCAGTTGGGGCCGGACGCCATCGAGGTCTGGAACGAGCCGAATCTTGATCGCGAATGGCCGCGCGGCCAGATCAGCGGCGCGATGTACACGACCCTGCTGGCCAAAGCCTACAATGCGATCAAGGGCGCCAACCCCAGCGTCATGGTCATCAGCGCGGCGCCATCACCGACCGGCGCCGAAGGGGCCTTCGGCTCGGATCGCGTCTGGAACGATGACCGGTTCGTGCGCAGCATGGCGTCTGCCGGGGCGGCCAACTACATGGACTGCATCGGTATCCATTACAACGAAGGGATCGTCTCGCCCGACCAGACCAGCGGCGACCCGCGCGACAACTACTTCACGCGGTACTACTCCGGTATGGTGAACACCTACTGGAGCGCCTTCGGTGGCGCGCGCCCGCTATGCTTCACCGAGTTGGGCTATGTGTCGCCCGAAGGGTATGGACCGCTGCCAGCCGGGTTTGAATGGGGGAACAATACCACCGTCGCCGAGCAGGCTCAGTGGCTGGGCCGCGTGGTGCAGTTGGCGCGGGGCAGTGGCCGGATCCGCCTGATCATCGTCTGGAACATGGACTTCACAGCCTATGGCGCTGATCCGGCGGCGGGTTACGCGATCATCCGGCCAGGGGGAAGCTGCCCGGCCTGCGCGACATTGGGCGCGGCCATGCGCTAGCCGTCATTCAAGCAAAACGAGAACAACGAGCCAAAACAGGGGCGTATGACCTACGCCCCTATAGATGTTTGTGCGCGTTGCGCAGCAAGTACACACTGCCCAGGATCAACACCGCGCACACGATTTGCCCGATCACATACCCGCTGTTGTCGCGATTCAGTGCGGCCAGCACGCTGAAGGCGATCACCCCCACCAGCGCCAGGGCGTCGATGATCAGCAGCAGCGTGCGGGCCCAGGGTGTCATGTTTCGCACGGTACCCCCTCGATCTGTCCCATAAGATAGTATTCAGGTTCCATAGTCATCCCATTAAAACTAATGATATACTAAAACTGGTGGTGGGCAGTGCCGTTGTGTGGGTTGTAAGGTGGTCAACATGTCACGGGAGAACCTGGTCCATCGCCTGATTGCCTTTTTCAAAAGACCCGACGCACTCGATCATCGCAGTCGCGAGCCGGTGCGCAATGCCTACGACGACTACGCCCCGCGAGAAACACCCCCGGCGCGTCCGCTTCATGAGCCAGCCCAGCATGCGGTCGAGGCCGCGCCCCGCCTTCCCGAAGAACACCGGGTCGATGAGCCGCTGGTGCACGGCGTAGGCCGGTCGCCGGGCTATGCCTCGCGCCTCGACGCGCTGGTGATGCGGGCCGCTCAGCAGTTCAACGCGCGCCTGGGATTCGTGGTGCGCACCGACCGCAACGGCCGGATGCGCTACTGCACCGGGCGCACCATGCAGGGGCGCTACATCGCCCACACCGACGTCGAGCCGAACCGCCGCGCCATCTGGCTGGCGTGGGACTCCGGCGAGTCGCAGCTTGTCGTCATGCCGCCGGGCGACCGCTCCGCCCAGGCCGTGCTGTGCGGGCCGCTGTGGGACGACGGCCAGATCATCGGCATGCTATACCTCGACAGCCCGGCGCGCAATCACCTGCACCGCGGTATTTTCGACGTGTTTTGCGACCAGGCCGCCCGCCTGCTACGCGATGGTGCCGCTTAGAACAGCCCGAACAGCTTGCCCCCGAATGCCTGGCCGCCGGCGCCTCGCGCGCTTCGCGCCTCGGCTGGCGTGGCCGGGCGCCACTCCGCCGGACCGTTGGCCCGTTCGGGTTCACCGCGCCGGAAGAGCCGGCGCAGCAGACCGCGTTTTTCCTCGTGCTCTGGCCCCATCAGGATCATCTGGGCGCGCTCGTGGACCCGCACGCGCTTGTTGGTGGATGGGTCTTTTCTGGCGATCCGATCGTGGCGCTCGATGTATGTCTGGTCGCGGCTGGCGCGGACCTCGCGGGTGTCGCGCCCGCGATCGGTGTACTGCCGCTCGAAGGTCCACTTCCACGAGCCGTCCGCGTAACGGTATTCCTCGATGTGCACGCTCCGGACGAGCCGGCCCTCCAGCGCGGGATAATCGGGCTTGAAATAGCTCCACGTCTCAGAGATGCGCTGCCCGTCATCTTTGCCCAGCGGCTCCTCGACGCGCACATAGCGCGCCTTGCCCCCCGGCATCTCGTCGGGCGCAGGCGAGGCAATGCCCTGGGCGGCGATCGGCAGGCGCCGCGCATCGCTGGTCTCGAGCAATGTCACTGGCCCGGCGCGCCGCGGGACAGGTGCCGCTTTTTCCAGCGCGGGGATCTCGCCCTCGGCGGCGGGAACGGCTTCTTCGCGGGCCGGGGCTTCGGCGGTCGCGGCGGCGCCCGCGAACAGGATCGCGGCCAGCTCGGGCGAGAGATCCTCGCCCCATTCCTCGGCGCGGGCCTTCTCGGCAGGTGGGGCTTCCGGCGCGGCCAGCGTCGAACGGGACCGGATTGGCCCCGGCTCCGCAGGCTGGGCTTCGGCGCTCTCGTCTGCGGCGGCCTCTAGCTCGGTGAGCAGCGCCTCGCCCGCCTCCTCTGCTTCGGCCACAATCGCCGTCTCAACGCTCTCGTCGGCGGCAGCGGGTTCTAGCTCGATGAGCAGCGCCTCGCCCGGTTCCTCTACCCCGGCAGCGGACACTTCCGCGATCTCCTCGGCGGCGGTGAGTTCTGGCTCGGCAGGGAACGCTTCCGCGATCTCGCTTCCAGCCTCGGCTGGCGGCGCTGGCGGCGCGGGCGGGTGTCGCAGGCCGGGCGCGGCCGGTCGTTTCTCGCCCACGGGCTCCTCAGCCACGATGCGCGGCGGGCCGGGCGGCGGGGGCGCGGCTGGTTCGATGGGTCCGTGCTCGTCCTCAGCCGGGATCAACGGCGTTTCCGGCGCGGCTGCTTCGGGTTCTCCAGCAGCGTCAATCGGGTGCTCGGCGTCCAGATCGCCAGCGGGCGCCTCCGGCTGGTCGTCCTGTGGCGTGGGCAGATCGTCGTCTGGAACTGGGAAATATTCATCAAAAGTCATGGGTCGCGTATCCTTCACTGCGGGCGGACTTGCCGTCTATTATAACGCGCCGCCGCCGGTGGCTGAAACGCGCGCGCCGGGCGACGAGCAAAGTCCCTTCTCCACGCCGTGGGGAAGGGACTTCGATGCTGCCAATCGTCGATCGATGCCGGGGCGAGGCGCTACGGCCCGTTGTACACCCGGTAGCTGACCCAGATCGTCTCGCCCTGGCGGTTATCGATGCGCAGGGCGGCGCGCTGGCCTTCCGCCGTGATGATGCCGACGATCACGCCCGGATTCACCTGCTCGGTGGTCAGACCGGTCGTGTTGGTCACGACGGCGGGCGACACTGAGTCGTAGGTCACGTTTTCGTACGTCACGCCGCTCAGGATGCCGACCTTGGCGCCATTGCGCATGGCCAGGTTGAACCCGTCCCACAGCACGTCCGGCGTGCCCCCGTACAGGTCCCACTCGGACCCGCTGCTGAGCTGCAGGCCGCTCTGCTGGGCGAACAGGGCATAGTCGGCGCGATACGTCAGGTTATAGACGTTGTTGTTCTCGTTCAGTTCCGGGACTTCCTGGTTGAGGTCGGCCACCACGCCCACCTGGAACACGCCCGTGCCGGTGAGCGTCCCGCTGAGCTGCGCCTGGACCGACTGCCCGGCGGCCAGCCCTTCGACATGCGTGGAGGTGTACACCTCGCCCGGCTGGAATGTCGCCGCAATCGCGAACCGGCCCGCCGCGCCGCCGCCCGCGTTGCGCACGGTCACCGTGGCGGTGAACGGCTGGTTGGGGATCGGCTGGCTGGGCTGGAGCACGACGGTATCGATCACGATGTCGGGGTTAGGCGGCAGAGTGGGGGGCAGCGTCGCGCCGACGGTTGGCGTGGGCGGGATCGCGACGTTGATCGGCACATCGGCCAAATTGCCGGTAAGCTCGGCGTACTCCGTCTTGACCCAGCCGACGCCGCCGCGAAAGTCGACCAGCATCCAGCTATAGTCGGGGATGGAGCCCATCACGCGCAGCAGGTCGCCTTCCTCGACCTGGCCGATCCGGTCATAGTTGAAGCCGGGCCCGCTGCGCACGTTGAGCACGTTCGCCGTCACGCGCAGCCAGGTGCCCTGCAGCGTCGCGGTCGGGAAAGGCGTGCTCGTGGGCGGGCCGGGGGTTGGCGTCGGGGCAACCGGCACCTCATCCCCGGCATCCTCGAGCGGCAGCCGCTGTGTGTCGTCGAAGCGAGCCAGCACGGTCGCCCCGCCATACGGCCCCAACTCGTAGACCATCGCCTGGCGGATCAGGTCGCCGTTGCCGTAGTCAACCGGGTGCAGCGTGCCCTGGACCAACGTGCGCGGGGTGCTGCCCAACAGGCCCTCGCGGATCGCGTCGGGATTGATGCCCTGCTGGTTGATGACCGCCCGCAGGAACCAGATCGCGTCGTAGGCGGCCACCGCCAGCGGGTCGGGTACCTGGCCAAACGCCACCACGTACTCGCGCAGGAAGATGCGGCTCGTCTGGTTGGTGTAGGCATACGACCACGACGAAACGCCCAGGACGCCGTTGACCAGAGCGCGCGGCAGCAGGCCAGCGCGGTAGGCTTCGTCGGCGTGGCGGTAAGCAAACCGCCCCTGCCAGCCGCCATCACGCAGGTCGTCCAGCAGCCTGATGGCATCGCGCGGCGGTCCCCACATCACGATCGCTTCGGGGTTGGCGTCCAGCAGGCGCTGGACCTCGTTCGCCAGGGCGGCGCTGTCCACCACCTGGATGCGATCGGCGACGCTCAGCCCCACGCCCTGCAAAATGCTTTCGAAGCTGAGCAGGGCTTCGGTTGATTCCACGTCGCTCTGGACAACCGCGATCGAGGACAGCTCGAGGTCTTCGGTCAGATAGGTCGCCAGCGCGTAGCTGTACACACGCTCCGGCGCGCGCGTGCGGAACAGCACGTCCGCCGCGTCATTCGTGGTGAGCGTGTCGCCCGTCGCCGGTGTGAGGACGGGCAGGCCGGTCGCCACCAACGCGTCGAGCGTGTCGGCGGTGAACAGGCTGTTGGTGTCCGGCCCCAGGATCGCGACGAGGTCCTCGCTCAGCAGCTCGTTGAGAGCCACATCGAACGTCTCGGCAGTGGGCTCCGTCGCCAGAGTCACCAGCTCGAACCGATAGTTCGTCCCGTCCGGCGCGGTGATGCCCCCCGCGCTGCTGATTTGATCCATGGCGAGATGCGCGCCATTGGCGGTGTCGCTGTCTGTCGGTCCCAGATACCCGATGCGTAGGGTCGTGGCTTCTTGCGGCTCAGGGGCCGCCAGCGCCATAGGAACGATCAGGCCAGCTAACACCACGATGCTCACCAGCAGACCCACCTTGCGGTGGCTCATGATGTTATGCAGGTTCATTCGCTGCCTCCCAGAAGGTTCATGTCATACCCACTTTTAGACCTGCCTCATATCGTACACGACATTGGCTAAATCCGAAAACAGCACTCCGGTCCCGTTCAGCCAGGCGGCGGGAGGGTAGGACTCGGGTACTTGTGTTATTTTTCGATCGGTGCGAGAATGCCAATACGGAGGGAAGACAAGTCCAGACACCTGCAGGCGGGGGAGGTGAGCAGGCGGAGATAGGGCCACCATGGACATTGTCCGGCATGGGGAGCACGGTGGAAACGGAGAGTAACGGCCTAATGAGAGGAGGATACCTCAATGCGTTACAGGCGCGAGGCGCTCCATCACCTGATTATTCGTGCGCTCCAGCGCAACACCTTCACTGCCAACCAGCCGATCCGGGTGGTGGTGCGGGGCAATACTGTCCTGCTGCACGGCTCTGTGATGCACTCCGATCTGATTCCTGAGGCCGTCGCGACCGTCGAGGCGGTGGCGCCTTTTCTCCACGTCTACAGCTACCTGCAGGTGCGCCGCACCGTGGTCAAAGCCTGAGCCGGTTCTCTACGGAACGATCATTTCCTGGGTTTCTCCCTGGTGGGCGGGCGGCGTCTCGCCGTTCTTGGCGGCGGCGCGCGCCCGTTCGATCTGGTAGGCCAGGATGATCACGAACAGCGCCACCAGGATCGCCGTCAGACTGAAGTTGACATCGCCCGACACGAGACCCTGCGCGTTGTTCGTCGCCAGCCGGAAGATCAGCGCCACGACGGCATTTTGCGCGATTTTGCCGGTGACCATCGGCACGATCATCTTCTTCCACGAGTAGTGAATCATCGCCAGCGGCACGATGATCGCCGCGTCGGGGATGGGCGTGGCCGAGGTCAGCCAGATGAAAATCGGGATGGCGCGGGGGTGCCGGTCAATCGTGCGCTTGGTCCAGCGAAACAGCCCGCTTTCTTCCAGGCCGCGCACCTGCTTGACCAGCGTGTGCGCGACGGCGTAGGACGTCACCTCACCGATGCCGCCGCCCAGGCCCGTCGCCGCCCCCAGCGCCAGCACCTCCCACAGCGAATCGGCATAAATCACCAGCGTGAACAGCGGCAGGTTATAGGGCACGACGATCACCAGGGTCATATTGGAGAACAGGCCGATCAAGAACATGCCCGGCATGCCCCATTTGGACACCCGTTCCATGACGGACGTCACCTGACCCTCGATGCCCGCGAGCGCGTCGTTCGTGATCAGCCAGCTGAGCGCGCCCAGCACCGCCAGCGTGATGACAGCGTATTTGATCTCGATGCGCCGGGCCTGTATGCGGGCTAGCAATAGATACCCTTCCAATCGGGGCGGCGGAGCAGGCGTCTGGTCCACCACCGAAAGACATGGTACAGCAGATCATAACCACACCGGCCTCCCGTGATCCGCACCGGAGCCAGCGGCGTGGACTGCGCCAGATCGCGCGCGACGAACTGCTGGAGTTGTTCGATTAGGTCGACGTCACCGGTGAAGACGTTGAGCTCTTTCTGCGTTATCCCCTCCAGTTCGATCATATTAAAAGAGCCGAAAGTTGCCCACCGATCGTCCACCAGCAGCAGCTTGGCGTGGGTCATGCCCCCGTTGCCCCGGAATCCGTACAGCGCGGCGTTGGGATGCGCCAGGCGGCGGCGCAGCTTGCGCGACCACAGGCGGTACATCAGCTTGTTGCTGGCATGCGGCAGAATGATCGTCACGCGGACGCCGCGCCGCGTCGCCGCCAGCAGCGCCCGCTCGATGTGGTCGCCCAGCAGGTACGGCGATTCGATGACGATCGACTGCTCGGCGCGCCCGATCATCGCCAGCACTTCCTCGAAGATCGGGTAGCGCCCGGCGCACTGGTTGAGGATGAAATCCTCGCCGGGGCGCGGCGTGTCGAAGGGCGTGGTCGCGCCGTCCCACGTCGAGCGGAAGTCCTCGGCCAGATCGGCCACCAGCGGCCCCTCGATGCGCACCATGAAATCGTGCCAGGCAAAGTTGTGCTCCGAGATGTTGATCCCGCCCACAAAGGCCACCCGCTCGTCGATCACCACCATTTTCTTGTGATTGCGGTAGGGCAGGTAAATGCCCAGGGGACCGGGCGGCGCCGTCCGCTGGATCGCCACGCCGCGCGCTTGCAGCGACTCGAACAGGGCCTGCGTCCGGGCGCGCTCCTCGCGCGCTTCGCCCAGCCGGTGGAGCAGGATGGGGTAGATGTCGTTGAGCACGACGTCCGTATACCCGTCGACCATCAGCCGCACGTCGGCACCCGCGGCGGCGCGGGCGGCCAGCCTGTCCGAGAAGGCCTGCCCCACGGCATCGCCCTCGTACGTCATGAACTGGGCGTAGAGGCTGCGCTGGCAGCCGTCGAGCGCCGCCCCCAGCTCGCGCAGGAAGGCATCGGCCCCGGCCAGCAGTTGGAATGTATTCGCCACACCCGCTCCTCGATGGTTGCGAGCCGCACCCGCGCGGCGGCTCGTCAGGTCGAAACGTAGGGGTTATCCGCCACCCACCAGCGCCACGGCATCGACAGCCACGGCTCGAGCACCCGCTTGCCCATTCCGACGCGCGGCCCGCTTCGCACGCGCTCGTCTGGCAGGGGATCGGCCCGTTCCACCCACAGACCGGAGGCGGTGGTCGTCATGTCGGCGCCGTTATGCCCGCCATCGACGGCCAGCGCCCGCGCCAGCCGCCCCGGCCCGCTCGTCCAGCGGCGCGGCGGCTGTCCGGCCCGGTTGGCCGCCATCACCGGCAGCCCCTCGCGCGGCTCGATGGCCCGGATCAGCACCGCCGCCGGGTGATCGACCGGCTCGCAGACGATGTTCAGCAGCCAGTACATGCCGTAGATCAGGTAGACGTAGGCATGGCCCGGCGCGTCCCACATGACCCAGTTGCGCCCGGTGCGCTTCGCGTAGCCATGCGAGGCCAGGTCGTCCGGCGTGGAATACGCCTCGATCTCGACGATGGTCCCGCTCACCCGCGCGCCATCGATCTGGCGCACGAGAGTCGCTCCCAGCAGCGCCCGCGCCACAGTTGGCGCGTCCTGCGCATAGAAATCCCGATCCAGCACCTGGCCCATGCGCCGGTTAGCCCATCCCCGCGCCGATATCGGTCCGGTAGTGTCTGCCCTCGAACTGGAAGCCGCTGGCAGCCGCGTATGCCTGGCCCCGCGCAGCGGTCAGGTTCGGGCCGGTGCCCGTCACGCCGACCACGCGCCCGCCGGTCGTGACCAGCGCGCCATCTTCGGCGCGGCGCGTGCCCGCGTGAAAGACCAGAACGCCGTCCGGGGCTGGAGCCGTCTGCTCCACTCGCAGCCCGGGATCGCTGTGGTCCGGATAGCTCGCCGTGGCGAGGACCACCGTCACGGCGGCGCCGTCGCGCCAGCGCAGCGGCACCCGGTCGAGCGTGCCGTCCACACACGCATCGAGCACGTCCAACAGGTCGGTCTCGAGCAGCGGCAGTACCGTCTGCGCGGCGGGATCGCCGAAGCGAGCGTTAAGCTCCAAGGCCAGCGGTCCTTCGGCAGTCAGCGCCACGCCCACCGACAGCACGCCCCGAAAGCAGCAGCCCGCCTCCTGCAGCCCGGCCAGCGACGGCTCGATGATCTCCAGCCGGATGCGCGCCAGCAGCGCGGGCGTCACGTAGGGGGCGGGGGCAATCGATCCCATGCCGCCGGTGTTCGGCCCTTCGTCTCGGTCTTTCAGTCGCTTGTGGTCGCGTACGGGGGGCATCATCGCGATGCTGTGCCCATCGGTGAAGGCCATCACCGAGGCTTCCTCCCCGGTGACACGGTGCTCGATGATCACCTGGCGCCCGGCGGCGCCCAGCGCATCGCGCTCGAGCAGCGAGCGCAGGATGCCTTCCGCGTCGGATTGTCCCAGCGGTAGAAACACGCCCTTGCCGCGTGCCAGCCCGTCGGCCTTGATCACCAGCTTGTCGGCGGACTGCGTCGTCACATAGTCCATCGCCTCGTCCAGCGAGTGGAACCACTGGTGCGGTGCGGTCGGCACGCCGTACGCATTCATCACCTGCTTGGCGTAGCTCTTGGAGGTCTCGATCAGGGCAGCCTGGCGGTGGGGGCCGAATATGCGCAGCCCGGCGGCGGCGAACTGGTCCACCAGCCCGCCCGCCAGCGGCTCCTCCGGGCCGACCACGGTCAGGTCAATCGCCTCGCTCTCGGCAAAGTCGAGCAGGCTGACGACGTCCGTCGCGTCGATCGGCACGTTCTGGACGTGGGGAGCGAGCATGGCCGTCCCGGCGTTGCCCGGCGCGACGCTGATCCGGCTGACTCGCGGCGACCGGGCGAGCTTCCAGGCGATGGCGTGCTCGCGGCCTCCTGCGCCCACTACCAGCACGTGTGTCATTCTGCGTGTGCTCCCTGTGTGGCTCCGATGGTGCCCAGAGTGTACCAGAATGTGGGCGGGACTGCTCAGTCCTGCCACGCGTACAGGATATATTGGATGTCGTCTTCCGCATTGCCGCCGCGCCACACTTCGCGCAGGTGATCGCGGGCGAAGATGTCCCACGCTTCCCAGTCGGCGGGGTCGTACAGGTCCTGATTCTCCCGCTCGTGCTGCCGCCCGAACTCGTAGACGAGCAGCATGTCGGCCCCGCCCGCGCGCCAACGCTCGGCGATGGCCGCCGGGCTGCCGCCGGGAACGGTTCGCCGGACGTGGTACCACGCATCCATCAGCGAGTCGGGGCGGCACTGCACCCGCTCGCCGTCGCAGTACAGCGCCCGCGGCTCCCACAGGAACCAGACGCGCGTCCCGGCGGGCAGGTCGTTGGTCTGGCGCATGGCTTCGTAATGCCAGCCGAGCGCGCCCTCCAGGTAGTCCTCGCGGTAGTCGCCGCCGCCGGAGTAGTAGGCATGGATGCCGCTGGTGATGAAGAATCGCGTCCCGTCGATCAGGCTGAAGACGACGACCAGCCCGACCATCGCGCGCACCACGAAGCCCAGGTTCAGCGGGCGCGAGGGCAGGCCGCGCAGGGCTTCCAGGCCCAGGCCCGCGGCGATCGCCAGCGGCGGCAGGGCGTACAGCACCAGCCGCGTCTGGACGTTGATGTACGATCCGAGCGCGCCCAGCCCCATCCAGCCGAGCGTGACCACCGCCGCCGCGCCCAGCATCCGGCCCGTTGCGGTGCGCGCGCCCGGCGACAGACCCGCCCAGGCCAGCGGCACCAGCGGGATCAGCAGCGCGAACAGCGGCCCAACGTCTGCCGCATACGTGCCCGCGTTCTCCACCCCCGCGATCGTCGCCAGCAGGGGCATCAGCGGGATCTGCCAGGCGTTCGCGCCGTAGATCAGCCCGGAGCGCCGTTGGCTGTACCACTCCTGCCGGATGGAGTCCATGCCGCCGCCCTCGAAGGCGAACGGGTAGAGCGGGTTGTCGTACCACAGCGCGTTGCGGACCAGCCACGGCAGGAACAGCAGCGCCGCCACGCCGCCCGCGATCAGCCCCCGGCGCAGCAGCGCGCGGAGGCCGTCGCCGCGGCCCAGCCACGCGATCAGCAGCCCCAACGCGATCGGGATCCACAGCGCGGTGTATTTGACGCCCAGCGCCAGCCCGGCGGCAGCGCCGATCAGCGCCAGCCAGCCCGCTTCCGGCTGCCGGGCGGCCCGCGCCGCGTTCCAACGCTCGACGGCCAGCAGCCCGGCCATCATCAGACCGAGCAGCATCAGGTCGACATAGGCGAAGGTCATTTCCAGCCAGATCGTGCGCGAGACCAGCACGGCGATCACCGCGACCCAGCCCGCCGCCGCGCCGCCATAGCGCGCCGCGCAGCCGCCCGTCGCCAGCAGCGCCAGCCCGCCGATGGCCCAGTGCAGCGGTCCGGCCGCCGTTAGCCGCCCGGTGAGCGCCAGCAGCCCTGCGTACAGCGTGTCCACCAGTTGGGGAAAGCCGAGAAAGTGGTTATCGGGCACAGCGTAGAGGCGCCCTTCGCGGACGTAGTCCTGCGGCCCGGCCAGGTGATAGGTCAGCACGTCCCACATGGCCGGGGGCAGCGTCGCCATGACCAGCGCCATGATCAGCAGGGCCGCCGACGCCCACGCCAGGAAGCCCGGCCAGCCGCCGCCGGGACGCGCCTCCCGCGCCCAACCGATCAGTCCGCGCGCCCAGGCGACCGCCTCGCGTCCGGCGACCGCCCCCAGGGCCAGCGCCAACGCCGCCACGCTCCACGGACGGAGCGCCGCCGCCCCAACGGCCATCATCGCCAGCGACAGCGCGCCCAGGCCGAACAGCGCCTCGACGGCGCGCTTCTCGGGGACGCTCCACGGCGCGAGATCGAGCGGGCGCAGCAACCGCCGCCCGATCCCACCGGCCAGCGCGACCGTCGCCCCAGCCAGCGCGATATCCAGGACGGCGCCCCCGGCGGCGCGGGCCAGCGGCGGGGTGATCGGCTTGTGCACCCAATAATAGAGGCCGAGCAGGAGGGCCATCCACACCACGGCAGCGGCCACGCCCAGGGAGGTGCGCGTCTTCGGGCGGGATGTCACCGGGGGGTCCTTCAGCCGGTGATGCCGGCGTACGAGAGCGCCACCACAATGCGTTTCTGGGCCGGGTAGCTGGCGGGCTGAAAGGTCGTGCCGGTCAGCATCTCGTAGACGCGCTGGTAGCGCTGGGTGATAGTGATCGCCATCTCGTTGGTGATCGGGGGGAGCTTCTCGTGCTCGCCATAGCCCTGAGCCTGGTACCACAGCCGGACGAACTCCTTGTCGAAGTTCTCCGGCTCCTGGCCTACTTCGAACAGCTCGTCGTAGGTATCGGCGCGCCAGAAGCGGCTGCTGTCGGGCGTGTGCAGCTCGTCGATCAGGACCAGATCCCCGTTCAGATCCAGCCCGAACTCGTATTTGCTGTCCACCAGGATCAGGTCGGCCAGGATGCTGAGCTGGCGCCCTCGGAAGAACAGCTTGAGCGCGATCTCCTGGATGCGTTCCCACAGGGCGGGCGCGATGCCGAGCGCGATGACTTCGTCGTCGGTGAGCGGGCGGTCGTGCGCGCGGCCAAACTCCTTGGCGGTGGCGGTGACGAGCGGTGTGTCCAGCTCCTGGTTTTTGTGCAGGCCATCGGGAAAGGTGACGCCATAGATGGTGCGCGCGCCCTTGTCGTACTGGTTCCACAGGCTGGCCGGGGTGATGCCGCTGATGAAGCCGCGCACCACGACGGCGATCGGCAGCGGGTTGGCGGTGAGCGCGATGGTGACGTTCGGATCGGGCACGTCGATCACGTGGTTGGGCACGATATCGGCCGTATGCTCGAACCACCAGTTGGTCAGTTGGTTGAGGATCTGCCCCTTGTACGGCACCTGGCCCACGTGCTGGTTGAACACGTTCACGCGGTCGGTCGAGATCAGCACGCGCCGGCCATCCGACAGCGAGTAATTGTCGCGCACCTGGCCGCGCTCGGCGGTCAGGCCGGGCAGGTCCATCGCCTCGAGAGCCAGGGGGATCATCGGTTCAATCTGTCCAGGCGTTAGCATGCTCATCGCTCCGTGATGGGTGAGACCGGCTCGACCGGGTATTTGCGTCCGTTGGCGTCCATCTTGCGCGTGATACTCGTGCTGACATCCAGTTCGAGCGCGTTGGCCAGCGTCAGGCAGTAGATCAGCACGTCGGCCAGCTCGTCGGCCATCCGGTCGCGGTGCGGGCTGGCCTGGGCGAGCGCGGTGGCCTCGGCGTTGTCCACCCACTGGAAGACCTCCATCAGTTCGGCGGCCTCGATGGCGATCGACATCGCCAGGTTCTTGGGCGAGAAGAACGGCTCCCAACGGCGCGCGCTGGTGAACGCGGCGATGGCGGTCTTCAGGTCGGCCACACACGTGTCCTGATCGTTCATCGGGTAGACCCTGTTGGCTGGTTGTGGAACGGTACGCCTCAATCATAATGCCGAACCGCAATTGGGGAAAATGGCCTGGGAATAGGGGGACAGCATGAAGCTCCCTGGGACGCCCGGAGGGTGGGGGGCGCCCCAGGGAAGCTCGCGGGAAGCCTCAGTCGAAGGCCAGCCGCTCGCGCCACACCCAGCCGGTGATGCCCGTCGCGTTCTGCGCGATCAGGTACCAGTTGCCGGTGTCGGGGGTGTCGTACCGGATCGGCCCGACCACCGGCCCGACCAGAATCCGGACCGCTGAGCCTTCGACCAGGCTGGCGATCCAGGCGCCGGCGTGCACGTCCGGCTGGGACCAGACGCGGGCGTTGGCGAGCGCGACCGCCGTCGGACCGCCTGGCCCGGCGGGGGGCGCAAAGCGCAGCCGGTTCTCCCACACCCAGCCGGTCGCGCCGCCGGCCACGTTCACCGCGCGGACCTGGAACCAGTTGCCGGTGTCAGCCGTGTCGAACCTGATAGGACCGGACACCGGCCCTGCCAGCACGATGAGCTGCGTCCCGGGCGCGAAGGTCGTCACCATCGCGCCGCTCCGCACGTCCGGGGCGGACCAGGAGCGGGCGTTGTCCAACGCGGTGGCGATCTGGGCCGGGTACTCGACCGGCACGCTCGCGCAGTCGCCGGCTACCTGCCCGTCCGCCGCGGCGACCCAGCCGCCGAAGGCGTGATCGAGCTGCAGGTGATAGGCGTCGAACGTCTGGAGCGTGACGGCATAGGGCTGGCCCGGCTGGATGGTGCCCTGCGGGTTGGTGCGCCGCGCTTCGTGGTAAAGCTGCGCGGCCTGAGGGCTGGTGAAGAAGCACAGCGTATCGAAATCGGTGAGGGGCGTCGTATCGACCTGCACGCCCGCGCAGTCGCCGCTCACGCCGCCGCTGCGCCGGTCGACCCAGCCGCCGTAGGCATCATCGACGGCGATGTAATAATGCTCCTCGCGCTGCAGCGTGACCCGAAAGCCCACGCCGCCCGGCAGAGCGTCCTTCTGTTGAGAGGGAGTCGTCAGCGGCGCGTGGTAGAGGATCAGCGTTTCCAGCGCCCCGGTGAAGATGCAGTCGCCCTGCGCGCGGGCCGGTGCCGCGCCGCCCGGCAGCGCACCGAGGGCGAGGATCAGGCCGGCGAGCAGGCTGGCGATGAGCGCGGTCGCTCGTTTCGTCGGATGCATGGCAGGCTCCTTATGCTCCGGCAATCACCCTCATTATACGGGCGTTCCGGGCAGCACAACCGGAGCGCAGGCCAGCCGCCAGACAGACATAGGGCGCCCGTCGATCAGATCGCGGGCGCCCCGGATGTTCCAAACGTGCGTGAAGCTTACTGGGCCACGTAGCCGCCATCCACCAGGAACGGCGACCCGGTGATGAACGATGCGCTGTCCGAGCACAGGAAGACGACCAGCTCGGCCACTTCTTCCGGCGTGCCCAGCCGCCCGACCGGGTGCGCGCTGGCGAGCTGTTCGAGCACATCGGCGGGCAGGCCATTGTCGACCATGGGCGTGTGGATGAACGCCGGGCAGACGGTCACGGCGCGGATGCCCTGCTTGGCGTACTCGATGGCGGCGGTCTTGGTCAGGCCGATCACGCCATGCTTGGCCGCGACATAAGCCGGCGCGGTGGCAAACCCCACGTGACCCAGGATCGAGGCCATGTTGACGATGACGCCGCCACCCTGCTTGAGCATCTCGGGGATCTGGTACTTCATGCCGTAGAACACGCCGGACAGGTTGATCGCGATCACCTTGTTCCAGCCGTCGACCGAGTAATCGGCGGTCTGGGCGGCTTCACCGCCAATGCCGGCGTTGTTGCAGGCGAAGTCCAGGCGGCCAAACGTTTCGACGGCACGCTTGACCAGGGCTTCAACCTGCGCGCTCTGCGACACATCGCACGGGATGAAGATGGCCTCACCGCCCTGTTCTTTAATCAGCCGGACGGTTTCTTCGCCGCCGTCCCTGGCGACGTCACTGACGACCACTTTCACACCCTCGCGGGCGAACGCCAGCGCGACCGCCCGGCCAATGCCGGAGCTCGCGCCGGTGACGATAGCGACTTTGTTCTGAAGACCGTTCATGTGTGCCATGCTCCTTAGGCTGCAACGATGGTGATAAGAGAATGGGGTTTCTCCCACATCCTCTTAGATTGTACAAAAATTCACAATCAGTGCCTAATACTTTGGGGAACCTGTAGGGAACGATTAGAGTAGGTGCTACATCGAGCGGGTTAGGACGATTCGGCCGGGCGAAAAAACGTCGCCCTCCCGCCGCGCTGGCGAGAGGGCTGCTCGATCGGCGGTGAGGTTACTTGTACTCGCCGCTGCTGTAGACGTAGACAAACGGCTCGTCGTAGCCACCGTCGGCGCTCCAGTTGAAGGCCCAGTGCGCGTCGGTGATCGACATGTTCACGCAGCCGTGGCTGTGCCGGTAGCCGAAGCCGTCGTGCCAGTACGTGCCGTGCAGCGAGATCGCCTGGTCGAAATACATCACGTACGGCACATTCTCCAGCGAGTAAAAGTCGGCCTGGCCTTCCGCGCCGCTCATGTGCCCGTTGACCTGGCGCGTGTAGACGTTGAACAGCCCTTCATTCGTGGGCCAGTCTTCCAGGCCGGAGGAGATCAGGGTGGCGAAGATCGGCGTGTCTTCTTCATACGCGATCAGGACCTGCTCGTACAGATCGATCGAGAACCAGCGACCCTTGACTTTCGACGGGCGCTCGACCGGCAGGGCGCGCGCCACGCTGGTCTGCCGGATCCAGCTATCGGGACCGACCAGGTACCATTCCCAGCCGTCAATCTCCGCCGTGGCGAAGATGTTCACGCGGCGATAGCGCTCCAGGATCGGGCGGCCCTGGTCGCCAGCCGCGCCGGGGTAAGGGCTAGGATAGGATGGGATCAGCACCCAGGCCATCGGGTAGGCCGTCTCGCCATCCAGGTAGACGCCGGTGAACTCGCTGGGCCGCGCCACCGCGAGCTGGTTGGCGGGCATCCACTGCCCATCGTTGACCTGAATCCAGTCGCCCTGGACGGCGTTCACGGTCACGTAGTTGAAGCCCTCGTCGATGCTGCCGATAGGGTTGCCGCCCGGCGCGTCGTAAATCGTGGCCGCGCCGCCCACGATCTTGCGGAAGGCGAAGCGCGCGATCTCGTCTTTGTTCACTGCCAGCGGGCGCACGTTGGGCTCGGGGTGCAGCAGCATCTCGTCCAGCAGCATCTGGTATTCGACGGTGGGCAGCCCGGCAGCACAGCCGGGGCCAGACGGATTTTCCAGGCAGGCGACGCGATCAGGGCCGGTGGCGGTGGCCAGTCCGGCGGGGATCAGGCTGAGACTCAACAGCACCACGAGGATCAGGCTGCGACGGCGCACGATGGACCTCCTGTAACAATACATACGGGCATCTTTTCGTAGCGATATAGCTTTAGCGATAGATAGTAATTGTAGCAGAATCACGCCCGGGCCGGTATACGCGAGAACCCTACGCGCGGGCTACGGCGCGCGCTCGCTCTCGGCCAATCGCTGCACGAAGAACGTCAGCCGCAGCAGGATCGTCTGGTAAAGCTCGCGGCTCAGCGCGAGCTGTTCCTGGGGATCGGACGTCTCCTGCAGGGGATCGCGCAGCGACCAGTGGATGATCTCGGCGTGGGCCAGCTCGGGGGGCATCTCGCTTTCGTGGACGCGATCGCAGACCGTGATCACGAACTCGAAGTTCGTGTCGCCCAGCGTGCGGTAAGTTTTCATCTCCAGGTGATCGGACGGGATGGCGTGTTCCTCGAGCACGCGATACGTCAGGGAAGGGATGCCCCTACCGGGCAGCAGCCCCGCGCTGCGCACCAGCAGCGCGCCGTTGGACAGGTGATTGGCCATGGCCTCGGCCATCAGCGAGCGCATGCTGTTGGTTGAGCAGAGGAACAGCACCCGGCGCGGGCGTTGGAGCCGGGGCATGGGGTGCGAGAGCGACGGGCTGTACTGCTGCCACCAGTGGGACACCTCCCGCGCCGTCTGAAGGTTGGGGCTGTAGTAGCGCCGGCGGGCGTCGCCGATGCTCTGGTGCACTTCGATTAGCTTGCAGTCGGCCATCACGCTCAGGTGGTGTGACAGCAAATTCTGGCTCAGGCCGGTCGCGTTCATCAATTCCGAGTTCGTCTGGTCGCTGTAAACCAGCAGTTGGAACAGCTCCAGCCGGTGGGCATCCGAGAGCGCCTTGAAGATGTCAACAAGTTGGGTGTCACCGATCATTGGAACCTTACCTTTATGTACTGCGTTTTTCTTATCGCGATCTAACCACAAAACGCTGCGGCCAGGCAGTGTCGTTTGGCCGCAGAATTTACGCCAACTTGTCGAATGTCGGGGGGTGGGACGCGCGGCGGCGCTACTCGATCGCGTCTATGACCTGTTCGATCACCCAGCGCAGGTTGGTGTTGCGCGCCGCTTCGAGGGCGCTGGCACAGGCCGCATGCACGGCTTCCGGATCGCCTTCAGTCTCGGCCTGGCGCGCCTCGGCCAGCCAGGCGAGCGCGCGCCGGTCCGGGTCGACGTCGTGGCTGTCGAGCTCATCGCGCCGCTCGACCAGGATATCCAGCAGCGTGGCGATCTGGTCGGCGCTGGCCTGCGGCTGGTTGAGCTGCGCGTGCGAATGGGCGATCAGCGCGTGGATGAACGCGAGATCTTTGACGCTGGTGTTTTCGTGCCGGTCGAGCAGCGCCAGCGACTGCTGGGCGGCTTGCAGCGTCCCCCGGCGGCGTTCCAGCTCGTCGAGCGTGCTGCGCAGGTCGTCGGAGGCGCGGCGGGCCAGGTTGGTGTAGACTGTCACCTTCTGGTAGTACACCGCGGCTTGTTCCAGGTGGCCCGCCGAGCGGTAGGTATCGGCGATGGCCTGCAGCGTGGCGCTGATGCGCTCGTCGCTGCGCGGGACGTGGGCCGTTTCGATCTCGAGCGCCTCTTCCAGCGCCACGTGCGCCTGCTCGTAGTTGCCCAGTTCCGCATACAGCCCGCCCAGGGTGCGCAGCGTTTCGGCATACGCCACCGGCTGGAGCGCCCGGTCCATGTAGACCAGCGCTTCGTGGTGGCGCGCGATGGCTGCCTCCACGTCGCCGCAGTCTTCCTGCGTTTCGGCCAGCAGTTGGAGCGTCTGCACCAGCCGGGCGTTGGCTTGCTGGGGCTGGGCTTTCTCGGCTTCCAGGGCTCTTCTCAGCGGCTCGATGGCTTCCTCGAAGCGCCCCGCCTCGCGCAGCGTCCGGCCCAGAGCGCGCCAGGTCTCGGCGGCGGCGACGGTGCGCGGCGTGTGGTGGTTGAGCGCCTCGCGGTACGACAGCTCGGCGTCGTGATAATGGCCCTGGCTGCGGTGCGCCTCGGCGATGGCGTGGTGCGTCAGCGCGATTTCCACCGGCGACTGGTCCGGCTGTTCCGCGGACAGCTCCAGGGCTTCGGTCCAGACGGCGCGCGCTTCGTCGTAGCGCTCCGCCTGCGCATAAGCGCGGCCCAGGTTGCGCAGGGTGTTCGCCCGGTCGTGGGCCATCAGTTGAGCTGGCTGGTGTTCCAGCGCGGCCTGGTAATGCTGGACGGCGGCCATCACCCGCCCGGCATCGCGGTGGACGTTCGCTAGTTCGCACAGTACCTGACCTAGCTGCTGGGCATCGCCCCATTTTTCGGTCTCTTCGCGGGTCTGCTCATAGACCTGCACGGCGTTCGCGTCGCCCAGGGAGGCCAGCGCCCGCGCCAGGCGGTGTAGAATGGCGCGCGTCTGGTGGGGCGCCTCGGCGCGTTCCAGCACGTTGAGCGCGCGCCGGTAAACGCGGGCCGCTTCGGGAAGCTGGCCCTGCGCCTCGTGCGTCTGGCCGAGCGAGCACAGCACGTCGGCGGTGTGCACCGGGCTGACGCCTTCCACGTCGCGCAGTACGACCAGCGCCTCTTCGTAGACGCCGATCGCCTCCGCGTAGCGGTTCAGCCCGCCCAGCGTATGAGCCAGCGTCGTCAGGATGCGCGCCGCGATGTCCGGCTGGTCTTCGCGGCTGACCAGGGGCAGCGCCGCCCGCAAGCTCTCGACGGCGTCCGCCGGTTGGCCCTCCTCGAGCAGGATCGCGGCGATTGTCTCCTGGATCAGGCCCTGCGTGGTCTCGTCCGGCTCGTGCTCGACCGCTGCGCGCAGGTGGCGCAGCGCCATCTCCGCATCGCCGATGGCGTGGTAGCCCTCGCCGGTCAGGCGGTGCGCCCGCGCATAGGTCGCCGGCTCGGCGTCGCGCACGGCGTCGCTCAGCAGCGGCTCCAGCGTGATGATCGCTTCCTCGGCGCGGTCCAGCGCCATATAGGCCTCGCCGAGATCGCGGCTGGCGGCCCACGCGGCCAGCGTCTCCGGGAAGACTTCGCTGGCCAGCGCGAGGTTATGCTCGGCCAGGTCCAGCGCCAGCGCGGGGCGATTGTCCGCCAGCAGCGAGCGCGCCGCCAGCCCCAGGACCAGCGTCCGGATCGCCGGGCGCGGGTCCCCCACCGCCTCCGGGGCGCGGAAGGTGAGCGCCTGGGCCCATTCGGCAATCGAGAACTGGGCGCGGATCGGGCGGTCCATCGCCTGCTGGGTGCGGGCGCGAATGGCCTGGGCGTACCCGTAAAGGCGCAGGTCGGGATTGACCGTCGCCGCGAGCTGGTCGACGAGTTCCTGCGCCACGTCGAGCGCGGCGGACAGGCGTTCCTGCTCCACCAGGGCGCGGTGCAGCGCCAGTTGGGCGATGAAATGCGCCGCCGGCTCGGCGACGGGGTTGAAATGGCCGAGCGCCAGCCGGTAATTGGCCACGGCGCGATCCAGGCTGCCGGTCAGGCGATAGGCGTCCGCCAGGTGGTACAGCGCCATCGCGATCCGGTTCTCGTCGCGCTCGGTGACGCTCTGCGCGTATTCGACCTCGTTGGTGAACGCTTCGAGCGCACCGTCCGCGTCTCCGAGGCGCAGCAGGGCGCGCCCGATGGTCCGGTAGGCGTCGGCGGTGTCGGCGGGCGCGTCGACCTGTTTCAGGTGACCCACCGCCTCGCGCGCGATCTCGACCGCGCCGGCGTCGTCTCCGGACAGGCTGACGACCCCCGCCAGCAGGCGCAGCGTCCGGCCCAGCCGCAGCGGGTCGGGCGCGGGATCCTCGCGCTGGAGGGCGAGCGCCGCCTCGAGCCTATCGCGGGCGGCGGCGGTCTGGCCATCGCTGGCGAGCGCCGCGCCATAGCCGCGCAGAATCCGCGCGCGGATCGCGCCATCCTCCGCGCCGCAGTCCAGCGCCGCCTTATAGCCTTCGAGAGCCTGGGCTGTGTCGCCGCGCTGCAGGTGAATCTGGGCGCGCAGCAGGATCGACTCGACATCGTCCTGCCCGGCGATGGCCTCCAGCGCGCGGGTGTGCTGCCGCGCCAGCAGGTAAAGCTCGGCGCGGGCGTAGGGCGTGGCTTCCGGCGCCTGCTCCATCTCGGCGACGGCGGCGGAATAGCGCCCCTGGGCCTTGAGGATCAGCGCGCGTTCCAGGTGGGCGCTGGGCGCGTCGTCGAGCACTTCCAGGGCATCGGTCAGGCGGCCCATATGGCGGTACACGCGCGCCAGCCCGCGCCGGACGACGCTCAGCGACTCCGCCGCGCCCAACTTGTAGAGCAGCTCGGCGGCGGTGATCAGCGCTTCGGCGGCCTGGGCCGACCGCCCGTTGGCGTCGTGCAGGCGGGCCAGCGCGACCAGCGTCTCGGCGACGGCGTGCGGGCTGTCGGTCGCCTGGCGGAGCTCCAGCGCCCGCTTGAGCGCTTCTTCGGCGGCGTAGGCCGCGCCGCGGTCGGTCAGCTCCAGCCCGGTACTCGTCAGCGAGGCGGATTCGGTGCGCGGGCCGTTGATCTCCGGCAGGGTCGCCTGCGGATCGCCGTGCAGAGCGTCGGGCTGGTACTCGCGCAGGTAGCCGCGCAGCGCGTCGAACAGCGGGTTCGGCCCGCGATCCGCGACCGACTGGTGCACGTGCAGCAGGGCCGGCTCGGCGCGGTACAGCGCCAGCGGATCCTGGAGGTGGGCGCGGGCGAACTGCAGCGCCCAGATGCGCACCCGCTTGTCGAGCGCGGGCTTCTTTTCGCTGGCGAGGGCGCGCGCGTGGGCGACCGGGTGCATGGTATACAACTGCGGATCGCGGTGATCGCGGCGGATGAACCCGTATTCGGCCAGGGCGATCAACCCCCGGCGGGTCGCCAGCGGCGCGCCGAAATGAGCCGCGGCGTGCAGCCCGTCGAACGGGGCACCGCTGGCCGGAAAGCTGCCGAATGCCTCGAACAGCACCTGGTAATCGCGCGGCAGGGCCGC
Source organism: Aggregatilineaceae bacterium (assembly GCA_040767355.1). Taxonomy (GTDB): domain Bacteria; phylum Chloroflexota; class Anaerolineae; order Aggregatilineales; family Aggregatilineaceae; genus LM3-B42. Next base: position 17,301 of record JAXGOS010000006.1, on the reverse strand, counting down.
CACGGACACGCCCAGCGCCCGGTTCAGGCTGGCCACCGTGGGATTCTCCGGCTCGGCATCGACGTCCGGCTCATCGGTCGCGGCTTCCGGCTCGGCGCTCTCGGCTTCGGGCGGTGGGACCGCGCTGCGGTCGTCCTCCGCGGCCAGCGCCTCTTCCAGCTCGGCCAGCGAGAGGCCGTCGCGGGACATAAGCCGCCCGGCCAGCATCAAGGCGTAGGGGAGCTTGCCCAGCGCCAGCGCGATCCGCCCCAGATCGCCGCGCAGCCGGCGCGGGTCTTCGATCGCAGCGTAGAAGGCCAGTGCGTCGATCGCGGCGTCGTCGTCCAGGGCGCGCAGGGTGACCGTGTCCGGCGGATCGTCGGGGATCGGCTCGTCCGGGTCGGGCACTTCGGGCGGCGTCTCGACTGCCAGCAGGACGTGTTCCGTCAGGAGAGCCAGCACCTCTCGCACGGGATCGCCGGGCGCGGTGTTGTCCACGATGAGCAGGGTGTTCTCGTCCAGCCGTTCGGACAGGCGGGCGCGGCGCGTGCCAGGATCGTCGACCGCCAGCAAGTGAGGCATGTCCAGCGCCAGCGCCAGCGTCTGCTCCAGGCGGGCGGGCTGGTCGAACCACCATATGCGGCGAAACCGCACGCGGGTGCGCTCGTGCAGCGCGATGGCCGCCAGCAGGGTCGTCTTGCCGACGCCCGGCTCGCCGCGCACGATCATCGGATGGCCCGACAGCAGCGGGCGTAGGACGCGCTCCATCTCGACCTTGCGCCCAGCCAGGATCGCCGGGCGGGGCGGGGGCGCCAGCGCGGCGCGCGCCGCCTCGATGACCTGCGGCGACGGGCGTGGGTACCAGCGCGGCGGCAGCGGGGCGATCGGTCCTTCGGGCTGGGGCTCGGGCGCATCCAGGCGGAACGGCTGGAGGTCGAGGCGCGCGGCGTCCTGCTCGATCGGTACGGCCAGCAGTTGCTCGGTCAGCCGCAGAAATTCCTCGGCGCGGAAGCCCGGCAGCGCCGGGGAAAACGCGGGCAGACGTGTCACGTGTGTTTGATCGGTCATAGCCCCGGATTGTAGTAGCTGGCGGGGGGTTCCGCAACTGATTGGGCGCGCTGCCGGGCGTGGCCTGGAAATCGAGATCGGGCCCGTCCACAATGTCAGCATACACGCTCAGCTTGAGGCGCGGGTAGTCACCATGAACACAGCCCGTTGGTGAGGCAAGACAGGTCTGCGCGACGGTCTCGTGAATCTTCGCTGTAAAAACTCATTAAAGTCGTTTTACAATCTGGCGCATGGTGGCCCCGGACGCGGTATACTTGGGGGATACAGACGACAAGAGGCCTCTCTCTTAAGGAGCACGACTCACATGGACGTTTTGTGTATTGGCGAAGCGCTCATCGACTTCGTCTCGCGCGAGCGTGGCGCGACACTCGTCACGGCCACCGAGTACAGTGCGGCGACCGGCGGCGCGCCGGCCAACGTGGCCGCCGGGCTGAGCAAGCTCGACCGCCACGCCCGCATGATCGCGACCGTCGGCAATGACGCATTTGGCCGCAAGATCGTGCACGATCTGGAGGCGGTGGGCGTGGACTGCGCGCTGCGGATCGATCCCGACCATTTCACCACGCTGGCGTTCGTCAAGCAGGGGGCGGGCGGCGACCGCGATTTTGAGTTCAGCTCCGGCGCGCACGATTACCTGCTGCCCGACCAGATCACCGAGGGGGACGTGCGGCAGGCGCAGGTGCTGCACTATGGCTCGATCAGCTTGCGCGCGCCCCAGTCGCGCGAGGCGACGCTCAAGGCGATCCGGCTGGCGAAAGACGCGGGCGTGATCTGCTCGTGCGATCCGAACTGGCGGGCCGATCTGTGGCCGGATCACAAGCAGGGCCGCGACGCCATGCTCGAGGCGATCGCCTACGCCGACATCCTCAAGATCAGCGATGCCGACCTGGAATTCCTGGCGCCCGATCACAGCGGCGATTACGCCACCGAGCTGGCCGCGATCGGGTTCAGCGGGCGGCTGGCGGCGGTCACATTGGGCGCGGATGGCACGTGGTACAAAGCGGGCGCGCGCACCGGGCAGGTGCCTTCGCCGCACGTGGTCGTCGTCGAGACGACCGGCTCCGGCGACGCGTTCACGGCCTGCCTGCTGGACAGCCTGATCCCGCGCCGGTTCGATCTGGACAGCATAAGCGATGACGAGCTGCGCGGAATCATGCGGCGCGCGTGTGCGGCGGGTGCGCTCACCGCGACCGGCTACGGGGCGATCCCGTCGCTGCCGGATGCCAAAGAGATCGACGCGCTGCTGCGCATGATGGGGAACAACGTCCAACCCGTTGGCTAGCCGGTCTGGCCTGCCTCATCACGATGGTGTCTGCTTGCGATCGGCCCCACCCGTGATGCCAGAACTGGCCGGGCGGGGCCGGTTGTTGTCACCCGATCACTGCTGCCTCTCAGCGATCGGCGGTCGCGGATTCGCCCGCCCTCGCCGCCGCCTGGGCGCGCTGGCGGTGGAGCCGGAAGGCGACCGCCGACAGCATGACGCCCAAGACCATCAAGCCCGCACCCGCCGCGAACGCCGTCTGGATGCCCTCCACGATGGCCCAGGGCGGCGCATCGGTCACGTCGACACTGGCAGGCAGCTCCGCGACGGACAGCACCCGGCTGGCGAAGACAGCGCCCGTGAGCGGGATGCCGGTCACCTGGCCCAGGGTGCGCGACAGGGCGAGCAGTCCCGACGCGACGCCCAGCCGCTCGCGCGGGGCCGCGCCCATGATCGCGCTGTTGTTGGGCGACTGGAACAAGCCCGCACCCAGGCCCAGCGGCAGCAGCCGCGCGATGTAGCCCAGCGTCGAGGTGCCCGCGTCCAGCGTGGAGACCGACAGGCACGCACCCACCAGCACGATCAGCCCGGCCAGCGAGATCCCGCGCGAGCCGTACCGGTCCGAGAGGGCGCCCGCGACCGGCGCGGTGAGGCCCAGCGCCGCCGGGACGACCGTCAGGAACAGGCCGACGCGCCGGGGCTCGAATCCCTTGACCAGCTCGAGATAGAACGGCAGCACGAACATTCCGGCGATGATCATGAAGACCATCAGGCCGGTGAGCAGGCTGATGCTGAAGACCGGATCGCGGAACAGCCGCAGGTCCACCATGGGCTGCTCACGGCGCGACTCGACGGCCAGGAAGACGATCAGCCCTGCGAAAGCCCCGCTCAACAGCGCCAGGATGGCCGGATCGTCCCAGCCGGTTCTCGGGCCGAAAGTCAGGCCAAGGGCCAGCGCCACCAGCGTGACGAACATGATCGCGGCGCCAATGATGTCGAACCGTTGGCCGCCGGGCGGGCGCCAGTCCGGCACGAAGCGGCGCACCATGGCCAGCCCGATCGCCCCTACCGGCAGGTTCACCAGGAAGATCGAACGCCAGCCCACCCCGCCGATCAACACCCCGCCGATGGTCGGCCCCAGGCTGATGCCCAGCGAGACGATGGTTCCGCTGATGCCCAGCGCCCGCCCGCGCTCGGACCGGGGGAAGGCCTCGGTGATGATGGCGATACCCAGCGCCTGCATCATGGCCGCGCCCGCGCCCTGCAGCGCCCGGAATGCGATCAGAAAGCCGACCGACGGCGCCAGCCCGCACAGCAGCGACGCGGATGTGAACAGCACCATGCCGGTCATGTAGATTCTCTTCTTGCCGATCATGTCGCCCAGCCGGCCTACGCCCAGCATCAGCGAGGTGACGACCAGCAGGTAGCTGACGACCACCCACTGGACGGTGGCAAAACTGGTATCCAGCTTCTCTTCGAGTGTGGGCAGGGCGACATTCACGATGCTGCCGTCGATCGTGGAGAGGAAGATCCCCATTCCAATGCTGAGCAGCACCCACCACTTGCGCGAGGTGTCTGTCGAGGGTTGCATGATGCTGTGTGCCGATCCAGGTTGTGTGCACACGTTCCAGAAAAAGGGCTAGCCAAGTATACCGTATCTCTATACAATCATGGCCCATCGATACCGGAAAGGTATGTATCGGATGAAAATTCACTACACGCTGGACGAGAGCGCGGCGCGCCTGCCGCTCGCCATTCGCAGCACCGAGGGCGTCTGGGATCACGTCGCCGCGCTGCGCACAGCGCCGGGCGTTCACCTGGTAGAGCTGACGACTCAGCACGTGCTCAACACAGGGGCTGTGCTCGTCGACGAGCTGGCGCACTACTTCGAGGAGGGCGCGCCTAGCGAGGCCGATCCCTACCAACTCAAGACCTGCTATGCCAACCGCGCCGTGCTCGAGGACCTGCTGCGCGATCTCAGCGAGGCGCCGCTGGCGACGCTCGACGAGGTTGAAGCCCTGTTCCCACCCTCCGTCGAGCACGAGCTGAGCGTGCTACTGGCCCTGACCGTCGTCGGCGTTCCCGCCTTCGGGTACGTCCGCACCTACAACGACTCCGAAGGCGAGGAATATCACGGCATCGTCGTCAATCTGGCCCAGGCCCGGCCTCACCTGGAAGAGGCGCTGGGGCAGTTCTCGCTGAGCCTGCTGATCGATACGATTCGCTATGGGCTGTTCAACCACGAGGTCTTCCAACTGGCGTACGCCAGCTTCTGCGAGGCCATCGGACGCACGCCCGACCGGCTCTCGGACCGGCTGAAGAACAACCTCATGAGCCGGGGCATCGCGTGGTATGTGGGGTATCGCCACGATCTGGCGTTTTATGACGACGCGCAGAGCGCGCCGGAAACCGGCCTGGAAGCGCAGGTCCACCAGTGGAACGCGCTGGTCGCCGGCGTGGGGAAGAAGAAGTTCGCCGACTGGCTGGTGGACGATCTCAGCCACGCCGCCGGGGAATCGAGCCAGGCGAGCGAGCAGTGCATCGACGTGGTCGGCTACCACGTCGCCCGGATGCTGGTCGACCATTATGGCGAGAGCAGCCTGCGCGAGTCCGTGGCCCAGGGGCCGGACACGTTTCTGTCGCTATACAACGCCCTGGGCGAGTACCAGCTTGACGGGACCGTGCGCGCCTGACCGGGACGCCGGACCTGCACCAGCCGGTCAATGATCTCCCTGAATAGACCGATTCGCGGCATGCCTTCCGGCCCGCCCGCGCCAGAGCCCGTGGGTCCTGGGAGCGCAAAAAAGGACGGGCTGCCGGTTGCAGCACCGCCCTATCGCGTTGATGCCCTGTAGCGCGTCCGGTCGCCCGCGCCGTCTACTGGGTGACGATCCTGATTTCGCCCGTGTTCGTCTCGACGTCGAGCGTGGGGCGAGCTCCCTCCGGGCCCAACGTGCCGATCCATTCATCGCTGACGTCGTCACGCGGGCTGTTGGTCCGCTCGACCCGGTCGAACAGGTCCGAGACAGTGACGTCGCCCACATCGGTGCGGGCCGACAGCACTACCGCAGCATCGCGCGGCAGGCTCACCGTGATCTCGCCGACATTGGTCACGATCCGGCTGGGGCGCTGATCGTCGGCGCCGGTCAGGCTGCCGTCGAAGGTGATGTCACCGGTGTTCGTTTCCAGGTGGAGCGTATCCGCCCGCACATCTTCGACCGTGATGTCGCTGACGTTGGTCGAGATATCCAGCACCACGTGCTCCGGCACGGTGATGGTGAGCTGGAGCTGGCTGCCGATCGACAGGACTTCCGAGAGTTCGTCGATCTTGTCCACGTTCTCGGCCACGACGCGGATCGTGCTGTCCTCCGGCTGGGTGATCGACAGTTGCAGGTCGTCCAGCCGGCGCTCGGCGCTGCTTTGGCTCAGCCCGTAGACCTTTTTGGTGTAGGTGACTTCGACCTGGTCGCTCGCTCCCTGCCGGATGGTGATGTCGCCCACCGGGTTATCGACCACCAGCGTGACCGGCTCGCCTTCCGGCACGTCAAACGTCTGCGTGGCGGTCACGGTGGCGGATTCCATAATCGAGCTCAACGTGGCCGCGCCGACTGCCACCGCGGCGATCGGCAGGACGCAGCAGAGACAACATAGACCCAGACAACCCACGACCAGGACGAACGGCCAGCGCCGGCGCCGGCGCGGTCCCTGGTAGTCGTCCATAGGGACGCCGTAAATCGGCTCGTCGTCCAGGCCACGCTTGGGCTTTTCTTCTTCGTACGGTTCGTCCTGCATAGGGTAGGTGTCTCCTGAGAGCAGCAAAAACGCGCTGAGAATATATACGTCCGGCGCGCCGCAAAGTTCCGGCTCACTCCGCCGGAGGGGCTTCCTGGGCCAGCGCAGCCGTGCAGGCGGCGCAGTAGCCGATGAAGCAGGAATGGGCCGACAGCACTGTGACACCCAGCGAGGCAGTCACCTCGCGGCGGAACGCGTCCACGATGTCCGACTCGACTGGGACGATGGCGCCGCAGCGCTTGCAGGTCAGCGTGTAGTGCTGCTGCTGCGAGCGGAAGCGGTACTCCTCGCGGACCTGGTCCTCGCCGACGATACGCCCTTCGACCAGGTTGAGCTCCTTGAACAGCGCCAGCGTCCGGTAGACCGTCGCCAGGCTGAGATTGGCCCCGCGCAGGTTTGCCAGCTCGTGCAGCGCTTCCGCGTCCAGGAAGCCGCCCTGGTGGCGCAGGACGTTCAGCAGCGCCAGCCGGTGGCTGGTCAGCCGGTGGCCCGCGTCCTGAAACGCCTGGTGGATGGCCTTATCGTCGAAGAGGGGGAGCAGCCAGCTATCCACAGCTTATCCTCACCATCGTGTTGTGTCTCATAGGGCAGATTATGACATATTCATCCGGCGCGCGAAAAAACACCCGATCGGGTGCCCAAAAATGTATCGAATTATATAAAACTTACTGAGATTTATGTAGATTTTTGCGTTGTCAAGCCCTGGCGAGGCCGTTACAATCTTGGGTAGTTACTTCACACACCTTACAGGAGAGAGCTATGATTCGGTCGAATGGATTCCGTCTGTTGCTGGTTGGAGCGCTGCTCCTCACGTTCGTGGTCGGTCTGAGCTCGGTTCAGGCGCAGGACGGCGCCGAGCCGCGCACGATCACTGATGCGGTCGGCCGGCAGGTGACGCTCGACGCGCCGCCGCAGCGCGTGGTGGGCATGAGCGCCTCGATCACCGAAATGCTGTACGCGATCGGCGTGACGCCCGTCGGCGCCACCGAAGGGATCGAATACCCGCCCGCGGCAGCCGAACTGCCGACTTTCGGCATCGGGTACCAGCCCAACCTCGAAGCGCTGGCCGCGCTGGAGCCTGACCTGATTGTTGCCAATGCGCAGCTCAACATGGAATTCATGGATCAGCTCGAAGCTATCGCCCCGACCATCGCCGTGATGACCCTGACCGCCAGCGACATTCCCGGCAACGTGCGCCTGCTCGGCCAGGCGACGTGGCACGATACCAGCGCGGAATATCTGGCGCAGTCCTTCGAGCACTACCTGACTCTGGCCGACACGGTCGGCGCGCAGATGGAGGGACCCAGCGTGGTGTTCATCGTCGGCACGCTGAGCCAGCCCAACTTCGGCAAGTCGGAAACCTATTTGGGCGACATGCTCAAACGCCTGGGCGCGACCAACATCGCCGATGGCGGTGAGGACGCCGGCCCGTTCCCCGGCTACACGCAGTTGAGCGTGGAAGCCGTGCTCGACGCCGATCCGGACATGATCTTCACCATCACGCGCGGCGCGCCGGGCGCGACTCCTATCCCCGAGGAGATGGCCGCGGATCCGGTCTGGTCGGCATTGGCGGCGGTCGAGAACGGCCAGGTGTACGAGCTGGACAACCGCGTCTTCCTCGAATCGCCCGGCCCGCGCTTCACCGAGGCCATGTTGGAGGTCTTCAACATCATGTACGGTGAGGGCATGCAGTAGTGGGCGCTGAGGCAGCCGTTGGGGCTTCCTCGCACCGGACGTCATCACAGGCGCGCCTGGTGGCGCGCCTTCTCGTGCTCGTCCTGAGCGCGCTGCTGCTGCTCGGGGCGATGATCGTGGCCCTGGGGCAAGGGGCCCAGGATATTCCCGCCGGGCAGGTGATCGACGCGCTGCTAGACAGCGAGAGCGTCAAGAAGTCGGTGTCGGTTATCATCAACCAGGTGCGCCTGCCGCGCGCGCTGATCGGCGCCCTGGTGGGCCTCAACCTGGCCGTGTCGGGGACCATGCTGCAGGGGGCGGTCCGCTCGCCGCTGGCCGACCCCTACATCCTCGGCATCTCCGCGGGCGGCGGCCTAACGGCGGCGATATTGACGCTGCAAGGGCCGGACATCTCGCCCAACGTGATCCCGCTCGCGGCCTTCGCCGGGTCGCTGATCGGCGCGCTGATCGTCTACGCGGTAGCCTGGGACGGCACGGGCGTCACCGCGACGCGGTTGGTGCTGGCGGGCGTGGCGATCACGGCCATGTTCGGCGCCATGACCACCACCGTCGTCGTGCTGTCCGTCGAGGGCGGCGGGCAGATCATCTTCCAGTGGCTGGTCGGCGGGTTGTACACGGTCGGCTGGCACGAGTATCATTTGATCCTGCCCTATTCGCTGGTCGGGTTCGCCCTGGCGATGCTGCTCGCCACGCGCGCCAACGTGCTGGCGCTGGGCGATGACGTGGCCCAGGGGCTGGGCCTGCACGTCGAGGGGACGCGCTTCGCGATGAGCGCTGTCGCCGCCGTGCTGGCGGGCAGCTCGGTGGCCGTCGCCGGGCTGATCGGGTTTGTCGGGCTGCTGGTGCCGTTCGTGGCGCGGCGGCTGGTCGGCTCCGACCACCGCTTCCTGATCCCCACGAGCGCGCTGCTCGGCGCGGCGCTGCTGGTGAGCGCCGATACGCTGGCCCGCGTGACGCTGCCCCAACTGTTCGGGGCGGCGAATGTCGAGTTCCCGGTCGGGATCGTGACCGCCGTCGTGGGCGGCCCCTTGTTCTTGTGGCTGGTGCGGGCGCGCCGCTCGCAGTGGTAGGATTTCTTATGTCGATTCTATCTGCTGACCATCTCAGTCTGGGGTACCGGCGCGGCGCGGTCGTCGTGCGCGATCTGGTGCTGGACGTGGCGCGTGGCGAAATCGTGACGCTCGTCGGCCCCAACGGCTCCGGCAAGAGCACGATTCTGCGCGCGCTGGCCCGCCTGATGCGTCCCCAGGGAGGCGCCGTCTATCTGAACGGGCGCGCCATCCATCGCACATCGACGCGCCGGGTGGCGCAGCAGCTTGCCATCCTGCCTCAGAATCCCACCGCGCCCGACGATCTGACCATCCGCGATCTGGTGGCGCGCGGGCGTTTCGCGCGGCAGGCCTGGTGGCGGGCGGCTGGCTCGCACGACCGTGATGTGATCGCCTGGGCGCTGGAGGCGACGGGGCTGGCCGATCTGTCCGACCGGCGGCTGAACACGCTCTCTGGCGGCGAGCGTCAGCGGGCGTGGATCGCGCTGGCGCTGGCGCAGGAGCCGCAGGTGCTGCTGCTGGACGAGCCGACGACCTTTCTCGACATCAGCCACCAGCTCGAGGTGATGGGCCTGTTACAGAAGCTCAACGAGGATAATGGCTTGAGCATCGTCATGGTGCTGCACGATCTCAACCAGGCGGCGCGCTTCAGCCACCGGCTGGTGGCGCTGCGCCAGGGCGACGTGTACGCTGCGGGGCCACCTGCCTGTGTGCTCACTGAGACGATGCTGCGCGAGGTCTTTCAGGTCGAGGGCGTGCTGGGGCGCGACCCGGTCACGGACACGCCGATCTTCACGCCGGTGCAGTCGGTGCGGGGCATGAATGGCCACCGCAACGGCCACGATGGGGCGGGGTGAGGGACCGCGGCCTCAGTGGCCCAGCTTGTCGAACAGCCATAACAGCCCGACGATGATCACGGCCATGACCAGGAACGGGATCACGGTCTGGATGAGGGCGAACACCAGCTTTAGCCCGATCCACGCCAGGAACAGCAGCAGGGTGATCACCACGATCTGTTCGAGCAGGGACAACTTCTTCAGTCGCTTGAGCATGGCTTCCGTGTTTCCTTCACGTGTCAAAAGCGAGTTGCCCGACCGCGGGGGGTGAGCCAGCCGGGCAGCCCGTCCGGGTGTCGCGTCAGGCGGCGCTGGCTTTCTGCGCGCGTTTCACCAACATGATACCACCGACCACCAGCGCGGCAAGGATCGCCAGCGGCAGCAGCATCTTGACCAGGGCCATGACCAGTGCGACAGCGATCACGGCCAGGAGCAGCACGGCCACCAGCTTGAACATCTGGCCGACTGAGGGCATTTTGTTGAGCGTGTCGTTCATCGTATTCTCTCCATCATCGTGTTGACAACGTCCGTCACCCATCATTACGCAGAACGGCGCGCGCGAGTTGCGCCGAGTTTGAGACACCAGGAGGACAGCATGGCACAAGACCGGACCGTGAACATCGGCGTGCAGGTGCTGCCGCTGACGGAAGACGCCCTGCCCATCGTGGATCGCGCCATCGCCGCCATCGCGGCCAGCGGGCTGCGCTACGAGGTCGGGCCGCTGGAGACGACCATCGAGGGGCCGTTCGAGGCGGCGTGGGAGGCGGCCAAAGCGGCGCACCTGGCCTGCATCGAGGCGGGCGCCCCGCAGGTGGTTACGTTCATCAAAGTGGCCGACGGCGCCGCCGGGGGCATGACCATCGAAGAGAAGACGGCCAAGTACCGGGCGTAGTTGTGCTATAATAGTAATGAAGGACAAATCGAGCGGGCCGCGCCCCGCTCACCCTGGCTTTATCTGCGCTTTATCCATTAGGGCGTAGGGTGAGTGAAGGAGGGACGCGATGGACAACCGGCACAAGCCGCCGATTATCTCGGTGCGGATGCACATCGACTGGTCTAACCCGCTGCTATACTGGTTCATTGGTTGGTTTGGCACCATCGGGCTGCTGGTTTTGCTGGCAGCGCTGGTGTCCGCATAAACGACCGCACCGCGCCGGATCCCCTGGCGCGGTTTTTTTCGTCTACAGCGCGAACCCGTCCACCCGGTAGGGCGCGACGGTGACGCCCGGCGCGATGGCGCGCACGGCGGCCTGAAGCTCGGCCAGTTGCGCGTCGATTTCCGCCGGGCTGAGCGGGCGAATCCCCGCGGCGGCGGCCTGCTGCGGGTACTCGGTGCCCGGCGCGGGCACGTAGTTCGACAGGTAGACGAGATCGCCCGGCCCCAGGTCCATCGCGCGGATCGCCTCGACCGAGCGCCGGACGTGGCTGGCGGCGAAACGGTCCCCGCCGATGCCCGCCATCACGATCACGCCCGCCGCGATGCCGCCCGCGCGCAGCGCCCGCACCGCCTCGACCGCGTCCTCGACCGTGCCCGGCTTGTTGAGGAAGTCCAGCAGGGCATTGTCGCCCGTTTCCAGCCCGATGTACGCCCGCTGCACGCCCAGCGCGCGCAGCTCGGCCCACTCCGCCGCCGACTTGCGCTCGACGTCGAACGCGCTGACGAATGAGAAGATGGGGCGCGGGCCATCCGGCAGGCCGAAGTTGTCCTGCGCTATCTCCAGCAGCGCGCGCAGCCGCGCCTGGGGGACGATCAGCGCGTTGGCGTCGGCCAGGAAGATGCCGCGCCGCAGGCTCAGCCCCTCGCCGAAGAAATCGCGCACGGCCTCGCAGTGCGCCCGGAAGGACTCCGGGCTGTGGATGCGGAACGCCCGGTCGCGGTACAGGCCGCAGAAGGTGCAGCGATTCCACGAGCAGCCCTCGGTCGCCTGGAGCACCAGCGCCAGGTACTGGTCCGGCGGCAGGATGCTCACCGGCTTGTACAGCCGGGCGAAGGCCGCGCCATCGGCCTGCAGGCGCTCCGGCCCGAACGCCAGCACGCGCTCCAGGGCGCTCGCCAGGGCAGCACGCTCGGCGTCCGGCAGGTTGAGCCGGGGCGCGATCGCGGCCAGATCGCGCAGCGCGGCGAAGGCGCGCGCCAGCAGGGCGGCGCTCTCATCGGGCGGCAGCTCGCGCCGGCGCTGGCCGTTGTCGCGCAGCCGTTCCAGCAGGCGGTGATCGAGCGCCCGCTGGTAGCTGCGCTCGTCCACGAACAGCCCCAGCAGCCGCCCGGCCTGGTCGAAGCTGTAGCTCTCGCCATAGCGCGGCGAGAGGACCAGCGCCGCCCCGGCCAGGCTGGCGGTGATCGTGTCGCCGGTGAGGGGGTGCGTGGTGTGAATGGGCATACGGATCCTCTGAGATGCAGCAATCGACCATCCGATGTAGACTCCGATTATAACAACGACGAATGAGGAGGGCGGCGGTGAGCACCTCCCAACCGAAAGACGCGATAGCCGTGGTGGCCTATAGCCCCACGTGGCCGCTTCTGTTCGAAGACGAGCGCGTCCGGCTGGCGGTGGTCCTGGGCGATAACGCGGTCGAGATCGAGCACATCGGCAGTACATCGGTCCCCGGCCTGAGCGCCAAGCCGGTCATCGATATTCTGGTGGCCCTCGAGCGCTTCGACCCGATCGAGGAATGCGACCGGCGGCTGGCTCCGCTGGGCTACTCGCGCCCCTCCGTCCAGGACTTCGACGAAGCCGAGCACCGCTTCTACCGGAAGGGATCGCCGCGCAGCCACCACCTGCACCTGGTCGAATACGGCACGTGGGAGCACCAGCGGCATCTGGTCTTCCGCGACTACCTGCGCGCGCACCCGGACATCGCGCGGCTCTACGCCGACGTCAAGCGCGAGCTGGCGCTGGCTTTCAAGCACAACCGCCCGGCCTACACCAACGGCAAGACGGCGTTCATCAAGTCGATCGTGGCCCGCGCGCTGGAAGAGATCGCCGACCCGGCGCTGCGCGCGCTGGCCGATTCGGCGGGCCGCTCCCAGGAGGCGAACTCGGATGACCGCCGCTGACGCGCCCCCGGGGGTGCCGGTGAAACTACCGCGCTGCCCGGCCTGCCACGCCCGGCTGCTGCCTAACCCGGACGGCGCGGGACTGTGGTGCCAGTTCTGCGGGATGGTCCGCGACGACGGCGAGGCGCGGGCGCTGAGCGAGCAGGCGTCGGTGAGCGGGCTGTCAGCCGCCAGCGACTACGACCCACCGGGCCGCGATCCGTTCATGAGCACGGAGTTGCGCCGGGCGTTCGACCAGGCGTGGGACTGCATCCAGGCGGGCGACCGCGTCACGGCGGCGTATGTGCTGCACGAGGCGCAGCGGCTCTTTCCCGAATCGGCCGACATCTGGTATCTGCTGTCGCTGACGACCGATGATCGCGGCGAGCAGTTTGGCTATCTCACCGCCGCGCTGGAAGCGCAGCCGTATCACGAATACGCCTGGCGCGACAAGGGCATCCTCGAAGGTGTGATCGCCCCCGGCGGCGCGCCGGAGCGCGACGAGCCCGCCGGGCCGGTGGAGGCCGAGGCCGAGACGGGCGCCTGCCCGCTGTGCGGCGGGGCGCTGGCTCACGACGCGGCGCTGGGCGTCGCCGTCTGCGCGCACTGCGGCTTCCGGCCCGATGAGCCGCGCCTGCCCGCCGCCCGCAGCGGCTTCGATCCGCTCGAGAACGCACTGCTCCAGCGGCGGTTCGGCTTCACCCGCGAGTGGCAGATCGGCGCGCGCGTGCTGCGCTGCCCCAACTGCGCGGCCCAACTGACGCTGCCCGGCGCCGTGCTCTCGACGGTGTGCCCGTTCTGCGGCGGCGCGCACGTGCTGGTGGCGGACGCGGTCGGGTCGTTTGAGCAGCCAGACGCGCTGCTGCCCTTCCGCATCGACCGAGGCGCGGCGGCCCGCTCCGTCGATCGGCGGCTGAGCGCGGCGGAGCGGCGCGGCGTGGTGCGCGGCGAGCTGTGGGGCGTCTACCTGCCGTTCTGGTCGTTCACCGGCGCGGCGACGGTGAGCGTGCCGCCTGGGAGCGAGATCGAGGCGTCTTTCTGGTCCATTGGCGCGGACACGCCGGAGGTGCTGGTCGGCGGCGTGACCCATCCCCGCCAGCCCGCACTCGACAGCCTGATGCCCTACGACCTGCGCGCCCTGATCGCTTACGATCCGCGCCAGCTCGCCCGCTGGTCGGCCCAGATTTATAGCGTGGATGTGATCCAGGCGTCGATCACGGCGCGCGCCTATTTCAAGCACCTGGCGCGGCGGCGGTTTTCCGGCCACGACCTGGACACGCCCCCGGCGGTGTTGGCCCGCACCGATGGGGATTACAGCCCGCCGGCGACGCCCCTCTGGCAGATGGCCCGCGTGGAGGTCGGCCCTCTCGAATACCGGCTGCTGCTGCTCCCGGCCTGGCTGATCATCCTCTACCTGCGCTCCGGCGCGCGACGCCCGGCCCTGGTCAACGGCCAGACGGGCAAGGCTGTCATCCTCGCCAGCTTTGAGGACCCGGACCGCATCCTGGCCGGGGCGGCGACGGTGCCCGCTCAGGACCTGCCACGGCCGCGCCCCAGCCCGATTCGCCCGATTCCCCCACGAGGATAACGCCATGAGCACGCCGCCGATCTTCATCGTGTCGGGTGGGGCGGGGCTTAGCGGGGAGCAGCTCGTGCGGACGGCGCTGGCCCAGTTCGCGAGCGCGGACGTCCCGATCGAGATCGTCCCCCATGTGCGCCGCGATCAGCTCGAGGACGTGGTGAAGCGCGCGGTCGTCTCCGGCGGGATCATCGTCCACACGCTGGTCGATGCCGATCTGCGCAGCGCGCTGCTCGATCTGATACGCGATTACGGCGTCCCCGCGATCGATCTGATGGGGCCGATGCTGCTGCACCTGGCGCGCATCCTCGACAAGCCCCCGATCGGCCAGCCAGGGCTGTACCGCCAGCTGCACGAGGACTATTTCAAGCGGATCGAGGCCATCGAGTTCACCGTCGATCACGACGACGGGCGCAAGCCGCACGAGTTGGGGCTGGCCGAGATCGTGATCGTGGGCGTGTCGCGCGTGGGCAAGACGCCGCTGAGCATGTACCTTTCGACGCGCGGCTGGAAGGTCGCCAACGTTCCCCTGGTGCGCGAGATCGCGCCGCCGGCTGAGCTGTTCGAGATCGACGCGCGGCGCGTGGTCGGTCTGACCATCGACGAGGAGCAGCTCGCCGCTCACCGCCGCCGCCGCGCGATGAAGCTGGGAATGGACCGGCAGGTGCCCTACACCGATCCCGCCTCGCTCTACGCCGAGATGGAGTACGCTCAGGCGATCTTGCGGCGCGGGCGTTTCGCGGTGGTGGATATCACCAACAAGCCAATCGAGGAGAGCGCCGACGAGGTCGTCGAGCACGTGGTCCGCCGCCTGCGCCAGAATCCGGGCGACGAAAGTTGATCGCGGGCCGCCCGGCGGCGGCTAGGGCGCGTAATACTCCGGCGTCGTGCAGTCCGTGCAGGCGACGTTGGCGATATCTCCCCCGTTCACCAGATCCGCCATCCAATCGCGAAAGCGCACGCCATTGACCTGATAGGTGTAAAACCCCGCCACGTCGGTCAGGCAGTGACTGGTGCCCCAGGCGGTGTAATACCGGAAGTCGGGATTCGCGGCGCTGATGTCCGCCAGGTTGGCGGCCAGCCCTTCGCCGTAGGTGCTCGAAGCCGCGCTCAGACCCAGAAACAGGGTCTGTACGCTGTCATGAGCCGTGTTGGCCTGCGCGAATCGCACTTCCGGGTACGCTTTCACGATGTTGGTGTACATCCATTCGAAGCTCAGGTCGTAAATGGTTGAATGCTCCAGGCTGGCGATTCTCCCCGGCAGCACATCGTCGATGCCCCAGGCGCGCATCAGGCTGGCCGAAGTGTTGCGAAATCCCCCGGCCCCGTCGCTGAGCTGGACGACCGGCACGCACTCGTAATGTTCGATGATCGATGGCGTGTGGAAGATCGCTCCCAGGCCGCCCGCGCTGCAGCCCACTACGACGATCGAGTCCGGCTGAGGGAACGCCTCGAAGGCCCAGGCGAGCGCCGCCTGCGCGTTGACGTAGCCGTTGTGGAAGGTGTCTACCAGGGCCGCATCGCCCACGTAGGTGATTTCACTGCTGCCCAGGTGCGCGTCGCCCGTGCAGTACGTGATGTAGATCATATCATCATCGCGGAACGGGTTTTCGGGGTTCGCCAGGTCAAAGATGCCCGCTGCGCGGTAGGCGGGGCTGTCCTGGTCTTCGTTGGCAGTGGGGTCGAAGGTCATGGCGCCGCAGGTGCTGCTGTCCCAACACGCGCCGCCATCTTGGAAGTAGATCAGCAGCCGGTCCGTGCTGCCCTCGCGGGCGAAAAAGCGGTAGGGCGTGCCGTGCGCGCACAGCGTAACTCCGCCCGGCTCGATCGTCTGCCACTCGTTGTTGGTCTGAGCCGACACCCCGCTGCCGGGAATCAGCGACGCCACCAGCCAGGCCGCCACCGCCAGCAGCACCCCCCTGTGGGCCATATCAGTCCCCCCTTCACTGATCTGGTATGTGAATAATTGTAACAGGGATAGCGGGGGAAATAAAGCATACCGGGACAGCACAGGCCGTCCCGGTTATCGAGAGCAAAAAAAGCCTATGGCGATCATAGGCTGGGTGAGTTGAGCGAGCGCGGGCGGACGCGCATTAGCTGCGGCGTTCTCGGAGCCGGGCCGCCTTGCCGCGACGATCGCGCATGTAGTAGAGCTGAGCGCGGCGCACTTTGGCATGGCGCAGTACTTCGATCTTCTCGATGCGCGGGCTGCGCAGCAGGAAGGTTCGCTCCACGCCGACGCCGTGGCTGGCGATGCGGCGCACGGTGAAGTTCAGGTCGTTGCCGCCGCCACGCAGGCGGATCACCGTGCCGGGAAACACCTGGATGCGCTCGCGCTCCCCTTCGACGATCCGCAAATGAACGCGCACGGTGTCGCCGGGGAACAGTTCGGGAAAGCCGCGATCTTCAGCTTCGAGTGCTTTTACGAGGTCGGTCATCTGACGAAATCCTTTGCAAACTGAACGCGGCACGTCACGGCGCCGCCGGTTGTGTGCTTCCATGCAAGACGGCGCGCCAGGTACGGGCCGTCGAGGCGCGAGAATTGTAGCATACCCCGATCCCTTTTTCAATGGCGCTTTTGCGCGGGGTGCGAATGCTTGTGCTGGCCGCTCACTAATGGTAAACTGCCAGCAGATGACAACGCGGGGTGTTATCGCTTTGCCGCCCCCAGGAGAGAAACTCTATGCGGTCGTACACACGTCACGCGCTTTGGTTGGTGATGGTGGTGGTCTTGTCAGGCTGTTACCGGTCCATCGGCGGGAACCTGGAGCCGACTCCAGCCAGCGTCGATGTGACCCCGGTGCTGAGCATCCCCACCATGCCCCCGACCTTCACGCCTCTGGTCGAAGCGCAGGAGGGCGGACCGGTGGTTGAGCCGACCATCGAGCAGGCAACCGAGCTGCCGTCGCCGTACCCGTCCGCTACACTGGCCGAGGTGCTGCCACCGGCGGCCTTGCCCGACGGTCAGGGCGGCGGCCCGGCGGGGAGCACCGGCCCCAGCCCGA
>JAXGOS010000052.1:0-1613 GCA_040767355.1 Aggregatilineaceae bacterium | reverse complement strand
TCTCGGCCACGCGCTCGACACCGGCCTCGATCACGCTCTCTACGGCGTCGATGGCCTGGCGCCACGCCGAGGTAGGCGTGGGGCGCCCGTTTTTGGCCGGGGTCTCTTCAGGGCGTGGTGAGCGTTTCAGCTTGTCCGGCAGTGGGAGCGGCGGCACGGACGGCGCGGCCCGCGCGATGGGCGGCGGCGGCGCGATGCGTTCCGGCAGCGGCACGGGTTCCTCGCCGGGCGGCGGCTCTGAGGTCTCCTCAGCCAGGTCGTCTTCCGCGTCGCCGTGCACGGCGCCCACGAAGGCGCGCGCCAGCTCGCCCGCCGACTGGTAGCGCCCGGCCATGTCCTTCGCCAGCGCTTTGAGGATCACGCGCTCGGCGGCTTCAGGCAGGTCCGGCAGGCGGTCGCGCGGGGGCGGCGGCGGGTCGTTGAGGTGCTTGTACATCAGGCTGTAGGGCGTGTCGGTCTCGAACGGCGTCTCGCCGATGATCATCTCGTACAGGATCACGCCGAGCGCGTAGACGTCGGTCCGCGCGTCGACCGGGGCGCCGCGCCACTGCTCGGGCGCCATATAGGCCGGGGTGCCCAGCACCGCGCCGGTCTCGGTCAGGTTGCTGGACGAGGCGACCATCTTCGCCAGCCCGAAATCCATCAGGTACAGGTTATCCCAGGCATCGATCAGGATGTTGTTGGGCTTCAGATCGCGGTGAATCACACCCTGTTCGTGCGCGTAATCGAGCGCCTCGGCGACCTGCGCGACGAAGCGCGCCGCCGTCTCCACCGGCAGGGCACCGTCCAGCAGGCGCTGGTAGAGCGTGTCGCCTTCGATCAGGCGCATGACCAGGTAGAAAAGCTCGCCCTCATGCCCGAAGTCGTGCACGGGCAGAATGCGCGGGTGCTCCAGGTGAGCGATCACCTGCGCCTCGCGCTCGAACCGCGCCACGAACTGCGGGTCCTGCGCCAGATCGGCGCTCATGACCTTGATCGCCACGTCGCGTTGCATGTTCACCTGGCGCGCGCGGTAGACCGTCGCCATGCCGCCTTTGCCCAGGCGATCCACGATCTGGTAGTTGCCAATCGTGCGGGACAGCAGGGGATCACTGCTCATGCAAATGTGTCACTCCCCAAACGTGTCTATTGCGGATCGATGCCAGCATACCAGCAATCCGGCAAACTGGCTATAACGTACTGTACGCACAAAGCGGCGTTCGCGGTGCGCGCCGCTAGCGCCCCAGGCGGCGGGCCGTCAGCAGCAGCCCGATGATCGTCTTGCCGTCCACGATCGCGCCGGCCTCGACCTGGCGCAGCGCCTCCGCCAGCGGCAGCCGCACGATTTCCAGAAACTCGTCGTCGTCCAGCGCCAGTTCCGAGGCTTCGAGCTCGGTCGACAGGTAGAGGTGAATGTATTCGGTGGTGTAGCCCGGCGCGGTGAACTCGCCCCCCAGCGGCTCCAGCTTGCCGGGCCGGCAGCCGATCTCCTCCTGCAGCTCGCGGGCGGCGGCCTCCAACGGGTCTTCGCCGGGGTTGAGCGTCCCCGCCGGGATTTCCAGCAGGACGCGCCGCGCGGCCAGCCGGTACTGGCGCACCAGGATCACCTCGTCGTTATCGGCCAGGGGCACCAT
>JAXGOS010000051.1:0-1751 GCA_040767355.1 Aggregatilineaceae bacterium | reverse complement strand
GCCCGCCGGGACGCTCACGGTCAACTCGGCGGTCCATTCGCCGAGGCCGCCCACCTCGGACGTGCCAGCGGTGGCCGGAACCTGAACCAGGACGTTGCCCTGGGCATCGAGCGCCTCGACCACGATCTCGCCCTCAAACACGCTCTCCGTGCTGCCGGTCACGGTGAATGTCGGCTCAGCCAGCGTGCTGTACGGTAGCGGGGTATCGATGAAGACGACCGGCACGGCTGTATCCGCGCCGTAGGCTACATTCACCGCCGCGCTCGCTGCCGTCGCGCCGTCCACTGCCGAGGGGCTGTAGGCGAAGATCGTGCCGCGCGCGCCCGATTCGGTAGCGGCAGACAGCTCGACCTCGAACGGGCCTGCGTCCGCCAGATCGACCCGCTGCTCGTCCAGGACGTTGCCCATGTTGTCCAGCGCGCGTACGATGACCGTCCCCGCGCCCGCGATAGTCCCACTGACCGTGCCCGGGAAGGGGAAGACCGCGCCCGCGGCGGGGCTGGTGATGGCCAGCTCGACCGGCAGCGGCTCCGGCGAGGCGGGCGGGTTGGGCACCCGGAGCTGTTGGCCGACGACGATCACGCTGGCGTTGGTCAGGCAGTTGGCCTGAGCCAGCTCGGTGATCGTGCTGCCGACCTGCTGCGCGATGCTGAACAGGTTATCGCCGGGGGCGACGCTGTAGAACGTGGTCCAATCCGTGCGCGGCGTGCAGTTGGCCTGGAAGGTCACGTTCACCTGATCGAAGGCGAGCACGCTGCCGTCCGCCGGTGAGGTCGCCAAGGCGTAGATGTTGCCGGCCGTGTTAGCGGGCAGGATCACCCCCAGGGCGGCCTGCCAGGTGCCTTCGCCCTGCGCCGCGCTGCTGGTAACGGTCTGTTGGGCGAGGACGTTGTTGGCGGCGTCGCGCACCTGCACCACGACTTTCCCTTCCGGAATGTTGAGGCTGGTGCCGGTCACGGCGATGCCGTTAAGCGTGCCGACGAGCGTGCCAGCCGCCGGTCCGGTGATGCGGATCGCGCGCATGGGGGACTCGCCGTAGATCACGCTGACGGTGGTCTGGGCCACGACGCTGTCATCGTCCGCCGAGGTCGAGAAGGCGACGATCTTGCCGATGGTGCCCGCGGCGACGCTGACGGCGAGCGAGGCTTCCCAGTCGCCGGTCCCGCCCAGGGCGGCGCCTTCAGCGGTCGTCGATACTTCGGCCAACACGGCATCGGCGGCGCCGAGCGCCCGCACGGTCACGACGCCTTCATGGACAGCGGTCGCCGTGCCGGTGGCGTTGATCGCGCCGTCGTTGGTGACGATGGCGCCGGCGGTGGGGCTGGTGATGGTGATGGCCGGCTGCGGGCCGGCGGTCCCGTAGGTGACGTTCACCTGAGCCTGGGCGACGACGCTGCCATCCTCAGCCGACACCGCGAACGCGTAGATGCTGCCCGCTGAGCCGGGGGCCACCTCGACGGACAGTGTGGTCGACCAGTCGCCGGTCTCGCCCATCTCAGCGGCGTCGGTGGTGACGGGCACCTCGGCCAGGATGCCGCCGGTCGAATCCAGCGCGCGTACGGTCAGGCGGTTTTCGAACAGCGCGGTGCCGGTGCCCGACACGCTGATCGCGTCGAGATCCTCCAAAACCGCGCCCTCCGCAGGGCTGGTGATAGTGATGGCCAGGGTGGGAGTTTCATCCTGGGCCGCGACGCCGCCAAAGGGGATCGCCAGGGCCAGGATCAACAACATAGCTGACATTCTTCGCATGG
>JAXGOS010000050.1:0-1957 GCA_040767355.1 Aggregatilineaceae bacterium | reverse complement strand
GAGCAACGCCGACGAGACGCGCGAACTGGGCATCGAAGTCGGCGATTTCGTCTTTCTCGATCCGCGCGTCGAGATCACCGATACCGGCTTTGTACGCTCGCGCCACCTGGATGATAAAGCCAGCGTCGCGGCCATCTACGGCGCGTTCCGCGCCTTGCACGCGGCGGGTGCTCGCCCGGCCCAGACGGTGACCACGGTCATCGCCAACTATGAGGAAGTGGGACACGGCGCGTCGGCTGGCTTTCCGGATAACCTGTCCGAGCTGGTCGCCGTCGACATGGCAGCGGTTGGTGAGGGCCAGAACTCGGATGAGTTCAGCGTGGGCATTTGCGTCAAAGACGCCGGCGGCCCTTACCACGCCGAGCTGACGCGCAAGCTGCGCGCCCTGGCCGAACGCGCCGGGATCCCCTACAAGCCGGACATCTACCCGTATTACGGGTCGGACGGCGAAGCCTACTGGCGGGCGGGCGGCGCGGCCCAGGTCGCGCTGATAGGCCCCGGCGTGGATGCGTCGCACGCCTACGAGCGCACCCACCAGGACAGCCTGATCCATACCGCGCATCTGATCGCGCGTTTTCTGCTATCCTGACTTCTCATGCCGCGAAAGGAGCAGCGTCAATGGCGTTACGCGGCGTATTGTTCGACATGGGCGGCACCCTGCTGCACTACAACCCGCCCGGCGAAAACTGGGAAGGGATGGAGAAAGCCGGCGCACGGGCAGTCTATCGCCACCTGCGCCAGATGGGATTCGCGCTCCCGCCTGAGGATGAAGCGCTGGCGACTGCCTGGGAACACGCCCTGGCGCTGTGGGGATCGCTCGACCGCCAGGATGTGAAGCAGCTAAGGACCGGCCCCCAGATGGCCCTTATCGCGGAGAAATGGGGCGTTCGCGCGCTCACCGCGGATCTTGTGGACGAGCTTGCCGGGCTGTATATGAGCACCATCCAGTCGACCGTGCGCCCGCTCGACGGCGCCGAGACAACCCTGCGCGCGCTCCGCGATTCCGGGCTGCGCACCGGCCTGATCTCTAACACGCACTGGCCCGGCGAAGCGCACCTCTACGACCTCGATCGCTTTGGCCTGACGCCCTACCTCGAGCATCTCGTCTTTTCATCCGACGCGGAGGCGTGGAAGCCCGCCCCAGATGTCTTCGAGATGGGCCTAGAGGGTCTGGACCTCGCCGCCGGCGAGGCTGTCTACGTGGGCGACAGTCTGTATTTTGACGTGTGGGGCGCTCAGCAGGCCGGTTTGCGCGCCGTCTGGATCGAGCAGCCCGACCGCTGGATGCCCGACGGGCTGACCGCCGAGCCGGACGCTACCATCACGACCCTCCCCGATCTGCTCGACGTGCTGCAGCAGTGGCGCTGACCGATGACGCGACGACTCCCGTCTGAACCGGCTCAGCTTGCCCGCGCGGGGTGGCGGCGCCCGCCGCTGTGGGTCGTGATCATCGTGGTGGCGACACTCCTGGCCCTGGCCGCGGCGGCCTATCTCCTGCTGCGTCCGCTGGAGGGGCCGGTCCCGGACGGCGTCGAGGTCCATTATGCCGGGCTGGAGCGCGGCTACACCGAGCAGGGTTTCGCTCGCCTGGGCAGCCCCGACGCGCCGACGCTGATCGAAGATTTCTCCAGCTACGCCT
Source organism: Aggregatilineaceae bacterium (assembly GCA_040767355.1). GTDB lineage: Bacteria > Chloroflexota > Anaerolineae > Aggregatilineales > Aggregatilineaceae > LM3-B42. Next base: position 318 of record JAXGOS010000050.1, on the reverse strand, counting down.
GCCCCCACTGCCGGACGTTCCACGACGAGCAGTTCGAAGATCTGCTGGACGAGATCGCGGCGGGTCAGGTCCAGTTCGTGATGATCCCGATCCCCCATATCGGATCGGGGGCGCGAAACGCCGCCCGAGGCGCGCTCTGCGCGGGCGAGCAGGGCAAGTTCTGGGAAATGCACGACACGCTGTTTCACTGGCAGGACAAATTCCTGACCTCGGTCTTCGACGAGCGGCGCATCAAGCTCGGCGCCGAGAACCTGGGGCTGGACATGCCGGCCTTCGAGCAGTGTCTGGCATCCGACCAGATCGATCGGGTGATCGACG
>JAXGOS010000005.1:0-259377 GCA_040767355.1 Aggregatilineaceae bacterium | reverse complement strand
TGAGTGCCCCCCGCCATGATCGCCCCCCCCGCGGCCCCGGCCGGCCCCCCCCGCCCCCCGGCCCGGCCGAGCAGCGCCGCCTCCAGCGCATCGCGTGCACCCAGCAGCCACAGCAGCACGTCGGTCGCCACCTGGTCGTTGCGGCTGCGCCCGGTGTGCAGCTTGCCCGCCACGTCGCCCACCAGCTCGCCCAGGCGACGCTCGACGGCGGTGTGAATATCCTCGTCGCCCGGCGCGGAAGCGAACGTCCCGCCCGCGAACTCGGCGCGCACGCGCTCCAGCCCGCCAGCGAGGACCTCGTACTCGGACTCCGTCAACACGCCCGCCCCAACCAGCGCCTCGGCCCAGGCGATGCTGCCCGTGATGTCGACATCGTACAGGCGCCAGTCGAAGCGCAGGCTGTCGTTCAGCCGGCGTACGGCGTCATCGGTGGGCCCTGAAAATGCCCCGCCCCACAGCGTCACGATCCGGGCCTCAGTCCCGCTTGAAGCGGGTGTAGTCCGGCTGGCGGTAGCGGCTGGCCCCGGTGCCGTCGATGCTGAGCATGGCATCGACCTTCATCGGCAGGCCGATCATGTTGATGAAGCCCTTGGCGTCCGTCTGGTCGTAGATATCCATGTGGCCGAATGAGGCGTAATCCTCGCGGTAGAGGCTGTAGGGGCTCTTGCGCCCGGCGATGATCACGTTGCCCTTGTACAGCCGGAGGCGCACCGTGCCGGTCACCGTCTGCTGCGTCTCCTGCACGAAGGCGTCCAGCGCCTCGCGCAGGCGGGTGTACCACATGCCGTTATAGACCAGCTCGGCGTACTTGACCGCGACGAAATCCTTGTAGTGCATCACCTGCTTGTCGAGGCACAGGCTCTCCAGCGCCTGGTGCGCCACGTGCAGGATCGTGCCGCCGGGCGTCTCGTACACGCCGCGGCTTTTCATGCCCACCAGCCGGTTTTCGACCATGTCCACCCGGCCAATGCCATTCTCCGCGCCGAGCTCGTTGAGGCGCTCGAACAGCGGCACGGGCGCCATCGCCACGCCGTCCAGCGCCACCGGGACGCCTTTCTCGAAGCCGATCTCGACCACGCTCGACTCGTCGGGCGCGTCCATCGGGCTTTTGGAGATCACATACATGTCTTCTTCCGGCTCGTTCCAGGGATTCTCGAGCGGGCCACCCTCGTGGCTCATGTGGAACAGGTTACGGTCGCGGCTGTAAATGCTCTTGAGCGTGGACGAGACCGGGACGTTGTACTCCTCGGCGTACTCCAGCGCGTCTTCGCGGCTGCGGATATTCCACTCGCGCCAGGGGGCGATCACCCGTAGTTTGGGGTTGAGCGCCATGGCGGTCAGCTCGAAGCGGACCTGGTCGTTGCCCTTGCCGGTGCAGCCATGCGCGATCGCTTCCGCGCCTTCCGCCTCGGCGATCTCGACCAGGTGCTTGGCGATCAGCGGGCGGGCGAACGACGTGCCCAGCAGGTAAACGCGCTCGTAAACGGCCCCGGCTTGCACGGTCGGGAACACGAAATCGGTCAGGAATTCCTCGCGCAGATCGCGGATGTAGAGCTTGCTGGCGCCGGTCTTGAGCGCCTTTTCCTCGAGCCCGTCCAGTTCTTCCTCTTGCCCCAGGTCCGCGGTGAAGCAAATCACCTCGCAATGGTAATTTTCACGCAGCCACGTCACAATAATGGATGTATCGAGGCCGCCGCTGTAGGCGAGAACTACCTTGGAAACCGGTTGCATGGTGGTACTGTCCTTTCGTGACTGGCGTCGTGCAGACTGTCCGGCGAGTCTAGCTCCAATCTCGGGTGTGTTATTTGGTAATTTTGCCCAAAAAACAACCCGTATTGAACTATCGTTGCTATACTTAAGATAGTCGTTCGAGTCAGGATATGCTCACCGTTACCTCGCTGCCCCCGTCCTGACTCTTATTTGCATTCCGCGCGAAGTCTGATTAATATCGTGCACTACTCTCCACGAGAATACAAGCGGTACCATTACAGTCTCAGTGGAAAGGAGGTCTATCGCTACCGATCGCCCGAATGCGTTCCGAAACCTGTCCAGATATTGTCACACACTCGCCGTTATCGTTCACACACGTTAGGTAGATTGCACAAATCAACGCAGAGGAGAAAGTCATGCACCGAATCGCTCGCTCACTGGGTTTTGCCAGCCTATGCCTCCTGTTGGTTGCCGCACTGGCTCTCCCCTCGGCTGGCCGCGCCCTGGCGCAGGATGACACCAGCCTGCTGGACACTGTCATCAGCCGCGGCCGGCTGATCTGCGGCGTCAACGGGCAAGTGCCCGGTTTCGCTTTTCTCGACCCCGACACCGGCGAAATGGTCGGCTTCGACGCCGATTTCTGCCGCGCCCTGGCCGCCGCCATCTTCGGCGAAGTGACCGCCGACAACCTGGAATTCGTGCCGACCACCACCCAGGAGCGCTTCACCGCCCTGCAGTCCGGCCAGATCGACGTATTGATCCGCAACACCACCTGGACGCTCTCGCGCGATGCCGAGTTGGGCATCGACTTTGGACCCACCAACTACTATGATGGTCAGGGCATCATGGTTCATGCCGATATGGGTGTGGCATCCATCGACGAGTTGGATGGCGCATCGATCTGCACCCTGACCGGCACCACCACCGAGCTGAACATCACCGAGGCCATGGAGTCGCGCGGGCTGAGCTATGAGCTCGTGCCGTTCGAGCAGTCGAGCGAAACGCTGGCCGCCTTCGAGGAACGCCGCTGTGACGCGCTCACGTCCGACCAGAGCCAGTTGGCCGGCCTGCGCTCCAACTCCGCCGACCCCGGCAGCATTGTGGTTCTGCCGGAAGTGATCTCGAAAGAGCCGCTCGGACCAGCCTACCTCCAGGGCGACTCGCGCTGGGCGGACGTGGTCAACTGGACATTCTACGCGACCCTCACCGCCGAGGAATTCGGCATCACCCAGGCGAACGTCGATGAATTTCTCGCCTCGACGGACGAGCGCATCCAGCGCTTCCTGGGCCAGGGCGAGTTTGCCTCCGGCTCGCTGCTCGGCCTGGACAACGACTTCGCGGTGAGCATCATTCGCGCGGTCGGCAACTACGGCGAGATCTACGAGCGCCACCTGGGCATCGACTCGCCGCTGGGCCTGGACCGCGCGGGCGGGTTGGGCCTCAACCAGTTGTGGACGGATGGCGGCTTGCAGTACGCGCCGGCCTGGCGCTAGGTCGTCGCGCCCATTCAGAATAGGCTCCCTGGGGACGCGCGTCCCCAGGGAGACGCCTGCATACCGCTGTCATGACCGGTCCGCGCCTGTTTGCACCGTCGCCGCCCTGTACGACTTGAGGTCATCACCATGACCGAACAGAGGCCCTCAACATTCGACAGATCGCTCCACGCGCCGGTCCCCCTGTGGCGCGACATCCGGGCGATCCAGGTCGTGGCGCAGATCCTCTTCCTCATTGCCGTCATCGTTGCCGGGTTCTGGCTGATCAACAACCTGATCAACAATCTGGAAGCGAGCAAGATCGCGATCGATTTTGGCGTGCTAGAGCGCCCCTTCGGCACCAAGATCTCCGAGGGGCAGCTCGACTTCAACCCCGGCGAGTCGTCCAACTGGAAGGCGCTGCAGGCCGGGGTGCAGAATACGCTGCGCGTGGTCGTAGTGGGGCTGGCTGGCGCGACGATCCTGGGCGTGCTGGTCGGCATCGGGCGGCTCTCGACGAACTTCCTGGTGCGCAGCGTGGCCGTCACCTACATCGAGATCTTTCGCAATACGCCCCTCCTGGTGCAGCTCTATTTCATTTACCGCGGCCTGCGGCTCACCCTGCCGGAGACTCTGGCCGATTCGTACCGGCTCCCCGGCCCGATCTTCATCAACCGCCGCGCGATCAACTTCCCGCTGATCCAGGGGACCGACAGCGCCTGGCTGCTGTATGCCGGCCTCGCTGCCGGGCTGGCGGCCGGCATCGCGCTGTGGATCTGGCGGCTGCGCGTCCAGGACCGCACCGGCCAGCCCGCCCACACCCTGCGCTGGTTCGCGCCCGCCGTCCTGATCGGCGCTGCCGTGGGCTGGCTGCTATCGGGCGATCCGTTCACGGTGGATTATCCCCGGCTGGAAACGTTCAATTTCGCGGGCGGCGATCGCCTGTCGGCGGAATACACGGCGCTCACCCTGGGTCTGATCCTGTACACCGCCGCCTTCATCGCCGACATCGTGCGCGCGGGCATCCAGGCTGTCCCCTACGGGCAGATCGAGGCCGCCCGCGCCCAGGGATTCAGCGGGGGTCAGACGTTGCGCCTGATCGTGCTGCCGCAGGCGCTGCGCCTGATCATCCCGCCGCTGGGCAACCAGTACCTGAATCTGGCGAAGAACTCAAGCCTGGGCATCGCGATCGGCTTCTTCGACGTCTACAACGTCGCCAACGTGATCTCCAACCAGACCGGGCAATCGGTCGCGCTGTTCGCCGTGATGATGTTGATCTACCTGGCCATCAGCCTGGCGATTTCGGCGATCATGAACGCGGTCAACTACAGCATGCGGCTGAGGAGCCGGTGAGATGAGCGGACGGACCCCCGATTTCTACGTCGCGCCCAGCGAGGCACCGCCCAGCCGCCGCCCGCCCGTCACCACCATCGGCCCGCTGGGTTGGGCGCGCGCCAACCTGTTCAGCAGCCCCGCCAATTCCATCGCGACAGTGATCACGCTCGGGCTGGTTGCCTGGTTCATTGCCGGCTTCCTGTCCTGGGCGATCCGCAGCGCGCAGTGGGGCGTGGTCACCAACAACCTGCGGCTGATCGGCAGCGGCCTCTACGACCGGCGCGAAATCTGGCGCGTCGAGCTGGCTACGGCGATCCTCGTGCTGCTGACCGGGCTGAGCCTGGGCATCTGGGGACGGGTGGCGCGGGCCGCTTTCATCGCCGTGCTGGTCACGCTGGGGATCATCCTGGTCGTGCCCATCGCCGCAGCGAACATCCCCCAGCCCACAATCCACGCCCTGATCGAGCCTCGCAAAGCGCCGTCCGATTTCGTGTTCGTCGGCTATAAGGGCGACACGGTGCGCTTCGCCCTCGCCCCACAGACCGATCTGGCGGCGCTGGATGAGCCGATGATCGGTTTCGTCGAGATGCAGTCGCGCGCCGAATGGTCCACGCAGGCCCGCCAGGCGCGGTCCGGCGAACTCGATCTGGCCGCCTACAATCTGGTCGTCAGCCTGCGCCTGATCGACAGTGGGGGCCGGACCGTCACCACGTCGGATGGACCCGCCGAGGTCCGCTACGGCGCGGACGAGCCGGGCGACGCCCTGGAAGTCACCCTGCCGGCAGATGGGTGGTATGTGCTCAAGGTGACGCGCGACGACGAGGCCAACGGCGAGCGCGACAACAACCAGGGCTATGCCTGGCTGCGCATCGAAGGCGTCGAGCTGTTCTCCAGCCAGGAAGGGCAGACGGCCACCCGCGAAGAAGAATTCGGCGCGCCGCCGGAAATCGAGCGCCCGCTGTACGCCGAGGAAAAGGCCTACCGCTTCGAGGGCACCCGCTCCTTCGCCGAATTCATCAACCTGCAGATCGCGCCCTTCTTCGAGCGCATCGCCATGCCGCTGATCTTGGGCACGGCCTTGTTCGTCAACGGCTGGATCATCGGCACACTCGGCAGGCGCGAGCGCGCCGTCCGGCGCTGGACGCTGATCGGCTGGCTGGTCGCCGCGCCGGTGATTTTGATCGTCTTGCGCGGCTTTGGAGGATCGCGGGCGCTGCCGCTCGTCTCGACGTCGATGTGGGGCGGCCTGCTGCTCACCCTGCTGCTGACCATCGTGGGCATCACCGCCTCGTTCCCGCTGGGCGTCGCGCTGGCGCTCGGGCGGCGCAGCGATCTGCCGGTGATCAAGTGGACCTGCACGCTGCTCATCGAGACCATTCGCGGCGTGCCACTGATCACGATCCTGTTCATGGCCAAGCTCATCGTGCCGTTCTTCTGGTCCGGCCTATCCAACATCGACCTGACGATCCGCATGATGATCGGCCTGACGCTGTTCAGCGCGGCCTACCTGGCGGAGAATGTGCGCGGCGGCCTGCAAATCATCCCCTACGGGCAGATCGAAGCGGCGCGCGCGCTGGGCCTCAACCCGTTCCTGACGACCACGTTCATCGTGCTGCCCCAGGCGCTGCGCGCGGTCATCCCGGCCATCGTCGGCCAGTTCATCAGCCTGTTCAAGGATACGTCGCTGGTCGCCGTGGTGGGCTTGTTTGAATTGGTCGGCATTGTGGATACTATTGTAAGCGGGCAGCCGATTTACCGGCCCTACCAGCGCGAGGCCTATTTCTTCATCGCCATCGTGTACTTTGTCATCAGCTATGCCATGTCGGACGTGAGCCGGCGGCTGGAGACATCCGGGGCCGGCAGCCTGCGCAAATAGGCCCGTATCGAAGGGGAGCGCCTGATGGATAACGGCAATTCAAACGAACCGATCATCGTCTGCCGCGACGTCAACAAGTGGTTCGGCAACTTCCACGTGCTCAAAGACATCAACCTGGAAGTCCAGCCCCAGGAAGTTGTGGTGATCATCGGGCCGTCGGGATCCGGCAAATCGACCTTCATCCGGTGCATCAACCGCCTGGAAGAACACCAGGAGGGCCAGATCATCGTGGACGGCATCGAGCTGAGCCACGACGTGCGCAACATCGCCACCATTCGCAGCGAGATCGGCATGGTGTTCCAGCAGTTCAATCTGTTCCCGCACCTGACCGTGATGCAAAACGTCTCGCTGGCGCCGCGCTACGTGCGCCGGCAGCCGCGCCGTAATGCCGAGGAGGTCGCGCTCCAACTGCTGGCCCGCGTGGGGATTCCCGAGCAGGCGCACAAATATCCCGGCCAGCTCTCGGGCGGCCAGCAGCAGCGCGTCGCTATCGCGCGCGCCCTGGCGATGCAGCCGAAGATCATGCTGTTCGACGAGCCGACCTCGGCCCTGGACCCGGAAATGATCAAGGAAGTGCTCGACGTGATGAAAGAGCTGGCGCGCAGCGGCATGACCATGCTCGTCGTGACGCACGAAATGGGCTTCGCGCGCGAGGTGGCGGACCGCATCGTGCTGTTCGACGAGGGGCGCATCGTCGAGATGGGCTCGCCCGAACATTTCTTCACCAACCCGCAGCACGAACGCACCAGACTCTTCCTGTCGCAGATTCTCTAGGGGGCCGGATCATGACCGTTGCCGTCCCAACCTACCGGCGCATCGTCGTGCCGCTCGATGGATCGGATGCGGCCGAGGTCGCCATGGGGACCGCCATCAGCCTGGCGCGCCAGCACAACGCCGAGATCGTGCTGCTCACCATCGAGCACCTGCCAGCCGAGTCGGCTGGACTGGAGCAAAACGGCCAGACGCGCGAGCAGGTGCAGGCATACCTGGCCCGGCTGCGGGACGGCCTGCGCGACGACGGTCTGCGCGCCCAGGAGCAGGTGATCATCGGCTACGCCCTGCCGGAAGCGCTGATCAAGTTCCTCGAAACCGAACACATCGATCTGATCGTCACCTCCACCCAGGGCCGGACGGGCATGCTCCGCTGGCTGCTGGGCAACCAGGTCGAAGCGGCGCTGAACGCCCTGCCGGTCCCGCTGCTGCTGGTCCGGCCCGTGCTGCACAAGATCGTCGTGCCGCTCGACGGCTCGAAATGGTCCGAGAGCGCCATCCCCAAGGCGGTCGAGATCGCGCGGCAGCACGGCGCCGAGCTGGTGCTGCTGCACGTCTACCAGTCGCCTGTGCGCAGCTACGCCGACCAGATCGCCGTGGCGGGCCAACTGCTGTTGGCCGACCAGCCCTTCGAGCAGATGCGCGACCAGCTCACCGCGCTGCGCAACCGGCTGAGGCAGGAAGGCGTCCGCGCCCAGGTGCAGATCGTGCGCAGCAACAACCCGGCGCAGGCCATCTGCGAGTTCGCCGAATCGGAAGAAGGCATCAGCATGGTGGTCATGTCCACCCACGGGCGCACCGGCCTGTCGCGCTGGCTGCTGGGGAGCGTGGCCCAGCGCGTGATGAAGGACTTACGCTGCCCGGTGACACTGGTGAATCCGGGCGATAGCTAGTTGCGCGTCCCGCCCCCACCGGCATCCCATTTCCCCACTTCACAGCCGCCTTGGTGCGGAGTCTGTCCTTGGGTATACTAAACGGATGCCGTCGGGCCGAAACGGGCTGGCGGCGGCTCTGCATCGAACCCTCCCTGAACGCGGTAACTGTGTGCCCAGCGACCAGCCAACCGGAGGATCTTCCCCATGTCTCAGCCCATCCCCACCCACGACACGCTCGATGAGTGGATCGCACGTGAGGCGATTCCGTTCTCCATCGATTCGCCCGCAGCCCTCCACGCCGCCATCGACCAGGTGATCGCCGCGCTTGGTGACGCGGTGGACGTGCTCGGCTTCGGAGAAACGCTCCACGGCGGGGAGGACATCCTCGTCCTCCGCAACCGGCTGTATCAGCGGCTGGTAGAGGCGCACGGCTTCAGCGCCATCGCCGTCGAGAGCAGCTTCCCGCGGGGGCGCGCCGTCAATGAATACGTGGCCGGTCGCGGCGCGGCCTCGTATGACGCCGTGCAGGAGACCGGCTTCAGCCACGGCTTCGGCCAGCTTGAGGCCAATCGCGCCCTCGTCGAGTGGATGCGGGACACCAATGCCGATCCAGGCCGCCGCGTCACGCTCCAGTTCTACGGCTTCGACACGCCGACCGAAATGATGTATGCCGACAGCCCGCGGCAGACGCTGACTTTCGTGCTCGACTACCTCGCCTCGGTCGACAGCGCCCGCGCCGGGGCCTACCGCGAGCGCATCGACCCGCTGCTGGGCCAGGACGCCGCCTGGGAGACGCCCGAGGCCGCGATGGACCCGTCGAAGTCGATTGGACTGTCGCCCGCCGCCACAGCGCTGCGCATCGAGACGGAGGACCTCATCGCGGAGCTGCGCGCGCGCCGTCCTGAGCTGGTAGCGCAGGGCGACCGGAGCCGCTACCTGGAAGCCTTGCAACACGCGTCAGTGGCGCGGCAGTTGCTCAACTACCACGCCGAGGTGGCGCGCGAGTCCAGCGACCGGATTGTCCGGCTGCTCAGCCTGCGCGAAGCGGCGATGGCGGACAACGTGGCGTACATCGTCTCCCGCGAGCAGGGCCGGGGGAAGGTGCTGGTCTTCGCTCATAACAGCCATTTGCAGCGCGGGCAGGCGCACTGGCAGTTGGGCCCGCACGCGCTGGTATGGTCGCCCGTGGGCGCGCACCTCGCGGAGATGTTCGGGCCGCGCTACGCGGTTATCGGCTCGGCGCTGGGGACCTCTGAGGCGAACGGCATCGGCCAGCCCGAACCCGGCACGCTCGAGGCGCGGCTGACCGCGGCGCCAGGGCCGGCGCGGTTCATCCCGACGCACAGGGGCCAGGGGCTGCCCGCCGCCGAGATCGCCGCCCTGCCGGCTCGGTCCGGCAGCATGAAGAACACAACCTATTTCGCGCTCACCCCGCAGAGCCTCAGCGATTTCGACTGGCTGGCGGTCCTGAATTCGACGACCTACGCGGTGGGTGGCCCGTCGCTGCCGGGCTAAGGCGCCCGCTATCGCGCCCGTCGCTGTTTTTCCGATCCGGCAAACCTGTTATCATGGGACCGGGAGGGACTGGCCTGGTGACCAGCCCGGCCCCTGTTTGCCGTGCTCATGCTCAGAAAAGGTATTCGACCCATGACTGAGACACCCTGGGAGAATTTCTTGATCGCCGCGCGCGGCGGCATCCCGCCCCGCCCTCCGGTGGCGCTGATCGTGGACAGCCCGTGGCTGCCCGGCTTCGCCAACATGCACACCCTCGACTTCTTCCTGTATCCCGACCGCTGGCTGGCGACTCACCTGGCCCTGATCGAGCGCTTCCCTGAGGCGGTCTTCCTTCCCGGCTTCTGGGTGGAATACGGCATGGCCAACGAGCCGACCGCCTTCGGGGCGCCAGTGTTGTGGCGCGCCGACGCGCCCCCGGCCATGCGCCATATCGACCTGCCGCCGGACCGCTGGGCCAGCCTGCCCCGCCCCGATCCCCACACCGACGGCATGATGCCGCTGGTCCTGCGCCGGCTGGCGAACCTGGAGCGCGGCGAGCTGCCCGAGCCACACCGGATCCGCATCGTGGCGGCGCGCGGGCCGCTGGCCCTGGCGACGCACGTGCTGGGCACCACGCCCTTCCTGGAGGCGACCGCCGCCGAGCCGGACGCCGTCGAGGCCGCGCTGGACATCTTCACCGACACGGTGATCGCGTTCCTGCGCGCCCAGCTCGACTGCCTGCGCGAGCCGGTTGGCGTACTCGTGCTGGACGACATCCCCGGCATGCTCTCACCGCGCGCCTTCAACCGGGTCGCGCTGCCGTATCTCAACCGCATTTTCGGCGCGTTCGACGGCCTGCTGCGCATCTACCACAACGACACACCCTGCACCCACCTGCTGCCCCACCTGTCCGCGCTGGATATGGACGTATTCAACTTCAGCCACGAGATGGCGCTGGACGCGGTCCGGGAGGTGTTGGGGCCGGACATCGCGCTGCTGGGCAACGTCGCCCCGCTCGACCTGCTGGTGCGCGGCACGCCGGATCAGGTCGAGGCGGCGGCGCGAGCGTGCATCGCCCAGGCGGGCGACGGGCGCGGGTTCATTCTGTCGGCGGGCGGTGGCGTGTCGCCCGGCACCCCTGCCGAGAATATTGATGCCCTGATCCGGGCCACAATGTGACACAGATCATGTCCCGCCCGCCTTTTTTCGCGCTAAACTAGGGCTGTTTGCCGTCCAACACGTGAGGAATTCCATCATGCAACGTATCATCGCCCTCACCTGCGAAGCCCTGGCCCGCAGCATGTACGCGCTGGCGGCCCAGTCCCCCCACACGATCTCCATCCGGCTCTATCGCCAGGGACTGCACAACACACCCAAGGTGCTGCACCGGACGCTCCAGGAGCAGATCGACGACATCCAGCCGGGCGAGTGCGACGCGATCCTGCTCGTGTATGGCCTGTGCGGCATGTCGACCGTGGGGCTGGTGGCCCGGCACACGCCGCTGGTGATCCCGCGCACGCACGACTGCATCGCCCTGTACCTCGGCTCGCACCAGCGCTACCAGGCCGAGTTCGACGCGCACCCCGGCACCTACTGGTACAGCCTCGATTTCCTGGAGCGCAGCGAGCCGGGATCGAATGCCGGGCTGGGCGCGACCAACCTGGGCGCGATGGATGACGTGTACGAGGAGTACGTCGAGAAATATGGCCAGGACAACGCCGATTACCTGATGGAAGTCATGGGCGAGTGGAGCAAACACTACGAGCGGGCCGTTTTCATCGACATGGGCACCGGCGATGGTCGCGAGTTCGAGGAGCGCGCGCGCGATGACGCGCAGCGGCGGGGCTGGATCTACGAGCGCAAGCAGGGCGACATGCGCCTGCTCAAAATGCTGGCTGATGGTGAGTGGAACGACGACGAATTTCTGATCGTGCCGCCGGGACACGCCATCCAGCAGACGGGCCAGGACGGCTTGATCGCGGCCGTCAAGGTGGATGGCACCTCCGATGACTGAGGTCATTTTCCAGCCGATCGGGCGCCGCATCGAGGCGCGGCCCGGCGATACCCTGCTCGAGGTGGCTCAGGAAGCCGGGGTCGCCCTGTCGTCGGTGTGCGGCGGGGTGGGCGTCTGCGGCGACTGCCGGGTGCGCGTGCTGCGCGGCCTCGTCACCGGGCTGAATTCGACCGAGCGCGAGCTGCTCTCCGATGCCGACCTGGAGAGCGGGCTGCGGCTGGCCTGCCAGGTGGAGATCGAGGGCGATGGCGAGATCGTGGTCGATGTCCCGCCGGATTCGCTCAGCGCGCCGCAGCGCAGCCAGGTCGAAGGCGAGGAGATCGCGCTCGACGTCGCGCCGGTCATCCAGCTCCACCACCTGACCGCCCTGCCGCCCTCGGTCGAGGATCTGCGCGGCGACTGGGAGCGCATGCAGGGCATTGCGCCGTCGGACTGGGACGTGCCCGCCGCGGCGCTGGCCGACCTGCCCGCCATCCTGCGCCGGCACGACTGGCGCGTGCGTATGGTCACGCACGGGCGCGCCGTGGTGCGCTTCCTGCCGCCGACGCGCGTGCCGCTGGGCTTTGCCGTGGACGTGGGCACGACCGGACTGGCCGCCTACCTGGTCGACCTGACGAACGGCCAGACGCTGGGCATCGCCGGGGCGACCAACCCGCAGATCGCCTACGGCGAGGACGTCATGGCCCGCCTGACGCTCGTCGTGCGCGACCCGGCGGGGGCCGGGCGGCTGCAGAAGACCATCGTCGAGGGCCTCAACGGGCTGCTGCGCGAGGTGTGCGACCAGGCGGGCGTCTCGACGCGCGACGTGGTGGATGTGGTCACAGTCGGCAATACGGCCATGCACCACCTGCTGCTGGGCCTGCCGGTCGAGCAGCTCGGCTCCGCGCCCTACGTGCCCGCCATCTCGTCGCCGATGGTCACGCCGGCTGCCGCGCTGGGCCTGGAGGTCGCGCCGGATGCGCGCGTCTACCTGCCGCCCAACCTGGCCGGGTTCGTCGGCGGCGATCACATGGCGATGCTGCTGGCGACGGCCACGGCGGACCAGCCCGGCATCACACTCAGCCTGGACATCGGCACCAACACCGAGGTCACCCTCAACGCGCACGGCCAGATGTGGAGCTGCTCGACCGCCTCCGGCCCGGCCTTCGAGGGCGCGCACATCCGCGACGGGATGCGCGCCGCCGACGGCGCCATCGAGCGCCTGATCTGGCGCGACGGCGAGCTGCACTGGCTGACGATCAACCACGCGCGCCCGGTCGGCCTGTGCGGGTCCGGCATCCTGGACGCCGTCGCCGCGCTGCGCAGCGCCGAGATCGTCTCGCTGACCGGGGCGATGGACCGGTCGCATCCCAAAGTGCAGCCGGAGAAGGTCAACCCCTGGTTCGAGATCGCGCCCGCCTCGCAGACGGGGCACGGGCGACCGGTCGCCATCAGCCGGTCGGACGTGAACGAGGTCCAACTCGCCAAGGCCGCCATCCGCGCCGGGATCAAGCTGCTGACCGAGCGCGCCGGGGTGAGCGAACTGGACATTGACCGGGTGATTGTCGCCGGGGCGTTCGGCAATTACATCGACCTGGAGAGCGCGATCGTGATCGGCATGTTCCCGCCGCTGCCGCTCGAGCGCTTCCACCAAGTGGGCAACGCCGCCGGCATCGGCGCCAAGCGCCTGCTGATCAACGCGGAAGAACGCGCGCGCGCCGCGGCGCTGGTCCAGCAGTTGACCTACATCGAGCTAACCAACCACCCGCATTTTTCCGACCGGTTCAGCCAGGCCGTGATGCTGACCCCTGATCCATGGGACTGAACTTTTCACCAAGGAGAGAGAATTCGACATGCAGACCGTTCTGAGAGGGCCATCCGCCGAGGTGATCATCGGCCCGAACGAGCCGGTCGTGATGATCGGCGAGCGCATCAACCCCACCGGGCGCAAGGTATTCAGCGCGGAGCTTCAGGCGGGCGACCTGAGCCGCATCCCGCGTGACGCTCTCGACCAGGCCGAGGCCGGCGCGATGGTGTTGGATGTGAACGTGGGCGCCGCCAGTGTGGACGAAGTGGCCCTGCTGCCGCGCGCGGTCCAGATCGTGCAGGAGGCGGTCGACCTGCCCGTCTGCCTGGATTCGGCCAACCCCGCGGCCCTGGCCGCCGCGCTGAAGGTCGTCAAGGGGCGCGCGCTGATCAACTCGGTGAACGGCGAGAGCGACAAGCTGGCCGCCGTGCTGCCGCTGGTGGCGGAATACGGCGCCGCGGTGATCGCGCTGTGCATGGACGACAGCGGCATCCCGGCCACGCCCGAGGCGCGTCTGGCCGTCGCCGAGGCCATCCTCGAGCAGGCACACGCGCTGGGCATCCCACCGGAGGATATCGTGTTCGACCCGCTGGTGATGGCCGTCGGCGCCGATCACACCGCCGGCGCGACCACGCTCGCCACCGCCCGCCTGATCCGCAGCACGCTCGGCAGCAACATGACCGCTGGCGCCAGCAACGCGTCGCACGGCATGCCGGACCGCGAAGTGCTCAACACGGTGTTCCTGGCGCTGCTGGCCCAGGCCGGCGTCAACGCGCCGATCTGCAACCCGCTCAAGAACGGGCTCGCCGTGCGCGCCATCGACCTGATGATGGGCCACGACGAATGGGGCGCCGCCTATATCAAAGCCTACCGGACCCTGCAAAAGCGCGCGGCTCAGTCCTCGTAAAACGCGACGATCCGCCGGGCTGTGTCGATCACGCTCTCGCGCAGCTCTGGCGGGTCGAGCACTTCCGCCAGCGCCCCAAAGCCGAGGATGGTCGACCGCGCGGCATCCGGCGTCTCGAAGGTGAGCGACAGCGTCACCCAGCCGCCGCCGTCCGGCGGGCCGGCCTCGGCGATGGTCGTGTGGATGCCCTCGCCGAAGATCTGCGGCAGCACGGGCAGCAGCGCCGGGGCCAGCCGCAGCCGGACCGGGTAGCGCGCCCGGCTGGCCTCGAATTGCGCGCTCCACGACGCCCAATAGGTCGCCAGGTCGAAATCCTGCGGGCGCTCGAACTGCTCGTCGAGCACGGTCGCGTCCTGCACGCGCGACACGCGGTAGACGCGCACCCGGTCCTCCTCCACGCCCACCAGGTACCAGATGCTCGCCTTGGCGACCAACCCGTAGGCGTCGACACGGCGCTCGACCTGCTGCCCGTCGCTGCGCCGGTACACCAAGTCGATTTTGCGGTCCTCCCAGACGGCCCGCTGCAAGAGGGGCAGAAACGGCACCGGCTCCTCGGGGCGGAACCAGCCCGCCGCGTCGAGCAGGATCCGCTGGCGGACGCGCTGGGCCTCGTCGCGCCGGACGGAGGGCAGCGCGGCCAGCAGCTTGAGCATGGCATCGTCGACCGCCTGCCCCAGCCCCAGGTCGGCCAGCGGGCGCGACACGCTGGCCACGAACAGCGTGCGAACTTCTGCTTCGGTCAGGCCGGTCAGGCTCGTGCGGTAGCCTTCCACCAGCGCGCAGCCGCCGTTCGGCCCGCGTTCGGTATACACCGGCACCCCGGCAGTGTTGAGCGCGTCCAGGTCGCGGTAGATCGTCCGCTCCGAAACGCCGAGCGTCGCGGCCAGTTGGGCGGCGGTGAGGCGTCCTTTGGATTGCAGCAGCAGCAAGATCGACAGCAGCCGGTCGGCGCGCACGGGTCACCTCCTGAGAGTCACCGCCAGCATACCACAGAATCCTGACAAAAGGTGTCAGGAATAGCTGGTATGATGAAACAGAACGTTTGTCCCCTCGATCAAGGAGTCGTTCGAATGGCTGAAACCACCGCCAACCCGCTCACCTTTTACGCGTATCCCGGCGTGATGACCACCCCCGGCGAGCAAGCCACGCTGCTGCAGGGCCTGCCGGAAGCGATCCCTGCGCTGTGCGCGATCGTGCAGCAAAACCTGCTGCATGTCTTCTGGGCCGAGCGCTATGGCGCGCCCCTCTCGCCGGAACGCCGGGCCGAGGTCAACATCCGCCGCGCCTCGACCATGCTGGCGCGCATCGCCGCCCGCGACAGCCGCCTGCTGACTCTCCCCCGCCCGGTGGACGGGCGGCTGGTCGGCAACTGCCGCCACTTCGCGGTGATGCTCGCCACGCTGCTGCGCCACCAGGGTATCCCGGCCCGCGCCCGCTGCGGTTTCGGCGCGTACTTCACGCCGGGCCAGTTCGAGGATCACTGGGCGTGTGAGGTCTGGAGCGAGGCCGAGCGCCGCTGGGTGATGGTCGATCCCCAGCTCGACGCGCTTCAGATCGAGACGCTGGGCGTGACGTTCGACCCGCACGACGTGCCCGCCGACCAGTTCATCGCCGCCGGGCGCGCGTGGCAGATGTGCCGGAGCGGCGAGGTCGACCCGGAGCGTTTCGGCATCTTCGACATGCACGGGCTGTGGTTCGTGTGGGGCAACCTGCTGCGCGATTTGGCCGCGCTGAACAAGATGGAGCTGCTGCCGTGGGACTGCTGGGGGCTGATGGAAGCCGACGATCCCGGCAGCGACGACAATCTGACCGTCTTCGACCGCGTCGCCGAGCTGACCCTGGGCATCGACGACGACTTCGGCGCGGTGTGCAGCCTGTACGACAGCGATCCGGACCTGCGCGTGCCGCCGGAAATCATCAGCTATGGCGACGGCAAGCCGCAGATCGTCAACATCCTCGAAGGGGAGGAATTCCCCGCCTGAAGATCGGCAGAATCCGCTCAAATCCGGTATAGTGGCTGCGGCGTTTTGGCAGCCACTTTTTTGTGATTCGCACGCCACCAGACCAAGGAGCAGCCGCGTGATCCGCCGCCTGATACTCAGCAGCCTGTTCGTCACCGCCCTGCTGGCCCTCGCGCTGTGGGGGCTTCGCAAGACGCCGCGCGCCGCCGACGCCTGGCAGCCAACCGCCTCGCCGGTCCCGTCGCCCACGGCATTCGTCGAGCCGGAAGGGTGCTGGGAGCCGCCCGACGACTACACGCTGCTGTGGGTCAATGGGGGCCTGTTCAACGCCCGCACCGTCGCCATGCTCGATCGCGCCCAGGCACTGTATGCCGCCCAGGGTGGGACGCTCGACCTGCGGCTGGCGATCACGCAGGGCAGCTACACCGGCGGCGCGCTGGCGGCCAGCTTCGGCACGCACGATGGCGGCGGCGCGGTTGACCTGTCGGTGCGCAGCCCCGTCGACTGGTCCGTGCAGACGGACGAGATCGAGCCGATGCTGCGCGCGCTGCGCGTCGCGGGGTTCGCGGCCTGGCTGCGCGCCGAGGACGAGCTGTATCCCGGCTCGGTGATCCACATTCACGCCATCGCGATCGGTGACGCGGAGCTGTCGGAGGCCGCCCGCGCCCAGATCGACGGGACGTTCGGCTACCTGCGCGGCTACGACGGCCTGCCGCAGATCAACGGCGTGCCGATCCCCGACCGCTACGGAGGCCCGGTGATCTGCCGCTGGATGATCGCGCGCGGGTTCCAGGACATGCGCGGCTGGCCGAACCCGCTCCCCACGCCGGGCGGCACCGCCCAGGCTGTGACCGCCCTGCCATGAGCGGCGCGCTGCTGCTCACCGGCGATCCCGGCTGCGGGAAGACCACGCTCATCCGGCGCGTGGTGGCCCGTGTGGCCGGTCCCACCGGCGGCTTCTACACCGAGGAGATCCGCGCGAGCGGCGTCCGCCAGGGATTCGCCATGGTCACGTTCGACGGCGCGCGCGGCATCCTGGCCCACCGATCGATCCCCGGCCCGCCGCGCGTCGGCGCGTATGGCGTCGACCGGGCCGCGCTGGACGCCATCGGCACGGCCAGCATACGCCGGGCGCTGGACGGGGTCAGCCTGATCGTGATCGACGAGATCGGCCCGATGGAGATGACCTCGCCCGCGTTCTGCCAGGCCGTGCTCGACGCGCTGGACGGCGGCGTCCCGATCCTGGGCACCATCGTCAGGCGCAGCAAACCATTCTCGGACCGGATCAAGGCCCGGCCCGATGTGGAAGTCATCACCGTGACGCGGGCAAACCGTGACCTGCTCCTGGCGCCGATCCTTGACCGGCTGCGCGCCGCCGGCCTGACCCTGACCGAGTGAAGAGGACCCTGGTGAGAACCATCTCTATCACGCAGATTCGCCTGTCGCCGCTGCGCATCCAGATCATCGGGCTGGCCGTCGCGAGATTGGTGCTCAACACCGGGCACCGCATGGTGTACCCTTTCCTGCCGACCTTCGCCCGCGGCCTGGGTGTGGACCTGGAAGCCATCGCGCTGACGGTGACGGTGCGCTCCGGCCTGGGGTTGATCAGCCCCGTTTTCGGCGCGTTTGCCGACGCGCGCGGGCGCAAGAACGCCATGCTCGCCGCGCTGCTGCTGTTCGCCGCCAGCATGGCGCTGGTCAGCCTGTGGCCGACCTACCCGGCGCTGTTCGTCGCGCTGCTGCTCGCCAGCTCTGCCAAACTCTTGTACGACCCGTCGATGCAGGCATACATCGGCGACCGGGTGCAGTACACGCGGCGCGGGCTGGCGATCGCCATCACCGAGCTGAGCTGGTCCGGCGCATTTCTGCTGGGCATCCCGCTGCTCGGCTGGCTGATCGCGCGGGCGGACACGTGGCGAGCGCCGTTCGTGCCCCTGGCGCTGGCCGGGCTGGGCGCGTCGATCCTGGTGTGGCGCCTGCTGCCCGCCGACGAGCCGCTCGCCGTCCGGCGGCCCTCGCTGGCCCAGGGCGCGCGCACCGTGCTGGCCCATCCAACCGCGCTGGCCGGGCTGGTCCTCAGCATGTTGATGAACCTGAGCAACGAGACGATCGGGATCGTCTACGGCGCGTGGATGGAGGACGCCTTCGGGCTGCAAGTGGCAGCCTTGGGCGCGGCCTCCGCCGTGATCGGGCTGGCCGAGCTGGGCGGCGAGGGCCTCGTCGCCGGGGTGGTGGATCGCGTGGGCAAGCGCCGCGCCGTGGCTGCCGGGCTCGCGCTCAACGCGGGGGCATGCCTGCTGCTGCCCGCGCTGGCCTTCCGCGTGGAGGGCGCGCTGGTCGGCCTGTTCGTGTTCTACATCACCTTCGAATTCGCCGTCGTCAGCCTGATCCCGATCATGACCGAGCTGCTGCCCGGCGCGCGGGCGACGCTCATGGCCGGGAACGTGGCCTTCTTCGCGCTGGGGCGCATGCTCGGCGCGCTGATCGGTCCGCCGCTGTTCGCGTACGGGCTACTCGCCAACGGGATCGTCGCCGCTGCTGGCAACCTGCTGGCGCTGGCGCTGCTGGTGGGCTTCGTCAAGCAGGAATGAGGGGCCGCTAGACCGGCAGCTCGAACAGGAACGTCGTCAGCCCCGGCGCGCTCTCGACCCAGATGCGCCCGCCATGCAGCGCGACCAACTGCTGCGCGATCGCCAGCCCCAGGCCGCTGCCGCCCGTGTCGCGAGCGCGGGCGTCCTCGGCGCGCCAGAACGGTTTGAAGACCTGGGCCGCCTGTTCCGGCGAGAGCGCCTGCCCCGTGTTGCTCACCGCGAAGCGCACGGTGTTCCCCTGCCGCGCCGCCCGCACCGTGATCCGGCCCTCCGGCGGCGTGTGGCGGAGTGCATTGGTCAGCAAATTTCCGAAGACCTGCTGCATCCGGTCGATGTCGGCGCGGACCGCCGGCAGTCCCGGATCGAAGTCGTGCTCCAACGTGATGTTCGCATCCAGCGCCAGCGGCTCGAAGCTCTGCACAGCGCGGCGGGCCAGCTCGTCCGCGGGCACGACGACGCGCTCCAACGACAGCTTTCCGGCCTCGGCCCGCGTCAGCAGGCGCAGGTCGTCCACCAGCCGGCTGAGGTGGATCGTCCGGTCGTAGGCGACCGCCAGGTGCTCGCTATCCAGCGGAAACACGCCGTCGAGCATGGCTTCCAGGTGGCCGCGCAGCACGCTGACCGGCGTGCGCAGCTCGTGCGCCATGTCGGTCGCCATGCGCTGGCGCAGCGCCTCGCCCTCGGCCAGATCGCGCGACATGGCGTTGAAGGCGCGGGCCAGGTCGGTCGTCTCTGCCGTACCGCCGGTGCTCACCTGGCGGCCCAGTGCGCCCGCCGCCAGATCGTGCGCCGCCGCCGTCAGCGCGTGCAGGGGCCGCGTGAGCTGCCACGCCAGCAGCGCGCCAGCCAGCACCGCGACCAGCGTCGCCACAATCGCCGTGATCACCAGCCGCTCGGTCGTGTCGTCCAGGAAGCGCTGCTCGGCCTCACCGAGCGCCTGTGCGCCGGGCGTCTGCTGGGCCAGCCAACCGGCCTGCTGCCCATCCACGTGCAGCGCGGTAGCGTCTGCTAGTACCGAAGCGTCCAGCGCCGTCCCGACCAGCGCCGGATCGGTCGCAGCCTGGACGACGCCCGCCATGTCGGCGACCATCACCTGCCGCCCGCCGCTCCCCGCAGCGCCCCCGGCGCCTCGTCCCTGGCCTTGCCCTTGACCCTGGCCCGGGCGCGGGCCGGGCAGCAGCGCCTCCGCGCCGGTCCAGGTCCCGTTCTCGGCAAAATACGCCTCCAGCCGGTCGACGACCGCCGAGTCGAATGAGGCGTTGTCGCGCTGGTTGACGTAGTGGCGGAAGCTGCTCTCGATGGAGCTGCGCACGATCAGCGCTACCGCGCCGACGGCGATCCAGGCCACCAGCAAAAATACCAGCGACAGCCGCACCCACAGTCTATTCATGGTGCGACCGCATCCGGTAGCCCACGCCGTACACTGTCTCGATGAACTGCGGCTGGCGGGGATCGTCTTCGATCTTGGCGCGCAGGTTCTTCACGTGCACGTCGATAGTGCGCTCGTACCCGGCGAAGGCATCACCCTGCACCCGCTCGAGCAGCTCCATGCGCGTGAACACGCGGTCGGGCCGTCCGATCAAGACCGCCAGCAGGTCGAACTCGCTCGGCGTCAGGTCGACGCGCTGGCCCCCTTTGGTCACCAGCCGGGTCTCGGCGTTCAGTTCCAGGTCGCCCACGCGCCACACCGTCGGCTCCGACGACAGATCGCCATACGCCCGGCGCAGCACGGCGCGCACGTGGGCCACCAGCACGCGCGGGCTGAACGGCTTGGTGATGTACTCGTCCGCGCCGATCTCCAGCCCGGTGATCTTGTCGATGTCGTCCACGCGCGCCGTCAGGAAGATGATCGGCACGTCGCTCTCCTTGCGAATCAGCCGGGCGGCGTCCCAACCATCCATCTCCGGCATCATCACGTCGAGGATCACCAGATCGGGCTGCTCGTGACGGTAAGTGAACAGCGCTTCACGCCCGTCCCGCGCGACCACCACCTGCAGCCCGGCATTCTCCAGATAGGCGCGCACGGTGTCGAGGATGTGCTGCTCGTCGTCGGCAATCAGGATTTTCCGGCTCATGCTGCTCCCATCCGATCAAACTCGCCTGCGTCAAATAGACCCCAGCAGCGCGTTTTGCGCCACCACCGCCCGCGCCGGGTGGGCGATCCCTTCCGGCATCGTCCGCACTCAGTCTCGTCGCCAGGGCGGACCGCCGCCTGTCCCGGCCCCCGGCTGCGCCACGCCGGTGCTCGGCTGGACGATGGCCGGTGCGGTCGGCTCCAGGCTGCGCAGGTAGGCCGTCAGCGCGGCAATGTCCCCCATCATGCCCCAAGATTGTGTAGGCATTGTGAAGACGGTATGTGAAGATTGTGTGCGGATCGCGCCGGGGGCATACCACGCCGGGCCGCACCTGCGGTACACTTCTGCTCATCACCCGCGTCACACGGAAGGATCGCTCGCATGCCGACGCTGTATATCGTGCCCACCCCCATCGGCAACCTGGAAGATATCACGCTGCGCGCGCTGCGGATTCTGCGCGAGGCCAGCCTGATCGCCGCCGAGGACACGCGCACGACGCGCGTGCTACTCGACCACTACACGATCGCCACACCGATGACCAGCTATCACGAGCACAATAAGCTGGCCAAGCTCGACACGGTGCTCGACGCGCTGGCGACCGGGGACGTGGCGCTCGTCTCCGACGCGGGCATGCCGGGCATCTCCGATCCCGGCTACGAGCTGATTCGCGAGGCGCTGGCGCGCGAGATTCCGGTCGTGGCGCTGCCCGGCCCGTCCGCCGTGGTGACGGCCCTGGTCGCGTCCGGCTTGCCGACCGACCG
This sequence comes from Aggregatilineaceae bacterium, assembly GCA_040767355.1. Lineage (GTDB taxonomy): Bacteria > Chloroflexota > Anaerolineae > Aggregatilineales > Aggregatilineaceae > LM3-B42. The sequence continues at coordinate 237,749 of JAXGOS010000005.1, read as the reverse complement.
CTTCCTGTTCGTCGGCTTCTTGCCGCGTCGCAAAAAGGCGCTGGGCGCCGCGCTGGCGGCCCTGGCGAGCGAACCCGGCACCCTGATCGCCTACGAAAGCCCCAACCGGCTGGCGGCCACGCTCCAGGCCGTGCTGGATGTGCTGGGCGACCGCCCGGTCGCCGTCGGGCGCGAGCTGAGCAAGCTGTACGAGGAGGTCCGGCGCGGCCCGGCCAGCGCGGTGCTGGCCCATTTCACCGAGAACCCGCCCCGGGGCGAGATCACGCTGGTGATCGGCGGCGCGGGGAATGCGCCGGACGACGCGCCGTGGGACGCGGACGAGGTGCGCGAGGCGTTGCAGGCGCGGCTGGACGCGGGCGAATCGCGGAGCGCTGCCGCGCGCGCCGTGGCTGAGCAGGCGGGCTGGAACCGGCGCGACGTGTATAACCTGGAGCTGGACTGACCGACTCGCGAGCGGAGTCCCGCGCCGGAAGGTGGCGCTTCGCCCGCCAGCCGGTATCATAGGGCGCGGGTTTGGATGTCGATTGGCCCATCTCACCCTTGCCGGGACCTGATCGCTGTTCACTGATCGAACCACTATGCGCGTCTTGATGCTGTCCAAAGCCTGCGTGGTGGGGACCTACCAGCGCAAGCTCGAAGAAATGGCCCGCCTGCCGGACGTCGACCTACGCGTGCTGGTGCCGCCGAGCTGGCGCGACGACCGGGGCGATTTGCGCCTGGAGCGCGCCCACGTCGAGGGCTACGATCTGCGCGTCACGCCGATCCACTTCAACGGCCACTTTCACCTGCACTACTATCCGCAGTTCGGGCGGCAGGTGCGCGCCTTCCAGCCGGACATCGTGCACATCGACGAGGAGCCGTACAACCTCGCCACCTGGCACGCCCTGTGGCATGCCCGGCGCAGCGGCGCCAAGACGCTATTCTTCTCGTGGCAGAACATCGCGCGCCGCTACCCGCTCCCCATCCGGCTGGCCGAGCGATGGGTCCTGCGCCATGCCGATTACGCCATCGTGGGCACGGCCAGCGCCGCAGACGTCTGGCGCGAAAAAGGCTACCGTGGCCCGCTGGCCGTGATCCCGCAGTTCGGCGTGGACCCGGCGATCTTTCGCCCGGCAGAACGCCCGCGCCAGGGTGGGACGTTCCAGATCGGGTTCGTGGGGCGGCTGGTCGAGGAGAAGGGCGGCGCCGATCTGCTCGACGCGCTGGCCGACGTGGGCGGCCTGTGGCGGCTGGACATCATCGGCGACGGGCCGGAGAAGGCCGCGCTGGGTGCCCAGGTCCGGTGCCTGGGCCTGAGCGAACGGGTGACGTTTGCCACGTTGCCATCCACGCGCATGCCTGGGTATTATCAGGGTTTGGATGTGCTCGTCGTGCCGTCGCGCACGCGCCCCAACTGGAAAGAGCAGTTCGGGCGGGTGATCGTCGAGGCGATGGCGTGCGGCGTGCCGGTCATCGGATCGTCGAGCGGGGCGATCCCAGACGTGATCGGCGACGCGGGCCTGATCGTCCCCGAAGGCGATCGCGCGGCGCTGGCCGGTGCGCTGCGCGGCCTGATGAGCGATCCCGACCGGCGGCGCGATTTGGCCGAACGGGGCCGGGCGCGCGTGCTGGCCCGCTACACTCAGGCGCAGGTCGCCGCCCACACCGTCGACGTATACCGATCCATGCTGAGGATGCCGGACTGATGTTGAAAGCCGTATTGTTCGACCTGGACCAGACCCTGATCACCTGGGACAACGCCGAGCCGTGGGAAACCTACCAGGGACGCCGGCTGCGCGGCCTGTATGAGTTCGTGCATACCCGGCTGCACCCGCTGACCGGCGGCGACGCCGACCGCTTTTTCGCCGAATTCGCGCGGCGGCTCGGCCAGGCATGGGATGAAGGCAGCCAGACGCTGCGCCCGCCAAGCGTCGCCGCCATCCTCGCTGCCCTCATCGAGGAATTTGGCGCGCCGGCGGATAAGGTAGACATGAACGCCGTCATGGCCGCCTACGACTGGCAGCTCGCGCCCGGCGAAGCGGCCTTCCCCGATGTGCTTGACGTTCTGCCGGAGTTGCACGCCCACGGCGTCGAGCTGGGCATTGTGACCAACGCCTCGCTCGCCATGCACTACCGCGATCGCGAGCTGGACGCGGTGGGCTTGCTCGACCTGTTCCCGCGCTGCCGCGTGGCGGCGGTGGATGTGGGCTACCTCAAGCCGCATCGGGGCATCTTCGAGCGGGCGCTGGATCTCCTGGGTATCGGGCCAGAGGAAGCTGTCTTCGTGGGCGACAACCTGGAAGCCGACATTCGCGGCGCGCAGAACGCCGGGATGATGGCCGTGTGGCGCATGCCGGCGGAGCCCGACAGCGTCGAGCCGGTGCCCGGCGTGACGCCCGATGGCACCATCGCGACGCTGCACGACCTGCCGCCCCTGCTCGACCGCTGGTATCCGGGCTGGCGCAACGGGCACACGCCATGAGCCTGTTCGAAGCGACTCCGTACCAGAACCTGATCCTGACCGGCCCCATGGGCACCGGCAAGACATCGGTGGGGCGGGCCGTGGCGACGCGGCTGGGCGCCCGATTCTTCGACCTGGAAAACGAGATCCTCGCGCGGGAGGGGCAGTCGGTCGAGTCGATCCGCGAGCTGTTCGGCGAGGCGCGCGTCAGGGCGCTGGAAACGACCGTGATCCACGATCTGACGCTGAACCGCAGCTCCGTGCTCGTGATGACCGGGACGGCGCTGCTCGACGAGACGAACCGGGCCCGCCTGGCCGAATCCGGCGCGATCCTGTGCCTGACGTGCGCCGTCAACGAGATTCTGCGGCGGCAGCACATGGCGCGCGGGGCGTGGTTCCAGAGCCCGGCCAACCGGGGCGCGATCCTCAGCCAGCTCAAGCGCGAATGGCGCGTGACCACCTTGAACCTGCCTCAGCTCGACACGTCTCAACTGTCGCTCAAGGAAACCATCGAGGCCGTGACCGACTACTGGAAAACCCACGCGCGGGTGTAAAATGGTGTTTTCGTGGTGAAAGGATAATTGGATGACGACCCTAACCGTTTCCCTGGTCCAGATGGACGTCCGCACGGGGGCACCGCGCACCAACTGGACCACGATGCAAGAGCACACCACCGAAGCTGCGCGGCGCGGCGTGGACCTGGTCGTGTTTCCGGAGCTGTGGGACGCGGGCAGCGCGCTCGACAAAGGCAATGAGTTCGCCAGCTCGCTGAGCGGCGGGCTGTTCGCCCAGGTGGTCGCGCTGTCGCGCCAGCACAACATCCACATTCTCGGCTCGATGTACGAAAAACGCGGGGTGGGCGTTTACAACACCTGCGCCGTGGTCACGCCGCGCAACGGGATCATGGGCGCTTACCGCAAAATGCACCTCTTCACACTGATGGACGAGCACCGGTGGCTCCAGCCGGGCGAAGCGCCCCTGGTGATCGATCTGCCCTGGGGCCGGACCGGGATCGCCATCTGCTACGACCTGCGCTTCCCGGAGCTGTTCCGCCGCTACGCGTCCGACGGCGCGCAGATCGTGATCATGCCCATGGCCTGGCCGCATCCCCGCCTGGAACACTACCGGACCCTGCTGCGGGCGCGGGCCATCGAAAACCAGTGTTACATGGTCGCCGTGAACCGCGCATCGCGGGACGACGATGGGACCACCTTTTTCGGCCATTCGTGCGTGATCGATCCGTGGGGCGATCTCGTGCTCGAGGCGGGCGAGGTGCCCGGACATTTCACCGTTCAGATCGACTTGGACAGGGTCGCCCAGGTGCGGCGCCAGCTTCCCGCGCTGGACAACCGGCGGCTGTAGCGCCGTCAGCCGAGCGGGCCGGAGTGTTGGCCCTCGGCGGTGTACACGGCGTAGATGCGCCCGTCTGGCGCGGTGAACATCGCGCCGCGCTCGAAGTCCTGCCAGGTGCCGCTGGCCGGTGTCTCAGGCTGCGTACCCCAGCCTAATGCATCGCGCACGGCTGAGTTCGAGCGCCAGGCCAGACCGAAACCGCGCACCGGCTGGACCAGCCCGCCCGGCGGCGCCAGCGCCGGATCGTCGGCGGGCATCCCTTCCTGCCAGCCATCGGGAATCTGCCAGAACTGCCCGTTGTGGGCCAGGGCATAAATCTGCCGGGTGTCGCGCCAGAACATCGCGCCGCGCTCGAACGGCTGCATCACGAGTTGGATCGACGCACCGCCGCTCACCGGGCAACCCAGCCGCGCCTGCACGTTGCCGGTGTATGCCCCCGCGAAGGGCGCCGCGACCGCCATGCCGCACGATCCAGGGGCGGCCGCGATAGGTCCGCTGGCAATCGCCGCGCCGCCCGCGCCCGGATTGACCACGATCGGGGCCAGCGTGGGCGGCGGCTCGCCCTCCTCGGAGCTGGCCGCGCCCAGGAAGATCCCGACGAAGGGGGTCAGCGTGGCGGTGGGACGCGGAGGCTCGGGCGTCGCCGTCGGTCCCGACAGGTCCACCACCTCGCCACCGGCCACGACCGGAGTCGGCGTGGCGGTGAGCACGATGGTCGCCAGTTGCTTGGGCATCGACTCATGCCCGGTCAGGACCGGCGGATCGCCGCTCGGCGCGGGATCGTCCCCGCCGCAGGCGGCCAGCAGCCAGGCCAGCGCGACCGCCAGGATCACCACCGCGCGCCGGCTCATGTGCTACGCTCCCCGAGATACTGCCGCAGGACCGGCTCGCTGAGCAGGATCGCCAGCGCGCTGATGCCATCTTTGATCGCGCCACTGTGCGCCATCGCCAGCCCTTCCTCGACCGGCACCAGCCGCAGGCGGATATGCTCGGTCGGCTCGTGCTGCGGCTCGCCGAGCGTCACGCCCAGCGCCAGATAGACCTGGGCCACCTCGTCGCCGATGCCGTTCATGCTGTAGAACTCCGCCACCGGGATCAACTGCTGTGCCGTGCCGCCGATCTCCTCGCGCAGCTCGCGCGCCGCCATGCCGGGCGCGTCCAGCCCTGGCTCGATGTTGCCTGCCGGAACTTCCAGGCACCACGCGTCGACCGTGTAGCGGCACTGGTCGATCAGCACGAGCTCGCCGTCCACCGTCACCGGCACCACCCACACGGCGGGGGGCTTCTCGATCACGGTGTAGATTAGCTCGCCGCCGGACCGATTGCGCAGTTGGTCCTGGCGCACGTTGTACCACCGGCTCTGCCACAGGTAGCGGCGGGAGAGGGTGGTGTAGGGGCGTTGGTCGCTCACGCACAGCCTTTCCTTCGACACGTCACATCCCCCGTCATTGTACGGACGAACAGCGCTTTATGCCAGCCGCCAGACCCCCTTTCGCGCGGCGTGAGGACTGCGTTATAATGCGCCCCAACACCGACCCACCTACCGGAGCGAGTGATGGCGAAAATCGACCGAGCGACCGTGGAACATATTGCCGAGCTGGCGAAGCTGCAGCTCACCGACGAGGAGATCGCCCTGTACGCCGGGCAGTTGTCCGCCATTCTCGACGCCGTGGGCCAGCTCGAGCAGCTCGACACCAGCGCCATCCCACCCACCGCGTCGGTGCTGCCGCTGCGCAACGTGCTTCGCCCCGACCGCGCCCAGCCCGGCCTGCCGCGCGACGCGGCACTGGCGAACGCCGCCGACTCGGCGGAAGGGCAGTTCCGAGTCGATGCCGTGTTGGACGATGCCGGGGAAAGCTGAGGGTGAGCGTTAGAACAGCGTTGAGATGAGTCGGGCGCGGCCCACCTAGATGAAGGAGCGCAGTATCCTATGTCCAATAGGTTGAGAAGGGCCACACCGGGCTTCATACGCCGTGCGGCAGGCAGACGGGCACCCGACTGGCACCGGCGCGCGGTCGGCGGCATGTGGGAAGAAATGGGCCAGCTCCAGTTCGAGTTCATGAAAGAACAGGGGCTGCTGCCCGAGCACGATTTTCTGGATGTCGGCTGCGGGAGTCTGCGCGGCGGCCTGCACTTCATAAATTACCTGGAACCGGGCCATTACTGCGGCATCGACATCGACAAGAGCCTGCTCCGGGCCGGCTGGAAGGAAGTGAAGAAGCACCACCTGAGCGACAAAAAACCCCTGCTGGTGCAAACGGACTCGTTCGATTTCCTGGCCCTGAACCGGACCTTCGACTTCGCCCTGGCGCAGTCCGTGTTCACCCATCTGCCGCTGAACAGCGTCGCGTTATGCCTGATCACGATGGCGCACGTGCTCAAGCCGGGCGGCAAGTTCTTTGCCACGTTCTTCGAAAACACGCAGGGCATCTACCACACCCAGCCCATCCCCCAGCCCGGCGTTGACCGCACCCGCCTGAGCTACTTCGACCGCGATCCGTATCATTACAACCTGGCGACGTTCGAATGGGTCTGCGAGGGCATCGACCTGAAGGTCGAATACATCGGCGACTGGGATCATCCCCGCAACCAGAAGATGCTGCTGTTCACGCGCACGCCCTGAACGAAGCAGAACCATCCCGGCACGGCAAAAAAACCTCCTGGGCGGCGCTCAAGAGGTTTTCTGTCGCTGGGGCATGGCCCGCGCGGCGGTCACTCGCCATCGACGAGCGTGCCGACCGGCCTGCCCATCACCGCGTCGACCAGACTGTGATCGTCCCAGATGTTGAGGACGATCAGCGGCTGCTTGTTGTCCATGCACAGCGTGATGGCCGTCAGATCCATAACGCGCACGCGGTATTCGAGCGCCTGCGAATAGCTCAGACGGTCGAAGCGCCGGGCGTCCGGGTTCTTCTTGGGATCGTCGGTGTAGACGCCATCGACCTGGGTGCCCTTGATGATCACGTCCGCGTTGACTTCCATGCCGCGCAGCGCGGCCGCCGTGTCGGTCGTGAAGTAGGGGTTGCCAGTCCCGCCAGCGATGACCACGACGCGCCCCTTTTCCATGTGGCGAATGGCCCGCAGCCGGATATACGGCTCGGCCACCTGGTTCATCATGATCGCGGTCTGGACGCGCGTCGGCACGCCGATGCGCTCCAGGGCGTCTTGCAGCGCCAGGCCGTTCATCACCGTGGCGATCATGCCCATGTGGTCGGCGGTGGACTGCTCCATGCCGTGCTCGACGCCGGTATTGCCGCGCCACAGGTTGCCCGCGCCGCACACCAGCGCCACCTGGACGCCCAGATCGTGCACGGACTTGATCTTGCGGGCGATGATCGCGGCCTGATCGGGATCGATGCCGAAGCCCTGCGGTCCGGCCAACGCTTCACCGCTCAGTTTGAGGACGATGCGACGATAGCGGGGGGTTTGGGAGGTTGATTCAGATGACATGCGGTCCTCGTTCTCTCGGCTGGATGGTGGGTGGCAGCAAAAAGGGGATTAGGAAAACGCCCTAATCCCCTTTTGATGTGCATCGAGATTGGCCTACGCCTCGTTAGGCTCGTTCTCTTCGCCGATGGCGAAGCGCACGAACCGGTTGATGGTGACATTCTCGCCCAGCTCGGCGATGGCCTGAGTGACCAGCCCGCCGATGGTGACGCTGTCGTCTTTGATGAACGGCTGGTCGAAGAGCACAAGCTCCTCGTAGAACTTGCTCATGCGCCCGTCAACAATCCTGTCGACCACGGCTTCGGGCTTGCCCTCTTCCAGAGCGCGCCGCCGCTGAAGACCGCGCTCGGCCTGCACGACGGCCTCGGGCACGTCTTCACGCTTGACATACTGCGGGTTCAGGTTGGCGATCTGGAGCGCGATGTCGTTGGCCAGGTTGCGGAATTGCTCCGTATTGGCGACGAAGTCGGTCTCGCAGTTGATCTCCAACAGCACGCCCAGACGATTGTTGTGGTGCACGTAGGCGTGGACGATGCCCTCGTTGGTGGCCCGGCCGGCTTTCTTGGCGGCTTTCGCCAGGCCCTTGTCTCGCAGGTGAGCCGCGGCTTTGTCCATATCACCGCTGAATTGTTCCAGCGCCTTTTTGCAGTCCAGTGGTCCCGCGCCCGTCATCTCGCGCAGTTCTTTGACCATCTGTGCCGTAATCGTCATCGGTTATTCTTCCTCGCTCTCGTCTTCCTTGTCGACATCCGCGTCGATCTCAAGTTCCTCGTCCTCATCCTCAACATCGCCAATGAAGTCGAGGTCACCGCTGCGCAGCTTGGCCAGCGTCGACTCGCCCAGGTAGGCCTCGTCGTCGAGATCGGCCATCACTTCGGCGAAGTCCACGTCACCCTCTTCCAACTCCTCGTCGTCCACACGAGTCTTGCGCAGAGCGATGCCTTCGAGCACCGCGTCGGCCATCTTGCCGGTCAGCAGCTTGATCGCGCGGATGGCGTCGTCGTTGGCCGGGATGATGTGGTCGATCGGATCGGGATCGCAGTTGGTGTCCACCAGGGCGATGACCGGGATGTCCAGAATATTGGCCTCTTTGACCGCGGTCACCTCGCGCCGCACGTCCACGACAAACAGCAAGTCGGGCAGGCGCGACATGTTGCGCATGCCGCCAAAGCGCAGCTCCAGGCGCTCCATCTTGCGGTCGAGCAGCAGGCGTTCCTTCTTGGTGAGTTGCTCGAAGACGCCCTCTTCACGCTGGCGCTCCAGGCGCTTCATGGTCTCGAGACGCTCGCGGAAGGTCCGCCAGTTGGTCAGCGTGCCGCCCAGCCAGCGCTGGTTCACGTAAGGCATGCTGCAGCGCGTCGCTTCCGAGGCGACTGTTTCCTGCGCCTGGCGCTTGGTACCCACAAACAGCACGGTGCCGCCGTCGGCCACGGTGTCGCGCACCAGTTCGTAGATTTCGTCGAGAAAAACGAGCGTTTGCTGCAAATCGATGATGTGGATCCCGTTGCGTTCCGTGAAGATGTACGGTTTCATCTTCGGGTTCCACTTGCGGGCGCGGTGTCCGAAATGAACACCCGTCTCCAACAGAGATTTCATGGAGACAACTGGCATGAGCTATATCCTCCTGAATGTGTTTGAACGTTCACGCCGTTCAACCCCCGCCTTCATCCGGCTAGGCCGGACAACACCGGCAGAGTCCCGGCGTGTGTTAATTGAACCCGGCGCGCCCATCGGCAGCGCCCGATCCGGCGAAGCATTGTATCACAAGCCCAGGCCGCTATCAAGACCCGGAATCGCCGCCGCGCTCGTCGCGGCCCGGCTGCATGGACTCCAGGCCCAGCGCCTGCAAGTCGTCCATCACCGCGTAGCTGGTCATATCCAGGTGAATGGGCGTGATCGACACGTACCCGTTATGCGTCGCCCACAGATCGGTGCCCTCTTCGCTCACGTCGCCGGTGGGCGCGGTCCCGCCGATCCAATAGTACGGGCGCCCGTACGGGTCGATGCGCGTGATCAGTTCGTCGTTGTACTCGCGCAGCCCCTGCCGGACCACCTTGAAACCCTTGATCTGGTCCAGCGGCAGCGGCGGGATGTTCACATTCAGCAGCGTGAGGGGGGGCAGTTTCGCATACAGCTCGAGCGCCACCAATTGCCGCGCCACGGCTGCTGCCGCGCTGTAATCGGCGTCCGGCGCGAAATTCATGAGCGAGAACGCGACTGCCGGCTTGCGCCAGATCACCGCCTCGAACGCCACCGAGAGGGTGCCGCTGTAGGTCAGGTCCTGGCCCATGTTCGGGCCGCGGTTGATGCCGGACACGACCAGGTCGATCGGCTCGCTGATCAGGCCAAGCAGGGCCACTGCTACCGAGTCCGACGGCGAATCGGAGATGGCGTAGGCTTTGATGCCCTTCACCGCAAACGGCACCTCGTCGATGCGCAGCGGCTTGTGCATGGTCTTGCGGTGTCCGATGGCGCTGCGGTTCTCTTTGGGAGCCACCACCGTCACCTGGCCGAACGGCAGCATGGCCTCGGCCAGCGCCGCGATACCCGGCGCATAGACTCCGTCATCGTTGGAAACAAGGATATGCATGGTGTCCTCTGTCCGTTCAATGGTTGGTGTTGTAGACGGGTGCCGGCGAATTCTAACACGTCCGGCACGCACAAAACAGGGGCAATCGGCGATTGCCCCCGCGGTCGCTCGCGGAGTCGGGGATGAGGAACGCGAGCACCTCTAGTAAGCTACTGCACGCACGTTAAATCCAGGTTATTGGCGGGTAAAATCCTCTACACTCTGCCGAGCGCGTTTGGGAGTAAAATTGAGGTCAGGCACACTACAGCGGCCGGTAATACAACGTGAGGGCTTGCTTCTCGTTCCATTGGGCTGGCCGCTTCCAACGCTCCCCTGCCATTTACCCTGCAACCCGCACAACGCCATAGTGAGGCGGACATGAGACAGTCTCTAGTTCTTCTGTTGATGGCTGTGATCGCCTTCCCAGCTCACCCAGCCGCCGCCTCTCCCCTCTTGCAGGGCGGCGCGGGAGGCATGGTCATCACGACCGAGTACGCCCCTGGCACACAGCCGATCATCGACACCTTCCTTGCCACCGTCGTGCCCTCCGATTGGCTGGTCCCTGAGGGCTCCCCCGCACGCTATGAGATGCATGTCATCTCATCCACCAGCGAAGACCGCCGGTGTGAGTATACCTTGCCAGGCGGCATGAAAGTCGTCTATGCCTTGAACACCATGCGAATCCAGCTCGCGATCACCATCACCGATCTGGAGACCGGGGAGCCTCTGGAGTCGCGAACTTTCGAGGGATACAGCTATAACTGTCCCCAAACGGTCACCAATCGCACGGGGACAGATACGGTGTACGGTGACCTGCCCCCAGATGAGATCGCGAGCTGGCTGGCGCGAGTCATGGCGCTGGCATCTGATGCCGACGTTGGCGTGGTGCTGACAGGCCATTCAGACCTCGTGCGGCAGGTCATGTACAGCCCCGACGGCCAGAACATCCTCACGGTAGACAATACCGTGCGCACCTGGGATGCGCAGACGGGCCAGCAGCAGCAGCGCCCGATGGCCGACCTCGGCCTTGTGTCCAGCGCGGCCTACAGCCCGGACGGCAGCCTCATCGCGGCGGGCAACAGCAACGGGGCAGTGACGGTCTGGGATGCCGTCACCAACGAGACCCTGTACGTGTTCGAGACGGCGAGCGATGATCAGTGGGGCGATCAGGTGAACGCTGTGGCGTTCCATCCGGACGGGACGCGGATCGCCGCCGGGGGGTACAACAGCCGGATCGAGATCTGGAATCTGGCAACCGGCGAGAAACAGCTCGATCTGCAGGGCCATTCCGACAACATCGTCGCCATCGCATTCAGCCCGGATGGAAGTGCAATCCTGACCGCAAGTGATGATGGCACCGTGCGAATCTGGGACGCGGCCACCGGCGAAGAGCGCCTGCAGTTCACCGGACACGAGCATCAGTTGTGGGAGGCCTACTACAGCCCCGATGGCCAGCACGTTCTGAGCCATGAGTGGGCTGGCGGCGTGCTGGTCTGGGAAGCGTCTACCGGTGACGTGCTGTTCCAGCTCGACGCGGACAACCCGTTCTTCAGCCCCGAGCTGGCCCTCTACACCCCTGATGGACAGGCTATCGTGACCGTGGGAATGTATCCCGACAAGATGATAACGCGGTGGGATGCCCAAACGGGAGAACGGCTGGGAGTGCTGCGGAGTCTGGAGGACATACCGGAGACCGTGGTGCGATCGCTGAGTATCAGCCCGGACGGGCAGCATCTCGCCGTCGCCCTCGGCGACCGGGTGGCGATCTGGCCTATGCAGTGAGCGCGGGCCGTACCCCTGGAAATCAAAACTCCCGCGCGTTCCCGGCGGGAGATTATCATCATCGCTGACCGGAGCTTCTCCGGATCGACTTACCCATCCCGGCAGTGCGTGCGACTCGCTGCCAGGATATCAAGGTTGGGAATCAGTCTTCTTCTTCCCAGTCCTCTTCCTCCCATTCGTCATCGTCCACGTCATCCTGGGCATAGTCCAGCGTCGGCGGACGGAGTTCAACCACTTCTAACAGCGTGTTGCATTCAGGGCATTCGACAAGGTCCCATACTTCGGCATTATCCCGAAGGTTGACCCACGTGTTGCAGGCCGGACAGCGCGCCCGCAGCTTGCTCTTGGGGCTGCGCGTTCCCTCAGACTTACCCAGCATGTAGTCGTCGTTCATAAGTCTAGCAGAGGCTCCTCAATCGCCTGTAATATGCTGTCTATATCACGAATCAAGCATCCTGTCAATCAAGCTAACAACGCGTCAATGAACGCTGACCTTGCGGCGGCGAACTGATCATGATTTGTGCATACACGCCATCCCTCAGCCTGTCAGGGTTCGATCTCGATGCTCACATGCTCGGACTCGGCGCTGTTCCCTGCAGCATCGAACGCCACAGCCCACACCTCGTACTGACCCGGCTCTGTGATCGTCCATCGCTCAGTATACGGCCATTCTTCGCTTGTGGCTAGCATCTCGCCGTCGATATAGAACTCAACATAGGCCATCTGCACGTTATCATCCGGCTCGGCCTGCAGCGACACAAAAACGTCCTGGTCGCGGCGGTAGGTACTGCCGTCTTCCGGCTCGGCCAGCGCCACGGTCGGCGGCTGGTTGTCCACCATCACCGACACGTAGGCTGTCTCCAGGCTGTTATCCGCCCGCACCATCTGCAGCCGCAGCGTATAGACTGCCCCATCGCTCAGACCCGCCGTGTCCCAGGTGCCCATCAACACGTCGCGGCCCGGCTCGGTCTGCGTTTCACCGATCTGCAGCCAGACGTCCGGCTGGGTCCCGGCGCCATAGTCCAGCCGGTACGACGCGAACGCCTCATCGGTGGCGTTGCCGCGCACCTCGACCACGCCGCTCACCCACTCCAGGTCGGGCGGCGAGATGATCGTCACGGGGCTGAACGGCGAGCTGGCGCCGGCCACGTCGTACTCAGCCGGCGGCATGCGCTGGCCTGTCTCGCGCGCCCAGGCGCGCGTCTCGGCGGGGTAATCGAAGTACACCAGGTCCTCGACACAGCCAGGCGGCGATGAGGATGTTGCCAGCCGCGCCGTGCACACGTTGATCGCAACCGTCTCCCAGTAGGTATCGACCTGGACCGGCTGCGTATCGATCGGCACGGTGGGATCGACGTAGAACAACTCGCGGACTTGCGGGCAGGATCGCGTCGGCAGCAGGCCGGACGTCTGGCAGACCACGCGCTCGACCACCGTCGACGGGCGCGGCCACTCTTCCTTCGGCAACGAATCGCGGATGTGGATGTACTCCATCAGCGCGTGCCAGATCGGCGCTGCGCCGGTCGTGCCGGTCACGTCGATCATCGAGTGGTTGTTGTTGTTGCCCACCCAAACGCCCGTGACGATCTGCGGCGTGTACCCGACCGTCCAGCTATCGCGGTTGTCGTTGGTGGTGCCGGTCTTGGACGCTGCCGGGCGCGAGAGCTCCATCGGGCTGTCGCTGCCAAAGGCGGGCTTGCGCGCCTCGGGGTCGGCCAGCATATCGGTCATGATGTAGGCGAGCGCCGGCTCCAGGATCAACCGCCGCTGGAAGGTCGCCGTTTCGGTCCCATATTCCCACAAAACGCGCCCGTCGGCGTCCTCGATGCGCAAGATCGCCACCGGGTTCAGCGTGCGGAAGCCGGGCGTGCTCTGGTTCTCGTGGACCGGCATGCCCACCATGTAGCCCCCGGTGTTGAACACGTTGTAGGCATAGGTCAGGTCCAGCAGCGACACCTCGCCGCTGCCGAGCGCCAGCGCCAACCCATACCGGTCGACGTCGTTCAGCGAATTGATTCCCAGCCGGTGCGCGGTCCGCACGACCGGCCCCAGGCCAATCAGGTTGACGAGCTGGACGGGCGGCACGTTATACGAATTGGCCAGCGCGGCGCGCACGCTCATCGGGCCGTGGTACTGCCGGTCGATGTTCACCGGCGTGTAAGGCTGGCCGCCGTTGTCGAACTCGATCGCCACGTCGTAGGTCATCGTCGCCGCGGTGATGCCGTTCGGGTGTCCCGGCAGCGGTCCCTGCAAGAAGGCCGCCGTATAGACGATCGGCTTGAACGTCGAGGCCGGCTGGCGTTGGGCCAGCGCCGCGTTGTAATTACCCTGAATACCTTCGTTCCAATAGTCCACGCTGCCCACCAGCGCCAGAATTTCGCCGGTGGAGCCGCGCAGCATGGTCACGGCCGCATTGGTCACCTCGCGGTCCACCCCGGCCATCTCCGCGGGTAGCGCGGGCAGGTACGTGGCCGCGACACAGGGCGTGCCGGCGCTGGTGTTCTGCGTGACGAGCGGATCGCCACCATCCAGGCGCATCACGTGGCTGCGCGCGACACATTCCGCCTGGAGCTGCAAGTCCAGGTCGAGCGTCGTGTAGACGCGCAAACCGCCGCGCGTCACCAGCCGGGGACCATCCAGGCCCAGGTCGGTCAGAATGGCCTCGGCCTCGGCGCGGGCGTAGGTCGAAAAATGGGGCGCGATGATGTCGAACCGGTCGGTGAAGGGGCGCACGACGAGCGGCTCGGCAAAGGCGGTGTTGGCCTCTCCCTGCGTGATCATCCTCTCCTGAACCATCGCCGCCAGCACCAATCCCTGGCGCAGCTTGGCCGACTCGGGGTTGTCGATCGGGTTTTGCAGCGGGTACTGCGGGATGGCCGCCAGCATGGTCGCCTCAGCCAGCGTCAGATCGCGGGCCGGTTTGCTGAAGTACTGCTGCGCGGCGGCCTCGATGCCATATGCCCACCCGCCGTAGAAGTTCGTGTTGACGTACCACTCGAGGATCTGGTCTTTGCTGTAGAGCCGCGATATCTCGGTCGCCAGGATGACCTCTTTGATCTTGCGGTCGAGGGTGATTTGCCGGCGTTCCTCAGGGTCCATCAGCACGTTGCGCACCAACTGCTGGCTGATCGTGCTGGCCCCCTGAACGTACCCGCCGGTCAGGTTGTTCCACAGCGCGCGGGCCACGCCGCGCAGATCAAAGCCCGGGTTTTCGTAGAAGCTCGCGTCTTCGATGGCGACAGTCGCATCGAGGAAATAGCGGGGAATGCTGCTGGTGCTGACCCAGCGCCGGTCGCCGCCCAGCGGATCCATCACTTCGTAGATCACGGTTTGGCCGGTGCGGTCGTACAGCACGGTGGTCAGGAATGCTTCTTCTTCGGCGGCGATGATGTCTTCGGCGGGCGGCAGCTCGGCGGCGTAATGATTATACACAGCCACGAACGCGCCCATCCCCAGCAAGACCAGCCCGGCGATCAGAACGAGGACCGCCACCACCCCCGCGACCAGCCAGCGCAAGAAGCGCGGGGCAGTCATGCCCTGTTGCTGGCGGCGTCGGCGGCGTTGTCGAGCAACGCGGGCAATGCTGAGGTTCAACATTTCGGTTCCACAAAGACTGTGTTAAAATAAGATGCGGATTTCACAACTCACGACCGCCCGAATCATAGCACGGCGGGAGTGAGCCTGACAAATTGGGGCCGGAGGAACTCAAGGCTGCTGTCACCCGGGGAAAGGACAGCCACCGAATGTCGGAGAATAGATCGCGGCGGCTGATTGCCGTTGACGATGACGAAGACCTGCTGCGCTTATTGAAAGATACGTTTGAATACGAAGGCTACGAGATCGCGACGTTCAGCGATCCCGTTCAGGCTCTGCGCTTTGTTCGCAAGCGCGGCCTGCCGCACCTGGCCCTGATCGACCTGCACCTGCCCGCCATGCACGGCTTCGCCCTCAGCGCCCAGCTCAAAGCCATGGGAGACATCCCGATCGTGTTCATCACCGGTGAAGACGAGCCCGAGACGGCCGTCGCTGGGCTGGTCCAGTACGCCGAAGATTACGTCCGCAAGCCCTTCACCGCCAGCGAGCTCGCCGCGCGCGTGCGGCGCATTCTCAGCCGGTTCTCGGATTCCCACTTCACCCAGGCCCCCATCACTCACATCGACACGTGGCTCTCGGTGGACTTTGCCAACCAGCGCCTGTGGCGCGGCACACAGCCGGTCGTCCTCACCCCCATCGAGTCGAATCTGCTGCATATCCTGCTGCGCCACGCGGGCGATACGGTGACGACGGATACGCTGTTGGGCCGCGTGTGGCCCTATCAGGAGGTGTATGCCGATACGCTGCGCGTGCACATGCACCGCCTGCGACGCAAGCTGGAGCCGGACTATCACCGGCCTACCTACATCCACACTGAGCGCGGGGTCGGCTACCGGTTCAAGATCGACTGACCGGCCGCCCTGCGCGGACTGAAAACTCGTATCTACGCACCGCTGTCATGCACCGCTGCTCTCACGAACGGAGATTGAGCGCGGATGGCCCATATTCTGGTCGCTGAGGACGAGGCCGACATCATGCTGCTGATCCGGCGCAAGCTCGAATCGGCGGGCCATGCGGTCATCGGCGTCGCCAACGGCCTCGATGTGCTGCCCCTCACGCTGCAAGAAAAGCCCGACCTCGTGCTGCTCGATATCATGTTGCCAGGCCGCGAAGGCATCGACGTGTGCCGCGACATCAAGACCAAACTGGGGCCAGACGCGCCGCCGGTGCTGCTGATGTCGGCCCGCGGCCAGCAGTTCGACGTGGAGGCCGGTTTCGAAGCCGGTGCGGACGATTACGTGATCAAGCCGTTTTCGCCACGCGCGCTGCTCGAGCACATCGAAAAGCTGCTGCCGTACTAGCCGGTCACGCTCCTTAATTCCGCACTTCCGAGCGCGCGGGAATGGTCGTAATCCGCAGTGATACTCCAATGACGTTTGAATATTTCGCGGCTGTGGAAAATGTTAGCATCGTAATGTACGGCGTAATGCAAAGCCGTTATAATAAGAGGTGCATTTGAGTTGGATATGCTCCCGGCCCAAAAAAACCCGCTTAACCCTAAGAGCATCTCTTCCCCACCCCGTTCAACTCAGATGTAAGGACCGCAGTGCGGTCCTTTTCTCTTTCAGGGAAGTAGGGTCACAGTCCCCAGGGCGGCATAGTCGCCGGGCGGCGTGTCCGGCCCCGTAGCCGGCAGCGGCACCCCGTCGCCGTACCAGTACACCCGGACACCCAACTCGTACTCGCCCGGCGGCAGGCCAGTGGGCAGGGCCAGCCGGTGCGCGTCGTACTTGAGCGCGCCTGGCTCCCAGGCGCTGGTTGGTGAGGCACCGTCCAGGGGCGCGCTGTCCTGCTGGACGGCGCGGTTTCCCTCGCCGTCGAACAGCATCACCGAGATACTGTAGTCGAGCGCCAGCGGCTGGTCGGCCGTCCACCACAGCGCTACGTCGATTGGTTGTCCCGCGCGCGCCGGCGGCGGGAGCTCGAAGCGGCGCAGCGTCAGCGCGTCGCCAAAGCGGGCGGCTACCGCGTCCGTCGCCCTGTCATAGCGAAAGCTGTAGATCGGCGAGCCAAGATGATCGATGCTGAAGGTCGCCGTGCGCGCGAAGCCCGCCTCGCCAATCACAGAGCCGTATTCGGGCAGGGCCGGATCGCCCCAATAGACCAGCCAGAACGAGTCGATTGGTCGCAGATAGTCCAGCAGTCGCGGCAGGAACTGGTCGCGGTAGGTGTCGCGCCACTCGCGCAGCGAGACGCGCGGCGTAGCCTCGCCGAGCTGCCGGTCGACGTAATAGCGGACGGCAAAATCGCCGACCCACACATCCATCAGCACCGGCTCGCTCGTGCCATGGTAGGCTGCCACCGTGCGCGTCAGCGCCCGCCAGTCCGGGTAGTAGCGCCGCGCGTCGACCGTAGTCAGGCTCACGACGGCGATCACGCTCACCAGCAGCCAGCGCGCCACCCGGTCTAGATTGTCCAGCCCATGTGCGATCAGAAGGAGGATCGGCGGCGTCACCAGGATGAAGTTGCGCACGGTCAGGAACTGGCGCTGCTCGTTGATGAGCACCGTCAGGCCGGCCATCAGCCCGATCCAGGCGGCCAGGTAGAGCGCCGGCCAGACGGGACGCCAGCGCACCCGGACGCGCGGCTCGCCCTCCCCGCGCCGGTAAACCAGGTAGACCAGGCCAACCAGCAGCAGGCCGGCCAGCAGGCCGTAATGGCTGCCGAACAGCGCGGCGCGCACGGCCCGGTAGGTCTCCAGGCTGTTCGGGAGCGCGTTCTGGTAGTAGAGCGGGTTTTCCCAGCGCAGCCGGTTCTGGTCGAGCACGACCGGCAGCCACGGCAGAAAGCCCAGGCACGTCGCGCCGAACAGGAACAGCCCGTCCGCCAGCCGCCGCCACGGTCGCGCGGTGGCCAGCAGGTGCACGAGCTGCGCGGCCAGCACGAAGCCGCCGAGATAGTGCGTGTACAGCAGCGCGATCGACGCCAGCACGTAGCCGATCCGGCTGGCGCGGGTGGGCCGCCGCCACCACCGGACGTAAAACACGCTGGACGCGATCGCCAGGGTGGTCAACAGGCTGTAGTGGCGCACCTCCTGCGACAGATCGATGTGGTTGTCGGCCAGGGCCAGCAGCAGCGCCGCCAGGACGCCCACCAACGGCCCGTACAGTCCCCGCCCAAGCGGGACCATTCCCGCCACGGCCAGCATTCCGATCAGCGCGCTGAAGGCCCGCGTGGCGAACTCGCTATCGCCCGCCGCGCCGCGCCACAGACGAAACGCCGCGAAGAACAGCGGCGGGTGCTGGTCGGCGGCAAGGGTGCGCGTCACGTCGTCCAGCCCGGGGCCTTCGCTGAGCAGCATGGTCCAGCCCTCGTCCGCCCAGAAACTGCGCGCCTCGATCGCGTGAACTCGCAGCGCCCATCCCAGCAGCAGGATCAAGACGGTCGCGGCGAACAACAGGCTGGTGCGGTGCAATGTTTGGTTCATGCTGGCCAATCCCTGGCTATCCGGTGAGCGGTGATGGGGCTGTGTTGGGCGCTGCCCGCCACCGGCGTGGCTCTTGACATCCGATCTGAATGGGGTATAGTAAATATAATTTATTTTTCCACTTGCTTAATTAATTTTGGACATGGGGCCCTACCGACCTCGGAGCCATTGTCTGTGTTTACCCGACCATCCCTCATTGGCAGTTCGTCCAGCGCTCTCAAGTCGCACAACCGGCGCGCCATTCTGCTTATTTTACTCCATCATGCCCCTGTGTCACGCGTGCGGATCGCCCAGCTCACCGGCCTATCGACCACCACCGTCACGAACCTGATCGGGGAGCTGCTGGCTGCCGGTGTCGTGGCCGAAGACGGCTTCGAAGAAGTGAATGGCCCGCGCGGCGCGGGCCGCCCGCGCACCGCCCTGCGGCTGGAGCCGGAATCCCGCTACGCGGTCGGCGTGCATATCGACGTGGGCAGCGTCCACGTGGCGGTGACGGACCTGTTCGCGCGACCGCTGTGCATCCGGACGCTGGAACACTCGCTGGACCAGTCCGCCGAAGATGTCCTGGCCGCCACCGCCGACCTCGTGCAGGAGACGATCCAGGCGTGCGACGTAGACCGGGCGCGTCTGGTCGGCGCGGGCGTGGGCGCGTCGGGCCTGGTCGATCCCTACCGCGGGGTCAATGTGCTGGCGCCCAATCTGGGCTGGCGCGATGTACCGATCCGTGACTGGCTGGCGCACCGGCTGAAACTGCCCGTGTTCGTCGATAACAACGTCCGCGCGATGGCGCTGGGCGAGGCCCTGTTCGGCGCAGGCCGAGACGTAGTACGTGCTGGCGTTCGTGTACGCGCGGATCGTCGTGGGCGACGGGTTCGTGGTCGGCGGCGACCAGTACCGGGGTGGCGCGGGCGCGGGCGAGATTGGGCATGTCACCATCATGGCGGACGGCGGCGAGCCGTGCCGCTGCGGGAATGTCGGCTGCCTCGAAACGCTCGTCTCCGAGCCGGCCATCGTGCGGCTGGGCCAGCAGATCGCCGCGCAGGACCCGCGGGGCATTCTGGCGGCGCACCTCGCCCAGGAAGACAAACCCGCCATCAACTGCATCTTCGACGCCGCCCGCGCCGGTGACGCGGCCACGCGCGCCATGCTAGAAGACCGCGCCCGTTATATGGGCATCGGGCTAGCGAACCTGGTCAACACCCTCAGCCCGGAGCTGATCGTCCTGGGCGGCATTTTCGCGCGCGGCGAGGACATCCTGTTTCCCACTGTGACCGAGACGCTGCGCCAGCGCGCGTTCGCCAACCTGGGCGAGACCGTCCGGGTCCAGACCCCGACCTTTGGGGGCCATAGCGGCGTGATCGGCGCGGGGGCGCTGGTCCTGCACGCGTACTTCTTCGAGCAGTTCGAGGAGGCCGCCTGATGGCATCGCACGCGCTCAGGCTGGGCTTCGTGGCGATTGCCCGGACCACGTTCGACATACCGCTGGCGCGCGAGGTGACGCAGGCGACCCGCGATCACCTGGCCGGGGCCGGGTTTGCACTGGATGGGCCGCCTGAGCTGGTCACCGGGCCGGATGAGGCCGCGGGCGCCATCCGCACGCTGGCCCCCGACCCGCCCGATCTGCTGGTGATGTTCCAGGCGACCTTCGCCGACAGCACGCCGGCCCTGGCGCTGGCGGGAGAGATCGATGCGCCGCTGCTGCTGTGGGCGGTCCCCGAGGCGAGCACCGGCGGGCGCCTGCGCCTGAATTCGCTGTGTGGGATCAACCTGGCGGCGCACGCGCTGGCCCGCGCGGGGCGGCGCTACGCGACGATCTACGCCGCGCCCGGCGATCCCGCCGCGCTCGACCGGGTGCGAACGCTGGCTCAGGCCGGGCACGTCCGGCGGCGGCTGCGCGGCGCGCGGATCGGGCGCGTGGGCGAGCATCCGGCGGGCTTCGACACCTGCCGCATGGACCGGGACGCGCTCGCGCGCGTGTTCGGCCTGGACGTGCTCCAGGTCGACCTGGAGACTCTGTTCGAGCGGATCCGCACCGTCGATCCGCACGAAGTGGACGAGGTCGAGCGCGATCTGGCGCCGCGCGTGGACGGCCTGGCGGACGTCGACCAGACGGCGCTGCGCCGCACGTTAGGCACCTACGTCACGCTGCGCGCGTTCGCCGCCGAAGAACGGCTGGCGGGATTCGCGGTGCGCTGCTGGCCGGAGTTCTTCACCAGGCTGGGCTGCGCGGCATGTGGCTCGTCGTCGTTGCTCACCGGCGAGATGGTGCCCGCCAGTTGTGAGGCCGACGTGAACGGGGCCGTCACCCTGTTGATCCTGCAGTGGCTGAGCGGCGAGCCGGCATTCGACAGCGATATCGTATCGTTCGACATGGAGGCCAACAGCGCCGTGTTCTGGCACTGCGGCAAAGCGCCCCTCGCGATGGCCGATCCGGCAGCCAGGCCGCGCGCGACGATCCACTCCAACCGCCAGCTTCCGCTGCTGATGGAGTTCCCGCTGAAGCCGGGCCGCGTGACGCTGGCGCGGCTGAGCGAGACCACCGGGAGCTACCGGCTGGTGATCGGCGGTGGCGAGGTGCTGCGCGCGCCGGTCAGCTTCAGCGGCACGTCGGGCGTGGTGCGCTTCGACAGCCCGGCGCAGGATGTGCTCGACACCCTCCTCTCCGAAGGGCTGGAGCATCACCTGGCGCTCACTTACGGCGATCACCGCCCGGCGCTGGAAGCGCTGGCGCACATGTTGGACATTCCCGTGCTGCGCCTGTGAGGGCGCGCGATGATGAATCGAACGCAGCAAGACATGATAAGGAGCATCTCATGACCGATCCCCGTCCGTTTCTGGTAGGCGGCGAGTGGCGCAGCAGTGAGGATATTCTCGAGGTCCGGTTCCCCTACACCAACGAAGTAGTCGGCCGCGTCTGCCAGGCGACCGAACAGGACCTGGAAGACGCGATTCGGGCCGCCGAGCGCGGCTTCGATATTACGCGCAAGCTGCCGGCGCACGCTCGCTCGCGCATCCTGTACGCGCTGCTGGACCGGATGCAGGCTCGCCGGAGCGAGCTGGTCGAGACGCTGATCCTGGAAGGCGGCAAGACGCGCGGCGTGGCCGAGGGCGAGACGACACGCGCGATGGAAACCGTGCGCGTGGCCGCCGAAGAAGCCAAGCGCGTCACCGGCGAGATCGTCCCCATCGACTGGACCGAGGCCGGCGAGAACCGCGTGGGCTTCGTCCGGCACCTGCCGCTGGGCCCGGTGCTGGGCATCGCGCCCTTCAACTACCCGCTGAATCTGGCGTCCCACAAGCTGGCCCCGGCCATCGCGGCGGGCAACTCGTTCATCCTCAAGCCGGCGTCGGCCACGCCGCTGTCGGGCTTGCTGCTGGCGGAGATGACGCTCGAAGCCGGGTTCCCGCCCGAGGCGCTGAGCTGTCTCGTCTGTCCAGGGAGCATGGCCGAGCGGCTGGTCTCCGACGAGCGCATCAAGTATTTCACCTTCACCGGCAGCAGCGAGGTCGGCTGGCACCTGAAGCGCGTGGCCGGGCGCAAGCGCGTCGGGCTGGAGCTGGGCGGCAACGCGGCGGCCATCGTCCACGAGGACGCTAACATCGACTACGCCGTGGGCCGGATCGCGGTGGGCGGCTTCACCAACGCCGGGCAGAACTGCATCTCCGTGCAGCGCGTGCTGATCCACCGCCCGGTGTACGAGCAGACGGTCGACAAGCTGCTGGCCCGCATCGCCCGGCTGAAGGTCGGCGATCCGCGCGAGGCCGGGACCGACGTCGGGCCGATGATCTCCGCGCCGGCAGCGAGCGACGCCATGGCGATCGTGCAGGAAGCGGTCGAGGGTGGCGCGCAGATCCTGATGGGCGGCGAGTGCAGCGGGACGATGTTCGCGCCCACGGTGATCGCCAACACGACGCCGGCGATGCGCATCAACCGCGAGGAGATTTTCGCGCCGGTGATCACCGTGACGCCCTACGACGACTTCGACGGGGCGATCCGGCTGGCGAACGATACCGACTACGGGTTGCAGTCGGGCGTCTTCACCCAGAACGTCAACCGTATCATGCGCGCCTTCGAGTTGGTCGAGGTGGGCGGCCTGCAGATCAACGACGTCTCGACCTTCCGGGTGGACCAGATGCCGTATGGCGGCGTGAAGGGCTCCGGCGTGGGCCGCGAGGGGCCGCGCTACGCCATCGAAGAGATGACCGAGATGAAGCTGATGGTGTTGAACCTGAACGGCGGGATGGAATAATACAGGAGCACGACAGCATGAAATTCTTTCTGGACAGCGCGATAATCGAAGAGATCGAGCACGCTTTCACCATGTGGGGCTTCGACGGCGTGACGACCAACCCCCGCCACGTGCAGGCGTCGGGCAAGCCGTTTCTGAAGGTGATCCGGGAGATCGCCGCGCTGGCGGCGGGCACCGACCGGGCGATCTCCGTCGAAGTGAACCCGCACCACAACGACCCTGGGGCCATGGTCGAGGAAGGGATCAGGCTGGCCGCGATCAGCCCCAATTTCGTGATCAAGCTGCCCGCCACCGAGGCCGGGTTCAAGGCGATCCCCCTGCTGAAAGAACATGGCGTGCGCGCTAACCTGACGCTCGTCTTCTCGGCGGCGCAGGCGCTGCAGGCGATGCGCATGGGCGCGACCTTCGTCTCGCCGTTCATCGGCTGGAAGGAGAACAACGGCGAGGAAATCGTCAGCATGATCGAGGAGATCGTGACCATCCGCGACAACTACGGTTTCGAGACCGAGGTGTTGGTCGCCGCCGTGCGCAACGGCCGCCATATCGTCGAGGCGGCGGTGGCGGGGGCGGACATCGTGACCGCCGGTTTCGCCGTCTTTCAAGACGCCTTCGACCACCCCTACACCGGGGTCGGCCTGGCGCGGTTCCAGAGCTTTTGGGATCAGACTCCTTACGAATAGGGGAGAATACCTTAAACACCATGGCCCCCACCACACCGCCTAAAATCGTCATCCTCGGCGCGGGCAGCGCGATCTTCGGGCTGGGCGCCATGGCGACGCTCATCCGGTCCGAACGGCTGCGCGGCGCCGAGCTCGCCCTGGTGGACATCGACGAGCCCGCGCTCGAGACCATGACCCGGCTGGCCGAGAAGATGAACCTCGCCTGGGACGCGGGCATGACGATCACCAGCACCAGCCGCCGCACCGATGTCCTGCCCGGCGCCGACTTCGTGATCGTCTCGGTGCAGGTCGGCCAGCGCGAGACCGTCTGGGAGATGGACTGGCAGATCCCGCTGCGGCACGGCGTCCGCCAGCCCTACGCCGAGAACGGTGGGCCGGGCTCGCTGGCGCACACCTGCCGCAACCTGCCGCTGATTCTCGACATCGCGCGCGACATGGAGCGCCTGTGCCCCGACGCGTGGTACATCAACCTGGTCAACCCGTTGATCCGCCTGACGCTCGGCGTGCATCGCTACACGAAGATCAAGGTGCTCGGCCTGTGCCACCAGCTTCTGTGGGGCTACGCGATGGCCGCCGCGATCCTCTCCGACCGCTACGGCATCCCGATCCCGGAGGGCTTCCACGTCCACACCGACGCCGACAACCTGCCCCACTTCATCCCGGTGGCGCGCGCCGGGTTCGAGCACCTGGACATCAAAGCGGCGGGCATCAACCATTTCTCGTGGATCATGGACATCCGCGACAGGGCTACCGGCGAGGACCTCTACCCGCTGCTGCGCGAGCGCTGGCTGACCGGCTACCGGCGCGACTTCGAGCCGCTCACCCGCGAGATGTTCGCGATCTTCGGGCTGATGCCCACCCCCGGCGACAGCCACCTGTGCGAGTTCCTGCCGTTCGTGGTCGACCCGGTCCACAAGCCGTGGGAAAAGTACGGGCTCAAGCTGCAAAGCTGGGAGGGCAACCGCCGGCGCCGCGCCAGCCGTTGGGAGCTGGCCCGCTCGATTCTCTCGGAAGAGACGCCGGTCGAAAAACTACGCGACATGTGGCAGTTCAACATCCTCGAGGAACCGGTCGCCGAGATGATCGAGGCCATCACCTACAACGACAACTACTACGCCCAGCAGTTGAACATTCCCAACAACGGCGGGCTGATCCCCAACCTGCCCGCCGACGCGATCGTCGAGGTGCCGGGCGTGATCTCCGGCATGGGCATCCAGGGGCTGGGCTTCCCGCCACTGCCGGACGGAATCGCAGCGCTGTGCCGCCGCGAGCTGGAGCTCAGCTCGATCATCGTGGAGGCGGCGGCAACCGGCGACCGGAACCTGGCGCTGCAAGCCCTGCTGCTCGACCCGATGATCGATGACCTGGACACGGCGCGGGCCATCCTGAACGACTTCCTGACCGAATTCGCGGAATTTCTACCGCAGTTTGCATAAGTTTTGCGCGAGGAGCGAGCGATCCATGAAAAAAGTGTTTGTCGTCGAAAAGAGTGACAACGTCGGGACGGCGGTCGGCGAGCCGATCCAGGCCGGCGAGACGGTCGGCACCGAGGGGCGCGTCACGGACCGGACAGTCGTCGCGCGGGCGGACATCCCCTACGGGCACAAGATCGCCCTGGCCGACATTCCCCAAGGCGCGCAGGTCACCAAGTACGGCCTGAGCATCGGCAGCGCCCTGGCCGACATCAAGGCCGGCGATCACGTCCACATTCACAACGTCGAGAGCAACCGCGGGCGCGGCGACAAAGCGTCCCAGGCCCGCTAACCAGGAGAGGAAACGATGACCGAATTCATGGGATTTGTCCGGCCCAACGGCGCGGTGGGCGCGCGCAATTACGTTTTGATCCTCTCCGGGACGGTGTACGCGAATACGCTGTGCAGCCGGGTCGCCAGCATGGTCGCCGGGGCGGCGTCGGTGACTCACCCGCTGGGCCGCTGCCAGGTGCGCCCGGACCTGCGCATGACGCGCCGCTTCCTGGCGGGCACGGGGATCAACCCGAACGTCGGCGCGGTGGTGATCGTCGACCACTTCCGCGAGGACGGCATGACCGCGGACGACCTGGCTCACGACATCAGCGAGGCGACCGGCAAGCCGGTCGCGGTGGTCAACATTCGCGGCGAGGGCGGCCTGATCCACGCCACCGAGCAGGCCACGCGCTACGCGGCCAACTTCGCGCGGGCGCTCAGCGACATGCGCCGCGAGCCCGTCCCGCTGAGCAAGCTGCTGTTCGGGACCGAGTGCGGCACGTCCGACACGACGTCCGGCCTGGCGGGCAACCCGGCCACCGGCATCTGCTCCGATCTGGTCATTGCCGAGGGCGGGCGCTCCATCCTGGCCGAATGCACCGAGTGGATGGGCTGCGAGGAATGGCTCACCAGCCGCGCGGCCAGCCCGGCCATCGCCGAACAGATCGTCGCCGGGGTCCAGCACATCGAGCAGCGCGCGCTGGCCAGCGGCGAGGACATCCGCGGCTCGCAGCCGACCGGCGATAACATGGTCGGCGGCCTGACGACCATCGAGGAGAAGTCGATGGGCGCGGTCAAGAAGGGCGGCAGCGCCCCGATCGTGGGCTATCTGGATGTGGCCGAGATCCCGACCGACACCACGCCCGGCCTGTACGTGATGTACGGTCCCGGCCACGGCGCGGAGTCGATCAGCAGCATGGCGGCGGCGGGCTGCCAGGTGCTCGTCTTCTCGACCGGCGGCGGGCACACCTCCGCTCACCCGATCATGCCCACCATCAAGGTCACCGGCAACGCCGAATCCTACCGGCTGATGGCGGATACCGTCGAGCTGGACGTCAGCGGCGTGCTGCGCGGCGAGATCACGCTCGAGCAGGCCGGGCAGATGATCTTCGACGAGGTCGTCGCCGTGGCGAGCGGCCGTCTCACCAAGTCCGAAACGCTCAAGGACGACAACAGTTTCGCCATTCACCGCGTTGGCATCACCATCTAAAAAGCGTTATTCTCGCAGGCAGGCCACATCAGGTCTGCCTGCGTTGTTTTTAGGTGAGGGTTCCCCATGTCCGCACCGTACTACAATCCCGCCAATATCGAACGCTACAGCGGATTCTCCGACACGTACGACCGCTACCGCCCCCAACCGCCCGCCATCCTGATCGACATCCTGACGCAGCTCGCCGCGGTCGAGCGCCCGGCGCTGGTGGTCGACGTGGGATCGGGCACCGGCCTGTCGACTCGCCTGTGGGCCGGGCGCGCCGATCAAGTGATCGGCATCGAGCCCGGCGACGACATGCGCCGCCAGGCGGAAGCGCAAACCGCCGCGCCCAGCGTGCGCTACCAGCCGGGCTACAGCACGGCGACCGGCCTGCCAGATGCCTGCGCCGACATCGTGACCGTCTCGCAGGCGCTGCACTGGATGGAGCCGGAGCCCACCTTCGCCGAGATGGCGCGCATCCTGCGGCCCGGCGGGGTGTTCGCCGCGTTCGACTGTGACTGGCCCCCAACGATGCACTGGGAAGCCGAGGCCGCCTACGACGCCTGCATGGCGCGCGTGGATGCCATCAACCGCGAGCGCGGCTTCACCCGCGAGGTCCGCGC
Source organism: Aggregatilineaceae bacterium (assembly GCA_040767355.1). Taxonomy (GTDB): domain Bacteria; phylum Chloroflexota; class Anaerolineae; order Aggregatilineales; family Aggregatilineaceae; genus LM3-B42. The sequence continues at coordinate 210,647 of JAXGOS010000005.1, read as the reverse complement.
CTGGGCCAAAGGCGAGCACCTGGACCGGATGCGCGCCAGCGGCGTGTTCCGCCACACGCGCGAGATCGTCCTGCACCACGTCGAGATGGGCCACGCCGACCGGCTGGTGGGGCTGGCGCTCACCCAGGGCCGCGTGGCGACGGTGCTCAAGCACGGCGTTACCGAGGCGGACGCCGGGATCACCGAGCTGCGCGCCGTAGCCGCCCGCACCCTGGGCGACGAACCGCGCCCCTGGTACTGGAGCTATCGCGTCCGGTTAGGGATGAAGTGATCATGCCGCACATCGCGGTCCCGTATGGGAAAACGCACCTCAGCGCCGAGGTGCCCGCTGGTTACCCGGTCGAGATCATCGCGCCCAGGGACGTCCCCGCGCCCCCGGACCCGGCGCGGCTGGTCGAGTTGGCGCTCGATTCCCCGCTGGGCGATGTCCGGCTGGCGAACTTCGCGGGCGCGCGCTCGGCGGTGGTGGTCATCAGCGACAAGACGCGCCCACTGCCCGCGCTGGCCGTGGCGCCGCTGCTGGCCCGCCTGGAAGCACTCGGCCTGGCACCGGACGCGATCACGCTGCTGATCGGCACCGGCACCCACACCCCCATGCGGCCGGCTGAGTTCCCCGCACTGCTGCCGGCGGACATTCTGGGCCGCTACCGCGTCATCTCGCACGACTGCGACGACGCGGCCAACCTGGTTTGCAAGGGGACGACCGCGCGCGGGACCAAGGTGTGGGTGAACCGCGTCTTCGACGAAGCGGATCTACGTGTGGTGACTGGCAACCTGAACCCGCACCAGTTCATGGGCTTTTCGGGCGGCGTCAAAGCAGCGGCCATCGGCGTCGCGGGTCGCGCGACGATCAACCAGAACCACGCTCACATGGTCGATCCGCTGGCCCGGCTGGGCGAATACGAGCGCAACCCGGCCCGGCAGGACGTGGAAGACATTGGGCGCCTGATCGGCGTGCACTTCGCGCTGAACGTGATCCTCAACAACGCCAAACAGATCCTCGCCGCCCTGGCCGGGGACCCGGTCGCGGTGATGGAGGCCGGGATCCCGCTGGTGCGCGATCTGGTGCAGGTCCCGGTCGCCGCGCCGTTCGACCTGGTGATCACCTCGCCGGGCGGGCATCCCAAAGACATCAATCTTTACCAGGCGCAAAAGGCGCTGGCCCACGCGTCGCTGATCGTCCGGGAAGGCGGGACCGTGATCCTAGCCGGAGCCTGCCCGGAGGGGACCGGCAGCGCCGCCTACGAGCAGTGGATCGACGGCATGGCCTCACACGAAGCCGTGCTCGATCGCTTCGCCCGCGAGGCGTTTCGCCTGGGGCCGCACAAAGCCTTCCAGATCGCGCGGGATGCCACCCGTGCCCGCGTGATCTTCGTCTCCGACATGCCCGGCGACCGGGTGCGCCGCCTGCTGCTGACGCCCGCTGCGGACCTGCAAGCCACGGTCGACATGGCCCTGAACGATCTACCGCCGGGGGCGCGGATCGGCGTGCTGCCCGCCGCCAACAGCACGGTGCCGGTCCTCGCGTCCGGCGGCCGCTGAGCCAGCCCGCCCATGGCCGACGTCCTGATCGTCATCCGGCGCGCGGTCGACCTCTGGCGGCGGCACCTCGTCGCGCTGACGGTAGCCAGCCTGGCCTGGGCCGCGCTGAGCCTGACCCTCCTGCTGCTGCCTCCGGCGACGGCGGGCCTCTACGCCTTCACCAATCGCCTCGCGTACGGCGAGCCGCCGCGCGCCGAACACTTCTTCGCCGGGGCGCGGCGCTACAGCGCGGTCAGCTTTCAGTGGGCGCTGCTGAACCTGGCCGCCGGGGGGTTATTCTACGCCGGGTTTGCGGTCGCTGATCTGCCGTGGCTGGGGCGCGCCGCCCTCATCCTGGCCCTGAGTGGCTGGATCGCCGTCCAGTTCTATACCTGGCCGCTGCTGCTCGAGTCTCCCCGCAAGCGCCTGCTCCCAGCCCTGCGGACGGCGCTGCTGCTGGCGCTCGCCGAGCCGGTCTACACGCCCTTGCTGGCGTGGATCGCCGCTGTGCCGGTCCTGGCAGCGACCGAGATCGCCCCGCCGCTGGCAGTGTTGGGAGCCGGCTTCGTCGCACTGGTCGGGAATCTGGCCGTCATCGAGCGACTGGCCACCTTTGGCCGCACGCCCGATTCGCGCAGCGCGCGCCTCTATTGAGACAACAAACCGCCCGGGCGAATTGGCCTGGGCGGTTGTCGTGTATGCGATTGTCTCGCGGCTGGTTACAGGTCCGAGGTCGGGCGCGCCTGCAGCGTCACCGACAGATCGATATACTGCCCATCGCGCCAGACGCGCAGCGTGACCGTGTCGCCCGGCAGTGTCCGGGTTTCCAGGTAGGCGATCAGGTCGCCCATCTGCGCGATCGGCTCGCCGTTGATGGCCGCGATGATGTCACCGTTGATCACCGCCGGGCCGAAGGGCGTGTTCACCGCGTCGGTGGACCCCCGCAGGCCCGCCGACTCCGCCGGACCACCGCGCACGACATCACTCACAATGACGCCGCGCACGTCATCGGGCAGTTGCATCGCATCGGCTTGAGCCGTGCTCACGGTGGTGCCCGAAATGCCCAGCCAGCTATGGTCGAACGCGCCATCCGCGATCAGGTAAGGCACGATCCGGCGGACGGTGTTCGACGGGATAGCGAATCCGACGCCGGACGCCGAACGGCTCTCGCTGAGGATCGCCGTGTTGACGCCGACCACGCGCCCCGCGCGGTCCAGCAGCGGCCCGCCGCTGTTGCCGGGGTTGATGGCCGCGTCGGTCTGGATCAGCTCGGGGATGCTGAACTGGTTAGCCTGCGTCAGGCTGCGGTCCAGGCCGCTGACGATCCCGGTCGTGAGCGTGAATGCCTGCCCCGCGCCGAACGGGCTGCCGATCGCCATCACTTCCTGGCCGATGAAGACGTCGCTCGAATCGGCGAACTGCACCGGCGTGAGCGCGATTCTGGACGGGTCGACCTTGATCACCGCGAGATCCGAGTCCGGATCTCGCCCCACCAGCTCGGCGCTCAGCACAGTGTTATCGACGAACGCCACTTCGATATAGTCCGCGCCCTCCACGACGTGATTGTTGGTGACGATGTAGCCCTGCGCGTCGATCACGAAGCCGCTGCCCGTGCCGAAGCCGCCGCGCCGGGTGGCGACCGAGATGTTCACGATCGATGGGATGATCTGCTCGTATACCGCGGACAGATCCGCTTCACCGGATGACGGCTGGTAGGTATCTGCTGCCGGCAGGGGCGTCACGACGCTATCGCCGCCCTGGGCCTGCACGCCGACCACGCCCACCGCAATCCCCAACACGAAAGCCACTGCGACAATCACAGCCGCAAAGCGTTGCTTGCTGCTCATAGCTTCACTTGCTCCTTCTTCATCCTGCTACAGAGGTCACACCTTCTTCATTCCTGATACAGAGATTAGGCCCAATTTGTATAACGAACCTTTGAGAAAGATTAGAAGATCTATAGAAACCCACCAGAATCCCGATTGACAGGCCCCACTGCTCATGCTAGGATGTGCGTGGCTTTCCGCTCGCGCCATCTCAAGCGATAATCAGGCAGGTGTACCATGCTAGCAACCACTCACCATACCACCGCTCGACACACGACATCGCGTGCGTGTGGGTGCGCCTGCTGACCGTCGTTCTGGCCCTTCGGACTTGACGTGAATAACCACCCGGTTGCGGGCGCACTGCTGGCCCTGCGTGGCTTTATCGCCCGCAGGGGCTGTTGTGATTCTGCCGCACCGGACGCGCATCTATCCGAAAGGGCTGAGATTTGCCTCTTCACCATCGCTCCAAACGCGACGCCTACGCCGTCTACCTGTTGATCAGCGGCGCGGGATCGCTGTGTTTCTCGCTCGTCTTCACCGTCAACCTGTTCTACCACGTGACGAAAGTCGAGCTAAACCCGCTCCAGTTGGTGCTGGTCGGCACGCTGCTGGAAGGGTCGGTCTTCCTGTTCGAAGTGCCGACGGGCGTGGTGGCCGATGTCTACAGCCGCCGCCTGTCGGTGATCATCGGCTACGCCCTGATCGGGCTGGGGTTTGCGCTGGAGGGCAGCGTCCCCCGGTTCGAAGCCGTGCTGCTGGCCCAGGTGCTGTGGGGCGTTGGCTACACGTTCACCAGCGGCGCCGAGCAAGCCTGGATCGCCGATGAGGTCGGCGAGGACAAGGCGGGCGATGCCTTCCTGCGCGCCTCGCAGATCGGCCGGATCGGCGGGCTGGCCGGCATCCCGCTCAGCGTGGGACTGGCGAGCGCGCACGTCACCCTGCCGATCGTGCTGGGCGGTGCGCTATTCGTCGGGCTGGCGCTCGTGCTGGCGCTGGTCATGCCCGAAAACGGCTTCACCCCCACCCCACCCGCCGAGCGCGAGTCGTGGCACACGCTGGCGCGCACCTTCACCGACGGCGTGCGGCTGGTGCGCGGGCGTGCCATGCTGGTGACCTTCCTGGGCGTTTCCGTCTTCTACGGGCTGTACAGCGAGGCGCTCGACCGTCTGTGGACACGGCACCTGCTGGACATCGGGCTGCCAGGGTTGGGCCCGCTGGAGCCGGTGGCGTGGTTCGGCATCATCGGCGCGCTGGCGCTGCTGCTCTCGCTGGGCACCACCGAGTTGGTCAAGCGCCGCCTGGACACGACCGACCGGATCGCGATCCTGCGCACGCTGCAATGGCTATCCGCCGGGACCGTGCTGGCGATCTTCGCCTTCGCGCTGGCGGGACGCTTCGGCGTGGCGCTGGCGGCGCTGCTGGCCTTCCAGGTGGTGCGCAGCACCAGCGGCCCGCTGTTCATGGCGTGGATCAACCCGCACGTCGAGTCGAGAGTCCGCGCGACCGTGTTCTCGATGGCGAGCCAGGTGGATGCGATCAGCCAGGTGGCAGGCGGGCCAGTGCTGGGTTTCATCGGCAAGACGTGGTCGGTCCGCGCCGCGCTGGCCGCCAGCGGGCTGGTGCTCTCGCCGGTGCTATTGCTCTACACGCGCGCGCTGCGCCGCGAGCGAACAGCGGATGCGCCACTGGCGGCGCCGGTTTCGCTGGACTCGTAGCGGGAGAGTATGGGGCGGTCCTGCGGGGCCGCCCTGCGCACGGGGCGCGACCTCACGGGCGCGAGATCAGGGTGATGCTCACCAGGATCAGCACGCCGCCGATCACGCCCAGCAGGTTGGGGATCTCGTCGAACAGGAACAGGCCGAACAGCACGCCGCTGACCGGCTCCAGCAGGGCAACGACGCTCGCCACCTGGGCCGGGATGTGCTGCAAGCCCAGGAAATACAGCAGGTACGACAGGCCCAGCGAAAAGACGCCCAGCGGGATCAACAGGTGGAGATTCTCGGCCACCGCCTGCGCCGGGACGCCGCGCAAGGCCCAGGGCAGCAGTACCAGAGCCGTCAGCCCGTTGCTCCACAGCGTCTGGGTGAGGCCGGTCACCCTGCCGCGCAGCCCGCGCCCAATCAGTGTGACAAACGCGTAGGTCAGGCCGGAGAGCGCGCTCGCCCCGACCCCACCCAGTGAATCGAGCTGTATCTCCGCCGGGTTGGCGACAAAGACCATGCCCGTGACGGCCAGCGCCAGGCTGGCCCCGGTATAGCGGGAGCGCGGCTCGTGGAGCACCAGCGGCGCCAGGACCGCCACGTAAATCGGCGACGAGTTGACGAGCAGGGCCGCGGTGGCGGCGGTCGTGCGCTGGATCGCGTACGTGTACAGCGAGACGGTCATGCTGACGAAGATGCCCAGCACCACCAGCCGAGGCACAGCGGACCGGTAGGCGCGGAACTGCAGCGGCTCGCGGAAGCGACTGACCAGCGTGCACAGGAACAAGAAAGCGAACAGCGCCCGGAAAAACGCGATAGTGGGCGTACTGAGTCCGTCCGTCCAGCGGATAAAAGGGATCGCCATGCTGAAGCAGAACGAGCCCGCCGCCACCATCAGGATGCCCTGCCATTCGACCGCCGATCGGCGCGTGGCGTCCATTGAATCGATGCTATGACCTTGTGTGCGTGGTTACTGGTCCAGTTCCTGCCGTACCGTATCGACCAGCGCCGCGGCGTGCAGCTCAGCCAGCGTGTAACACGGCCCACCCAGGCGATCGGCGAGCAGTTGCGCCAGCCCCTGATCGAAGGTGGCGTGCTCCATATTGATCGTCACGTTGCGAATGTTCGCCTCGTTGATCTGGTCGGCGATGCGGTGAGCTTCATCCTGCGGCGGCAGGGTCGTCATCGACACGTTTCCGGCGCCGTCGGTGAGCAGGATCATCAGCGGCATCACGTCCGGGTGACTGATCTGCTCGCGCTTGAAGACCTCCAGCGCCAGGTACAATCCCGCGGCCAGCGGCGTCTTACCGCCCACGGGAATATCGGCCAGCGCCTTTTTCGCCAGCGTGACCGAGTTGGTGGGCGGCAGCACCAGTTGCGCGCGGTCCTTCTGGAACACGATCAGCCCCACCCGATCGCGGCGCTGGTAGGCGTCCGTCAGCAGCGACATGATCGCGCCCTTGGTGGCGTTCATGCGCTCGGCGACGGCCATGCTCCAGCTGGCGTCCACCACGAACAGGATCAGGTTGGCCGACTTGCGGACGCGCACCTTACGCTGCAGGTCCGTTTTGTGGATCGAATACGCCAGGCGGTTCTCGTCACGTTCGGGCCCGCGGCCGAGCTGGTGAGGAGCCGCCGCGCGCAGCGTGGCATCGAAGGCGATGTCGTCCAGCCGGTCGCCGGCGGGCCGCGCCTGGATGTAGCGCCCGTGCTTCCGGTCGGTGCGGGTCCGACTGCGGCGCCCCGACATTTTGCGCGTCAGGCGGTCGAGCGGCGTGTCCAGCCGGCGCGGGGTGAATTCCTGGCTGGCCTGCACCTGTTTGCCGCCTTCCCACCAGAAGGCATCCTGCGCCTGGAACACATCCTGGGGCGCGGGCTCAGGCTCGCTCTCTACGATGTCGGATTCCGGCTGACCACTCTGGGTCAGCGGCTGACTTTTTTTTCCGCGTCCGCTGGATCACTCTCTGTCTGCTGGACCGTCTCGGCGACCTGCTCTTCGTAATCCTCGCCGATCTGCTCCAGGCGCTCGCTCAGGTCGCCCTGGTAGAGCGTCGCGTCCGAGAACGGGCCGCGTTTCACGCGGTGCGGCAGCGCCAGCTCCGCCGCCAGCAGAATGTCGCGCTCGCTGATCTGGGTCCGGCCTTCGAACGCTGCGTGGGCGCGCGCCGTCTTCAGGATGACGAGGTCGGCGCGGTGGCCATCCACGCCCAGACTGGCCGTCAGCGTGGCGATAGTGAACAGGTCGCGGCGGGTGTATTCCACGTCGTCGACGATCTCCCGCGCGGCAGCGATGCGCGCCGAGAGTTCTTGCTCTCGCTGGAGCCAGTCGCGGCGAAAATGCTCGGCGTCGGCGTCGAACGCGATATGCCGTTCCAGGATCGCCATGCGCTCGCCCGCGTCGCCCAGGCCGCGCACATCGACGGACAGCGCAAAACGGTCGAGAAGCTGCGGGCGCAGATCGCCTTCTTCGGGGTTCATGGTGCCCACCAGGATGAAGCGCGCCGGGTGCTGGAAGCTGATCCCCTCGCGCTCGACGACGTTAACGCCCATCGCCGCCGAGTCGAGCAGCAGGTCCACGACATGATCATCCAGCAGGTTCACTTCGTCCACATAGAGGATCCCGCGGTTAGCCGCGGCCAACACGCCCGGATCGAAGTGGCGCTCGCCTTTCTGGATCGCTTTCTCGATATCGAGCGTGCCGACGACGCGGTCTTCGGTGGCGCTCACCGGCAGGTCTACCAGGCGCGTGCGGCGCACGGTCACCGGCAGCTCATCGCCCCGCGCCAGCCGCTCGCGGCATTCGTCGCACAGGCGGTCGCGCTGGTGTGGATCGCAACTGAAGCGGCAGTCGGCGACGACCTCGATATCCGGCAGCAGGGCCGCCAAAGCGCGCGCAGCCGTGGACTTGGCCGTGCCGCGCTCCCCGCGGATCAACACGCCGCCGATGCTCGGATTGACCGCATTCAGAACCAGCGCGCGCTTCATGCGCTCCTGGCCCACAATCGCGGTGAAAGGATACACGGTTTGTTGCACGATGAACCTCGTTGGCTAGCTTGTTTTCGAACGTCAGCGCTCAGATTATAGCGTAGTCCGGCGGGTAGGGGCATGGTGAGTTTGCCCAGCGCGGGCGCCTCACTGGCACGCCCCCACGCTGCTCACCACGATGTAACCCTGGATCGTCTCCGCGACCCTCTGCTCGCCGATCAGCGCGGACACGTTCACATAGATGATGTGCATGCCAGGCTCGAGGTTTTCGGTGTCGGCGAACACCTCAACCGTGTCGCCGTTGGTCACCTCCGGCGGGAAGATCTCCACCTCCGGCCCATTGGGCGGCACGGCAGCCTCGGCGGTCGCGGTGAAACTGCCGGGGAAGCCGGCGTTCAACACGTCGAACTCGCCTACCTTGATCGATCCGGGGCAGTACGCGCCGGTTTCGACCGTCATGTTCTCGGCGTAGATCGTCAGGCGCGGCAGGTAATCGCTGGCCCGGCGCGGCATCGCGGCCACGCGCTGGAACACCGGCAGCGGCGCCCCGTCGCTGCGCAGCAGGCTGAACCAGCGCATGTGGCTGCAGGCCCCATTCATATCCGTCGGATACAGCGCCCAGTTGAGATTCCACAGGAACATCGGCCCGGCCCACGGCCAGTGGCGGTCCGCCCATTCGAAGGCGCGCACTGTGTAATCGGCCTGGGTCTGGCCTGAGACGCGCAGCCACGCGAATCCCTGGAAATCCGGATCGGTCTCCGAGCAGGTAATGCCATCCTCGGCTGGGTCGCGCAGCCAGCCGAACTCGGTCATCCAGATCTGCTTGTCGACGATCCCGCGCTCCTCGAACAGCGCGCGGATCAACTCGGCGCGGCGGAAGGTGAGGCGGTTGTAGTCCGGCTCGGCTTCGGGCGGCTCGTTGTACCCATAGGGATGGTAGCCGAACGCGTCGAACCACTGGGCCGCGCCGTTGTCGAGCATCTCCGCGGCGTAGTCGATGTCGCTGATCGCGCCCCGGTCGCCGGTGGTGATCGTCGGCGCCAGCCCGCCCGACACGACGATGATGTTCGGATTCACGCTCTTGATGACCGTGTAGGCCACGCGCAGCATCTGGGTGAACTCCCACGCGTTCGGGCCGTGCGGCCATTCCATCGCCAGGTTCGGCTCGTTGTGGACCTCGATGGCGTCCACGCCCGCCGCCGACAGCTCAGCGGCCCGCTGGCGCACGCTCTCCCGGAAGGCGTCCCAGTTGCTCGGCCAGGGCAGGTCGATGCGAAACAGCACCCGCTGGTTCGGGTAGCTGGCGATCTGCCCGGCTTCGTAGAGCTTGACCCAGTCCATGCCAAGCTGGCCCACCAGCGCCGGATCGACGTTGGTGTGCGGGCCGATGTGGATGCCGTAGCCCAGATGCGGCGGGGGTAAATTATCGCGCACCTGGGCAGCGGCGGGTTGCCCAGTCCACGCGGGCCAGCCCACCGCGAGCAGGCAGACAATTAACAGAGTATGGTGGAAGCGTGTTTTGAGTCGCATGGGCTCATTATAAACCAGAAAAAACCGGATGCGAATGGGCGGTTGCCGGGCGAGGGGCAGTGCGTTATAGTGTGTGCCTCAAGACTGTGTTAACAACCCTTGCGATGGAGCGAGGCCTGATGAAGTTAATGGTGATCCTGCCGACGTACAACGAGGCAGAGAATCTCGAGACGATGGTCAACGCCCTGTTTGCGCTGCCGGTGCCGAACCTCTCCGTGCTGGTCGTGGACGACAATTCGCCGGATGGCACCGGGCAGATCGCGGACGATCTCGCCAAACAGCACCCGGACCGGGTCGCGGTCCTGCACCGCCCCGGCAAGCTCGGCCTGGGGACCGCCTACATTCAGGGCTTCCGCGAGGCGTTCGCGCGCGGGGCCGACTGCATTCTGCAGATGGACTGCGACTTCTCGCACGATCCGAAGTACATCCCGCAGATGGTCGAGCGGATGAACACCTGCGACTGCGACATCGTGATCGGCTCGCGCTATGCCAAAGGCGGCAAGCTCGACGAGACGTGGAGCATCTTCCGCAAGCTGCTGAGCTGGTGGGCCAACAGCGTCTACGTGCGGCTGATCCTGGGCGAAAAACTGCGCGACGCGACGGGCGGCTTCCGCCTCTGGCGGCGCGAGGTGCTGCAAGGCATGGACCTCGACCGTATTCGCTCCAACGGCTATGTCTTCCAGGTCGAGACCATCTATGTGGCCGAAAAGCTGGGCTACAGGGTGGACGAGATCCCGATTTACTTCGCGGACCGGCGCCAGGGCCAGTCGAAGATGAGCTTCAAGATCCAGTTGGAAGCGGCGCTGCGCGTGTGGCAGGTCTGGCTGCGCCACCGCCACCTGACACCCAGCATGCGCCTGCCGGTGCCCGACCAGCAGCCGGTGGCGTGAGCCGCCCGAGCGACCGGCGGCTTCGGGACACATCTGCCCCACCGCCAGCCTAGCGGAGCCGTGTCTTGCGGATCAAAACCATCCTCCCCGATCTTCTCATCGTGGCAGGGCTGTTGCTTCTGCCACTGTTGTTTTTCGCCCCGGTGACGCTGGGCGGCCAGACACAGATCCCCGCCGACAACCTGTACCAGTTCGAGCCGTGGCTCAGCGCCCGCGATGCGGTGGGCGTCCCCGACGTGCCGCACAACGCGCTGCTGTCCGATCTGGTCCTGCAGAATTTCCAGTGGAAAACCTTCCTGCGCCACAGCCTGTCGGATGGCGTCATCCCGCTGTGGCAGACCGAGCAGTTCGCCGGGACGCCGTTCCTGGCGGCGGGCCAGCATTCCGCGCTGTACCCGTTCAGCCTGATCTATTATGCCCTGCCGCTGCCGCGCGCCTATGGCTGGTTCACCGTCAGCCAGTTGTGGCTGGCTGGCGCCCTGATGTACCTGTTCGTCCGCGGGATCGGCCTGGGGCGGGCGGCGGGTGCCGTGGCCGGGGTCGCATACCAGTTCAGCGCGTTCTTCATCCTCAGCGTCGTCTTCCCGATGATGATCGCGGGCGCGGCATGGCTCCCGCTGCTGCTGCTCATGATCGAGTTCGCCATCCGGCGGCGGCCCCTGCGCGGCGACCAACCGGCCACCGTCCCCTGGATCGCGCTGGGGGCCATCGCGCTGATGATGAACATCTTCGCCGGGCACATCGAGATCACGTACTACACGCTGATCGTGATGGCCTATTACGCCGTAGCGCGGCTGGGCTGGCTGTGGTGGCGGGACCGGCGCGGCTGGCGGCGGCTGGCCCGCCCAGCGGCGGCGCTGCTGGCTATGGCGGCGCTTGGCGTGGGGCTGGGAGCGGCGCAGTTCGTCCCGCTCTACGAGCTGGGGGCGCGCAACTTCCGCGAGGACGCCGCCGATCTCGACACCGTGCGGAGCTGGGCCTTCCCGGCGCGGCACGTCGCCAAGTTCCTGATCCCGAACATCTACGGCAACCCGGCCCACCACGCCTACCGCGACGTCTTCACCGGCGAGCGCGTGGCCCATGACTGGACGCGCCCGTGCGACTGGTGCAAGGACGGGGTCCAGCGCGTGACGGACACCGCCTTCGGCATCAAGAATCACGTCGAAGGCGGGGCGTACATGGGCATCCTCACGCTGGCGCTGGCCGCGATTGGCCTGCTGGCCCGGCGGAGTCCCCGCCCGGACGCGCCCGCCGGCTCCGATCCGCCCTTCCGCGCCATCTTCGCCGTCCTGGGCGCGGCGGCGGCGACGTTCGCCTTTGGCCTGCCCACCTACGCCGTGCTGTACTATGCCTTCCCCAATATCAACCAGCTTCACACGCCGTTTCGCTGGGTGTGGCCGCTGACGTTCTGCGCCGCGGTCCTGGCCGCGTTCGGCGCCGAGACCCTGGCCCGCGCCCGCCAGCCGGACGTTCCGCGTTGGAACATCCGGCTGATCCGCGCCGCCGGCCTGAGTCTCGTCGCGGCGGGCGTCCTCGTGACGGGCGGGCTGCTGCTCAGCCGCGCCGCCTTCGGGACGTTCGAGCCGCTGGTCGAGCGCATCTTCGAGGGGCTGGCCGGGGCCGACATGGCCTTCCCCGACGCGCGCGCCTTCTACAGCTACCAGTTCTGGAACGTGTTGATCTTCGGGATCATGCTGCTGGCGTCCGGCGCGGTCATCCTGCTCAGCCGGGCGCGCTGGGCGCTGCCGCGCCGATTGGGGCGCGTTCCCCTGTGGGCCGCGGGCGCGGTGGCCGTGATCGCCGTCGACCTGATGATCGCCGGGTGGGACTTCAACCCGTCGGCGGACCCGGCCTGGCTGGATTACACGCCGGAGTCGGTGAGGTGGCTCCAGGCCAAACAGGCCGAAGGCGCTCCTTTCCGCTACACGACGGTCAACGCTGGCGAAGCGCCGCTGCACGCCAACAGCACCTGGCGCTACGGTCTGCACGACGCCCGCGGCTACGATAGCATGATCCCCAGGCAGTACGCCGAGTACATGGCGCTCATCGCGCCGCAGGGCGAGCTGCAGTTCAACCGCATCGCGCCCGTCCAGTGGGACGATACCGCCGCGCTGGCCTCGCCGCTGCTGGACCTGCTCAACGTGCGCTATATCGCCACCGATTATCAGGTCGAGGATGCCGGATCGCTGGGCCTGGAAGAAGTCTACGCCGATGGCGCGATCCGCTTCTACGAGAACCTGGACGCGCTGCCGCGCGCCTACACCCTGCCCTACTTCGATCTCACCGAGGAGCAGTGCGGCGCCACACCGGACGACTTCGCGACTATCGTCACCAGCGCGGATTTCGCCGCCGACCCGCGCCGCGTGGTGATCGAGGGCTTTCCCGACGCGGACGACTGCGAGCTGGTCTATCACTGGCCGGAAGCCGAGCACGAAGCCGACCCGGTCGCCGCGCAGATCACGAACTACGGCGCGATCGAGGTCATCGTGACGCCGGAAGTAGACGCCGAATCGTGGCTGGTGCTGGCCGACAGCTATTATCCCGGCTGGAAGGCGTTCATCCGCCCGCAGGGCAGCGGCGAGGATGCCGAGGAGCAGATCGATATTCACCTGGTCAACGGCAACTTTCGCGGGGTGCGCGTCCCGCCCGGCGCGTGGATCGTCCGCTTCCGCTATAGCCCGCCGAGCTTCCAGATCGGCGCGTTCGGCTCGTTCCTCAGCGGGATGCTGATCCTCTTCACCCTGATGCTGTGGCTGTGGCGCCGCTTCTACCGCGAGGACCCCGAGGACGACAGCGCCCGCCGCATCGCCAAGAACAGCCTGGCCCCGATCATCCTCAACCTGTTCAACCGGGGAATCGACTTCGCCTTCGCGTTCATCATGCTGCGCATCCTCGGCCCGGCAGACGCTGGCATTTATTATTACGCGATCGTGGTCTTCGGCTGGTTCGACATCCTGACCAACTTCGGCCTGAACACCTTCCTCACGCGCGAAGTGGCGCGCAACCGCGCGGCGGCGGGCCGCTACCTGCTCAATAGCACGGTGCTGCGGCTCGGGCTGGCGTTGGCGGGCGTGCCGCTGCTGATCGGGTTCCTGGCGAGCCGGCAGGCGACGGTCGATCCGCCGCTGGAAACACAGGCCATCGCGGCCATCGTCCTGCTGTACGTCGGCCTGCTGCCCAACAGCATCAGCACCGGGCTGACGGCGCTGTTCTACGCGTTCGAGAAGGCCGAATACCCCGCCGCGATCACGACCGTGAGCACCATCGTCAAAGTGACGATCGGGCTGGCGACGCTGCTGCTCGGCTGGGGCGTGGTCGGGCTGGCGGGCGGGGCGGTCGTGACCAATCTGGTGACCTTCGCCGCGCTGGCCTGGCTGGCGCGCCCGCTGGTGGGGAATGTCGTCCAGAAGCCGGACCGCGCCATCATGCGGCACATGATGGGCGAAAGCTGGCCGCTGATGATCAACCACCTGCTGGCGACGGTCTTCTTCAAGATCGACATCGTGCTGATGGAAGCCATCAATGGCAACACGGTCGTCGGGCAGTATTCGACCGCCTATAAATGGCTCGACGCGCTGAACATCATCCCGGCGTTCCTGACCATGGCGCTGCTGCCGGTCATGGCACGCCAGGCCCACGGCGACCGCCCCGGTCTGCGGCGCAATTACGGGCTGGCCGTCAAACTGCTGTTCATGACGGCGCTGCCGGTCGCGGTGGTGACGACCTTCATCGCCGAGCCGCTGATCCGCGTGCTGGGCGGCTCGGAGTATCTGCCGGCGGGCGGCGTGGCGCTCCAGCTCATGATCTGGAGCATCCCCATCGGCTGGATCAACAGCGTGACCAACTACGTGATCGTGGCGCTGGATCGCCAGCGCACGCTGACCTTCGCCTTCACCATCGGCGTGGCGTTCAACGTCATCGCGAACCTGATCTTCCTGCCGCTGTACAGCTATCGCGCGGCGGCGGTCACCACCATTTTCTCGGAGCTGGCGCTGATGATCGCGTTCGGCTGGATCATCCGGGGAGAGATTGGCAGCATGAACTGGCCGCGCGCCCTGTGGCGCCCGGCGCTGGCGGGACTCGTGTTGTTGGGGCTGCTCGCTATTTTCTGGCAGGTGTCGCCGGCGCTGGGACTCGTCCTGTCGCCGGTGATCTACGGTGTGGTCGTGCTGGGGCTGCGCCCGTTTGGGCCGGAAGAGCTGGCGCGCATCGCGCCGCTGCTGCCGGGGCGTCTCCGTCCGCGCGCAGCACCCCTCAGCGAGGGGCAGTAGGGCCGCGCGCCTCGTGCGGTCAGTCCTCGCCGGGATCCTCGAGCTGGCGCTTCTTCTTTTTCTATCTGCCGCCGTTTCCCAACTCCATCGCCATGCCAATGGCGACGCCGAAAATCAGGCCCAGCGCGGCATTGTCGAACAGCGGCATCCCCATCATCACCCCAATGACCATACCGATCGCCAGGCCGCCGGCTGATAGGGTATCAATTCGCTTTCCCATGCGACTTTCTCCACCAAAACAAAGTCCAACCCGCGTTGGACTTCTTCCCACTGTTCGATTTTTATACGGTGTAACCTGCTCGCGGATTGTGGCAGGCGTTGACTACGGCCAACCCTGCGGTTACCGTCAGCAGGTCCGCCAGGAGAGGGCGTGTTTAACCGGCGGGGTCTTCCGTGATTCGAACGGTATCGCGCTTCAGCAAAACGATTTTTAACTGGCGCTGGTTCAACAAACGGCGAATCACCGGGTTGCTTTGAACAGGCACAATCCGGGTCTGATCGTCTTTAGTCAGCTCAAAATGATACACGTCAACACGGCGCACTCCGGCGTGCCAGTGCTCTTCCAGTCCAACGACCGGGGTGATCTCCCAACCTTCAGACAGGTACTGAATCAGCACGTCGGCTGGGGCGTACGTCTGAGATGAAGGTGACCAGTGTCTGCGCGTGTCGTTAGACCGCAGTTCCATCTCCACGAAGGATGGTGCGGCTCCTGACATGAGTTTCGTCCTCCTTATCAGCACAAATACCAACAAACTGTCAACCAACTGGAGTTCGCAAAAATGAAGTACGGAAGTCCAAGCCTGCAGCCCAACAGGCGTCGAGAGAAGGAGAGGCTTCTTCGCCCGGCCGCGCGGCGCCGCTTGACCGGCACCAACCGCCGGGCTAGAATACCTGTCACGTAACCTGATTATAGCACACAAGAGGTTTTGCAACGTGCTCATCCAAATTAGTGAGATTGCCCAGTACGAAGGCCAGGAAGTGACCCTTCGCGGCTGGTTATACAATCGCACCGACAAAGGGCGGCTGCAGTTTTTGCTGGTCCGCGACGGCAGCGGCGTGGCGCAGTGTGTCGCCTTTCAGAAAGAGCTGCCGCCGGAGGTCTTCGCGACCGCCCAGGCGCTCACCCAGGAATCATCGGTGATCGTCACCGGCGTCGTGCGGGCCGATGGACGCGCGCCGGGGTATCCGGGCGGCTTCGAGGTCGGGATCACCGGGCTGGAGCTGGTCCAGTTGGCGGACGAATACCCCATCCAGCCGAAAGATCACGGTGTCGAGTTCTTGATGGACAACCGCCACCTGTGGGTGCGCTCGTCGCGCCAGTGGGCGATCCTGCGCATCCGCGCCACGATCGTCCACACGATCCGCGCCTGGCTGGATGATCACGGCTACCTGTTGGTCGACACGCCGATCCTGACGCCCGCCGCCGGCGAGAACACGACGACCCTGTTCGCCATCGATTACTTCGGCCAGCCCGCCTATCTGGCCCAGACCGGCCAGCTCTACAACGAGGCCAACATCGGCTCGTTCGGCAAGGTGTACTGCTTCGGGCCGACCTTCCGCGCCGAGAAATCCAAGACGCGCCGCCACCTGATGGAATTCTGGATGGTCGAGCCGGAGATGGCCTTCTTCTCGCTGGAAGACCTGATGGACATGGAAGAGCAGTTCGTCAGCGCCATCGTCCAGACCGTGCTCGAAAAGCACCGCATGGAGCTGGACATCCTCGAGCGCGACACTGCGCGCCTGGAGACGGTCACCGCGCCGTTCTACCGCATCAGCTATGACGAAGCGGTCGAGCGCCTGCAAAAACTGGCCGCCGAGACTGACGATCCGGAGCGCAAGGCCGAGCTGGCGATCACCTGGGGCGATGATTTCGGCGCGCCGCACGAGACCGCCGTCGCCGACATGTTCGACAAACCGGTCTTCGTGTACCACTACCCCACCGCCGCCAAAGCGTTTTACATGCAGCCGGTCGACGGGCGGCCCGAGAGCTGCCGCAGCGTGGACCTGCTGGCGCCGGAAGGGTACGGCGAGATCACCGGCGGTAGCGAGCGCATTTACGACGCGGACCTGCTCAAGCAGCGCATCGACGAGATCGGCATCTCGCCGGAGAATTACGCGTGGTATCTCGACCTGCGCAAGTACGGCTCGGTGCCGCACGCCGGGTTTGGCCTGGGGCTGGAGCGGACAGTCGCGTGGATCTGCGGGCTGCCCCACATCCGCGAGACGGTGCCCTACGCGCGGATGCTCAACCGCCTGTACCCGTAGCCGCATGAACACGACGACATCGATCCACCAGAAGCGCCAGCAGGTGCGCCGCCTGCTGGACGATTCCAGTCCGGCTGACGCGCCAACGGCATATTACGCGCTGTTCCATCCCGCCGCGCGATCAGCGCTGTTCACACGCGTGAGCGAAGACGGGAGCGTGCACGGCTTTTTGGGCCAGTTCCAGACGGGCATCGACCTGTTTCGCCCGCTCATCACGCTGGACTGCCGCGACGCCGAGACCGCCGCCAGCCTGATGGCCGAGGCACTGACGCCGGGCCGCCCCTACATCCTGTTCGCCAACCTCAACCAGTTGCCGTTGGTGGGGGGCAGCCTGCGCATCGATCAGCATCGCATCCTGGAGATATTCCGGCTCGACGTGACCCGTTTCCAGCCGGAGATCAACGTGCTGGTGCAGTGCAGCCAGTCGCCCGATGGCCTGCCGCGCTGCGCGATCCAATCCGGCGGGCAGGGGGCCGTCGCCGGCGTGAACTGGCAAAGCCCGGCCTTCGCCGAGATCTACGTCCACACCGATGCCGGCGCGCGCCAGCGCGGCTGGGGGACCAGCGTCGCCGCCGCCGTCACCCAGGCGGTGCTGAGCGAGGGACGCACCCCGATCTACCTGGTCGAGCCAGATAACGAGGCGTCACGCCAGCTTGCCGCCCGCCTGGGCTACGTGGACACCGGGGCGCGGCAGGTCTATGCCGACGTCGTGTATATGGGGCAGCCACGCGCCGGGGGTAATAACCGCCGCTGATGTGACCGAGGGGTGAGAGGTCCGCCATGGTCGATTTTTCGCTCGCCTTTCCGGCGGGGTTTTTGTGGGGAGCCGCCACCGCCGCCCACCAGGTCGAAGGGGGCAGCACCAACAACAACTGGCACGCCTGGGAAGAGGCGGGCCGCGTCTTCCGCCAGCAACGCTCCGGGCTGGCGTGTGACTGGTGGGGCGGGCGCTACGTCGAGGACTTCGACCGGGCAGCGGCGCTGGGCCACAACGCGCACCGCTTCTCGATCGAGTGGAGCCGCATCGAGCCGGAGCGCGCCCACTTCGACCGCGCGGCGATGGATCATTACGTGCGCATGGTCGCCGCCCTGCGCGAGCGCGGCATGGAGCCGCTGGTCACGCTGCACCATTTCAGCAACCCGCTGTGGGTCGAGCAGGACGGTGGCTGGCTTAACCCGGAGACGATCCGCCGCTTCGAGCGGTTCGTGCGGACGGTGGTCGAGGAGCTGGCGCCGGGCGTCAGGCTGTGGTGTACCATCAACGAGCCGATGGTCTACGCCACGCAGAGCTACCTGTTCGGCCACTTTCCGCCGGGCCATCGCAGCCTGCGCGAGACGGTGGCCGTGGCCGAAAACCTGCTGCGCGCGCATGCCCGGGCGTACTACACCATCAAAGACATCGATCCCGATGCGCAGGTTGGCCTCGCTAAACACCAGATCAGCCTGAAGACGGGCTTCCCCGCGCTGATCAACCGCTACGCTCGCCGCATCGCGTGGGACTTCTTCAACGCGGCATTCGTCGACGCGCTGGCGACCGGGACGCTGACGCTCCCCCGCCACACCGTCGAGGTGCCCGAGGCTGCTGGCACGTTCGACTGGATCGGGCTGAACACCTATTACCGCTACCTGATCCGGTTCCACCTGCTCCATCCCCACCGGCGCTTTCTGCTCCAGTCCCGCCCGCGCGACGGGATCCTGGGACCGGAGAGTGTGGGCGAGATCTGGCCGGAGGGCCTGTTCGAGCACATCAAGTGGCTGAGCGACCGGACGGACAGACCGATCTACGTCACCGAGAGCGGCGTGCCCGACCCGGACGACGCGATCCGCCCGCTGTTTCTGGTACGGGCCCTGCGCAGCGTGTGGCAGGCGCTCAACTACAACTGCCCGGTCAAGGGTTATTTCTTCTGGACGCTGGTGGACAACTTCGAATGGTCCGAAGGGTACGATCCGCGCTTCCGCTTCGGGCTGTTCGGCTGCGACCCGGAGACACAAGAACGCACGCGGCGGCCCAGCGCCGATCTCTACGGCGAGGTCTGCGCCGCCAACGCGCTCACCGCGGACATGGTGCGGCGCTACGTGCCGGACCACGCCGAGGAGTTGTTCCCCGGCGTTGATGTCCAGGCCGAGGTGGCGCTGCCCTCGCGCTATTGACCCGCGTTACGGGAAGCGGCGGCGCAGCCAGAACTGCCACGCGGCGAAAACCAGGGCCGCCACGATGACCAGCGCCAGCAGGTGCAGGCCCACCTGCGACAGGTTGGCGTCGGCCACCAATACTGCCAGGATCGCCAGCCCCAACACGCCGACCAGATAGACCAGGATCCGCTCGCGCTCGCCTTGCAGCAGCGCCAGGCGCGTCTGCAGCGTGCGCATCATCACGTCCAGGCGGCGCAGCGTGACGTCGATGTGCTGCTCGTCATGCGCGATCTGCGCCTGAAGCTCGGCCAGGCTCGACACCCGCGCTTCCCACACGCTCGGCGCGGCATCCCACAGCCCGCTCTGCATCAGCAACAGCCGGTAATCGGTCATCAGCAGCTTGACTTCCTGGGCAGCAGCGCGCGTCATCGCCAGATCGCTCAAGACGTTCCCGTAGGTCGTCTCCAGCAGGTCCAGGTCGGCCTGGAGCGGCAGCAGCGACCGCAGCCGCTGCGGCTCGTGCGGGGTGGACCAGTACTGCACCGACTGGATGACCTGCTCGAGCGCCTGCTGCTGGTTGCGCACGGCCATCGCGGCGTGATTGGTGTACTGCTCCAGCCGGTAGCGGGCCTGGATGGGATACCAGTCCAACTGGGGCGCCAGCGAGCGCAGGAAGCTGTTGGCGCGGGTTTCGGTGCGCTGGTCCGGATACACCAGCAGGTGCGGCGTTTCGCCGTGGCCCAGGCTCAGCACGCCGAACGGCGTCTTGATCGGCAGCGAGCGCTCCTGCTCGAGATCCTCCGGAGTGCGCGGGGCCATCCCGCACCAGTAGCGCACCGTCTGCAGCCACGACGGCAGGGTCGGCGGCATGCCCAGCGCCTCGTCGAGCATCGTCCAGGCCGTCTGTTCGTGCTCGCCAGCGCGGAGCAAGACCACGCGCAGCAGCAGCATATTGCGCAGGACGAACGCCTGCAGCCACGCCGACGCATTGACCTGGCCGCGCAGTTCGGCGGCTTTCATCAGCGGCTGCGCGGTGGGCGGCCCCTCACCCTCCCAGGGCGCGATCAAGAGCGAGACCGCCTCCGGCATCGAAAGCCAGCCCGTGAGCGTGTTCTGGATGCGCTCCACATCTTCGACAAACGCCGCGTGCCGGTCTTCGCGGCGGGCCGGGCTGTCGCCCGGTGTCTCGCGCAGGTAGTAGTACGTGGCGTGAACCAACGGCTCGCGTATCAACATCGTGTTCGCCCCTCTCCATTCCATTACTGGTCAGCCGGCACAATCCGGTACAGATGCAGCCCGTGCTCCGGAAGCTCGGCGACGCGAGCCAGGCGCGGGCTCGACACCTCGCCCCGGTCGATGGCGTTGATCGCCTCGCGCGGGACCGGCGCCAGCAGGTGCGTAACGCCGTAGCGGTCCGCCGCCTCCAGGATCACGTCGAGCGGCTCATTGGGCACCATCACCGCGCGGTAGCCGGTCACGAACGCGATCGACCACGGGTCGCGCGTCATAACGATGATCTCGCGGTCGTCGCCCGCCGCCAGCCGGTCGAGCTCGGCGCCAATGTCCTGGTAGATCGCCCTCTGGTCGTTGTTGAGCTTGAAATCGGCACGGGTCAGTTCGACGGCACCGGCCAGCAGCAACGCCAGCGTCAGCCCGCACATCGCCCGAAACGCAGACTGGGGCCGCACGTAACGCTCCGCCGCCCGCGCGCCCAGGATCAGCAGGAAGGGGACCATCGCCAGGTACGCCTTCTTGAAGCTGCCCCCCTGGCTGAGATATGGCATCAGCACGCCGTACGCGCCGAAGGTGAGCACGATGAAGGTCAGCCCTCCCGCGTAGGGAGCCACCTCGAACTGTCCGGGGAAATTCTCCGGCCCCGGCTCCGGCAGGCGGTGGCGCGTCCGCCAGGCCTCCCACAACCCGCCCAGGATCGCCACCGGGAAAATCAGCTCCACCAGGGTCACCATCAGTTTAACGCTCGCCGCCAGTTCGAACGCGATTTTGCCCAGGATGGCCGGCAGCCCCTGGTCGAGATAGGTCTCGAGCGAGATATCTTTGGAATAGGCGTAGAAATCCTCGTGATCGGTCACAAACATCGTGCGGACCGCGCTGCCCGGCCAATATGTGCCAAGCTCGGACTGGTTGCGCGCGATCCACGGCAGCAACACCAGCGCCAACGCGAGCCCCGCGCCGAGCACGTGGGGCCAGCGCGGGCGCGGGTCGCCCCGCCAGACGAGCCAGCCCGCTGCCAGGATCCCCGCCGGGACCAGCATCACGCCGTCGTTGCGGGTGAGCGCCGCCAGCCCGGCCAGCAGGCCCGCCGCCCACAGCCAGCGCCCATCCTCGCGCACGCCCAGGTACACCGCCGCCATGCTCCCGAAGCCCAACACGCCGAACAGGGTCGTCGTGTCCGTGTGCAGCGACGACAGGAACAGCCACGGCAGCCAGGCGGTCGCCAGCGCGGCGAACACCTGGACGTTGTGGCTGGCCCCGATGCGCCGGGCGAAGGCGTAGACCAGCAGGCTCTGCACCGCGCCCAGCAGCGCGAAGGGCAGCAGCGCCGCCGGCACCGAGACGCCAAACAGCGCGAACGAGCCCGCCGCCACGATGCCCGGCAGCGGCAGCCAGTGATCGAGCGGGTGCGTCACCGCGACGGGATCATTGGCGAAGCTCCAGATATGGTCGAGCGTGAAGCCGCGCCCGTCGTGCAGGTTGGCGGCGAGCAGGTAATACTCCGTCGGGTCCCACAGGCCGGGGTGCTCGCTGATCGCGACGAAGACCAGCCGCGGCGCCAGCGCCAGGATGGCGATCGCCACCGGCCAGAATCCCGCCCGCGTGGTGAGGAATGACAACCGGTGAGTCCCATTCTCCTGCATTGTTGCCTGCCCCCGGGTAACACGGTATAAACGGCGCGAACTCCATTGATTGGCGGTTGATTATACCTTGACCAACGGCACACGCTTAGCCCCACTCCGCCGCCCGGCCTTCCTCATCTTCGCGGCGGCGCTGATTCTGCGCCTGATCTTCGTCCTGATTCTGGAGCCCGCCCCCGATTTTACCGGAGGTGACGCGAACTGGTACATGAAAAATGGGCGCGATCTCGTCAAGTTCGGCAAGACGCTCGGCCCGCTGCAGACCGCCCCGCTCTATCCGGTGTTTCTGGGCGTGGTACAGGTGGTGATCCCCGGCGAGCGCCTCACCGGGTTTGCCTACAGCCACGCCGAGATGCAAACCGTGCGCGTCATTCAAGCCGTGTTCGGCGCCGGATTGTGCGTGGCGCTCTACTGGATCGCCCGGCGGCTGTTCGGCGAGCGCGCCGGGCGGCTGGCCGCCGCGATCATGGTCGTCAGCCCGGCGCTGATCGTCGAGTCCGGTAATCTGGCGACGGAAGGTGTCTATCTCCTGGGCGTATTCGGCGGCCTGGCGCTGTACGTAGATCACCGCCCGCCCCTCACGCCGCGCCGGATGGTCGATGTCGGCCTTGCCTTCGGCCTGGCCACACTCACCCGCGCCGTGTTCCTGCTGTTCCCGCTGGCGATCGTCGCGCACCTGATCCTGACCGAGCGCGCGCGCTGGACCCGGCTGGCGGCGGCGCTGCTGGTCAGCTATGGGCTGGTCGTCTCCACCTGGACCGTCTACAACCTGGCCGTGTGGGATCGCTTCGTCATCGGCGGCGAGGGCCTGTGGAGCTTCATCTACCAGGGCGCCGAGGGGCACGCCTCGCCAGAAGACACCGACAGCCAGATCGGGATCACGCCCGATCTCGGCCACGGTGAGCGCCAGGACGTCCTGCGCGATAGCGCCGCCGAGAGCATCACCGCCGATCCGGCAGGCTGGGCGGCGCATCGCGTCCGCGAGCTGGCCGACTCCTATCTCCAGCCGCACAACACGGTGCATTACGGCGGGCGCAGCGTCAAGGATGCGCTGGTCGACTGGCTGAAGGATGACCGGTCAGCGGGCGGGCTGGTCGATCTGACGCACCTGGAATCGTTCTGGCCCAAGCTGGCGCTGTACGTGTTCCATTTCACCGGCCTGCTGTTGGGCGCGGCGGGTATGATCCAGGCCGCGCGGCGCTGGCGCGCGCTGCTGCCGCTGTACGCCGTCGCGATCTACTTCACCGGGATTCACCTCGTGCTGCTGGCCCTGCCGCGCTACGTCTTCCCGACCTACCCCGTGTTCTGGATGTTCGGCGCGGCGCTCCTCGTCCGGGCGGCGGAGAGCCTGCGGCGCGAGCGTCACGGGCTGGTCTGACTCTCCACCGCTTCCAGGCGGGCCGTTAACTGGATCGCCGAGTTGCCGATCATTGGCGGGAATTCGACCTCGTGATTCGCCAGGTCGAGATCCGACGTCGCCACCGCCCACAGATCGCCGCCGACCAGTTGGGCGCGCACCGTCATGCTGTGCGGCGCGGCGACATTGTGGACGTCCAGCTCGCCATCCAGCAGGAACGTGATCTCCTCCTCCGTCACCGGCACCGGCTCGCGCGAGTCGGCCACGTAAAAGGCGACCGGGTAGTCGCCGGTCTTCATCGCGCCGCGCAGCACCGGCGCGGCCAGGGCGCTGGTACTCACGCCGTCCACGTCGATCTCCAGGTAGACGTGCACGCGCAGCGCATCGCCTGCCGGTTCCAGGGTGATCGTCCCCGTCTTGACCGGGAACACGCCCTCGACCGGGACGCCGCGCACCTCGGTCACGAAATCGATCTGCGAGCGATCCGGCAAGATGTCGAAGGTCCGCGCGACCGGCGCGGCCAGGGTGGGCGTCACCAGGCCGGTCGAGGTGTCGCCCTTGTCGCCGGGATCGATCACCTGAGCGTAGACCACTACCCCCACGAGAATCGCCAGTAGCGCCGCGACTCCGATGACCAGGACGGCGCGGCGCCGCCGCATGCGTGCCATAAGCCAACCCTCGTATTCTGTTCGAAACCGCGCGATTACCGGGGCTTCAGCCGGTCGTGAGCCAGCATGTACAGCAGCCGCCCGGCGAAATAGGCGCTGAACCCGCCCGCCGCCAACAGCAGTGCCAGCAGCGCGGTGAACGCCCGCCCGGTGTCATCCGGATCGTTGGTGAGGATGCCTCCCGACTGCGGCTGGACGGCCGGCGCTACCCGGATGACGACCGGATCGGAGACCAGCGTCGTGTTGTCCGGACCGGGTGCCTCGGCCACCAGCGCGATCTCGCCCTCCCCCGCCAGCGTGACGGAAGCCTGCCAGATGCCGTCCGCCGGAACGGTGACCGTGCCCATGCTCCGCCCGCTGTCGCGGTCGCGCACGGTGGCCACGACGCCCGGCTGGGCGATCCCTCGCACGTTGATCGGGCCGGGCGAGAAGATCTCGCCCGCCGCGGGCGCGGTGATCTGCGGGCGCGGCGCGACCAGCTCCATGTAGAGCACGGCTGGCGGGCTGGCGTTCTGGTCGCCGTCCATAGCCACCGCTTCGATCGTTACCTCGCCCGGCTCCCCACCCTCCCAGGTGGCCGACCAGGCGCCATCTGGCCCCGCCGTGACCATCGCCACCATGTCGCCGTTGGCGATCACGACCACGGTCTGGCCCGGCCCGGCCTGCCCGTCGATGACCACCGGCTCTAGCATGGACATCTGCGCTGGCAGGGCGGCGATCTCCGGCGGCGCGAGGGGCGTCACCGTGGCGGATGGCCGCTCCGTGCTCTGAATCTCGAGCGGCGCGGCGGTGGGCGGGGGTGTATCGCTGGCCGCGGGACTCGGCGTCAGCGTGTCAGTCGGTGTAGGCGTGGCTGTCTGAGTCGGCGGCAGCGGCGTCTCGGTCGGCGAAGGGGTGACCGTCGGCGTCGGCGTTTCGGTCGGTGAGGCCGTGGCCGTTGGCGTCTGCGTCTCAGTCGGTGAGGCCGTGGCCGTTGGCGCCAGCGTCTCGGTCGGAGACGGGCTCGCGGTCCGGGTCGGCGTGCTGGTCGCCGTAGCCGTCGGTGGGACGGGGCTGTCCGTGCGCGTAGGGCTTGGCGTCCGGGTCGGGGTGCGCGTCAGCGTCACCGTGGGCCGCGCGGTACGGGTGAGGGTCGGCGTGCGGCTGGGCGTCGGCGTGCGCGTGGGCGTGTCGCCCGGCGTCAGCGTGCCGGTCGCGGTGAGCATCGGCCCCAGCGTGAAGGCCACTTGAGACGTCTGGTGGATCGCGCCGTCCAGGTCGTACACCTGGATGGTGAGCACGTAATCCCCTTCGGGCATGTCCGCCGGCAGGGTCAACGACCAGAGGCCGCTCGGCCCGGCGACCGCCGTGCCCATCAACTCGTCACCGTCGTATACTTCGACGGTGTAGCCGGGCTGCGATTTGCCGCTGAGCGTGACCGGGCGGCTCACGTAGACGCCCGGCAGCACCTGCGGCGTGGTATCGGTCGCGCCGGGCTGTGGCGTGCGCGTCCCCTGGAGCAGGGCGACCGGCGTGCCGCCAATGCTGACGCTGCCTTCCTCGGGCAAAGGCTCGCGATCCGGTTCGGGAGCGGTCGCGGCGGCCACTGCCGAGGCGTCAGGCTGTGGCGAGAGCGCCGTATCGGGGGGTATCAGGCTGGGCTCCGGGGTCGCGGTGTCGTCCTCAGCCGCGGCTACCGCCGCCTCGGATGTCGAGCGTGGGGCCCCTTCGGCGTCACGCTCGACGTAGAACTGTGTCCAGAACAGCAGCGCCGCCAGGCCGGACGTCACCAGCAGGCCCGCAAGAAACAACGCATCCAGACGGCGTACCAGACGATGCGGATCAGGTGTTCTCACCTTTTTGTCTCAACTTTCTCGCGCTGCGCAGTCAGCAGTCTCGCCTGTTCGATCCAGCTCGCGGCATCAATTGAACGCGACCGCCACTCCGGCTCGTCGATAATCATCTTCAGCACCTCCGGCGACAGTGACGCCAACTGCCGGTAGGTGAAGATACCCGCTTCGTAAAGTTTCCCCGCGTACACCGGCCCAATCCCCTTGATATCGGTCAGCCGGTCGTGGCCCGATCGCAGCGGGTTGGTGGCCAGTTGGTTCACCGCAGTGAACACCTCTCCGACCCGGTAGAGCACCCGATCGACCAGGCTGGCCTGCTCGCGCCGCTCGGTCTCGGCGGTGACCAGCATCGTTGTGTGCTCGCTGATCCTGGCCTCCATCTGCCCGATAGCGCGCGCCGTCGCGATCAACTGGCGATCCAGATCGGTCAGGACGCGGGCCTGCTCGGCCAGGGGATGGCCCTCCGGCGTGCCCGCCGACGCCCAGGCATCCAGGCGATCGGCGATGGCCACCAGCCGGTCGATCTGCGCCTGGATCAGCCCTGAATAGCCCCGCTGGTCCGCCGCGACGATGCTCTCGGGCCGGGCCTCGAGGCGTTCGAGCGCGCGGCTCTGCCCGCCGATCTGCTCGAACAGCGCGGGCAGCATCGTCCCGGACAGCGCATCCACCTGCTGCGCGGTCCGGTCGAGCGCGGCTTCCTGCCGGCTCAGACGTTCCCCAAACCCGTCCAGGCGCGACACATGCTGCTGCGCGGCCCGGTCGAGGGCGGCCTCCTGCCGGCTCAGGCGCTCTCCGAGACCGTCCAGGCGCGACACAACCTCCTGCAGCACCCTGGCCAGCGTTTGGACGGCGGTGCTGTGCGCGCGTAGCATCCGGCGCAAGGACTCGAATTCCTGGCCGAGGCCCACCGCCGCTTCCAGGCGTGAAGTATGGTGCGTCAGCGCGACGTTCAAACGCTCGACCGCCGCGTGCTGGTTGGTCAGGCGCGTGCCCAGCCGGTCGTCGATGACGCCCAGACCGGCCGCCTCCCCGGGATCCAGCAGGCGCGGGCGGACCGTGAACACATAGAACAGGGCCGTCACCAGCACAGCGACAAAGGCGCCCAAGGATAGGATTGCCAGAGCCTGGATGGGGTCCATCGCGTTCCCTTAACCCGGTCTTTGTGTCGCCTTACGTGTATTATAGTGCGACTCCGCTCCTGGGCGAAACCCGCCCCGCGGCCAACCAGCGTTTGACAGAATGACTGCGCCGCCATTATCATAGATTAACATCACAGCTATTTGAATAATAGAGGGTCATATGCGTCGCATTCTCATGGTAGGCCTGGTTCTGATCGTGCTGCTGGGCGGGGCGATCCCGGCCCGCGCCCAACAGCAGCCCCCTGTCGTCCCCGAGCTGATCGCCGCGCTGAACGCCTGGCGCATCGATCACGGCGTCTGGCCGCTCAAGCCCAACGCCACCCTCGACGAGCTGGCGCTCGCGCAGGCCGAATACCTGCTGACGCTGCCCGATCTGCCGGACGGCGGCGCGATTCACGATGACGCCAGCGGCGGCGGGCCGAAAGATCGCGCGCGGCAGGCGCCCTTCGATTGGCCGACCTACGGCCGGCCCGACCAGATCGCCCTCGACGAGATCGCGTATGTCGGGCGGAACGTCGACGCGGCGCTCGCGTTCTGGAAAAGCTCATCCATCCACACCACCTCGAGCCTCAACCCGGCCTACCGCGAGATCGGCGTGGCGGCTTTGCCGCACACTTTCGGGTACCTGTTCATCGTGGTTCTGGGCGGGCGACCCAACGTGCTGCCCGCCCTGGCCGATGCCGCCGGGGACACCGTCTACCTCTCTAACGAGATGTTCCGCGCGCCCGGGGCGGACTCCGGCTGGGTCTACCAGGCCAAGCAGGTGCGCTTCTTCGACGCCGAAGGCCGGCCCCTGAGCGCCGGTTGGGTGGACTGGAAGCCCGCCCTCCCGCTGCCGGATACGGGAGGTGACCGTGTCTTCGTAGCGTACACCGACGGCAAGCAGACCGCGTTGAGCGAAGTTGAGTTGGCGGAAGGGCAGGCCATGCTGCCGGATGCGGTGACCGCCGTGGCGGCCGTTCCAACGCCCACTTCCCCCCCGCCGACCACCGCGCCCGCCGCTATGGTTCCCGGGCCGACCATCACGCCCAGCGCATCCGTCCCGACGACAACCGCGCTGCGGCCCACCGGAGTGCCGACGGCCACCCAGGCCGCGTCCGGTGCGCTGCTGGTCGTCTACGACCAGCGTTCGCTCGCGCTGGTCAACGCATCCGGGAGCGCGTTGAACGTCTCTCAGATCGTGCTGGCCCAAGGCAGCGAGACCCTGCCGGTGGCGGCCTGGAACACGCCCTGGCTGGCCGCGCCGCTGGACGCGCTGCCCGCTCAGGACTGCCTGCAGGTCTGGTCGTGGGACGAGCCCGCCGAGATCGGCCCGCCGGATGGCTGCCGCTACCAGCGCGGCGTGATCAACGTGGGGCCGGACGAACGGTTCTGGACCGGCGGCGGGTTCGAGGTGCGCCAGGGTAACACGGTGCTGGCCACGTGTCCGGGCGGATTGGGGAGGTGTGCCGTCGCCCTGCCTTGATCGCCTCGCTCCGGCATGCTGCCGGGTTGCATCGGCTAGCACATACGGTATAATTCCCTACCATCTTTCCGGCAACACGACAGGGTGGTTGTGGGTTATGGATATTACCTGGTACGGTCATAGCTGCTTCAAAGTCACCGAGCGCAACTACATCACGATCGTCACGGACCCGTTCGATGAGGCATTAGGCTATGCCCTGCCCAAGCTCAAAGCGGACATTGTGACCGTCAGCCACGACGCCCCAGGGCACAACAACCTGGCCGCCGTGAAAGGCTTCCGCCATGTGATAGACGGGCCGGGCGAATACGAGATCGGCGGCGTGTTTATCATCGGTGTCGCCACCTACAACCAGCGGGAGGAAAATCCGCGCCGCAATGTCGTGTACGTGTTGGATTTCGACAACCTGACGGTAGCGCACTTGGGCGATCTGGACCACGTCCCCACACAGGCGATGATCGATGCGCTGGGCTCGATCGACGTGGCGCTGGTGCCGGTGGGCGGCGGGGGGGCGCTCAGCTCCAGCCAGGCGGCGGAAGTGATCAGCCTGCTCGAGCCGAGCATCGTCGTGCCGATGCACTATCACACCGAGGCGCTGCGCGGCGTGGAGCTCGATCCGGTCGACCGGTTCCTCAAAGAGATGGGGATCAACTCGTACCAGGAAGAGCCGATGCTGCGCGTGTCGTCCGGCAGCCTGCCGGAACAGACCCAGGTGGTCATTCTGGACTATCGCCAGTGAGCATGACAGCGCCCGCCGGGACGGGAGTCGCCGTCCTGAGCGGGTAGACGGGAACGAACTCGACGATGATGAAACTCCTGCTGAGTTGGGACATTAAACCGGGGCGCGACCAGGAATATTTTGAGTTCATGGTCCGCGAGTTTGCCCCCGGCATCACCAAGCTGGGGCTCACGCCAACCGAAGCTTGGTTTGCCGTCTACGGTGACTGCCCCCAGATCCTGATGGAGGGCATCACCGACGACCTGGAGACCATGCGCGGGATGCTGACCAGCAACGACTGGGAAGCCCTGTACGATAAGCTGATGACCTACGTGGACAACTACCAGCAAAAGATCGTCCGCGCGACGGCGGGCTTTCAGATCTAGCGCGCGGTCCATCCCTGCGTGCAGCCATGCAGCGAGCAACAAAAAAGGCGGCCCGGAGAGGGGTCGCCTTTTTGCTTTGTGCCCGGAATGGCGAGGGTCAATCGCCGCTCGTCTTGCTCTCGGTGCTGTCTTTGGGCGGGGCCGAGTCAACCTTGGCTTTCTTCTGCTCGCCGCCCGAATCCGAGCCACCTTCTTTGGTGGTGGGTGCCACCGCCAGGTTATTGCGTCCCTTGCTGTCGGTCACATACCAACCGGAACCTTTGAACACAATCCCGACGGCCTGCGGCACACGGTGCGTATTACCACCGCATTCGGGGCAAAGTGTGATGGGATCGTCGGAGAATTTCTGACGCGCGTCGAAACGCACGCCGCATTCTTCGCATTCGTAGGTATAGATTGGCATCGGGTCACCTCAGATATTCAACATCCAACGTATTAGTATACTCCTTTTTACCCCCCCAAACAAGACGAATCGAATAAGAAATCCGCATGATCGCCCCGACAGCTCGCCCTCACGTGCAGATTTCCCGCTTGAGTCTATACTAGAGCACGTGGCGCGGCATTCGATGGACAGGTGGCAACGATGCGACTGACTCACGACCGGGTAGACGTGGTTTTGGGGATCGACGTCGGCACCCAGAGCAGCAAATGCGTGGTGCTCGATGTGTCCGGCGATCTGCGGGGCAAGGGCCAGGTCGGCTACGGCTACCAGACGCCGCGCCCGCACTGGATCGAGCAGAATCCTGAGGAGTGGTGGAACGCCGTCGTGGGCGCTGTCCGCGAGGCGCTGCGGCAGGCCAACCTGCCCGCCAGCCGGGTGCGCGGCATCGGCCTGACGGGGCAGATGCACGGGATCGTGCTGCTCGGCCAGGACCTCGCGCCGCTGCGCCCGGCGATTATCTGGATGGACCGCCGCAGCGCCAACCTGTGCCCCATCGTGATGGATCGCATCCCGCGCGACGTCATGTTGCGCACTGCCGGCAACCGCCTGTCGCCAGGCTTTGCCGGGGCCAGCCTGGCCTGGCTGCACGAGGTCGAGCCGCAGTCGCTAGAGCGGGCGCGCGCGGCTATCCAGCCCAAGGACTTCGTCGCCCTGCGCCTGACCGGCGAGGTCGGCAGCGAGCCGAGCGACGCCTCGGCTACCTGGCTCTACGACATCGCCCGCCGCGAGTGGTCCCCCACCCTGGCCGGAGCGTGCAACGTCCCGCTGGACATCTTGCCGCCGGTCGCGGAGTCGGCGGCGGTGGTCGGGGCGCTGCGCGCGGAGGCGGCCTTCGCCCTGGGCCTGCCCGAAGGCATCCCCGTCGTGGCCGGGGCGGCCGACCAGGCGGCGCTGCTGCTGGGCGTGGGCGTCGTGGAGAGCGGGCGTGGCTCGATCACGCTCGGCACGGGCGGGCAGCTCACCGTCGTCACCAACCGGCCCTGGATCGACCCGGAGATGCGCCTCAACACGTTCTGCCACGCCATCCCCGATCACTGGTACACGATGGGCGCCATTCTCAACGGCGGGATCGCCCTGCGCTGGTGGCGCAACACGATCTCCGCCAGCCTGTCCTACAACGATCTGGTCGCCGAGGCGGCGGGCGTGCCCGCCGGAGCGGACGGGCTGATCTTCCTGCCCTATCTGGAAGGCGAGCGCACCCCGCACATGGATCCCCAGGCGGCGGGCGCCTTCGTCGGCCTGACCACGCGCCACACCCAGGCTCACCTGACGCGCGCTGTGCTGGAGGGCGTGGCGTTTGCCTTCCGCGATTGTCTGCAGATTCTCCAGGCGACGGGGCCGGTGCCCGATCATTTTCTGATCGGCGGGGGCGGCTCGCAAAGCGAATTGTGGCGGCGCATCATGGCCGATGTGTTGGGCGTATCGCTGCAAACGATCGAAGGGGCGGAGCACACCGCCATCGGCGCGGCCATGCTGGCCGGGCTGGGCACACACACCTTCTACGATCTGCCGCAGGCGGTGGCGACGTCGGTCCGCTACGGGCCGACGCTCATGCCGGACCACGCCGCGCACGCCGCCTACACGGACATCTTCGCGGGGTATCAGGCGCTCTACCCGGCCTTGCGCTCGGCCCGCCAGTAAACGCGCGGGGCGCGACCGGCCTCGATCGCGCCCCGCCACTCCGGAGTTAGTCCCCCGCGTGGAGTGCATTTTCCTGCGGCGCGACCGGCCGGGGCCGCGCTTCGGGCACGCCGCCCGGCCACCAGGCCCACCGGCCCAGCAGAATCGTGATCGCGGGCACGAGCATGGTCCGCACCACGAACGTATCGATCAGGATGCCGACCGCCACCGCGAAACCCAGCTCGACCAGTCCCTTGATCTCGCCGGAGGTCATGGCCGCAAACGTGCCGGCCAGGATCACGCCCGCCGAGGTGATGATCGCGCCCGTGGCCGCCACGGCGACGTGCACGCCCTCGCGGATTCCGTGATAGCCGATTTCTTCCTTCACGCGGCCGATCAGGAAGATGCTGTAGTCCACGCCCAGGCCGACCAGCATCACGAAGATGAAGAACGGCACGTACCAGGTGAGTCCTTCGACGCCCAGCCAGGCCCGCATGACGACGTTGGTCAGCCCGACGGTGAACGTGAAGCTGAACACCACCGTCGCGATCAGGTAGAGCGGCGCGATCACGCTGCGCAGCATGATCAGCAGCACGATGAAGATTCCCAGCAGCACGAACCCGATCGCGCGGATCAGGTCACGGTTCATCGTGTCGCGGATGTCGGCGTTGATCGCCCAACCGCCGCTCACCACGGCGTCGCCGTCGCCCTGGTAGCCCTTGAGCACCGACCGGATCGCCGTCACCGTGTCCATCGCCTCGTAGCTGTCCGCGTCACTCGACACGACCACGTCCAGCTTGAAGGCGGCGCCCTCGTTGGCGAGATACGTCGCGGCGAGCTGGCCCAACACGTCGCCGCCATCGCCAGGCAGCTCGCTCAACAGATTGGCCAGCCCCAGCGGCAACAAATAAGGCTCCTCGACCGACTCGAAGCGCGTCGCCAGCCCGTCAAGCGCCGCGCCCAGCTCGTCCTGCCGCGCCATGAGCTGGAGTGGATTCGCCAGCAGATCGCGGAGAGTCGCCAGATTCGGATCGTCGGCCACTTCGGGGAAGCGCTCGGCCAGCAGGTCGAGGTAGTCCTGCACGGCTTCTAGGGCTCCCAGCGCCCCCTGTACGTCGAGTGATCCGGCGTCTTGCAGGCCGGCCATCATGCCCTGCGCCATGCGAAGCTGCTGATCGACGCGCAGCAGCCCGGCATACTCGCGATCGGCCAGGCCCAGCGGCGTGTCCATGCCGCGCACGTCCTCCACGCCATCGAGGGTGGCTAGCTCGCCGGTCAGCCGGACGATGTCCGACGCGACAGTCTGCGGATCGCGCCCGGTCACGACAATCGTCAGGGGCATCACAGCACCAGCGCCCAGCGTGTCCTGCATCAGCCGGTACCCCACGACCGAGTCTTTATGGGAGGGCAGGTCGCCCAACAGGTCATAGCTCGCACGCTGTTTGATGCCGTACACGGCCAGGGGCAGCAGGATCGCGCAGATGACCAGCACCGTCACCAGCGGGCGGGCGCTCACGAACTGGGACGTGGCCGCGTAGAAACGCCCGGTAGCGCGGTGCATGGCCGGGCGCGGCCAGAAGGCGCGCTCGCCCAACGTCGCCAGCAGGGCCGGCACGAACGTCAGACCGGCCAGCAGCGACAGCACGATGCCGATCGCCAACGCGGGTCCGCTGGTGTTGAAGACGCCCATCTCGGCGAACACCATCGCCATGAAGCCGACGAAGATCGTGCCCGCGCTGCTGGTGATCGTCTCGCCCACGCGCCCCACTGTCTCGGCCGTCGCGCGCCTGACATTGTGGTAATCGGCCAGCTCCTCGCGAAAGCGGCTTATCAGGAACAGGCAGTAGTCGGTGCCCGCGCCGTACATCACGACGACCACCATCACGTTGGCGTAGGATGTGATCGTCATGACGTTATTGCCCAGGTAGGCCACGATGCCGCGCGCGATCAGGTAGGCCACCGTCACCGCCGACAGCGGAATCAGCGGGCTGACTGGGGATCGGTAAATCACCAGCAGCAGCACGACGACCAGCACGATCGTCACCCAGATCGTCCGGTCCACGCTGGTCTTGATCGACTCGGTCGTGTTGTTGATGATCGGCGCTTCGCCGGTCTGGTAGGTCTTCACCGTGTCGGGACGGTTTTCGATCAGCCAGGCGTCGATGGCATGGAGCGCTTCGGCGGTGGCCTCCTCGGGGTTGCTGGTCGTCAGGTTGACGCGCACGATCGCCACATCGTTGCCGGGCGCCACCATCAGCCCGGCTGTGGCGGGCGACATGGTCGGCGCGATCACGCTCAGAATGTTCTCCGGCCCATCCTCGCTGTTCAGCCACGCGACGAATGCATCGATGAAGCGGCCGGTGGGTGTATCGATCTGGTCTGCGAACGCCTCCGCCTCGCCGTTCAGCACGCCATCCGGCGCCCCGCGCGCGTCGATCACGATGGCCGAGCTGCCCGGCGCGTAGCTGTCCGGAAACGTGGCCTTGTAGACCTCGTTGGCGCGCGCGAAGGGAGCATCGTCGGGCAGGAAATCCGCCTGATCCGAACTCGCCACATCGTCGATGTTGGGCGCCAGGACGGTGATCACCACTGCCGCCAGCACCCATGCCAGGATGATTGGATAGCGGTAACGTGTTGCGAAATGACCGATCCGTTCGAACATCACAACCTGCCTTCACTGTCTGCGTCGATTGGTGTCTCGGAACGCGTGGGATATTCCAACCCGCGGTTGACGATCTCCTGGATGATCTGGGCCAGCGCCGCCGCCGAATAGCCGGTGTCGGACTCCAGCCACCAGCCCAGCGTCTGGATCAGGATGCCGGTGATAACCTGGGCGCGGATGTCGCGCGGGTACGGGCTGACGTGCGCGCCCGGCTCGAACTCGTCGATCGTGCGCCCGACGAGATCCACCATGTACTGCCGGCCAAAGGTATTGAGCTGCGACGAGGCCGCGCCCCCGACCATGATCAGCATGAACTCCCGGTGTTCCGCCGCCCAGTTGAGCACTCGTTCCAGGCTCTGGCGCACCCACACCTCGCGCGAGGCGGCGACCCGTCCGCCCCGGAAGATATCTTCGGCCAGGGCATCGAAGCCGGTGTGCATCAACTGGCGCACGCAGTCTTCCTTGTTGGCAAAATGCTTGTAGAACGTCGCCTTGCTGACGTTGGCGCGCTCGGTGATATCGAGGATATCGACGTGACTGTAGCCCTTTTCGATGATCACGTCGCGGGCGGCGGCCAGAATCGCCTGGCGCGTGGCGGCTTTGCGTTGCTGGTGCCGGTTGGCCATTTTGATTGACGACTCGTATAAAAGTAGACGAGAAGTCTACTATTTTAGAGCGAGGCGGGGCGTTGTCAAGAGGCAATTGACCGACCCCCAGCCAGCGGATAGAATGATGCTGTAGGCGGGGCTGCGCCGCGATCCACGGAAAGAGCACACCAAAACACGCATGGCAAGGCGACACTGGAACAGGGTATTTGTCACCGGCGGGACGAGCTTCATCGGCCTGCGCACGGTGGCCGCGCTCATCGACGCGGGAGCCGATGTCACCGTGCTGGTGCGCCCTGACCACGAAGAGCGGTTGGGCGCTCTGCGCCGCCATATCCGGCTGGTGAGCGGGGACGTATGGAATATCGCCAGCCTCAAGGGGCGGTCGCGCGGGCACGGCGTGGTGATTCACCTGGTGGGCAGCGTGCGCGCCCAACCGGAGCGCGGCCTGACCTTCCAGCAGTTGAACCTGGTGTCGGCCCGCAACGCGATCGGCATGGCCGTTAGCGACGGCGTGCCCTACTTCATCCTGTTGAGCGCGGCGTACAAACCAGCGGGCGTGTCGTACGAATACGTGCGCAGCAAGCGCGAGGCGGAAGAATATCTGCGCAACAGCGGCCTGCGGTGGGGGATCGTCCGCGCGCCGATGGTCTTCGAGCGGGCGCAGCGCGGCGGGTCTTTCTTCGCGGCGGTGTCGGCCATCGGCGGGCTGCCGGTGGTGCGCGTGCTGTTCGGGCGGCGCGCGCCGCTGCTGGTCGACATCGCGGCCCGTGGCCTCAGCCAGATCGCGCTGCAAGAGGACCTCCCGCGCAGCCGGATCTATTACGCGGGCGACCTGCGCCGCCTGGGCCGTCCGTCCAAGATCAAAGCCGCGCCGGAGCCACACCCGGCGGCTCCACCCGGCGCGCCAAGCGGCGACAACGACGAGATTCCCTTCGGCTGGCTGCCAGGGCCACCCCCCAGCGACGATTGACGGCTAGAGCGGCGCCCCGGCCTGCGGCTGCGCGGCGGGCCGCGCTGTCCGGCGCGACAGCAACCGGAACCCGGCCACGGCGATCGTGCAGAAGACCATCGCGCCGTACCACGTCGCCGCGGGAGCGATGTGATCGTTGAGCAACCCGCCCACCACCGGCCCAATTCCCGACCCGACGCGAAACGACAGGCTGAACACGCCCATATACCGGGCGCGCATCTGGGGCGGGGCGATGTTGGCCGCCAGGGCGGTCGCGGTGGGCACCAACAGCAGCTCGCCCACCGTGAACACGACCATCCCGCCCAGGAACGCCGCGAATCCCCGGCTCATCGCGAACACGCCCAACCCCATCGCCTGGAACACGCCCCCGGCAGCGATCACGTTCAACGGCGCGCGGCGGCTGCTGGCGCGCGTCACGGCGTACTGGAAGAACACGACCATCAGCGCGTTGACTCCGATGATCAGGCCATAGCGATCCTCCGAGATGGCGTAATTTTCCTTGATGTAGACGCCCAACAGGACGAACACCATCGAGTTGGCGATCTGCATCAGAATATACAGCCCCCAGAGCATCAGGAAGGGACGGTCGCGCAGCAGCGGGCCATAGCCCAGGCCGCTGCTCTCCGGCGCGTGACCACGGGCGAGCGCCGCCGCCTCGCCGCTCACTGTGAGCAGCGTCTCGGCGATCATGGCCGCCACGAACCCGGCCAGCGCTATCTGGATGCCCGCCGCGAGAAAGTAGGTCAGCTCGTAGGCCACCGCCACCAGGAACCCGCCCAGCGCCGGTCCGACCGCGATCCCCAGATTGTCGCCCATGCGCAGCAAAGCGTACATCGCCGCCCGGCGCTCGGCGGAGACCATGTCGGCGACCATCGCGTAACTGCCGATGCGAAAGATCGTGTTGACGACGCCGTACAGCGGCAGCAGCAGCGCCCACTGCGCATAGGTGGCGGCCTGGCTCATCATCACCAGGACGGTGCTGCTCGCCACCAGCCCGATCACCATCAGCCACTTGCGCCCGAAGCGGTCCATCAGCGGGCTGACCAGCGCGGTGGCGGCAAACCCCGCGATCGCCTGCAGCGTGAACAACAGCGTGATCCGGCTGAGGGGGATGTCTAGCTGCTCGCGAATGAAGATCGTGAGAAAGGGCCAGACCAGCGCTTGCCCGGTGCTGCTCAGCAGCGTGCCAGCGAACAGCAGCCAGATCTGGGGCGGAAAGGTGCGCAGGCGTGCGAACACGAGTCCTGTTCCTTATCGGTGAGGTCCACAAAACAGGGGCGCGCTCGACGTCCCTCGCTGTGCATGGTGGAGAATTATCGCCCTAATCGATGAGACCGGCCACGTCGCGCAGGAAATAGCGATGGAAGCGGTCATCGGGCGTCAGCTCGGGGTGAAAGGCCGTCGCCAGCCAGTGTCCCTGGCGCACGGCGACCACCGCGCCATCGTCCAGCCGCGCGAGGATCTCAGCGCCGTTGCGCACCGCAGTGACCACCGGGGCGCGGATGAACACGGCATGGAACGGGTCCGGCCCCAACTGCGCCATTTGCAGGTCGGTCTCGAAGCTGTCGACCTGCCGGCCAAAGGCGTTGCGGTTGACCGTGATATCCATCACGCCGATCAGCGGCTGGTCGCGCCCGATGTCTTTGGCCAGCATGATCATCCCGGCGCAGGTACCCCACACCGGCCGCTCAGCGGCAAAGGCGCGCAGTGGCTCCAGCAGGCGATAGGTCACCGCCAGCTTACCGATGGTCGTGCTCTCGCCGCCGGGGATGATCAGCGCGTCGAGCCCGGTCAGGTGCTCCGGCAGGCGCACCTCGACGGCGTTCGCGCCCAGGGCGCGCAGCGTTTTTTCGTGTTCGATGAAGGCGCCTTGCAGCGCCAGGACACCTATGTTCATGGTCTCCAACTCTGCCCTGATGACGTACGAATGATGATGCGCTCTTTCAACTCTAGCGCCGGTTATTCGGGCTGACAACCCCTCTTGGTC
This sequence comes from Aggregatilineaceae bacterium, assembly GCA_040767355.1. Classification (GTDB taxonomy): domain Bacteria; phylum Chloroflexota; class Anaerolineae; order Aggregatilineales; family Aggregatilineaceae; genus LM3-B42. Next base: position 172,805 of record JAXGOS010000005.1, on the reverse strand, counting down.
CCACTTGGCCCCATGCGGCTGCGTGGCAGAACGCGCGAGTGTGGCTCGAAAGCGCCGCTGGCGGGAGCCTCCTGGATCACGTTCAAAACACAGCATGGCTAATAAAAAAAGAATGAATCATAAAAATAATATAAAACATGCTTGACTGAGAAATCAATCGGTGGTACTATGTGACCCAAGGGTAATGCAATAACACCCAGTTACCGCCTGAAACCAGTCAAACTAATATTTTCATGAACGTGCCAGGTCTGCGTCTTGGTTTGCAGCGTCGGGGAAAGAAGACCACAAGGCACGGCTCAATGGCACCTTATAAGCACGAATCCGCAGACGAAAGATCCGTTTCGCCTCCTATCCGTGTTGCCGACGCCGAGACATCCAAGACATCATCGTTCGCACTGAAGCCAACACGGCTATCGTTCTGATTTATGAGGGGACACCATCATGAAGGCAGACATCGCTTCGTACAGCGTGGCGGCCGAGCAGCCATCGACATCGTCACCCACTTCCCCGCAATCTTTCCTCTCCATTATCATCCCCACTCGTAATGAGGCCGGCAACATCGAGCCGCTGCTCAACCGGCTGGAGCGCGCGCTCAAGGGCATCGACTTCGAAGTCATCTTCGTGGATGACAGCACGGACGACACGCCGGACGTCATCCGCGCCAAGGGCGCCCAGATCGCGCCGGACGTCACCGTGATCGAGCGGCCTCCCGAGCGGCGCAACGGCCTGGGCATGGCCGTCGTCGAGGGGATGCGCGCCGCCCGATCGGAGTGGATCGTCGTGATGGACGGCGACTTGCAGCACCCACCCGAAGTCATCCGCGAGATGGTCGACGAGGCGCAAGCCGCCCAGGCTGATCTCGTGGTGGCGAGCCGCTTGAGCGAGGGTGGCAGCACTGCCGGGCTGTCGTGGCAGCGCAACCTCCTGTCGCGCGGGCTGGCGTTGGGGATGCACATTTGCTTCCCGCAGAACCTGCGCGACATCTCCGACCCGCTGACCGGCTTCTTCCTGCTGCGTCGCAGCCAGATCTCGGTCGATCAGCTCCGGCCCGAGGGCTTCAAGATCCTTCTGGAAGTCATGATCCGCAACCCTCACTTGAAGGTGGCTGAAGTCCCGTTCGAGTTTGGCAAGCGCCACTCAGGGACCAGCAAAGCCAATTCGAGCGAGATGCTCCGGCTCATGCGGCAGACGCTCAGGCTGCGGCTGCCCGCCTTACAGCCCCTGTTCCGCTTCTTGAGCGTGGGTGTGTCGGGGATCGTCGTCAACTCGGTGCTCCTGTTCGTCTTCACCGAGCTGTTGGGCATCTACTACCTGCTGTCGGCGGTGTTCGCCACGCAGGGCTCGACCCTCTGGAATTTCGCCTGGACGGAGTCCTGGGTCTTCCGCGGGCGCGCCCAGTCGCCGCTCAACTTCTGGCAGCGAATGGCCGGCTTCTTCGCCATGAACAACGCGCTGCTGGTGCTGCGCGGGCCGATCCTGGCGCTGCTGGTGGCTCAGTTGGGCATGAACTACCTGCTGGCGAATCTCGTCTCGCTGGGTGCCCTGACGGTGATGCGTTTTGCTATCGCCGACCGGCTGATCTGGAACGCGGCGCGCGGGCAGGTCTATCACTATAACATCCACGACATCATCCTGGTTCGCTCGACGCACCGCCTGCCGGAGCTTGGCTACTTCCGCACCAGCGCCTTCATCGGCGAGCCGGATTACGATGTCGCCGTTGTGGCCGACCCGGCCAAGTACCGCACGCCCGAGTCGATCGTCTACGACGAGATGCCGGGGCGGTTCGGGTTCAGCATTGTCATCAACAGCGGCGAGACGACCACCAAGGTCTATGCCTCGCCGCTGGTAGGCAAGTCGCCCCACGTGTTGTACACCAACGTGATCGAGCCGCTGCTGCGCTGGTCGTTCGTCCGCAAGGGATACGCCCTGATGCATGGGGCGTGCATCGCGTTCGATGACCGGGCGCTGTTCATCACCGCCCAGACCGACACCGGGAAGACGACCACCATCCTGAAGACCATCCGCGAGCATACCAACACATGGCAGTTCCTGTCGGACGACATGACGATCGTCTGCCCGGACGGGCAGGTGATGAACTTCCCGAAGCCGCTCACCATCAGCCAGCACACCCTGCGCGCCGTCCAGTCTTCGGTGCTCACGCTGCGCGAGCAGTTGTTCTTGCGCATCCAGAGCCGCCTGCATTCGCGCGAGGGACGGAAGTTCGCGCTGTGGCTGAGCAAGATGAACCTGCCGACGGCCACGGTGAATACCGTCGTCCAGGCCATCATCCCGCCGCCCAAGTACATGGTGGACCGTCTGATCCCAGGCGCTCACATCATCCGCGGCGCCCGCCTGTCCCACATCGCCGTGATCGAGCGCGGGCCGGAGTTCGAGCGGGAGATCGGCGATCAAGAGAAGGTGCGGATTCTGCTGGCAAATGCCGAGGATGCCTATGGCTTCCCGCCCTACCCCATGCTCGCGCACGAGCTGTCGAGCTGGAAGGGCGAGGATCTGCACACCGCCGAACAGGCGATTGTGGACAACGCCATCCGCGCTGTGCCAGCCGTGCACATCCGCCGCTCAAATTATGACTGGTATCAGCGGCTGCTCGCGCTGCTGGGCGACTTCCAGGCGGAAGCCCCCGCGCAGGCTCCGATCCCGGCGCCGTCGCTGGAAGGCATACCTGTTTTCGTCGCCAAGAATCCGTCTTCGAACGCCTAACACCGGGAACGGGCTGTTGTGAGTCTGCAAACGATCCTGTCGCTAGCCATTTATGTCCTGCCGCGCCGCACCGCCCTTTACAAACGAGAGGTGCTGGTTGTGGCGCTGCAGGTATTCGCCGTCGCCCTCATTCTGAGTGCGGCGACGTTCCTGCGCGTGGTAGAGCTAGGGACAGTCGGCTACAACAGCGATGAAGCGGTCTACGCGGGACAGGGCGCGGCCATCGCGCAGGTGCCCGTGCTCAAGGATATCTTTCCCGTGTTCCGGGCGCACCCGCTGCTGTTCCAGTTCGTGCTGGCAGTCGTGTTCACCTTCGACTTTGGCGACTGGACGGGCCGCCTGGTCGCTGCCATGGTCGGCGTCGCCACCGTACTGCTGGTCTACCGTCTCAGCAGCGAGCTGTACGGCAAGCGCGCCGGCCTGATCGCCGCCCTCTTCATGGCACTGATGCCCTATCATGTAGTCGTCAGCCGGCAAGTGCTGCTCGACGGGCCGATGGTGTTCTGCACCACGCTCACGCTGTACATGCTGGCGCGGTTCGGCAAAGCGGAGCGGCGGATCGACCTGGTCGCCTGCGGCGCGAGCCTGGGGCTGGCCTTCCTCTCGAAAGAGATCAGCATCATCCTGCTGGGGGCCGTCTACGCGTTCCTCGCCGTGTCGCCCGAAATTCGCGTGCGGCCCCGCGACATCGTCCTCTCGGTGGCGGCCATGATCATCGTCATGCTGCCCTTTCCCCTGTCGGTGAGGCTGGCCGGAGGGGGCGGCGAGAGCCGCACGCAGCAGTATCTCGTCTGGCAGTTGTTCCGCCGCCCGAACCACACCGCCGATTTTTATGCGACGGTCGTGCCACCGGCCATCGGCGTGCTGTTGATCGTGGTCGCCGTGGCGGGCCTGTGGATGCTGCGCCACCGGATCGGTTGGCGCGAGAAGCTGCTGATGTTGTGGATCATCGTGCCCATCGCGTTTTTCCAGTTGTGGCCGACCAAAGGCTTCCAGTACCTGCTGCCGATCGCCCCGCCCTTCGCCATCCTGGCCGCGCGCGCGCTCGTCCAATGGCCAGCCCGCGAGCTGCGCTGGCGTGAATGGCGCGTGCCGCAGTCCGCACCCGGCATGGCGCTGGTGGCCATCATTGCCGTCAATCTCGGCAGCGCGTCCTGGAATATCGTGCACCCGGCAGGATCGAACTCCTTCCTGGCCGGGACGGGCGGCGTGCCCGGCGGCCGGGAGGTGGGCCACTGGATCAACGAGAATGTGCCGCAGGGCGCCGTCTTCATGACGATCGGCCCGTCGATGGCGAACATCATCCAGTTCTATGGCCATCGCAAGGCGTACGGATTGTCCGTCAGCCCCAACCCGCTGCGTCGCAACCCGTCCTATGAGCCGATTGACAACCCAGACTACCAGATTCGCACCAGCGCGCTGCAGTATGTGGTGTGGGATGCCTTCTCCGCCGAGCGTTCCACTTTCTTTAGCGATCGCCTGCTGGACTACGTTCGCAAATACAAGGGCCGAGTCCTCCATATCGAATCGGTCACGGTTCAGAATGCGGACGGCACCAGCGAGGAAAAGCCGGTCATCATCATCTATGCGGTGTACCCATGAGAGGGCTCATGTCCAGAATTAGACTCGTCGCGACGATCTGCCTGATTGCCATGTGCGCGGTTTCGGTGCGAGGCGCGACCACCCAGGCCGATGATCCGGCAGCCAACACGCCGATCGAGCACCTGATCGTCTTGATGCAGGAAAATCACACCTTCGACAACTACTTCGGCTACTATCCCGGCGCGAATGGCATTCCACCGGGCACGTGTATGCCGGTCGATCCTTTCGACTCTGGCAACACCGAGTGTATCGAGCCGTTCCGCCTCGGCACCACCGACGTCGAGCTGGACGATCCTGACCACAGCTCCGAAACGCACAGCATCCAGTTCAACGGCGGCAACATGGACGGGTTCGTCTACGCGCTGAATCTCCGCAACCAGGACGGGCGCCTGGCGATGGGGTATTACGATGAGGAAGACCTGCCGTACTACTGGAACATCGCGGATGAGTACGTGCTGTTCGACAACTTCTTCAGCTCCGTACACGGCGGCAGTTTCGAAAACCACGTGTTTTGGGTGGCCGCGTCCACCGGCATGAAAGAGGGCGTCGATCTGCAGGAGTCTCTGGCCGAAACGCCGACCATCTTCGACCGGCTGCAGGAGGCCGGCATCTCGTGGAAGTTCTACGTGCAGAACTACGAGCCGGAACTGAATTACCGCACGGCGCACCTGTACCCGGCCAACCGCGCGTCGCAGGTTACCTGGGTGCCGCTCCTCAACTTCGATCGCTTTCTCGACGACCCGGCTCTAGCCAGCAACATCGTGCATCTGGACGAATACTATGCCGACCTGATCAACGGCACGCTGCCCAGCGTGGCCTTCATGGTGCCGTCCGGGCCGAGCGAGCACCCGCCGTCGAGCGTCATTTCCGGCCAGCGGTTCGTTAAAGCGCTCATCCAGGCGTTGATGCAGAGTGACTATTGGGAGAAATCGGCCTTCTCTTGGGCGTATGACGATTGGGGCGGCTGGTACGACCATGTCCCGCCGCCGCAGGTCGATGACGATGGTTACGGGTTCCGGGTGCCCGCCCTGCTGGTGAGCGCCTACGCCAAACGCGGCTATGTCGACAACACGGTGCTGGATTACACGTCCTACCTCAAGTTCATCGAAGATAACTGGGACCTCGAGCCGCTCGCGGAGCGGGACGCTCAGGCCAACAGCATCATCAACGCATTCGATTTTTCACAGCCGCCGCGCCCGGCCGAGTTCCTGCCCTTCGAGCGCCTGACCCAGGAAGCCAAGGCCGAACCGGACCGGCGGGTGATCTACATCCTGTACGGCGCGATGATCATCGCGAGCGCGGGGCTGTTCGCCCTCACCATGGTCGTTGGGTCGCGCCGCGCCCAGCGCTCCGCGGGTGTAAGAGAAGAACTGCTATGATCGGCTACCGGTCTTTCCTGGCGTTGCTGCTGCTCGCCGGTCTCTTCGTCCTGGCCTTGCCGGCGCGGGCCCAGGACGAGACCGATTTGGTGGCGATCCTCACCCTCGACCCCCAAACCGGGCCGATTGCGGTGGGCGAGCGGGCCACTGTCGAGGCGCATCTGGTCAACCAGGAAGACCGGCCTGTTCCGAACAAAGTGCTGATTCTGTACGTGAACGGCGAGCAGGTCCGGCGGATTCGCACCGATGAGCTGGGGAACGCCAGCATTCGCGTCAGCCGCGAGCTGCCGGTCGGCGAGCACCACATCGAGGTCGTTTTCCCGGGCACGGAAGCGTATAACGGCGCGAGTGCGTCGCAGACGCTGATCGTGCGCCCGCTGAAGCTCACCGTGGAGACCGTGCCGCGCATCCCGAATGTGACCTTCTCGCTGGACGGCGAGGCGTTCGTCACCGGCGCGGATGGCCTCGGCGTGATCGAGATTGACAAGCCCGGCACGTACCACCTGGAAGCGATCGACGTGCACGACGTCCAGGTGAACGACGACACGCGCGTGTCCTTTTCGCGCTGGGCGGATTCGATCTTTCAGCCGGAGCGCGAGGTCGACGCCAACGGCGACGTGTACCTTCAGGCGGGCTTCACGGCGAGTCACCGCGTGAGCATGTCGTTCAAAGATCTGTCTGGCGAGGAGGTCGATCCGGCGCGCATCTCGTCCATCACCCTGAAGCGCAGCAACGGGAGCTATTTCACGTTCGAGGATGGTCAGCCGCGCTGGCTCATGTCGACGCGCGTGATGCGCCGCCGGGAAGGGCTGGAGGCCACCCCCTTGTTGTACTCGGTGGAAAGTGTCGTGCTGGACGGGACGAGCGCCGTCAACCGTTATCAGCAGCGCTTCACCGTCGAGCCAGAGGACAACTGGGAGATCGAGCTGCTGCTGTACACAATGCGCATCCACGCCATCGACGCCATCTTCGGTTTCCGCATTGGGGACGGCGTCGAGCTCCATTACCCGGATGGGCGGGTCGAGCAGCTCCAGTTCGGAGAAGATCGCGAGGTTTACCAGTCATCGCTGGCGCGCGGCCTGTACCACGTCAAGGTGTCGGGCGTGGCGGGGATGGCCCCACTCACGCCCGTCGCGCTGTCCCAAGACCAGGAAGTCGAGCTCAAGGTCTTGACCGCGCTGGATATCGGCGCGGGCATAGCCGCCGGCCTGACCGTGGCATTGGGGCTGCTGTTTCTCAAGCGGCCGCGCATCCTGGCGCCGCTGGTCACGCCGCTGCGCAGGCGGCGCAAGCTGGTGCCGCAGGCCGGGGGTATCACGGACGACGCCCAGCCGGCTCCCGAGCCTAGCCTCAGCCAGGAGCCGTCTCAAGATGGCGGCGCCGGTTTCATGCCCCGGCTGTGGTTCGCAGCCTGGAGACGTCGCATCAGCATGAGCGTGAAGGGCGCGTTTCGACTGCGTAGAAATAGAACGATGGACGTGAAACGTCTGAGAGTGGTGCTTGTTTTGTTGCTAGGAGCCACGTGGGCCGCCGGCCCTACGGCTGCTGTGAGCCAGACGTCGCCTATTCCCGTCTTCGCGTATTACTACATCTGGTTCGACACCACATCCTGGGACCGGGCCAAGACCGATTTCCCGCTGTTGGGGCGCTACAGCAGCGACGACCGCGCCATCATGGAGGAGCACGTGCGTGCCGCGCACGCCGCCGGCATCGATGGCTTCATCGTGAGCTGGAAAAGCAGTTTGAAACTCGACCGGCGCCTGGAACAGCTCATGGAGATCGCCGCGGAGGAGGACTTCGCGCTGTGGATCATCTACCAGGGGCTGGACTTCGACCGGCAGCCCCTGCCCGTCGATCGCATTCTCAACGACCTGGAGTACTTCTCCGAAACCTACGGCGATCACCCGGCATTTGGCCTGTATGACCTGCCGGTGGTGATCCTGTCCGGCACATGGGAGTTCACCGCGCAGGAGATCGGGGCGATCAGCAGCCATCTACGCGGCAAACTGTATCTGCTCGGTTCCGAGCGCAACGTCGAGGGGTATCTCCGCATTGCCGACAAGGTGGACGGCAACGCCTACTACTGGTCATCCGTGGACCCAACGACCTTTCCCGGCTACGTGGAGAAGCTCAGCGCGATGAGCGCCGCCATACACGACCATCGCGGCATCTGGATAGCCCCGGCAGCGCCCGGCTTCGACGCGCGGTTGATCGGCGGCACGCGCGTGGTCGACCGGCGCGGCGGTCAGACGCTGCGCGAGGAGCTCAACGCCGCCCTGCAATCCAATCCCGACGCCATCGGGATCATCAGTTGGAACGAGTTCAGCGAAAACACCCACATCGAGCCGAGCGAGAATTACGGCACGATGGCGCTGGATGTGCTCATGGGCAGGCAAACCAGCCAGCCCCCGCGCGTGACGAATTTCGACTCCAGCGCCCAGGGCGAGTCGGACGCGGGGCCAGTCTTCCAACCGTTCATTCTGTTGGGCGTATTCATGCTGGCGGCGGTTAGCATCTCGGTGGTGATCACGCGCCAGCACAGCTCATGAGAGACATTCGCCGGGCCAGCGACCAGGCTCGACACTCAGCGCAAAAATCCAGGAGCAAAGAGCAACACCATGACCAGGCAGCATGACAGCCACTCCCCACAATCGCAAGGCTCGACCGCCAAGAGGCACGGGTTCAGACCGCGCTCGCTCTGGACCTATGCCGCCTATCTGATGCTCACGATGTTCGCTCTGGCGGGCGTTGGTCTGGCGGCCCTCTACATCGCGTCACTGGATGAGAGCGCGCCGTCTTCCGCTAGCTCAAACGTGGCTGCCAGCGCGCCAACCGGGACAACGGCTCGTACCGCTGCGCCCCAGGCCACTCAGCCTCCCCCACCCGAACCTTCCCAAGAAGTCGAGCTCCAGCAGCAGTTGCGCGACTTGCTGGCATCCACGACCGGGGTGACGAACGTGCTGTCGCTGGATATCGACGTTCCCGATGGCGAGGCGCCGCTGGTCTACGCGGAAATCGAGGTCAGCCCCGGCTACAACAACACGGGGATTCCGGAAACCTTCGCCGCCCGGCTGAATGAGGCGCTCGGCGTCACCCAGTACAGCGATCTGGTGGTCATCATCGATGACGGCGCGCAGACCGTCGAATACACATTCGATCCAGGGGCCAGGGCCTGGAACGAAACCCTGCTAGACAGCCATCCACTCTCCGTGTCTCAGTCTCGCGAGGAATGAGCCGCGTGTGAGAGTGTTTGATAGTGCAAGGAGCCAGACCGATGTCTGAAAAACGCCTGCTCGTTGTTGCCATAGTCCTCCTTGCTGCTCTCCTGCTGCCAGGTGAGGCGGGAGCCGCGCCCGTCTGCCGTACCACCAACTACTCGTCCTACAGCGTCGAGTTGTGTATCGACAACCCGGCGGACGGGGCCATTGTGAGCGGCCTGGTCACGGTCGATGCGTCCATCTCGCTGTCCGGATCCCCGCCCAACATCGCAAAACTGCTGTTCTATCTCAACAACGAATACCTGTTGACCGACTTCCGGACTCCGTACACTTTCACGATCCCCACCGAGAAGTTCGTCGATGGGGCATACGAGCTGTCGGTCGAAGCGAATATGGGCGATGGCCGGACCACCCAGCGCGCAGCCATCGACCTGACCTTCAACAATGGCATCACCGAGCCGCCGGTGAATACCAACACCTTCACGCCTTACACCGGATCGACGCCGCCGCCCGGCCAGCCGTTCATCGTGGCGGCGACGGGCGATGGCGCGAGTGGGGAATGGCCGCAAGTCACCGATATGATCGCAGCGTGGAATCCGGACATGTTCCTGTACCTGGGCGATGTCTACAATAAGGGCACCGCGACCGAGTTTTACAACTGGTACGGGACTGCGACGGAGTATTTTGGGCAGTTCCGCGACATCACCAATCCAACCATTGGCAACCACGAATACGAGAACGGTGTGGCCCCTGGTTATTTCGATTATTGGGACAATGTGCCGCATTACTACAGCTTCGACGCCGCTGGATGGCATTTCGTCACGATCGACTCCACCAGCCAGTATGGCCAGCTCGAAGCGGGCACACCCCAGTATGATTGGCTGGTTCAAGATCTGGCCAACAACACCAGCGCCTGCACGATCGCCTTCCTTCATCACCCCATATTCAATATCGGCCCGCAAGGCGTGTCTTCTGAGGTTGCGGCACTCTGGCCGCTCCTCGTCCAGAATGGGGTCGATGTCGTCCTGACGGGCCACGATCACAACTACCAGCGCTGGTATCCGCTGGACGCCGGCGGCAACATCGATCCGGCGGGAGTTACCCACTTCGTGGCGGGCGCGGGCGGCCACGGTGTTCGCCCGTTCTCGACGTCCGATCCCCGTGTGGCCGCCGGTTTTGACACGTCCCCGACGGCGCTGGGCTCGCTTCGCCTGGCGCTGAATACGAACGGCCTGACGTTCCAGTACATCAACCTTTACGGCACCATCCTGGATTCGGGCCGATTATTTGCAGCGAGCCAGCCCCGACACGACGCCGCCCACCGCGCCCGCGAATCTGGCCGCCAGCATGAGCGCGAGCGTGACTCTCACCTGGGACGCTTCGACCGACGATACCGGCATCGACGGTTACACGGTCTACCGGAACGGCGCGGCCATCGGCACCACCGTCCCTGGCGTCCGGACCTACACCGATTACTTTGTCGACCTCGGCCAGACGTACACCTATACGGTGGACGCGTTCGATCCCGCCGGCAACCACTCGGCATTATCGAACGCGGCCATGGTCACGACGCCCCTTCAGGCGACACTCACCCTGCCCGCCCTGGGCGATGCCTACGTCAACGAGTCGAATGCAAGCGCCAACTACGGCAGCAGCAGCACCCTGCGCATCGATCTGTCGCCGGAGCAGGTTTCGTTCCTGCGCTTCGACGTGCCGTATCTGCCGGGCGAGGTGCTGAGCGCCCAGGTGCAGATCTACGCCAATACCAGTGGGAACAGCGGTTACAACCTGCACGCGACCAGCGGAAGCTGGAGTGAATCGTCGATTACCTACAACAACGCGCCGTCGCTGGGTGCCAGTGTCGGGACGTCCGGATCGTTTGGCGGCGGCAGTTGGACGGCGGTCGATATCACCTCCCTGATCGCGGGCAGCGGCGAGCTGAATTTCGCCATGACCGGCAACAGCAACACGGCGACGACCTTCTCCAGCCGCGAGGGTGCCAATCCGCCGCGGGTCATGATCGAACTGGTGGCGGATGGCGCGCCGGGGCCGACGCCCACGCCAACGGCGACCCTGACGCCAACCAGCACGCCCACCGAGACCCTCACACCGACGCCGAGCGAAACGCCGACCCCGAGCGTCACGCCAACGCCGAGTGAGTCGCCGACCCCAAGCGACACGCCGACGCCGAGCGATACACCCACGCCGACCGATACGCCGACCGATACGCCCACGCCGACCAATACACCGACGGCGACCCCACTGCCTTCCACCTACACCCTGCTGCCTGTGGCGGATTCCTACGTCTATGGGCCGAGTCCGGATACGAACTACGGCAGCAGCACCGCCCTGCGCACCGATGCGTCGCCCGATACGCGCAGCTACCTGCGCTTCGATCTGCAGGGGGTGAGCGGGACGATCATCAGCGCGACCCTGCGCGTCTACGCCGAAACCGGCTCCAGCGTCGGGTTTGACGTACAGGGCGTTGCGGACAACACCTGGACCGAAGCGGGTCTGACTTACAATAACGCCCCGGCGATGGGCAGCATCGCCGCGACGTCAGGAGCCATCGGTGCCGGGACATGGATGGAGGTCGATATCACCGCGCTGGCCACGGGCGGCGAGCCGTTGAGTCTCGCGCTGACCTCGACCAGCAGCACGGCGGTCCGCTATTCGAGCCGGCAAGGGGCCAACCCGCCCGAGCTGGTCCTCGACGTTTCCACCGGGACGCCGTCGCCCACGCCGACGGAGACGCCGACCAGCACGTCCACGCCGAGCAACACACCGACGGAGACGCCTACACCCAGCGACACGCCGACCGACGTCCCGACTGAGACCCTGACCAACACGCCCATGCCATCCGACACGCCCACGGAAACGCCGAGCAGCACGCCCACGCCATCCGACACGCCGACCGAGATGCCGACCAACACGCCGGCGCCCAGCGATACGCCGATGGAAACGCCGACCAATACGCCCACTGAGACGCCGACCAACACGCCGGCGCCCAGCGATACACCGACAGAGACGCCGACCAACACCCCGACGCCCAGCGACACGCCGACGGAGACGCCCACCAGCACGCCTACCGCCAGCGACACGCCGACCGAGACGCCCACCAGCACGCCCACGCCGACCAGCACGCCCGCGGCCCTGACCTTGGCGCCCGTGGCGGATGCATACGTGTACGCGCCGAATCCCACAACGAACTATGGGAGCAGCAATTCCCTGCGTACGGATGGCTCGCCCGATACCCGTAGCTACCTGCGCTTCGATCTGCAGGGCGTGAGCGGGACGGTCACCAGCGCGACGCTGCGCATCTTCGCGGAAACCAGCTCCAACGTCGGGTTCGAAGTGCGCGGTGTTGCCGACAACACCTGGACTGAGTCGGGCCTGACGTACAATAACGCTCCGGCGGTGGGCAGTGTCGTCGGAACATCGGGTAGCATCAGCGCCAGGACGTGGTTGGAAGTCGATGTCACCGCGCTGGTCACCGGCGGCGACCAGTTGAGTCTCGCGCTGACCTCGACCAGCAACACAGCCGTTCGCTATTCCAGCCGGGAAGGCAGCAACCCGCCCCAGCTCGTGCTCAACGGAGCGTCCGGAGCGGGATCGGCCGGGTCTCTCGCGCTACCCCTGGCCGGTGCCACCGTCGAATCATCGCGAAACCAGCCAGCGCCGACGCCCACAGCGACCTACACGCCAGTCCCATCGCCCACCCTGACCGCCGTGCCCGTCGCTCCGACAGCCGTACCCCCGTCTCCGATCCCGCTGCCGTCTGCCACGCCGGTCCCTGCCGGGAGCACCCAGGTAGTCGAGTCGGACAGCGCGACCGTGGCACGGACCGGGGAATGGACCGCCCACGACACCAGCGTGGCGAGCGGTGGGCGCTACATCTTCAGCAGCGGCAGCCCAGGCGATACGTTGAGCGTGCTCTTCCAGGGCACCCGCGCCGAGGTCATCTACGTGCAGCATCCAGCGCTGGGTCGCTTCGGGATCGAGATCGACGGCATCCTCCTGCAGGAAGTCGACAGCACGGCGCCGGACAGCGTGTTCGGAGCGCGCGCGGCGGTGACCAGCTTGCCGGATGGGCCGCATACCCTGCGCGTCTACCCGCTCAGCGGGACAATCGCCATCGATGCGTTTGCGCTCGACCTGCCCCTGGCCCTGCCGCCCACACCGGAGCTCGCTCCTCTGCCCACGGGATCACCCACGTCGGCCCCGCCGCCCACAGATTTCCCGACCACCACGCCGCTCCCGGCAACGCTGCCCTTCGTGGATACGTTCGACACGGGCCAGGGCTGGTCCGCCAGCGGCGCCTGGCGGTTCGAGCCTCAGGCGGCCTACCGCGGAGCGGGCTGGTATGCGGACAGCACGCAGCGCGGCACCGTCAGCATCCTCAGCGCCAGCGCGCCGATCGACCTGCACGGCGCCCCCTATCCTCAGCTCAGTTACTGGCAGCGCGCGGCCCTGTCGCCGGTAGATGTGCTATCAGTCGAGGCGAGCGCCGATGGTGGCGTGTCGTGGGCGGCCTTGAGCCAGCAAATCGGGCCGGTGAGCGACTGGACGCTGGTTGCGCTCGACCTGACACCTTACCGCGACGCCGTGATCCGGCTGCGCTTCCGCCTCGACACGACCGCCGCGCTACCGGGCGGTGCCGCGACGCTGGGCGTCTGGATCGACGAACTGTCGATCGAGGATCTGCCGCCAACGTCGACCAGCACGCCCTGGCCGACGATTACGCCAACCGGCATTCCGACGCCCGCGCCCACTCTCGCGCCGCCGGTCGCGCCGACGAGCGCCCCACCGGTGGTGCCAACCAGCGCCCCGGCGCCCACGGTTATTCCCACCAAAGCTCTGGAGGATGACCAGGCGCCGCCAGTGGTGCCGACCGAAGCACCGGTTGAGATCCCGAAAGATGCCGCCACACCCGGCGAGGCGCCTCCCGAAGCGGCGCCGGGTATGTGAGATGTTCTGTCATGCATGGAGGATGGTATAGCGCATGGCTTTAGTGTCAGTGAGCCGAATCTTATCCAGCGCCCGGTGGTGGATTGTCATGGGGCTGGTGCTGGGCCTGGCGGGGCTGCCCGGTCCCGGCGACGTGGCGGGCAGCCAGCCGGCAGAGACCTCTTTTGTGTTCACAGCGCATGGCGATCACGGTCCCCATGACAAGCCCGAGACCCTGACGAGCCTGGGCGCCGTTGCGCAGACCGGGGCGGCATTCTCACTCGCCCTGGGAGACATGAGTTACGAGAGCGTCGGTGACGAGAGGCAGTGGTGCCAGACCGTCCAGTATGTCTTGGGCGCGTCCTATCCATTCGAGATCGTGATGGGTAATCACGAGGACGAGGACAGGCGCAATGGCTACATCGGCGATTTCGTCCAGCACTGCCCCGACCGGATGAACGTGCAGGGACTCTATGGGGCCGAGTACTTCTTCGATTATCCCCTCACCGATCCCCTGCTGCGCGTGATCATGATCGGCGCCGGCAATGACTGGGACTGGGACGGCAGCGGCAGGCTGGAGAGCGACGAACACTTCGACTACGGTTCCTCGACGCCCGAGCGGCAGGCGCACCTGGACTGGCTGGTGAACACCATCGACTCGGCCAGGAGCGCGGGCGTGCGGTGGATCGTGGTCGGCATGCACAAGAACTGCTTCTCGATCGGCGACAAAAGCTGCGAGATCGGCCCAGAACTGATGAATGTGCTGGTCGAGAAAAAAGTGGACCTGATCCTCCAGGGGCACGATCACACGTACCAACGCAGCAAGCAGCTCTCGTTGGGCGCGGGCTGCGACGCGCTCCCGGAGGGCGAGTTCGACAGCGACTGCGTGGCTGACGATGGCGCGGATGGCGTCTTCGAAAAAGGCGCGGGACCGATCCTGGTGATCACGGGCCATTTTGGCGCGGAGGGGATGTACGGCATATCCACAGCGGACGCCGAGAAGGGCTACTTTGCCAAAGCCATGGGCGGGAATGGCTGGTTCGATTTGCTCCAGAGCGATGTTGCCCATTCGGGCGTGAGCCGCGGCTTCGTGAAGTTCAGCGTGAGCCCTGGCCAGATCGTGGCTGAGCATGTCGCATCCACCAACCCGGACACCGAATTCTCGGACGTGTTCGCGATCGTCGACAGCAGCGCGTCGAGTCCCACACCGGCAGCTACCGCCACGCCCATCCCGAGCGCATCACCCACGGACACGCCAGCGGCCACTCCGACGCCGATGGCAACATCCCTGCCGCCGACGGTGCTCGTCTTCACGCCCAGCGACGACGCGACCGTCCGCGCCGATGAGCCCGCGCGCAACTACGGCTCCGATGACAAGTTAGAGGTCGACGCCTCCGCCGACAAAGACTTCCTGCTGCGCTTCGACGTGTCGGGCATCGGCAGCGCGCCCGTCGCCAGCGCCACGCTGCGCCTGTTCAACATCGATGGGGCACCGGCAGGCGGCGAGTTCTACGCTATGACCAACACCGGATGGAGCGAAAGCACGGTCACCTGGGACACGGCGCCGTCCGGCGAAGGTGGCGTGTTGGGCACGCCAGGCAGCGTGAGTGAAGGCGACTGGTACGAGATCGATGTGACGGCGCTGGTCACCGGCGATGGTCCGGTGAGCGTACGGGTGAGCTCGCCCCACGATGACGGGGCGGACTACAGCTCCAAAGAACACACCAACGGCAACGCCCCACAGTTGATCGTCTCCCTCGGCGAGCCGCGGCCAGCCGCCACGGTGACGCCGAGCACCACGCCCGTCCCGACCGATACCCTGGCGCCAACTGCGACGGCAACGCTGACAGCGACGCCCCCGCCCACCCAAACCCCCATGCCGACCGGGACCGCCACCGCGACGCCGTCACCGACCGAAACCCAGACGCCGACTCACACGGCAACGTTGACCGATACGCCGGTGCCAACCGCGACGACAACCCCGACGGCGACCGTGCCTCCACCACCAACCGCCGCGCCCACGCTGGGCCAGCCGCGGACTGAAGTCCCGGCGGCGACCGCGACCCCGCCGGACAACAAGCCCAGCGCCACGCCGGATCCGACCGTCATCGTGTCGCCCGATGCCGCGATCGCGAACAGGACCCTCTCGATCTTCGTCCTGACGCCCGTGGCTGATGGCTACGTGAACGCGACGAAACCGGATTCGAACTACGGGGGGACCGATGTCCTGCGCACGGACGCCTCGCCCGAATTGCGCAGCTACTTGCGCTTTGACCTGGGGGATGTGAGCGGAACCATCACGCGCGCCACGCTGCGCGTCTACGCCAACAGCGCGGCGGGAACGGGGTACGACGTCCAGATTGTCGCCGACAACGGCTGGGCCGAGGCGGATCTGACCCACAGCAGCGCCCCGCCGGTAGGCGGCATCGTCGGGTCATCGGGCGCGGTCGAGGCTGAAACGTGGACAGCCGTGGACGTCACGCCGCTGCTGCGAGGCGGCAACCTGGTGAGCCTGGCGCTGACCACCACCGGCCCGACGGCCGTGAGCTACGCCAGCCGCGAGGGCATAAATCCGCCCGAACTCGTCATCGAAGTGTCTGCGAATGACACCCCTGCCGATGCCCTGTCAACGGCAGCATCGAGCCCCACAGCGACTACGGGACAGCCCCCTGATTCGACGGAAAGCCGCGTGATCCGGCCCCCAGCCGGCACCCTCGCACGGCCCAGCGCGCCGCCCCTGCTGCTGCCCTGGCTCGTCCGCCCATCCGCGGAATCGACCGCCATGCCCTATGTCGTGAGCCCGATCGCCCCCTGAGCCGGATCTGGCCAGTGCTCCCGGCCAGTCCGGACAATGAGTCCCCGTTCCGGCCCACCAATCGCCCCTATTCTCTCGCCCCAACCCGCGAACCAATCCCTTGCGCCGCAGCGCAGCCGTAGAACACGCCGCAGTTGAGTCCGGGATCCGCCGGGCGCACTTCGCCCTGCCGCGCAGCCGGGCCACGCAGGAATCGGCGGAGTTCTGTGTGGCGATCTTGACACTAAACCAACAATTAAGTTATAATAAACGATATCAATGATCAATATTTATTTTTACCGAAATTGTCTGGAGATTTAACCTTTCTTCGTTATAGTAATGAATGACGCCGTATTTTTGCCTGTCCACTGAATTGGATACCATCCGATTTCAGGGTGGACACGTGAGAATCAGTTCGATTGGGGTGACATCGATGCCAGAAAAACCCACCGTCCCCGGCATTCCAATTCTTCTGACTCTTGCCGGAGTCATCACCAGCGCCGGGGCTGCACTCATTGTCGTCACAGAATTCACGGGAGAGTGGTGGATGCTGCCAACAGCCCTGGGCGCCCTCAGCGCGTTCTTATTCGTCAGGCAGTTGAAAGACAGACAAGGGCGCATCCGTGCGCGCCAGGAGCTTGTCCAGAGCTACCTGGATCGGCTGCTCGTGGCCAAAACGCCGGAGGAACGCCAGCCTATCCTCGAGGAGATGTCCTCGCGGCAGCTTCTCAATGGCATCCGGCTCAGCAGCTCCGACCTGGAAGATCTCGACCTGAGCCATGCGGATTTCAGCAAAGCGGACCTGAGCGGGGCCACGCTGTCGGGCGCAAACCTGAGCGGCGCGAACCTGGCGGGCGCCACCCTCAGCTACGCCACGCTGAGCTATACGACGCTGCGCGGCGCGAACTTGAGCGGCGCGAATCTGCGCGGCGTCAACCTGCGCGGTGCCGATCTGCGCCAGGCCGATCTGAGCGGCGCCTTTATGCGCGGCGCGAATCTCGCCCAGACCGCGCTGAACGGTGCCAACCTGCAGAATGCCCAGCTTCATAGCGCCAACCTGCAGGACGCGGACCTGCGCGAAGCCGATCTGACGGGCGCCGTGTTCACGCGGGCCACGCTGCCCAATAGCTCCCAGTGGGAAGCCCAGACGGATATCAGCCGGTTCACCGATCCGGGCCACAGCGATTTCTGGCAGGCGAACGACACGAACTGGCTGGCCGATTCGTCCCGGCGGCTGCGCTAGACACAGGCAGCACCCCGCGCGCCACTCCGGATCACTTGGCGTTTTTCGCGCGGTTCGCCTAGACTGTGGGCGGGCAGCCGGAAGCCATCCGCTGCGTGACGGTCATTTTCAGGCGGGACGAGACATGAAAATCCTGGCGATCGAACACGAGGTGCCCGGCACCGCGCCGGACCAGTTCACGCCACAACTCAAACGGGCCGAAGCCAAGCGCGTCTGGGAGCTCTGCCAGGCGGACATCATCCGCGAGGTGTATTTCCGCGCCGACCGTTCCGAGGCGGTGCTCGTGCTGGAGTGCGCCAGCGTTGCCGAAGCCGAGCGTGCCCTGGCGACGCTGCCCATGGTGGCGGCCAACCTGATCGCGTTCGAGGTCATCCCCCTGGCGCCCTATCCCGGCCTCAGCCGGTTGTTCGCCAGCACCCAACCCTCCTGACCGGCCGTCTGTTCCGCCGCGATACACTGCTGCCCCTCACCCCCTACGCCGCCCTGCTGGACCGGCAGCGCAGTGCCGCCGTGTGCTGCCCGTCTGCGGGCGCGATCGGCCCGGTCTTGCTGCTGGAAGCGCTCCCGGACGCCGCGATTTGGCTTTTTCATCCAGTTCGACTACACTGACAACGTAGTCACCCATGCTTCGTCCAAAGGATGATTTGCCGTGCTCGATCCGCTTCTGCACTGGCGCGACCAGTTCCCCATCCTCGACCAGACAACCTATCTGATCAACAACTCCCTGGGCGCCATGCCGCGCGCCGTCTACGACAGCCTGCGCGAGTACGCCGACACCTGGGCCGCGCGCGGGGTCCGGGCGTGGGGCGAGGGCTGGTGGGAGATGAACGTCGCGCTCGGCAACCAGATCGCGGGCATCATCGGCGCGCCGCCCGATACCGTCTCGATGCACCAGAACGTGTCCATCGCCCAGGGCATCTTGCTCTCGTGCTTCGACTTCGACGGCCCGCGCAACAAGGTCGTGATCGAGTCCGGCATTTTCCCATCGGTCTATTACGTGCTGCGCGGAATGCTGCCACCGCACGTCGAGCTGTGCATGGTCGAGAGCGAGGATGGCGGCATCACGGTGCCGGTCGAGCGCATCGTCGACGCCATCGACGAGCGCACGCTGCTGGTGCCGATCAGCCATGTGCTGTTCCGCAGCGCCTACATCCTGGACGTCAAGCCGATCATCGAGAAGGCGCACGCCGTTGGCGCGATCGTGATCCTGGACGGTTACCACGCGGCGGGCATCGTGCCGTTCGACGTGACCGATCTCAACGTCGACTTTTACCTGGCGGGCGTGCTCAAGTGGATGTGCGGCGGGCCGGGCGGCGTGTTCCTCTACGCGCGCCCCGACTACCTCAAGACGATCCGGCCCGGCCTCACCGGCTGGATGGCTCACCAGCGCCCGTTCGATTTCGAGGTGGACGAGATCGCGCTGCGCGAGGACGCGTTCCGCTTCCTGAACGGCACCCCGGCCATGCCCAGCCTTTACGCCAACCGGCCCGGCGTGGAGATCATCGCGCAGGTGGGCGTTGAGGCTATTCGCGAAAAGTCCATGCGCCAAACGGCGCGGTTGATCGCGCTGGCCGAAGAGGCCGGCTTCGCTGTCAATTCGCCGCGCCAGCCAGACGAGCGCGGCGGCACCGTGACGATCGACCCGCCGCACGCGTACGAGGTCTCGCGCGAGCTGCTCGCTCGCGACATCCTGATCGATTACCGTCCCCAGGCCGGGATTCGCGTTTCGCCCCATTTCTACAACAGCGACGACGAGATCCGGCTGGTCATCGAGGCCATGTGCGACATCCTCGATAGCGGCACCTGGCAGCGGCACGCGGGCGGGCGCGCCTTTGTGACCTGAACGGCGCGCGCGGCCGGTCATGCGAAGGAAACCGACATGACGCACATCTACGATATCAGCCGCACCCTCTCGCCGGCCCTCGCCGTGTGGCCGGGCGATATGCCGTTCTCGTTCACCCACAGCCTCCGCCTGCGCGACGGCGCGTCCGTCAACCTGACGACGCTCACCCTCAGCGCCCACACCGGCAGCCATATCGACGCCCCCTACCATTACGTCGATGTGAGCATCCACCCGGCGGACCTGCCGCTGGCGCCGTACATCGGCCCGGCCCATGTGGTGACCATCGCGCGGCGGCAGGGCGGCATCCTGCCCGACGATTTCGCCGGGCGCGACCTGGCCGGGATGCAGCGCCTGCTGATCCATACCTGGGTGAGCGATTTGCCAGACGACCAGTGGCCAGACGATTTCCCCTACCCGACCGTCGAGCTGGTCGACTGGCTGGCCGCACAGGGGGTTCACTTGCTGGGGCTGGACAGCCCCTCGGTCGATCACCGGGACAGCCAGACGCTGCCCTGCCATCACCGGCTGTACGACCACGGGATCGCCAACCTGGAAAATGTGCGCCTGGCGGGCGTGCCGGACGGCGTCTACGAGCTGATCGCGCTCCCGCTGAAGATCGCGGGCATCTGCGGCAGCCCGGTGCGCGCCATCCTGCGCACGGTGGCGCCGCAAACGGGATGGGATGTGAGATGACGCTCCCTGAGATTCTGATCGTCGACGATGAGCCCGGCTTGTTGAGGTTGTTCGCCAGCCTGATCCAGCGGCTGGATTGTACCGTGATCCAGGCCAGCGGCGGCGCGGCGGCTATCACTATCTTGGAGGAGCACACGCCATGCCTGCTCATTCTAGACATCGCCATGCCCGAAGTGTCGGGGATTGACGTGCTGGCCTATGTCAGCCAGACGCCGCGGCTGGATGCGATGAAGGTCATGGTCCTCACGGCATTGGGCTCGAACCGCGACTTTCAGGAGTTCGCGCCGCGTGTGCAGCGCTGGGTGAGCAAGCCGGTCATGCCGTTGGACTTTTTGCAGATGGTGAAGGATCTGCTGCCGGACGATCGCGGCGCCAACGCCTGATCCGCCTCGACAGCGACGCGAGCCGGGGGTATCATTGGCCTTGCAGCTTTACCGGGAAAGGGGGGTCGTGTGTCCTCGCCAAAGGTCCTGATTGTCGACGACGAGCCGGGACTGCTCAGGCTGTTTGTGGGACTGGTCGAACGGCTGGACTGCCAGACATTACAGGCGGATGACGGCGCAGACGCGCTGGCCATTCTCGAACGCGAGACGCCCGACCTGCTGATCCTGGACCTGGCCATGCCCGAAATATCCGGTTCCAAAGTGCTCGAGTACGTGCGATCGGTGCCCCGGCTCGACGCGATGAAGGTGATGATCCTCACCGCCCGCCCCAACCTCCTCCCAGAGATCGTCGAGATGGGGATCGATTACTGGGTCAGCAAACCCGTCATGCCCAAAGACTTCATGGAGATGGTGTCCGAGCTGCTCGACGGCTATTGAACGTCACTCGCCCTCGGCCGGGGCGCTCGCGCCGGACTGGGCCTGTAGCAGCAGCGTCCGCACGCTGGTGCCCTGGTAGCCCCATTCGCAGTTTTCCTCACACAAGCGCTCCAACACGGGCAGCGCCGCCGCGAAATTGCCGCCGCTGACATAGCTGCGCGCGTTGAGATAGCGCTGGGCGAAGTCGGCCTCGTAGAGCAGGCTGGCGGGCTCCACGGTGCCAAGCGAGTCGGCGCGATAGATCAGGTTGATGCCCCGCTGCAAGCGATCCTCGCCGTCCTGGTTCATCCCGCGCAGGTAGATCCGCCCCTGCTCGACGAGCGCCTCCAGGTACATCGCTTTGACCTCGGCCTGCTGGGTCGCGTCCAGCCTTTCCGGCGCGATGACCATCAGCGGCTCCAGCCACTCGATCGCCTCTTCGTACCGGTCGAAGCGCATGGCCGACGATGCGCGCTCGAACATCGCCGCCGGGTCCAGCTCGTCGACCGCGCTCGCTGCGGCGTCGTCCGTGGGCGCAGGTTCCTGAGTAGCCGGTTCGGGGCTGGGCGTCACCGTAGGGATTGGCGTGTCCGTCGGCGGGAGCGGGGTGGGTGTGGCGGACATCATCGCCCGCGCTGTCGCCAGTTGCTCGCGGCTGTCGAGCGCGTACTTGGTCGGCGCCTGGACCGTCTCGACGATCCACGCGAACCGGGCGGCCGCCAGCTCGGCAAAGCCGTTTTCCAGGTCCACGCGCCCGCTGGCGTACTGCTGCGCGATCCCGGTCGCCATCGTCTGTGTGATGCGGGCATCATTCGTCGCCAGGCCGTCACGGTAGCCGGCAAACCCGGCGAACCCCAGCAGCGCCACGCACATGCACACCGCGCCCACCATCACAACCGCCACCAGGGCCACGCGCGTTGGCGCGCTACTGGAGAAGATCGCGTCGCGCGGGGTCGTATCCACGAACGGATCGACCGGCGGCTCGTCAACGGCCAGTTGTTGGAGCGCCTCGACCGGCGCGGGAACAGCCTGGGGCTTGGTATCTTCCGGCTCCAGCGGCGGCTCCTCGGCAGCCAGCGCCGCTTCGGCTTCCGGCGCGGCTGTGACAGGCTCGTCGGGTGGGATCGCGGGCAGGTGATCGTCCTGGCCCGGATCGCCGGACTCAGGTTGGTTTTCGCGTGGGTTTTCGGACATAGGCATCGTCTCTCGTGAGTGAAACGGCATTATAGCGAGTCACTACACGCTTGTCCAAGACGCTTGCCCGCCGCCAAGCTCACGCCACGCGCCCGACAATGCGGCCACGGCTTGTGCAGAATCGATGCCGGACGAGTCATCTCGCCCAAGCATGCAGGCCCAAATTGTGCAAGTTGCACAAGTGTTTTCGTGTGAATCTCATAAAACATGCCCGAAGACATCCCGTCACTAAGGTCCTACACTGAAAAATGGTTGCTCTTTGCTGAAGGTCAGAATATCTAGAGAATTCTGGTCTATAGAGAGATTGCACAAGAACCGCACGCACGCAGGGGAGGACCATCATGAGCGCCGTATCGACATCCACAGATATCCGGTCTTTGTTGAAGTTGGCGCTACCCATTGGCAGCCGCTTGATCACGGGGCACCCCGATACGCCGGTGAATTGGGTCTGCAATCTGCGCACGCGCCCGCCCATCTTCGCGGACATCGAGGGCGGCGAGCTGGTGCTGTTGTCCACGGCGACGCTGAGCAACTACCAGAAACCGCTCACCCTCGAAACCGTCATCGAGGAGCTCGTCCAGACGCGGGCCAGCGCGCTCGCCGTGCGCGGGACGATCATGCCGCGCGCGCACCAGGTTGCTAAATCGGCCAACTTTCCGGTGATCGTGCTGCCGGATCGCGCTGTGCTGCCCCAGGTCGAGCGGGCCGTCCAGCGCCTGCTGACTAACCACCAGGCCCAGCTCGCCCACCGCGCGTTTGAGCTGCAGCAGACCTTGCAGCGCCACGCCGCCAGCCATCGCGGGCTGACCACCATGCTCAACGCGCTGGCGCGGATGCTCGACCGCCCCGTGGTGATCCACGACCGGTCCGGCGAAGTGCTCAGCCGGGGCCTCCCCGCCTCGCACGGGCACGACTGGGACTCGCACCTGGCGCTGGTCGGCGGCGCGGAGTTCGTGCGGCGCTTCGACATCGAGGACCGCGCCTTCTTCGAGGACGACTGGCAGATCATCGAAAGCCCGGCGGGCATCACCGCCCCGCTGATTCACGAGCGCCAGTTACTGGGCTACGTCTCGATCCTCAGCGCGGGCGACGCGCCGGATCGTTTCGACCTGCTGACCCTCGAGCACAGCGCGCCGGTCTTCGTGCGCGAAATGGTCCACCAGCAGTCGACCACCCTCTCGCACGAAAGCGCGCCCCTGGTGCGCGATTGGCTGAGCGACTGGCTGCACGGCACCGGCAGCGACGACGCGCTGCTGGCCCTGCGCGCCGAGAAGGAGAGCTACCAGGTGGACGCCTGGCACGCTGTCGTGCTGTTCCACTGGCTGCCGTCCAACGATCGGGCCGCGGGCACCTTCTCGCCGGAGCGCATGGTCAGCCTGATCCAGGCCGAAATCCGCCAGCGGCGGATTCAGGCGCCTGTCGGGCAGTACGTCGACCGCGCCGTGATGCTGTTCCCGCTCGACGAGCCGCAGCAAACCCAGCGCCTGAAGCAGATCGTGGATCTGCTGCACGAGACGTTGACCAGCACCGTGCCGGACGGCGAGATCATCGCCGGGGTCGGGCGCCCGGTCAAGGGATTGACCGCCCTGCGCGAATCGTTCCAGGAAGCCGAGCGCGCGCTGACGCTCTCCGAACAATTGTGGAACGAATCGCAGGTGGCCTTCTTCGGCGACCTGAGTCTGTACGAGCTGCTGCTAGGCGTCAGCGATCCGGGGACGCTCTCCAGCTTCTGCGATCACTGGCTGTCGCCGCTGTCGAAATACGACGAGCGCCACCAGACCGACCTGCTGCCTACGCTGAGCGCCTACTTCGCCAACAACGGCAACATGGCGCGCACGGCTCACGTGCTCAACATCCACCGCAACACGCTGGTCTACCGCATGGCGCGCATCACCGAGATCATCCAGCTCGACATGGACGACTCCAACGTGCGGCTGAACCTGCACCTGGCGCTCAAAGTCCAGCGCATGCTGGACGCGTCGGGCGGCGGGTCGGTGCAGTAACTGCGCGTCCCGCACACCAACGACAGGGCAGGTCACCAGGCGGCGGCCTGCCCGGTTTTTGTCCGCATCACTCACCCAGCAGGGCTGCTTCGGCGGCGCGCAGCACCTCGTCCTCGTCCGAGAGCAGGCTCTCGATGGTGACCGGCACGCGCACGTCAGGCACGACGCCCACACCCTCGATCAGCGTTTCGCCCGTCACCGGGTCGACCGGGCGCCCGGTGGGGATCTGCATGCTCAGGCCGGTGGGCAGCGTGTACTGGCCATCGCTCACTTCACCGGTGAAGCCGCCGGTCGGTGTGTGGCCGACGACGATGGCCCGGTTGCCGGTACGCAGGGCGTAGACGAACAGGTCGCCCGCGCTGCCGGTCATCTCGTTGACGAGCACGGCTACCGGCCCGCCATAATACGGCTCGCCCACCAGCGTCTCGATGTAGCCGCGATAGGCGAATCCCCCCTCGCCATCGGCATAGTACAGGTCGAACAACCGCAGGTAATCCGGGAAAAAGCGCCCCGCGATCGACATGGCGAGCTGGACCAGCCCGCCGCTGTTGTTGCGCACGTCGACGATGATGCCTCGCGCCCCAGCGTCCATCAGGCTCTGAAGCTCCGCGCCGAAGGAAGTGTCCGCCTGGCTCACATCCTCGGCAAAACCGCGCACGCTGATATAGCCCAGGCCAGACTCCAGCATGCGGGCGGTGATCACGCCCTCGGCCGGATTGGCAGTATCGAAGGCCACCAGCAGCGGGGCCACGTCGAATTCGCGGATCAGGCTCGCCAAGCGGTCGGATCCGTCCGGCGCGCGCCAGGCCAGCCGCACCTGGGTCCCGACCGGTCCCTGCAGCATGGTCGCCGCCTGGAAGAACCGGCGGCCGTGCGGCGTCGAGGCGCTGGTGAGCAGCAGCGGGGTCTCGTCCAGCACCTGCAGCACCGGATCGCCATCGACCGACACGAGCACCGCGCCCGGCGTGATCCCCGCCCGCTCCGCCGGGGAGTTCTCGCCCACCTGCACCACGACCACTTCGCCAGCGTCGGTCACGCCCAGTGCCTCAATCCCCACGCCGCCGATCAGGAACCGCTGCGTGACGGAAACCGAGGCATAGCCGATGTGCGTGTCGGGGATCATCGCGCCGAACGACGCGATCGCCAGGTCGAATTCCAGATCGGAGGCGGCTTGCTCGATCAGCGGCGTGATCGTGCTGTAGATGGACTCCCAGTCGAGATTCTTCTCGCCGGTGAAGGGATAGGTTTCGCGCGTGCGCTCGAACAGGTCTTCCCACGCCTCGCGATAGGTCAGGTCCGAGTAATCGTTGAGCGCGCCGATGCTCTCGAAGATCGGGATATCCACCGTCTCATCGCGCACCACGGTGAACGGATCGGTTTCGAGCGAGATCACACTCCACCCGGCGGACAGCGCCATCATCGGATCATCCGCCGAGAACGCCGCCCCATCCGGCCCCAGGCCGCCGGGGAACGCCTCGCCCTCAGCCGGCGACCAGACGACCACGTGCCCGCCGACGATGTGATAGGTGAGCGGCTCGAGCCGCACCGACATATCCATCGGGGTCTCGCCCCGGTTGACGTACTCATCGCCCAGGAAGTCGATGAAGGTGGCCGTCATGAAGACCTGCACCGCGGGCGGCGACGCCGGATCGCCGTCGAAGTCCAGCGGCGCGGCCTGCGGCGTCACCGGCAGTTCGATCACGTAATCGCCGCTGACGATGTCGCCGTTGATCCGGCCCAAGACCTGCGCCTCTGGCGGCGACATGAAGACGTACTCCTCGTTGATCATCGGGGTCAGGTCGTAGAGGACCACGCCGGTCTCGGCGCCGATCAGCGGATAAATCGGGTTCGTCGTCTCGTAACTGCCGGTCAGCACGCGCGGCCCCTTTGCCGCCGGCGGATCGCCCGCCCCCACACCGGCCGGAAGGGCCAGCCCGGCCAGCAAGACAATTAGCGCGCCAATGATCAACGCGCGGCGCGGTAGGTGGATCATCATGGTTCCCTTCGCTGTGTTCGTGGTACGCTTGGTGACTACCTTATAGCCGAATTGAGAACAAATCGCAACGATTTGCCGATCTCGCTGCACGTGTGGCATACTTGGCCCACGCCTTGGAGGAGAAGTAACGACGGACGATGTTGGCCGAGCGCCATTATCGTCCGTCAGTGATTCTGCCGGATCACATCGCCAGCGTCAGCATCAGGATCGCGCCGGGCTGGTCCAGGGCCGCCGATGTCGCCATCCGCACCCGCGTGTGCACCACGCGCATCCCCACATCCAGTGTATCGCGCAGCAAGTCGATCTGCGCCGCATTGATCGGCATGACGATGCCCACCTTGACCCGGCGCTGGGCAAAGGTCTGCATCTCGCGGACGTAGCGCGGCCAATGGATCGCCGCCTGGGGCAAGCACGCTGCCGCCTCGACTGTCAGGTACGACTGCGCGCCATCCAGACGGCGCGGCGCGCTGCGCAGCACGGCAAATGCCACTGGCTGTCCGTCCTCGTGCCACACCAACGTCTCGCCCGCGCCCTCTTGCTCCAGCCACAGCGCCGCCGGGGTCAGGTCCATGCCGGGGACGATCTGCGAGGCCACGCGCCGCAGCGCGCCGCCGCCGTCCCAGATCTCGAAATGGGTGGCCGGTGCGGAGGCCGGACTGCCCTGGCAGAGCAGCGTCAGGTGGCCGGGCTGTAGCCCCAGCCGGGTGTAGAGCGCGATGTTCTTGCCGTTCTCCGGCATCGTCTCCAGCGCGAGCACCTGGCAGCCCGCTTCGTGCAGCAGATCCAGCCCGGCAGCCGTGACGGCGCGCCCCAGCCCAACCCCCTGCTTGCGCGGCGTCACGCCCAGCGTGCCCAGCCAGCCCACCGAGCCCCACACATGGGTGAAGCAATAGCCTGCCACCCGGCCCGGCGGCCATTCGACCACTACGCCCGGATGCGGGCGCTGGAGCGCCGCCTGCATGTTTTCCAGCGTGCGCAGGCGCAGGGCGCGCGTCCCCTCGCCTCCCTGGCGGCGCGCCTGCTCGAACGCGTCGCGATCGATCTCGCGGACGGTCACCAGATCATCCAGGCACATGGGCCGGACCGTATAGGGGGGCACACCGGACGAAAACAAAGACATACGCTCACCTCGCCTGCGTTTTACGCGCTCAGAATGATGGCCCGGTCCGCCAGCCACCGGCAGCGGCGCTCGCGCTCGGCAGGCCCCACCGCGGACGGATCGAGCACGCCGGTGACTTCCAGCGCGAAGGAAGCCGCCGTCCCACCATAACAGGCCGCCGCCAGCAGATCGCCGCCCGTCGCCAGCCAGCCGGCCAAAAAGCCACCGCAGTACGCGTTGCCCGCGCCGGTCTGGTCGACGATCTCCGCCACCGGGACCGCTGGCAGGTGGATCAGCCCGGGTTGATCGGCGCGGGCGGCCAGCGAGCCATCCGCGCCCAACCGCAGCGCCACGACGCGCGCGCCGTCGTCCAGCATGGCGCGCGCCAGATCCGCCGGATCGTCCAGGCCATAGATCAGCCGCGCTTCGAGGCTGTTCGGCGAGACGATATCCACCAGCGGCAGCGCGGCGCGGAACTGCGGCAGGTGGCCCGCGACCATGAAGTGTTGCGACGGCTCCCACAGGATGGTCGCTGCCGGGAAGCGCGCCCGCCAGCCCGCCACGTCGCCCGCCGGGCGCAGCAGGTGCAGCCCGCGCGCCGCTTCGTAGGCCGCCGAAACCTGCTCCGGCTGGGGATCGGTCAGGAACGGCTCGAGCACGTCCACGCGAAAGATCTCCGT
Organism: Aggregatilineaceae bacterium; assembly: GCA_040767355.1. Classification (GTDB taxonomy): domain Bacteria; phylum Chloroflexota; class Anaerolineae; order Aggregatilineales; family Aggregatilineaceae; genus LM3-B42. Next base: position 144,593 of record JAXGOS010000005.1, on the reverse strand, counting down.
GCGGCGTCCGTCCCACTCGAAGACCTGCCACGCCCGCGCCTGGGGCACGTCGAGCGCGATCACGCCCTGCAGGTCGAAGTCGCGCGCCAGCCGGTCGCGCGCCGCTGCTGGCAGATCGCGCCCCACGCAGGCCACGATTCCCGGCCGCTCGCCCCAGGCGGCGGCGCCTGCGGCGGCGTGCGAGACGCCTCCACCCAGCACGCCCATGCGCGTCACGCCGTCGGGCAGCACGATATCGTCGATGATGATGCTGCCCACGCACACGATCGCCGGACGCTCCATCACGCCGCGACCTACTTCCGCACGGTGTCCAGCAGGTGGCTGTCGCGGATGCGGCTGGCGCCGTCGGCCCAGTCCACCGTCCGCCCGCCACCGAAGCGCTGGAAATAGTCCGCGCCGATCGCGGCGGCGCGCTCCGCGGCCAACAACTCGCCGGGGATGCTATAGACCAGCGGGGCGAAGCACTCGCGCACCGCGCCCTTGACCGGCAGGACGTGCGCCACGTACTGGCCGATCGCCGTCTCGCCCTCGGGCAGCACGCCAACCAGCCGCCGCCCGATGCTCTGCGCCGCGCGCGCCACCTCGGCCATGCGGTCGGCGTCGTAATCCGCCGCGCTGATCAGGACCGTGGGCGTGTCGGCGCGCCGCCCGAAATACTGTAGATGCGCCCACTCCTCGGTTTCCTGGGCCATCGCCGGATCGCCACTGGCCTCGAGCATCTTGGCCGCGCTGAACATCGCCACGCCGTACAGCGGCCCGGCGCCCACGTACACGAACTCGGGGATATCGTCCCAGCGCTGCATCAGGTCGCGCGCCACTGGCTCGCACGCCCGGATGGTAGCCTCCATCACGTCCGCCAGGCCGAGCAGCTCGCCGCGCAGGGCATCGGCCCCCGCCGTGGTCAGGTGCCCGCGCACCTCCCCTATGCGGATCGCCGCGCTGTAGAGCGCCATCTGCGAGGCCAGATACGAGCGCACGCCGGGCACGACCATCCCGGCCAGCTCGTCCGGCAGCGGTGGGACTGTCGTCTGGAAGACCTTCTCCGCGGACTGGGCCAGCGGGGCGTCCGGCGCGCCGGTCAGGGCCACGCCCACCGCCCCGGCCTGGCGAGCCAGCCGCAGCGCCTCGATCGTCCGGCTGACCACGCCCGACACCGACACGGCGATCACGAGGTTGGTCTTGGGGCCGGTCGGCGGCAGGTGCCCGACCACGTAGCGGGCAAAGGTCAGCGCGCTGATCGCCTGAGTGGGGGTGCCCGCCAACTGGTGAAACGCCAGCTCGGCACCCACCGGCGCATGGTGGCTGTCGCCGCAGCCGACCAGATAAATCCGCTTGGCGGAGGTGCACAGCTCGAAGTCGAATGTCGCGCGGGCCGATTCGTCGAACGGCCGGGCAATCGCGCGGACCAGCTCGGGCAGGGTGTCGATTTGTTGGTGCATGGGAGAGCGCATCATCGCTATTCCTGTTGGGAAAGGGCCGACCACACAGCGCGACCGGCCAGGCTCACCTGTAGATACAATACCGTCAGAACGGAAAAGCGAGCAACCTGCGCGGTCGATTGGCGGGTTTTCGTGAGCATATCCTCACCTCCACCTTTCCAGCCATCCGGCGCACGGGTATGATAAGCTCGGTATCCGGCAGTGCAAAAGGGTATAGGTGATGTCCACGCTTTCCGAAAATCGTCGCACGGTGATCCTCGTCACGAATGACGGCATGGGAAAATCCGATCCCGAGCTCCAACACATCCTGGCGGCGAAGTATTTCCAAATGCTGCTCGAAGACGGCAAGCTGCCCGCCGCGATCTGCTTCTACGCCGACGGCGTCAAGCTGGCCTGCGAAGGCTCGCCCGTCCTCGAGCCCCTGCGCGCCTTGGGCGAAAAAGGCGTCTTCCTGATCGTGTGCAGCACCTGCCTGAACTTCCTCGGCCTGACGAACCACCTGCGCGTCGGGATGATGGGCGGCATGGGCGACATCATCGAGGCCCAGTGGCGCGCCGACAAGGTGATCACCCTCTAGGCCAGCGCCAGCGCGGTCAACCCGCGCCGCGTTTCGTCCAGCCGCCGCGCGTAATGGTCGCGATCCGGGAGCGCGGCGGGCAGCCCCACCTGCTCGACCAGGTACGACGCGGCAACGCTGGCGTGGCAGGCCGCCTCTTCCAGCCCGGCATCCCACGCGGCGGCCAGCGCGCCGCAGAACGCATTCCCCGCGCCGACGGCATCCACCACGGAAGTCTGCACGGCGGGCACGCGCACGCCCCGCCCCTCGACCAGATCCCAGATATCCGCCCCGGCCGCCCCGCGCCGCAGCGCCAGGACGCGGCAGCCCAGCGCGCGGAAGCGGGCGACCAGCGCACGCTCGTCATCGGTGCGCACGAGCCGGGCCGCTTCGTACCAGTTGGGCGAGAAGATCGCGCACGCCGCCAGCATGGCGCGCAGCTCACCGTCGCTCAGCGGCCGGTCCGGCGGCTTGAACGGCTCCAGGCTCACCCAGCGCCCATCCGCGATCAGGTCAGTGGCGAACGCCAGGCTCGGTCCGGGATCGTCGGGATGGATGCCCCAGTGGAAGGTCCGCGCGGCGCGGTAAGGGGGCGGCAGGGCGTCCCAGCCCCGCGCCAGTTGCACGCCCAGCGTCGGCAGCGGGACGCGCCAGACCTGCGTGCGCCGCCCGTCGAACTCGGTGATCTGCCAGGCCCGGGGCGTGGGGTGCTCCGTCTGGCGCACGCCGTCCAGGTTGATCCCCGCCGCGCGCAGCGGCGCGAGCGCTTCCGGCGGCAGGTCATCGCCAACGCCCGCCACCAGCCCGACCGCGTCGCCGCTCCCCAACGCGGCAGCCATGCCCCAGGCCGTCTGCGGGCCGCCGCCGCCCAACACGCTCATGCGCGTGACGCCATCCGGGAACACGATGTCATCGAGGATGATGCCGAAGGCCACACGCTGGATCACCGCACCGCTCCCCTCAGGGCCGCGCCAGCCGCAGCTCGACCTCGTCGCGCGTGGGCAAGCCGCCGCGCGCGCCGCGATGCTCGACCTTGCTCGCCGCCGCCGCGCTGGCGAAGGCCATCGCCTCGGGCAGCTCGGCGCCGTCCAAGCGGGCCGCGATCAGGGCCGCGTGGTAGCAGTCGCCCGCGCCGGTCGTGTCGACCGTCACCGCCGGGTGCGCCTTCTGGACGACAGGCTTGCGCATCCCCGCCGCGATGCCGCTGGAGCCACGCTTGCCCTCGGTCAGGATCACCCATTGCCCCGGCTGAGCCAGCCGCTCGATCGAGGGCATGCCGAGCATCGCCAGGCTGTCTTTCGTCACGAACACGACATCGGCCACCGACACTGCCTCGCGCAGCAGGTCGCCGCGCATCGGCACCGTGGGCTCGACATCGAGCGCCAGCTCCCCGCCGGACTCCATCGTGGCGCGGCGCAGCTGGGTGCACCACGCCGGGTCGCGCGGGTAGGTATACACCACGCGCGCCTGGCGGGACAGCGCCACCTGCTCGTAGGTGAGCGGCGAGTCGTAGATCGGCCACTGCGGGATCACGATCGCCCGCCCCCCGCGCGAGTCGGTCATCACCAGCGTGAAGGGCGTCATCTCGCCGGGCAGGCGGATCACCCCTTCCGGCTCGACGTGCCAGTCGATGAAGTCCTCGATCAACATCGTGCCGTCGGCGTCATCGCCCACCCAGCCGATGAAGCTCGTCCGCAGCCCCAGCCGGGCCGCGGCGCAGGTCGCGTTGGCGATGAACCCGCCCGGCAGCTTTTCGACCGGCTGGGCCGGGTATTTGTCGTCGCCGAGCGGCAGGCGGTCGACCTGGAGCAGCATGTCATACGCCAGGCCGCCCACGCCGATAAAGTCGAACAGAGCCATAAGTCCTCTTACACCCGCATCGTCTTGTACAACAGATCTTTCCAGCGGCGCGCGTCGATCTCCCAGCAGACGGTGATATGCGGCTCTCCACGGGCCACCAGCGGCGCCCACATGGCGACATTGGCCGTATCGTAGGGCGTCACGCCGCACTGATCGACGACCGTCATGCCGCGCGTGAACGTGCCGTCACACTCCACCTCGACGTAATGCTTGCTGCGGCGCGTGCAGATCGTGGGATCGATCGCGATGGCCATCGCCACCGGGTCCGGCAGGCCCAGGCCGGGATCGCCCAGCCAGTTGCGGCTCGCCTCCAGCGCGGAGATGTTGCAGTCCACCGCGAAATGCGACAGCGGCGTATCGATCACCTCTTTGCAATAGCGCATGTCCTCGTCGCTGAGATTGGCCTCGCCCCGGCAGAGCTCCCAGCCAACCATCTCGATCGGCAGGCCGGACCGGAAGCAGATCCGCGCCGCTTCGGGGTCGCACCAGATGTTATATTCGGCGGCGGGTGTGACATTGCCGACCACGTTGGCGGCGCCGCCCATCACCACGCAGCGCGACACGTTCTCGACGATCTCCGGCGCCTGGCTGACGGCCAGCGCCACGTTGGTCATGGGGCCGAGCGTGACCAGCATGATCCCCGGGTTGGCCTTGATCGTGTCGATCAGCACGTCCACGGCGTGGCCCTCGGCCGGCGACGTCTTGGCCTGGTAATTCATCCCGCCCATGCCATCCGGCCCGTGGAAGAAATACGCCCGGTAGACCTCGCGGATCAGCGGCTTATCCGCGCCGTGATAGACCGGCACGTCTTTGCCGCACAGCTCGACTGTGTAGCGGGCATTGATGCTACCCTGCTCGACCGGCATGTTCCCGGCCACGATCGTGATCGCCTCGACCTCGATATCGGGCGTCTGCAGCGCCATCATGAGCGCTACGGCATCGTCTGAAGCGGTATCGGTGTCAATAATCATTTTGCGAGCCATGAACCATCATTCTCCTCTTGAGAGCAGGTCGATTCAAACCGGCGCCGGGCATCAGGTCAGCCGGCTGAGCTCTAACTCCAGCAGGCGATCGGCGTCTACGCCGACACACACGGTGACCGGCGGGCGGCCCTGCCAGGGCGGCAGCGGGCGCTCGCCGTTGCCGGGCCACGTCTTGCCGCGGCTGATGCCCTGCGTCTCGACGCGCACCGGCCAGCGCTCCACGGTGAACAGCGACGGGTCGATGGCGCAGGCCACCGCCGACGAGTCGTGCACGTAGATACCCTGGATGCCGTAGCTCTGCTCGAAATAGGCGCGGTAGTGCGGCACGATCCGGCTGATGTGCTGCGCCAGCGGGTTATCGGCCTGGGCGTAACGGTCCAGGTGGGCGGGCGTCATGTTGATGCGGTGCGTCACATCCAGCCCGACCATCGTCACCGGCCATGCCGCGCCCAGCACCACATCCGCCGCTTCGGGATCGTTGTGGACATTGGCCTCGGCGGCCGGCGTGGCGTTGCCGGGGCACAGCGCGTTGCCGCCCATCAACACCACTTCGCGCACTTGGGTGGCGATGCGCGGCTCCAGCCGGAGCGCCAGCGCCAGGTTGGTCAGAGGCCCCAGCGGCACGAGCGTGATCTCGCCGGGTGCGGCCATCACCTGCTCGATGATGAACGCCGCCGCCGATCCGTCGACCGCCCGGCCCGCTGGCGGCGGCAAGTGGACGTTGCCCTGCCCATCGTCGCCATGCACGAACGCCACGCCGCCCGCGAACGGTCCGGTCAGCGGGTGATCGGCGCCTTTGGCGACGGGAATGTCCGTCCGCCCGGCGATTTCGAGCAGGCGCAGCGCGTTGGTCGTCGCCAGATCGGTGTCCACGTTGCCGAAGATGGTGGTCAGGCCAATCACGTCCAGCTCCGGCGAGCGGAGGGCGAAGAAGATCGCCATTGTATCGTCTACGCCGGGATCGGTGTCGATGATGATTTTGCGCGCCATCAGCAGCCCCTCACTACCCTACGCCAGCGCCCGGGCGATGCGCGCCCCAACGCGGGCGTTATTGACCAGCGCGGCAATATTGGCCACCTGCGAGCGCCCGCCGGTCAGCTCCAGCACTTTCGCCAGCACGAACGGCGTGACGGCCTTGCCGTGAATCCCGGCGGCGTCGGCCTGGCGGGTCGCCTCGGCGATGGCCGCCTCCGCTTCCTCGACCGGCAGCGCGTCAGCTTCCGGCACGGGGACCGCCACCAGCGTCCCGTGCGCCAGCCCCAGCCGGTCGCGGGCGGTGACAATCGCCGCCACCTGTTCGGGCGTATCGACGCGCTGATCGACCGGCAGCCCACTGGAGCGGCTGTAGAAGGCGGGAAGCGTGTCGCTCTCGTAGCCGAGCACCGGCACGCCCTGCGTCTCCAGCACTTCGAGCGTCAGCGGCAGGTCGAGGATCGACTTGGCCCCGGCGCACACCACCGTGATCGGCGTGCGGCCCAGCTCGATCAGGTCCGCCGAGATGTCCTGGGGATGGCCGCGATGGACGCCGCCGATCCCGCCCGTGGCGAACACCTTGATCCCGGCCATGTGCGCCACGATCATCGTCCCGGCGACGGTCGTCGCGCCGTGTTGGCGCAGCCCGACCACGATCGGCAGGTCGCGACGCGAGCACTTGCGCACGCGGTCCTGGCCCAGCCCGGCCAGCATCTCGATCTCGGCCTGGCTCAGCCCGACCTTCACCCACCCGTCGATCACGGCGATCGTCGCCGGGAGCGCACCCTCCTGGCGGATGGCGGCTTCCATCGCCAGCGCCGTCTCGATGTTGGCCGGGTAGGGGAAGCCGTGCGTGATCAGGGTCGATTCCAGCGCCACGACCGGCGACCCGGCCAGCATAGCGGCGCTCACTTCGTCCGACAGCAGCAAACTCGTGTTCATCCGGCAACCACCTTCACCTGAACGTGCCGTTGGCGCGGCCCGTCGAATTCGTAGAATAGGATGCTCTGCGACCCGCCCAGCAGCAGGTCGCTGTTCTCCACCGCCAGCGTGATGCTGTGCCCGATGATCGCCGCCTTGATGTGCCCGGCGGCGTCGGCGGGCGTGTCGTACTGGTGCTTGAAGTCCACGCGCGTCGGCACCAGGCGGCGCAGATCGGCGATGATGTCGTCCGGCGTGGCCGCGTCCAGCGACGAATTGACCGTCACGGCGGCGGTCGTGTGGGGCACGATGACCGCGCACAGCCCGGACTGGATCCCGGTCGCGCGCACGGCATCGCGCACCTGCCCGGTGATGTTCACCAGCGCGTCGCCGGGCGGCGTTTGAATCGTTAGCGTGCTCAACATGCGTAGTTTACCTCGTCTCCGGCCCGCTGGAGGATCGCCATCACGTCGGCGCAGGCCGGCGCGTTGCGCCCCGCCCCGGCGCGCTCGACCGCCGCCGCGCCCATCGCGTTGGCCAGCCGCCCGCAGTCGGCCAGCGGCAGCCCGCGCAGCAGGCCCGCCACGAACGCCGCATCGAAGCAGTCGCCGGCCCCGGACGTGTCGACCACCTGGGCCGGATAGCCCGGCAGGGCGAGCGCGCCGTCGCGGGTGATGATCGTGCAGCCCGCCGCGCCGCGCTTGACGACCAGCGTCGCCGGACCGCTCGCCAGCAGGGCGGCATACGCCGCCTCGCCGGTCCGGCCCTCGCTCACCAGCGGCACTTCGTCCTCGGTCATGAGCAGCAGCGCCGATCCCGCCACCACGCGCCGGATGATCTCCGGCGGGACGTGCGCCAGGAACGGCCCCGCGTCCAGGAACACGGGCGTGCCCGCCCGCGCCGCATGGTCCAGGCCGCGCAGCGCCAGCGGCATGATGCGCGCCTCGGCCAGCGTGTACCCTTGCAGGAACACCGCATCCGCCCCGGCGATGCACGCGTCGAGCCCGTGCGGATAGGCCACCTGGGGGCCGGTGCCGTAACTGCCGACGAAGGTGTGCTCGCCGGAAGCGCGATCGGTCAGCGCGATCACCAGCGTGGACGACGACCCTGGCGTGGCGACGACGAACGCCGTATCCACGCCTTCCGAGCGCAGCCCATCGAGGATCAGCGCGCCAAAGACGTCCGCGCCAACCGCGCCCGCCGCCGACACGTCCAGGCCCATGCGGCGCGCCGCGATCATGAAGTTGGCCGCACCGCCCGGCTCGATGCCCCGCTCCGGGCTTTCCTGGTGGCCGCCCGGCTGGACCGGCAGCGTCACCGGCAGGATGACATCGAGCACCAGGTCGCCGATCGAAACGACGTGCGGGGCCATCGTCAGCCCCTCCGTTCGATCAGCCCCAGCAGCCCATCCGCGATCTGGGGGACGTGGTACGCCGCGAAGACCTCATCGATATCCAGGCGGCGCGCGATCGCCGGGTCGATGGCGGCCATGCCCTTGAACGCACCCGCTATCGCGCAGGCAATCGCGCCGACCGTGTCCGCGTCGCCGGACAGGTTCGCCGCGTAGATCGCCGTCTGGCGCGGATCGCCGCCCGCCATCGCCAGCACGCCGAACGCCGCGCCAACCGTCTCTGGCACGGAGAGCGACGTGCCGATCTCGTCGTAGATCCGGCGCAGGTGGGTCCTCTCGTCGCCGGGACCGCGCGCGATATCCACCGCCATCTGGATGCGGCGCGCCACGGACGGCCCGAGCCACGGACGGCCCTTGGACCGGCCCAGCTCCGCGCCCATGATCCCCGCCGCGATCACGCCCTCGAGCGTGGCGCCCTCCACCATCGCCACCGCGACCGCCGCGGCGACCGCGCACGCGCCGGAGATGGCGACGTTGGTGTTGTGCGTGGGCACGCACGCGATCTCGGCGTCGGCCACCGCGCCCAGCGGGTCGCCGGGGTGCAGCAGGCCCACCGGCGAGATGCGCATCGGCGCGCCGTTAGTATCGCCCCAGGTGCCCGTCGTGCACGGATCCTCGCCGCGCTTCAGCGCCTGGACGCCGCGCCGCGTGCTCGGCCCCACGTAGGGCGACGTATCGCCACCGACGCGGTCGTACCAGGTGATGATCGCCTCGACGCTGGCCTCCAGCGTGACGCCGCCATGCTCGATGAACGCCCGCGCCAGCGAAAACGCCTGCTCCGAGTCGTCGGTGATGCGGCCCGCCGGCAGGCCGTAGTGAACGGGGTGATCCGCCGGGCCGGGCAGAAAGTCCGTGATCCAGCCGCCGTACGCCGCCCAGGTCTGGTCCGGATCGAAATAGGCGGGCATGCCCCAGGCATCACCCAGCGCCTGCCCGTACAGTCCCCCCAGGATCTTATCTCTTAGCAACACGTCACTCCCTTACCGAAAACACACAAAACCCAGCCGGAGAGGCCAAGCGGGATACGCCCCGCCGCCGCCCATCTCACGCCTGCGGGACCGGTTCCGCCCGCCGCCGGTGGCGCAGCAGGTACTGCCCGCCCAACAGCAGCCACAAGGCGATCCCGGCCACCAGTCCCAGCACAATCCCCAGGACAATCGACTGGTCCTTGAGCGCCGTCGTGCGCAGGTAGAGGCCGAACAGCAGCCCCAGGTACAGCCACAGCGTCAGCGACGATGCCGCGGCGCTGGCGAGTGACTGCCGCCCGATGCGCTCTACGTGGAGCATGAACGGTAGGTTGATGCCAATCAGCGCCAGTGAGAAGGCGCCCATCGCCGCTCCCAGCGGGAAAGCCGTCTCCGGGCCATCGAACCCGTTCGGCGCGGCGAACATGCTCAGGCTGATGATCACGCCGAACACAGCCACCATCGCCAGGAACATGTGCAGCACGCTCAGGCGCTGGATCGCCCGCCAGAACAGGACGTCGAAGCCTTCGCCCTCCGCCGAGCGCAGCGTTCGCACGCGCGAGGTGAGCTGCGACTGCAGCGCGTAGATCACCAGCGCCATCACGGTCGCCAGAAACGGCAGCATCTGCGGCAGTTGCGAGGGGATGTCCAGCGAGCCGACCCGGTTCGAGAGCGCGTCGAAGAAGCCGAAGACGAGCGACGCGAACCCGGTCCCGACGGGATGCCCGCCGCCCAGGTAGGGCGTCGCCAGGGCGATGAAGCCGCGCCCGGCGGCCATGTCGCGCTGGAAGAACGTGAGATAGCCCATGCTCATATGGATGCCGCCCAGCCCGGCAAACACGCCGCTGATCACCAGCGCCAGATACCGGATGCGCGTGACGCGGATGCCCACCGACGCGGCGGCCTCAGGATTCTGGCCCACCGCGCGCAGGTGCGTGCCGGCCGGCGTGCGGTACATGAAGTACCACACCACCGCCACCGACAGGAACGCGATCCACGTCATCACGCTCTGGTTGTCGAAGATCCGGAAGAAGAACGAGATCACCGGAATATCCAGCAAAAACTCCGGCAGTTGGATGAAGGGCATGCGCAGGCTCGCCAGGCTGCCTTTGGTGTTGCCGCGCTCGCCGGTCAGCTCGTACATGATCGCGATCGTCGCCGCCGAGCCGAGCACGTTGAGCGCGATGCCCGACAGGATCAGGTTGGCCTTGAGCCTGAGGTGGAAGAATGCCAGCAACAGGGCCATCAAAATCCCCATGAAGACGCCCATCGCCATGCCCAGCCACGGACCGATGTCCGCCCCCGTCGACGCGCCGAACCAGTCCTGCGCATAGGCGCTGAAGACCACACCCGTGAAGGCCGAGACCAGCATGGTACCTTCCAGGCCGATGTTGATCACGCCAGCCCGGTCGGAGATCAGCGCGCCCAGCGAGGGCAGCAGAATCGGCGTAGTCACGCGGAGAATCGAGGCCAGAAAAGCCGAGCTGAAGATCCCCTGAAGGACGCTCTCGAACAGCGTGTTATCCATGTGCGGCCTCCTGCGGGCTGGCCGTCAAGCCGCCTGCCGGGTCAGCGCCCACGTCCAGGTCGAGCGTCCCGCGGCGCGTGATACGGCGCTGGCGGAAGAACGCGACCAGGGCATCCGCCGTGATCAGCAGGATGACGACTGCCTGGATGATACGAACCACTTCGGAGCTCACGTTGGCGTCGCGCTCCATCACCTGGGCGCCGGTGCGCAGGTAGGCGTACAGCAGGCCGGTGAACGGCACCACCAGCGGGTTATTGCGGGCCAGCAGCGCCACCACGACGCCCTCGAAGCCCAGCCCCAGCGAGATATTGAGGATCAGGCGGCGGTGAATGCCCATCGCCAGGTGCGCGCCAGCCAGCCCGGCCACGGCCCCACTGAGCGCCATCGCCAGCATGATCGTGCGCTTGCTGTTGATGCCGCCGAAGTTGGCGAACTTGATGTTCGCGCCGATCATGCGGATCTCGTAGCCCAGCGGCGTGCGCTTGATCAGCACCCAGGTGAGCAGGACCAGGATGATCAGCAGGTAGACGGCGATGGTCACCTGATCGCCCGCCACGTCGATGATCGGCGTCAGCAGGCCGTTTTCCGCAAACCAGTCCGACGTGGTGAACCCGGCGTCGGGCGGCTGGAGCTGCTCGGTGATGACCATCTCGTAGAAGCGCGCCGCCACCGTGTTGAGCATCAGCGTCGACACCAGCTCGTTCGCGCCCAGGTAGGCTTTCAACACGCCGGGCACCAACCCCCACAGAAAGCCCGTGGTCGCCGCAGCCAGCAGCGCCACCGGCACCAGCAGGATCTTGGGCAGATCGCCAAACGCCAGGACCAGCGCCCCCGATGCCAGCGCGCCAAAGTAGAGCTGGCCATCCGCGCCCAGGCTGAACTGCTCGGCGCGGAACACAATCGAAATCGCCAGGCCCAACATGATCAGCGTCAGCGCGTCGCGCATCCAGATCACCCAGCGGTTCTGGCGGCTGAGCGGCCCCAGCAAGAACGTCTGGTAGGCGTCCGCCGTCTGCGAGACCGTCTCGCTGATGCGCGTGGAAGTCGTCAGCGGCTCGGGCTGCGTTCGCACGGTGTAGATGCCGTCGGCGGGCAGCGTGAAATTCTCGATGATCGCGTCGCGCTCGCTGCTGAGATCGGGCCGGTACTGCGCGACCTGCTCGGCAGTCGAGCCGCTACTTTCAGCCAGCACCGCGCCATCCGGCCCCAGCAGAGCGACTTCGAGATCGATCGCGATGTTCGAGCGCGCGGCATACGACAGCACGCTGACCACGTCCCCCTGGCTGCCGGCGAAGCGATAGGCGGCTTCGCTGATTGGATCGCTGACATTCGGCGCGTTGAACGTCGCGCCGACCGCGGTGTTGTACGCCATGTCGATCGGCGACTCGCCAGCCTCGGACACCACGACCACGGTCGCGTCGCCCTTCGCCTCCGAGGCGGGGTCCTCCATGCGCGCCACGACCGAGTACGTCCCGTCGGCGGGCAGCAGGAAGCTCTCGATGACGGCGTCGGTCTCGCTCTTGAGATAGCGCCGGAAGCTGCGGATCTGGTCCTCGGTGGCGCCGGACGCTTCGGCCAGCACCTGCCCGCTCGCATCCAGCAGAGCGACCTGCATGTCCAGGCCGGCGTTTCTGTCCTCGGCATAGGCCAGCACGGCGATCTCGTCGCCCTCGCGGCCCACGAACTGGTACGCGACTTCCTTGACCGGCTCAGCGACGTTCGGGTTGTTGAACAACTCGGTCATCCGGTCGCCATAGCCCATGTCGATCAACGGCTGGGCGTCGCTCACCACCTGGACCTTGAACTCGCCCTGGACGTACTTGTTCGCCGCGTCGAGAAAGAACACCGCCGTCACCAAGCCGCCCAGCAGCAGGGCGAAGACCACGGTCAGAATCACGCGCAGCGCGTCCCAGCGCAGCTCGACCACGAACAGCACCACGCAGAAGCCGATCAGCGCGTTGACGATGATCAGGCTCACATAATCGGGCGCGTCGGTCATGGTCTCCCACGAGCCCCCAAAGACCTTGTACGTGATGAAAAACATCACGCCCAGCCCGATCAACAGGCTGAAGCCGATCAGCGACAACTGCCGGGAAGAGAGTCTCGGTCTCATTGATAGCGCTCCATTTCCTCGGCAGGCTGGCGCTGAGCCCCCAGCATGTACAACCCAAGCTGCTGCTCGGTGAGATCCGGCGTGTTGGGAAAGATGGCGACGATCTCGCCGTTGTACATCACCATGATCCGGTCCGAGAGCTTCATCACTTCCTGCAGATCGGCCGAGATGAGCAGGATCGCCAGACCGTTCGTGCGCTGATCGACCAACTGCTGGTGGATGTACTCGATCGCGCCGATGTCCACGCCGCGCGTGGGCTGAGCCGCGATCAGCAGGCGCGGATCAGCCGACAGCTCGCGGGCCACGACCACCTTCTGCATGTTACCGCCCGACAGCGACGCGACCGGCAGTTCGGGGCTGGGTGCGAGGATGTCGAACTGCTGGACCAGCGCCTGGCCGTTGTCGCGAATCGCCGCCAGGTCGAGCAGACCCATGCGGGTGAAGGGCGGGCGATAATAGCGGTCGACGATCAGGTTGTCGCCGATGGTCGCCGTAACGGCGACGCCGTTGGTCAGCCGGTCTTCGGGAATGTGCGCGACGTGTGCTTCGCGCACCTTGCGCGGCCCGTGCCCCAGCACGGAGGCGCCGTCGATGTAGGCTTCGCCGCTCGTCGCCGCGCGCAGGCCGGTGAGCACCTCGGCCAGCTCGGTCTGGCCGTTGCCTTCCACCCCGGCGATCCCCAGGATCTCCGACTCGTAGGCGGTGAAGGTGGCGTTGTGCAGCAGCGTGCGGCCCGTCTCGTTGATGAAGGTCAGGTTGCGCGCTTCGAGGACAGGCTTGCCGCGCCTGACTTGCGGCTTATCGACCTGCATGAAGACCTCACGCCCCACCATCATCCGCGCCAGTTCGGTCTGGTTGGTTTCGGACGTGTTGACCGTCCCCACCCGGCGGGCGTCGCGCATGACGGTCACGCGATCCGAGATCGCCATCACCTCGCGCAGCTTGTGCGTGATGAAGATCACCGTCTTACCCTCGGAGACCAGGTTGCGCACGGCTTTGAACAACTCGTCGGTTTCGCGCGGGGTGAGCACGGCGGTCGGCTCGTCCAGGATCAGGATCTCGGCGCCGCGATACAGCGCCTTGAGGATCTCGACCCGCTGGCGCATGCCCACCGGTACGGTGTCCACGCGCGCGGTCGGCTCCACGTACAGGCCGTACTGCTGCGAGAGCGCCTCGGTGTCGCGGATCGCAGCCTGGCGGTCGATGGTGACGCCCCGGTACACGGTAGGCTCGCGGCCCAGGACGATATTCTCCGCCACGGTGAAGGCGTTGACCAGCATGAAGTTCTGGTGCACCATGCCGATGCCCATGTCGATTGCCGCCTGCGGGCTGGCGATCGTCACGGGCTGGCCGCGCAGGTGGATTTCGCCGGACGTGGGGTGCTCGAGGCCGTAGAGGATTTTCATGAGCGTGCTCTTGCCCGCCCCGTTCTCGCCGACCAGCGCGTGAATCTCGCCCGCCTCAACCGACAGGCTGACGTGATCGTTTGCCAGCACGCCATTGGGGTAAATCTTGACAATATCGACTGCTTCGATAAGGGCCATAAAAACCCCCGCTTATGCCCGTAAAAATATGGGGCGAGCAGATGCTCACCCCAGTCGTGCCTACGCCGACGTTCGCCCTACTGGAGATACACCGAGGGATCGAACTCGGTTTCCGGCATTTCGGCGCACGGCACGCCCACCGGGACCGCGCCCTCACCGTAAGCGGTAATGACGGTGATCTCGCCGTTGAGGACGGCCTCTTCCGCCGCGTCTACCAGGTCGAGGATCGCTTCGGGCGTGCTGTCATAATAGATGTCGTTGCGGGCCAGGCCCACGCCGCCCTCAGCAATACCGATCGCTTCCACCGTCCCGTACGGCAGTTCGCCCTTCAGGTGCAGGTCCACCGCGCGGTACAGCGAGTTGTCGACGTTCTTCAACATGCTGGTCAGGATGCGAGCCGCCTGATCCGGATAGGTATCCTGGATGATCACAGCCTGATCCGAATCGACGCCGATCGCGTAACGGCCCTGCTCCTCAGCGGCCTCGAACACGCCGTTGCCGGTCTGGCCGGCGATCTGGAACACGATATCGGCCTGCTGCTCGTACATCGCCAGGGCGATTTCCTTGCCCTTCGGAGCGTCGAACCAGCCGCCCGCATACTGGACCAGCGTGCGCATGTCCGGGTTCACCAGGCAGGCACCCTGCTCGTAGCCAACGATGAAGTCATTGATGACGCCGATGTCCTGGCCGCCCACGGCGCCAATCACGGCTTCGGGGTTCATGCCTTCGATGTCGGCGGTCGTCATCGCCCCGGCGTACACACCCGCCAGGAACGAGCCTTCGTTCTGCTTGTAGATCACGGAGTAAACGTTCGTGCAGCCCTCGACGCAGAACGCTTCATCCTCGTAGGGCACGCCCTGGTCGTACATCACGAAAAACTTGTCGGGATACAGGTGCGAGCGCGCCGCCAGGAATTCGGCCATTTGCCAGGTGCCGGTGATCAACATGTCGTAGTTGTCCACGTCACCCATGGCATCGCCCAGGCCCGGCTCCCAGGCCGCTTCGTCGGTGCCCAGCTCGATCGTGTTGATCTCGACGTTGTAGCCCTCGTCTATCAGGCGGTCCATGCCACGCTGGGCCGAGTCGAAGAACGATTGGTCACCCAGGGTGCCGTTGATCACCAGGGTGATCCGCAGCGGATCGTCCTGGGCGGCGGTTGAGGGAACACCCACGACCAGCGCGACGAGAGCGAGGACCATAATCAATCCAAATACGTTGGTGCGCGACATTTTTTTCTCTCCTGACCACGATGCTAAAATAGTGCCAAATTGTATAGAGAACTATATCCTGAGAGTGAATCGACGTCAACCGGTTGAATCGGTGCGCAGCCGGGCCGCGCCGGGTGATCTTATTGCTTGCCCGTCGCCAACGATGGTACACTGCCCGCCGTGCTGACCGGCCAACGCCCGCCCACAGAAAGGCCAAACGATCGTGCGACTATTGATTGATACCGACGCCGGCGTCGACGATGCCCAGGCGATCATGATGGCGTTGCGCCAGCCCGGCGCGACCGTGGAAGCCATCACCACTGTGACCGGCAACGTGCACGTGAAGCACGTCAACCGCAACGTACTGACCGTGCTGGACGTGATGGGCGCCGATGTCCCCGTCTACCCCGGCGCGGACCAGCCGCTGGTGCCCGGCTATTGGGAAGCTGAAGCCCGCATCCACGGCGAAGACGGTCTGGGCGGGTACCCAAACCGGCCCGCCACCGCGCGCCAGCTCCACGACGAGCCTGCCGCCATGGCCCTGATCCGGCTGGCGAGCGAAGCGCCCGGCCAGTACACGCTGGTGGCGCTCGGCCCGCTGACCAATATCGCGCTGGCCTGCCGCCTGGACCCACTCTTCCCCGACAAAATCCACAAGCTCGTCTTCATGGGCGGCACCATCTCGGCCTTGGGCAACACCAAGAACGTCACCGCCGAGTTCAACATCTACTCCGATCCCGAAGCGGCGGAGATCGTGCTGGACGCCTTCGCCCAGTCCACCATGCTCTCGTGGGAGACGACGCTGAAGCACCCGTTTAGCTGGGAGCAGTACGACGCGCTGGCCGCCACCGACACGCCCGCCGGGCGCTTTTTCCGCGACACGACGATCACCACGGTCGATTACCTGCGCCAGTTCCGGCAGGTGCGCGGCTACCTGCTGCCCGATCCGCTGGCCATGGCGATCACGCTGCGGCCCGACCTGATCGGCGACAGCGCGCTGCACTTCGTGCGCGTCGAGCTCCAGGGCCGGGCCACGCGCGGCCAGACCGTGATCGACTACATGGGCCTGCTGGAGCGCGAGCCGAATGTCAACGTCGTGACCGGCCTGGACACCGCCGGCGTCTACGCCCTCTACCAGCAGATGCTGGCCTGAGCCGGATCGCCATGGAACGCGCCATCGACGAGCTTCGCGCGCTGCTGGAAGCGCTCGTGCCGCCGCCGGGCCTATCGGGCCACGAGGCGGCGGGCATCGCCGGCAGCATGACCGGCGCGCTGCAGCCCGGCGCGGATCAGGTGTGGACCGACTCGCTCGGCAACGTGATCGCGCGCTTTGGCCGCGCGGACGCGCCGCGCCGGACCGCCGTGCTGGCCCACATGGACACCGTCGGCTTCCTGGTCAAGACGGTCGAGGCTGGCGGCATCCTGCGCGCCGTGCCGGTCGGCGGGGTGAACGCCAGGGCGCTGCCGGGCGCCGCCGTGCGGGTTTTCACCGCGCAGGGCGCCATCCCCGGCGTGATCGGGGTCCGGTCGCAGCATCTCGCCGCGCCAGACGAGGCCCCCGCCAGCCCCGACGATCTGTACATCCAGGTCGATCCGGCGGACGCGCCCCAGATCGAGATCACAGCGCCCGTCCTCTACGCCCCGCAGATCGTGAACCTGGGCGAGCGCCGCGTGGCCGCGCCTTACCTGGACAACCGCGCCGGCTGCGCGGTCCTGGCCGCGTTGGGGCGCGGGCTGGAGGACCTGCCGGACGATCGGGCGGTGTACCTGATCGCCACGGCCCAGGAAGAGACGACCTGCCTGGGCGCGCTGAGCGCGCTGCGCGTCGTCGCGCCGGACCGGGCGCTGTTCATCGACGGGACGCTCGCCTACGACACGCCCGACACGCGCGCGCTGGGCGCGGTGTACTTGGGCGGCGGCCCGGTGCTGACGGCGTTCCTGTACGCCAGCGGCTTGAATGGCTGGCACGCCCATCCTGGCTGGCGCGCTCACCTCAAAGGGCAGTGCGCCGCCCACGGGATCCCCTGCCAGCAAGACGCCGTCCGCGGCCTGATGAGCGACGCCCGCGCCGCCGCGCAGTTGGGCATCCCCAGCGTGGTGGTCGGCCTGCCGATGCGCAGCAAGCACGCGCCGCTGGAAATGGTCGATCTGGCCGATCTGGCGGGCGCGCTGCGGTTGATCCAGATCGAGCTGGCCGATCCCTACGCCCTGCCGTGAGAGGAAACACCATGCCGCTGCATGCCATCGCGACCGCCCTGCCCGCTCTGCACGAGGGCCTGAACCGGCTTCCGGCGCTGGCCGATCCCGACCGGCTGTGGGACATGCTCCGGCGGCTGCTGGCGGCGCACGCGCCGTCCGGCGGGGCGAATCTGCCCGGCGGGATCGGCGGCGAGATCGCGGCGCTGGCGGGCGAGTTGGGCCTGGGGGCGCGCGTGATTCCCGCGCTCGGCTCGACCGGCAACACCGCGCTGTGGCTCGGCGCGGACCGATCCCAGCCGGATGTGGTCGTAGCCGCCCACATGGATCGCCCCTCGTTCCGCGTGCAGAACCCGGACGACGGGACGCTGTTCGCCATCTGCGCCAACCGCTTCCCGCCGGGCGACTACCGGACTCCGGCCAAGGCAGTGCGCTTCGCGGAAGGGCGGCTGGTCGTCGGCGCGCAGGGAACGCTCGTCTCGCGCAAAGCGGACGGGGACGCGGCGCTCCGCTTCGAGGCGGCGCGCGGATCGCTGGATTGGGCGGATACCGTGCTGATCGACCCGCCGCCCGCGCGCGACGGTGACCGCGTGACGGGGACCGGCCTGGACAACAGCCTGGGCGTGCTGGCGGCGCTGTTGGCCGCGGCGGCCCTGAGCGCGGGCGAAGACGCGCTGAGCCGCGCGGGCCGGCGCCTGCTGGTCGTCTTCACCGATCAGGAAGAAGGCCCGCCCGATGGCTTCTTCGGGCACGGGGCGGCCCGGCTGGCCAGCGCGCTGCCGCCGCCGGTCGCGGGCTGCGTCGTGGTGGACGCGCACACCGCGGGGCCGGGTCCGGGAGTCGAATTGGGGCGCGGCGCGGGGCACGGCACGGCGTCCGGCTGGGGGCGCGGGTCGATCGCGCCGCCCAACGTTCACGCCCTGGCGCGCGACCTGGCGCGCCAGATCAACACTGCCCGGCCCGGCACCGTCCAGATGAACACCGGCTATCTCTCGCGCAGCGACGACATGATCCTGAGCCGTTGGGCGCCCGTGCTGGGGCTGATCGGCCCGCCGATGACCGATCCGCACACCGGCCACGAAGCGGCGCGCTTGAGCGACATCCAGGCCAGCGCGTGGTGGCTGGCGCACTATCTCGCCGCCGCCCTGAATGTGGCGCCGGAGATTGGGCAGCGCTACGGGCTGGCGCGCTAGCGCGCGTCGAGCAGCACGGCGTCCGCCCACCAGTATGGGTACAGGGCCTGCGTCCGGATGCTGCGGAACCCGGCGGCGCGTAGCCCCTCGATCCACCCCTCGACCGGCCCTTCCCAGTTGGTGCGGTCCGCTGACCGGTCGAAATAGCCGAACATGACCGGCATCAAGAACCCCTGCGCGACCAGCCCGCCATCGTCCGCGTATTCGGCCAGCCCCTGCTCGTAGCGCGCCAGCACATGCCGCACGCGGGCGGGATGGTACAGCTCGTCGAACAGCGGCACGTCGAATTCGGCGATCAGCACCCGCTCCCCGTGTGCCCGCAGCCAGCCAAAGATCGCCGGGCGCTCGTCGGGCGGGATGGACTGCAGGCTCCACGTCGCCTGGATCACGTCCCAGGTGGGCGCGCCGCCGGTCTGCATGAACGCCTGCAGTGTGGTGGGATAGGCCTCGTAGCGGACGCCCCACCGGCTGAGCTCGGCGGTGGTGCGGGCGAGCATGGCTTCCGACGGCTCGATCAGGCTCAGACGGTGGATGTTCTTGGTCATTGCGGGGAGCAGGGCCAGCCCATCGCCCACGCCGATATCGAGCAGCGACAGCGTCTCGTACTGCTTGTAGACCGCGTTGAGCGCCTCGCTGGCTGCCGCGTACAGGCCGATATTCCCGCCGCCGCGAATGAACGCTGCGAAGGCCTCGCCATCCACGTACACGCCGGCCTTGCCCCGCTCGCGCACGCGCGCCAGGTAGATCGCCGCCTGGCGAAACAGGTCGCTGCCCGGCTCGTGCTCGGCGGCGGCGCGCGCCGCTCCCGCCGCGCGGTCGAAATCGTCATGGCCGAAAGCCAGCACAGCCCGGTAGAAGTGCGCCAGCCCCGTTGTCGCCGGAGCCGCGCTCGCGACCTCGTAGTCCTCCGAACGGAACGCGTCCCACAGTGTCTCGAGCGGCATGGTCACCTCGCTAACACGATAACGCCGGGGCTGGCAGGCGAGTGTCCCGGTCGCTAGAGTGCAAAGGCCCGCCATCGAGGACTCGACCGCGGGCCATACGGGCGGTCAGATCGCCCGCGTTATTTCACATCGCCCCACGTAGCGGTCACCTCGCGCGCGCCAGACTTAAGAGCGCGCAGCAGGGCATCCTGGTCGACCGGGATGCGAAAGACGCGCAGGCCGGTGGCGTGGTAGATCGCGTTGGCGATGGCCGGCGTCGTGTTGATCGACGTGATCTCGCCGACACCTTTGGCGCCGAACGGGCCATCCGCCGTTGGGTGCTCCACCAGATGCGAGACAATCTGCGGCGTGTGCTTGATGCTCGGAATCTTGTAGCGGGCGAACAGGGTGCTCCACGGCACGCCGTCCTCCACGATGTACTGCTCCGTCAGGGAGTTGCCCATCCCCATGGCGATGCCGCCCTCGACCTGGCCTTCCAGCGCGCGCGGGTTGATGGCGCGGCCCACGTCGTTGGCCGCGATTACCTTCAGGACGCCCACCGCGCCCGTCTCCAGATCCACCTCGACCAGCGCCGCCTGGGTGGCGTAGGAAAACGCGAAGTGCATGTCGCCGCCCGTGCCCAACGGCTGGGTGGCCGGGGCGTCATAGGCGTAGCGCGCCTTGGCTTCCATCCCCTGCTGGTGCATCCAGGTGACGACCTCGCCGATCTCGATCGACGAACCGTTATAGCGCAGCTTGCCGCCCTCGAACCGGATCTGGTCCGGCGGGACGCTCATCTGCTCGGCGGCGACGGCAGCCAGCGCCTCGCGCATCACTACCGCCGCGTGGCGCGCCGCGTTGCCGCTGACGTAGGTCTGGCGCGAGGCGGTCGTCGGGCCGCCATTCGGCGTCAGGTCCGTGTCGGAGAGCAGCACGCGCACCTGGCTGACCGGCATGCCCAGCTCCTCAGCGGTGACCTGGGCCAGCACGGCGCTCAGCCCCTGCCCCATGTCTGCCGACGACGTGCGCACCTCGGCGATGGAGTTCTCGAAGACTTCCACCTCGGCCACGGCGCGGTCGGGTGCGCCGCCGCCCAGGCCGGTGTTCTTGTAGGCGCAGGCCACGCCCCAGCCGTAGGCTTTACCCCCCTCGCGCCAGCCCCAGCGGAACGACGCGCCATCGCCGCGCATATCGCGATCGACGCGCTCGATCGTCTCCAGCAGGCCGACGCTCTCGCGTAGGAGCTGGCCGGTGGCGGTCGTCGCGCCGACGCGCTGCGCGTTCTTCAGCCGGAACTCGATCGGGTCCATGCCGATGGCCTCGGCCACCAGGTCCATATTCTGCTCGACGGCGAAGGCCGACTGTGTGACGCCGAACCCGCGAAACGCGCCCGAAGGCGGGTTGTTGGTGTACATCACATAGCAGTCGATTTTGGCGTTGGGCACCACGTAGGGGCCGGTGGCGTGCGTGGTGGCGCGCGTCATCACCTTGTCGGACAAACTGGCATAGGCGCCGCCGTCGCCGTACAGCTCGGCCTGGACCGCGGTCAGGGTGCCGTCGCGCCTGGCGCCGGTCTTGATGCGGATGATCGTGGCGTGGCGCTTGGGGTGGAACAGCATCGACTCCTGGCGGGTGTAGAGCATCTTGACTGGCCGGCCGGTCGCCTGGGCCAGCATCGCGACGTGGATCTGCCCAGCGATGTCTTCCTTGCCGCCGAACCCGCCGCCGATCAGCGTGCCCCGGACGCGGATCTGGTCCTCAGGAATGCCCAGCGCGCGCGCCGCCTGCCGCCGGTCGTCGTACGGGATCTGCGAGCCGGCGTAGACGGTCAACTTCGGGTGCTCGTCGTCGAAGCCCGCCGGGACGCCGATCGCGCATTCCGGCTCCATGAACATGTGCTCGATCGTCGGCGTGCGGTACTCGCGCTCGATGACCACGTCCGCCTCGGCAAAGCCTTGCTCCACGTCGCCGTGCCGCACCTTGATGTGCTTGAGCAGGTTGCCATCTTGCCACTCGTCGTGGACCAGCGCCGCCTCTGGCGAGCGCGCGAATTCGGGATCGCCCACCACCGGCAGCGGCTCGTACTCGACGTGGATCAGCTTGAGCGCCTCGGCGGCGATGTCCGCCGTCTCGGCGGCGACGATGGCGACCGGATCGCCCATGTAGCGCACCTTGCCTTCGGCCAGCACGGGCCAGTCGTCGTAGACCAGGCCGTGGATGTTATCGCCGGGCACGTCCTGGTAGGTCAGCACGGCGGCCACGCCCGGCAGGGCTTTGGCCTGGCTGGTGTCGATTGCCAGAATCCGCGCGTGGGGATACGCCGCGCGCAGCGTCCGCCCGAACAACATGCCGGGGAAGACGTAATCGTCGGCGAAACGGGCGCGCCCGGTGACCTTATCGACCGCTTCCTGGGCCGCGACTGGCTGGCCCACCGCCTTGAGCGGCTCGACCGTCTTGACGGCCTTCCACGGCAGCGGGCCGTCGCCGCGCAACTCGCTGGCTGCCGAGTGGATCGCGTTGAAGACGCTGGTGTACCCCGTGCAGCGGCAGTAGGTGTCCTTCAGGGCGACCTTGATATCGTGATCGGTCGGGTCGGGATGGCTGTCCAGCAGAGCCTTGGCCGTCATGATCAGGCCGGGCGTGCAAAAGCCGCACTGCACCGCGCCGTGATCGATGAACGCTTTCTGCAGGGCGTGCAGCTCGCCACTGCGCGCCAGCCCTTCGATCGTCGTGATCGATGCCCCTTGCGCTTTGAACGCCGGGTAAATGCACGAATCGACCGGCACGCCGTTCACCAGCACCGTGCAGATGCCGCATTCGGCCTCTTCGCAGCCGATTTTGGTCCCCGTCAGGCCCAGGTCGTAGCGCAGCAACTGGGCCAGCGTGCGCGATTCGGGGATGTCCAGATCATAAGGGTGGTCGTTAACGGTAATGTTCAGCTTGCTCATGATCGCGTCCTCGCCTATTCCATTCCAACGCCTTCAGGGACCGCCCGCCCGGTGCGGGCACGCTCCGCGGCCAGCGGCAGCACGCGCCGCAGCAGCACATCGACCATTTCCTGGCGATACTCTGCCGTGGCCCGGTATTTGCTGGTGCGCGGGCTGAGCGATTGGTGAGCCGCCCCGACCGCCCGCTCGATCGCGGCGTCATCGACCGGCGCGCCGCGCAGAGCCTCCTCGACCGCGGTCGCCCGTTCCGGGACTTTCGCCACCGGCCCGATACACACCCGCGCATCCGCGCAGCGCTCGCCGGTCTCGTCGAGCCGCAGCCAGACAGCGCAGCCCAGGATCGGCAGCGCGACGCCCTGCGGGCGCATGATGCGCTTGAAGGCCGTCGCCTCGCGCGGGCCGCACAGCGGGACCCGGAACTGGACCAGGATGTCGCGCGTGGGGTCGAGCAGCGACACGCCAGGGCCGAGAAACAACTCGCCGATGGGCAGCCAGCGGCGCTCGCCTTTGAGCACGACCTCGGCCTCGGCGTCGAGCGCCACCAGCGAGGTCGTGCCATCGCCGGCGGGCAGCGCGTGCGCCACGTTCCCGCCCAGCGTGCCGACGTTGCGCACCTGGGGGCCGCCCACCACGCCGCAGCTTTCCACCAGGCAGGTGGCGCGGCTGGCGAGAAGGTCCGACGCGACGATCTGCGAGTGTGTGACGCCCGCGCCGATCAGCAGCGCCTCGCCCTCTGCCCGCAGCGTGTTCAGCCCGTCGATGCACGTCACATCGATCAGCGCCTCCTGCGGCGGGAGATGCCCGTGACGGATGTCCAGCAGCAGGTCGGTGCCGCCAGCGACAATACGCGCCCGCCCCTCGTACGACGCCAACAGGGCGAGCGCCTCATCCAGTGTAGATGGAGTATGGTAGTGCTTCCAAAGTGTCATGGAGAAAAGTTCCGTTTATGGTTAAATGGCCCGGTATATAGCGACCGCGAGCACTTTTCGGTGGGCGAGGGTGCCCAACGCCGCTGTGCCCCAAGACACATACGACACGCAGCCGGAGGAATGTTCACTATTAAAATTACCATAACATGCCGCGCCGGGCAAGATGCCGCACACGGCGCACGAACGAACATCCCCGCGCGGAAAGGCCCGTCGCGGGGATGTCATGTGCCCTGATGGTGCGATTGGCGGTGGCGCTACGCTGACTGCCCCTTCGGCACAGGTTCGGTGGTGGTCTCAGGCGCCGAGTCGCCCCATCCCCAGTGGAATGGCATTTCGTCGAAGGGGAAATTCTCGAAGAACTCCTCTAGGTCGAAGTCCCCCATGTGCGGCCCCATGCGGAAGCGTAGGCCCGGCATGTTCGGAATCTCGATTGTGCCGCTAAACCTGCCGCCGCGAGGCATCATGTCGTGGAAGCGCCAGCCGCGCCCGCTCCAGCCTGGCATGTTGCCGAGGCCGAACCGCGCCCAGCCGTCCGGTCCCAGCGTCACGTCCAGCGACAGTTCCTCGCCCGCGCGGACCACCGCCAGCGTCACCTGATCCCCCTCGTCATAGGCGGATAGGCGCTCGGACAGCGTGCGCCGGGCATCCACCGGATCGCCATCGACCGCCGTCACGACGTCGCCAACCTGCAAGCCGGCTTCCTCGGCGGGCGTGTCCGCGTACACTTCCTCGATCAGTGCGCCTTCTTCGACCGCGAGATCGCGCTCAGCGGCCAGATCAGCGTCGAGCATCAGGTAGCGCACGCCCAGCCGGGTCGGCTGCGCGACCGCAGGCATCACGTCCAGGCCAAACTGCGCCGGCAGATCGGACAGATCCAGCTCGAGCGCCATTTCTTCGCCGTCGCGGAGCACGGTCAGCGTCACCTGGCCCTCGCTGTCGCCCAGGGCCTTCATCATCTCCCACATATCCAGATCGGCGAAGGCCACGCCGTTGATCGCGGTGATGACGTCGCCTTCCTGCAGGCCGGCCTCAGCCGCGGGCGATCCGGCCTCAACAGCGCCGATCTGCAGCCCCTCGTCGGTTACGCTGAGATCCACGCCCAGGAACGACAGGAGCCTATTGCCCATGCCCATCATCGGGCCATAGCCGGGCATGTCATCCCATTCCGGCATCACACCGGACAGGTCTTCGAGCAGATTCGCGTCAATGGTGATCTCGATCTCCTCGCCGTCGCGCAGAACGGTCAATACCAGCGGATCTTCGCTGAACAGATTGAGCAGCACGCCGGGCCGTACGGCGTCGATCACGGATTCGCCGTTGATGGCGGTGATCACGTCACCAACCTGGAGATCGGTCTCAGCCAGGGGGGAGTCGGAGTCGATCGAGTCGATCTGGAGCCCTTCGTCCGTGAGGCTGGCCTGCAGGCCAAAGAAATCCAGCCGTCCCTGGAACATGGGCATGCTGAATTCCGGTGCGGAAGGCTCGACGGTGACGTCCTCTTCCGGCCAGGATCCCAGTGTCACGTCGATGTCGCGCTCGGTGCCGCGCCGCTCGATCGTCAGTGTGACGACATCGCCCGGCGCCAGGGCGCCGATGCGGTCCACCACATCCTCCGCCGAGTCGACCGGGGTCGCATCGATAGCGGTGATGATGTCGCCGATGTACAACTGCGCTGCATCCGCCGGTGAGGCTGGTTCAACGGAGGTAATGGTCACGCCGTTCTGGCTGTCGGCAATGCCCACGCCCAGCCACGCGCGATCTTCGTCCTGCTGGCGGCTGCTCGAGCCCGGCACCACCTCCGACGCGGCGGCAGTCATCATGCCCAGACCACCCAGCGCCAGCACAATCACTAAGCCGACTATCAGCACACGTTTCATTGGTTTTTCCTCCACGAATCAACAGAATGTGGGTGTGTTCCATCTGAATCGACTGTGACATCAAATTGTAAAAATTGCGTAATCTGATGCTTAGAATTGCCTAAGAATCGAGGCGGGTCAGGCGTACTAGCGCGAGCCGGGGAGCCGGATGGCGGGCAGGCTGGGGATGCTGGCGCGGATGGGGTCTTTGGGCGCGTGGTCGGGCACGACCGGCAGGCTGATGGTGAAGGTCGAGCCGTGGCCGAGCTGGCTGGTGACGGTCAGGCACCCGCCGTGCGCATCGGCGATCCACTTGGCGATGGACAGCCCCAGGCCGGTGCCGCCCTGCGCTCGCGAGCGCGCCTTATCGACGCGGTAGAAGCGGTCGAAGATGTGCGGCAGGTCCTCTTCCGGGATGCCGATCCCGGTGTCGCTGACGGCGATCTTGACCGTGCGCTCGTCGCGTGTCATGTTAATCGTCACGCTGCCGCCGGCGGGCGTGTATTTGAGGCCGTTCGATACCAGATTCAACAGCAGTTGTTTCAGCCGGTCCGGATCGCCCAGCACCTGCGCCCGGTCGAGGTTGCCCAACCGGACGTCGACGCCTTCGCTGAGCAGGTGCGCCTGGTTGTAGACCTCCAGCACCAGCGTATCGAGATCGACGTTCGTCTTCTCCAGCGAGAGCCGCCCGGCGTCCGCCTTGGCCAGCAGCAGCAGGTCGCCCACCAGCCGCGACATGCGCCCGGCCTCGCTCTCGATGGCCTCCAACGCTTCCTCGTCATAGCCGATGCGGCGGATCAGGTCCAGGTTGCCCTGAATGGTCGTCAGCGGGGTGCGCATTTCATGCGAGACATCGGCCACGAAGCGGCGCTGCGCGTTGAACAGGCGCTCCAACCGTCCCATCGTCTCGTTGAAGGTATTGGTGAGCTGAGCGAGCTCGTCGGGCGGGCCGTTGTAAGGGATCCGGCGGCTGAGGTCGTCGGCGGCGGTGATCTGGGCAGCCGCCTGGGCGATGGTGTCGATCGGCTGCAGCGCGCGGCGCGTCAGGAAATCGCCCAGCAGCAGCGACGCCAGCAGGATCACGGCGCCGCCGATCAGCATGATCTTGAGCAGCCGGTCGATGGCAGCGTCGACCGTACGCAACGACGACGCGGTTTGAATATGCCCGTAGAGCCGCCCATTGATGATCAGCGGCGCCGTTGCGACGCGCAGGTGGTTATCGTCCACCACCACGTCGCGTCGGATCTCGTGCGTCTCGTCGAGCGCCCGCGCGTCCAGCGACTCGGCATAGCCAAAGCCCAGCAGATTCCACGACGAGTCGTACAGGTACGACCGCTTCGACTGCGGATCGGTCAGCCAGACCTGGAAAAACAGGCCCGGCGTGCTGAGGTTATTGACCTCCAGCATCGACAGATCGCCAAAGTGGAGCGTTCCGTCAGACGAGTTGCCAATGCTGAACGCGACTTCGCGCTGCACGACCCCAATGGCTTCGATCAGCGTATTGTCAACCTGGTTGCGCAGCGTCCAGTTGAGCACGGCGGACGTAGCCGCGCTGAACATCAGGATGACGATCGCCAGCAGGCTGGCGTACAGAAAGGTCAGGCGGGTGCGAATAGTCATGACTGGCGATCAACGCACGAACTAAGCGGTTGAGGACGATGCATCGGTATCGTCGGATTATACCAACCGAAGGTTAGCGCCCGATGAGAACCGGCTACGAATCTCGTGATTCACTCCTCGCGCAGCACGTATCCCACGCCGCGCACGGTGTGAATCAGGCGCGACTCGCCGTCTTCCTCGGTTTTCTGGCGCAGGTAGCGGACGTATACCTCGATGATGTTGCTCTCACCGCCGAAGTCATAGCCCCACACCCGGTCGAAGATCAGCTCGCGCGTGAGCACGCGGCGCGGGTTGCGCATAAACATCTCCAACAGCTCGTACTCCTTGGCTGTCAGGTCGATGAAGCGGTCGTTGCGCTGGGCGCGGTGCGTGCCCGTGTCGAGCGTGAGATCGGCGAAGCGCAGGACTTCGGGCCGCGAGGACGGCATCGCCCGCCGGAACAGCGCGCGGATGCGGGCCATCAGCTCATCGAACGAGAACGGCTTGACCAGGTAATCATCCGCCCCGGCGTCCAGCCCGGCCACGCGGTCCTGCACTTCTTCTTTGGCGGTCAGCATCAAGATCGGCACGTCGCTGGCTGCGCGCAGCCGCTTGCACACTTCCAGCCCATCCAGGCCGGGCAGCATCCAGTCCAGAATGACCAGGTCGGGCGGCTGGTCGCGCGCGATGTCCAGGCCGCTCTGCCCGTCGTAGGCCACATCCACCCGGTAGCCCTCGTAAATCAGGCCGCGCTTCAGAAACTGCGCGATACGCGCCTCGTCTTCGATGACCAGAATGCGTTCTCCCATCCCGCGCTGTCCTTTCGTCGCCGCTCAGCTCGCCCAGGCCCTACCGGTCCACCCACTGGACCATCCATACCGGCCCTCCGGTGCGGATGCGCATCATCGAGCCGGCCGTCACGTCCACGATCACCAGTTCGCCGGACGCCCGCCCCACTTCGTCATAGGTCAGGTGGCGCAGCCCGGCAGCGATCACCGGCGCCCCATCCGCGGCGGGTACGCCTGCGCTGGACGGCGCCAGACGCGGCAGCTCAACGAAGCCGCCGCCGTCGCCCAACGGCTCGAACGGACCAGCCAGCGTCCGGCTAGCCAGGGCACGCACGTATTCCGGCCCGCGCAGCCCGGTCGCGTTATACAGCACGATCCACCGGCCATCGGCGGCCTTGATCACGTCCATCACCGGGTAGCTATCATCGAGCAACGGGACCGGTACCTCTTCAGGCACCGCCGGGTTCAACAGGTACATGCCCGGCAGCTCATACCCGTAGGCCCACGACCACGTCAGCACGTAGCCGCCGTCACTCCACATCCCGCGCGCGCCCGCCGGGTTGGCGAGGGGCGTCACTGCCCCGGTCGCCACATCGACTACGGCCAGCCCGGCCCCCTCGTAAAAGCCCACGCCCACCAACAGGCGCGCACCATCGTCGCTCCAGCGCGGGTTGAAATAGCTGCGAATGCGGGCGACATCGCCCTCTTCGAGCACATTCTGCAGCAGCAGGCGCGGCGGTTGGCTCCCGTCCGCCAGGACGGTCCACAGGCCGCGGCGATCATGATAGGCGATCTGGCTGGCATCCGGGCTCCACGCCAGGCTGGCTCCGCCGCTTTCGGACTCCAGCAAGGCCAGCTCGCGACGGTCGCCGCCCGGCGTGTCCAGGCTGGTCACCGCCAGCGAATGGGCCGTGGCCACGGCGATCCGGCCCGTCGCGGCGCTCACGTCATACGCGATCACCGGGGCAGTCTCCGCCGTCACGATGTGAGCCGGGCTTCCATCCGGCGGCAGGCGCCACACCTGCGCCACGCCCGCCTCGTCCGCCGCGAGATAGGTCAGCGCTTGGGGAAGCAGCGTCCCGTCGACGAGCGGCGGCGGCACGGGTCCCCAGTCGAACGCGAGGGCGCCAGCCGTGGCGGGGACGACTGTCCCGCTCTCCAGCACCACGCCATCTGGCTCCAGCCGCGCCGGGACGGTCTCTTGCGCGATGTCCGGCTCGCCGGTCAGGGTGTCAACCTGCCAGCGCCCGTCCGCTCCCTGCGCGATGCGCGTCTGCTGGCCCGCCTCGTCCCACACGATCAGCGCCGACGTCGAGCGGAACTCCCAGGCCACATCGACCCACGGGCCGCCGATAATCGTCCGGAATGCGTCGTCGCCCAGTTCTTCGCGTCCCAACTGCGCGATCCGCACGCCGTCCGGCACGATATAGGCTAGCTTGGCCGCGTCATGCGTCCAGGTGATGGTCTGGCCCCGGCCAAGCACCGGCGCGGGCGGCACGTCGAACTCGAGCACGAAGCCGCCCAGCCCGTCGATGCGGCTGACGATGACCGCGTTATTGACCTCCGTGCGGTAAGCGTACCAGGCGCCGTCGGGCGAGATCGAAAAATCGGACACGATCTGCTGGTCCGACGAGATCTGGGTCTGGCCGCCCGTCTCCGGATCAACGGCCAGCACGACGCCCTCGCTGGTGAGAATGTACAGCGGCGCGGGCAGCGGGAAGGCCGCGTTCTGGGCCAGCACCGCCAGCGCCGGGGTGAGAAACACAACACAGAGCGCGAGTGAGATAATCAGTCGTTTCATAGTGGGGTCCTTTCTAGCCTCAGTATAGCAGCAATGCGG
This sequence comes from Aggregatilineaceae bacterium, assembly GCA_040767355.1. Lineage (GTDB taxonomy): Bacteria > Chloroflexota > Anaerolineae > Aggregatilineales > Aggregatilineaceae > LM3-B42. The sequence goes on along the minus strand of JAXGOS010000005.1, from coordinate 114,821 downwards.
GCGTCACGCCTACACCAAGAGCCCGTCAGGCGCGTTTCATATTCAGGGCAAATAGCCTACCACGGAGGACACAGGGGACACAGAGAAGGGTAAATTTTGAGAATCTCTCTGAACCATCCCCCTCTGTGATCTCGGTGTGCTCCGTGGTTCAAAACGCGGCCCGGATTCGAGACGCGCCCAGCCCGTTCCTCTGCCTGCGCGCGCCGCAGCGCGAATGCCGCCCTCACCACTCGTCCGCACCGCGGTATAATAAGCCGCTTGCGGGGCACACGCCCCGCGGCTGCACTGTGGGGGATGCTGTGCGATGCTGACATTGTGGCACGACATCGGGCGCAACACGCGCTGGGTCATGTGGTCGTATATGCTGTGGGGCATCGGCGAAGGGCTGTGGATGTTCATCCAGCCGCTGTACGTCAAGTCGCTGGGCGCCACGCCCGCGCAGACCGGCTTCGTGATCGGCATGTGGGGCCTGGCCCGCCTGTTGTTCATCATGCCCGCGGGCATCCTGGCCGACCGGCTGGGCGCGCGCCGCCTGATGCTGCCGGGCTGGTACCTGGGGCTGGCCGGGGTCGTGATCATCGCGCTCGCGCCGGACTGGCGTTGGGCCGCGCCGGGCTTCCTGGTGTACGGCATCTCGTCCACGGCCATCCCGGTCACCAACGTCTACCTGACGCAGAGCGTCCGCCACGACCCGACCCGCAACCCTCTGCTACCCATCCAGGCCTCGCTGACGCTGTTGTGGGCGGCCTATTCGCTGGGGTTGGTCATCTCGCCCGGCGCCGGTGGCCTGATCGGCGATCTGGTGAGCCTGCGCGCCGTGTTCCTGTTCAGCGTGTTCTGGTTTCTACTCAGCGTGTGGGCCGTGTCGCACACCGCTGATTATCCCGCCCCGGATCGCCCGGAGCAGGGCCACGACTATCGCGGCGTGCTGCGCCGCCCGCCGGTGATCGTGGCGCTGATCGTCCTGACCTTCGGCTTCATGGCCGTGCTGACCGGGCAGACGCTCTCGGCGCAGTTCCTCGAAGAGGCGCGCGGCTTCTCGCGGTCGGCCATCGGCGCGTTCGGATCGCTCAACGCCCTGGGGACCGCCGTGTTCAGCATCGCGCTCGCACGGCTGTCGGCGTGGCGCGGCTTTTTCGCCAGCTTGCTGCTGGTCCTGATCGCCTTCGGGCTGCTGCTGGGCGGGGAAGCGTGGCCGGTCGTGGTGGCGGCCTATTTCCTGCTAGGCGCCTACTACACCACGCGCCCGTTCGCCGTCAGCGTGATCAGCCACTACGTCCAGGAACACCAGCGCGGCATGGCCTACGCGCTGGTCGACACGCTGGCCGGGCTGGCGACGGTGCTCGGCACCAACCTGGCCGGCACGCTCTACGCGCAGGACCCGGCCTGGCCGTTCCAGGCGGGCATCGCCGGCCTGGTCGTAGTCGTCGTGGCGGGATTCATCCTGCTGCGCAGCCCGGTCCACCAGATTCCTGATACCGTCCCGGCGCAACCTGCGGTAGAATCTGGTAGACAGAAGGAGCCAGAATGACCAAACAAAAACGACAGGCCGATCCCGATCTGCTGGCGCGGCTGTGGCAAAATCTGGTGTTGTCGTGGCGGCTGCTGCTCGACCGCCGCGTGAGCAGCACGGCCAAGCTCATCCCGGTCGCGATGATCGCCTATATTCTCTCACCGATCGATCTGCTGCCGGATGTGCTGCTGCCGTTCGGCGTGGCGGATGACATCGGCGTGCTGTTGTTGGGCTTGCAGTGGTTCATCCGCAGCGCACCTCAGGGCGTAGTGGATGAATACCGCGGCGGGCGTCCCGCGCCCGCCCAGGACAGCGATCCCAACGCGCCGCAGATCATCGAGGGCCAATACCATATCTACGACAACGACGACGAGAATCGATGACGCCGCGCCTGATCCTGATTCGCCATCCGCAAACCCAACCCGATCCGGCCGACCCGGCCTCTTCGTGGCGCCTGTCACCCGCGGGCGAGGCACAGGTCCGGGCGTTGGTCGCCGCGCCGCTGTGGGATGGGATCACCGCCATCTATACCAGCCAGGAATACAAGGCAGCCGCCGTGGGCGAAGCGATCAGCGCTGCGCACGGCATTCCGCACCAGCGCGTGTCCGATCTGGGCGAGGCCCGGCGCGATGCGTGGCTCGGGCCGGATGCCTTCCAGGTGGCGCAGCGGGCTTTTTTCGCCCGCCCGGATGCTCCACCAGTCCCTGAATGGGAGTCCGCCGCCGCCACTCAAACGCGCTTCGTCCGCGCCATGGACGGCGTGCTGGCGAGCCATCCCGCTGGCGAGTCGCTGGCCGTCGTCAGCCATGCCACTGTGCTGGCGCTGTACCTCGCCCACCTGCGCGGGCGGGCGCCGGACATCGACGATTGGCGCGCGATCGGGTTCGCCGCAGCCATGCTCGTCGACCGGGCGGCGCAGCGCCCCCTCACGCCGTTCGTTTCCGCACCATACACGTCCCTCGAGGCCGCCCATTTATGAAACTCGGTATTCTCTCCGATACACACAACAACGCGGACAATACGCGCGTAGCCCTGGCCGAGCTGCGCCGGCGCGGCATCACCCGGTTGGTGCACTGCGGCGACATCACCACACGGGAGATCGTGCACCTGTTTGCAGGCTGGGATGTGGCGTTCGTGTGGGGCAACATGGATCGCGACTGGGCCGAGCTGAGCGACGCCGCGCGGCGAATCGGCGTGGCGATTCCCCAGATGAGCCGCGCGATCCAGATCGACGGCAAGCTCATCGGAATCACCCACGGCGCGGATCAGAAAATCCTCTACAACATGATGATGAGCGGCAAGTACGTGTACCTCTGCCACGGGCACACGCACGAGCGCCGCGACGAGGTGCGCAGCGCCTACGGCGTCCGGCTGATCAACCCCGGCGCGCTAGGGGGCAGCCGGCCCCAGGCGCGGTCGGTGTGCATCCTCGACCCGGCCAGCGACGACCTGGAGTTCATCGAGTTTCCGGAGATGGCGTGACCGCCACCTCTTTTTCCATCACCAAGCCGGTCTCGCCGTCGCGATAGTAGCCCGGCTTGCGCTCCGCCACCCGGTAACCCGTGTCCCGGTAGAGCGTGATCGCCGGGACGTTCCCCTCGCGCACCGTCAGACGCACGTACGGAACCTTCATCCGTTCTTCGACCAGCGCCAGCAGGTGCCGGGCCAGGCCGCGCCGCCGGTGCGCCGGGTGCACGCCGATGGTCACGATCCAGGCGCGGTCGCGGTTGAACAGCGCCCGCGTGGCCGACACGAACGCCGCCAGCGATCCGTCGGGCGCGACGATCTTCTGATTGAGCATGCCGGGCAGCACGAACAGCAGGAACAGGTCGGCGTAGGGATAGGCATCGCGCGGGAAAATGAGGCGCTCCAGACGGTACACCGCGCGCAGGTCGAACACAGTGGCGCGCCGCAGTGCGTAACCAGCCTCCAGCGGAGCGGGATACGGCGCGGTCACGGCTTAGCTGCTCGCGGCGTGGTGGTAGCTCTGCACCTCGTCAATCGCGGAGATGGTGTCTTGCAGCGACATGACTTCGTCGTGAATCTCCTCCTGGAGCCGCTTGGCGCGCGCGCTGTCCAGGTCCTTGGAGTCGATCAGCTGCAACTGCGCGTACACCGTCCCCAGCGCGGCCAGGGTATGGTCGAGCTGGATGTCCGCCCGCTTGATGTTGTTTTCCAGGCTGCGCAGGTTGGCGAGCTGCGTCTCTTTGGTCTGGATCGCCTCTTCCAACTCGGCGCGCACCTCCGGAGACTGCTCGGCTTCCAGGCGGCGGCGCAGTGCTTTGAGATCGTGCGGCACCATGCGGCGGTCGCGTCCAATGAGGTCGTTTTCCTCGAACGAATCCATCCGGCGGGCCAGCAGGTAAATCTGCTCGATCCAGTCGTCGATCTCGATGGCGGTATGCTCGATGCTGCGGCGCATGGCGCCGGTGTGGTTGGTGGCGGCTTCACCGATCATGCGGCGATATTCGAGCGCGCGCTTCAGTCGCTCGCGGGCCAGGGGATTGCGGATGGAGCCGGGATCGTAGCGCTGGGTGAGCATCCGGTCGACGGCACGCTGGGCAGCCTTGGGATCGGTGACGCTCACGCCCAGGTAGACCGCCTCGGCCAGCGCGCCGAACACCAGCCAGTACCACGACTGCCACCACTCGAACGGCGCAAAGCCTAGGCCGAACAAGATGATCGACAGCGCAATGATGACGGCGCTCTCAACGCTGAAAAAAGCCATACTGAGGATCGCGTTCCAGGCGCGGCTGCGCATCTCATCCTTCATCGTGGATGTCACCCTTCCTTGTCCGTGCAGACCTCACTTGTCCTCAATTGTACAGCGGTCCGGCGCTAAAAGCAGAAAAGGGCGCTGTCCTCCACGCCCTTCCCCGGTTCATCATAAGCGCCGCCCCGATTGCGCGGGCGGCGGGCTGCTCTTAGGCACCCTCACCCTCGCCGCTCAGGCCCAGACGCTGGCGCCGTTCTTCAAGCTGCAATTCGATCTCCGAAATGCCAATCGCCTCGTCGATCTGCTCGCGCATGCTGCCGCTGGCGATCTCCAGCCGGGCTTCTTCGCGGTCCAGGCGCGCGCGGATCTGGTCGCCCAGGCGCTGCACGTCTTCGTCGCCCACGCCCGCCAGATCGTCCAGGCTCTTGACGGTGCGGGTGGTCAGCTCTTTGGCCTCGACCAGCTCCATCAGGGCCTTGAGGTGCTCGCGCTCTTGCTTGATGGTGGTCAGCTTGGCCTCGAGCTTGAGCTTGGCATCCAGCATCCGGCGGTATTCCTGCTCCTGCGACTGCCACTGCTCGTAGTATTCCTGGGCGAGCTGCTGCTTCTGGTTCAGCTCGGCCTGCGCCGCCGACGCGAGATCGGCCTTGCCGCGCATCAACAGCGTGTCGATATCACGGTCCAGCTTTTCGGCTGCGGCGGCGAATTCTTCGTACTTGCGCTTGAGCGTCTTGACGGTGCCACCGATGGTCGCCGCCGAATCCTCGACCGCATCCAGGTTCCGCTCGGCCTGGCGGATGTACTCATCCATGACCTTGACTGAGTTTGATTCCAAAGCTGCATCGACCAGGGCGTGCATATTGGCCGAGATCAGCGTGTTGACCTTCTGCAGTAATGATGCCATCTACAAACTACCTCCTGTTAGGTTACGCTCTTCGATCATAGCACAATTATACACACGTCCACTGACGACCGGCTGACCGGTGCCTGACAGGTGCGGCTAGCCCTCCAGGTCGTCATGGGCAACTGGCAGGTGGATCACGAACGTGCTGCCCTGGCCAAACGTGCTGTCGATGGACAGGGTGCCGCCGTGCAGGCGCACGATTCCATCCACAATCGCCAGGCCCGCCCCGGCGCCCTGGTCTTCGTATTTCTCGCGGTCGATCTGGTAGAAGCTCTTGAAGATGTTCTGTAATTCGTGCTCTGGAATGCCCCGCCCCTCGTCTATCACCGCCAGGCAAACGCTCTCCTCGTCGGCATAGGCGCGCAGCACCACAACGCCGCCGGGCTCGTCGGTAAACTTGATCGCGTTATCGGCCAGGCATTCCATGGCCGCGCTGATATACTCGTGGTCGGCCTTCACCGCTGGCAGATCGTCTTGCACCTCGACCTGCAGCGTGACGCCGCGCTCCTGAGCGAACTCAAGGTATTTGTCGCGCACGGTCACTAGCAGCGACGCGAAATCGTTGAACAGGTAGCACCGCCACGCAAAGGTGGCCTGCGCTTCGCCCGTCTCTAGCTCGACGAGCAAAATGAAGTTCTCGACCATGCGACGCAGCCGGGTCGCGCCCGTATTCATGCCGCGCAGGAAGGTGCGCATATCGTCCACGCTCAGCTCATCGGCGTCACGGTGAAGCATGTCGGCGTAGGCCACCACGTAGGTCAGCGGGGTGCGCAGCTCGTGGTTGAGGATGGTCAGGATGTTGTGCTTGATCCCCGACATTTCGCTCTGCCAGACCTCATCAAGCTGCTTTTTGCGGTTGAGCTTGGCCGACACCGCGACGAGCAGATCATCCGCGTCGAACGGCTTGACGACGTAATCTTCGGCGCCCATCCGCTTGCCACGCTTGATGTCTTCGCGCTCGCCTTTGGCGGTGAGGAAAATGAAGGGAATCGCCACCCAGCTTTCCACCGAGCGCACGGCATTGAAGAATTCGTACCCGTCCATCCGCGGCATCATAATGTCGGACACGATCAGATCGGGGGGGGCCGGCTGGGCCTTGAGCACGTCCAGGCCCGCCACGCCGTTCGTGGCGGTCAACACGTCATACCCGTTGATCTGCAGGATATCCCGGATGCCTTCCATCAAATGCAGATCATCCTCAACGACTAAAATGGTGGTCTTGCCCATGCTGCTCTCTCCGACAAACGCATCAGTGCTTGGGTCTCATCGCCGGAAGCGCCACGCGAAACGCGCTCCCCTGCCCCTCCTGGCTCTTCACGTCAATGGTGCCGCCATGCAGTTCCACGATTTCCTTGATGATCGCCAGTCCCAGCCCGGTGCCGGGGATATTCGGCTCGACATTCGACCCCCGGTAAAATCGATCGAAGATCAGGGGAAGCTCATCGTCGCGGATCCCGATCCCCGTGTCGATCACCTCAATGATAACCGATTCTGATTCTCCCTGCTGAGCCGGCTCGACCAGGCTCCGCACCGTGATCCGCCCGCCTGGGGGCGTGTAATTGATCCCGTTGGCGATCAGGTTGGTCAGGGCGCGCACGAGCTGGTCCGGATCGCCGTTCACCTGGGGCAGCGAAGGGGTCACGCTGTCGTGCACCAGGACCTTTTTCTCGCTTTCGGCCCAGGCCATGTTATTGTGAATCACGGTGGCGATCAGCTCGTTCATGTCAACCGATGTGCGCACCTGAGGTCGCTCGGCCCGGTGCTCGCTTTGCAGCCGCGACAGGTGCAGCAGGTCGCTAATCAGCCGCTCCAGCCGGTTGACTTCGCGCTCCATCACTTCCATATAGCTGATCCGGCGCTCGGGGCGGCCCTGCTGCAGCAGCGACAGGTAGAGCTTCAGGTTGGCCAGCGGCGTGCGCAGCTCGTGCGAGACATTCGACACAAACTGGTCTTTCATGCGGTCCAGCTCTTTGAGCACCGAGATATCGCGCATGACGACCACCGAGCCCAGGACCTCGTCGCCCTCGACCACGCGCGCCGCCTTCGCCTGGAGCGTCACCGGCCCCAGCTCGATCATCTCGGTCGAGTCGGGTGTGTCCTCGTCGGCGTGCAGCGTCTGCGAGACCAGCGCCCCCACCCGGCCCGCCAGATTGAAATCGAGATCGTGCTGGTCGAACAGGTCCTTGGCGACCGGGTTGGTCATCACCACCTGCCCGCTCAGGTCGAACATGATCACCGCGTCCGCTACCGAGCCCAGGATCGCCTCGGTGCGCTCTTTTTGCTGCCGGATTTCGTGCGTGCGCTCGACCACGCGCGCCTCCAGCTCGATGGCCTGCTGGCGAATCTTTTCGAACAGCCCGGCGTTCCACACCGAGATCGCCAGCTGCGCCCCCAGCGGTTCGAGCACGTCCAGGTCGTCTTTGGTGATGCTGTGGTGCCCCTCGCGCTCCACGATGAGTACGCCGATCACTTCGTCGGCGATGATCAGCGGGACCGCCAGCGAGCAGCAGTCAAATTCCGCCGGCAGGCCGGCGGTGCTCGCGCCGATCCGGCAGCGCCGGTTCTCGAGAATTGGCTCGGCCTGCTGTACGGACGTGTCAGCCACATTGCGCATCATCGCGAAGCCATCCGGTATATCCTTGAGCTGCACCGGCTGGCCGCGCACATACACCGAATGGACGGAGATCCGGCCCGTGTCCACTTGCAACAGGCTGATGATGTCGTAGTGGAGCGTGCTGAATAGTTTTTTGGCGACCCCTTCCACCAGACTTTGCAGGCTCAGGATCGCAGTCGCGTAGCGGCTGACCTCGTTGACCAGCCGCAGTTGGTCCAAACGGCGGCGAATCTCGTCGAACAGGCTGGCATTCTGGATCGCCAGGGCCGCCTGGACGCCCAACAGCCCGACCTGCTCCAATATCCAGTCGGCAAAAGCGTAAGGGTTGGCCACGTCAACCAGCAGCAGCGTGCCGATCGGGATGTCGGCCTTCAGCAATGGGATGGCGATCGCCGCCTGTGCTTCGGACAACGCCAGAAAATCCGCCGGCAGGACAGGCGACACGGTGACCTGGTTGGCGTAGCGAGGGCGCCATTCGTCGATCACCTGCACGGGCAGCAGGTCGCGCTGCGTGAGGTCGATGGTGTGGCCAAGGAACCGGTCGGCGCCGGCTCCGCGCCCCTTGGCCCCGACCAGTTTGCCCTCCTCGATCAGCCAGATATAGACCCCCTGCACGTTGAAGATGCCAATGCATTCGTGACAGATCAGATCCAGCACGTTATCGCGATCCAGTTGCGCGCTGATCGCCAGGCTGAGGCGTCCCAGGTCCGTCGAGAGCATCCCGCGCCGGGCGGTATCCTCGAACAGGTTGGCATTCTCCAGCACGACGCCCAACTGCTGGCCGATATTCACCAGCACCTGCCGCAGGTCCTTGGCCAACGGCTCTTTGCCGCAGCTGCTGATGCTCAACAGGCCGATCTCCGAGCCGCGCGCGACCAGCGGCACGCTGAAAAACTGGTGGCGCTCGCCGCCCGGCAGCGTTATCGGGGGCAGGGCTGGCTGGGGCGGGAGGTGGTCCAATTGACTGATCACGTCGGGGGGCAACCCTGCCGCCGCCCGCAAGCGCAGCTCCTGCGAGACGGTATCGCGCTGGTGGATCGTCCCACCCGGTAGATCGAGGGTTTCGAGGACGCGGTCCAGCGACGCGCTCAATAGATTCTCGTGGACCAACGCCTCGTTGCTGGCCGCCAGCACATTGTTGAGCGCGCGCAGCGCCCGGTTCTGGCGGCTGGCCTCTTCGAGCAGGCGGAAATTCTCGACCGAGGACGCGATGTGGTTGGCGAAGACCTGCACGATCTGGAAATCGTCATCTGTAAAAGCGTCCGGGGTGAAGCTGTCGACATTCAGCAGGCCGATCACCTGGTCGCGCACGATCAGCGGCGCGCCGATCCATGAAGCCGGGCTCACACCTTCGGCCTTCGCCTTACCGCGCGTATGAACCCGCCACTGCGCATGTTCGTGCGTGCGGCGTACCATCAGCGGGCGCCGGGTCCTGACCAGCTGGTCGATGAGCGGGTAAAACGGGATGGGGATTACCTCGCCGGTGGGCACGTCGGACATATCCGGATAGTTCACGCGCGGGGTCCAGGTCTGGTCATCCATATTGACCAGCCCAATATGCGCGCGGTCGAACGCCATCATCTCGGCCAGATGTCGCAGGGAGGCCGCCAGCGCGCTGTCGAGATCAGCGCTGGAGGTCAGATCGATAGACGCCCGCTGAAGCACCTCTGCCTGCATGCGCCGCCGCTGCTCGGCCTCGAACAGCCGCGCGTTCTGGACGGCGATCACGGCCTGGTCGGCGAAGGTCGCGGCCAGCGTGAGATGGGCCTCGGTGAAATAGCCCGGCTGGTTGTGGGCGAGACTGATGCAGCCCAGGACCTGATCGCGCGTGACCAGGGGCACGCCCATCCAGGAATAGTAGCGGAAACTACCGGGCCTCCAGACGGTATCCGACGTCGTGTTCGCCACAAGCTGGGGCTTGCGCTCGTCAAACAGGCGCCTGAGGTAGGGAAACGAGTCGATTGGGATGCGGATTTCTTCCAGCGAGCCATCCTGCGGCGCATCGGCGAACCCGGCATGGGCCCGGATCGCCAGCATGCCCGGCTCGGCCATCAGCAGCACGGTCGCCCGATCGTAAGCCAGCAGGGTAGCGAGCTGTCCCAGCATGGCATGCAGCGCCTCGCCCAGGTTCTGGCTGTTGAGGATGCTGGCGACTTCGCGCATGGCTTCAGCGATCTGGCGCTGCTGGCGCTCGCGCGCGTGCAGGCGCGCGTTGTCCAGCGCCACCGCGAGCTGGCGGCCCACGCTATCCAGCATCGCGATCTCCACCGCGTCGAACTTGCGCGGGGCGAGAAACACCACGCGCAGCAGGCCGATCACCCGGTCGCGGGCGATTAGCGGGACGGCGGCGCCGGTGTTCGTACCGTCCGCGTGGCCGGTCAGGTCGGTAATCGCGGGGACGGGACCATTCTGCGACAGCACCACCTGCCGGGACTGCATGATCCGCTCGACCAGGGAATCGCCAACCGTCAGCACGCCGGGCGGCGCGCCGTGCGCGGACACATCGCCGCGGCTGCCCGCCAGGGCCAGGTGCGTCGTATCGGCCTCGTCGATCAGGTACACCATGCCCTGCCCGGCCCCCGTCAGGGTGACCACCTGCTCGAGCGCGCGCTCCACAACCTGGTCGATCTCCAGCGATGAGGCGATCTCGGTGCTGATGGCCGTCATCGCCAGCAACTCGCGGCTGCGCTCTTCCAGGCTGTGCCGGATGCGCGAGGCGGTGATATCGCGCAAAACGAGCAACTGCCCGCCGGGCAGGTGGCGCACGTTGACCAGCGGCTCACGCACGACGTGCAGCACGTATTCTTCGCCATCGAGCAGCAGCTCGATATCGTCTTCGGCGGCTTCCGCGCTCAACAGGCGCTCGACGGGACGCGCGAAGGCCGTCCCGCGCAGCACGTCGAACAGATGTGGCGGGGCGAAGGGGTTGGGGCGTTTTTCCCCTAGCCAGCGCGCGATCTGAGGGCTGAGCCATACCACGCGCTGGCCCGCATCCAGTACGATCACGTTCTCGCCGGACACCGCCTGGGTGAGGAAGTCGAGCGGAATCTCGCGCCCGATGCGGAAAATGATCACAGCGAGCAAGGCCAGCGGCGGGGCTAACCCCAGCGCCGCGACCACGACCGACCAGCCCTCACCGGCTGCCAGGGCCGCCCCCGTGATCACCAGGCCCAGCAGCGATGCCCCGGCAAACGGGATCACCTCGCCCCATAGGTTCAGCCGGCTGAACCGGGCTGCCGCCAGGAGCGCTACCCACACCATCACCTGGCTAATCAGCGCCAGCGCCAGGGCCAGCATCCCGACCGGCCCCACATCGAGGGTAAAATGGACGTGATAGGCGTTATCCACCGCCTGCACGAGATCGGCCCGATCCGGAAATACCTGCCACAAAAACAGCGCGTCCAGCCCGGCAGCGATCGCCAGACCGGCGGCGATCGCCTGTCGCCAGTGAAGCTGGAGCCTGGATTCAAAATAGAGACCCACGAGGGCAAACGGAAAACACAGGCAGTAAACCAGGCTGGTGCCGAGGAACAGGCCGACGGCGGCGGCTTCGGCTATCCCGCGATCGGCGGTCGTGCCCACCACGGTGTACAGCGCTGTGACCACGACGGCACTCCAGCCGTACATGGCCAGCGCCGCGTTCGAGATGCTGCGCGGCTGGCGGAGCATCACCGCCACGGCCAGCATCGCGTACAAAACCATGGGCACGAACAGCAAATAAGCCATAAAGCGGCACCTAGCCGATACTCAACTGGCAACCTTCCTGATAGTATATCATTTTACGACGTGCCAGCCTGAGCGCTAACCAGATAGACCGGAGCCGCGACGCGCACCCAGCCCGCTGTCATGAACTCCCGATCCCAGAGACCTCGACATTCGACCGGTTGAGCCGGTACCCACGCCCGCGCACCGTGCTGATGAACCGGGGATTGGCCGGGTCGATTTCCAGCTTGGCGCGCAACCGGCTGACCAGCTTCTCGATCCGGGCATCGTCCACGTCTCCCAGGTATTCCTGTCCCCACACCGCCTCGACAATCTGGGCCTTGTCGCAGATCTTGTCCAGCCGCCCGTACAGCAGAAGCAGCAGCCGGTATTCCAGCTCGGTCAGGGATTCGACCTCGCTACCGTGGACCCAGACCGTCCCCGCGTCGATGTCCACCCTCACGCCGTCCGGCATGTCCTGCTGCACCAGACTCTGCCGCCGGGCGTAGTTCTCGAACAGCCCGGCGAACAGGCGAAGCTGGTTCCCGTCGTCTACCAGCAGCCCCCGCAGCAGCAGATCGCGCTGCTCGATCTCCGCCACGCCAGCCACGCCGCGCGCGGCAAACCGCATCACCGCGTCGCGCTCGGCGGGCAGCAGGTGCTTCCAGAGCTTGCCCAGCTCGGTGCGCACCAGCCGGTGATTCTCCAGCGCGTCGCCGGCCATGCTCAGCGCCTGCTGGGTATACTGCGCCGGCGCGCCGGATTCGATCTCCATTACGACGTACGCCACGGCCTGGATCAGCCCTGGATGGCCGCCCGCCTGCTCCAGAATGTAATCGCGCTCGGCCGGTTCAAGACGATCGTTCGCCTGCTCGAAGATGCCAACCGCCAGCTCGGTGGCTTTTTCAGGACTCAGGGGGACCAGGTAGTGCTTGTAGGCCGCGAACAGCTCGAAGAACTCGCCCAGATCGTCGCCACCACCCACCGCCGACGGCGGCTTGAGCGTGGCCGTGACGTAGTTCAGCCGCTCGACATACTTATCCTTGAGCGCCCGCATGTTCAGAAAGACGCGCTCATCGAGGCCGGTGAGCACGGCGTCGAACTCGTCCAGCAGCAGGACGACATCCTGCTGGGGCTGGTCGTGCAGCAGGGCGATAATCGCATCGTTGAAGGCCAGCGGCACGGCGAACGCGCCCGGCGATTCGATCACGGTCTGGTAGTGCGCGGCCACCGCGTGCTTGAGCGCCACGCGCGGGACCGGCGCACGATCCAGCGCTTCGAGCGTTGCCCGCAGGATCACCTCGTACAATCCCCGCGCGCTCATCTCCAGCATGCGGTTGCAGTCGACATAGACCAGCATCACAGCGCGCCCGGTCAACGCCTCGTAGCGGCGAGCAACCGCCGGCTCAGCCATCTGGCGCAGCAGCGTCGACTTGCCGAAGTTGCTCAGGCCGACGACGGAAACGGACTGTCCTACCGCCAGCCGGTCGAGAATGGCGCCCACATCGTGAGATCGATCGGGCATAAGGTGAGAATCAGAGCTCATGGGTGAGACCCGGAGAGGGGCGATTGAAGTTCAACCGCCCCCTGATTATGCAACCAACTGGTCGTTTTTTGGGCGGCGGTTATCAGGTCGATGCGCGCATCTTACGCGCAATAAACACGACCGCCACCAGCCCGATCGCCGCGATCGCCAACACTGTCAGGCCGTTGGTGCTGTCCAGTCCGCCATCGCCATCCGACGAGAACAGGCCGCTCTGAGGCATCTCCGGTGTGACCGTTGCAGTGGGCGAAACCCGGGTAGGCGTCCCCAGGGTGGGTGTGATGTTCAGCGTTGCGAACGCCGTCGCCGTCAGGTCGAAAGGCGCCAATCCTGGCGTTGCGGTCGGCGGCGCCCCGATAGTAAAGGTGACCTCACCGCTGACGGGTACATCGACCATGATATACACCCGCTCCACGGTCGGATCGGGCACCAAGGCTTTGAGATTGTCGGGCAGCGAGTCATAATCGAGCTCCAGCCAGTAAATGCCTGGCTCGAGCGCGCCGAAGTCGAAGGTGCCTTCCTCGCTGGTGATGACACTCGTGATGAACTCGTCCGGTTCCATGGTGGGCGTACTGCCCGCTTGCGGCAGCCGGCCAGACGCCTGGATGGGCGCCACGCGCACGAACGGCGGCAGACCGTGATAGCCGCTGGCATCGCCCGGTGACGGCGCGGCCTCGTCCTCCGCTGCGCCCTCCTCGCTGCTCCGCTCGAGCGTCAGCGTGTACGGCCCTGGCGCAGCCACGCTGTCCACGCTGATCGTGTAGCGGCCATCGGCGGGCAGGGCATAGTCGACGATCGCCGCATTGAAGTCACCGCCGCTGTCGTCGTCATCGATCAGGAATTCGTCATCCGGACCGAGCAGCTCGAGGAACAGGTCCATCTGCTCCGGCTCGCCAGCTTCGGTCGTGATGGTGATCAGGTCGCCTTCCACGCCGGTGAAGAACCATAGATCGGGCTCGCTGCCGGTCAGCGTGCTCTCGACGGTCTCGCCGTAGCTGAGCGTGCTCTCATCGGCCACATCCGCCGCGCCTTCCTCCAGCGCTACAGCCGGGGACTCGGGCGTGGTCTGGACGGATGTCAGCGGCACGACAACGGCCCCTTCCGGTGGGACGAACACGCCGTCGCCATCATCGCGATAGAGGCGAATCCCGACATTGCCGAAGACCGTGCCGTCCTCGGTAATCAACTGGCCGTGGATAGTGCGAGCGGCGTTCTCGGTGGCCGTCATCGCCGCGTCCAGCGCTGCCTGCGTAGCGGCCTGCGCGGTCGCCGTCTGCCCGGCCTGGAACTCGGCCGTGGCAGTTTGTCCGGCTTCGAGCGTGGCCTGGGCCGACTGCGTCTGGAAGGCGATCTCCGTCTGCGTGGCGTTGTACTCGAACGTCATGATCGCCTCGCGCGTCGCCTGTTCGGCCAGCGCGACAGCCGTCACGGTGTTGTCAAGCGCAATCGCCACCGCGGTATTCGTCTGGATGACGGCCGTGCTGGTCATCTCGTTGGGCGACAGATCATCGTCACCGGAGAAAGCCAGCGCGATCAACCCGCCGACGATGCCCAGAACCAACAGCATCAAGATCCCGCCCACGATCTTAAAAGTCCGGCTGACCCCAGCACGCGGCTCATCTTCTTCGGCAAAGGGATCTTCCTCAAAGTCGAATGTCGGCGACTCGTCCAGGGCGCTGTAATCTTCTAGGTCTTGAAAGAGTTCGTCATCTTGGCTCATGCTGTTTCCTCCGCGATAGCGGCTTGACTAAGTACGCTGATCGGCGCGCGATGGTCCGACCGTCTGGCCCAACAGCTCCAGGTTCGCCAGCGGGACCACGACCACGCGCTCGTTGGGCAGTTTCACCCGAGCGCAGGGCAGCCGCAGCCCGCTGCCAACGACCTGGGGCGCATCAGGCAAAGCCACCACCTCGCCAATCCGGCCATAGCCCGGCGCGCGTATAATCCGCACCCTGGCCCCCACGGCCACCGGTTGATCCAGCGCCGGTTTGGGCGGCAGAGTCCCCCCTGAGGGTAATGGGATCACGATCTCCGGGCGATCCTTCGACCAGGGATCGGGCACGGCAGCATCAAAGGCCGCCTGACGTCCCATGTTACTCTGCAATAAGGTATAAATCAATTCGGTTGGACGGCGCTGGCCGAACCCCTCTGTCAGCAATACTGGGAATGTAAGCTGCATCGCAAATTCGCGCAAGTTGGACGCCATGCTCGGCGCGACCACACCGGCCACGTCTTGCTGCTGGGCAACCAGCAGATCGCCCTTGGTGATCGGCGCCGGGCTGATGATCACCACGTGGCGAAATTCCGAAATGCGCACGTCGAGCTTGCTCAACCCCACGAAACCCTCATCCGGCAGGAAGCGGTACGGTCTGAAGGCGAACTGACCGTTGCCCCAGGCGCACTGAATGATCGCGCCGTTGCCCGCGACCTGGATCGCGTTCGGCTCGACCAACACCAGCTCGCCGGGGATCTTGGCCTGGATCTCGACCGTGCGCTCGCGGGCCTGAATGATGATCCGGCTGTCCTCGATGCGCACCACCTGCCCGTCTACCGGAGAGAGCATGGACTTCGCCCGGCGGCCCTTGCCGCGCCGCGCCAGTTCCTGGCCGACCTGGATGCGCTGCCCTTCGCTGACCTCGATCAGCTCGGCGGCCTTCTGCGCCTGGCGGATATCGAAGAATGCGCCCACGTCCAGAATCCGGTACCTCTTGAGGATGTCGCCTGCCAGCACCACGGTCACGGCATCGACCGTCTGGCCCGCCACGATGTGCACCGGGCGCGGGATGGCCTGGGGCGGCAGCCGGCGCTCGCGCTGGACTCGGGCCAATCCCTGAATGATGGTCGTCTCAGGATAGGTTGGCATCGGCGGCTTCCTCCGGCGTAGGATACAGGTCTTCCAGGCTGGGGAGCAGCGCGCCGGCATCCGGGCCGGGGGGCGGCCCGCCGCGCTGGCCCATCATGGCAAGCTGCCACTGCATGAAGCGCGCGGCGCGGTCGCGCGGGCGGGGCAGCACCAGCGGGCGGCCCCGGCCATCAAAGATCACGCCCGCCGCGCCGGCTGTCACCTTGAGCTTAAACCGCCGGCGCCCGCTGATCGTCAGGCCGCCACGCAGCTTGACCGCCAGCTCGACCGGATCGCCGGGCAGCGCCGGGACCATCCAGATCTCGCCGCCGCGCACGGTGTGGTTCACGATCTGGCCGTCCGCCAGCCGCGCCTGGACGTACATAACGTCCTGCCCATACTGGATGCGCCCCAAGGGGCTGAAAGCCGTCCCCAGGTTGACCAGCCCCGGCGCCTCGAGCGCCTGAACCGTGATGATCGGCTTGAGGAAGGCCACCACGCCCAGCGACGACAGCAAGTTATACGGGTCCGCCTGAAGCTCGGTGACGCCGACCGGCTGTAGGGCGTCCAGCAGCAGCAGCGCCGCGATGCCCGGGTGTTGAGCCTCGGTCAGGATCGACCCGGCGGCGATGATCGGGCGGAAGGCGGGCAGCAGATCGCCCTGGCCCAGGCCCCAATCGTCGCGCGCGTCGGCGACCAGCAGGCGCAGGATCTCGCGCGCAAATGCCTGCTCGAGCATCAATTCCTCGGCGGTGCCGGGCACCGTGGCCGGACGAAGTTCCTTGTTATAGGCATAGTCCCACATCTCATCCACGCTGATCTCGAACGGCAGCCAGCGCTGCACGTTCTCCGGCGTGATGGCCTCCAGCGCACTGACCAGGCTGTGCCCCATGCCCAGATCGGTGCGGATGGTGAAGTGCGGCTCGCGCTTGATGCCCGCCACCAGCGCGCTGTTGGCGCTGCCGATGTCGGCCACCAGCGGCCCGACGCCCTTCTGTGGCAGGTAACTCAGATAGCGCACGGCGCTGATCAGGCCCTGCGCGGTTGGGACGACGCCCACCTGGCTGTGCCGCCCGATCTCGACGAAGCCGCCGGGCGATTTGGTGCGGTAATCGTCATACACCAGCGACAGCTCGATCTGCGCCGGAAAGATTTGCTCGTCGGCCAGGGTAGGCCGCACGTTGCGCGCCGAATAGACCTCGGTGACTGGCGAAAGCAGGTCGTCCACCTGGCGTTTGAGAGCGCGGTTTCCGGCGAACAGCACGACCGGCATCTTGCCGCGCGTGAGCAGCAGCAGCGATTTCTGGACCGTCTTGACCAGATCGAGCAGGATGTCGTCGGCCCCGTCGTCCGTCCCGCCGACGATCAGGATCAGGTCCGGCTCGTCGCGCAGGATCGCGTTGATCTTCTGCTCCTCGCTGCGCAGGTCGTCGGTGCTGAGCGTGTCGGTGAGGGTGACATAGGTGCCCGCCAGGGCGCGGCGGCCGCTGGCGATGCTGATTTCCGGCGTGAGGCCCACCAGGAACACTCTCATCGGGCGCCCGGCGCTGCTCGTCGCCAGGAATTCGTCCACCCCGTGACCGCCCGCTTCGGGCATGATGAACATCTGATCGGCTTCCAGGCTCAGCAGGCCGCGCCCGATCTGGCGCGCCATGGTATCCGCCGCGCGCTCCACGCCCAGGCCGACATGGCTGAGCGGCGGCGCGGCGGTGGTGAGGGCGCGCGATGTCGCGATCAGGCGGTACTGCCCCTCGACCACATCGATCAGCACCAGCCGGGTATGCACATTGCCAATGTCAGCGACCAGCAGTGAGTTGACATGTTCGAATGCCATGGCGGATCAGCCCCCCACTCTGTCGAGGATGAAACGGAGCTGCGCGTCGATCACATCGCCGAAGATCGTGATACTGGTGACGATCGCCCCGGCGTAGAGCGCGCCCAGCGCCACCATCACGAAGGCGCGCCCCGCCGCGCCCAGCGGGCGAAACAGCCTCGGCGCGCGGAGCTCGCCGTCGCGCTCGACCACCCAGTACTGGAAATAAAGCAGGGTGGTCACGGTGCCCACCAGGATGATCAGCCCGTCCAGCAGGTGGTCGCCAACCGCCTCGCCGGCGTCGCGGGCCAGCGGGATCACCGTCCCGGCGACAGCGCCGACCACGGCCACGGCGGTCCCGATGCCGATCACGGCTGCCAGCCCCAGGTTGCCCACCGGCGCCAGCCGCGGCGACAGCTTGAACAACATCAGGGCGCCGAACAACAGCGGGATCGCCCCCGTGACGCGCAGGGCCACCATCGTCGCGTCGCTGCGGGCGCCTTGCTCGGCCAACAGCGTGTCATCCAGCCAGGGGACGAGCACGCTCTCCACCGCCACCACGGCGATATAGCCCGCCGCCACGCCGACCAGCACGTGAACGGCGATGCGATACAGCACGTTGTCGCCCAGCAAATAGCTGAACACCAGCAGCGTCAGCACCAGCGAGACCCATCCGGCTATCAGGTCAAGGTTATCAGGAGTCACCGACGTCGCCTCCGTCCTAGCGCCCGGACACCATTCACCACCATCCCCAGCGCGATCAGGCCGGCCGCCGCCGCCAGGCCGAGCGCCATGCTGTGCCAGCGCGCGCCCTCCGGATTCGGCAGATCGACCGGCAGATCGTCAGGCATCACATAGGCCGCGCGCGAGGCGGTATTGCGCGCGTGGTTGTAGCCCGCCGCATCGCGATACCCGGCCAGGTACCCGGCATAGCCATCCTCGTTCACATACGGCTCGACGAGTGGTTCCAGCGCCGCCGTGACCAGCGCCACTTTGGGCACCGCCACGCCCTCGAGCTGTTCGGCCCAGGTGCGCACGGCCTCGGATTCGCCGCCGATGACTACGATCAGGCTGATGTCCGTCTCCACGCGGCTGATCGGCAGGCCAGTCGCCTCGCCGCGTAATGTGGCGTCGAAGGCCGGGTGGCGCTTGGGCGTGCCGTCGCTGTCCTCATAGGTATAGCGCAGCGAGCGCACGCCGACCGCCTCGCCGGGCAAGTAAGCCAGCGCTGCGTAATCCTCACCGGCGACCAGCGCTGCTTCCTCCTGGCCGCGCGCCGCGAGCAAGGCCGCGTCGTCCGCCAGCGGCTCGACCACCGCCCCGGCATGGAACGCTCCCAGTGGGTCGGTGCTGAGGATGAGCGGCACCGCGCCGCGGGCCAGCACGTCGCGCAGCAGGGCTTCGGCCAGCCCGTCCAGCTCGCCCGCCGACGGGGGCCCGTACTCGAACGCGAACAGAGCGTAATCGCCCGGCTCCAGCGCGTCGACCTGGTCAGCCACAGCCAGCCGGTCGCCCGCCAGCGCGGGCGGATCGTCGGCCAGATGCAGCGCATCCGTCGCGAACGGCACCAGCAGCGCCACCAGCAGGATCAGCGCCACCAGCACGCGGTCGGGCTTCAAGCGGCTTTTCCGGCGGCGGCGGGCCAGGGCAGCGCGCGCCAGCTCGGACTCGGCATCCTCCGCCTCGTCTTCCGCCGAGATCGCGTCCATGAGCGCTTGCAAGCGCCGGGCGCGGGCCTCCTGCTCCGGCGTCACGACCAGCCCTTCGACCGAGCGCGCTCGCGTCACCGGCGGGATCGCCGCGCCAACCAGCGGCAGCGCCCCGGCCACCCCGGCCAGCGGCCCGCTTTCCAACGGCGCCGCCGGCGCTTCGCCGCCCAGGTCGTGCAGGGCTTTTTCGCGGAAGGCGCGCAGCCGGTCGGGCAGTTCGTCGAGCGGCTTCTGGTGGACGCTTCGCTCCGCGCCACCGGCCCTCACCGTTACCGGCAGGTCCGACGGGCGCAGCTCAGCCACCCATTCGGGCTGCGCGCCGGGCGCGGCCGGTTCTTCGGGCGGCTCAAGCTCGGCTTCCGGCTCTGGAGCCACGACAACCGGTTGAGGCGGCGGGGTGAATGGGCGGGCGCGGTCTTCCCCTGCCGGGGCGGCAAACGGCTCTTCTACGCCCGGCATCCCCTCCGACTCGGCCTCGCCGAACAGCGCCTCAAAATCGGGCAGATCGGCGGCGCGAGGTTCTTCCGGCTCAGCGGGCAGGCCCAGGTCGTCGTCCCAGGCCATGCCGGCCCCCAGGTCCTCGTCCAGCACCGCTGGCCAGGCTTCCTCGCCGGACATCTCCGGGCCAGCTTCCGCCGCCAGTTCCGCCTCGCCCGCGGGCTCGACCGCTTCCTCGTATAGCCCCAGCAGTTGATCGAGCGCCGCGCTGTCCAGCGACGCGGCGCCGAAATCACCCTCGAGGGCTTGTGCGGCCTCGTCCGCCACAGGGACGCCCGGCTCGGCATCCGTCCCGGTGGAGTCGCCCGCGGCCAATGCCGACAGGTCCGCCAGCCAATCCATGTCCTCTTCCGACACGCTCGCCCGGGCGGGTTCTTCCGGCTCAGCCTCGAACCCGGTCTCGACCGGCGCCTCCTCGAACGCGGCGGGACCCTCTCCGGCCATATCGCGCAGCCAGGCGGGCGCTTCCTCGTCGACCGGGGCGGGCGTGAACTCGTCCGGCGTCAGCGGCTCGAAGCGCTCGACGAAATCTTCCGGCTCCGGCTCGGGGGCGGGCTGCAGATCGGCCAGCCACGCGCCGACATCCTCCGGCACGGCTTCCTCAACGGGGAGGGGCTGGTCCAGGTCCAGATCCGGGAAGGGAATGTCTTCCGGACCGGCGATCACATCCTCGCCGGGAACCGCGCCGGGCAGCTCGCCGGATTCGGCGGCTTCCTGCGCCGCGCGGCGCAGGCTGTCCAGATCGGGCAGGGGAAGCTCCTCGCCGGAGGGCGCCTCGCCCGGCAGCGGAGATCGATGCCCGCGAACCAGTCCGGCAGGTCGCCGCCGGGCGGCGCTTCATCGGGCGGAGCGCGCCGGGTTCGGGCACGTCTACGGGCCGCGTGACCGCCTCGGCGGTCAGGTCTAGCTCTTGGAACCAGTCGGGCGCCTGCTGGGTGTCTTGATCTTCCAGGCCCAGCAACCAGCCGGGCACGAAATCGGCCTCACCCGGCGCTTCCGCTGGCCCGCCCTCGGCGGGCGCGCCGGCGGCGGCGACCTCGTCGAACCAGTCGGGTACCTCTTCCAATAAGCGCTCGTCGGGCGTCTTCTGCTCTTCGCGCAGGCGCTCCTGCTCGCGCTCCTCCCATTCCTCAAAGGTCAGGTCCTCGTCGGGGGGCTCAGGTGGCGCGACCTCGGGCGGGCGCGCCGCGTTGAGCCAGTCCGGGATCACGCCTGGCTCGGCGGGCGCTTCTTCACGAGGTTCCTCGTCCGGCTGATCGTCCGCCGCGTCGAGCCAATCCAGGTCCTCTTCGCCCGTATCGTCGGGAACGCTGGCGCTGGGGCCCTGCTCAAAGGCGCTCAGCCAGTCATCGCCGGCGGGCGTGCCTGCTTCACCCGGCGCGGCGGGCTGGCCCGGTGGCTCGCCCTGGGACGCGTCGTCCTCTTCCATGTCGCGCATCCAGTCCGGCAGCAGGCTGTCATCGAAAAAATTCGGATCGTCCGGCATAGCAGTCCTGTCCCTTGCCCCGCGCGGCGTTAGTCGCGGAATGACCGGTCCTGGCCGAGCAGCACACGCACACCGACGACCAGCGTGCCCAGGCCCACCCCGATCAACAGGCCGCGCGTCCCGGCGCTGGCCGGCACACGCACGACCCAATCGCGCACATCGCGCAGCACATCCATATCGTCAAATGGAATCCATCCGACCAGCACGACGATCACCGTCAGGCTGAAGAGCACATTCCACACCGTGACACGGTCGCGCATCAACCGGTAGGCCGCGAACACCAGGAAGAACACCAGCAGCGCCGCCAGCGCCGACTCCAGGCTGACCTGGACCGCTTCGAAGACGCGGGCGCTGATCTGCTCGCCCTCGAGATCGCCCGACCAGATCTCCGCCCGGTCGAGGATGCGCAGCACGCCCACGGCCAGCGCCACGACCAGCACGAGAATGCTATACGGCCAGCCGCGCTCGGCGCGCACGAAGCGCCCCAGGTGGACGGCCACCAGATTCACCAGCCCGGCCAGCACCGCCACTGCCGCAATCACGGTGACGAGCTGGATCAAAAACCGCGCCGTATCAGCCGCGGTCGTGCCTTCGTCGCTCAGCAGGCCGATCAGGGTGATCAGCCCGGAACTCATCACGACGATGGTCGCCAGAAAGTTGAGTAAGCGATGGCGCTGCGCGCCGCTGTTCGTCACCATAGTCGTCTCAGACCGCCGCCTGCACCGCGGCCAGGATGATGCCCAGGATCACCAGCCAGCGCAGCACGTCCAACGCCACTACGCCGCCCTGTTCCAATGGGCTGCCGTTCAAATAGGCTGCCGCCACGTACAGTTCTTCGCCGAGCAGCGCCTCGTCCGCCTGGACAAACGCGACAGCCTGCCCTTCCGGCAGATCGCTGTGCGCGATCAGGCCCTGATCGTGACGGAGCGCGCTCTCGCCCAGCAGGGCCATTTCTACGCCGAAGCGGCCCAGTAGCACGTTACTGTGCGCGTCCGCGTCAGCCGCCAGACTGGCGGCACCGGCAGCGAACGACAGCGAGCGGGCGCCCTGCGGGTACCACGCGGCGGCGCTGCTGCGATAGTGCGCCATGTTCTGGCGGAACTGGTAGGCGCGGCGCAGCGTGTCCTGCGCCAGCGGGAGCGTCAGCGGCTGGCTGAGCGTGACCAGCGGCGTCTGGCGGCTAACGGCCAACCGTTCCGACAGCCGGTAGACCACCTCCGCCGAGGCCAGGGCACTGACACTGCTGCTCTCGCCCAAGGCGCTGCCGCCCAGCGAGAAGTGAATCCGGTTGCTGCTCTCGACGGCGTCGGCGGCCTGCTCGGGCAGCACCTGATACGCGGCGATCGGCCTGTGGAACAGCTCCCTCCGCCGCAGCAGGATCCGCGCCACCAAGGTCTGTGCCAGGGCAATCACCAGAAGAACCCAGGTAAGCTCAGTGTTGTTCATGAGATGTCATTCCGCCATCTGGCTCTACCAGCCTGTCACGCAGCCAGGCCATCCCGCCCGGCTGATCGAGCACGCGCGCCAGCGCGCCGATCTCGTCACGCGGGACGAACAGGCCCAGCGCCGGCTGCGCGATCCACAGCACGTGCGCCCCCAACGGCCCCAGCGGTTCCGCCGCATCGAGCAGCGCGCTGGCCAGCCCATCCAGGCGAGCCGCGCGCAAACGTTGGGACCAGCGCGCCAGGCGCGGCGCCCACCGTTCGGCGTCAGGCGGAACCGTCATCGGTAACATAGCGCCAGTATAGCACAGCGCCGTTTGTGGAGGAAATCGTACCAGCGGCCTAGCGCCGCGCGCCGGGTGGGACATTCGTTAGAGTACCTTGACACTCCGGTTGTTTTTTCGTATCCTTACTGACGACATAACACCATAGCACAAAGCGTTGACCGGGACGAGTACTGGCCCCGGCTGGTCCCAGGGAGAGCGGGTCGGTGACTGCAAGCCCGCTTGATTGGCCCGCCAGGAAAACCCCCCGCGAGCGCATCGCCCAACCGCCCCGGCGCAGTAGGTGATGCCGGCTGGCCCCGTTACCGGCCCCAAGAGGATGCCGCGCCCCGGCGCGTGCGTTGAAATTGGGTGGAACCGCGTGGATCATCAGGACCCTCGCCCCAAGTTTAGTTGGGCGAGGGTCTACTATTTGGAGTCAGTTTCGGTGTAAGATTGGGTACAGTCGACTCAATGAGGATGAAGGCAAACCACTGTGTTGATCAAGCGCGTTTGGATTGAACCCGAAACGATCGTGGGCTTTGATCCCAAGACCGACAGTGCCGACGTGTTGGTGGAGATGGAAGACAACAAGATGTGGCAGGCGCACTTCGTGACGCTGGCCCATCTCCAGGAGGAAATGCAGCTCAGCCTGGAAGTGGCCCGCGAGCATAACAAGTCGCTGGCGCCCACCCCGTTTCTCGCCCTGGAGACACCGCACGTCATCGTCGAAATGCTGACCGACGACATCATCGAAGACGTAATCGACAACCTGATGGCACTCGGCGTGTTCGAGAGCGTATTCGCGCAATTCGAGACCGAAGCCCGCGATACCGATATCGTGGGCACGTAACCGGCAAAGGAGGGTGAAGGAACCTGCCATGACTGAGACTTCCAGCGGCACTACCGGGCGGCCCTGGTAGGGACACCCTGCGCTCGTCCCTACCGCACGCGCCGCATTCCCGGCGGCGGGGAATAGCGCAGGGTGTCCCTGCTGCGTTCACCATCATCTACACTCACGGGTCGTTACCCGGCTCACAGGAGAAGGTATTCACCACCATGCAACGGTATCAGGACAGCCAGCTTTACCGTATCCGTCACTCGACGGCGCACGTCATGGCCCAGGCCGTGCTCGAGAAATTCCCGCAGGCCAAGATCGCCATCGGCCCGCCCATCGAAGACGGCTTCTACTACGATTTCGACCTGCCTCGCCCGCTGACGGAAGAAGACCAGGCCGAGATCGAGCAGCGGATGCGCGCCATCATCCGCGAAGGACACGCGTTCATCCGGCGCGAAGTGAGCGCCGACGAAGCCCGCGCCCTGTTCGAAGACCAGCCCTACAAGCTCGAGCTGATCGACGGGCTGGAGCGCGGCGGCATCGACGAATACGGCGAGAAGACGGATGAGCCGGTCGTGATCAGCACGTACCGGCAGGATACGTTCGAGGATCTGTGCCGCGGTCCGCACGTCGCAAACACGCGCGAGATCAACCCGGACGCGATCAGCATCACGTTCAAGGCTCCGGCGGGCGCTTATTGGCGCGGCGACGAAAACCGCGAGATGCTCACGCGCATTTACGGCACGGCCTGGCAGACGCCCGAAGAGCTGCAGGACTATCTGGTGCTGCTCGAGGAAGCCAGGAAGCGCGACCACCGGCGCATCGGCCAGGAGATCGGCCTGTTCACGTTCAGCCAGTTGGTCGGCAAGGGCCTGCCGCTGTGGAAGCCCAAGGGCGCCGTGCTGCGCGACCTGCTCGAGCGCTTCCTGCGCGACGTGCAGCTCAGCCGCGGCTACGAGCCGATCCTCACACCGCACATCGCGCGCGTCAAGCTGTTCGAGACGTCCGGCCACTACCCGTACTACAAGGACAGCCAGTATTCGCCGTTCGAGGTCGAGGGCGAGCTGTTCATGCTCAAGCCGATGAACTGCCCGCACCACATCCAGATCTATAAGGATGAGCTGCGCTCGTACCGCGATCTGCCGGTACGCTATGCCGAATTCGGCACGGTCTACCGCTACGAGAAATCGGGCGAGCTGCACGGCCTGACGCGCGTGCGCGGCTTCACGCAGGACGACGCGCACATCTTCTGCACGCCCGAACAGCTTGAGGAAGAATTCCTCAAAGTCGCGGACCTGGTCGAGTTCATTCTCAACAGCGTAGGCCTGACCGACTACCGGGCGCGCATTGGCATTCGCGACCCCGAAAGCGACAAATACGTCGGCGACGACGAGAGCTGGGAACACGCGGCGCAGGCGATCATCGCGTGTGCCGACAAGCGCGGGCTGGATTACACCGTCGAAGAAGGCGAGGCCGCCTTCTACGGCCCCAAGCTCGACTACATCATCCGCGATGCGCTCAAGCGCGAATGGCAGGTGAGCACGATCCAGGTCGACTACAACCTGCCCGCCCGTTTCGAGCTCGAATATGTGGGCGAGGACAACGAGCGCCATCGCCCGATCATGATTCATCGCGCGCTGTACGGCAGCATGGAGCGCTTCGTCGCGGTGATGATCGAGCACTTCGCCGGCGCGTTCCCGGCCTGGCTGGCGCCGGTGCAGGCCATGCTGATCCCGGTGGCGGACCGCCACCTGGACTACGCGCACGAGGTCGCCGCGCAACTGCGCGACGCCGGGCTGCGCGTGGAAGTCGACGATTCAGCCGGGCGCATGGGCGGCAAGATCCGCAACGCGACGACGCAGAAGATCCCGTGGATGCTGGTCGTCGGCGACCGCGACATCGAAAAGAGCGCGGTCAGCGTGCGCCTGCGCTCCGGGGAGGACCTGGGCGCGATGCATGTGGTAGATTTCATCGCCCAGGCCCGCCATCTCATCGAGACGAAGGCACTCGCGCTGATCTGAGCCATCCGGCAAACTTTCGCCCGCACCACACGGCCCGTCAGCCCCGGCTGGCGGGCTTGTTTTCTGCCACACGACGCCGGGCCTGTGCCCGTGACCGCGATCCCAGACGGAGGTACGCACCGTGTCTCTTCCCATCGGCGAGCTGGCCGGGTTAACAACCTCGATTTGCTGGAGCTTCACATCGATCTTCTTCACCCTATCCGGGCGCCAGGTGGGTTCGGCCGTCGTCAACCGGACCCGGCTGGTGCTGGCGTTCGTCATGGTGAGCAGCCTGCACCTGATCACCCAGGGCGAGCTGTTGCCCCTCCACGCCGACCCGGAGCGCTGGGGCTGGATGGCGGCCTCCGGCGTGATCGGCTTCGTGATCGGGGACGCGTGCCTGTTCCAGGCATTCGTGATGATCGGCCCGCGCCTGTCGATGCTGCTGATGGCGCTCAACCCGGTGATGGGCGCTGTGCTGGCCTGGGCGCTGCTGTCGGAGACGCTGGCGGCGGGCGAGATGGTGGGCATCGCGCTGGCAATTGCCGGCGTGGCGTGGGTGGTCACCGACCGGCGCAACGGGCGCGATGGCCTGCCGGATGCGTCGCTGCGCTATTACGTGATCGGCGTGCTGTTCGGCCTGGGCGGGGCGCTGGGTCAGGCGAGCGGTCTGATCGCCTCGAAAAAGGGGCTGGAGGGCGATTTTTCGGCGCTGTCCGGCAACCTGATGCGGCTGACCGTCGCCACGCTCGTGATCTGGGCGCTGGCAGCGGCGAACGGCCAGATGCGCCCCACCGCCCACAAGCTGCGCGAGCACCCGCGCGCGATCCGATTCATCCTGGGCGGCGCGGTGGCCGGACCGTTCCTGGGCGTGTGGCTGTCGCTCATCGCCGTGCAAAACGCGCCGGTCGGTGTCGCGTCCACTCTGATGAGTCTGACGCCGGTCTTCCTGCTGCCGCTCGGCTGGCTGTTCTTCAAGGAGCGCATCACCCGCCGCGCCGTGGTCGGCACCGCGCTGGCCGTCGCCGGGACCGCGATCCTGTTCCTGAGCTAGCCGCCATTCGCCCGCCGACCTGCACCGCGATAGACTTGTGGCGCATTCGCGTGAGTATACTCGAGATCGCCCGTTGATGGTCCATTCGTCACCTCGTGCAGTGCGCCCGCCCTTCCGATCCCGGCGCCTATGGCCCGGCCTGGGCCTGCTGGTCCTGGCCTGCATCCTGTTCGGGCTGGCCTATGCCCCGCAGGCGCGCGTGATCCACCGCTACGGCGGAATCGCCCACCGGACCGCCTGGGTCTGGCTGGATGCGGTCACCATCGTCGACGCAACGATCGGGGAAGGGCATTTCGAAGGCTGGCTGGCGGCGCCGGGCGAGATCCGGGTGGATAACACCCTGGGCGCCCGCGTCACGCTCACCCTGGACGGCGAAACCGTCTACGACGGCACCCAATCGGAGCGCATCGTCCTGCCCGACCGGGCGGCGGGGGCCGTCCCGTTCGCGCTGCACTACGCGATCCCCGAGTCGTTTGCCCCTGACGGGCATCTGGCTTTCAAGCAGCAGAACGCCTTCGGCCTGGAGAGGGTCATCCCGGCCTGGGGATATGCCGCGCCGGGCGGCGACCGCTCCCTCAGCGATGCCGCGCGCGGAGTGCTCCGGCCGCTATCGGTGACGCTGGGCATTGCCGCTGCTTTCGTCCTGATCTCGGCGCTGCGGCTCTCGCGGCGCACCTGGCTCACCCTCGGCCTGATCCTCGCCCTGGCGCTGGGCGCGCGACTCGTCACCCTCGCGCAGAAATTCGACAACGACCCGACCCTGTGGACGATGGACAAAATCTGGGACAACTACGTCATGCTGGGGCGCGGCTGGATCGCCGGTGAGGTTCAGGTGGGCGGCCATGTCTTCCAGCAGGGCATGTTCGTGTACCTGGGCCTGTTGCAGATGGCCTTGGGGCCGGACCTGCAACTGCTGTACCTGTTCAACACCGTCCTGGCCAGCCTGAGCGCCGTGCTGCTGGCGTTGGCGGGCTGGGCGCTGTTCGACCGGCCCACCGGCACCATCGCTGGGCTGCTGGCCGCCCTGTTCGCGCCGCTGATCCACTACCAGCAAACTCTCCAGATCGTCGGCCCGGCCACCTGGATGATGTTCGCCCTGATGGCCGCGCTGGCGGCGCTGGCGCGCTGGCGGCACCCGGTTTTCATCCTGCTGTGCGGCGTTGCGATCGGCCTGGGAGCGGTGCTGCGCAACACGATCCTGGTCATGCTGTTCCTGCCGCTGATCGTGCTGGCGATCCAGCCCGGCGCGAGCTGGCGCCGCCGCCTGCTGAACGGCGCGCTGCTCATCGGCGCGGTGGCGATCTGCGTCATGCCGATCACGATCGCGAACCTGCGCGCTGGCGTCGTCGCGCTCACCGCCGACCTGGGCGATTACCAGTTGTTCCGGTCCAACAACCTGAACTCGACCGGTATGAACACCTATAAGACACAGAGCGAACGGCTGGCGCTGGCGCGCGGGGATGACTGGCTGGAAGCCCTGGCGCGCGACGTGGAACGCGATCCGGCTCACCCGCTCGAGCTGACCGCGCGCCGCATCGCCCTGTTTTGGGAGCCGATCGAGCACAGCGACTCCGACATGATCGATTACCGCGCGACCGGCCTGGATGTCTCGCCGCTGCTGGCGGCGCTGGCTCTGGACGAGCGGATCAACTTCCGGCTACTGATGATCCTGGCGGTCGCCGGCTTCGGCCTGAGCGTCGCCGCCGGCGAGCGCCGGCCCGGCGCGCTGCTGGTGGGTGGGGCGCTGGCGCTCTACATCCTGTCGCTGGCGCTGTTTTACGTCATCGGGCGCGTCCGGATGCCGGCGGCGGCTCCTGCGCTGCTGCTGGCGGCGAGCGGGATCGCGGCCCTGTGGCGGCTCCGCCGGACGCCGCGCCGCCTGATCACCCTGGCGCTCCCCGTCTTGGCCGCCGCGCTGATCGTCACGGCTGCGGCGAACGCGCTGGCCGACTATTTGCCGCGCCCCAACGTGATTGGCTCCGGCGATCTCCCGTCCGACCTGGTCCGGGTCGAGGCGACCTATGGCGATGAGATTCGCGTGTTGGGTTATGCGTATTACGACAGCGACTTCCGGCCCGGCGGCTACCTGGCCTTCGAGCTGTTCTGGCAGGCGCTCCGCCAGCCGGCAGAAGATTACGTCGTATCGATCCGCCTGGTCGACCACCAGAGCCAGCAGATCGAGCAGGTCGACAACTCGGTGCTGGGGCGGCTCGGCACGCCCGAACACCCGCCCACCCGCTGGCGGCCGGGCGAGGTGTTTTACGAGCGCTACCTGATCACGCTGCCCAGCGCGGATGACGGCGAGCCGCACAGCTATGACATCCTGGTGAGCCTGTACGACTGGGACGATTCGCGAACGCTCCCCATCAGCGCCGCCACAGCGGACGTGCTGGACAACCACCTGCGCCTGACGGCGGTCAGCGTGATCGCGACTCCGCTCCCCGCGCCCGCGCAGGGCGGGCTGGTCGAGTGGGAAGGCGCCGTCAGCCTGGCTGCCGCGACCTGCCGCATCACGCCGGAGGGCGAACTGCAGGTCGATCTCGACTGGTCGGCGCTCCGGCGCCCGCCCCAGACCGCCCACCTGTTCATCCACGTCTGGGAGGGCGAGACGCTGGTCGATCAGGCCGACCTTCCGCCCCATACGATTCCGCTGGACGCCTGGCTGCCGGGGATGGCGTTCCACACGACCTGGCGCGCGCCGATCGCCGCGGATGCGCCGGTCGTCAAGATCGGCCTGTACGATGTGTTTTCGGGGCACCGCTGGGCCATCACCAGTTCGCCCGGGCTCACAATGGCAGATAACATGGTAGCGTTGCCCTGCCAGCGGTAGAAAACACACACTTAATCTTGAATTCGGCGCTGTCGCTGTTACAATTGCATATCTTGATCAATCACATCCAAAGTCCCATGCAAACAATTCACGCCTCAAATCAACTCACCATCGAACTCAGCCCCACCACCTGGCGGCTGATGAATGGCTCGCAGCCTTCCGACCTGTCCGCGACGCGCCCCACGCTGGTCGAAGCCCGCCAAGATGGCATCTACTGCTCCGGCGATTTCTGCAGAGCGCGCGACTTGCCGGAGGATGGCCCGCTGGCCCCGGAGGACATCACGCGCGTGGTGCTCGGCTGGGCGCCCGAAACGCAGAACTGGCACCTGGGGCTGATGCTGGCCCCTCCGTCCGACTCCGGCGAAAAGATGCGCTGGTGCGGGCTGGCGAGCTGGCCGAGCAGCCCGGTCGATGACTATCTGGAGGAGGCCACCGCCGCCGGGCGGGCGCTGGCGGAGGTGATCGCCCGGCCCTTCCACGTGGTGCTGCCGCCCGCCCAGCCGGCGCTCGCGCCGCGCCCCGAGCCGGTGCTGGAAACGCAGCCGATCGAGATCACCGAGCAGATGGCGCCCGCCGAGGCGTTCTCGCCCGACATCGCGCCTCAGGATCCACCCTTTAAGTTCGAAAACTGGGAGCTGATCGCGGTGCCGGGCGGGCTGGTCTGGCAGCGCCGCGGGCGCTGGGTGGTCGCGATGGCCTTCCGCGCAGCCGCGCTGATCGCGCTGGCGCTGCTGTTCGTCATCATGAGCGTCGGCTCGCAGGTGAGCGGGCTGGCGGGCGTCAACCCGGATTGGCTGCCCTGGGTTGGGCTGGGCGTGGCTGTCGTCATGGCGATCACGGCGGTGCGCAATTTCACCGATCTGCTGAACATCACCAACATTCTGATGGACACCACCCGGCGCGAGGTCCGCTGCCAGGGCCGGTTCTCGACTCGCGTCAAATGGAGCCTGGCCTTCGATTCGGTGGATTTCGTCCTGCTGTCGCAAACATCCCCACGCCCGCTGGGCAAGGCCAGAGACGATGGGGCCATGCGCACCGCGCAGGATGTCTGGCTCTATCTCTACGATGGCGACCAGTTCTGGCCGGTGGTCACGCTGGGGCGCGTCGATGGGAAATCGCACACCTGGGAGAGTATCCGCGCCCTGCAGAAGCAACCCGGCCGCCGGGCGCTGCGCCTGGCCGATTACGACACACCGGCCCACCACGCAGCGCACGCGATGTCTCGAACCATCGAAACCGGCCTGTGGCTCGATATCATTTAGGGCCCGCCGGCTTTGACATCGCCTCAGCGCCATGCTACAGTTGCGCTAGGGTGTGGGGGGGCCGGCGAGAGAAGACAAGATGGGCTTTGATCCCTTTTCGCGAATGACAGACAGCCGGCAGACGACGCGCATGGTGCTGCTGGCGATCATCCTGCTGACGCTGCCATGCTACTGTCTGGGCGCGGTCATGCTGGCCTATGCGCCGGACAGCGGCCCCCGCCGCACGAGCGTCCCGGACAATGCCACGCTGGGCGGCGCGACAGCATCCCCCCGCGCCACGGGGACGTTCACGCCGTTCTTCACCGGCACGCCGACGCCGTTCGGCAACCAGTTGGGCGCCACGCCCACCCAGATCTACCTGATCCCGACGGTGTGGCAGCCTACCCCCTGGCCGACACTATTCCCCACGCTAACGCCGTACCCCACCGCCACGACGGCGCCGACGCTCACGACCGCGCCGACGCTCACCCTGCCCCCGTCGGCCACGCCGACGAACACGGAACCCGCGCCGCCCACCGACGCGCCGCCACCCACGGACGCGCCGCCGCCGACCGATCCGCCCCCACCCACTGACGCGCCGCCCCCCGACGCGCCCATCGAGACTCCCACGCAAGAGACGTTGTAATCGAGCTCGCCGTGTCAGGACAATGACTATGCCGCTGGATTTGAAAGAACATATCAAGCACTTGAGCGGGCTGGCCGCCCCGGCTGGTCACGAGGGCGCCGCCTGCGACGCGATCCGCGCAGCGTGGGCCGGTCTCGCCGACCACTTCGAGGTGGACGGCCTGGGCAACCTGATCGCCACCAAGACCGGCAGCGGGCCGGAACCGCGCCGCAAGGTCATGCTGTGCGCCCATATGGACGAGATCGGTTTGATCGTCGCCGAGATCCGCGCTGGCTTCATCCGCGCTGGTATGCTGGGCGGCATCGACGCGCGGGTGCTGCTCAGCCAGCCGGTGCTGGTCCATGGGCAGCGACCGCTGCCGGGCGTCTTTGGGGCCGCGCCGCCGCACATGGCGCGCAACCGCACCGAGTACCCGACCCTGGATGAGCTGTGGATCGATGTCGGGCTGCCACACGAGGACGTCACCGCGCTGGTCCGCGTGGGCGACGTGATCACCTTCGACGCGCCGGCCATCGAGCTGAAGGGCGACCGGCTAGCCGGAAAGTCGTTCGATAACCGCGTGTCGGTCGCGGCGATCACCGTCTGCCTGGAGGAGCTGGCGACGCGCCAGCACGCCTGGGATGTCGTGGCGGTGGCGTCCGTGCAAGAAGAGGTGGGGAGTCACGGCGCGATCGCGGCGGCGTACCGCGTGCAGCCCGATATCGCCATCGCCATCGACGGCACCTTCGCCGCCCAGGCGGGGGCCAACGACGACGAAACATTTAAGCTGGGCGATGGCCCAACGCTCGGACGCGGGCCGAACTTCCACCCGCTGCTGTTCAAGCACGCCCGCGAGGTCGCCAAAGCCGAGGAGTTCAAGCACCAGATCGAGGTCCTGCCCGGCAACAGCGGCACCGACGCCTGGCTGATCCAGGTCAGCCGTGAGGGCGTGCCCAGCCTGCTGTTCAGCATCCCCATGCGCAACATGCACACGCCCGTCGAGGTGGTCGACGTGCGCGACGTGCGCCGGACCGGGCGCTGGATGGCGGCTCTCATCGCGGGGATGGGGCCAGACTTCCTGGACAAGATCGCGTGGCCCGAAACGGCCGGGGAGGAAGGCGAAGCATGATCCTGCGCGAGTTGAGCAACGCGATCGGCGTGTCCAGCGACGAGGGCCCTGTGCGCCAGATCATCCTGGACGCTATTCGCGACCACGTGGACGACATCCGGATCGACGCGCTGGGCAACGTGCTGGCCGTACGGCGCGGGACCGGCCAGGTAGACCTGCGGGTGATGGCCGCCGCTCACATGGACGAAGTGGGCATGATGGTCATCGGCTTCGACAGCGACGGGGGCATCCGCTTCCGCGAGGTGGGCGGCCTGGACCCGCGCATCCTGCCCGGCGCTCGCGTGCTCGTCGGCCCGGACCACATCCCCGGCGTCATCCAGTGGGTGCCCATCCACCAGAACACCGATAACAAGACGGTGCCCATCGAGCGGCTGCGGATCGACATCGGCGCGGCCAACCGCGAGGCGGCACAGGGCGCGGTCGAGCCTGGCGACCTGATCGCGTTCGACACGCAGTTCGCCGAGCTGGGGCCAACCGTGCGCGGCAAAGCGTTCGACGACCGGGCGGGCTGCGCGTCGCTGATCGCGCTGGTGCAGGGCGACCCATTCCCGTTCGATCTGCACGTGGCCTTCACCGTGCAGGAAGAAGTCGGGCTGCGCGGGGCGGGAGTGGCCGCCAACGCCATCCGGCCCGATGTGGCTTTCGTGCTCGAAACCACGGCCTGCCACGACCTGCCCGAGGACCCTGACGAGCCGGACCAGACGACGATCACGCAGTTGGGCGGCGGCCCGGCGATCACCGTGGCCGACCGCAGCATGATCAGCGATCCGCGCCTGGTGCGGCACCTGGTCCGCGTGGGCGAGGCCGAGGGCATCCCGCACCAGTTCCGGTCGCCGCAGCACGCCGGCGGGACCGACGCGGGGGCCATCCACCGGACCCGCGCGGGCGTGCCGAGCGTGGTGGTTGCCAACCCCTGCCGTTACATTCACGGGCCTTATTCGATCCTGAGCCTGTCCGATTTCGAGAATCAGAGCCGGCTGCTGCGCGCCGCGTGGATGGCGCTCACGCCGTCCGTAATGGAAAGGTGACTATCGTGGAAGCACTGATCAAAAAACTGGCCGAAGCCTGGGGCCCTGTCGGATTCGAGCACCAGGTGCGCGATCTGATCCGCGAGGAAGTCGCGCCGCTGGCCGACGCGATCACCGTCGATCCGCTGGGCAACCTGATCTGCCGGATTGGGGACGGGGAGACGCGCGTGATGGTCGCAGCGCATATGGACGAGCTGGGCGTGATCGTCAGCCACATCGATCGCCAGGGATACGCCCGCTTTGCCAACCTGGGCACGCTGCTGCCAGGGACGCTGCTCGGCGCGCGCGTGCGCTTCGAAAACGGCGTGATCGCCAACATCGGCGTGGAAAACCAGTTCACCAAGCGCCGCGAACTGCCGAACTTCGACGGGTTCTTCATCGACATCAGCCAGGACGCGAACGGCAACGCCCCGATCCAGGTGGGCGATCCGGGCGCGTTTGTGCGCGAGGTCGTGTGGCGCGGCGAGCGCGTGATCGGCAAGGCGCTCGACGACCGGCTGGGCTGCGCCGTCCAGATCGAGGCGATGCGCCGCCTGAAAGAACAGGGCACGCCGCACACCGTCTATTTCGTGTTCACCGTGCAGGAAGAAGTCGGGTCGCGCGGGGCGCGCCCGGCAGGCTACGGGCTGGACCCGCACATCGCGTTCGCGCTGGACCTATCGCCCGCCGGGGACGTCCCCAAGCCGAAAGAGCCGGGGATCAACCTGGGCGGCGGTGCCGTGATCAAGGTGCGCGATTCCCGCCACATCGTCCCGGCGCCGGTCAAAAACCTGATGATCCGGCGGGCCGAAGAGCGCGGCATTCCCTACCAACTCGAAGTGATGACGCTGGGGACCACAGATGGGGCGGAGATTCAGCTTGCGCGGGCCGGGGTGCCCACGGGCGCCGTCGGGATTCCGGCGCGGTACGTCCACACCCAAAGCGAGACAGCGGACCGGCGCGACATTCACGCCACGATCGACCTGCTGGTCGGCATCCTGAGCGAGCCTATCGAGCTCTAGCAGCGGGCGGGGGCGCAGCCCGCCGGGGATGTGCCCTCATTCCACCCATACCTCGACGTGCTCGCCGCTCTCCACATCTTCGATATCGGCCAGCTTGCCGCTGGCGCCGCCCTTGATGGCCTCCATGATCTCGTCGTAATTCACGTCGGCGTTGGTCGGGGTAAACCGCGCGCCGAGCTTCACGCCCACATTCACCAGACTCATGGGGATGTTGACGTTGACTTTCGTCTTGCCCGTGCGCAGATCCGTGATCCGGACGCGCAGCAGGCGTGGATCGCGGGACGGTGGCGGCGGCGGGGCAGGTCGCCCGCCCCGGCTGAGCGCCTGGAGCAGGGTGGCCCCTTCCTCGGCGCTGACTTTGCCTTCCTGGATCATCTGCAGGATCCGCAGTCGTTCTTCTGAAGTCGTCATACCGTTGTGTATCCTTTCAACCGGCAAACCGCCGTGCCGGGTTTATCGCTGCCGGATCATGTGCACCAGGGCGCGCTCTGGCCTGAAATGAAATTCGCGTAAGGCATCGCTCGCTGCCTCGTCGTCGGCGGGATGTTCCGTGACCAGGGGCTGCGTCCAGCCCCCGGCCCGCTGGATCAGGCCCGCGATCAGCGGAGCCTCGAGCTCGCCCTGCCGCTCCGGGCGCACCAGCAGATCGAACAAGGTGGTCGAGCCACCCAGCCGCGTTTCGTGGTGCAGCGCCGCATCGACCGCGCCATCCGGGCCGGGCACGACCCACGTTGTCACGCTCCGCCCGCTGACCAGCCGCCAGAGCGCCGGCCAGCGCACCGGGCGCAGTTGGGACGGATCGTTCGGGCGCAGCCAGCCCATGCCGCCGCGCTCATTGGGCCGGACACGCCGGACCAGTTCCGCCACACCGCCCGCATCCGCGCGCGCCATGCGCCGGGCCGCCAGCGGCGGAGTGTTTCCGTCCGGGAGCCGCAAGTGCGTCGCGCGGCGCCAGCGGGTAAAGGTGCGCTGCTCCGCGAAGCCCAACTGCTCGTACAGCGCCCGCGCCCCGTCGTTGTCGGCATCGACTTGCAGAATGGCGAACGCCCCGCGCTGCTCGACCAGGTCGAGCGCGGCGTGCATCAACTGGCGGGCGATTCCCCGCCGCCGGTAGTCGGGATGCACCGCCACGTTGGCGATGATCCAGCCGCGGCCAAAGCCCGCCGGCGTCACGGAGACGTTGCCCACCAGGCGACCATGCTCGACCCAGACGAAGCCGGTCATCATGCCGGGCACGGCGGTGCTCAGCCGGCCCAATGTCCACCCGACGGGGCCGGACCGGCCGAGCAGGCGCATCTCGTGAATGGCGGACCGCCCGCTCGCGTCGAGGGTAGGGGCAAAACAGAACTCGATCAGGTCGGCTATGGCGGCCAGATCGCGCGGCAGCTGGGCCGGGCGCAGCCCGCTGGATGGGCGCTGCGCCGAAGCTAACCCTGCGGCTGACATGTCCCTCCCCTAAGGTTCGAGTGCCGCCAGCAGCCGTTCTGCCTCATCAATCGTGATCTTGCCCTCTTGCACCATTTTCAAGATCATCAACCGCTCCTGCTCGGTGACCGGGTCGAGGGGCGGGCGGGGCGGCATTGGCGGCGCTCCCCAATGGACGTGCCCGGTGGTGATGGGCCGGCCCTTGCGTTTTTCCTTCTTGCGCTCCATCGTGCGCCGCAGGCGCTCGGCGGTGCGTTCCGCCTGGCGTTGGGCGCGCTCGGACAGCCGCTCGGCCTGGGCGGTCCAATGCTCGGTGTGCGACCGGATGCGCTCGTCCAGCCCTTCGAGCTGCTGGCTGAGCTTCTCCTCGAGCATCGACATGCGAGCCTCCAGCTCCTCCTCGATCTGCACGCTGAGGTTGAGCATGTAGTCCTCGCCTTCGCCGACCAGACGCAGCTCGGCGGCATTATCTATATAAATGGTAGCACTACCCTCGCCCAGCGTCACTATCTGGCGCCCATTCTCGTCTTCTTCGCGCACGTCGGCCTCGACATCCAGGCCAACCGAGACGTGCGGCGGCAAGATGAAGCGGGCGCTGGCCTCCGGCTCGACCCGGCACAGGATGTCGCCGCCCACCCGGAAACGGTACTCGTTGCCCGGCAGGAACGCGATGCTCAGCAGCAGATCGGCCCCGACCTGCTCGACCACGCAGTTGCCATCGATATTGCGCAGGAACAGATCCGCGCCGATCCGGTTCACCCGGACCGATCCCTCGACCTCGCGGATGGTGGCATCGGCGCCGACCGCCGCCACGGTGACGTCACCCTCGGCCCATTTCACGCGCAGATCGCCGCCCACGTTACGGATCTGGACCGCCGCGACATTGCGCGCCGTCAGGTCCGCACCCACCTGGTTGACCTCGAGAGGACCTTCCAGATCGGTGATTTTCGCATCGCCGCCGACGCGCTGGATGCTGACCGCGACATCCGACGGAACCATGATCCGGCAGTCGCCGTCACACATGACGACATACGGCTGGCCCTCGCCCAATTGCTCGATCGAGCCGCCGTCGGCGTCCAGAATGAGCACGCTGTCTTCGCGCCCGCGCAGGCGCAGGTCGCCGCCCACGGACTTGATGATCACCGTACCCGATACATTCTCCCGAAATTCCCGTCCCATCATTCCACCTCCACTCCCACCGCGTCAGTCGACGAAGATGTGCACATACTCGTTGTCGTCCAGATCCTCGACTTCAACCAGGGTACCGGACATCTGCTCCTCGTCCAGGGCGCGCAGCACATCGTCCATCATGTCCGGGTCGATCTCATCGCTGAAGCGCGCGCCCACGCCCAGGCCGAATTTGACCAGACCCAGCGGTACGTTCACTCGCACCCGGTTGCGCCCTGTCGCCAGATCGCTGACGTGGATATGCAGCCAGCGCGGTTTGGATGAGGACCGAGCCGGGGGCGTAGGCGGCTCTGGCGCGCTGTCCGGCGTGGGTGGCATGAGCGGCCCTGGCTCCGCAGCAGCGGCCGGTTCGAAATGGACCGGCTCCGCTGCCGGCTCGGGGGCGGGCGGGGGAGGCGGCGGCGCGCTCGCCTCGTTCAGCATTTCGGTCGCGCGGGTTACGTCAATCCGGCCCTGCGCCAGCATTTCAAGGATTTCTTTTCGCGTTGGCATGGTAGACACTCCTCGCCAATCAGGGCAGCTCGCCGCGCAGCAGCTCGACCGCCTCTTCCGATGTTATACGCCCGGCAGCCAGGTCATCGAGCACCCGCCGCCGCGCTTCCGGCGTCAAGTCTTCCTCGGTCTCGGATCCGGGCAGCTCGAAACCCATCGCCAGAATGATCTCGTTCAGGCGGCTGCGAACCGTGGGGTAACTGACGCCTAATTCCTTCTCGACGTGCTTGATCTTGCCGTCACAGCGCAAAAAGACCTCGACAAACTCCAGTTGATCAGGCGACAGCAGCCCCAGCCGCCCGATCGAAAAGCGGCCCTCGATGGTCACGTCACAATCGGGGCAGTACAGCCGGGTGATCGTCATCTCGTTGTTGCAGACCGGGCATTGGCCGGGCATAGGGTATACGGGATACATGGGTTGTTTGCCTCACAGCGCGCGATTTTTGCCTGATCATAGCAAAATCGGTTGACTTCGTCAATGACCCCATGAACATTTTTAAACTTCATCTTTCATATTATTGATATGGCCAGTAATTTATACGACACGTCAGGCGCCAATTGGTCACCCCGTCTGCCCGGCGAGCCATGGATCCCCACGGAGTCCTCAACCGTAAACTAAAACCAATGGACTCGTACAATACATGAACAATTATGGTATCGGGGTACTATCGAGGTGGGTGTGAAATGTGCGATAAGCTGAAACAAACGCGATTCGCTCGCGCAGGGGGATTTACCATCACCTAGTCATGTATAATGAATGTAGCATCGAGAAAGGAGGGCGCGTATGGCCATCTGGCAGTGGTTGTGGGCTCATCCCCGCCGGCCCGCCTCAGCGCGGGGGCAGGGTCTTGTCGAGTATGCCTTGCTGCTCATCTTCGTCGCCGTGGTACTCATCGCACTGCTGACCATCTTGGGGCCGGGCCTGCGGGAGATCTACCAGAATATCATCGACAACCTGTAATGCCATTCATCGTCCGGCGTTAGCGCTTCCATCCATCACCCATTCATCCGTCCTGATCGAGACCTCGCTTATGCGGGGTCTTCATTTTTGGGGCACCGGCTAGTCCGGCGGTGAATCGTCGGGAGGGGGCTCGTCCTTCGTGGATGTGCTGCGCCGGCCGCGCTCGCGCTTGATCTGCATCGTGTGGCCCAAACCCGGCTCCCACTCGTCACCGAGCGCGCCCACCGCCCGCGTGAGCTCCAGCCCGCCCAGGTTGCGCGCGATCACTTCCAGCATGCGCGGCTGCGTCCAGATGACGGAATCGACCTGCACGGCGACCGCCCCGGCTTCGATGAAATCGCGGGCATCGTCCGGCGAGTGAATCCCGCCGCTGCCAATGACCGGAATTCCGGCGATCTGCGCCACCTGCCCCGTCGCGCGGAGGGCCTGCGCCTTGAGCCACGGCCCGTAGATCCGGCCCCCGACCAACTGCCCGGTTTCGGGATCGCGCGTCGTGCCGCGCGGCGGCGCGGCGATCACCAGGGCGCCCGCCCCGGCGGCCTCGGCGGCGCGCGCCAGCGCCACCGCCTGGTAGAGCGGAACGCGCACCAGCAGCGGCAGCAGCGTGTTCGCCTCGGCTGCCGCCACGATCTGCGCGACGTCGTCGGGCGTGGCCTGGTCGTGCAGGCCGATCTCCAGCGCGGCGACGCCCTGGCAGCGCTCGAAGGCGCTCGCGCAGCGGGCCACGTCGGCGGGCGAGGTGGCGACCACATGGACGATCACCGGCACCTCACTGCGCGCCCAGCGCCCCGCATACAGCTTGATCACGCGGTTCGCGCCGGGGTTGGGCAGCCCGGTGTGAATCAGCACGCCGGACGGCAGCGGCACCACGCGCGGCCCGCGCGCCACCTGCCGTGGCCGCCAGGTGACCGGGTTGGTCACGATCGCGCCCAGCTTGCCCACATCGATCAGGTCCCGGTAAGGAGAATAGTCGAACCCGAAGGTGCCCGCGGCGGGCATCACCGGGTTGTTGACGATCAGCGAGGTCTTGCCGGGCCGCGTCAGCTCGATCATTTGCCTGCCTCACAGGGCTGCCACGCGCCCGCGGATCGCATCAGGGCGGCGAACGCGTCATCCGGCATGGCGAGGCCATCCACCGGCGGCCAGTGGCGGTGGAACGACTCGACCGTCCGGACCGCCTCGCGCACCGTGGCCAGCTCCCGCCGCCGCTTGAACAGGGCGTGCTGGGTACGGTGGCACAGCATCGCCGCGTGTTTGGCCTCGATCCAGGGCGTGATGTCCAGCCCCAGGTGGGCCGGATCGCTGGTATTCCACAGGCGATCTTCTATCCCCGGCACCAACGCGCCCACGCTGTAAAACAGCACATCCGGCACCTGCTCGCGCACGGCGCGCGCCACGGCCCGGTTCATCTGCACGTGCGCGGGATGGCCGTATTCACCGTCGCTGCCGTGGCTGAGCACCAGCGAGACGTCTTTTTCCAGGATGTGCGCGGCCACCTGCGCGACCAGCGTCGCCTCGTGCGCGGCGAAGCCGAACAGCTCTCCGTCCGGCCCCATGACCGGGTCTTCGTAGCCCAGCCAGGTCAGCCCATCGACGCCCAACGCGGCCGTTGCGCAACGCAGTTCCTCCAGGCGCACGGCAGCCAGCGCTTCCGGCGTGGATGCTTCAGCGACGCCGCCCGACTCGCCGCCGCGCCCGTCCGTCGCGCAGACCACGTAGACCGGCACGCCCCGCGCGTGCAGCATCGCCAGCGTGCCGCCAGCCATAATCGTCTCGTCGTCGGGATGGGCGCCAAAGAAGATGACGCCGCGCAGGTCGCTCATCGAAAGGCCACCTTCTTGAGATCAATTGCCGGACCGTCGGTGCAGGCCAGCAGATCGGTTTTCTGGCCCGGGATCTGGCAGGCCAGGCAGGCGCCGGTCCCACACGCCAGCCGGTAATAGAACAGCCCGAACACGTACCCTTCCGGCACATTCTGGACGCGAAGCTGGCTGATCGTGTCGTACAGCCCGGCGTAAACGTCGGCGTAGGCATACGAGGGCGCCAGCGCGATCACCTGATCGGCCCAGGTGAGCGTCTCGACCTGATCCGGCCAGCGCCAGTCGGTATCCGCCCGCAGAATCTCGACTTCCGCGGGCAGCAGCTCCAGCGGGTATCCCAGCGCCTGCCCGCCCAGGACGAGCGTCACCGCCGCGCCGCGCGCGCACAGGTCCGCGGCCAGCCACACGAATGGCGTCGGCAGGGCATCGTTGGCGATCAGCAGCATATGCTGGAGGTTGGCGCGCAGCGGGAAGACCCGGCCCACCGGGGCCAGCAGGCTCACCACCTGGCCAGGCGCGTAGGAGCGCTCGACCGGCACTTCGACGACGATCTGCCCCGCCCGCACGCCGACCGGAATCCATTGCTCGCGCAGATAGGACTCGCCGCCGTCCAGCGGCGCGGCGAACAGCGACTGGCCGGCCTGTGTCTGGGCCAGCGACGCATCAACGGACAGGTGAAGCTGTTGGAGAGCATCCGACACGCGCCGGACACGTTCGATGATGGCTTGTGTTTCGCGCATGGGCCAGAGCGTACAACGGGCCGCCAAGATTCGCAAGTTTGCTCGCGTTTGTTCGTAGACGGCTTGTACTACCCAGGGCTTCAGGGCACACACTCATATTATTCTCATCTATACCTATGCTAATTCTCACATTGACAGGCTATATACAGGGCATACATTGGTGATCACATGCATCCCACATCTGCACAACCGATCACAATCCAACCAGGCAAGCACAAAAGGAGAAAAACACCATGCGTAAACTGACAGTTTTCGGAGTTCTGCTCGCACTTCTCGTCGCGGTCGCGCTCCCGGCGGGCTCGGTGGCGCGCGCCCAGGATGACTCCGGCACCAATCAGGTTGGTGCCAGCCCGAATATCGTCGAGGTCGCCCAGAACGCGGGCAACTTCACCACCCTGCTGGCGGCAGCGGAAGCGGCCGGCCTGGCCGACACCCTGGCAACCGGCGGCCCCTTCACCGTCTTCGCCCCGACGGATGCCGCGTTCGCCAATGCGCTGGACCTGCTCGGCATGTCGGCGGATGACCTGCTCGCCAACGAAGCGTTCCTCACCGAGATCCTGACCTATCATGTCGTCTCCGGCGAAGTGACCGCGGCTGAGGTGGTGGAGCTGGACAAGGCCACGACCCTGCAGGGCAGCGACATCAACATCGCGCTCGGCCCTAACGGCGTGACGCTCAACGGCACGGCCAACGTCGTCCTGACCGACATCTTCGCCAATAACGGCGTCGTGCATGTCATCGACAGCGTGCTGTTCCCGCCCGACAACATCATGGGGACCATCAGCAAGAATTACTACATGAGCACGCTCCAGGCCGCCCTGGAAGCCGCCAACCTGGACGGCGCGCTGCTGGGCAAGGGTCCGTACACGTTG
Source organism: Aggregatilineaceae bacterium (assembly GCA_040767355.1). GTDB lineage: Bacteria > Chloroflexota > Anaerolineae > Aggregatilineales > Aggregatilineaceae > LM3-B42. The sequence continues at coordinate 72,532 of JAXGOS010000005.1, read as the reverse complement.
TTCGTCCCGACCGATGACGCTTTCGCCACCCTGCTGGCCACCCTCGACGTGACCGCGGACGAGCTGCTGGCCGACACCGCGCTGCTGACCGACGTTCTGCGCTATCATGTCGTCAGCGGTAAGCTGACCGCGGCGGATGTGGCGGAGCTCAGCTCGGTCAAGACGCTCAACGGCGCGTCGATTAACATCGAAGTGCGCGATGGCGCCGTCTTCCTGAACGATGGCGTCATGGTGACCCAGCCGGACTTGATCGCGTCCAACGGCGTGATCCACGTCATCGACGGCGTGCTGCTGCCGCCCCAGTAAGCGCCAGCCGAAGCACCAACCAGTACTAACGACCGAGGCCGGGAACATTCCCGGCCTCGTGCTTTTGCGGTGGAAGTAGTCTGGAGTGCCCTGCGCGCTCACAGGATCGCCGTCACCAGGGCCAGCAGGACGCCGCCCGCCATCACGCTGCCAAGCTGCCCGGCGGTGTTGGCGCCCATGGCGTGCATCAGGATGAAGTTCTCGAAGTCTTCATCCTGCGCCACCTGTGCGGCGAGCCGCCCCGCCATCGGGAAGGCGCTGATGCCCGCCGCGCCGATCAACGGGTTGATCCGGCCGCCGGTGAGGCGCGCCATGAACTTGCCGAAGAGCAGCCCTGCCGCCGTATCGAGCACGAAGGCCAGAAGGCCCAGGACCAGGATCTGGACTGTATCCAGGTTCAAGAACTCAGCCGCGGTCATCGTGGCGCCGACGGCCAGCCCCAGGAATAGCGTCGCCACGTTGATGATCTCGTTCTCCGCGGCCAGCCGCAGCCGGTCCACCACGCCGCTTTCGCGCAGCAGGTTGCCGAGCATCAACATGCTGATCAGCGGCGTCGCCTCGGGCACCAGCAGGCCCACCGCCAGCGTGACGATCACCGGGAACGCCACGCGCGCGCGGCGCGAGACCGGGCGCGGCGCGTATTCCATGCGGATGCGGCGCTCCTCGCGCGTGGTGAGCAGGCGCATGATGGGGGGCTGGATGATCGGCACCAGCGACATATACGAATAGGCCGCCACCGCGATCGGGGCGAGCAGTTCCGGCGCCAGCTTCTGCGCCACGTAGATCGAGGTCGGCCCGTCGATGGCGCCGATCACGCCGATGGATGCGGCCTCGTTCAGCGGAAAGCCGAGCAGCGTCGCCAGGATCAGCGTGCCGAAGATGCCAAACTGCCCCGCCGCGCCCAGCAGCACCATGCGCGGCATCGCCAGCAGCGGGCTGAAGTCAATCATCGCGCCCACGCCGATGAAGATCAGCAGCGGGAACAGCTCGTTACCGATCCCGGCCTTGTACAGCACGTCGAACAGGCCGTCGTCCTCCGTCATGCCGGTCAGCGGGATGTTCGCCACAATGCAGCCAAACCCGATCGGCAGCAGCAGCACCGGCTCGTACTGTTTGAGCACGGCCAGCGCGATCAGCACCAGCCCGGCGGCGATCATCACGCCATTGCCCAGCGTGAAATTCGACAGGCCCTTGGTCAGTTCGGGCCACAGTTCGGAAAACTCCATAGTCGTGTCCGCCTCTCCGCGCTCAGACGGTGTATTCGACCAGCACCTGGTGGTGTTGGACATGCTGGCCGACAACCATCGACACGGTGGCGATCTCGCCGTCGCGCGGCGCGCGAATGATGTTCTTCATCTTCATCGCTTCCAGCACGCACAACTCCTGACCGGTGCTCACCTGGTCGCCTGGTTGGACCGAAACAGACACGATCACGCCGGGGATCGGCGCGTGGACGGCGCTCGCGTCCGATTGGGGCTTCGCGGCGGGCGCGCTCGCCGGAACCTGGGCCGGCGCCGGGGCCGCGCTGGGGGCGGGACCTGCCCCGCTGCCGATGGCTTCCGGCCAGACCTCGAAGGTCTCGCCCTCGACGACCGCCACAATGGGCCTCGCGTTCAGATCGCCGATCTCGACCTCGTAGAGTTTGTCGTTCACCCGGACAATGACTTTCATCGTATAGGACCCTTCCGCGTGAGTTGCTGGCTGCGCTGAACGGCCTGCCAGGCGGTCACAATCGCCGTTGGCGGCAGTGGAAATTCGTGCGGCACGTTCTGGTTGGCCTGGCGGGACAGTGCCACGGCCACCGCGGCCAGGGCGGCACGCCGCCGGTCGGATTCGATCGCCGCCTTGTGCGGGGCGGGCTCGTCGACGGTGAAGCGCATCAGGACGGTCATCACCGCCCACAGCAGCAGGATCGCGCCGAAGACCAGCGACATGCCGATCACGGTGATGGTCAGAGCGTCGGTCAAGTTTTCACCCATCGTCGTCGCCTCTCTCAGACCGGGATATTGCCGTGCTTGCGCGGCGGGGCGGGCGTGTACTTGTCGCGCAGCGCCGCCAGCGAGGCGATGATCTTGGCGCGGGTCTCGCGCGGCTCGATGATGTCGTCCACATACCCGGCGCTGGCGGCGTGGTACGGGTTGTTGAAGCGCAGCCGGTAGCTTTCGGCCAGCCGTTTCTGCTCGGCATCCGGGTCGGCGGCCTGGCTGATCTCGCGCCGGAACATGATGTTCACCGCGCCCTCCGCGCCCATCACCGCGATCTCGGCGCTGGGCCAGGCGTAGTTCACGTCCGTGCCCAGGTACTTACTGCTCATCACCACATACGCGCCGCCGTAGGCCTTGCGCGTGATCACGCTGATCTTGGGCACCGTCGCCTCGGAATAGGCGTAGAGCACTTTCGCGCCGTGGCGGATAATGCCGCGGTGCTCCTGGTCGATGCCGGGCAGAAAGCCGGGCGAATCGACGAACGTGACCAGCGGCACATTGAAGCAGTCGCACATGCGCACGAAGCGCGTGATCTTGTCGGCGGCGTCGATGTCGATCACGCCCGCCATCACGCTCGGCTCCTGGGCCACGATCCCGACACTGTGTCCGCCGATGCGCGCCAGTCCCACGATCGCGTTCAGCGCCCAGGTGGGCTGTAGCTCGAAAAACTCGCCGTGATCGACCACGTGGCGGATCACCTTGTGCATGCTGTACGGCTCCGATGGGTCGAGCGGCACGATTGCGTTTAGCTCCTCGTCCATGCGCAGCGGGTCGTCGGTGGGCGGGATGTAAGGCGGGTTTTCGACGTTGTTCGAGGGCAGGTAACCCAGCGCCCGGCGGCACAGGGCCAGCGCTTCCTGCTCGGAATCCGCCAGCAGGTGCGCTGTTCCGCTGATGCTGGCGTGGACCTCGGCGCCGCCCAACTGCTCGGTGTCCACGTCCTCGCCGGTCACGGTCTTGATGACTTGCGGCCCGGTGAGGAACATGAACGAGTGCTCGCGCACCATGATGATCAGGTCGGTGAGGGCGGGCGAATAGGCCGCGCCGCCCGCGCACGGGCCGAGCATCACGCTGATCTGCGGGACCACGCCCGAGTAGAGCGCGTTACGGCGGAAGATCTCGGCGTAGCCGCCCAGGCTGCGCACGCCCTCTTGAATGCGCGCGCCGCCCGAGTCGATCAGGCCGATGATCGGCGTGCCGTTGCGCACGGCCAGGTCCATCACGCGGCAGATTTTATGGCTCTGCATCTCGCTGAGCGTGCCGCCGTACACGGTGAAATCCTGGGCGTAGACGTACACGGTGCGCCCATCGACCTGGCCGTAGCCGGTCACGACGCCCTCGCCCATGTACTGGTCGGTCGCCAGCCCCATCTCGTCGTCGGCCTGGTGCGTGATGTACGGTTCCAGCTCGTTGAATGTGCCCGGATCGAGCAGCAGGGCCAGCCGCTCGCGGGCGGTAAGCTTGCCCTTGGCGTGCTGTGTGGCGATGCGCGCCTCGCCACCGCCCTGCCGCGCGCGCTCGCGCATGGCGCGCAGCTCCAGAATACGGGGGTCTTCTTGCGGCATAGAAATGTCCTCGACTAAACACTATTTAGCGATGGTGAACACAAAAACGATTTTGCCGCCAGTCCATTGAGGATGGCTCAATTTTAAGTATACAGGGCATGCGGCGGGCCTGCATAGTCGATCGTCATCTTTCGCAGCGGCGGGATGGCACAGGCGAAAACGCGGCGGCGCGGGGATCATTTGGAGTGCACGTCGCCCGCCACCGGGGAGGCGGGCATGGAGGCCGGCGACTCGCTCACCTGGCCGTCGCCCAGCTCGGCGATCAGCATCCCGGCCAGGATCAGGCCGCAGCCGGCCAGCTCCCGGGCGCCCAGGACTTCGCTCGCCAGCGCCCAGCCGAACAGGGCGGCGAAAACCGGCTCGAGGCTGAACAGCAGCGCGGTGTGCGTCGGCGTGGTGAAGCGCTGGACGTAGACTTGCAGGCCAAAGGCCAGGGCCGTCGCCGCCACGCCGGTGAACGCGATGGCGAACCACGTATCGCCGGGCAGGCCGGCGCGCGGCGTCTCGAAGGCAAACGCCGCCCCGGTTGCCAGCACCGCCACCGTCGCGATCTGGACCACCGCCAGCCGGACCGCGTCGAAATGGGGCGAATAGCGCGAGACGGTCACGATATGCAGCGCGAAGGCGAACGCGCAGCCCAGCACCCACAGGTCGCCGGACTGCACGCTCAGATCGCGATCGAGCGACAGCAGGCCCAACCCGACCGTCGCCGCGACGATCCCCATCACGGCGCCGCGCCCCGGCGGGCGGCGCAGCAACAGGGTCGCCAGGACGGGCACGATCACCACGCTCAGCCCGGTGATGAAGCCCGCTTTGGCGCTGGTGGTGGTTTGCAGGCCGATCGTCTGGAAGATGTAGCCTAGCGCCAGCCAGATCCCGATCAGCCCCCCGGCGAGGGCTTCCCCCCGCGTCAAACCGCGCATCCGGCGCCAGAACAGGATCACGAGGAACACGGACGCCAGCCAGAAGCGCCAGCCGACGAACGTCATCGGCTCGACGGCGTCCAGTGCGTTCTTGACCAACACAAACGTCGAGCCCCAGATTAGCGCGATCAGGGCCAGCGTCGCGTCCGCCTGCCAGCGTGTCATCTAGCGGGCCCGCTCCACGATCTGCCGCATCTCGTCCTCGGTGAGCGCGATCGGGTTGCCCTTCATCGAGCTGGCGACCGCCGACTTTTCGATCAGCGGCGCCATTTCGCCATCGGTCAGCCCGTAGCGATCCAGGCCCGGCACGCCCAGCGCGGCGACCAGATCCGCCACCCAGGCCGCGCCATCTCCCGGCGTCGCGCCGTCGCGCCCGGTCAGGATGCGCGCGATCTCGGCGTAGCGAGCCAGGGCCGCGCCCTGCGGCCAGCGCGCTTCCAGGGCGCGGATGTTCACCGCCATCGCGCCCGGCAGCAGCGCGGCACAGACCGCCCCGTGCGGCGCCTCGAACATGCCGCCGAACGGCCCGGCGAAGCCGTGCACCGCGCCCAGCCCGGCGTTGGCCAGCGCCAGCCCGCCGAACAGGCTCGCCAGCGCCATATCCTCGCGGGCCGCCGCGTCGTCGCCATGCTCGAACGCGCGGCGCAGCGAGCGAGCAGCCCGGCCCAGTCCCTCGCGGCAGAGGGCGTCGGTCATCGGGTTGGCCCGGACCGAAACGAACGGCTCGATCAACTGGGTGAGCGCGTCCAGGCCGGTCGCCGCCGTCACGTCCGGCGGCAGGGTGAAGGTCAATTCGGGATCGACCAGCGCCAGCCGGGGCAGCATCAGCGGGCTGCGCAGGCTGACCTTGACGCGATGTTCCGGCGAGGCTAGCACGGCGTTACGCGTCACCTCGGCGCCCGTGCCGGCCGTGGTCGGGATGGCGATGGCCGGGAGGGGCGGTTTGGCCAGGGCCTTGCCGCGCCCGATCACCTCCAGGTAATCCAGCGGGTCGCCGGGATTGGTCGCCAGGCCGGCGATCGCCTTGGCCGCGTCGATGGCGCTGCCGCCGCCGAAGCCGATCACCATGTCGCAGCCGGACTGGCGCGCCTGGCGGACGCCGTGCTGGGCGAGCTCGACCGTCGGCTCCCGGTAGACCGCGAAGGTGACCGTCTTGACGTCGTGCCCGTTGAGGTGCTCGACGAGCGGGGCGGCGCGCTCGGCGCTCTTGCCGATCACGACCAGCGCCCGGCGGCCCATCTCGGCGGCCAGCGGGCCGATCTCGCGCAGCATACCCGGCCCAAAGATGATGCGCGCTGCGGTGGCAAATTCGAAGCGCATCGCGGCCTACCCCCACCCGCCTTCGCCGGGGAAGACATTATCGTAGATCACTTTGCTGCGCGGCTCGGCCATCATCGGGTTGGCCGCGGCGGCCCAGCGCTTGTAATGGTCCGTCTCGCGGTGGTGAGCCGGATCGTCGGGCGAGTAGTAGACCTCGACCAGCGTGAACCGCGTGGGATCGTCGGCCTGCTGCAGCACGTCGAAGCGGGCGACGCCCGGCTCCTGGACGCTGTGGCTGGCGTTGTCGATGCACACCTCGCGGAACGCGTCGACATATTCCGGCTTAACACGGCAGTGAACGTGCACGATATACATGGCGGAGCGCTCCTTGACTATTCGGTGCGAGTACCGAGGCGAGTATAGTTTCAGGCGCGGCGGTTGCCAAGCGGATCACCGGTCAGAATGCACGAGCGCGGGCCAGCGCGTCGGGTGCGTTCCAGATTCGGGGCAAAGAGCCTACCACAGAGGCCACAGGGGGCACAGAGAGAGGATTGTTTTGAGAGTCTCTCAAAAATATCCCCTCTGTGATCTCCGTGCGCTCTGTGGTTCAAAGCTCGCCCCAAATGTGAAGTGCACCCAGCGCGCCCGCGCTTTTGGAATCCAGCCCGGGCGTAATATACTAGGTCACAAACAACATATCAGGGAAAGTCCAAACCACCGCATGGATACCGTCTTAGGTCTTGTGGCCGTTTTCGCACTCGTCTTCATGAACGGCTTCTTTGTCGCCGCCGAGTTCTCCCTGGTGGGGGCGCGGCGCACCCGTATCGCCCAGCTCGCCGCCGAGGGCAGCGCCGGAGCCCGCTCGGCCGAAGCCGCCATCGCCCACCTGGACAGCTTCATCGCCGCGACCCAGCTTGGCATCACGCTCGCCAGCCTGGGCCTGGGCTGGATCGGCGAGCCGGCGGTCGCCCACCTCATCGAGCCGTTACTCGAACTGATCCTGCCGGAAGACATGATCGAGACCTTTGGCAAATCGATCGCGATCGCCGTCGGTTTTTCGATCGTCACCATGCTGCATATCGTGCTGGGCGAGCTGGCCCCCAAGACGATCGCGCTCCAGCGCCCGGAAGTCACGTCGATCATCGTCGCCCGCCCAACGACCATCTTCCTCAAGATCTTCCGCCCGGTGATCCGGCTGATGAATGGCGCTGGCAACGGCATCGTGCGACTGCTCGGCTTCGAGCCTGCGTCCTCGCACGCCACCGTCCATTCGCCGGAGGAGCTGGAGATGCTGGTCCATTCGAGCCGCGAGGCGGGCCTGCTGCAAGAGAGCGAAGAACGCCTGCTGCGGCGCGTCTTCGACTTCAGCGATATCAGCGTGCAGGCCGTGATGCAGCCCCGCGTGGACGTGGACGGCGTCCCGGTCGATCTGCCGCTGCCGCTGCTGCTGCACCGCATCGCCGCTCAGCACCACTCGCGCTATCCGGTCTACGAAGGTTCGATGGATCACATCGTCGGCATCCTGCACACGAAGGACTTGTTCGACGCGATCATCCGCCAGCCGGAGACCCTGACCACTGGTGCCGGTCTGGACCTGCGCGCGATTCTGCGCGAGCCGCTGTTCATCCCGGCCACCATCGGCGTCGACAAGGTACTGGAAAAAATGCAGCGCACCCAGACACACCTGGCCGTAGTGATGGACGAATATGGGGGCGTGGCGGGCATCGCCACCATGGAAGATATCATCGAAGAGCTGGTCGGCGAAGTCGAGGACGAATTCGACGACGAAGGGATGGCGTATGATACCGCCGACAGCACCGACATTGTCGAGGGGCTGGTGAGCCTCAACGAGATCACCGAGCGCTTCGGCGAACCCGGCGGCGAGCCGCGCTCGACTACCATCGGCGGGTACATCGCCGAACGCCTGGAGCGCATCCCGGATACCGGCGACAAGGTCTCCTTTGGCGACTATGAAGTGATCGTCGAAGAGATGGACGGGCTGCGGGTGGCGCGCGTCCGGTTTGCCCGGCGAGCCAACAAGCCGGACAGCCTCCCGTCCTCTCCACTGGGCGCCCCGGCCATCGAGACGTGACGCCGCATCACGGGCCTCGGCTCAATTACTCACACAGTTCTTATGGGCATCCGCTGCGCGCTCCACTAGAATCGGCAGTGTGACGATCACGTAGAGGGCGATGGAACGCAATGTTTGAGCTGCCACTTTTCCCATTGAACACGGTCCTGTTTCCGGGGATGCCGATCAACCTGCACATCTTCGAGCCGCGTTACAAGCTGATGATCGAGCAGTGCATCCAGCACGACGAGCCATTCGGCGTCGTCCTGATTCACAAAGGCACCGAGGCCAGCGGGCCGCTGGCCGAGCCGCACCCGATCGGCTGCACGGCCCAGATCACGCAGGTCGAGCGCCTCGACGACGGCCGCATGAACATCCTGGCGGTGGGCGGCGAGCGCTTCCAGATCCGCTCGCTGAATCACACCGAGCCGTACCTCGTCGGCACGGTCGAGCTGGTCCCGCTGGACGAGCCGAGCGAGCCGGTTATCGAACAGGCGGGGCACCGGCTGCGCCCGTGGGTCGAGCGCTATCTCGGCGTGCTGGCGCAGGTGGCCGAAAACGTCGAGTTCGACCCGGCTGGCCTGCCGGACGATCCGCTGGCTCTGGCCTATCTGGCCGCGGCCCTGCTCCAGATTCCGTCCGACCAGAAACAGACGCTCCTGGCCGCCGACGGCGCCGCTGACCTCCTGACCACTATCCGGAGCCTGTACCGGCGCGAGGTGGCGCTGCTGAGCGCGATCGTCGCGCGGGACACGATGGACACGCAGGGCCTGTTCTCGCTGAACTGACGCACGCGCACCATGCGAGCCCCTTCTCGTCACAATCGACCCGGGGGTACGCGCCCGGCCTTCAACAGCACGACCTGCGCTGCCGAGAAGGGCGCCTCAAAGAGATCGGGCGCCTCGTGGTAGCAGCGGAACATATCGATGATGAAGTGCAGCCGGTCCGGCAGCGATGCCCAGTCGGCGGCACCGGTGTCCCGCGTGCTGTCCGGCGTGGGATCGAGTCGTTCGAGCAGCGCGCGCAGATCGGGCAGCGCGATCTGCCGCAGGGAGGCAGGAAACGGGCCCGGCAGATCATCGCCCAGGCGCAGCCGCACGCCATGCGGCAAGCCGATCGTCATCAGGTACTCGGTCACGACGAAATGCGCCCGCCGCCGCGCTTCGGCCAGCAGCACATCGATCAGGGCGTCGAGCGGGCTCGGCCGGTCGAGCAGCCACCCCAGGAACAGCCGCCCTCGCGCGAACCAACCACTCCACGGAAAAAGGGCCTTGATCACTTGCTGCCGGAACTGCTGCCGGTCGATGAGGGCGGCGTCGATGGCTTCGGCGATTTCGAGCTGCAGGCGCGTCTGCTCGTGGAACCCGATCTCGATGTTAGCCAGCAGCATCAACTCGGCGCGGGTCTTGGGGTCGCTTTCGAAGAATGCCCGGTAGTAATGGGTGAACGCCTGCCGCAGAGCCTGCTGGCCGTCGGGCGGCTCTCCGGGACGGAGATCCTCGCAGAAGCGGGCGATCTTCTTCGCGTCGAACGCCGCATCATGCAGGCACGTCGCATAAAACCGCGCGAACTCGCGGCCAATCTCCTCGTATACCTTTTTGTTGCCGCGCGCCACGGCGTCGCTGGCGCGCTCGATGGCCGCCCGCGGGCTCAACAGGCCGGTCACCAGCGCTTGAATCTGGCTGCGGCTGCGCTTCGAGCCGAACGCCTGCGCGAACGAGATCAGGTCCCGCATGGTCTGCACCGGGGCGGGCGCCGAGCCGAAGGCAGCTTGGAGCGCGCGAGCGAGATCTTCCCTGCGAATCGTCTGGCCGGCCTGCTTGGATGCCCAGGTGGCGAACGTGCACCAGTTGGCGCAGACGCCGGTACGGGCGGCCATCGTCAGGGCCAGCTCGTGATAGCACTGCGTGATCTGCAGATTGCGAATCACGGGATCGGCTAGAGCGGCGATCCGGTCGACCTCGGCAACGGTGGGGATGTGATCGAGTGCGGGTAGACCGGCCATGTGTTTGTTCCTTCGATGACTATCGAGTGTGGGGCGGTGCGAGGCGTGGCGCTAACCGATCAGACCACGCCACCCCATTCACTCCAGCCGGATGCGCGGATTCAAAACCGCATACAACAGATCCGCGATGAAATTGGCGACCAGGATGACCATCACCGTGACCATCACCGTCGCCTGGATCAGCGGCAGGTCGCGCTTGTTGATCGCGTTGTTGATCAGCAGCCGCCCCAGCCCCGGATAGCTGAACACCGATTCGATGACCACCAGCCCGCTGATCAGCCAGCCCGTGCTGGTCGCGATCACGGTCACGGTGGGGATCAGCGCGTTGCGCAACACGTGCTTGATCACCACTACGCGATACGGCAGTCCCTTGAGGACCGCCGTCCGCACGTAGTCGCGCTTCAGCTCCTCGATTACCCCGGCGCGCACCAGCCGCACGATGTAGGCCATCAGCACCAGCGTGGCGGCGATGGCGGGCAGCCACAGGCTGGGCAGCGCCTCGGCGAACGAGGCATCCGCACGAATCGCCGAGCTGGCCGGGAACCAGCCGAATCGATCGGCGATAGGGTTATCATCCCATTTGAGCGCCACCACGTTGATCAGGAACAGGCCGGTCACGAACTCCGGCAGGCTGACCACCGACAGCGACAGGATCGAGATGAGGCTGTCGGTCAGGCGGCCCTCGGTCAGCCCGGCGATCACGCCCAGCGTGATCGAGATCGGCAGCGCGATCAGCAGGGTGAGCGCCGCCAGCCGGCCCGAGTTCACCATGCGCTCGCCCACCACCTCGCCGATGTCCCGGCGCGGGTTGGCGAAGGTCTCGCCCCAGTCGCCGCTGATGAAGTCGCCCGCCCACACGCCATACTGGACGATGAGCGGCTCGTTCAAGCCCAGTTCTTCCCGCTTGGCGGCGACCGCCTCCGGGCTGGCGTCGCGCCCCAACAGCACGCGGGCCACATCGCCGGGCAGAACGCGCGTCAGGATGAAGACGAACACCGAGGTGAGCAGCAACGTGAAGACGAAGAACGCCATCCGCCGAACGAAAAAGCGCCACATCTCACCCGTCCTCCCGTTCCAACAGATCGCTTTGCAGCGCCTCCAGTTCGTCCAGCGGAATGTGGCAGCGGATGAAGTGGCCGTCGCCGTCGTCGCGCCAGGGCGGCTCCTGCTGCTCGCAGATCGCGCCGATCTTGTGCGGGCAGCGCGTGTGGAAGCGGCAGCCCGCCGGCATGTCCCGCGGGCTGGGGATATCGTCGGACAGGCGCACGCGCCGCACCCGGCGTGACGGATCGGCGACCGGGATGGCCGACACCAGGGCCTCGGTGTAGGGATGCAGCGGCGGGTGGAACAGATCGCGCCCGTAGCCTACCTCGAACAACTGGCCCAGGTACATCACGGCCAGGTAATCAGCCAGGTAGCTCACCACCGCCAGATCGTGCGAGATGAATAGGTAGGCCGTGTCGCGCTCCTCCTGAAGCTGGGCCAGCAGGTTGAGCACCGCCGATTGGACCGACACATCCAGCGAGGACACCGGCTCGTCGCAGATGATCAGCGACGGGTTCGAGGCGAACGCCCGCGCGATGGCGACGCGCTGCTTCTCGCCGCCGCTCAGCTCGCCGGGATAGCGCAGCGCGTACTCGTCGCGCAGGTTGACCGCGCGCAGCAGACGGCGCACCTCGCGATCGGCCTGGGCGCGGCTCATCCCCGCCAGCGTGATCAGCGGGCGCCGGATGGCCTGCCCGACCGTCAGATAGGGATTCAGCGAGTTCTGCGGGTTTTGGAAGACCATCTGCAGCTCGGCCAGCGCCTGCTTGTCGCGGTCGTGGACGTCGCCGCGCAGGTCCATCCCCAGCAGGTCGATGGTCCCCGCCGTGCGATCTTCCAGCCCGATGATCACGCGCGCGAGGGTGGTCTTGCCGCTGCCGCTCTCGCCCACCAGGCCGAGCGTGCGCCCGCGCTGGATGGTGAGGTTCACGCCGTCCACCGCGCGGACCGGCGCGAGCCTGGCGCCCCGCAGCAGCTCGGGCAGGCTGCGCGGGATGGGGAAATGCTTGACCAGGTTTTCGGCGCGCAGCAGCCGCTCGCGCTCCAGGTCAGCGACCTCAATCGCCTCGACGCCCGCGCGCTCCCTGGCGCTCACGCTGACCTCGCCCGCGGCGATCTCGCGCCAGCGGTGGCAGCGCACCAGCCGGCCCGCGGCGGGCGCTTCCAGCGGCGGGCGGGTCTGGCAGATCGGGATCGCCAGCGGGCAGCGCGGCGCGAACACGCAGCCGCCCGGCAGATCGGCCAGCGAGGGCGGGCGGCCCGGGATGGTCTGCAGGCCGGCGTCGCGCTTGGTCTGGCCCAGGCGCGGCACGCTGTTCAACAGGCCGATGGTGTAGGGGTGCAGCGGCTGGTCGAACAGCCCCGCGACGCTGGCCTCTTCCATGATTTCGCCGGCGTACATCACCACCACGCGCTCGCACAACTGCGCCACCACGCCCAGGTTATGGGTGACATAGAGCGCCCCAGCCGCCTCGTCGCGGATCAGGCTCTGCACCAGGTCGAGGATCACCGCTTCGGTCGTGACGTCGAGGCTGGTGGTCGGCTCGTCCAGCACCAGCAACTGCGGCGAGGTGATCAACGCCATGGCGATCACGACGCGCTGCTGCATCCCGCCGCTCAGCTCGTGTGGGTAACGTTTGAGGATGCTCTCCGGGTCGGGCAGGTTCACGCGGCGGAATTCCTCGACCGTCTGGGCCAGCGCACTCGACCGGTCGGCGCCCAGGTGCCACCGCGCGATCTCGGCCACCTGCTCGCCCACGCGGATCGACGGGTTCAGCGCGGCGGCGGGGTCCTGGGGGACCATGCTCATGCGCGCGCCCCAGATGTGCTGCATGGCGCGGCGCGGCCTGGCCGAGAGATCCTCGCCCATGAACGCGATCTTGCTGTCCGGCTCGGTGCGCCCGTTGGCCGGCAGAAACTGCATGATGCCGGTGGCGACGGTCGACTTGCCGGAGCCGGACTCACCGACCACGCCGACGATCTGGCCGCGCCGGACCTCGATCTGAAACTCGCACACGGCGCGCAGCCAGCGGCGGCCCACCTTGTAACTGATGCTCAGGTTCTCGACACGCAGGACGGTGTCGCCCGTTTCAACGGCCATGATCATCCACTTTTCTGGACGGCGCGCCGGATGCCGTCCGACATCAGGTTGACGCCGACGACCAGCAGGGCGATGGCGGCGGCGGGATACTCGAGCGCCCAGGGCGTCAGGTCGTACAGCCCGCCCCGGTTCTCGTTGACCATCAGGCCCCAGTCCGGCGACGGCGGCCGGGCCGCGACACCCAGAAAGCCCAACGACGCCACCAGGAAAATCGCATACGAGAAACGCAGCGACGCCTCGACCACCAGCGCCGGGATCACCGACGGGAAGATCTCGCGGAAGGTGATATAGAACCGCGATTCACCGCGAATCTGCGCCGCCTGGACGAACTCGCGCGTCTTGATCTCCAGGGTGCTGCTGCGCACCACGCGGGCGACGATCGGCACGTACACCAGCGCGATCACCAGCAGCACGCTGTTGTCGGCCAGCCTCGCCTGCAAGCTGCCCTCTTCGAACTCCAGGTTGCGAATGATGCCCAGGATCACCAGCGCGATCAGCAGGGCGGGCATCGCCAGCAGCGCGTCGATGAACCGGCTTACGATCTCGTCGACCAGCCCGCCCTGGTACGCGGCGGACAGGCCGATCACCGTCCCCACGACCACCGCGATCAGCGTGCCGAAGCCCGCGATCCGGAAAATGCTCGACGTGCCGAGGATCACCCGGCTGAAGACATCGCGCCCCAGGTAGTCGGTGCCGAACGGGTAAGGACCGGGATCGTAGGTCGTGGGATCGAGCAGGCTGGCGGGATCGTCGCGCGCGGCCCGGAATAGCTGGGCCGGGGAGTTGGTGGGTCCGAGGCGCACGGGCGAGGATTGGTCGTTGGCGGAATAAGGCGCCAGCCGCCCGCCAAACAGCGCCAGGATCAGGAAGAACAGCACGATCAGCGTGCCCAGCGCCGACTGCGGGCTGCGCAGCAGCTCGCCCAGGAACCGGCCCACCGCCGCTGCACCGCGCCGCGCCGGCCAGGTCGCCTGCGTCCAGCGCCGGAGGATTCCTGGTTGCTCGGACATGAGATACCCAGCCTCGAGGTAAGGCGGGGACGCATGGTCCCCGCGCTTGGGTCACTGGTTTTGAAGCCGTATGTCGAAACTAGACAGCCGCGCCGTTGAGGTTGGTCCGGCCTACGAACGGGTGCACCTCGACCCCGCTCACGTAGTCGGCCAGCACACCGAACGACGCAAAGAAGTAGGGGATGATGATTGGGCCGCGTTCGATCATGATGCGCTGGATGTCGTGATAGGCGCGGGTGCGCTCGTCTTCGTCGAGCGTCGAGCCTGCCAGCGCGATCAACTGGTCGATCTCTTCGTCGCTCCAGTGCGCCTCGTTCCACGCCGCGTCGGATTTGAGATACAGGTCGAGGAACACCTGCGGAACCGGGCGCGGTCCCCAGGGTGTGATGGCCAGATCGACTTCCAGCCAGCCGTTTTCGGCATAGTAGACGGCCTCTTCCTGCGGCTCGATGGTGATCCGGATCCCGGCCTCTTCCCACTGGGCGGCCAGCGCCTGGGCCAGCGCCACGCGGTCCGCCAGATTGGGCACGTAGAGCGTCATCTCCAGGCCGTCGGGATAGCCGGCCTCGGCCAGCAGCGCCCGCGCTGCTTCGGGATCGCGCGCCGGCAGCGGCGTATCCTCGCTGTAGTAACGGGCGAAAACGGGGCTGAACGGCGAGTCGCGCCCCACCGCGCCAAAGCCGAACTGCGTCCGCTCGAAGATCGCCTGGCGATCGGTCGCCAGCCGGAACGCCTGCCGCACGCGTTCGTCGTCGCCCGGCGCGCGGTCGGCGCGCAGCCGCACCAGGTCGTGGCCGCTGGTCGGGATGTCCCTCGCGTTGAACGTGCCTTCGCCGGACAGGCCGAGGAACGTCGCATTATCGACGCGCAGCACGAGGTCGACCACGCCGCCGCGCAGCGCATTCACCGCGCCATCGACGCTGTCGAAATAGATGAATTCCAGCGTTTCGACGCCCGGCGCGCCCGCCCAATAGTCCGGATTGGCGGTCAATACCGCGCGATCGGCCACGTATTCCTGAAGCACAAACGGCCCGGTGCCGTTGAATTCGTCCCCGATGTTCTCCGCTCCCGCCTTGAGGATCACGGCGTGGTTGTCGGTGAGGTTGTAGAGGAAGTCGGGGTTGGTCGTCGCCAGGGTGAACACGACGCTGAGGCCCTCGCCCGCGGTCACGCTCGCCACGTTCGCGTACAGGTCGGCGGTCGGGCCATCGCTGCGCAGGCGTTCGAACGTCCAGATGACGTCCTCGACGGTCAGATCGCTGCCATCGTGGAACTTGACGCCCTCGGCCAGTTGGAGGGTGTAGGTCAGGCCGTCGTCGCTGACCGTCCAGTTGGTCGCCAGGCGCGGCACCAGCTCGGACTGCGCGTTGGTATCGATCAGATAATCGTACACGGCATTCAAGAACGAGATCTCGGTATCCGCCGAGGCGAACAGCGGGTCGAGGGTTGCCGGAGCACCCCCCCATGCCACGCGCAACGCGCCGGACTGGCGGCGGGCCGCCACAGCGGCCGCTTGCTCCGCGCTCAGTTCGATACCCAGTGTCGCGGCCACAATCCCGGCCGTGCCAAATTTCAGGAAGCTCCGGCGCGACATTCGAGGCGCCTTCGGGTTTTCTCCGGTGTTCATAGGATCTCCTCTATCTAGAAGGCCATCGGGACAGCGTCGCAGCACCTAGCTTGGGGCGAGACTGTAAAGAAGCGCGGCGAGCGCTTCACAATCATCAGCGGGCAGAGTGCCCGCCGCCGATCACTTTCCACAGCCTTTATACGGTTCCATACACTGATTATGGCAATAAATGTGCCCGTATTACAAACCGCATGAGGCACGGGATGAATGCCGGGCGCCCGGCTCGTCCCCTGGCGCGTGGAATATGTTGCATGATCTCCTCGTGGCGAGTATGATTTTTGCGTGGTTCGGTCGGTTCGTCTGTCGTGCATTAACGGTTGCATTAACGAGACTTGCCGTGGTGCCACAGATTATTGGCTCAGGGGGAATGCCATCCTGCTCGACATGTGGACCAGCAGCCCGTACGACTCACGTCTTGCCGAACACCCGCCAATCACCCGGTTGAAGGGCGCCACTTTGTGCGAACAGCGCCCCCATTGGATGATGTTCCGCAATCCGCTGCAACTTTTTCTTCCACATCCGCGTACAGACTAACGCCATCTCGCATTGCCGAAGGAGACACATCCCATGGCAGAAGCTTTCATCCAGATCAAGGACCTCGTCAAGACGTTCGACACACCCGCCGGGCCGCTCAATGTGCTGCGCGGCATCAATCTCGAAATCAACAAGGGCGACTTCATCGCCCTGTTGGGCCCATCGGGCAGCGGCAAGACCACCTTCCTGAACATGCTCACCGCCGTGGACACACCGACAGGCGGCGAGATCGTGATCGGCGGCGTGCCGATCACCCAGGTTCCGCAGCGCCGCCTGACCAAATGGCGCGCGCGCAACGTGGGCATCGTCTTCCAGTTCTTCCAACTGCTGCCCACGCTGACCGTCGTCGAGAACGTCATCGCCCCCATGGATTTTGCCAACGTGTGGAAGCCCCGCGAGCGGCGCGAGGTCGCGACCAAGCTGCTCGACCGCTTTGGCATCGCCGACCAGGCATTCAAAACGCCTGACATGCTCTCCGGCGGCCAGCAGCAGCGCGTGGCCCTCGCCCGCGCCCTGGCGAACAACCCGCCGCTGGTGGTGGGCGACGAGCCGACCGGCAACCTGGATCGGATGAGCGCGAATAACGTCTTCGAGCTGTTCCGCAGCCTGGCCGACCGGGGCACCACGGTGATCATGGTCACTCACGACCGCGAGCTGGTGAAGAGCGTGCCTAAGGTGTTGGAGCTGGTGGATGGTACCATCGGCGAGACCACCCTGGCCGCCGCCGCCGCGCGCCGCACGCAAGAATTACGCGCCACACGCACGCGCCTCGCCACGCGAGGATAGTCCTTCGGAGATTCCATCATGCTCAAAACGCGTGGTCGCAAAATCATTCGCGACGTGTTATCCCGCAAAGGTCGCACGCTGCTGGTCGCGCTCAGCATTATGATCGGCGTGTTCGGCGCGGTCACCCTGATCTCGGTGAACGACCTGATCATCAGCCAGCTCAAGAGCGACATCAATCCCGACGAAATCGCCATGACGCGCGTGTACCTCACCGTGCCAACAGCGGGCACCAACGTCCTCACCGAGGAGGGCGAAGACCAGCTCCTGGCGCTGGTGCGCGAGGGCCGCGAGCGGAGCGTCCCGCCGCCCGGCATCGCCGGTATCACGCAGGTCGAGGGGAAGGTGCTCCAGCCCATCTACTGGCAGCTTCCGGGCGACGAACGCTTCCGCGAGGGCGAGCTGCTGGCGTCGTCCGAGCCATTCGACGCCCTGCAGCTCGAACCGATGCGGCTGACGGGCGGCGAGTGGCCCCAGCCAGGGCAGAACCAGGTCGCCATCGAGCGCCGCATGGCCGATGAATACGGCCTGGATGTTGGCGATACCCTCGTCTTCCGCGCGACAGGCACAGGCGACATTGAGATCCAGGAATGGACCGTGACCGGGATCGTGTTCCATCCCTATTGGGTGGGACAGACCAACGAAAACGCCGATCGCCGGGTCTACACCTGGCTGGAAGATGCCCGCCAGCTCACCCAGTTTTCGGGCTATTCGGAGTTCTTCCTGCGCTACGTGGACGTCAACACGTCCGAGGCCCAGTCGGATGACCTGATGCGCACCATCGCGCGCGAAACGAACTACATCCCGACCGCCGCCTGGCAGGACGATCCCGACGACTACACGCTGATCCGCGAAGTGCAGAATGTGACCAACATCTTGACGCTGCTGGCGATTGTGGCCCTGGTGGTGTCCGGGTTCCTGGTCACCAACGTGATCAACACCATCGTCGTCGAGCAAAAAGGGCAGATAGGCGTGCTCAAATCGGTCGGCGCCACCCGTTGGGATACGTTCGTGATCTTCGCCGGGATCGCCGCGGTCTATGGCATCCTGGGCACCATTCCGGGCGTTATCCTGGGCATCATCGCCGGGTCGTTCATGGCCGAGCAGGTCGCGCCGCTGGCCTTCACCCTCATCGAAGGCTTCCACGTGTCGGTGACCGGGATCATCGTCGGGGCGCTGATGGGCGTTCTGGTGCCGGTGCTGGCCTCGCTGGTGCCTGTCTTCAACGCCACGCGCGTATCCATCCGCGAAGCGATGACCGATCTCGGCATTTCGGGCCGTTGGGGCACCGGCCCGCTGGCCCGCCTGATCAACGCCCTGCCCCTGCCGATCAATCTGCGCCAGGCGCTCAGCAACGTCAGCCAGAAGAAAAGCCGGCTGCTGCTGACCGTGATCACGCTCACCCTGGCGGCGGCGGCCTTCATGGGCGTGTTCGCCATGTTCACCGTCGTCAACGACGAGATCGACAAGATGTTCGATACGTTCAACTACGATATGGTGATCGCCCCCACTGAAGCGCAGGACTACGAGCAGGTGAGCGCGCTCATCAGCGAGGTCGATGGCACCGGCGCGGTGTACCCGGGCGTGACCTTCAACGTCAAGCTGTTGGACCTGTCCGGCACGTCGATCTTCATCAGCGCCCAGGGCCAGGAAGAACTGCCGGCCATCGGGTTCGACCCGGCGGATAACATCGTGGACTTCACCTACGAAGCCGGCACCGGCTGGCAGGACGATCCCGAGCGCCAGGGAATCGTGCTCACCAAGCCGGCGGCGGACATCGCCAACAAGACTGTGGGCGACGAGATCGTCATCTCAGCCGGCGGGCGTTCGGCGGAATTTGAGATCATCGGCATCGCGTCCTACCCGATGGACATGGCCGTCATGCGTTGGCAGGATCTGTCCCGGCTGGCCGGTTTCGTGGATGACAGCGGCACGCCCGACGACGAGCACGACGACATCCCGCTGCCGGTGGTCTACCTGGCCGCCATGCAGGACAGCGACCCGTCCGCCGCTGAGGTGGATGATGTCATCACCGCCGTGTCCGAACGCCTGCTGGATGTGGGGATCACAGCCAACGGTCACAACATGGTCGCCGAGCAGGAAGCGATCGGCGAAACCATGCAGGTCTTCAACCTGATCTTCCAGATCACGTCGGGGGTGATGGCTGCCGTGGGCGCGATCGGGCTGCTGGCGACGCTGTCGATGGCCGTCTACGAGCGCCAGAAAGAAATCGGCGTCATGCGCTCCATCGGCGCCCGCTCAACCACGATCATCACGCAGTTCCTGGCCGAGGGCATCCTGATCGGGGTGCTGGCATGGGCGCTGGCTATCCCGCTGAGCTATCTGCTGGCGCTGGCACTGCTCGATGGGATGGGCTTCGCGGACTTCATCGAGTTCAGCTATCCCCTGTGGGTGCTGGGTCTTGGCCTGGTGGGTATGATTGTGATAGCCTCTATTGCAAGCCTATGGCCGTCTCTGTCGGCCGCACGGCGGACCGTCTCAGATATTCTACGCTACCAATAGCGTATGGGAGAGTATAGAACCATGGACAACGGAAACAATCGATCCCTCATCTCGCTGGAGAAGGTAGAGAAGATCTACAAAACCAAAGCCGGTCCGCTGCGCGTGCTGAAGGGCGTTGATCTGAAGATCGACGAAGGCGAGTTCGTCGCCATCGTCGGCCCGTCGGGCAGTGGAAAAAGCACGCTGATCAATATGATCACGGGCATCGACCGCCCCACCTCGGGCGAGGTCTTCGTGGTCGGGCAGCGCCTGACCAAGCTCAGTGAGAACCAGGTCGCCAAGTGGCGCGGCAAGAACGTGGGCGTGGTGTTCCAGTTCTTCCAACTGCTGCCCACGCTGACGGTCATCGAGAATGTGATGATGCCGATGCACTACGTCGGCACCTACAGCGGCCAGCGTCGCGAGCGCGCCATGGAGCTGTTGGAGCTGGTGGACCTGCCCGACGTCGCCAACAAATACCCGAGCCAGATCTCCGGTGGGCAGCAGCAGCGCGCGGCTATCGCGCGGGCCCTCGCCAACGATCCGCCGCTGATCGTGGGCGACGAGCCGACCGGTAACCTGGACGCGGTGTCCGCGGGCCTGATGTTCGCCATGTTCGAGGATCTCGTCTCGCAGGGCAAGACCATCGTCATGGTGACGCACGACCGCGACCTGGCAGGCCAGATCCCGCGCGTCGAAGAAGTGCGCGACGGCCAGTTGATGTCACCGGACCAGATCGATCAGCGGCTGGTCGCCTCGGCTGGCAAGACATCATAAGCAGGCGTGAGGGGAAAACCAGACGATGAACATCACCCGGCACGACACACACGGGATCTCAGTCTTCCTCCTGGATGGCCGCGTCGACAGCAGCGGCGCCATCGAGCTGAATGATGCGCTGCAGGCGGCCGCGGCCGAAGGCGTTCACCAGATGGTGCTGGATATGGCCGAGGTTCACTACATGAACAGCGCCGGTCTGCGCACCCTGGCCGATATCCTCACCCGCAACCGGGCGAACGGCGGCGACTTGCTGCTGGTGGCACCCAACCCGAAGGTGGAACGGGTCTTCAAGATCATCGGGTTCGACAAGTTCTTCAACACCTTCGACACGGTCGATCTGGCACTGGCCCACTTCTAACCGGGTGTGGCGTCCTCGCCCGCTACGAGCAACTGCGAACAGGCTCACGGACTCGCGCCGTGGGCCCGTTTTTTTTTCGTGCGAGGAGATCGAGCCGGGCGAATGACTAATATTTTTGATGAGCTTTGAAATTATTCGACTTTGTGTATAATGAAATGTTAGCTTGATGAGTTGATCCAGGCAGCGCGCAGGGCGCCCTGCGCGCTGCCAGACCTGGTATCCCGCGCGGTTTGTAGTTGACTAGCCGATGAATTGAGAGGAAATCGCGGTTTTATAAAGGAGTTGTATCAACCTATAAAAAATTCCAAAGATGTCGTAAATTCGCTCTTTTTTTTGGCCAAGATCGCATAGAATAAGGATGAGGGTGGGATCTTGGGAGCTGCCGTATCCATTTTGCCAGATACGACAGGTATATCATTTTCCCAATACGGACCTCGGAAAGGAAGCGTATCGCCATGCAGCGCCGGGTTAGCCGCCGCGAAATCACGTACCTGATCTCAGGCCTGGTCATCGGCCTGCTGGTCGGCATGGTTTTGGTCGGCAGCAACGAGGACCTGCGCGCGTCGCTTTTCGGCTCGGCAGCGGACGGGAGCACCAGCCGGGCAAATGACTTCAGAGACTATGCCTATTATCTGGTGGACCTGCCCACTGCCCAGGAATGGCTTGCCGAACGGTATCCTGACAGCCGAGAAGAAATCATAGCCACGTTGGAGATTCTCGCGAAGCTGCCATCCTCGGCTGACTTTCACCAGGCTTTCCGCGATGCCGAGCCAGAGGTGAGCGCGCTGCTGCCGCGGGTGGCCAGCGCGCTGGGCACATCCGCGCCAGACGGTGATCCCGCCGGGGAACTGGGGTGGGCGACCTGCCTGGGATTGGATGACAATCCGTATTGGTCCCAACCAACGCTATATTTTTACGTGACGATTTCGGCCAATCAGGTTGACCAGCTTGACGTGCCTGATAGCTGGGAGCGCCTGGAGAAACCAAAGGCCAATGCGCTGTTCTGGCAGTTACTGGCCTGCTATCCTTTGCCGGAACCGGAACTTGCGTCGTAGCCTGATACGCCGGCCCAGCCCAGCGGCGGCGCCGCTGTTTGAGGTGCTGGCTCATTGTCGTCAGAGAGGAACATGCCACTTCAACACACTTTCATCGCACACAAGGAGGCCACAGCGTCATTGAGGCGGCAGTTTATCTCGATTGGATTATCTCGTGTCGTCAACCCATCTGGAGTAATCATTACCAGGAGCGAATTTCATGCAAGGTAGAAGGTTGAACCGCCAAACTCTGACTATTGGGGCTGTCGCCCTCGTTGTGCTGATCGTGGGGGCGCTCATCCTGGGCAGCACCGATCTGTTCGGCACGGCGGGCGATCAGCCCACCGAGGAGCCGCAGGAAGTCGCCCAACAGCCACCGACTGAGGAGCCGAGTGACGACCCGGGGCCCGATCCCACTCAGGAGCCTGAAGAACCGCCGGCTCCCGAACAACCGCCCGTAGGCGACCAGCCGCCCGTGACGGAGGAGCCGCCGGCCCCTGAACAACCGCCCGTAGGCGACCAACCGCCGGCAGGTGATCAGCCCCCAGCGACCGAAGAGCCGCCCGTGGGCGACCAGCCGCCGGTGGGTGAAAGACCGCCTGTCACAGAGGCGCCTCTCCCTGAGCCCACTGAGGAACTCACCGAGGAACCGTCCGAGGAGCCCACCGAAGACGTAACCGAGGAGCCGGGTGCGGAGCCCACCGAGGAACCGACTGAAGCTCCGACGGAAGATGTGACCGAGGAGCCGGGTGCGGAGCCCACCGAAGTTCCGACGGAAGAACCCAGCGAGGAGCCGACTGAAGCTCCAACGGAAGAACCGACTGAGGAGCCGGGCGAACAGCCCGCCCCGATGCTGGCGGCGCCCAGCCCGGTCGAGCCGCTCGTGGCGGTCGATCCCGAGGTGGAGGGTGGCAATCCCACCTGCGCCGACCTGGGCTTTGCGTTTGAGCTCAAAGTTGACCCGCCCAATGCGGGCACCTATCCCAACGAGCAGGGCACAGGGACTGTAACCTGGTCCTATACGGCTGGAAATTATCAGGTGAGTTGGAGCTCGACGTTTGGCATCGGCGCGGTGATCATGAAGGGCGGCGAGGCCGGCGCCAACGTTTACACCTACGTTCCGCCTGTGCTGGGCGACTCAGGGCTGGTGACCGCTAACAATCCCAGCGGTCAACCGGCTGGTCTCAGCCATATCAACTTCTGCTACGACGCCGTTACTCAACAATATGGCTCGCTCCAGGTGACCAAGACGGTCGACTGGGGCAATGTCACGCCCGACACGGCCAAGACGTTCGAGATCTGCATCACCGGCCCGTCCTATCTAAATGGCGACTGCAAGACCGCTGACTACGATGGCGGGACGCTGTCCTGGGCGGACCTGCTCCCCGGCGACTACACCGTCTCCGAGACCAGCCCCGGCGCGACCTGGACGGTCAACATCAGCGGATCGCCCGCTTCGGTAGCCGCCAACCAGATTGCTGCCGCCAGCGTCAGCAACACGCACGAGAAGCAGCTTGAGGCGTATCGCATCTACTTCGACAAGGTGTGGGTTGATCCAAACCTGAACCCCACCGATGCTCCGGCACTCCCTGACGGCTTCACGATCACGGCGACCAGCTCGCTCGGCCAGGCGGACTGCACGTGGTCGGGTGGCAGCCTAGTGTGTCTCTACCAGAACCAGATCCCGCCGGCGTTGGACAACAACGGCTTGTGGGTGCCCTACGGTGGATCGTACACGGTGTCTGAGGTCGGGCTGCCCACCGGGTGGTATGGCATCGAAGGCATCGGCACCTTCCCGGCCAACTGGGGCGCCTGCGACGGTACCACCTGCCTGCACACGGTCAAGAACCAGTCCTCGTCGGGCGGCCGCGTCGTCGTGACCAAGACGGTCGACTGGAGCGGCATCACGCCCGATCCGAACCAGACGTTTGAGTTCTGCATCTTCGGCCCGTCGTTCGTCAGCCCGCCCTACGACTGCCAGACGGTCGGCCCCAACGGCGGGACGGTGATCTGGGACAACCTGCTGCCGGGCCAGTACGAAATCGTCGAGACGCCGCTGGATCCCATCTGGGTCGTGGTGACACCGCGCGTCCAGAAGGCGTTCATCATCGACGTCAACACGGTCGAGCTGGCGTTCGTCAACCGCTACGACGCTGGTGGGCCAGACCTGGTGGTCGAGGGCACGTGTGACATCCAGACCGGCCAGATCACGTTCACGCTCACCAACACCGGCGACCCGATGGCTGCGGGCGTTCCGTACACCATCAGCAACGACACCGGCGTGATCGACTCCGGCACGACCAACGCGCTCGGCACTGGCGTGAGCCAGACCTTCCAACCGCCCATCTCTGTCGGCGGCGGCACGATGATCTTCGAGACGAGCGGCACCGGCGGCCTGTACGCCTACGCCGCAGTCGAGGAGTGCTTCGTCCCACGCGGCCGCATCGAAGTGACCAAGACGGTCGACTGGAACGGCGCGCAGCCGGATCCGAACCAGACGTTCGAGTTCTGCATCTATGGCCCGTCGTTCGTCACCCCGCCCTGGAACTGCCAGTCGGTGGGTCCGAACGGCGGTACGGTGGTGTGGGATAACCTGCTGCCCGGCCAGTACACCATCGTCGAGACGGGGTTGGGGACAATGTGGATCGTGAGTCCGAGCCTCGTCCAGAAACCGGTCATCGTCGGCGGCGATACGATCCAGATCACGTACAACAACCGCTTCAACCCGCCGAAGCTGGTCGTCGAGGGCACCTGCGATATCGAGACCGGCCAGGTGACGTTCACGCTCACCAACACCGGCTCGGTCATGCCCGCGGGCGTCCCGTACACCATCAGCAATGACAACGGCGTGCTCGAGTCCGGCACGACCAATGTGCTCGGCGCTGGCGAGAGCCAGACCTTCCAGCCACCTGTCCAGGTCGACGGCGGCACCATCGTCTTCGAGACGACCGGCGCCGATGGCCTGTACGCCTACGCCGAAATCGATGATTGCCTGAAGCCTGTCGAGCTGGTGCTCGAAGGCACCTGCGACATCGAGACCGGCCAGGTGACGTTCACGCTCACCAACACCGGTCAGGCGATGACCGCGGGCGTCCTGTACACCATCAGCAATGACAACGGTGTGCTCGAGTCCGGCACGACCAACGTTCTTGACCCGAATGAGAGCCAGGTCTTCCCGGTTCCGATCCAGGTGGACGGCGGCGCCATCGTCTTCGAGACGACCGGCACCGGCGGCCTGTACGCCCGCGCCGAAATCGATGACTGTCTGAAGCCCGTCGAGCTGGTGGTTGAGGGTGTGTGTCTCACGGAAACGGGCGAGGTCGTCTTCACGATGACCAACCTCGGCCAGGCAATGGCCACCGGCGTGCCGTACACCATCTACACCGCTTCCATCGGCCTGCAAAGTGGCATCACGGACGCGCTCGGCAATGGCGAGAGCCAGCAGTTCGTCGTCGACGCGCGCCCGGGTGGGGCCACCATCTACTTCATGGCCGATGGCATGCTCGTCCCCGCTGAGACCGCCGACTGCGTCGCGCTGCCACGCGTCATCTTCGACGCGCAGTGCTCGGTCGACGGCGTGGCGACGTTCAACATCACGAACCTCGGCGGGCCAATGCCTGACGCCCAGCCTTACGAGATCGTCGACGCCAACGACGCCGTGATCAGTAGCGGCACCTACCAGCTTGGCGCGGGCGAATCCGTGACGCTCACGGTCACAGGATACTACGGCCAGCTCAGCTTCGACCGGCCGGGTGCCAGGTCAGTGACGACCTACTGCGCGCCGCCTCCTCCTCCGCCGCCGCCACCACCGCCTCCGCCTCCGTCGCCTCCCGATGGTGGGCCGGGCGATCCTGGCGAGCCGGCAGGGCCGGTAGCAGTTGCGCAGACCGTCTGCGGCGTGACGACTGAGTCGGGTCCGAACGGCTTCCCGGTGATCAGCATGAATCCGGAAGACTGCATCGACGAGCCGCTGCCGGCGCCCCCGTGGGAGCCGCTGGCGGTGGGCGAAGCGATCTGCCCCGACTGGTTCGTGTACCATACCAACATGACCGGTGACTGGGAAGTGTTCCGCCTGGGCGAGCTGCTCGACGATCCGGGCGCCGACCCGAACCTGACCCAGGGCGTTGGCCCGCGCGTGTACGATGTGGCGCCCAGCCGCTCGCCCGATGCTGAGTGGATCACCTACGCCAGCAACCGCGACGGCAACTGGGAAATCTACATTGGCCGGGCCAATGGCACCGAGCAGCGCCGCGTGACGCACAACACCACCGCGATCGACATCGATCCGATGTGGTCGCCGGATGGCGGTTGGATCGTCTACGACTCGGCGCGCGACGGCAACTGGGAACTCTACATGATCAACGTGGTGTCGGGCGAAGAAATCCGCCTGACCGACGACCCCGGCAACGATCTGAACGCCTTCTGGTCGCCCGACGGGACCAAGCTGGTCTTCCAAAGCGACCGTGATGGCCTGTGGCAGGTCTACGAGCTGGTGGTCGCCACCAAGGAAGTCACCCTGCTGAGCGATGGCGAAGGCGACGATCACGATCCGCAGTACTCGTTCGACGGCGAGCAGGTTGCCTTCCGCTCGTACCGCAACGGCGAGAACAGCGTGGTCTACATGATGGACGTCGACGGCGCCAACGTCCAGGCCGTATCTGACCTGACTGCGGATGCGACCAACCATGTCTGGTCCGATGACGACAAGCTGATCGCCTACCAGTCCGACCTGGACGGTGACCTGGACATCTACGTGTTCGAGGTCGAGACCGGCCAGACCCGCCTGGTCACTGACAACGACATTCCGGATTACGCGCCGACCTGGTGGTGCCAGTCGCCCATTCTGATCTTCACGTCGGACATCACCGACGACTCGAACATCTTCGAGACGCCAGCGCTGCCGATAGACGCCGATCCGATCGACGTTCTGCGCGAAGCGGGCCAGCTGACCACCGATGAAGAGTCGGATCAGTATCCGGAAAACACGCCGTCCGAAGAAAACGCGAGCCGCCAGCAGTCGCTGCCGTCTCCGGCCAAAAACAAGTAACCGTCCGTCCCGCAAGGGGCCAGCGGAGCCGCCCTCCACCGCGGAGAGCGGCTCCCTTTTTTGTTGCCCCAGACGCCAACTTGTGCTAGTATGATGCGGCAGATTGGAACTGATAAGCGAATCATTACAAAGATACTATTTATGATCTTCTTTTTTATCCGTCGCACCTTTGCATCGAGGGTCCTATGAATGTAACGTCATGGCGCAGGCCCCAGTTGGACCGCATGCTCGATGCCCTCATGCCCGTTATTGCCACGCTGGTCGCGCTGATGATCGGCGCCGTGATGCTCGTGCTCATGGACGCCAGCCCGGTGGACGCCTACAAGGCATTGTATGAGGGCGCCTTTGGTACCAAGAACGCCGTTGCTGATACGCTCATCAAAGCCACCCCCCTGCTGCTGGTAGGCATCGGAATCTGCATCAGCTTCCGTGGCGGCGTGGTCAACATCGGCGGCGAAGGCCAGATGATCGTGGGCGGTCTGGCCGCCACGTGGCTGGCCCTCGAGTTTCAGGACGCCAGCCCCGAAGTCATGATCCCGGCGTGTCTCATTGCCAGCTTTCTGGCGGGGGCCATCTGGGGCGGGATCGCGGGTGTGCTCAAAGCTTACTTCAACGTGAACGAGATCCTCAGCACCATCATGCTCAACCAGATCGCGTCGCTGAGCATGGGGTACCTCGTGCGCCAGGTGTTGATCGATCCCCGCCACAAGAACTCGGCCTCGCCCATCCCCGAGACGCAGCGCCTGCCGCGCGAATTCGACCTGCCGCGCATCGGCGACGCGATCGACAAAGTCTACGACTTCCTGGGCCTTTCCGGCGAGAAGGTCTGGTCGACCACCCTGCTGCACAACGGGGTGATCATCGCCGCGATCCTGGCGATCCTGGTGTATATCCTGCTGTGGCGCACCACCATCGGCTATCGCATCCGCGCCGTGGGTAAAAACCAGCGCGCCTCGCGCTACGCCGGCATCAAGGTCAAGCGTTACGTGGTGCTGTCGCTCGTCCTCAGCGGCGGGTTCGCCGGGCTGGCGGGCGGCATCCAGGTGTTGGGCGTACGCCACCGCATGAACGCCGAAGGCGGCGCGATCGCGTTCACCGGCAACGCCGGCTTCAACGGCATCGTCGCGGCGCTGTTCGGCAAGCTGCATCCTCTGGGGACGATCCCGGCGTCTATCCTGTTTGGCGCGCTGCTGGTCGGCGGCAACAAGCTCCAGCGCGCGGTCCAGGTGCCGTCGGCCCTCATCACCGTGCTGATCGGCCTGGTGATCGTGTTCGTGGTGGGCAGCGATCTGTGGAGCCGCCGGCGCGCGCAGCGGCGCGTGGGTGAGACTGTATCGGAGAAGCGACCTGCACAGGCGGATGGAACCACATGATAGAGGACCTCTTCACTGTCAGCGTGTTGGCGTCGGGCATCCGGCTGGCAACCCCGTACCTGTACGCCGCGATCGGCGAGACCTTCGGACAGCGCAGCGGCGTGCTGAATCTGGGCGTCGAGGGCATCATGCTGATGGGCGCCTTCACGTCATTCTACGCCGTCTACCGGTCCGAGAGCCTGGCCCTGGGCGTGTTGGTCGCGCTCGTCGTAGGTCTGTTGATGGGCCTGGCGACGGCCTTCATCAATGTGACACTCAAGGCCGAGCAAGGCATCAGCGGCATCGGCATCTACATGTTTGGCCTGGGCCTGAGCGAGCTGTTGTTCAATATCAGCTTCGACACGGTCGTGACCGTCAATGGCTTCCCAAAGGTTGCGATCCCCATCCTGAGCGATTTGCCGGTCGTGGGCGAGATGTTCTTCAACCAGAACCTGTTGGTGTATTTTGCCTTCGCGCTGGTGCCCGTGGCGTGGTTCGTGCTCAACAAGACCACGCTGGGGCTTAACATCCGCGCGGTCGGCCAGAACCCCGAAGCGGCGGACGCGATGGGCATCAGCGTCAACCGCGTCCGCTATTTCACCGTGACGCTGGGTGGCGTCCTGGCCGCGATGGCGGGCGCGTCGCTGTCGATTTCGCTGGTGAATGTTTTCCAGCAAAATATGACCGCCGGGCAGGGCTTCATCGCCGTGGCGCTGGTTTACTTCGGCGCCTGGAGACCCGTCCGCGTGATGGGGGGCGCGCTGCTGTTCAGCCTGGTCAACGCGCTGCAGCTCCAGGTGCGGACCGTCGGCATCGACATTCCCGACGAGTACGCCTCGATGGCGCCCTACGTGCTGACCATCATTGCCCTGGTCTTCGCGTCGCGGCGCATCGACCAGCCAGCGGCGCTCACCAAGCCGTTCGAACGGGGCGAGTAGGCTCGTTTGGTGAAGATCGCCAAGCGGGAGAGTGGGCCATCGTCGCACAAAATCGGTAGATTCTTTCATAGTTGGGTACTACAGCCCGTACCATCGGGCTGAAGGAAAGTATCGTCATCCATAGCCTTAAGGAGAAAAAGCAGTATGAAGAAAGCCGGTTTGCTTCTCACCCTGGTCATGATCGCCGCCCTGGCTATCCCGGTCCTGTCGCCAGCGGCAAAAGCGCAGGATGATCCGTTCCGCGTCGCGGTGGTGACGCCGAGCACCAGCAACGACCTGGCCTTCAGCCAGAGCATTGTCGACGCTCTGACCGCCATCCAGGAAGAACGCGGCGAGGACAACTTCCAGTTCGACCTCTCCGAGAATCAGTTCGTGGTCGAAGATGCGGCGACCGCGCTGCGTGACTACGCCAACGAAGGGTACGACCTGATCATCGCGCACGGCTCGCAGTACGGCTCGTCGCTGGCCGAAATCGCCCCAGACTTCCCCGACACGGCGTTCGCGCATGGCACCACGGTTGACACGTTCGAGGATCAGGGCATCACCAACGTCTATGCCTACGAGGCGCGCTCTGAAGAAGGTGCGTTCGTGCAGGGCGCAATGGCCGCCATGCTCAGCGAAACCGGCGTGCTCGGCATCATCGGCCCGATTGAGACCGGCGACGCCAAGCTCTACGTCGATGGCTTCCACGCCGGCGTGTTGTGGCAAAATCCCGATGCGACGGTGCAGATCAACTACATCCAGTCCTTCAGCGACCTGGCCCTGGCCGCCGCCGCGGCGGATGCCATGCTGGCCGAAGATGCCGACATCCTGACCGGCACGGCCCAGATGGTTCCTGGCGCGGTGAACAAGGCCAAGGAAGCCGGCGCGCTGTGGTTTGGCACCCAGGCCAACCAGATCTCCCTGGCCCCTGAGATCGTGGTCTCCAGCCAGGTCTACAACTGGACCGTGGTGTTGAATCCGATCATCGATGACGTGCTCGCGGGCGAGATCGCCGGTGAGGCGTTCGCCATCACGCTCGAAAACGAGGGTCTGGTGATCGAGTTCAACGAAGACTTCGAGCTGCCCGAAGAGGTGAAAGCCGCCGGCGAAGAGCTGATCCAGGCGATCATCGATGGCGACATCAGCTTCGAGGTTGAGGAAGACGGCACGCTGGTGGTTGTCGAGGCCGAAGCCGAAGCTGCAGGATAAAACTTAATACGTCAGGGGGCGTCGCTCGGAAGGGGTGACGTCCCCGTTTTTTCTAGCAAGAGCTTTTTGGACAACACAGCCAGGAAATCGACTATGGCATCTGCTTCAAATCATCTCCTCCCGACCGGCCAGCCACGCATCGATCACATGCAGATGCGCGGCATCGTCAAGCGGTTCCCCGGCGTGCTGGCCGTGGATCATATCGACTTCGACGTGCGCGCCGGCGAGGTTCACGCCCTCCTCGGCGAAAACGGCGCCGGCAAAAGCACGCTGATGAGGATCCTCTACGGGCTGTATTCGCCCAACGAAGGCGAGATCTTGCTCAACGGCCAGCCGGTGACGATTCACTCGCCTTCGGACGCGATCGCGCTTGGCATCGGCATGATCCACCAGCACTTCATGCTGGTTCCCTCGCTGACGGTGGCCGAAAATGTGGCACTCGGCCTGCCTTCCTCGCGCAAGCCGCTGTTGGACCTGGATGTGGTATCGGAGCGAATCGTCAACCTCAGCTCGGCCTACGGCCTGCAGGTCGAGCCGGACATGCCGGTCTGGCAGCTGGCGGTGGGCGAGCGGCAGCGCGTCGAGATCCTCAAAGCGCTGTATCGCGGCGCGGCGCTGCTGATCCTGGATGAGCCGACCGCCGTGCTGACGCCTCAGGAAGTCGATGAGTTTTTCGCCACGCTGAACCAGATGGTCGAGGACGGCCACGCGCTGATCTTCATCTCGCACAAGCTGCACGAAGTCCTCGCCATCAGCCACCGCGTCACCGTGCTGCGCGACGGCAGGCACGTGGGATCGGTGCCAACTCGCGAGGCCACCAAGCAGAGCCTGGCGCGCATGATGGTAGGTCGCGAAGTCCTGATGCAGTACAAGGTGCGCGAGGCGGAGATCGGCCAGCCGCGCCTGCGGATCGAGGACCTGCGCGCGCAGAGCGACCGCGGCACCGAGGCGCTGCGCGGCGTCAGCCTGGACGTGCGCTCCGGCGAGATTCTGGGGCTAGCCGGGGTTTCGGGAAACGGCCAGCGCGAACTGGCCGAGGCGATCTTCGGCCTGCGCCCGATCACCGGCGGCAAGATCTTCGTCGAGGACCAGGACGTGACGGGCACGCCGCCCTCGGGGCTCAACGAACTGGGCATCTCTTACATCCCCGAAGAGCGCATGGTCGATGGCGTGATCAAGGATTTCACCGTCGCCGAGAACCTGATTCTGCAAACGCACGGCAGCCCGCCGCTCGCCCGGAACATCTTCCTCAGCCGGGGCGCCATCGCCCGGCAGTGTGCCGATCTGATCGAGAACTTCAACATTCGCACGCCCAACCAGGAAACGCCGATCAAAAGCCTGTCGGGTGGGAATATCCAGAAACTGGTGCTGGCCCGCGAATTGAGCCGCGAGCCGCGGGTCCTGATCGCCGCCCAGCCGACGCGCGGCGTGGACATCGGCGCCACCGAATACATCCACCAGCGCCTGCTCGACCAGCGCACCAAAGGCACCGCCACCCTGCTCATCTCGGAAGACCTGGACGAGATCCTGGCGCTGGCCGATCGCATCGCCGTGATCTACGAAGGGCAGATTGTGGGCATCGTCGACCGTGAGGACGCCGACATCGAGCACCTGGGCCTGATGATGGCGGGGATCCGGAGCGAATCGGCTGCCGGCTGATCCGGCAGCCCTTCACAATGCAGCGCGCCTAGGAGTCCATCGGCGCGAGAAAATCGGCGACGATCGTCTTCTGCCCGACGCCGCCAGGGAACAGCACGTCCACTTCTTCCATGTCGCCGCGAATGCTGCTGCTGACGACCACTCCCTCGCCGAATTTGTTGTGCCAGACACACGTCCCGGCCTTGAAGCGCGGCGGCCGTTCGGGGCGCTCGGCGCGCTGGCGACGCGCGCGGCCCGCCGTGGCAGCGCGGTCCCAACTGGTCAGCTGGCTGTACAGGTCCGTGTCGCGGGCGGCCTGGCCCTGCTTGCGCAGCAGGGCGCCTTCGCGCACCTCTTCGGGGATGTCGTACAGAAAGCGTGACGGCATGTTGGCCTGGCTCGAGCCGTACAGCGACCGGCGGAAGGCGTACACCAGGAATAGCCGGTCTTTGGCGCGCGTCAAGGCCACGTACATCAGCCGCCGTTCCTCCTGCATCTGGTCGGGATCGTCCAGCGAGCGCTGGTGCGGCATGATGCCCTCCTCCAGCCCGACGATGAACACCACCGGGAACTCCAGTCCTTTGGCCGAATGCAGCGTGAGCAGGCTGGGGGCCGGGCTCTCGTCGCCGAGCGTGTCCACGTCCGACACCAGCGACACTTCCTCGAGGAAGGTGGTCAGGCTCAGCCCTTCATAGCCCTGCGCCACGGTGATCAACTCCAGCACGTTCTCCGCGCGGCTGCGGCCCTCGTCGGTGCCATCGTCCAGGTAGGCCAGGTAGCCGGTGTCTTTCAGCACCGCCGTCAGCAGGTCGGCGGGGGACAGCTCGTCTTTGACATCCTGCCAGCCCTTGAGCTGGTCGGCGAAGGCCAGCAGCGCATTCCGCGCCCGCGCGTTGAACGGCGCCTCCTCGCCCACATCGGCCAGCAGTTGGAGCGCCTGCGGCGGCGTCATGCCCACGTGCCTCGCCCAGCCTTCGAGATCGTCCAGCGTCTTCTGGCCGATGCCGCGCGGTGGCACGTTGATAATCCGCGCCAGGCTCACGTTATCGTCCGGGTTGTGGATCAGGCGCAGGTAGGCCAGGGCGTCCTTGACCTCGCGCCGGGCATAGAACCGCGTGGCGCCCACCAGCCGGTAGGGCAGCCCGGCCCGCAGGAAGGCATCTTCCAGCGCGCGCGACTGGGCGTTGGTGCGGTACATCACCGCGAAATCGCCGGGGCTGAACTCGTTCAGCGCGACCAGCTCCGCGATGGTGTCGATCACGAACTGCGCCTCGTCGTCTTCGCTGTAGGCTTCCTTGATGTGCAGCAGCGGCCCTTCCTTGCGCTCGCTGAACAGGTTTTTCTGCACGCGGCCGGGATTCTGGTTGATCACGCCCGTCGCCGCGTCCAGGATCGCCTGGTGCGAGCGGTAATTCTGCTCGAGCAGGATCATCTGCGTGTCGGGATAATCGCTGCGGAAGCGCTGCACGTTGCGGTAGTCCGCGCCGCGAAAGGCGTAAATGCTCTGGTCCGGGTCGCCCACCGCGAACAGGTTGCGCCGCTCGCCCGCCAGCAGCCGGACCAGCTTGTACTGGGCCATGTTCGTATCCTGGAACTCGTCGACCAGGATGTGATGGTAGCGGTGTTGGTAGCGCGCCAGCACGTCCGGATGGTCGAGGAACAACTGGACGGCGTGCACCAGCAGATCGTCGAAGTCGCGCGCGTTGCTGGCCTTCAGCAGTTCGTCGTAACGGATATACACGCGGCGGACGAGCTCGGAGCGGTAGTCGTTGGCGGGATAGTCGGCAGGGCCGATCAGCTCGTTCTTGGCGCCGGAGATGTAGCTGAGCATGGTGCGCGGATCGTAGCGTTTCGGATCGATATTCAGCTCGATCAGCGCCTGCTTGACGACGGCCTGCTGGTCGCTGGTGTCGAAGATCAGGTAGTCGCGCGTGCGGGTGGTGAACTCGGCCTCGACGCGCAGAATGCGCGCGCAGATCGCGTGGAACGTCCCGATCGACAGGCCGTCGAGCTTGCCGGTGCCGCCCAGCAGGTGCACCACGCGCTTTTCCATCTCGCGGGCGGCCTTGTTGGTGAAGGTCACCGCCATGATGTGCCACGCGCGGATGTCCATGTCCTCGATCAGGTAGGCGATACGGTGGGTCAGCACGCGGGTCTTGCCGCTGCCCGGCCCGGCCAGGACAAGCACCGGCCCCTCGCCCGCCGACACCGCGGTCTGCTGCTGCTTGTTCAGCCCTTCCAGAATTTTCGATACCGTCACGCCGATTCGCTCCTTTGTTCTGTCTGATTGCTATTGTAACGGGGGATGGGGCGGGTTGCCACAGATCGGCAAAAAAACCGCCCGGCGGCGCGGGCGGTGCGTGAGTCCATCAGCTTCGATCAGTCACTGGAGGCGGAATCCGGCTCTTTGCGCTTGAGCACCTCGCGCGGCTTGCTGCCGCTCTCCGCCGGGCCGACGATGCCCTCGGCTTCCATCATGTCGATCAGCCGCGCCGCGCGCGTGTAGCCGATGCGCAGCCGCCGCTGCAGCAGCGAGATCGACGCCTTGCCGAGCCGCTGCACCAGGTCGAGCGCTTCTTCGTACATATCGTCGCCATCCGAGCCGCCGTCGTCCCCGGACGAGCCGGGCACCTGCTCCTCGTCCCACAGGGCGCGCTGGGCTGGCTGGCTTGATTTGCGGCGCGCGGAGCCCGTCCCGACCGGCGCGGACTTGAACAACTCGCGGCTTTCCGGCGCGTTGGCGTCCTCGACCGGCAGGTCCTTCCAATAGCGCGTGATGCGGTTGATCTCGTCGTCCGACACGAAGACGCCCTGCATGCGGACCGGAGCCGCGGCATCCGGCGACTGGAAGAGCATGTCGCCACGCCCCAGCAGTTTTTCCGCGCCGGGCTGGTCGAGGATCACGCGCGAGTCGACCGACGAGGCCACCGCGAAGGCGATCCGCGCCGGGAAGTTGGCTTTGATCAGGCCGGTGATGATGTCCACGCTTGGCCGCTGCGTGCTGATGATCAGGTGGATGCCGGTGGCGCGGGCCATCTGCGCCAGGCGCGCCAGCAGCCGCTCGGTCTCGTCGGGCGCCAGCATCATCAGGTCGGCCAGTTCGTCGACGACCACCACGTAATACGGCATCTTGCGCTCGCCTGGGCCGATCTTTTTGTTGTAGTCCTCGATGTTGCGGGCGGTGATGGCCGCGAACTTGCGGTAGCGCTCGTCCATTTCGCGCTGGACCCACTGCAGCACGCCGACGATGCGCTCCAGCTCGACCACGACCGGCGCCACCAGATGCGGGATGCCGTTGTAGCCGGTCAGCTCGACGCGCTTGGGGTCGACCATGATGAACTGCAGATCGTCCGGGGTATTGCTCAGCAGCAGGCACGCGATGATCGCGTTGACGCACACCGATTTACCGGAGCCGGTCGTCCCCGCGATAAGCAGGTGAGGCATGGCGGTCAGGTCGGCGGCGACGGGCGTGCCGTCCACGGCCAGCCCCAGCGCGATGCGCAGCTTGGAGTCGATGTGCTTGAATTCCTGCGAGTCCATGATGTCGTACAGGCTGACGAGCGCCACGTCGTCGTTGGGCACTTCGATGCCGACGAAGCCCCTGCCGGGAACCGGCGCTTCAATGCGGATCGAGCGCGCGGCCAGGGCCAGCGCCAGGTCCGCGTCCAGCCGGGCAATCGACCCCACCTTGACGCGCGTCTTCTTGCCGGAGCGATTGATCAGGTAATCCGGCTCCACGCCGAACTGCGTGATCACCGGGCCGGGATTGACCTCCACGACCTTCCCCGGCGCGCCGAAACTACTCAGCGTATCCTCGATCACGCGCGCCTTGTCGAGCAGGATCTCGTCGTTGACGTCCTGCTCGGCGCCCTTGCGCAGAATCCGCCGGAAGTCCGGCATCTCGAAATGCATCTGTTTGGCGGTGGTGGTCTGCCGTGGCGGCGTGGGCGCTTCGCGGGCCGGGGCGGCAGCCTCCCGGGCGCGGGGAGTCGCTGTGCCGATGCGCGGGCGAACCGGTGCCGGGGCAGGCTCTACTTCGGCGGGAGGCACTTTGGTCGCCTGCGCCGGTCGCGCATTGGGCAACGTGCGGGCTGGCGCCGCGGGCGGAGTCGCCGGCTGGGTTTTCTCATCGCCCAGCCTCTCCTGCGGGACCGTCGCGCCCTGGTCGGCCCGCACCGTGTCGATCTCGCCGTCCTGGTTGTCGCGAGCGGGCTCGGGGATGCTAGCGGCGACGGTCTCGCCCTCATCCTTCTCTTCGAGAGCGGGCGTGGAGGCGTCGCCAGCCGCGACGGTCTCGTCCTTGGAAGCCGCCTCGGTGGGCTGTGGCGGCCTCACCACCGGCGGAGGCACGCGCCGCTCGCCCAACGCGCCGGGCCGCGGCACGCCAATCAAAGGCCGCCGGGCTGGTTCCTCGTCTTCATCCTCGTCGGGCAGCGCCGCCCCGGCGTCTCGCGCCGGGCCAGGATGATCCACCTTATCATCATCGTCGCGCTCGCCAGCGCCCCCGGCAATCGCCCCGGCAGCGGCAGCGGCGGCAGCCTCGACCAGCCGCATCCGCAGCGGCGACATCACCGACGGCGCGGGCCGGTCGGGCGCCGCGGCGCGTTCGTCGTCGCGTTCGGCGTCCTCGTCGCCCACCCTGATCGCACCCAGCCCGGCCAGCCCTGGCCGCACCAGCGGCGTCACCGGCGCCAGCGAAGGCACGGCAGGCTCGCGCTCGTCCCGA
Source organism: Aggregatilineaceae bacterium (assembly GCA_040767355.1). Lineage (GTDB taxonomy): Bacteria > Chloroflexota > Anaerolineae > Aggregatilineales > Aggregatilineaceae > LM3-B42. The sequence goes on along the minus strand of JAXGOS010000005.1, from coordinate 35,755 downwards.
TCCTGTGGGGCGGCCTCGGGGCTCTCGTCTTCCTCGTCGCGATCGTCGTCATCCAGCGCTGTCGAGAAGGCCGGCACGCGCCGCTCGCCGGGATCGGGGCGTCGCGGTGAGCCAAAAGGCCCCAATCGCTCGCGCACGGGAGCATCTTCCTCGCCGGACTCGTCCGGCTTGCCGGGAAGCTCCGGCGCGGCTGAGTCCTCAGCGGCGCTGGCGGCCTCGGGTTCTGAGGCGGCGGGTTGTTCGGGGCGGGGCCGGGCCCCCGGCAGGAAACGTCCCCGGCGCGACGGTCCGGCGGGCTGTCCAGACTCGCCGGCGCGATCCGGCGCGACATCGCCCGAACCGGCAGATGCCTCAGGAGCGGGCGCTTCCTCGCCCGTATCACGCACGCGAGGCGGCAGCCCAAAGGCGCGCTCGCGCCGGGCTGGATCGCGCCCCAGGCTGGGCCGTGACGGCACATCCCCTTCGCGGGCGGGCGGCACCGGGATGCCCGGCAGATCGCCCGACTCGTCCGCCACGGCCGCTTGGACCTCGCCCGAGTCACTGGTTGAACCGGCGGCCTGACCGGCAGGCGCGACCTCGGCACCGGCGGCCCCAGGCTGATCGCCCTCGGCCTCTTTACCCCGGCGGCGCAGGAAGCCAAACCGCTTTTTCTCGCCGTCCGTCTCGCCGGATTCGCCCGGCAGAAGCTCGCCCTCAGCGGCGGCTTTGCCCCGGCGCAGGTGGGGCAGGCGCCTGCGCGCGGGCTGGCGCGACTCCGTTTCGGCGCCATTGTCGCCGGTCGCTGCTGCTCCGGCAGCCGCCAGGCCCGCCGCAGCGATCCCGGTCAAGGCGCCGGTGACATCGCTCGATTCGCCCAGTTCGCTTGACTCACCATTGTCACCCCCTGCGCGGCGATTGATGCGCGGGCCGGGGCGTGCCGAGGCGTCTTCCGCATCCTCGCCTGGCGCGGCGCTCAAGGTGCGGGTCCCGGCACTCGCCGCTGCCGCCAGCGGGATCTGGCGCGGCGTGCTGGTCGTCTCGACAGGGGGCTCGCCGGGCCGGGCTGCGGGCATCTTGTCGGCTTTCGCCGCCTCGCGCGCGGCACGCTTCTCGGCGCGCTCATCGCGCTTGACGCTCAGGCCCACCAGCGTGAACGCCGATACCAGATAGCGGCCCAGCTCGACCACCGAGACATCGAATGTCAGCATCAAGCCGACCACCAGCCAGGCCACCAGGACGGACAGCGTCCCGTAATCGCCGAGCTGGCTCAGCAGAAAGACATAGAAGGTATGCCCGAACCAACCACCGCCCTGACCATCGTCGATGGCGACCGCGTAAGAAATCGGGCGGAAAGCCTCGACGGTGGGCGCCGGGTCATCCATCAGCTCGAACATATGAATCCAGCTGAGGCCGCACACAAACAGGGAGAGCATGCCCACGATGCGGAAATAGTCCAGCTCGATGCCGGTCGCCGCGAAGCTCTGCACCATCAGCCACGCACCGAGGGCAAACCCCGCGAGGGGCAGGACGATCTTGCCCCAGCCAAACAACTGCGAGAGCAGGGTGTCGAGGGTGCCGGTCAGGCCGCCGTTGGGCGGCGGCAGCAGACCGAAGGACATCGACGGGATCACGGCGAAAAAGGCCACCAGCGAGAAGGCGACCACCATCACGCCGATCAGATCGATCTTGCGGTCGAAATCGAGGCCCTGGTCGATGCTGAGCGTGCTTTTCTTCTGCGTTTCGGGCAGCGGGCGGGCGCGGCTTTGCGAGCGGGGGACCGCGCTGGGCCTTTGCGCGCGGGCGGGCGCCTCCTGGGGGCGGGCGGCGCTGCGCGACTGTTGCCGGCCCGCATCTTTGTCTTTGCCGCCGCGTTTCAGGAAGCCCAGCGGCGATTTGCCGCCCTCTTTCTTCTTAGCTTTGTCCTTTTTGCCGCCCGTGTCAACGCCGGGCAGACCGGTCCGCAGGCCACCAGCCGCACCCGGGCGCGATGCCGCGCGCGGCGGCATCCCGGCACGATCCGGGCTCCCGCCCGACAAACCGGGGCGCGCCGGCGCCCCTGGCGCCCGATCGCGATCGCTCAGGCTGCCGGGCCGCGATCCACCGAACGCCCGGTCGCGGTCGCCCAAGGCGCTGGGGCGCGAACCGACGCCGGGCCGGTCCCGATCGCTCAGGCTGCCGGGCCGCGAGCCGCCAAACGACGACGTGGGGCGCGCGCCGCCAAGCGAGCGATCCCGATCGCCCAGGCCGCCGGGGCGGATCGCGTCATCGTCATCGTCGTCAGCGCTCCCGAACGGCGAGCGCCGCAGCCCAGGCGATTCGCTGGGCGTGCTGCCCCCCGAGCGGAGCAAGCGCTCGCGGTTGGGCGAGATTGGGCTGCCCAACCGGTCGGGGGAGGTATCGCTCCGCCCGCCGCCAATGAACGGGCTGCGCGACGCCGGCTCGTCCTTCTTGCCGCCGCCCTTGGGCAAGAACCGCCCCAGCCCGCCTTTCTTCTCTTTGTCGGTGGACGATCGCGCGCTGCCCCCTACTGGACGGCGCGCCAGGCCCGCATTGGACCCCTTGTCGCTCTTGTCTTTGTTGCGGCGGAACAGCCCGCCCCCGCCTTCCTTCTTGGGCTTGCCGCTCTTGTCGCCGCCTTTGCGCAAGGAGAAACGCCCGCTGCCCTTGTCCTTATCGCCGGGCTGGGACCGCTCTGCTGAGGGGCGGCCAAACGAGCCGCCGCCCACGCCCCGGTTGCCCGTCGAGGCAGGCGAGCGTCCCCCACGGTCCAGCGAAGACAGCCAGTCGTCGCTATCCGCATCGTCGCGGTCGCGATACGAACGGAACGAACTGCTCCCGGATCCCTGGGGTTTGTCGTTGCTATCATCCTTACGCCATGGGCGCAGTTTGGACATGCGTGTCACCTGTGTGTCGAATGTTACGTCTTGGGCGATGGGATGATCTGACCCAGATTATATCACAATAGAACGCTTGTGCTAATCGCGTCCTGGTTTTGACTTCCTTTCACCGCGCGATCGCGTGCTTCCAGCATAGTACATTTGTGGAGAGATCACCAATCCCCCTACGGTCACCTCCCCACCATGCTCCCTCATGAGTCTGTACGGCTAACCGTCCAGACCGTTGCGCGCGATCACGCCCTTGTAGAACAACGCGCTGTCTTTGACCGTCCGCTCGCAAGTGGCATAGTCCACGTACACCAGCCCGAAGCGCTTGTCGTAGCCGTACGCCCACTCGAAATTGTCCAGCAGGCTCCACACGAAATACCCGCGCAGCGGAACGCCGTCCTGGATCGCCCGCCAGGCGGCGCGGAAGTGCTCGCGCAGATAGGCCGTGCGCCGGTCGTCGTGCACCCGGCCATCCGGCGCGATCGTGTCGTCGAAGGCCGCGCCGTTTTCGGTGACATAGATCGCCGGCGGGTGGCAGGTATCATGGAGCCGTTTGAGCGTGTCGTACAAGCCCTGGGGATACACTTCCCAGCCCATCGCCGTGTATTCCGCCGGCGCGCCCTCCGGACGGTCCCTGCCTACGATGCTCCGCGAATAGTAGTTCACGCCGACGAAATCCAGCGGGGTGTGAATCAGGTCCATGTCGCCGGGCTCGACGGCCAGCGATGAAAAGCCGGGCATGTGCTGCAACTCGTCGGGATAGCGACCGAGCAGTACAGGCTCGACGAACCACCGGTTCACCTGGGCATCCAGCACCCGTTGGCGGGCCAGCACGTCGGGATTGTCGTTTGCCGCCTGGACCGGGTTAAGCGCGTACACGATGCCCACCTGGGCCTCCGGCCCGGCGTTCTGGCGCAGGACGGGCACCGCCATGCCGTGCGCCACCAGGACGTGATGGGCTACCCTCGGGCCGCTCGCCTCGTCCGCCAGACCGGGCGCGTGCTGGCCGTCCATATAGCCGAGAACGGTGAAGATGCGCGGCTCGTTGAACGTCGCCCAGTGCCGCACGCGGTCGCCCAGGCGGCGCGAGACCACGTCCGCATAATGGACATATGGCTCGACAATCGCCCGCGACAGCCAGCCGCCGTGCCGGTCTTGCAGGGCCTGCGGCAGGTCCCAATGGTAGAGGGTGGCGAAGGGTGTGATGCCCGCCTCGAGCAGCGCATCCACCAGCCGGTCGTAGAAGGCCAGCCCGGCCTCGTTGACCTGTCCCGTGCCACCGGGCAAAATGCGCGGCCAGGCGATGGAGAAGCGATAGCCTTGCAGGCCCAACGTCTTCATCAGCGCGATATCTTCGCGGTAGCGGTGGTAGTGATCGGCGGACACATCGCCGGTATCGCCGTTCGCCACCATACCCGGCGTGTGAGAAAACCGGTCCCAGATCGATTCGCCGCGGCCATCTTCGCGCACGGCTCCCTCGACCTGGTAACTGGCCGTAGCCGATCCCCACACGAAACCGGGAGGAAACTGGACAGGAGTCATGAATTCGAACCTTTCGTTGCGAGCTACGCGGTCCACATACCGGCTAAGTATAACGCACTGGCTGCAGTTGGATAGCGAATGACGGATGGCGGACACCGGCTCCGCTCTGCCTGAAGACAGCCATTGACGAAAAAACTGATTGGTTGTATTCTAAACTGTGCAGTTTTGTCAATAAGGATGGGCCAATTGCCGCGCGGACGCTACCAGCAAAAACAATGGGACGCACGTCACGCCGCGATTTTGGAGGCGCTGGACCAGCTCTCCGGGGAGCGCGGCTTTGCCAACGTGACGATGGACGACCTGGCCGATCGGGTAGGAATCTCGAAGGCGACGCTCTACCAGCATTTCGAGAGCAAGGACGCCATGCTCGCCGAGCTGATGTTGGGCCACGAAGACGCCTTTCTGGCCTCGCTCGACGCGATCGCGGAGCAGCCGCCGGTCGAGCAGCTCAAGCACATCATGCGCACGATCTACCATGGCCACATCACGCCGCTGCGCGGCCTGGTGAGCCTGGGCGAGGGTGAGGCGCTGCCCGTTTTTCGGAGCAGTCCCCAACTCATGGCGCGCCACGACCAGATCATCGCCCGGCTGGCGCGCATCATCCGCGAGGGACAGGCGGACAGCAGCATCGCGCCCGATCTCGACGTGCATACCATCGTTCTGGCGATGCTGGCGCTCAGCCGGGTGACGCTCGGCCAGTACCAGATGCCCGCCATTCAGGAACACCTGTCCCCCCAGGAAGTCCAGATCGACCAGATGCTGCTGCTGTTCGAGCGCGCCATCCGGCCCGCCAGACCGGATTGACTCCAACCCACCCAAAGGAACCCCTGTATGGCACCGGAAACCCCCCACCCTACCAGTAGCTTGCCCGGACACAACTCTGAACACTACCGGCGGCGCTGGTATGCCCTGCTGATCCTGAGCCTGAGCCTGATGCTGGTCATCATGGACGGCACGATCGTCAACGTCGCCATCCCGTCTATCGTGCGCAACTTCGACGCCAGTTTCCGCGATGCGGAATGGGTCAACACGATTTACTCGCTGGTGTACGCGGCCACGCTCATCCTGTGGGGCAAGATCGGCGACCAGTACGGGCGGCGCCTGCTGTTCCTGATCGGCGTGGCGCTGTTTGGCCTGGGCTCAGCCCTGGTCGGCGCGGCATCATCGATCAACATGCTGATCGCCATGCGCGCGCTGCAAGGCATCGGCGCGGGGATCCTCAGCCCCAGCACGCTCTCGATTGTCACGACAACGTTCCGCGGCCGAGAGCGCGGCATCGCGTTTGGCATATGGGGCGCGACGGCGGGCGTGGCGGCGGCGCTGGGGCCGCTGCTCGGCGGCTGGGTGATCGACAACGCCACCTGGCTCGTCGATGCCAACGGCTCGTGGCGCTGGGCATTCTACATCAACATCCCGATCGTGGTCGTCGCCTTTATCGGCAGCCTGTGGGCTATCCGCGAATCGCGCGACGAGCACACGCGGCACTACTTCGACGTCCTGGGCACCGTGCTCGGCGGGCTGGGGCTGGCCGCCGTCGTGTTCGGGATCATCGAGGGCCAGACGTACGGTTGGTGGAAGCCCGAGGACGTGTTCCGCGTGTTGGGTTGGGAATGGCCGTCGCAGAGCATCTCCATCGTGCCGGTGTCGATCCTGGTGGGCGCGATCCTGCTGGCGATCTTCACCTGGTACGAGCGGCGGTTGGAGCGCCAGGGCAGCGAGCCTCTGTTCGAGTTTGGCCTGCTGCGCTTCCGCAGCTTCCGCTACGGCATGATCACGGGCCTGATCGTCAACCTGGGCGAGATCGGCGTCCTGTTCGCCATCACCCTGTTTCTGCAAGGCACCAAGGGCCTCAGCGCATTCGATACCGGGGTCGCGCTGCTGCCGCTGGCGGCGCTGGCCTTCGTCGCTGCGCCGCTGGCCGGAGCGTTCTCGCAGCGGCTCGGCCCGAAATGGATCGTCACGACCGGCATGGTGATCGAAGTGATCGCCCTGCTCATCCTGAGCGTGATCATCACGCCCGACGTGTCCGTGCGGAGCGTGGCGCTCATGCTGGGCGTCTACGGGCTGGGGCTGGGGCTGGCGATCGCCCAACTGACCAACCTCGTCCTGTACGATATTCCGACGGCCAAATCGGGGATCGCGTCCGGGGGCAACAGCACGATCCGGCAGGTCGGCTCAGCGCTCGGCATCGCCGTCATCGGGACGGTGCTCACCACCTCGGTCGAAAGCAACCTGAAGGACGAATTCGCCAGGAGCGAGAGCCTGTCGCCCCAAGTCCTCGCCATGCAGAACGTCTATCTGGAGATGGCCAAGCAGCCGGTCAATTTCGACTTCGAGGCGATGCTGACCGAGAGCGCGCCACCCGGCATGGCCGGGATGCCCGCGGGCGCGGCGGACGGCGAGATGCCCGCCAACCCTGGCGCAGGTGGCATGCCGCCTCAGGCGGGCGAGGGCCATCCTTCGTCCAGTCCGCCAGCCGGCATGCCATCACCGGACGAGCTGCGCGCGCAGGGCCGCGAGCTGGGCCAGATCGTCGAAGCCGCGCGCTCCAACGGCATGGCCACCGCGTCACTGGCGGCGGCGATCTTCGTCGGCCTGGGCGCGCTGAGCTCGCTCCTGCTGCCGAATCCCAAGGAATCGCCGGAGGAACGAGCCGCGGCTCATTAGCCTCGGGCGCCGATCGATATGATGCTCATCCCGCGCGGGCGATCACGGCGATCGCACAGGGTTGCCCGCGCTTTTTGCGTTAATCAAATCCTTATCTGACTCCCCACGCGGGACCCGCTATAATCGCCCCGATCGCATACCATGAGGGACGCAGTTTGGAGCTCGCCGACACGCTCACCGTTTTCAGCACACGGTTCCTCGGCATTTTCATCGAGGCCGCACCGTTTTTGCTGCTGGGCACGGTCACGTCCGGGCTGATCGAAGCGTTCATCAGCCACGACGACCTGATGAGGATTCTCCCGCGCCACCCCGTGCTGGCGACCGTCGCCGGGGGCCTGATGGGCTTCGCCTTCCCGGTCTGCGAATGTGGCGTGGTGCCGGTCACGCGGCGGTTATATCGCAAGGGGCTGCCCGCGCCGGTCGGGATCGCGTTCCTGCTGGCGGCGCCGGTCGTCAACCCGATCGTGATCGCCAGCACGTATGCCGCCTTTCACGCCCGCGCGATCGAGATCGTCTATCTGCGCGTCGCCGTGGCGCTGGTCGCGGCGGTACTGATCGGGCTGCTGTTCGGCCTGCAGTCGCGCGCGGACCGTCTGCTACTCGAGCCGGGACACGTCCCGGCCTGGCGGCGCCCGCCCTCGCCGCCCGCGCCCGCCGCCCTGGCTGTCGTCCGCGACCCGGAACCGTCCCTGAGCGGGCTGCCGGGCGGGCTGGTACTGGCCCCGGCGGGCGCGGCACCCGCCCTCGCCGCCAACGCGCGACCGAGCCGGATGGCGCTGATCCCCGGCCTGCGTTATGCCCTGTCGCTGGCCGCCGAGGAGTTCTTCGAGATGGGCCGCTACCTGATCCTCGGCTCGCTGCTGGCGGCGGGCCTGCGCGTCGTGATCACGCAGGGGCAACTCGAGGCGCTGGCGACGAACCCGGTCAATTCCGTGTTCGTGATGCAGGCGCTGGCCTTCCTCCTCTCGATTTGCAGCACGGCGGATGCGTTCGTCGCGCTCGACTTCGCCAACACGTTCACCCTCGGCTCGATCCTCGGCTTCCTGACCTTCGGACCGATGGTGGACATCAAGAGCACGCTGATGTTTCTGGGCGTGTTCCGGCGGCGCGCGGTGCTCTACCTGATCCTGCTGCCCTTCCTGATGACGACCCTGATCGCGATCTGGGTCAACCTGAACGTGCGATTCTGAAGGAGGCCGCCATGTCGAACCGGCAGAGCTGGGCTCAGGTGATCATCCTGGCGGGAACCGGGCTGTATTTCGCCGCCAACCTGCTCAGCGGCAACATCACCAACTACATCGCGGCCAAGTTCATCTGGCTGTCGTGGATCGCGGCGGGGCTGCTGCTGGCCCTCGCCGCCATGCGCGCGATCGCGCTGCTCCGCGGGCGGCACGACGATCATGAGCACGAGCACGCCCACGAGCACTCCGGCGGCGCGCGCGCCTGGATCGGCCTGGGGATCGTGGCGCTGCCGGTCGCCTTCGGCCTGCTGGTCCCGTCCGCGCCGCTGGACAGCCGCGCCATCGAGGGCGCCATCGCCAGCGACCTGGGGAGCATCAGCGCCGCGCCCAGCCAGCGCGTCGGGACCGATCCACAGGATCGCAACGCCCTGGAATGGCTGCGCGCGTTCAGCCTGGCAAGCGACCTCACCGCCTTCGAGGGGCAGGCCGCCGACGTGACCGGCTTCGTCTACCGCGATCCATCGCTGGAGGACCCGGCCCGGTTCCTGGTGGCGCGCTTCGTGATGAGCTGCTGCGTGGCCGACGCCCAGGCGATCGGCCTGCCAGTGGAGTGGCCCGGCGCGGCGGACCTGCGAGCCGATGAGTGGGTCCGCGTGCGGGGCACGTTCGCGCTGCGAGACGTCGACGGCGAGCCGGTCCCGGTCCTGGTGGCTCACGCGGGCGAGGAGGGCGTTCAGGCCATCGAGCGCCCCGCCCACCCGTACCTGTACCCGTGAGCGGCGAGACAGACTCCATGTCTGAGACTCCCTCCCCACTGCAGCGCTGGCGGCGCGCGCTCGACCTGGACCGCTTCGATCTGATCGTGGGCGCGGTAGCGATCGCGTTGATCCTCGCCATCGCCGGGGTCGTGCTGGCGGGCGACCAGGTCGGCGTCACCGTAGTCGAGAACGGTTACGGGCCGACCGGCACGGTCGGCGGGTCGCAGCCGGTGCGCGTGCGCTTTTCGGACGACATGGCGGCGGACTCGGTCGAAGCGCGGTTTCGCATCGAGCCGGCCATCGCGGGCGATTTCACCTGGATCGGCGAGCACACGCTGGTCTTCACGCCGCGCCAGCCCTTCGCCGCCGGGCAGACCTACGCCGTCACCATTGAGCGCGGCGCCCGGGCCGCCCGGCGCGACGCGTCGCTCAAGGACGATCTGGCGTGGACGTTCGACGTGCAGCTTCCCCGCGCGGCCTATCTCGCCCCGTCCGACGCCTACCAGCGCAACGTATTTGTGACCGACCTGCAGACGGGTGACACCTACCCGATCACGATCGCTGAGTACGGCGTCGAGGATTTCGCCGTCAGCCCCAGCGGGAACCAGATCGCCTATGCGCGCTACAACCCGGACGGCAGCGCCGACCTGTGGCTGCGCGATCTGCTGAACGACACCGACCGCCAGATCACGGCGTGCGTCGACGCCGTGTGCCACGCCCCGGCCTGGAAGCCCGACGGTACGCAAATCGCCTACCAGCGCGAGGACGCCAACACCGGGCTGAACATGGGCCTCAGCTCTAGCCGGGCGTGGATCGTGGACCTGGCGACGCTCGACACGCGCCTGCTGTTCGACGATGCACAGATCCTCGGCGCCGAGCCGACCTGGTCGCTGGATGGCCGCCGCATCGCCGTCTTCGACGCGACCATCCCCGGCATTCGCATCCACGACTACGAGACCAACACCGACGCCGTGATCGAGACGGAGCAGGGCGTGGTCGGCCAGTTCTCGCCGGACGGGACGCGGCTGGTCTACCCGGTGCTGGCCCGCGGCCTGATCGGCCAGCAGTTTTACACGCACCTGGAGCTGGCCGACCTGGATACGCTGTCGCGCCGGTCGATCAGCGGCGACGAAGACACGCCGGTCGAAGACAGCGGCGCGGTGTGGTCTCCGGACGGGACGCGGCTGGCGGTCGCGCGGCGCTACCTGGACGGGCGCTACACGCCGGGCAAGCAGATCTACCTGCTCGATCCGGACACCGGCGAGATCGAGCCGCTGGTCGTCGACCCGGCGTACAACCACGGCGCGCTGCGCTGGGACGCCTCCGGGCGGCGGATCGTCTTCCAGCGCTTCTCGCTGAGCACGGCGGGGGCGCGGCCCGAAATCTGGACATTGGACGTGGACACGGGCGCGCTGGAGCTGATAGCGGAGAACGCCTACCTGCCGGCATGGGTGCCCTAACCGCCCGCGAGGACCGCCGCGAAAGCCGCGTCATACTGTGGGGCGAGCGCACGCCAGTCGAACCCGGCGACGTGCTCGCGCAGGGCGGGCGGCGCGGGCTGGGGCCGCGTCAGGTGTTCGCGCAAGCAGTCCGTCAGCCCTGCTCGTCCCCTGTAGATCGTCTGAGGGTGCAGCGCCGGGGGCACCAGCGCCGGGTAGTTCAGGCGATCGGGCAGCACAGGCCAGCAGCCACAGTAGATCGCTTCCACCACGCTGATCCCGAAGAAGTCCTGGTGCGCCGTGCTGACCACGAGATCGGCGTCCCACAGCAGGCGCGCATAGGCCGCGAATGACTCGAGGTAGCCGTACTGGACCACGCGCGACCCGAGCCGCCGCCGCGCCTCCTCGAACTCGACCGGGTCCTGGCGCACGTTCTCGCCGGCCAGCGCCACCTCGAAGGGGATGCCCTGCTCCGCCAGCCGGTACAGCGCGCTGAAGAACGCCGCCGGGTTCTTGTCGTATTCCCAGCGATGATTCCACACGATCAGCGGCGGGCGGGACGGATCGCGCGGGGCGGCGGGGCGGTGCGCGTCGTAGCGGCGCAGGTCCAGGCCCACCGGCAGCACGCGGCTGCGCTCCCGCAGCGGCGCGAGGGTGTGCAGGCCGGTATAGTCCGGATAGTGCTTGAGCAGGCGTGGCAGTTCCTCGAAGAAGGCGTCGCGGTGAAAGGCGCTGTTGAAAAACACGGCGTCCGCCGCCAGCGCGCTGGCGTAGTTGATGAACGCGTAATGCTGCTGGAGCTTCTGGCGCGGGCCGGCGGGGTAGGTGAGCTGGTTCTCGTGGAAATAGACTGCGGCGGGGATGCGCGCCGTCAGCGGGCGGGTGAGGGCCAGGAACGTCGTCAGGTCGAGCATGTCCGAGGCGACAATCAGGTCCGGGAGGTGGTCCAGCGCGCGGAACTGTTCGGCCAGCGTCACCGCGCCGCCCTGCATCCGCCACTGCCAGAACTGGCCCTCCAGGCTCAGGATGCGGACATCGTGGGCGCTGTGCGCCTGGTAGCCGCGCATCCAGACGCCGTGCGAGCCGGTGTCGTATGGCTCGACCAGCAGAATCTGCATGCCTCCCCCTCGACCCGCGATCAGCGCCCGATCATCGGCAGTCTGTCGGATCGCAGCGCCACCATCACCGGATCGCTGCGCGGATCGCACAGGTCCGGCACGACGCCGATATCAGTCGTCTCGACCGGCGCGGATGGGTTGAGCGCGTTCCACGCCAGCCGCGACAGCTCCGCGATGACCGGCGAAGAGAACTCGAACTCCAGCCAGTCTTCGCCGTACAGCGCCGCGACGAACACGTAGGCCGTGTCCGGGCCGAGCACGATCGCGGCGTCGCCGTGCGTGTCCTGGATCCAGCCGTGCTTGTGCAGCACGGGCGTATCCGGCGGCACCCCGGCCTCGGTGAAGACGTTGATCACGTTGGCGTCCATCGCGTAGAGCATCTGGCGGCACTCGTGCGCGTCGAAGTCGTTGGGATAGCGCTCCATCAGCAGGCCGGTCTCGTTGGCGGCGCACTGGTAGATCCCCGCCAGCAGCCAGCCCAGGTCGCGCGGCAGCATCTGGTTGAAGCGGTCGGGGCGAGCGCTGCTCTGGTCGGCGCCGGTGGTGATCGTGCCCACGTCGATGCTAGGCTCGTTTTCGAGGATCACGTACGGGCGCAGGATGAACGTGCCGCGCAGGTCCAGGCTCTGCATGAGGGCCGTCACGCGCTGGGCGCCGCGAAAGGGATCCCCCTCGCCGATCTGGTCCAGGAGCTGGTTGGTGGTGATATTCTCGCTGCACATCATGGTATCGGCCACCAGGAACGCCTCGTCGGCGGTCAGCGACCCGTCGTGACGCTGGAAGTAGGTGACCAGGATCGGGATCTTGGTCAGGCTCATGCCGCTGTAAGCCACGCCGTCGTTGAGCGTGAACGTGTCGCCGGTGGACAGGTCGAGCACGAATACCGATCCGAACTGGTCGGTATAGGGCGCAAAGCCCTCCTGCAATAGGTACTCGTGCATGGCCTTACCGAGCGATTCGGCCAGCTCGCCTGCCGCGACCGCCGCGCCATTCCACGGCGCGCCGTTGACCGTGACGGTCTGCGGGGTGGGCGTGAGCGTGGGATAGCCGAACTGGATGGCGTTGGTCATCGGCACCTGGCTGAGATCGCCCGCGATCTCCACGATCTCGCGGTAAATCCAGCCGGTCTCGACCGGGGAATCCGGCAGGACCACGCGCACCCAGGGCACCAGCGAATGCCGCTCCACGACGCGAAAGCTGGCCCCGGCGGGCACCTCGGTGATGGCCGGATATTCCACCCCAGGGCCGAAGCGCACGTTCGCGTCGCCGAGCGTGGTAGCCACGGGCCCGGCGGCGGTCGGCGTGGCGGTGGGCGCCAGCGCGGTCGCGGTCGGCGCCGGTGACGCGCCGCTGGTGGGCGAGATCGCCGTGGTGGACGTCCCGACCGGATCGAACCCATCGACCGGCGGCACCCCCGCTAGGTCGCCGGTCACGGTGACCAGCTCCGCGTAGACCCAGGCCGCGCCGCCCGTGGTCGCGACGTCCAGGCGCAGCCAGGGCACCAGGCTGTGCCGGGCCAGCACCCGGTAGCGCGTCCCGGCGGCGATCTCGCCCACGACCGGGTACTCGATGCCAGGGCCGCTGCGCAGATTGGCCTGCCCCACCGCCTCTGCGAACACCTCCGGAAGCGGGTCCTGGCCGTGGCCGGTCGGGGCCGCCGCCAGCCAGACCAGCGCCACCGCCAGAACGATCAGGCCTGTTGTTGCTATGTTTCGTCGCATACCGGACACTCCCAAACAAAAAGAGCGACCCGCCCGCAGCCGTGGATCGCCCCCCATGATGTCGCCAGAGTGAGCGTGGAGGGACTCGAACCCCCAACCAATGGCTTAAAAGGCCACTGCTCTACCATTGAGCTACACGCCCTAACGCCGCTAGTATAGCACAAACCGGGTGCATTTCAACGGCAGACTTGCCGAGCGAAGGCCACGCGATACTTTATACAGATTGCACATACTATGAATTTTACAAGAAATCGGCAGACCGGTGTATTATATTAACCATACCAGATCACCTGGTTTGTCACCGATTCAGTAAAGCCATTGTTGCGTCCGCGTCAAAGAACTATAGTGAGGAGAATAGAATCGATGTTTAAGAAAAAACGTCTGATCGGGCTATTCCTGGTATTAGCCCTGATCGCTGTAATGGCTTTGTCTGCCTGCGGCGACGATGACGACAAGGAGGAACAGGAACCTACATCCCCACCTACCGTCGCCGCCACTGAAGAACCGACCGAGGAGCCCACTCCGGAACCCACCGAGGAGGTGACGGAGGAGCCAACTGCAGAGCCAACGCCCGAACCTACGGAAGAACCCACCGAAGAGGCGATGGCTGAGCCAACCGAGGAAGTTGCTGCTGAAGAACCCACCGAGGAAGCAGTAGCTGAAGAGACCGAAGAGCAGGCGGAAGTCGCCATGGCCGAACCGGCTGAAGAAGCGGCCGCCGAGGAACCCACCGAAGAAGCGGTAGCCGAAGAGACCGAAGAGCCAACCGAAGAAGCGGCTGCTGAAGAACCCACCGAAGAAGCAGTAGCTGAAGAAACTGAAGAGCCGGCAGAAGAAGCCGCCGCCGAAGAACCCACCGAAGAAGCGCTAGCCGAAGAGACCGAAGAACCGGCGGAAGTCGCCATGGCCGAGCCGGCTGAAGAGGCCGCGGACGAGATCGTGGCTCCCGAGGGCGTGATCGACTGCGAGGTGTACGATCTGAGCGACTACACGATCGGGCTGATCACGGACGTCGGGCAGATCAACGACAAGAGCTTCAACCAGAGCTCGTGGGAAGGCGTGCTGGCCGCCGAAGCCTGCGGCGCGACCGTCAACTACATCGAGACCCAGGACTCGGCCGACTACGCCAACAACATCGCCGAGTTCGCCGAGCAGGGCTATGACATCATCGTGACCGTCGGCTTCGCCCTGGGCAACGCCACGCTCGAAGCCGCCGCCACCTACCCGGACGTGACCTTCATCGGCGTCGACCAGTTCCAGGCCGAGACCGTCGAGAACGTGGTGGGTCTGGTCTTCAACGAGGACCAGTCCGGCTTCCTGGCCGGCGCGCTGGCCGCTCGCCTGACCCAGACCGGCACGATTGCCGCCGTGTTGGGCACCGACCAGGTGCCGCCTGTCGTGGCCTTCAAGGAAGGCTACGAAGCCGGGGCGCGCTACATCCACCCGGACATCACCCTCATCTCGACCTACCAGCCCGGCGCCATCGACCAGGCCTTCACCGACCCCGAGTGGGGCGCCACCACCGCCAAGCAGGCGCTTGACCAGAACGCCGACGTCGTCTTCGGCGCGGGCGGCAAGACCGGCAACGGCGCGCTCATCGAAGTCGCCAACGCCGTGAGCGCCGATGGCCCGCCGCCCTTCTGCATCGGCGTCGACACCGACCAGTGGCTGACCGTCCCCGAAGCGCATCCCTGCCTGGTCTCCAGCGCCATGAAGCTGCTGGACCGCGGCGTGGCCGACATCATCATGTCCATCGCCGATGGCACCGTCCCGGCGGGCAACTTCTTCGGCGACGCGGCCCTGGCTCCCTATCACGACCTGGCCGACCTGGTCCCTGACGAGGTCAAGGCCGAGATCGAAGAGATCGCCGCCGGCCTGGCCGATGGCTCGATCAGCACCGGCTACGGCGTGGCTGCCGAAGAGGAACCTGTCGAGGTCGCCACTGAGGAAGCCGCCGAAGAACCGGCTGAGGAAGAAGCTGCCGAGGAACCCGCCGAAGAGGCCGCTGCTGAAGAACCGGCTGAAGAAGCCGCCGCGGCCAACAATCTCGTAGCCGCTGCGACCGCCGATGGCCGCTTTGGCACGCTGCTGACCGTCGCCGGTATGGCCGGCCTCGACCAGACGCTGGCCGGTGAGGGACCGTTCACCGTATTCGCGCCCACCGACGACGCGCTGGCGGCCCTGACCGCCGACACCGCGCTGGTCGGCGCCCTGATGGCCGATCCGGACCTGATGACTGCGCTCCTGTCGTACCATGTGGTCGAGGGCAAGGTGCTGGCCGCCGATGTTGCGGCTGCCGAGTCGCTGACCACGGTGCAGGGCGAAGACATCGCGGTGTCGGTTGACGCCGACGGTAACGTCATGCTGAACGGGACCGCGAAGGTCATCGACACGGACATCGAGGCTGATAACGGCGTGATCCACGCGATCGACAGCGTGCTGCTTCCGCCCGGCGTCGAGCTGCCGACTGCGGCCGCTGCCGAAGAACCGGCTGAAGAAGCCGCCGCGGCTGCTGCGGCTGCCGTGGCCGAGGAGCCCGCCGAGGAAGCGGCTGCTGAAGAAGCTGCCCCCGAGCCGGAAGCCGAAGAAATGGCGGCACCGGTTGGCGTGATCGACTGCGAGGTGTACGATCTGAGCGACTACACGATCGGGCTGATCACGGACGTCGGGCAGATCAACGACAAGAGCTTCAACCAGAGCTCGTGGGAAGGCGTGCTGGCCGCCGAAGCCTGCGGCGCGACCGTCAACTACATCGAGACCCAGGACTCGGCCGACTACGCCAACAACATCGCCGAGTTCGCCGAGCAGGGCTATGACATCATCGTGACCGTCGGCTTCGCCCTGGGCAACGCCACGCTCGAAGCCGCCGCCACCTACCCGGATGTGACCTTCATCGGCGTCGACCAGTTCCAGGCCGAGACCGTCGAGAACGTGGTGGGTCTGGTCTTCAACGAGGACCAGTCCGGCTTCCTGGCCGGCGCGCTGGCCGCTCGCCTGACCCAGACCGGCACGATTGCCGCCGTGTTGGGCACCGACCAGGTGCCGCCTGTCGTGGCCTTCAAGGAAGGCTACGAAGCCGGGGCGCGCTACATCCACCCGGACATCACCCTCATCTCGACCTACCACCCCGGCGCCATCGACCAGGCCTTCACCGACCCCGAGTGGGGCGCCACCACCGCCAAGCAGGCGCTTGACCAGAACGCCGACGTCGTCTTCGGCGCGGGCGGCAAGACCGGCAACGGCGCGCTCATCGAAGTCGCCAACGCCGTGAGCGCCGATGGCCCGCCGCCCTTCTGCATCGGCGTCGACACCGACCAGTGGCTGACCGTCCCCGAAGCGCATCCCTGCCTGGTCTCCAGCGCCATGAAGCTGCTGGACCGCGGCGTGGCCGACATCATCATGTCCATCGCCGATGGCACCGTCCCGGCGGGCAACTTCTTCGGCGACGCGGCCCTGGCTCCCTATCACGACCTGGCCGACCTGGTCCCTGACGAGGTCAAGGCCGAGATCGAAGAGATCGCCGCCGGCCTGGCCGATGGCTCGATCAGCACCGGCTACGGCGTGGCTGCCGAAGAGGAACCTGTCGAGGTCGCCACTGAGGAAGCCGCCGAAGAACCGGCTGAGGAAGAAGCTGCCGAGGAACCCGCCGAAGAGGCCGCTGCTGAAGAACCGGCTGAAGAAGCCGCCGCGGCCAACAATCTCGTAGCCGCTGCGACCGCCGATGGCCGCTTTGGCACGCTGCTGACCGTCGCCGGTATGGCCGGCCTCGACCAGACGCTGGCCGGTGAGGGACCGTTCACCGTATTCGCGCCCACCGACGACGCGCTGGCGGCCCTGACCGCCGACACCGCGCTGGTCGGCGCCCTGATGGCCGATCCGGACCTGATGACTGCGCTCCTGTCGTACCATGTGGTCGAGGGCAAGGTGCTGGCCGCCGATGTTGCGGCTGCCGAGTCGCTGACCACGGTGCAGGGCGAAGACATCGCGGTGTCGGTTGACGCCGACGGTAACGTCATGCTGAACGGGACCGCGAAGGTCATCGACACGGACATCGAGGCCGATAACGGCGTGATCCACGCGATCGACAGCGTGCTGCTTCCGCCCGGCGTCGAGCTGCCGACTGCGGCCGCTGCCGAAGAACCGGCTGAAGAAGCCGCGGCGGCTGCTGCGGCTGCCGTGGCCGAGGAGCCCGCCGAGGAAGCGGCTGCTGAAGAAGCTGCCCCCGAGCCGGAAGCCGAAGAAATGATGGCCCCCGAGGGCGTGATCGACTGCGAGGTGTACGATCTGAGCGACTACACGATCGGGCTGATCACGGACGTCGGGCAGATCAACGACAAGAGCTTCAACCAGAGCTCGTGGGAAGGCGTGCTGGCCGCCGAAGCCTGCGGCGCGACCGTCAACTACATCGAGACCCAGGACTCGGCCGACTACGCCAACAACATCGCCGAGTTCGCCGAGCAGGGCTATGACATCATCGTGACCGTCGGCTTCGCCCTGGGCAACGCCACGCTCGAAGCCGCCGCCACCTACCCGGATGTGACCTTCATCGGCGTCGACCAGTTCCAGGCCGAGACCGTCGAGAACGTGGTGGGTCTGGTCTTCAACGAGGACCAGTCCGGCTTCCTGGCCGGCGCGCTGGCCGCTCGCCTGACCCAGACCGGCACGATTGCCGCCGTGTTGGGCACCGACCAGGTGCCGCCTGTCGTGGCCTTCAAGGAAGGCTACGAAGCCGGGGCGCGCTACATCCACCCGGACATCACCCTCATCTCGACCTACCACCCCGGCGCCATCGACCAGGCCTTCACCGACCCCGAGTGGGGCGCCACCACCGCCAAGCAGGCGCTTGACCAGAACGCCGACGTCGTCTTCGGCGCGGGCGGCAAGACCGGCAACGGCGCGCTCATCGAAGTCGCCAACGCCGTGAGCGCCGATGGCCCGCCGCCCTTCTGCATCGGCGTCGACACCGACCAGTGGCTGACCGTCCCCGAAGCGCATCCCTGCCTGGTCTCCAGCGCCATGAAGCTGCTGGACCGCGGCGTGGCCGACATCATCATGTCCATCGCCGATGGCACCGTCCCGGCGGGCAACTTCTTCGGCGACGCGGCCCTGGCTCCCTATCACGACCTGGCCGACCTGGTCCCTGACGAGGTCAAGGCCGAGATCGAAGAGATCGCCGCCGGCCTGGCCGATGGCTCGATCAGCACCGGCTACGGCGTGGCTGCCGAAGAGGAACCTGTCGAGGTCGCCACTGAGGAAGCCGCCGAAGAACCGGCTGAGGAAGAGGCCGCAGCCGCCGAGACCATGATCGAGAGCGGCCTGGGCGTGGTGACGGTCGGGCTCAATGCGGAGTATCCGCCGTTCGAGTACGTCGATGAGAACGGCGAGATCGTCGGCTTCGACCCGGACCTGATGAACGCCATCGCCGAGCGCGCGGGCTTCGAGATCGAGTGGGTCAACACCCGCTGGGATGGCATCTTCGTGGCCCTGGCCTCCGGTGAGTTCGACGCCGTCTCCAGCGCGGCCACCATCACCGAGGAACGCGAAGAAATCGTCGACTTCTCCAACCCGTACTTCAACGCCGGCCAGATGATCGCCGTGCTCGAAGACCGCGCCGACGAGATCCAGTCGCCTGAGGACCTGCCCGGCCTGAAGGTCGGCGTCCAGAGCGGCACCACCGGCGACATCGCCTCCAGCGAGATCGACGGCGTGGAAGTCGTCCGCTACGACGAGATCACCCTGGCCTTCCAGGCGCTCGCCAACGGCACCATCGACGCCATCGTCAACGATGGTCCCGTCAGCGCCGACATCATCGCCAAGAACCCGGAGCTCGGCGCCGTGATGGTTGGTGATCCCTTCACCGACGAGTTCTACGGCATCGCTGTCCAGCCCGACATGCCCGAGCTGCTCGACGCGATCAACAACGCCCTGGCCGAGCTGATCGCCGATGGCACCTACAACGAGATCCACAACAAGTGGTTCGGCATCGACGCGCCCAGCATGTTCCGCCCCGCGGAGTAAATAGTCTGGAGCAAGTCTGAACCTGGGCGGCTGGTGACAACTCCCAGCCGCCCAGCCTAATCTGAACGCGCGACCCTTGTCTGAGGGAAGCCCCAACCCGCTGCCGTGTTGTCGCTCGGCGCGGCCCTGCTGCGAAGGATGTCCTTTTTGACCAGGGCGCCGGGTCTGGCCTGGCGTCTGTAAAATATCCTTGATTGAACTGACCAGCGAGAAGTGCGATGCCAGACGAAAGAAGCAGCACAGACCCTGCCCCTCCCTCCCAACCCGCTTCTGTTCCTCCTTCCGATCCCTCTGGCGAGGGAATCCCTGAGCCAAGCGCATACGAACGTACTATTGGCTTGTTAGCCAGCCTGCCCTGGTGGGCCATCATCCTGGGCACCGTCGCCGTCATCGTGCTGTACTCGATGCTCACCTCGGTCGCCTACCAGCGCGTGATCCGCTTCCTGACCGACGACCCGCAGCGCTCGACGACCGACCTGTTCGACGTCGTTCAGATCGTGGGCGAACCCCAATCCATCATCGGGCGCTACGTGGGCGAGACGGAGGACTCCGTCCCGACAGTGATCACTAACCTGCTGGACGACGTGATCGACAGCGAGCTGGTCACGCAGAACGGTTTCATCGAATCGGAATCGCCGGCGGCGATCACCGTGCGCACCGTGGATAACGAGCTCATCACGATCCCCAAAGACCGGATCGAGACCGAAGAGCGGACCGAAGACCGCGACGGAACACGCATTACCGTGACGTATGTCGACCGGGTCACCGTGACAGGTATCATGACCGACCGCGACGACGACACGATGACCCTTCGCACGGTGAATGAGGAGACCGCGACATTCTCGGTCGACCGCATCCTCAGTCGCGAGGACTCGACCATCCCGTGCGACGCGGAAGCCAATCCCGAATGCGAGGATCGCACGGTCGTCACCATCGAGCGCCAGGGCGAGATCATCACCGGCACGCTCAATACCCTCAGCCAGACGAACCTGAGTCTGGCGCTGCCGGATGGCGGCACGCGCGAAATCCGGCAGGCGGACATCGATTATTTTTACGTGCCCACACTGACGATTGCCATCAACCAGGAACGGGCCGACCAGGCCGTGAAGCCCGGCGACGAAGTCCGCATCGCGTTCGTGGAAGGCACAGATATCACCGCCGCGCTCGACGAGCTGAATTCGCTCGAAGACATCCCGGTGCCGCTGCAATACGCCGACGGCGAGGCGCGCGCCGTGCTGGTGGGCTACCCGGACGTCGACTCCGCGTTGGAGGCGACCGGCTCCGGCGAGGTGAGCGGGCTGGTGTATCTGGCCAGCGAGGCCGACCGGCTGGCCGTGGCCGACTGGGTGGAAGCGAATCCCGACAGCGGCGTGATCTTGCCCACCCCACCGCGCGAGTGCCAGCGCGGCTGCGAAGTCACTGTCAAGCTGGTGGACGACACGGTCACCGGCACCGTGCTCGAAGAGACGGACGATGAGATCACGATACAGACGGTCGCGCCGGAATTCATCGTGCTCGATCGCGATGCCATTCTCGAGAACCGGCGCATGGAGCCGGGTGTCTGCGCCCTCAACAACCTGCGCGGCTGCAACGCTGGTATCTTCCTGACGCTGCGCGTGACCTTCACAGCTTATGCGCTCGCGCTGCTGATCGGCTTGATCGTCGGCTTGATGCGCGTCCAACATAACCCCTTCCTGTACGCCTTCTCGACGTTATACGTCGAGGTGGTCCGCGGCATCCCGTTGCTGGTGATCTTGCTGTACGCCGGGTTTGTGATCAGCCCGTGGCTGCGCGACAACACGCCGCTCAACCTGTCCGACGAGTGGGAGGCGATCATCGGCCTGTCGTTCGGTTACGGCGCGTTCATCGCGGAGATCTTCCGGGCCGGCATCCAGAGCATCAGCCGCGGCCAGATGGAAGCCGCCCGCAGCCTGGGCATGAGCTACCCGCAGTCGATGCGCTACGTGATTCTGCCCCAGGCTGTGCGCGTGGTGCTGCCGCCCCTGGGCAACGACTTCATCTCTATGCTGAAGGACTCGGCGCTAATCTCGGTGCTCGCCCTGCCGGACCTGCTCCAGCTAGGCCGCCTGTACGTGTCACGCACCTTCCGCGCGTTCGAAGGGTATAATACCGTCGCCATCCTGTACCTGCTGATGACGTTGTTCCTGTCGATGCTGGTCCGGATCATCGAGCGCCGCTCGCGCTTGCCAGGCTAGGATTTGTACCATGAGCCACAACAGCCAACCCATTATTCAAATGCGCAATATTCACAAGCGCTTCCACACCCTGCGCGGGACCGTCCACGCGCTGAACAACGTGACGCTGGACGTGATGCCCGGCGAAGTGGTGGTCGTCGTCGGCCCCAGCGGATCGGGCAAGAGCACGATGCTGCGCTGCATCAACCGGCTGGAGGCCATCGACGGGGGCAGCATCATCGTCGACGGTATCCCCCTCACCGGCGCGCGCAACATCAACAAAGTGCGCGCCGAAGTGGGCATGGTCTTCCAGAGCTTCAACCTGTTTCCGGACCGGACGGCGCTCGGCAACATCGTCCTGGCGCAGCGCGTGGTCCGCAAGCGCAGACGCGCCGAGGCTGAGGCCAAAGCGCAGGATCTGCTGGTCAAGGTCGGTATTCCGGAGAAAGCCGACGCCTATCCGGGGCAGCTTTCCGGCGGGCAGCAGCAGCGCGTCGCCATCGCGCGGGCGCTGGCGATGGACCCCAAGATCATGCTGTTCGACGAGCCGACCTCCGCGCTGGACCCGGAGATGATCAAAGAGGTGCTGGACGTGATGCTGGCCCTCGCCAAGGAAGGTATGACGATGGTCGTCGTCTCGCACGAGATGGGCTTCGCGCGGGCGGCGGCTGATCGGGCGGTGTTCATGGATATGGGCCAGATCATCGAGGAAGACGTGCCGGATGTGCTGTTCAGCAACCCGTCGCACGAGCGCACCAAGCTGTTCCTGAGCAAGATCCTGTAACGCTCCGCACAGGCGAGGGGAAGCGGCGCTAGGTGAGCAGGGCGTCACCATCGAACCAGCTATCGGATCCGGCATTGACGCGCCAGGATGGTTATGCAGGTCTCGCCTTGTTGGGCATGACCATCCTGGTATTTGCGCGCTACTTGTTCGCCTGGCCGACCCCTCTCATCCTCTCGAACTCCGAGCTTGGGACTGATCTGCCCCGTGAAATACTCCCGCTCGCGCACTTTATCACCGATTCCCTGGAACAAACCGGCACCCTGCCACTCTGGCGCCCCTACCTGCTGAGCGGCGCCCCCCTCATCGGCCACCCTGTTGCCCCGGTGCTGTATCCGCCGCACTGGTTAGTGTTGCTCGTACCCCTGGCGCTGGCGCTCAATATCAGCGCCGTGGTTCATTTGTGGTGGGCGGGGGTTGGGACGTATCTCGTGCTGCGGCTCGAATCGAAAATCCACCGTGAGTCGGCCTTGATCGGGGCGTTGATTTTCGGGCTCGCGCCGAAATGGATGGCTCATTTGAGCGGCGGACACTGGCCGATGATAGCCGCGATCGCCTGGTGGCCGTGGGCATGGCTGGCACTCCAGCGCTATTAGTCCACCCGGCGGACGCGCTGGCTGGTGCTGCTGGGCATCGCCCTGGCCGCACAGGCAGTCAATCACGGCCATGTGCTGGCATTGTGCGGGATCAGCCTGGGCGTGGGTACCGCCGGCCACTTGCTGCGCGGCCGGCGCGACGCACTCCGCCCGGCATTCACGAGCGGCATTGCGGACTCGGCTTGATGAGTGGGTTGGCTGCCGGTCAGCTCTGCCTCTACTTGAACTGCTGCCGTTCACCAACCGGACCACGATGACACAGACCGACGCAGCGATCGGTAGCCTGCCGCCAGAATTGCTGGTTGGCATCTTATTTCCTACGGCGCTCAAATTCCCTGAATGGTACCTGTTTCCAGGCGTGCTGGCCCTGCTGCTCATGCTGATCGGTTGGAAGCGAATCAGCCGGTGGTGGCTCGCCGCTGCCCTGGCGGGCCTTATGCTGAGCCTAGGCGTCCACACGCCCATTCATGCCATACTGTACGATTGGGTGCCAGGTTTCAGCCTGTTTCGAGTGCCCACCCGGTGGTGGATCCTCACGCTGTTCTCCGTCGCGATCCTGGCGGGACAGAGCGCCGAACACTGGCTGACTACCAACATCCCGCGTCCACGCTTGATCCGGCCGTTGATCGGGCTGGGCGCTATCTATCTGAGCGCAGCCGGGCTGTCCCTGGCGCTGCCCGGACAGCTACCATTTTCGGTCGTGCCCCATGCGCTCGCGCTGATGGTAGGCGGCGCGCTGCTCTTTCGCACGCCATCACGCGCCACCATGGCCGCGCTGGTGGTCGTGCTGGTGGCCGATCTGGGGATCGCGGGCAACCGGCTGGCGCGCCCTGGCTTTGAGTCCGATCTGGCCCCAGCCGACCAGGCGGCGATCGATTATATTCTGCAGAACGGCTCCGACTCTGCGCGCACACTGGCACTCTATGATGCTCTGCTCGCCACGCATGTGGTCACAGCCGGTCTGCGCACTGCCGACGGCTACGATCCCATGCAGCTATCTACCTATGCCGGGCTGGTCCGGCAGGCGATTGGTTGTGACTACGATTCGTACACCGTGACAGTGCCGCCCACCCAGGCAAGCACCGAAGCGCGGGATGCGTGCCCCGACTTCCGACCGCGCCCCGAGCTGCTCGCCCTGCTCAATGTCCAGTTCGTTCTGCTGGAAGACAATCCGGGCACGGCGCTCCCGGTCACGGTCGTAGGCGAGCGTCAAATTGCGGATATTGGCCCCGGCTATGGCCGGGCTTTTGGCGTCGCCCAGGCCATCACCGCCCCGCCAGATGCATGTCTGGAACAGCTTGCCCGTATTGATCCGGCGCAGACCGCCGTTGTCGAACGGGACCTATCGTTTCCACCAGGGGGAATGCCACCTGAGGTGCTGAAACAGGCGTCTGTCCCCAATGGCGAACGCTTCACCGTGGTCGCACGCGATGCCGGGCTTTTGGTCCGTTCCGAGAGCTGGGCGCCGGGCTGGCGCGTCACGATTGACGATGCCCCCGCCGACGTAATGCGCGCTGATTGTGCGCTGCAAGGGGTATGGCTGGAGCCAGGCCAGCACGAAGTCCATTTTGAATACCGGCCCCAGGGGTACCGGATTGGCCGCTGGATCAGCCTGGGAACCGCGGGATTGGTGCTTGTCTGGATCGGCTGGCGAATCGCGCTCGCCCTGCGCCGCCGTACCCTGACCGGGTCGTCGCCAGACACCCAGTCGACTTCCGAACGAAAACCGCTTGCTTCAAATTGAGAATAAATATAGTGTATTTTTCCTCAGGCCTAAGAGACATATGGAATATTCATGAAACGAATCATTTCCAAGAGGCTAGCGGGCATCGGATTCGGGCTGTTCGTCGCCTTGGTGATGGCCGAGGTGATGGCACGTGTGCTGGTGGCGCAGGGGACGCTGCCCAACCGGATGCCTGCTGATGTGTTTGCCGCGCACGCCATTGGCTGGGCGTTGGAGCCAGGCCTGCACGCTACAATCATTACGACCACCGGGTTGGTCGATATCGATGTCAACGGTGAGGGATTTCGCGACCGGAACTACCCGCTTGCCAAAAAGTGGGGATCACCGCGCCTGTTGGTGCTGGGCAATTCCTTTACAGTGGCACTCGAAACGCCCCAGACTGAGACATTCCACGTGCTGCTGGAAGAACGCACAGAGCCGAAGTGATCGCGATGGCGGCCAGCAGTTGCGGTACGCAGCAGGAATTCCTCGCTTACCAATGCATTAGCCGCAATTTCAGGCGGACGTCCTGCTGGTGTTCTACATCAGCAACGACCTGATCGGCAACACGCGCCGGCGCAGCTCCCCCACTACACGCTGAACGAGGTCGGCACGCTCAGCCTGCAAGGGTATCCCTACACGAGTTCGTTCAACTTACCGCTAATGACGGGCCAGCGCGGCACCCTTTGATGCGCCATTCGATGCCAGCGCTATCGCCAGCCATGTGCTTCGCAGCCGGAATTTGAGCCCCCCGCACGACGAAAATCTGGCCAGCGGCGCTACCTGATTGGGGAACATTATCCCGATCCCCAGCCAGACGATTAGACGGTAACGGAAGCGCTGCTGCTGCTGGCACTGCGCGACATCGTTGAGGCCAATGGCGATCAGTTCAGAATGATAGTAGTCCCTACAGAATTCAGGTCGAGCAGGTCTATCTGGATGGATTTCTTGTCGAAATGTGAAGAACCTGACTGGGCGCCTGAAACACCGTTTCAGACCCGGCTGATAACCCCTTTCTGCTTCCGAGCACGATATCGCCGCGCTGGACCTGCTGCCTGTGCTGCGGGATGAGCGCGCCACCGGCGGCGATGCGCTGTATCTGGGCGGGGCGGACATTCACTGGACGGCGGAGGGGCGCACTGGTGGCCGAAGCATTGGCTGATTGGCTCGATCTGGAATGAGTTTAGGGCGAAAGTCACCTCTCTGCGCTCGATCCACAAGACTTATCGCGCGAACGCAGGCGCAGTGAACGCTATTAGAGATCGCATTAAAGACCGAACCCAGCCGCCCATTCCTGCATCAAATGAGGTAGGCTTAGTATCACATCAACTATAGCAACCTCATTATCGCGGGCGGCAGCGCCCCGAGTAGCGTGAAGGCGAGACAGAATGAGTGACAAATTGACATTTTCGCTGAATACATCGACCCCTCAAAGCGCACCCGCCAACAGCCAGGGTGGAATCCAGCACGAAAAGGTGATCATCATCGGGTCCGGCCCGGCCGGGCTGACCGCCGCGCTCTACACGGGGCGCGCCAAGCTAAATCCCCTGGTGATCGCCGGGCACGAGCTGGGTGGGCAGGTATCGCTGACCTACGAGATCGAGAACTATCCCGGCTTTCCCGAGGGTCTCAGCGGGCAGGAGCTGGTCGAGCTGATGAAGACGCAGGCCGAGAAATTCGGCGCGCGCATCAAGACCTTCAGCGCCGTGACTGAGGTCGATTTCCAGAACGGGTCGCCGTTCCGGATCAAGACCGACGACGGCGA
The DNA here is from genome assembly GCA_040767355.1 of Aggregatilineaceae bacterium. Taxonomy (GTDB): domain Bacteria; phylum Chloroflexota; class Anaerolineae; order Aggregatilineales; family Aggregatilineaceae; genus LM3-B42. Next base: position 9,387 of record JAXGOS010000005.1, on the reverse strand, counting down.
TGAATACCTGGCCGACGCCGTGATCGTCACGACTGGCGCCACCCCGCGTCACTTGAACGTGCCCGGCGAGATAGAGCTTTGTGGCCATGGCGTGAGCTACTGCGCCACCTGCGACGGGTTCTTCTTCCGCGACAAGAAGGTCGTCGTGGTGGGCGGCGGCGACAGCGCCATCGAAGAGGGGCTATTCCTGACGCGCTTCGCCAGCGAGGTGCACGTCATCCACCGCCGCGACGAGCTGCGTGCCGGTGCCACGCTGCAGGCCCGCGCCTTTGCCAACGAGAAGATGCACTTTATCTGGGACACCGTCGTGGAGGAAATCAAGGGCAGCGAGGCGGTCGAAGCGGTCCGCCTGCGCAATATCAAGACCGGCGCGGTGACGGACTTCCCGGCGGACGGCGTGTTCATCTTCATCGGGCACGATCCCAACAGCGATATCTTCACCGGGCAGTTGGAGCGCGACCCGTTCGGGTACGTGATCACCGATAAGGAGATGCGCACCAGCGTCGAGGGCGTGTTCGCTGCGGGCGAGATCCAGGACCGCCTGTTCCGCCAGGTGGGCACCTCCGTCGGGCAGGGCACCGCCGCCGCGATGACCTGCGAGCGCTGGCTGGCTGAGCACGAAACGGTCGAGGCGCAGAAAGCCGTGACCGAGCGGCACTAGCCGGGCTGCTAACCTGCGACGTCCATCCCAAGCCACCGGGGCCTCCGGTGGCTTTTTCTGTGTTCTGGGTTATCCTAAACGCTGATCCTGGGACTACGAGGGCGGGACGTGGACACCACCTGGCGCAACAACCCCCTGATTTACGAGATCAACACCTGGCCCTGGCTGCACGCGCTCAGCCGGGTTTACGGGCGGGCGATCACGCTGGGCAGCGTGCCGGATGCCGACCTGGACGCGCTGGCATCCTGGGGTTTCGACGCCGTTTGGCTGATGGGTGTGTGGGAGCGCAGCCCGGCCGGGCGCGTCATCGCCCAGGAACACCCTGACCTTCAGGCTGAATATCGCCGCGCCCTGCCCGACTTTGCGCCGGAGGATGTCGTCGGCTCGCCGTATGCCATCCACCGCTACGAGGTCGATCCTCACCTCGGCGGGCGCGACGAGCTAGCGGCCCTGCGCCAGCGGCTGGCCGCGCGCGGACTGAGGCTGGTGCTGGACTTCGTGGCCAACCACGTCGCCGTGGACCATCCCTGGCTGGAAACCCACCCCGAGTGTTTCATCCACGGCACGCGCGAGGACATGGACAGCCAGCCCGATCACTTCTTTCTGGGACCAGCCGCCAGCCATCACCAGGTGTTCGCCAACGGGCGCGATCCCTATTTCCCGGTCTGGACCGACACCGCCCAACTCGACGCCTTCCACCCCGCCATGCGCGCCCAGGTGGTCAAGACGCTGCGCGACATCGCGGCCCAGTGCGACGGCATTCGCTGCGACATGGCGATGTTGGTCACCAACCGGGTTTTTGCCCAGACCTGGGGCGAACGCGCCGGCCATCCGCCCGCGCTGGAATTCTGGCCGGTGGTGATCCCGGCGGTCAAAGACCATTACCCCAACACGCTGTTCATCGCCGAAGTGTATTGGGACATGGAATGGGATCTTCTGCAGCAGGGCTTCGACTATGCGTATGACAAGCGGCTTTGCGACCGGCTGAAGAGCGAGCCCGTGCGCGCGATTGTGGCGCATCTGGGCGCCGACCGTGACTATCAAGACCACATGCTGCGCTTCATCGAGAATCACGACGAAGAGCGCGCCGCGCGCGCCTTCGGCCCGGAGCGGCAATTGGCCGCCGCCGCGCTGATCGCCACCCTGCCGGGTGGCACGCTGCTGCACGAGGGCCAGCTTCAAGGGGCCACGATCCGGCTGCCGGTCCAGTTGGGCCGCCGGGCCGCAGAGAAAAGCGATCCCGCGGTCGAGGCGTTCTACCGCACCCTGTTGAACGAAGCCGCGCACCCGATCTACGACCACGGCGCCTGGACCCTGTGCGGGACCGCCCCGGCCTGGGACCTGAACGCCACGCACAACAACCTGATCGCCTACACGTGGCAGTACAATCACGAGCGCCGGCTGATCGTGGTCAATTACGCGGCGGCATCGTCGCAGGGCCGGATCATACTGCCGGAGTGCGGTCTGGCGGGGCGCACCTGGAACCTGCGCGACGTGATGACCAGCGCACACTACGAGCGCGCCGGGGACGACATGGCCGAGTTCGGCTTGTACGTCGATTTGCAGCCCTGGCAGGTGCACATCTTCGAGATCAGTTGAGATCATGACCGCCCGACATGCTCAGTGGATGATGGTCGCGCTGCTGCTGGTGGGCTTCTGGCTGCGCGTAGACCGGCTCGACACGTGGCCGCCCGGCGTCAGCCTGGACGAAGCCGGGAACGTGATGGACGTGTTCCAGATCAGCCAGACTGGCAAATATCCCATCTACGAAAATCCTGCCCGGCCCGAGCCGCTGTACCAGGCCATCCTGGCGATCATGGCGTTCGCCGTCGAGCCGGGCGTGTGGACGATGCGCCTGGTGAACGTGTACATCGCCATGCTGACGCTCGCGGCCCTGTACTGGACCGCGCGCCAATGCCTCTATGACCGCGACCCCACCACGCGCGGAATCGCCGGGCTGGCTGCGGCGGCGGCGCTGGCCGTCGCGCTGAGCCATGTCGTGCTCTCGCGCAGCATCTACCGCGCCGGACCCCAGCCGCTGTTCACGCTGCTCTTTGCCGGGCTGCTGCTGCGCGGGCTGCGCACCGGCAACCGGCGCCTGTTCGTGCTGAGCGGGGCCAGCCTGGCCGCTGCGTTCACCACCTACACCGCCGCGTTGATCGTGCCTGCCGCGCTGGCGCCGCTGGCGCTCAGCCTGCTGATCGTCCGGCGCAGGACGTGGCGCCGCTGGCTGCCGAATCTGGTCTGGCTGGGCGTGACGTTCGCGCTGCTGCTGGCGCCGGTGGGTTGGCGCTTCCTGAACAACCGCGACGCCGTCCTGGGCCGCACCCAGGAGCTCGAGTCCGGGAGCAAGACGCTCGAGCGGCGGGCTGAGCTGGTCTGGGAGCAGTTCTTCACCAATGGCGACATCAATCCCCAGTACAACGCGGACTCGGCACCCTTGCTGCCCCCGGTATTCGACTGGCTGTTCCGGCTGGGCCTGCTGGCGCTGCTGGTGCGGATTCGTCAGCCGTCGTCGGCCTTGATCGCCGCGCTGCTGGTGCTGAGCATCATCCCCGCCGCCGCCGCCGGCGAACTGCCGCACGGCCTGCGCATCGCGGGCGCCTATGCCGCCTTCCCGCTGGTGATCGCCGCCGGAGTCGCGCTGATCCTGGCCCTGGTGGGCATGCCCCGCCGTCCGCAGGTGTGGCGCCTGGTCGCGGTGGGGATGGTCGTCGCGTTGGCAGCGATCACCGCTCTGGACGCGCGGCGCGCACACCGCATCTACGCGGCGTATTGGGACAAGCCCTACGTCTGGGAGATCTATGACCGGCACCTGGGGCACGGCGAATGGTTCTTCCGCACCGACAAGCGCGACCTGGGCCGCTGGCTGGCCGGGCAGGATACGCCGCTGCTGGTGCCGCTCGACGAGCTGAACCTGCCCACCACGCGCTCCTGGCTGCTGCCGCGCTACCAGGACGTGACGACCGCCGGGGACGCGTTCGCGCTGCCGCCGGGAACGCGGCTGGTGGTGCCGTGGTGGCTGGAGCGCGACGATATTCTGCGCGAGACGCGCGCTTTTGGCCTGCTGCACGAGGATACGATCACCCTGCTGCCGCCGCTGTCGGTGGAGGCGCATGCCCGCCTGCTGGACGGCATCGACGAGGCCGAGGCGGTTACGCGGCCCAACGGCGACCTGATGGCGCGCGTCCGGGCGGTGCCGGACGATGTCGCGGTGGCCTTCGAGCCACGGACTGCGCCGCGCTCCGGCGAGCCATCGCCGCTGGCGATCTTCGACAACCAGATTCAACTGCTCGGCTGGCGCGGGCCGGACACCCTGCCCCCTGACGCCGAAGCGCAGACCATCGCCTACACGCTCGACTGGGCGGCGTACCCGTCCGCCCACCACCAGTACAGCGCCTACCTGCAGATCCAGACCCAGGACCGCCAGCGGCTGGCCGGTGACGACGTGCTGATCTGGCGCTGGCTGTACCCCTCGACGCTGTGGGACGATGAGGACACCGTCCCCGACCAGCACCTATTGACCGTCCCGCCCGATCTGGAGCCGGGCGCATACCGGCTGGTGGCGGGCGGTTATATCACCGTGTTCGCGGACGAGCCGGTCGAGGCGCGGGGATCGGATGGCGCCCGGCTGGGCGACGCGGCGACTATCGGCTGGATCAAGGTGCCGCAGCGTGCCGCGCCGGAGCCGGAACCTGGGGCGCTGGCGGTGGATGCGGCATTGGGGGAGGTCATCGCGCTGAGGTCGGCCTTCGTGCAGCCGCTGGATAGCGGGCGAGTCCGGCTGGCCCTGGACTGGGAAGCGCTCGCCAGCCGGCCCGCGCTCGACGCGACGATCTTCGTGCACGCGATTGGCCCGGACGGGAGTACCATCGCGCAGGACGACCGCCGCCCGTGGGATGGGCAGTACCCGACCTTCATCTGGGATGCAGGCGAACGCGTGCGCACCGAGCACGTGCTGGACCTGGGGAGCACGCCGCCGGGCGATGTCACCCTGCGCGCCGGCATGTACACCCTGCCCGACGTGACGCGCCTGCCCGTCGTGCAGGACGGCACGCCAGATCCCGACTCGGTGATCCAGCTCGGCTCGCTCGCCGGGTTGTTGGTGGACTAGACGGGGTGCGCCAGCCTACCTGCCGTTGGCGCGCCACTCGTGGCGCGTAACGTGGTCATCCTCGTACGCGGTCGAGTAGGCGCGGTCCACGCCCAACTCGAACAGGATGGTCTGTCCGTTAGGCGTATAGCAGGCGGACTCGATCGCGCGCTGGCGGACGGTCTCATCCGCGATGAGCGTCGCCCGCCCATTGAGGTGAAACTCGCCGCCCGTGCCGCTCAGGTCATGCACCAGCGAATGCATGGCGTAGCGTCCATCGCGGCGCAGGTTGCGCGCTTTCGGCAGGTCCGGCGCGATGAACAGCAGCAGTCTTCCCTGGCAGATGACCGGGTGCACCGGGTTGACACACGGCGACCCGTCCTCGTTCAGCGTGGCGACATAGGCAACGCGCTCGCGCTCGAGGCGTTTTTCACCCCAGGCGGCCAGATCGGGGTCGGCAGCCGCAAACTCACTCCAGGTTGCCATGATAAGTTCCTCGCTTCACAAGTGATACGTGCTCGCATTGTACCGCGATCCGGCAGCGGGTCTATTGGAGAAAATGCACAGATCGTCGGCTGAACCGAGGGTGTTGTGGGGTTAGTCGACGAGGGCCAGCCGCAGCGTCCCCGGCTGGAGATCGCCGATCAGCAGCAGACCGGCCTCGCTGGCGGCCAGCGTCTGGTTGACACGCCCCTCGGCCTGCACGCTGTATTCCGCGCCGGGCTGCAGCCCCGTCACCAGGACGTACGTCACGCCCGCGCCCACAGTGAAGGCCGCCTCGGTCACGTCCGCGCCGTCGCCGGGAGCCGCGTCGAACATCACCTGCGCCGCGCCGCGCACCACCCCGCGCACGTTTTCGCCCACGACCAACAGCCCTTCGGCGGGCGGCGGGTCCATGTCGCCCTGCATGACGAACGCGGTCAGAAACCAGTTGTCCAGCGCGGGCTCGCCGGGCGCCACTTCCAGACGATAGGGGCCGTAGGGCACCTCCTCGAACGCGTTGCGGACCAGCTCGCCCCAGCTCTGATCGATCGTTTGCCCGGCCACCTCGTAGCCCGGCACCATCGTCACCTGGCTGTTGGGCAGCAGGTTCTGCATGTAGACCACGCTCGTGTTCACCTGGGAGCGGAAGAAAAGCCCGCTGGGCACCGGCTCGGTCTGGAAGTGGAAGACCAGCAGCGGGGTGTAGGTGGGATATGTCGTCACGACGCGGTCGGCCACGATCACGATGTTGGGCCGCCAGTACACCAGCTCGCGGACCACCAGGGCGGCTTTGGCGCGGTTCTCCGGCGTGGCGTAGACCGTGCTGTTATACGCCCCGGTGATGTCGGCGCGCAGGTACGTGATGTCGCCGATCTCGCCGCTGCGGATCAGCGAGCCGGTATCGTAGGCGCGCCAGTTCTCGATCAGGTAATCGACGTCGATGGCGGTGCGGCTGACCGGGTTCATCGTGCGCTGGCCGCAGTCGTTGAGCCACACGTCGCGCTCGCCGTTGGGCCGGATACCGTCGAAATTCTCGGCCAGGTCGCAGATCAGGATCGCGTTGGCGGCGATGGTGCGGGCGAAGTAATTGGCGTCATGCTCGGAGGTGCCGTCGCCGCTGTAGACGCCGCTGCGCACCACCAGATCGCGCCCATCGTGGAAGATCGTGAAGCTCCCCTGGTCGTAGAACTGGTGATAGGCCAGCCGGTCACCAGCCACGAAGCTGACATAGGTCGCGGACGGGTCGAGCTGACCGTCGTCGCCGGCCCAGCGCGAGCGCATGAAGACGTGCCCGGTGTAGGGGGCGATCCACGTCGTCGCCAGCGGCGGATAGCCGGGCCGGTCCGGGTCGCGCCACAGGAACTCCTCGACCGCCATCCAGCCGGGCATCGCGTTGGGCGGCTGGCGCAGGAACCAGTCCATCCAGTCGGCGTGCGGTGTCCCGGCGAAGACCGTCCTCAGCAGCAAATCCTGGGCGCGGCCATAGAACACCGCCGCGTGATAGCGCTCCGCATCCCCGATGATCGCCGGGTAATCGTGCATCGGGTCGCCCCAGTCCTGGTTATAGGTGCGCGTCGCGGCGGGGTGATATAGGAACAGGTCGTAGGCCAGCCGGTCGTACCACCAGCCGGTATCATCGAAGACGTTCTCGCCGCGCGCCGTCCACCAGGCCAGCGCCGTCTGGACCGTCGCCCAATTGGCGATGAAACCGTAGACCGGACCCTCGGCCCACGCGCCGCCCGTCTGGATGTCCAGCGCGGGAATAATCGTCCCGGTGAGCACGTCCCGGCAGAAATCGAGCAGGCCGGATGCGGCCTGATCCTCGCCCCACAGCGCCAGCCCCACCGCGCTGAGCGCCCACAGCCAGCGCGCGCTGGTGTTGCCGAAGGCCATCACCCGCCCCTCGAGCCAGATCAAGCCGCCCGTGTCGCGGGCCGGGTCGCGCAGCGCGTCTGACGCGCGGAGCAGCGTGGTCCGCAGGTGGGCGCGGTCCTGGTCGGTCAGCGCGCCGTGCAGCCAGTCATAGCCCAGCGCCAGCGCCGCGACGTCGTCCAGCAGCGCCCCATCCAGGCCGCCTGCGCCGGCCAGCGCCGCGTGCGACTCGACGCGGTTCACCAGGCTCACCATGATCGCCTTGCCCCGGTCGGCATACGCGCGCTCGCCTGTGACCAGCCACGCCGCCGCCAGCGAGCGCAGGGCGGTGCCCGCCGTCCAGGCGGCGTCCTCTTCGGGACCAGTGGACACCACATACGCCGCGAAGGCCGTCCAGGCTGGTGCCCCGGCTGCCATGCGCGGCCTCAGCGTGGCGTCGATATAGTCGGTCGTGATCAGCAGGCGGGGATGCTGCCCCACTCCCGCGACCGGCAACGGGATGCCATCGTCCTGGGCGACAGCCCGCGGGGACACGGCACCCATCACCGGCGCGACCAGCGCGAGGGCCAGCAGGACAACCACACAGGCGCGGTAGGGCATCGCTGGTCCGGCCCTAGAAGGGGAGATCGCTCATGTCGGACGAGGTGAAGTTGATCACCGGCTCCACGCGTAGCCAGGTGCGCCCCACGCGGAACAACTGGCCGGGGAATACCTCGGTGCGATCGGTGATCTTCTCCTCGCCCACGAACGTCCCGTTGGTGCTTTTCATGTCCTCCAGCCAGAACCGCTCGCCGTCGTAGATCAGCATGGCGTGTTCGCGCGAGACCTGGCTGTCGTAGCTCAGGCGGATGTCGCAGCCCTCGCGCCGCCCGATGGTGATCTCGGTCGGCTCGTCGGAATCGAGCAGCGTCTCGAACGATAACACGGCGCCATCCTGCGGCCCGCTCATCAACGCAATCACAATCTCGTCCACCGCTTCCACTCCTACTCTTCCCCTTCGCCCAACTTGCGGCGCGCCTCGGTGCGTTTATCGCGCGAGGGCTTGTGCGCCGGGTCGATCTCCAGCGCCTTGTTGAAAATGCGCACGGCGTCCGCCCACTGTTCGAGCTGCATCAGCGCCTCGCCCCGGTTGTGCCAGAACCACACATCGCGCGGCGCGACCTTCGTCGCCTGCTCGTAACATTCGAGCGCCTCCTGCCAGCGCCCCAGCGCGGCGTACGCCAGCCCTTTGCCGTTCCACGCCCAGCCGTAATCCGGCGAGATCGCCAGCGAGCGATCGTATGCCTCCAATGCCTCTTCGTGACGGTCCAGGCGGCGCAGCACCTGGCCCCGGCGCGCCCAGGCCGAATCGTTGTCGGCGTCGATCGCCAGCGCCTGCTCGATGACGTCCAGCGCCTCTTCCTGGCGGCCCAGCGTGACCATGGGCTCGATCTGGTTGAGCCAGTACCAGACGCTCGAGGGATCCTCCTGAGCCGCGCGCTCGTAGCTGAGCAGGGCTTCCTCGCGGCGATCCATCGCCTCGAGCGCCAGGCCGCGCCCGTTCCATGCCCAGGCGTAATGCGGCTCGAGCTTGAGCGCCTGGTCGTAGGCCGCGACGCTCTCCTTGTAGCGCCCCAGGCGGCGCAGCGCCTGCCCGCGCTTGGCCCAGCTTTCGGGATGGTCGCGGTTGAGCCGCAGCGCCCGCTCCAACGGCGCCAGCGCGTCCTCGTAGCGGTGCATGACGATCAGCTCGTCGGCCTGGTTGTACCAGAACCACACGTCGTCCGGCTGGAGCGACGCCGCCCGCCGGAAACAGCTCAATGCCTCGTCGTGGCGGCCCAATGCGCTCAGCGCCAAGCCGCGCCCGTTCCATGCCCAGGCGTAATCCATCGCCAGCTCGACCGCGCGGCTGTAGCTGGCAAGCGCCTCCTCGAACCGGCCCATGCGGCGCAGCGCCTGGCCCTGTTTGGCCCACGCCCGCACGTAGCGCGGATCGGCTTCCAGCGCGCGGCGGAACGACTCGAGCGAGTCCTCGTGCTGCTTCAGGTAGACCAGGGGATCGCCCTTGTTGTACCAGTAGAGCGGGTTCTCCGGCTCGGCGGCGGCGGCGCGGCCATAGGCCTCGACGGCCTCATCATAGCGCCCCAGGACCTCGAGCGCGACGCCGCGCTCGTTCCACGCCCAGGCATAATCGGGCGCCAGCTTGACGGCCCGCGCCAGGTAGCTCAGCGCTTTGGCGGGCTCGTCCATGTGACGGTAGGTATTGCCCAGGCGCGCCCACGATCGCGCGTGGTCCGGG
>JAXGOS010000049.1:0-2205 GCA_040767355.1 Aggregatilineaceae bacterium | reverse complement strand
TCTCCTGGCGCGCGTAGTCCGGATCGTAGCCCACGCCCACTTCATTGATGGGCGGCGCGCCAAACATGCCGGGCGGCGTGAAGTGGATCATCGGCACGCCGCGGTTGGTCTCCACCTCGGCGATGAACGCGTCGCGGCTGACCATCGCGCTGAAGGCGCGGCGGGCGTGCACGTTATCGAACGGGGGTTTGTCGTGGGCGAACCCGAAGTAAAACACGCCCAGGTCCGAGACGTTGTACAACTGGTCGGCGTATGCCGGATCGTTCAGGATGGCCTGGACTTCTGCGCGCGGGATGGAGCCGCTGGAGTCGATCTGGTTGTCCAGGTACAGCGCGAAACGGGTGCCCTGGTCCTCGACCACGGTGGTTACCACGCGCTCGACGTTGCCCGGGCCGCGCATGTCCGCCGGATAGTAGGGGTTGGTGACCAGGATGCGGCGCACGCCGCGCACGAACTCATCCAGCACGAATGGACCATTGGTGATGATGTTTTCCTGGTCGGTCCAGTCGTCGCCGAATTCTTCGATCGTTTCGCGCGGCACGGCGTTGAGCGTCCATAGCGCGGACATGCTGAAGAAATAGCCCGCCGGAAACTGGAGGTTGATCTCGAGCGTGGTGTCGTCCAGGGCGTGGACGTTCACCAGGTCGTAATCGGCGTCCGTCACGTCGTTGATGTCCATCAGGTTGATGGTGTTGCACCCGTCGATGATCTGGGCTACCACGGCGCCGTACAGCGAGCCGAGACGCGGGTCGCAGCCGCGCTTGATGCCGTACTCGAAGTCATGGGCAGTCACGTTGCGTAGCACTTCAGCCGTGTCGGCGGCCGGATCCCAGCGCACCCACGGGATGTCGTCGCGCAGCGTGAAGGTCCAGGTCAGGCCGTCTTCGCTGACGGTCCAGTCCGTGGCGGCTTCCGCGCGGATGCTGCCCGCCGCCATGGGATCGTAGTCGGTCAGGCCAGTGAACATGGCCTCGATCATGGTGATCGAGATGAGGTCCGTCGCCCGCTGCGGGTCGAAGGTGCTAACCTGGCTACCGTTGGCGAGGTACAGCGTCACCGGCTCGGTCTGGCGCATCACACTGGTGAGCGTGATGTCGGCGTCGCCAGCCGCGGCCAAGCTGGTCGGCACGATCGCGACGATCAGTGCCAGCACGAGAACGAAGCGAAGGGGCAATTCTTGCATAGCTAGGCTTTCTCCTCTGGTTGTTTGGATAAATAACATTGAATGGCCGGGCCGGGGGGTGGGGAGTGCATATCTATGCGGCCCAGCCATCCTGTTTTTTATACGAGGGCCCGCCGAAGGTTTGTCAGTGAGCCGCCCCGGCCGCTGAGGGAGCCGGGCATCGGAGTCAAGATCGGGTATAATGGGATCGTGTAAGTGGCAAGACAAGTCCTGCAAAAAGGTAACCTCACCCGGCCCAGCCCAGACCATGACAACCGAACTCCGCATCTTCATCAGTTCCAAAATGACCGAACTCGGCGTCGAGCGCGGGGCCGTGTACCGGCTGCTGCCCGCTCTGGGGAGCGATCTGGTGGCGCTCAGGCCGTGGGTGTTCGAGGACGACGCCCCCGCCGCCGACGCCTCGATCCGCAGTGTCTACCTGGACGCGCTCAAGCGCTCCGCGCTGTACCTCGGCCTGTTCTGGAACGAATACGGCGAGTGGACGGTGGACGAGTTCGAGCGGGCGACCGAGTGGGGCATCGACCGGCACATCTATGTCAAGAACGTGGACGCCGGGCAGCGCGACGCCCGGCTGCAAGCCTTCCTCGACGAGCAGAGCAACGTGATCGCGGGCATCACGCCCAAGTGGTTCGAGTCGGTGGACGATCTGCTCGAGCAGGTGCGCAAGTCGATCGCCGTGTGGCTGCGCGACCGGCTGCTCCGGCGGCCCGGCGACACGAGCGCGGCGCTCATCACGGAGGGCGATGACGTGCCCGGCCTGCCGCACCGCCTGATCGGGCGCGACACGGCGCTCGGCGAGATCCGGCGGCTGCTGGACGAGGGCGGGCGTGTGCTGCTGCAAGGCTTCGGCGGGATGGGCAAGAGCGCGCTGGCCGCGGCGGCGGCGGCGGACTGGCTCGACGACGACCGGGGCGCGGTGCTGTGGCTGCGCGCCGGGAGCGACAGCGCCGACACCCTGTTCGAAGCGCTGGCCCGCCCGTTGGGCGCGCAGGCCGAGGTGGCCCAAGCGCCGCCGGACGACA
>JAXGOS010000048.1:0-2419 GCA_040767355.1 Aggregatilineaceae bacterium | reverse complement strand
GGTGCGTCACGGGGGGCATTCTCAGGCGGCGGGCTTCACCGTCCCGAACGAGAATCTGGGCGCGCTCCACGAGCGGCTGATGGCCCTTGTCACCGACGCGCTGGGCGATCGCGATCTGCGCCCGACGCTCACCGTCGATGCCGTGGTGCCCTTCGAGTACCTGACCATGGGCCTGGCGCAGACGCTCAACAAGCTGGAACCAACCGGCGCGCGCAATGAGGCGCCGGTTTTCGCCACGGAGGATGTGCGGGTGGTGGACTGCCGCCGCGTGGGCCAGGAGGACAAGCACCTGCGCCTGCGCCTGGCTCGCGAGACGATGCAGTTCGACGCGATCGCGTTCCGGCAGGGGGAATGGTTCGAGCGGCTCTCGCCCGGCTCTCGCGTGGATGTGGCCTACCACCTCGAGATCAACGAATGGAACGGCAACATCAAATTGCAGCTCAACGTTCAGGACCTGCGCATGGCGGGCCAGCGGAGCTAGGAAATTAGTCTTCTTGCCGCACAAAACAGTCTCACGTGCACGGCCAACCGATTCGGTGCTGGCGCGACCGGTCGATCCGGAACGCGAGCACGCCGGATGTCGCGAGCGGGGGACATTTCCGTGAAGTGGTGCCCGTGATGGAGCGGAGTTAGCGAACAGCAGTGGCGACCTGGATGAGGCGCAGGATCGGGATTGCGGCGGCGTTGTGCGCGGCGACGTGCTGCCTGTTGCCCGCGGCCCGCGCCCAGCTCGACCAGCGTCAGGGCGAGAGGTTCGGGGTGATCGGCAGCCCGGAGTATCGCGCCGATGCGGACGACCTGGGCGCCGGCTGGCAGCAGATCACCTTCGAGTGGGCGGCGTTTCAGCCGGATGGGCCGGACGATTTCGTCGTCGAGGCGATCGATCCCGGTTGGCTGCGCGCGGCGTTGGCCGACGGGCGCGAGATCGTGGGGCGCATCACGAGCACGCCTGCCTGGGCGTCGACGTCCGGCGACCCGGCAGCCGTTCCGGACGGCCTGAACCTGCCCATCGACGATGCGGGCAACGTGTGGGCGGCCTTCGTGAGCCGGCTGGTCGCGGAGTTCGCGCCGCGCGGCGTGCACCGGTGGGTGATCTACGACGAGCCGGATGTGCGGCTGGGCGAGGGCGACCTGCAGTTCGCTGGCGACGTGGAGGCGTATGCGCGGCTGGTCAAGGTTGCCTATCTGGCGGCGCGCGAGGCACACCCCCACGCTCGGATTCACCTCGCGGCGATGAACTGGTGGGCGGATTCGGCGGCGGGCCGCGAGCCGTATCTTGCGCGGTTGGTGCCGGCCTTGCTGGGCGATGCGGAAGCGGATGGCGCGCCGTATTTCGACGCGGTGACGGTGCGGGCCACGAACAGCACCGCCGCCGTGTGGAACATCCTCGCCGCCGTGCGCCAGATCCTTGAGCAGCACGGCCTGGAAGACATGCCGGTCTGGCTGGAGATGAACGCCAGCCCAACGCTCGACGCGGACAATTCGACAGCACAGCCTGCGTTCGGCATCACGCCCGCCAAGCAGGCCGACTTCGTGGTGCAGGCGGCGGCCCTGGGGCTGGCGGGGGGCGTTGAGCGCGTGGCGGTCGTGCGCTGGGTGGATGGCGACGCGGAAGGCGAGCCGTGGGGCCTGGTGCGGGCGGACGGCTCGCGGCGCCCGGCGTTCGACGCCTATCGAACCGTCATCGACCTGTTTGACGCCACGCAGTCGGCGGAGCGGTACGAGAATCTGTTCGCGGAGCTGGTGGTGCTGGAACAGGCTGGCCGCTCCGTGTACGTGATGTGGGCGCGGGGTTCCAACCCGGTCGAGTTCATCGTCACGTCGGGCGCGGTGGGCGAGCGGGCGGCGCTGTACACAGCGCAGGGCAGCGAACGGCCGCTGATCTCGCTGGCGCTCGAATGGCCCGCCGCGTTCACGGTGAGCGCGCCCGCCGCCGGGCGCGACAATAACGGCTTCCTGACCGTCGCGGGGTCGCCGAGCATCGCCGTGTTCGACGCGACGGACGATTTCTTCCGCGTAGTGTATGTCATCGTCGATGGCGAGCGGTACCGGCTTAAGTAAGCAGACCCTGTGGGCGGTGTGGCTGGCTTTCGCCTGCCTGTACGCCCTGTCGCTGGGGCGTGGATTCTACAGCAGCGACGGGGACGTGATGTTCCAGACGACCGCCGCCCTGGCCGAGCGCGGCACATTCGAGCTGGCGCCCGACCCGGCGCTGCCGCAGATCGTGGCCGGGACCGGCGGCGCCGCGTTCAGCAAGTACGATCCGGGACTCCCACTGGTGGGCGTCCCGTTTTATGTGCTGGGCGACTGGCTCGGCGCGGTGAATCACGCGCATCGCTACCGGCTGGCCGCGACGGCGATTCTGCTGGTGCCGGCCTGGTCGGCTGCCGGAGCGCTGGCCGGGTTGGCCGCACTGGCT
>JAXGOS010000047.1:0-2531 GCA_040767355.1 Aggregatilineaceae bacterium | reverse complement strand
GGAAGGCCGCGTTGGCCTGCTCGTGCGCGACGTCCCACCGGTAGCCGCACTTCTTGCAGATGAACGCATCACCTTCGCGCGTGACCTGCGGGCTGTTGCAGTTGATACAGAGGTGTGTCATGTCTGCTCTCTTCCCGATCGGTTCCTGCTGGACCTGAGCGAAGCGCCCAGCAGGAACGTCACCATTCCACTCAGGCCGGGCTTACGCCCCCGAGCCGTCGCTCCAGTAGGCCGCGCGCCAGCCGCCGGCCGCATTCGCGTGGCTGCCGCCGAACACGTGCCGCACCTTGTAGCCGATGCTGTCCGTGTCGAAGTCCTCCTCGACCTGCCCGCCGCCCAGGCGCATGGCGTTCGCCATCCGCTTGAAGACCTGCGGCTGCTCGTAGCCGCGCAGATAAGCGTACTCGGCGGCGTGGATGCGGCGCGGGTCGGAGAACAGGTACCACGAGGTGTGCCCGTTGGTCGTGTCGATGACCGGGATGTACGGGTCGACCACCACCCGCAGCAAGCCCTCGATGCCCGTCCGCGACGGCTGCGCCACCGGCAGCGACCCGGTCGTCGAGTCCCCGCCGGAGACGATGAGGAACTCCGAGCTGAGGATGCGCGCCGCCTCGATGGCCAGCGCGGGCGGGACGACCAGGAACACCGGCATGTTGTTCAGCGGCTTGTCCTTGTCGCCGGGGAACTTGAGCATGGCGTTGATGGCGTCCTTCAGCGACGTGATAGCCAGCGCCGCCGTGCCCTTGTTGCTGAAGGTCGCGCCCTCGTGCGCGTGCGTCGTGGAGAACAGCGTCGTGTTCGCCACGTAGAAGCTCGAGGCCAGGTACATCTCGGTCTGCACCGCGTCGTCGGCCATGTCGTCCGGCAGGCTGGTGAAGGCGTCCAGATCGTCGTTGACGATCATCTCCCACGTCAGCGGGTAGCCCTTGCCGTACTTCTTGACGGCGTAGGTGAACGATTCCTCCGTCAGCCCTTCCTGCTGGTAGTCGCCGCCCTCCGGCACCGGGCTCAGCCGCCCGCCGGTGTTGCGCCGCACGCTGCCCACCGCGCGGAAGTCGCGCACGGTGCGCCCGCGCAGGAACTGGCGATAGGTCGGTGCGTAGGTGGCATACTTCGCCAGCAGCACGCGGTCGAGCGTGTCGCCGAGCAGCACCGAGAACTCGCTGCTCATCATGACTTCCTGGACCTGGCGCATGCTCACGCGCCCTTCCAGCGCGCGGCGGTAGAAGCGCGCCGCCTCGGCCAGCCCGCGCGCGTACTGCGGCGTCATCGGGCGCTTCTGGGTGAGGTTCAACCCTTCACGGGCGAAGATGACCTCGGAGTTGATCTCCTCGCCCGCGTAGCTGCCCAGCTCCTGCATCGGGGCCTGCGGGGTGCGCGGCTCGGGCTGGCCTTCACGCACCGCCTCGCCGCCGGCTTCCGGCTGAGCGGAGGTGTTGGCCGCCTCGCTCGCCGCTTCCTCGATGTGCTCCAGCGTCTGGAGCGTGATGTCGTCGATTGGCATGATGTGTCCTCCACATACTCATTGACGGCCTGCAAGCGCCTGTGGCGTCAGCCGGCCAAAACCCACGAATTGGAACCGAGCCGCGTTACGGCGTCAGCGCGGCCAGGGCGACCTGGATCGTCGCCGTGGCGCCGCTCACTACCGTCCCCAGCGCGTAACCGATGGGCTTCCCGTTGGTCGCGTCCCGGTTGTACGCGGTGCCGTCCTTGTAGATGGCGTGCCCGACGGCCACCGCGGCGTTGCCCACGCCGTCCGCGCCGGTCACCGGCAGCTCGACCACCAGGCTCACGCCGATGAGCTCGACGGTGGCCTTGTCCGCCTCGTCGCTGTCTTCGAGCAGGAAGACCGGCATGTCATTCAGGAGAATGACACTCCCGGACGTCTGGCTCGCCCCGACGGTCAGCTCCAGCCGGACGCCTGACCGCTTGTCGTACCGTACATTCGTCGCCATGCTTGCTCACTCCTTGTTCTGTGTTCTCAACCTCGATACCTGTGGTGTTCCCTTTAGTCATAGAAAGCAGCACTTGTGGAATCGTCCACAAGTGACTCGCCCCTACCCGCGCCCGCGAATGGCCACCGCCACCTGTTCGGGCGGCACGATGTCGCGGAACGCCTCGGCCAGGATGTCCTCGACCGGCTCGCCCCCGCCGTGCCGCGTCAAGCCCGTGACGGCGCCGTTGGGAGCGATCTGGGCGAGATATGCGCGCTCCGACTCGACCAGCTTGTCGACCGCCTCGCGGAATTCCTCGACCGTCTGCTGGCTGCCGTGCGTGGCGAAGGCGTCGCGGATAACCGCGGTGCGTTCTGCGATGCGCGCCAGAGTCGCCGCCGGCAGGTCGCCCGCCCCGCTGATGGCTTCTGCGATTTGCCGCTCGGCCTGCGTCTCGCGCAGCGCGCGGAACAAGCGCGTGTTCTCGACCAGGAGCTGGTCGCGCTCCGTCACGACTTCGATCAGCTCGGCGCTCTCTGACTCGCGCAGGGCGCGCACTTCGCGGCGCGGCGCTTCGGTGATGGGCTGTTCGTCAGT
>JAXGOS010000046.1:0-2595 GCA_040767355.1 Aggregatilineaceae bacterium | reverse complement strand
CACCAGGAAATGGGTGATTGGGTCAATCTCGAACTGAAGGTCCAGCATTCTTAACTCCCAACTGTCGGGCAAGATACCATGTCAGGAGTATAACCCGACAGCGCATCTGATGAAACCTCACGGGGCGATCGTGATCGTCGTCAACACGGCGTGGTCGCCCAGCGGATCGCCGTTCGAGCCGACCACCGGCAGGCGATCGGCGGGCATCTCCCACCAGTAGAGGACAACCCACAGCTCATACGTGCCTGGGGCCAGATCATCCGGGAGTTGGAGACCGTGGTTGTCGCGGTGCAGCGAACCGGCCCGCCAGCTCGAGGTGAACTCGAAGTGGTTGGCCGGGAACGAGTCGCGCTGAGCGACCAGCGCGCCATCCTGCGTCAGGAACAGGCCCACCGTGAAATCGCGCGCCGGCGTCGCGACCGTCTCCCAAAGCAGCGACACGGGGAGCACCTCGCCGACCTGCCACGCCGTCCCGCCAGGGATGTCGTAGCCGACCAGCCGCAGCGCTTCGCCGAACGTTGCGCCGCTGGTATGCTCCGGCCAGGCGGCGGCCGTGGGTGGCGGCGCGGCGATTGTGCTGAAGGCCACGGCGCGCGCCACGTCGCTGGCCTGCGCGACATCGGTGGCGAAATAGTGCCGGGTCAGATACTGCTCCAGCGGGCGAACCGCCCAGGGAATCGACGGGCTGCTGTTGATGACGAGCCAGAATCGCTCATGGCGTCTGGCGAGATCGGACAGGATCAGCGTGTTGGCCGGGTTGATCAGATCGTCGGCGTAGGGCGATTCGCGTTCGGGAGTCTGGTCCGGGCTGGATCGCTCGCCCGGCGACGCCGACAGCGTGATGACCATCGGCTCGGCCAGTTTGTAGTAGTTCATGAAAAAGCGAGAGTACGTGTAATCGTTGAGCACGATCACGTCGTCGGGACGCACGCGCTGCTTCAGCAGGGCCAGCAGGTCGCGCGTCGGCTGAAAGTCGCCGCTGTAGCGGAGATCGTGCCGGATGGCGAGCAGGCCGCCGCCGAGCGTGATCGCCACCCCCACAGCGAGGGCGATGGCGGTCAGCAGGGCCCGGCGCGGTGAGCCAGCCTGCGCGCGGATCCAGATCACCAGCCCGGCCAGCGCGCCAATCCCCAGGACGGCGCACAAGGCAGGCAGCAGCCAGACGTCGCCCACCGCGTAGCGCCAGGCGAAATCGGCGGGGAAATCGCCCAGCAGGTCCAGCGACACGCGCAGTTGTGACCAGCGCGGATCCCACACCCCACCTTCCCAGGCGATGATGTCGTGCGCGGTGAGCACATCGTAATAGCGATGGATCGGGATCACCACGCCCAGCACCTGGATCGCGATGCTGATCGCCAGGATGCCGAGCGCGCCCAGCCGTTTCCAGGGGGCGGCCTGCGGGAGCGCTTCGGCCACGGGCAGCAGCCACAGCGCGACAAACGGCGTCACCGGCACCAGATAGCGCGGGCCCCAACCCAGGCCGCCGTGCCAGAGCTCCGGACCGCGGATGGCGGCGTAGCCGACCACGAACGAGATCGTCATCGCCAGCGGCATCAGGATCAACCGCAAGCGCCGCCCGCGAGCGAGCCGAGGCCAGCCGAAGAACCCCAGAAGCAGGGCCGGCGAGAAGAGCCACAGGCTGCGCCCCGGACTGAACATGTAGCCCCGCACGCCTTCCGACAGGTCCGACATGTTGTCTCTGGCCTGTTGCAGACGCTTGACGAACGAGTAGCGATCCGGAATGTCGAACAGCGTGTCGGCGTTGAGGACCACGAGCGCCAGCAGCACGCCAGCGATCGCCAGCCCGGCCAGCGTCAGCGCGACGCGGCGGGTGAGGCGAGCGCGCCCCAGCGTGGCGGGCAGCGCCTCGATGAGCAGCGCAGGGACGATCAGCACGGCCGCTTCTTTGGATAGCACCGCGCCGCTGAAGGCAAGGGCCAGCCCCACACCGGCCAGCAGCGGGCGTCTACCAGCCGCAAGCTGCTGGCGCAGGCGCCTCGTGAAATACACACTGAGCAGGGCCAGCCATGTGAACAGCGGCTCGCGAAAGCACGTCTGGCTGTAGGGCCAGGCGCTGGGCCCGAGACCGAAGGCGAGCGCCACTACAGCGGAGACGCGCCCGCGGTAGTCCAGGGCCAGCCCGAACGCGAACAGCGTCACCGCGGTGAGGGCTGTGACGAGCACGTTAAACAGCCATACGGAGTGCGCCAGACCAATGCCCGGCAACGCCTGGGCGATCAGGAACAGGGACGCGGCCAGCACGGGCTGCAGCGGCTCGGTATCGGCGGGCGGGGGCTGGGCGTCTTCCAGCCGGGTCGGGGGGTAGGCGTCGAATTCGTAGTTGACGCGCAGATCGCCGCGCCGCGCCATACTCTCGGTGGCATCGAACAAGAACCACTCATCGCGGCTGGTGGCGAAGCCGTTGTAGGTGAAGAAGTAGACCGCGATCAGGAAGGCCAGCAGACAGGCGCCAATCGCCAGCCTCCGCCAGTTGTCGGGCGGGCGCGTGACGTTCATGCGCGCCCTTTCCCCGCGCTCGCCAGCAGCGCGCGGTACAGCCCGGCCAGGTCCCGGGCCAGCCGGCTGATGTCGTAG
>JAXGOS010000045.1:0-3424 GCA_040767355.1 Aggregatilineaceae bacterium | reverse complement strand
GCAGTTGACTCTTAATCAATTGGTTAGAGGTTCGAGTCCTCTCAGGGTCACCAGCATACGACACCCGCAGCGGCGGGTGTTTTCGTTTTCCCCCTCCGGCGCGCCGGGCTATCATAGGGGGCGGCGGGCATCAGCGCTGCTTGAGCCGGGCGCGCGCGTCGCGGAGGATGCGCTCTACCTCGTCGGGGGTGGGGTCCCAAAGATGGCCCTCCATGTCCAGGTAGCCATGCACGTCGAACGCGATCCCTTCGGCCTCCAGCCGGGCGCGCTGCTCGGCGGCGCCTTCGGGCGAGCCTTTGATGCTGACGCGCCCATGCGCGTTGACGACGCGGTGCCACGGCACGCCCTGGTCGCCATGCTTGAGCAGGCTGAGCGCCCACCCGACCGCCCGCGCCCCGCGCGGCACGCCCAGCAGGTAGGCCACCCGCCCATAGTTGAGCACCTTGCCGGGCGGGATGTGGCGCACCAGCGCGTAGACGAGCTGGTTGAACGAGGGTGATGTCTCCATAAGCGTATCCCCATGATGCGAGGTTCTATGTCTCATTATACGCGCACTCTACGCCGACTCCGCCCCTGGCAGATCGTCCTGATCGCGAACGCCCTGTACCTGGGCGTGATCCTGGCCCTGAACGGCGGCGATCCGGAGGCGTTCGTCACACTGGGCGAGTGCTTCAGCCAGTGCGCCGAGTACGATGGGACGGACTGCCCTGCCGAGTCCGAGGGCTACGACGGGCAGTTCGCCTACTACATCGCGCGCGATCCGGGCGGGTCGCCGCCCTGCCTGGATGCGCCCGCCTACCGGATGCAGCGCATCCTGCTGCCGGTGCTGGCGCGCGTCCTCAGTCTGGGGCAGACCGCGCTGATCCCGTGGGCGCTGGTGCTGGTGAACCTGATCGCGCTGGTGGGGGGGACGGCGCTGCTCGAGGATTTGCTGGAAGCCGCCAAAGCCAGCCGCTGGTTCGCGCTCAGCTATGGGCTGTATATCGGCGTGTTCATGGCGGTGCGACTCAGCACGGCCGAGCCGCTGGCCTACGGGCTGATCATCGCGGGGATCTGGCTCGGCGCGCGGGATCGCTGGTGGGCGGCGTCGATCGCGTTGGCGCTGGCCGTGTTCGCCAAGGAAGTCGCGGCCCTGTTCGCCGCGGGGTATGCGCTGCATTTCGCGCTCAACCGGCGCTGGCGCGACGCGGCCCGGATCGCGCTGGTGGCTGGCGTCCCGTTCGCCGCCTGGCAGATCGCGCTGGTGGACTGGCTGGGGAGCGCCGGGATCGGCTCGGGCGGAGCGAAGGCGACCCCATTCGAGATCATCCCCTTCGCCGGGGTGCTCAAGATCGGCACCGAGGGGAGCCTGGCGGCGCTGGTCGTGCTCGGCCTGCTGGTGATCCCGGCGGCGGTAGCGCCCAGCCTGTGGGCGTTGTGGCGTACCGTGAGCGATCTGCGCCGCGAGCACTGGGGACCGTACACCTGCCTGCTGTTTGCCAACGCCGCCGTGATGCCGTTCGTGCCGTTCTCGACTTACCGCGAGTTCCTGGGGCTACTGCGCTTCATCCCCGGCCTGGTGCTGATGGTCGTCCTCTACGCCGCGCAGCACAAGCACCAGCGCCCGCTGGTCTACAGCACGCTGTGGATCGTGCTGCTGTTGTTCCTGGTGTCGGGTTAGGTGCCCTGCATCGAGATCATCTTGCCGAGCGTGCGCAACAGGATCAGCAGGTCCAGCGCCAGCGACCGGTGCCGGATGTAAAACAGGTCGTATTGCAGCTTGATCAGCGCGTCTTGCTCGCTGTTGCCGTAGGGATAGCGGACCTGAGCCCAGCCGGTGATGCCCGGCTTGACGGCGTGGCGCGCGCGGTAGAACGGCAGATTCTCGCTCAGGCGGGCGACGAACTCCGGGCGCTCCGGGCGCGGGCCGATCAGGCTCATCTCGCCGCGCAGCACGTTGACCAACTGGGGCAGCTCATCCAGACGGGTCTTGCGCAAAAACCGGCCGACTCGCGTGATGCGCGGATCGGAGTCAGCGGCCCAGGTGGGGCCGGTGATTTGCTCGGCGTGGTGGATCATCGAGCGCAGCTTCGCGATCTGGAACACCTGACCCCCCTGGCCGATGCGCGCCTGCCGGAAGAAGACCGGCCCCACCGAATCCAACCGGATGGCGAGCGCGATGGCGGGCAGGGCCGGCAGGAACAGCACCAGCCCGATCAATGCCAGCGTCACGTCGATGAAGCGCTTGACAGCCGGATACGGGTCGAACAGCGCGTTGGTCTCGACCGGCAGCATGGCCGTCCAGGTGCGCTGGTCGACGTGCTCGACCGGCACGCGCCCGGTGATCTGCTCGTACAGCAGCGGCATGGGCACCACGCGGTAGCCGCGCTCGGTGCAGTCCATCAGCGCGCGGAACAGCGCGGCGGACAGATCGCCTTCCTGCGCCAGGATGATCTCGGTGATCTGCTCGCGTCCGGCGATCTTCGGCAGGTCGCTCGCACTGCCGATCACAGGGGCCAGGGGAAAGTCCGGCGCCAGCGACGTGCCCGGCTCGACGATCACGCCAGCCAGCGCGTAGTCGCCCGGCGCTTCGGCGCGCAGCGTCTCGATGAGGGTGCGGGCCGCGGGCCCGTTGCCGACAACCAGCGCCCGCCGCGCCGCGCCAGTCCGGCGCAGGGTGGGCGGTCCCACGGCGCGCCACGCGGCGATCAGCAGAAAGGACAGCGCGGCGTAGTACAGGATGAAAAGGCGGGGCAGGGCGTCGCGCGGGGAGAGGAAGAAGATCACCAGGTAGACGATCACCAGTTGCAGCGTGACCTGTCCCAGCCGTAGCAGGCTGGCATCGAGCCGGGCCGAGAAGCGCCGGTTGTAGAAGTCGTTGGCGTGGGCCAGAGCCAGCCACAACCCGGCCAGAATCGGGAACCAGTAGAGATGTTTGAGGATGAACGGCAGTCCCAGGCCGCGCCCGTCGACGATCACCCAGATACCCAGCGCCAGCACCACCGCCAGCAGAATCGCGGCCAGATCGCCGGCGACCAGGGCGAAGCGGCTCCCGGCGATCCGGGGCTGCCGTGGGGCGGCCTGCCGAGGTGGGGCGCTCATCGCCGCAGGATTCCCGCCACCACCTGGCGGCCGCACTCAACCCAGAAGCCCGCGCCCCACGCCAGGTGCATCGTGGCGAAGACCAGCGGCAGGCGGAACAGGTGGCCCGGCTCGCTCCGGCGGGCCGCGTCCAGCGAGGCGACCGCGGAGGCCAGCCCGTAGGCGGCCAGCAGCACCCCCCACAGCCGCGCGGCCGTCCGGCTAAAGCGGGCCAGGGGCGCGCCGGGGATCAGCGCCGCGACGAACGCCGGAGCGACCAGGTGCCGGGGCCGGGCGCTGCGCGGGTACAGCAGCAGCATCTGGCACTTGCCGCGCCCGTAGCGGAAGAACTGCCGCGCCAGCG
>JAXGOS010000044.1:0-3636 GCA_040767355.1 Aggregatilineaceae bacterium | reverse complement strand
TCCGGCACATATTGGGGGCGATGAATAGCTGGCCGGTCGTGATGCATATGCTGGCGATGGCCCGCTTACACATGCCGCGCACCATCGCTTACCTGGGGGTGACTGAGGCCGAGCTGGACGCCGCAGAAGAATCGGCAGCCGATCGCGTCCACCGGTACGAATGGCGCATTGTCCCGTTTCGCGGCGATTCGTGGAACCTGGGAATCAACACGCTCAGCGCCCTCGTCACAACGGCCCGCCTGGCCATCGAAGTGGCGGACGTGCTCGCCTTTGGCTTCGGTGTCGATATCACCCTGTTTCGGATTGAGATTCGCAAGTTGAACCCACCCGGCAGCCCGCAGCCCTATGCCTGGACCGAGGAGTTTCTCGGCGGATGGGGCGGTGGATCCGTTGGTCTGTCGATCGGGGCGGTGTTCGAACAAACGACGTCCTGGTCGACCCTGACCAGCTTTTACGAATGGCAGCCGGCGAACTTTTCCGGGCAAATGAGCTTGATCTCGCTGGTAGTCGGTGCCGCACTCGCGTCCTACAATCCATTCGCCTACATGCCATCACCCGTCCATCACACGTGGAGCCCGATAGCCACCGTCACGTTCTACGGGGACGGCACCCACCCTGAGGTCCTGAGCGGCGATGCGTCCGGCCTGTCGTGGGTGGCTTCGGGCGTCTTCGCGGGGTTCGAGTTAGGCGGCGTGTGGGGCTACATGTGGTGGTGGGGCGACCTGAAGAACCTCCCGTCGACGCCTCCGCCGGAGGTGGCATCGCCCCTCACCCAGACGCAGGTCAAGACGGGCGACGCGCAGAACTTCGAGGTCGACGGCTACACCCTTAACGCGGAAGCCAGACAGATGGTCCGTGAATTCGCGGCTACGTATCGCCTGAACATGCAGAATCCGCGCGCCTCCCTGTCGGTCAAAGGCCATACCAGCTCGTCGGGGTCCTTCGCGTACAACATGGCTCTGTCTCAGAAGCGCGCTCAATTCACCTACGAATTTCTGGAAGCGATCTTGGGCAGCGGCCTGAAGATTCCAGAGCGCAACCTGCTTGTGCGCGGTTATGGCGAGAGCGAAGCGCTGCAGGCAACCGGTGACGACGTGGAAAGCGCATATTACCGCCGGGTCGACATGGAGCTGAACGGTACGACCCTGCTGGCGATCGGGAGCAACCAATGATCCCACAGACTATTGTCGAGTTCCTGGGCCAGTCGCTTGGCCTGCTCGACGCCGCGCTGCAGGATGCCGCCCTGCTGGGACGCCTGCTGGCGCGCATGGGCTATCGCGTGACGCTGGCCGGCGACGACCTGCCCGCCGTGGCTGGCGTGCTCGATATTGCCACCGAGCTGAGCACCGTCATCGACAATCTGGACGATCTGGGCAATGTCAGCACGGCGGGCGATGCCGCCTTCGAGATCGTGCAGGCCAGCCGCGACATCGTCATCGCACTGGACGGTCTCGCCAGCCTGAGCGCGAACGACCTCGCCGGACTGCCCGCCCCGCTGGACACGCTCGACTTCTGGCAGGATGCGGCCACCGCACTGCTCGAGCAACTGCTGCTCGAAACGCTGGAGACGACTTATCCCCGCGTGGCCACGGCGCTGGCGCTGCTCGGCCTGATCAACACACAGGACATCGAAATCCAGGGCCTGACCGTCAGCCGGACGCGGTTCTTCTGGGAGAACCTCGGCCCTCTGCTGCAGGATCCACCGGGCTATCTGGCCGGGATCTACGGCTGGGGTAGCGAGTTCAACCACGGGGCACTGCTGGCCCTGCTGGGCGTCCTGCTGGGGCACGCCGGGCTGCAGCCGACGTTCGGCCCCATCCGCGAGCACCTTGCCGCGACGTTTTTCGGCGGCGACGTACCAGCGGCGGCGCGGGAGCTGGCGCTCATTCTGTTTTCGGGATTCCTGCGCCTGGAGGATGGCACAACCGCGCGGACTCGCCAGGGCATGCTGTTGATGCCTGTGCCGGAGCGCCCCGGCGGCGCGATCAGCGGCCTCTATCTCGCCAACCTGAGCGAGGGCGAAGCCGTGACCCGCATCGAGCTGGGCGCTACGCTGGCAGCCGAGATCGCCGGGAGCGCCGACGCCAGCGGCGCGGTGGGCATCGTGCTGCAGCCGGGCCGGGCGCCATACTTCGCCGGCACCGCGCCCGCGCTCGACCACGAGATCGCGCTGCATTACACGCCCACCGCGCCGGTCCTGCTGATCGGCGGCCCGGCCGGGCCGCGCCTGAACCTGAGCGGCGGTCGCATTGCGCTGGTGTTTGGCGGCACGCCCGCCGATCCCGAGATCGCGCTCGAGCTGGGCACCGGCGATGGCTCGCTGGAGCTGGTCATCATCCCCGCGGATGGCGATTCGTTCATCAGCGATTTGCTGGCGGCTGACGCGCTCGGGATCAATCTCGACGCCGGCATCCGCCTCTCGACCCGCGACGGGTTCAGCCTGCTGGGCGGCAGCGGCCTTGAGATCGCGCTGCCGCTGCATATCACGCTCGGCCCCGTCACCATCAGCGGATCCGTGATCAAGCTCGAGATTGGCGAGAGTGGGGCCGTTGAGCTCACGCTACGCGTGGACGTTTCCGCGCAGATCCCCCCGCTGACGTTCGTCGTGGGCGGCGTGGGTCTGAAAGTGAGCTTGCGCCACGACGACGCGCGCGACGGTGAAGATGTCGGCGGGCTGCGCGTCGCGCTGGAGTTCGTCCCACCAGATGGGATCGGCCTGGGTATCGACGCGGGTGTGGTGAGCGGCGGGGGCTATCTCGAGTTCGACCACGACGCCCGGACCTACGCCGGCGTCGCGGAGCTGGACGCGATGGCGTTCGGGCTGACTGCTACAGGCATCATCGCCCTGCAGATGCCCGACGGCTCCGACGGCTGGTCTCTGTTCCTGAGCGTGAATGCCAGCTTCGTGCCGATCCAACTCGGTTTCGGCTTCACGCTGAACGGCATCGGTGGGCTGCTGGGGCTGCACCGGGCCATGGATGCGGAAGCGTTGGGCGCAGGCGTGCGCGACGGCGGACTGGATTCGCTGATGTTCCCCGACGACCCCATCGCCAACGCGCCGCGCATCATCGACGACATGTCCGCCTTCTTCCCGGCGGCGCAGGGGCAGTTCGTGATCGGATTCATGCTGCAAATCGGCTGGGGCACACCGACCCTCATCACGGCTAACGTCGGCTTCATCATCCAACTGCCCGAGCCGCTGCGGCTGGCCCTGCTGGGACAGGTGGCGGCGGTACTGCCCACCGAAGACCTGGACATCGTCCGCCTGAACATGGACGTGCTCGGCGTGGTGGACCTGTCGGCGGGGACGCTGTCGATCGATGCCAGCCTGCGTGACAGCCGTGTCGTTGCGTACACGCTGTCCGGCGACATGGCGCTGCGTGCCAGCTTCATCGACGACCCGACGTTTCTGCTGTCGGTGGGCGGCTTCAACCCGGCGTTCGACGCGCCAGAGGGCTTTCCCGAGCTAGATGGCCTGTCCGTGGCGCTGGACGCGGTCGACGGCGTCTCGATCGGGCTGTCCGGTTATTTCGCGCTCACCTCGAACACGGTCCAGTTCGGCGCCGCCGCGTGGGTCTATGCGGACGTGCTGGGCTACACCGTCGAGGGGGGCGTCGGCTTCGACGTGCTGCTCAA
>JAXGOS010000043.1:0-5031 GCA_040767355.1 Aggregatilineaceae bacterium | reverse complement strand
GGGATGATGACCCTGGCCCTGGTGATGGTGTTCTGAACGATGGCGGCGATGACAGTGATTCGGGCGGCTCTGGAGGGAAAGCAAGTGGTGATTCAGGTGCCCAGAAAGACAATCGCCCGGGTCTCAAGACCACGAGCGATTTATGCCCCATAGGGGACTCGAACCCCTGTTTCCGCCTTGAGAGGGCGATGTCCTGGGCCGCTAGACGAATGGGGCGTTCCAACGACGCTCAGAATTGTACCAGCCCCCTGAATCGACGTCAAGCCTCCCTTGCCGGGGGACTGGATAAAGTCAAGGACGCATGAAATCTCACAAGTAAGCGGTCCGGACTGGCAGGCACAATTGGCGGAACGGGCCGCGGTCCATCATCGCGTGCAGGGCGGCGGGGCACATATCAGCACGACGTCCCAGCCGGCGATACAGCGGCTAGCGAGCCAATACCCGCGCTCGAACCTCGCGGATCCGCGTCACCCACGCCGCGGCAGCGCCGTGAGCCGCATCGGTAAAATCAGCGCCCTGGCTGGCGTAGATGATCGCCCGCGCCACGCCGATCAACGGCCCGACGCCCGTGCGCGTCATCCCATGCTCAACAGCGGTCGTGAGATCGCCCTGCTGAACACCCAGCCCGGGGATCAGAAACGGCAGGCCAGGCGCCCAACTCCGGATCTGAGCTAGGTCGCGCGGCTGGGTGGCGCCGACGATAATGCCAAGCTGGTCGGGGTACTTGTGAGCCAATGTATTGACCTGCGCGGTCACAAACCGGAACAGCGGCGCCTTGTCGTTCGGCCAAAGCTGGAAATCATTGCCGGTGGTATTGGAGGACCGCACCAGCACGAACACCATCCTGTTCTCATGC
Source organism: Aggregatilineaceae bacterium (assembly GCA_040767355.1). Classification (GTDB taxonomy): domain Bacteria; phylum Chloroflexota; class Anaerolineae; order Aggregatilineales; family Aggregatilineaceae; genus LM3-B42. Next base: position 4,175 of record JAXGOS010000043.1, on the reverse strand, counting down.
GCCAACAGCGGCGTAACCGCGTCCATGCCCACATACGGCGAAACCGTGACCGCATCCGCGCCCAGGACGTCGAACGCAGCGCGCGCATAATATCCCGCCGTAAAGCTGATGTCGCCAAATTTCGCGTCCAGTATGACCGGGATGTCATCTGGGACATGGGCGATGGTCTTCTGAAGGGCCTCGAAGCCTTCGGTACCGTAGGCCAGGTAGAACATCAGGTTGGGTTTGAACGCACAGGCGAATTCCGCCGTGGCCTCAACGATCTCTTTCCCGAACGTGGCGAGATCAACCCCAACTGGCGCCTGGTCCAGGCTGGGATCCAATCCTACACACAACCACGATTGGCGGCGTTCCTGGGAAGCCTGCAACTTCTCGATAAACGTTTGCGCCATGAGTTCTATCTCATCCCCAATTACTCCGGTATTTGCCTCTTGAGTATAACGCCGAATGCCTGTGGTACAATTCGGGCCTGTTTGTTACCTACAAGGACGGCATGGTGACCACACGAGATATCGTCGGCAGCTTGGCCGCTGAGCTGGCCCTCCGGCGCGAGCAGGTACAGCGCACCGTAACCCTGCTCGACGATGGGAACACCATTCCCTTCGTCGCGCGTTACCGCAAAGAAGCAACCGGCAGCCTGGACGAAGAACAACTGCGCCGGCTGCTGGACCGGCTCACCTATTTGCGCAAACTGGCCGAGCGGCAGGACGCGGTCCTGGCCTCCATCGCCGGACAGGGCAAGCTGACCCCCGAGCTCGAGGGGGCGATAGGGCAGGCCGACACCCTGCAGGCGGTCGAAGACCTGTATTTGCCTTACCGGCCCAAGCGCCGCACGCGGGCGATGATCGCGGGAGAACGCGGGTTGGAACCGCTCGCTGCCCAGATTCTGGCTCAGGAGCGAACCCGCGAATCGCTCGCCAGCCTGGCCCAACCATTTCTGGGCGAGGACGTGCCCACGCCCGACGATGCCTTCCAGGGTGCGCGCGATATCGTCGCTGAGCGGATTGCCGACGACGCCCGGAGCCGCGATCTGGCCCGGCGGCTCACCCAGCGGCGGGGCTCGCTCGTCTCGCGGCTCGAGGACGAGGACAAAGACGCGAAAGGCGTGTACGAAACCTACTACACCTTCGAGGCAGGCCTGCGCGCGATTCGCCCGCATCAAGTGCTCGCGCTGAACCGTGGCGAGCGCGAAGAGGTCCTGCGGGTCAGCGTGTCAGCGCCGGATGAGGAGATCGTCAGCGGCCTGTTGCGCCTCTATCCGCCGGACCCGCGCTCGATTCTGGCCGAGCAGCTTTCGCTGGCGGCGGCTGACGCCTACAAGCGCCTGGTCGCCCCGGCCATCGAGCGCGAGATGCGCCGCGATCTGACTGAGCAGGCTGACCGGCACGCGATCGGGGTTTTCGCGACCAACTTGCGCAATTTGCTGCTGCAGCCACCGCTCAAGGACCGCGTTGTGTTGGGCATCGATCCGGGTTTCCGCACCGGCTGCAAGGTGGCGGTGGTCGATCCGACCGGCAAGGTGCTCGACACAGCGACGATCTTCCCGCATCCGCCGCAGAACCAGCGCGAGGCGGCGCTGCGCTTGTTGGCTGGGTTAGTGGAGCGGCATGGTATCCAGTTGATCGCCATCGGCAACGGCACAGCATCGCGGGAAACCGAGGAGCTGGTTGCGGCGCTGATTCGCGAGCACGCGGGCGTGCAGTACCTGATCGTGAACGAGGCCGGGGCGTCGGTCTATTCGGCCTCGCCGCTGGCGCGCGCCGAGCTGCCCGATCTGGATGTCTCGATGCGCGGCGCGGTGTCCATCGCCCGGCGCGTGCTCGACCCGCTGGCCGAGCTGGTCAAGATCGATCCGCGCAGCATCGGCGTGGGGCTCTACCAGCACGACGTCGATCAAAAGGCGCTCGCCGCCAAGCTGGACGAGGTGATCGAGTCCGTGGTGAACAGCGTGGGCGTGAACGTCAACACCGCCTCGCCGGCGCTGCTTCAGCATGTGGCCGGGCTGGGACCCAAGCTCGCCGCGCGGATCGTCGAGCACCGCGACGCCCACGGACCGTTTCCCTCGCGGCTGGCCGTCAGGGGGGTCAAAGGCATGGGCGACAGGACCTTCGAGCAGGCCGCCGGTTTCCTGCGCGTGCCTGGCGGAGAGAACCTGCTCGATAATACGGGCGTGCACCCGGAGAGCTACGACGCCGTATTCGCGTTACTTGACCACTTTGACATGGACCTGTCCGATCCGGACCTGGCGCAGCGCATCCGCGACGAACGTGCGAGCTGGGATCGGCCCGGCCTGGCCGCCGCGCTGGGGATCGGGCTGCCCACGCTCGAGGACATCCTGGACGATCTGACCCGGCCGGGCCGCGATCCCCGCGTGGAGCTTGCCGCGCCGGTGCTGCGCTCCGACGTGCTCAAGCTGGAAGACCTCGCGCCGGGCATGAGGCTCACCGGCACGGTGCGCAACGTGGTCGATTTCGGCGCCTTCGTGGACATCGGCGTGAAACAGGACGGCCTGGTTCACATCTCCGAGATGGCCGACTTTCACGTCCGCAATCCCTACGAGATCGTGGGTGTGGGCGACATCGTCCAGGTGACGATTCTGAACGTGGATGTGCAGCGCGGGCGCATTGCGCTCAGCCTGCGTGCGTAAGCCGCAAGGGAGATGGAGACACAGACATGACACTCGAAATTGGCGCGACCGCCAGCCGGTCGAAGATGTTCACCGATGAAGATGTTCGCGACTTTGCGCGGATCAGCGGGGATCACAATCCGATCCATCTGGATGATGCTTACGCCGCCGAGACCCGCTTCGAACGCCGCCTGGTGCACGGCATGCTGACGGCCAGCCTGATCTCGGCCACCATCGCCAACGATCTCCCCGGCGAAGGGACGATTTACCTGAGCCAGTCGCTCCAGTTCAAGGCGCCGGTATTCATCGGCGACACGGTGACGGCGACGGTCGAGGTGGTCAAATTCCGCCCGGAGCGCCGGATCGCAACGCTGGCGACGCGCTGCGTGAACCAGGCCGGAACCGTCGTCATCGAGGGCGAAGCGGTCGTACTGGCCCCCTGAAAGCCCGGCGGGCACAACTTGACATGCTTCCGCGCCTCGCTATCATAGAACTGCCTGGGCAAGGGGACCTCTACGACAAGGAGACACAGCTATGTCAGAGTTCAGTGGCCGTATCGCCATTGTGACCGGCAGCGGTAAAGGCATCGGGCACCGGATCGCGCTCGAGCTGGCCGCCCACGGTGCGACTGTCGTGACGAATGATGTGACCGGCTGCTGCGCCGACGACACCCTGGACGAGATCCGGCAGCAAGGCGGCGACGGGCTGGCCATTACGGCGGATGTCAGCGATCCCGAGCAGGTCGAAAACATGGTGAAGACCGTGCTCGACACCTACGGGCAGATCGACATCCTGGTCAATAACGCGGGGACCACGCGCGACAACCTGATCGTGCGGATGCCCGAAGACGAATGGGACCTGATTTTGCGCGTCAACCTCAAGAGCGCCTGGCTGTGCTCCAAAGCGGTGGTCCGCCCGATGATGCGCAAGAAGTACGGCCGCATCGTGAACATCGCCAGCGCCAGCGGCATCATGGGCCAGGCTGGCCAGACGAATTACAGCGCCAGCAAAGCCGGGATGATTGGCATGACGCGCGCGCTGGCTCGCGAAGTCGCGTCGCGCGGGATCACCGTGAACGCGGTCGCGCCGGGCTTTGTCCAGACGGCGCTGGTCGAGAAGATGCCCCAGGATATCCTGGCCGAGCTGACCAAGCTGATCCCCGTGGGGCGGACCGGCCAGGTGGAGGATGTGGCCTACGCGGTCGCGTTCCTCGCATCCGAGAAGGCGAGTTACATCACCGGGCAGGTGCTTTCAGTAGACGGCGGACTGGTGATGGGGTAGAGTATAGGTATTCGCAAGCCAACAAGGGTGCTGACAGGCCCATGATTCCACGACATCCGAATGATACAGTAACCATCGCGCCGGGCGTTCTGCTGACCATCGTGCGCCGGGCCGTGCTCGATGTGGGCGGTGTGGTGCGCATGGGCAGCACCCCGGGCGGCGTGGATCGCTGGCTGTTTCGCCGTGTGCCGGCGGCGAACGGCGTCCAGATCCTGGTGGAAGAAGGCACGGTTACGGCCCACATCTACGTCGTCGCCGACGCCTCGGA
>JAXGOS010000042.1:0-6316 GCA_040767355.1 Aggregatilineaceae bacterium | reverse complement strand
AACCAGCGCCTCTTCCTCCGACACACTGTGGGTGGCTAGCATCCAACAATCCTATCTGGCCAGGTCACACGCTCTGCCCCGACTCCTTGCTCGATTATACTACGGAAGGGACGCTCGACATAGACCCTGCCGTCGTTAATCGAGTCCGCCCGCACCAGTCGATAGGGTGCGTACTCCCCAGGCAAGATCGTCAGCAGCCACTCCTGAACCTCGTTATCCGTCGCGTAGAACTCGAACCCGTGGCCGCGCCCCAGGCGAAACCAGGAGTCTACGTCTTCGATGATCGGGGTTATCAGCGATACTTCTCGCAACTCATTCGGTTCCATTCACGCTGCCAGCACTTCTCTCCTCAGCATCGCCAGCGTTGCCAGATCTTGACGGAAGTAGTTCGCAGCTCGCGGCGCCACGAGTACGACATCGTCATATGGACCATCGTCCACGAACCACCGGAGCGCGATTTCCATCCCCGACTCGCCCCAGGGCAGGCCCGCGCTGAGCGCCTGAACCGCCTGTTCGCGCGCCACCAGCGCCTGGGTCTCGGGATCGCGCCGAATCAATGAGCCGGGAACGAAGTGTAGCTCTGGCGCTGACGTGAACTTGGCCTCCCTGATGTCGAGCGCCCAATCAACCTGTCCATAGTAGGCGCGATTTGCCGCGGTCCAGTCATCGGGTCTTCTTGAAACCCAACTCGGTGCGGGACCATCGGTCAATTTGATCGCGGTGATGCGCCCACGCAAGCTCACGTGCTTGAAGACGCAAGCCCAGGCAAAGAGAGGGATGCGGCCTTCGTTGCGCCAGCCGTCCACGATAACGTCTTCGAGAACGGCCGCGTCCATGCCGCTGCCGATGTGGCCGCAGTTCAGGAACGTGACGTTCTGGATCAGGAACCGCCTCTTCAGCCGCCAGCTGCAAGACACGTGGCAGTTGTCGAAGAGGCAGCCGTCCAGCTCCAGCCCGGTCATGCGCCAGGGACCCAAGATGCCGTTTCGCTTCGAGCGATATGTCCTGCCGACGATGCGCCTCATCGCTCCTCCGGCTCCGATGCTGATAGGCCTGAGTCCCCTCGCCTCCGCAGGCCACACCCTGCGTTCAACGACACCTCTCGCCCACCTCTTCCCCGAACGCTTCGCACGGCGGGCTGAAGTGAGTTACCCGGCACCCCTCAGCCTTTTGTTGGAGATCGATCGTTTCGAGCCGGAAGAGATACGAGCCGCCTAAACTGCAGAGGTAGTAAAATCCGCAGCCATACTCGGTGGGAGCATTGTTGCTGGATCCACAGACCAAAGAACTCTCGGAGGCCTCAATATCGAGCGAAAATGGACAGGAGAAGCCGCGACGCGCCGACATCCACTCCTCGATGCCGACGTCCGATACGGCGAGTGAGCGGGCGAGCCGGTCATCGCCAGTTCTCAAAGCCTCGGCGAAGGCGCTGGCCACCCGCCCACAATTGGTCGAGCGGGAGACCGGATCCAGGATCCGGGGCAGCACGATGCCCAGTCCAAACAGGATCAGGCAAATGCCGAGACCGCCTCCGAGGACCCCAAGAAGGAGCCTAGACCGAGAAGGCTGAAGTTCTTTCATGTAAGGCTGCCCTCTGCCTGTCCCGCCGGCAGTACTTCAATCACTCTCCCCCGAGTCCAGGAGCCGATGGCCCGAGTCCGACCATCGGGTGCATACGCGACGCACGCGGGATAAGGCACGTCCAGCGCATTCACTACGGTGAGATCGGGCCAACTGTACTCCACCACGTGCTCCGCCTGCACTGATGCAAGTCGCGTGCCGTTAGGTGACCAGCGTAATGCGGCCGTGCTGCCCCCGATATTGACCTTGGTCGAAGCGATATTCGAACCTCCCTTAACTCGAATCACGGAGAGGGCAACAGCGGAGCTCCCCTGAATGAGGGCCAGGAACGCGCCATCTGGACTCAGGGCAGAGGATATCACGAACGAGGCGCTGAGAGAGGTCTCGAACAAGGGGCGGTCGCGGAGCGGCCATTCCCAGACCGAGCAGTATGCAGCAGTATGTGCAGCGACAGTCGGGGATGTTTTGATCGAATGTACGACCAGCCAACGTGCGCCCTGCTGGAACGGATGGATTGCAGTGATCATCTCGCCCGGGTACTCGTGAGCTAACTCGATCGCGCCCGAGTCGACTCTTCGCACGCGCAGCCAACCAGCCCATGAGCCGTCGACGATACTCCGGCCATCGGCCGAGAATGCCGGTCCTGAGCCCTCTCCGTCATCAGCATTGGCGAAATCGCAGAGGGTTGCGCCAGTGGCGGCGTCGAGGATCACGATAGCGCCGGACGCGTCCTTGATCGCCAGAAGCCCGTCGTCGGGTGAAAATGCGGCCGATGCCGGGTGCGGGCATGGGCGAGCCTCCCACACTCTGGTCCGTGCGTCCACGTCCCACAGCGACACTCTCCGGCTCAGTACCGCGAGTCGTCCGTTGCCGGAGAAGGTAAGCGCATAGCTTACGCCCAGGCCAAGAGGCTTCAACACTGACCGGCCTTTCGCGTTTTTTGACTTCATCTGCCTCCAGCCCTGCTGCGTAGGCGCATGCCCGCGCCAATCTCCCGCCCCGACAGGCTCGCTGACCTTTGAGTACCCCAGGATGTTTCCGCCACCCTCATCACCGCCTTCGGGCGACCGCGAGATCCTCCGGGCCATAGACGTGCCACGCCACAAATGCATACCACTTCCCGCCGGGCGACGCTAACACGTCTTCATGCCAGCCCGCAAAGTACAGCCGATCGACCGGCAGGTAGAACTGATCAGTCGTGGCCGGACGCAAGCGTCATGAGGGCAGGAGGCCGTCAAGCGCGCTGTCCTACGCCTGGCCGGCGCTCGCAGCCACGTCGTACGCCAGCACCGGCCCCGGTGCACCGTCTACCGCGCGCCCGTCCGCGGTGCGTGGCAGACGATCAGTGAGGCCCAGGTCACAAGCCCTGATCTTGGCCGCAAGTTGACTCATCGGATATGCGCGATATCCGCGACCGACTACCCGATGAAGTCGGTGAAGTTGTCGCGCGTGATCGTAGTCACCTCGGCGTCGGGGTAGGCGGCCATGAACTCCTGCCGGGCGGCCGGCCGCACCTGGCCCTGCCACTTGAACTCATACCCGAACAACCGGCCCGCCCACTCCTCGACGCAGTCCAGTTCTTTCTGGTCATACGTGCGCCAGAAGTAGGTGTTGGCCTGTCGGCCGGCATACTCGTTGGCCTTCAGGCGCTCGACCATCAGATAGTTCTCCCAGAGTGGGCCGACGTCGTTGCGCAGCGCCAGCCGGTTGAAGTTCTGGATCAGGCTGTTGCGCACCCCGTTGTCGAAGAAGTAGTAGCGCGCCGTCTTGCTGATCTCCTTGCGCAGGTTGCGCGCCAGGCCGCCGATCTTGAAGATCACGAAGACCTTCGCCAGCAGGTCGAGGTAGCGCTCGACCGTTTGGCGGTTCAGCGCCAGGTTGGTCGCCAGCTCGGCCACCGACACCTCCTGGCCGATCTGGAAGGCCAGCAGGCGCAGGAGGTCCACGATCTTCTCTGCGCGGCGCACCCCGTCCAGCTCCAGGAGGTCGCGGTACAGGTAGGAGCCGACCAGCTCGCCCAGCAGCCGCTCGCGCAGCGCCGGGTCCGCGGTCACGATGCCGGGGTAGCCGCCCCAGATCAGCCAGCGCTCCAGTTCAGCGCGCGCCTCGAACGGCCCCAGGGTCGCTGCCAGTTCGGCATAGCTGGCGGGATAGAGGGTGAAAGTCAACTTGCGCCCCGTCAACGGCTCCGACACCTTGCGCGCCAGGTCGAACGACGCCGAACCGGTGGCGATGATGGCCGCCTGGGGGTAATTGTCCACCAGGATCTTGAGGTTCAGGCCGATCTCCGGGACGCGCTGCGCCTCGTCGATGACCAGCAGGCGGTTGTCGCCGAGCAGCTCGCCCAGCGTGCGCCGGTTCTGGCTGGCGAGCGCCTCGCGGTAGACCAGCTCGTCGGCGCTGATGTAGCGGCGCCTGTCGGCGGGCAGCTCGCTGGCAGCGAGCAGGTCCTGCACCAGGGTCGTCTTGCCGACCTGACGCGGGCCGTAGACGATCAGCACCTTGCCGGGCTGGATCGCCTGCGTGAGCTGCGAGAGCAAAGGACGATGGATCTTCATGACGAAATGGTATCATACCGTCTGAATTCGTGCAAATTGCGATGTTTTGATGAGCCGGCAGCGTTGCGGGTCATCCAGCCGGCGCGGGCGGCGTCGCAAGCGGCGTGGACGGCGTCAGCTGAGGCGCGCCGGACGGCATCTTGGCGAAGCGGAGAACCTCGCCACGCTGGGTGTAGAGCTCAAGCTGATCACCGTCGATGCGGTAGCGGCCGAGCCAGCCGAGCAGCGTGGTGAAGTGCCCTTCCTGCGCCAGCAGCTCCTCGGACGCACAGACCTCGCCCAGCATCTCGATCGACAGGACGCTGATGCCCGTTGCGCTGGCCGCATACTGGCCCTGGTAGGTCCGGCAGCCGGCATTACCGCGCAAGCGGCCTGCCGGGACCGGCGATTCGAAGACCACTGTGATGGTCGAGCCGGTGCGGGGGGCCGTTCCGTCCATGTCGATCAGCTGCCAGGTGGCGCCCCCCAGCGCGGCCACATCCTGCGCCAGCCACTCCGCCTGGGGGACGAAGACCAGCGTCGCCCCGCCCGCCTCATCGCGCAACTCCAGCCGGTCGCCGGATAGATTAAGGCGGCCGCCGCCGGTGAGCGCCTGCATGTACGCCTGCTCCTGCGCCATGAGGCCCGGCTCCAGGCACGCCATGAGCGTCTGGGCCAGCATGTCGGGGCGAAGCTGATCTGCCTCGATGGTGTATTCCCCGCCGTAGCTGTTGCAGCCCGCGAACCCGGACAGCCGGCCATCGGCGAACGCCAGTGTGATGGTCGAGCCTGCCGCCGGCGGTTGGCCGCCCAGCGCGGCGAGCTCCCAGGTCGTGCCCGCCAGCGGGAGCGGCGCGGGTGTGGCCGCCACCTGGCCCGGCGCCGGCGCCACGGGGGGCGGGGGCAGCGACGCACACGCGCCGAGCGCCACGATCGCCGCCACTACGAGGCCGGCCAGGCGGATCGTGGTGCGCGGCGATCCCGGTGCGAGTTGGCTCATGACAGACTCCTGTTGCCTGCTGGGTTCGAACGCGGGCGCAGCCGCAGCGCAAGCCACTGCATCACAACCTCCTGTTTGTTTCTCAATCCCAAACGCCGCGTATCAGAAGGCCCAGCGCCCACAACGTGCCGAGCAGCGCGACCAAGCCCCAGGCCGTGAAGGCCGCCCCGGTCAGGAGTGGGTGCGCGCGGCCGCGGGGCCAGAGCACCGCCAGCGGAGCGACCAGCGCGGCCGCCGTGAGCGGCCACAGAGCCAGCGCGCCGTAGATGAACGCTGTCTCGGGCAGGTTCTCGATGGGGAAGCGCCTGCGGATGGCGGCCAGGTCGTCCGGATCCAGTCCTTTCCCACCTTCCACATATGCGACCGCGGCCGCGGGATAGTTGTGGTGGGTTTGGAGGCCGCAAGGCCACGCCTCGTTGCGATACGTCGCGCTGCAAACCCCGCGCGCGGCCACGATCTCGCCCGCCTGGCGCGCCCGCGCGGCCAACACCAGCTCGGCGCCTGCGATCTCGATCCGGCAAATCTCGTCGTATGGCGAGCCGGCGTTCTCCCGCACACAGTCGAGGCGCTTACCCGAGAAAAAGGCTGTGCCTGCCGCGCCGTCCCACGAGCCGAGACGCACGCCCTGGACGGTCTGCGCCGCCGGCCCGGGCGCTGCACCGCGCAGGGCCACGGCCAACACGGCGAAACACAGGAAGTAGATGGCAAGGCCGATGGGTAGGATGCGTCTCATATGGGTTCCTCAGTGACATGGGCCAGCCGTGTCGCGCACAGTCAGGACTGGCTCGGCGCCGGTGGTTAGGGGCTGCGCCATGTCCGACGCTTCCCACCAGACGCCCATGTGCGCCGATCCGTTCCACATATGTGCGACTGCACACCATACGAACCTTGCCTGGCGTTTCGACAGACGCCGGGCCGCGGCGGTCCGTTCGCCGGTCGGTGCAGATCGCTCACGGTTGCCCGGTCAGGTCCCAGCTCAGCCGCCAGGAGCCGGGAACGTACTCCGTGTAGCCGTTGATCTCGACCTGGTACACGCCCGGCACGATCTCGCCCGTGGCCGGATCCATGACCGCGAACCCCGGCGCCGGCGTGCACGGCCCCTGCCCCAGCGCGTCCAGGGGCGGCGCACCCGAGCCGCTGGGCCCGACAATGCGAAGGCCGCAGAACCCGAAGAGGCCCGGCCGTCCGCTGCCCACCG
>JAXGOS010000041.1:0-6962 GCA_040767355.1 Aggregatilineaceae bacterium | reverse complement strand
CTGCCGCGTAGGGAGATCGCTCCAAATTCCAAACCGCGGCGGCGAGAATGAGCCGGTCGCGCCCTATTCCGCCTCAGCGGGACTGCCCGCCATGCGACTGGGCTGGGGCGCGCGTGGCGGTGAACCGGCCGCGCATGGAGTAAACCGCCTCTGACCACACCACCGTGGCCCGGTCGCCGGCAAAGAAGCACTGCATCGTCATCAGCCAGGGCGTGTTCACCTCGTGTATCTGCAGGATGAAGCGGTTCCCGGACCAAAAGCCGCGCGCCCCGATCAATTCCTCTGTCGACGGCACGACGCGATACACGCCATCCAGGCCGATCGGCATGTCAACAAGGGTCCCGTTCGTCTCGACTGCCAGCCGCGCTTCGTCCGCGCCGTCTGCGAAGCTCAAAGTGAAGCTGTCCCATCCTAGAGTGCCCGGGTCCTCGATGACGTAGGTCTGGCCTGAGATCGCGCTCGCGATGGCGGGCAGCGGCGCGACCGCCGCCGGCTGCGGACGGGCCAGCGCCGCCACCTGCGCGCGCAGGGCCGCGGCGCCGTCCGGGTTGGCGGGCAGCGGGCCGCCGGAACGGAGGGCCGGGAGGACATATTGCTCGAACAGGCGGCGCGGACTCGGCCCATCCGACGCGCCCTGGGTGCTGGTGAAGACCGCCACCAGATCGTGTTCCGGCATGGCGATGATGAATTGCCCGCCGTGCCCATCGACCCAGAAGGTCCCTTGATCGCTCACGTTCCACTGGTAGCCGTAGCCAGTACCAGCTTCGCGCGCCACCTGCCACTCAGTCGACGCGGCGACGTAGTCCGCCGGGATGAGTTGTTGGCCGTCCCACAGGCCGCCGTGCAGGTACAGGTAGCCCAGCTTCGCCATGTCGTGCGGGCGCAGGTACAGTCCGCCCCAGCCGGTGATTCGGCCTTCGCGGCTGGTATTCCACTCGAACCGGTCGATGCCCAGCGGCTCGAACAGGTAACGCCGGGCGAACTCCAGGGCGCTGGTGCCGCTGGCTTCCTGGACCGCCGCCGCGAGCAAAAAGGCGTTGGCGTCGCAATACGCGAAGGTCTGGCCCGGCGCGGTCCTCATCGGCCGGTCGAGCACACCCTGGACCCAATCGCCCGGCAGTTGGGTGATGTGCACGCCGCCAATGCAGTCGAAGCCGGCGGTCATGGTCAGCAGGTGCTCGAGCGTTAGTGCTTCCTTGCGGGCGTCTCGGTTGGCCGCCGTCCAGCGGGCGAACAGCTCGAGCACGGACTGATCGACGCTCGTGATGTGCCCCTGGCCGATGGCGATGCCGACCAGCGCGGCTGTGAAGCCCTTCGCGGCGGAATGCAGGCTGCGCAGCGCGTCCGCGTGGAAGGGATGCGTGTAGGCATCCAGCACCGCGTACCCGTGCCGGATCACCAGCACGCTGTCGATGTTGGCCGCGCGGACGCCTTCCAGCATGCCGGCCAGGACCATCGAGTCGAGTCCCTGTTCTTCGGGCGTGGAGGTGCGCCATTCACCGTCTGGCCAGTAAGGCGGCGCAGTCTGGGCGGAGGATGTCGCGGCGCCGGACGCTCCCGCGATCCAGATCAGCAGGGCGACCAGGCCCCATTGGATAACACGCGCGCTGTTTGTCGTGGTCGTTTTTCCCCATGACCTTACCGATACCCTAAGGGTAGCACATTGCCGGCTCGCCTTCGCGACGTTTCGCCAGCGCTGGACCGACAACCTGTGAATTGTGATCTGCCCGGCGCGCCCCCAGGGCGGCAACCGCGCAAGATTTGCGAAGCGTCGTTCGAGCTTGCTACACTAGGCATAGGATTACCCACACGGAGGCAAGACCGTGCCCGCACAGGCTCTGTATCTCAAGTGGCGGCCCCAGACGTTCGACGACGTAATCGGCCAGGAACACATCACCCGCACGCTGCAAAACGCGCTGCGGCAGGAGCGAGTCCGCCATGCGTACCTGTTCAGCGGCCCGCGCGGCACCGGCAAGACGTCCACCGCCCGCCTGCTGGCCAAAGCGGTCAACTGCCAGGGCGAAGACCCGGCCCGCCGCCCGTGCAATGAGTGCCCGCACTGCGTGGCGGTGAACGAGGGCCGCTACCTGGACCTGATCGAGATCGACGCGGCATCCCACACGGGCGTCGATGATGTCCGCGACCTGCGCGACAAGATCGCGTTCGCGCCCAACGAGGGCCGCTTCAAAGTCTACATTATCGACGAAGTGCACCGCTTCTCCGGCGCGGCTTTCGACGCGCTGCTCAAGACGCTCGAAGAACCGCCGCCTCACGCTATCTTCGTGCTGGCGACGACCGAGATCGCCAAGGTGCCCGCCACCATCAAGAGCCGCTGCCTGATGTTCGAGTTCCGGCGCGTGTCGCTGGCCGAAGTCGTGGGCCGGCTGGCCCGCATCGCCGAGAGCGAGAACGTGTCCATCGATCCCAGCGCGCTGGAGTTGATCGCGCGCGAGGGGACCGGCAGTGTCCGCGACAGCATCAGCCTGCTCGACCAGTTGATCGCCGACCCGGAAGCGCACATCACGCTGGAGATGGCCCAGAACATCCTGGGCACGGCCAGCGGGCACAACGTGATCGAGCTGGCCCAGGCGCTAATCGACGGCGATACGGCGGGCGGGCTGGATCTGATCAACGCGGCGGTGGACGGCGGGGCCGATCCGCGCCAGTTTGGCCGCCAGGTGATCGAGCATTTGCGCCAGGTGCTGCTGTACAAGATGGGCGGCGACGACCTGATCGACGCCACCGACGAGCGCCGCGCCGCAATCCACGCCCAGGCGGACGCTTTTGGGCGCAAGGCGCTGCTGGCGGCCATTCGCGCCTTCAACGCCGCCGTTCAGGACTGGCAAGGTGGCTGGCAGCCCCAGCTCCCGTTGGAACTGGCGTTTGTGGAGAGCGCCAGGCCGGTCGCTGAGGACGAGCCCGAGCCCGCGCCGCGGCCGCGTGCCGCCGCGCGCGCGCAGGATGATCTGCCGCCGCCGGTCGAGCCAGCCCCGCCGCCCGCGCCAGCGTCGCCCGCCGAGGCTGCCCAGGTTGATCTGGCGGAAGTGCTCAGCCAGTGGGGAAAAATCCAGAAGGTGGCCTACAACCACCACAAGAATCTGCCGGCCCTGCTCGAGCACGCCCGCCCGCGCGCCATCAAGGGGAACCGGCTGGTGCTGGGCGTGACGACGGCCATGTTCAAGCAGAAGATCGAGATGGACGACAAGCGCGAGGCGCTTCAGAGCGCGCTGTATGAGGTGCTGGGGACGGCGCTGCAGGTGGAGGTCACCGTGGCCGGCGACGCCGCCGAGCGGGATCACGATGTCAACGAGCGGCTGGCCGAAGACGATGTGCTGGCGTTCGGCGTGAACGAGCTGGGCGGCCAGATCACCGACCTGGACGAATGACGCCGGTTACCCCGCCCGCCGTTCTGGTGTATAGTTAACGCACGCAAGTCAGGAGCAACACGAGGAGACCCTTCATGAGTAAGAGACGTGGTGGAATGGGCGGTCGCCCCGGCGGAGCGCCAAACCAGTCGGCGATGCTGCGCCAGATTCAGAAGATGCAAGAGGACATGGAAGCCGCCCAGGCCGCACTGGAAACCGAAACGATCGATGTGAGCGTGGGCGGCGGCGCGGTGACGATCGTGATGACCGGCAGCCAGAAGGTGCAGTCGATCACCGTCAACCCCGACGCGATCGATCTGGAAGACGAGGAATGGCTGACCGACCTGCAGGATCTGCTGGTGGCCGGCATGAATCAGGCCATCGAAAAGAGCCAGGCCTACGCGGCGGAGCGGATGCAAGGCGTCACCGGCGGCCTGGATTCGATGCTGCCGGGTGGGTTGGGCGGCCTGTTCGGCTAAGATCAGGATACGAGAGCGATGGAAGCTGCACCGCGCGCGCGGGCCAAAAAGAACAGTTGGAACTGGCTGCTGAACCTGGCCATCATCGTGGTCTTGCTGCTGGCGGTCGCTCTGGCCGGCCTGCTGGTGTGGTCCCGCCTGCAGGACGATCCGGAGCCGATGCGCGGCCCGGGCAACTTTCCGGACGCGGAAAGCCGGATCGAGTTCGGCGTGTTCAGCGGGTGGGAAGTCTTTCACAGCGGGTCCGATACCGAGGTGCGCTTCATCGACGATTTGCTGCCGCGCTATTCGATCGAGATCTGGGAATCGATCGATATGGCGCTGGGCACCAACTGGGACTGCAACACGCTGCCTGTGGCGCAGATGGCGCAGGCCGTGCTGCCATGGGACGCGACGGTGACCTACCAGGCCGTCCCCTGCGCCGACGATATGACTCTGCCCGTGTTCGCCCGCGTTTACCTGACCCTCAGCGACGGCACGGATCGGAAAGCCGCGGTCGTCTTCGCGCCGCTCGACGGCGTGAACTGGGTTGTGGCCCGGTCCGGCCCCTTCGAGGCAGACTGGCCGGCGGAGATGGTTGAAGCCATGGTCAACTCGGTCAGGACGGCGCGGAACCGGTCGTGACCTCAGCGGAGAAAATCGCCCTTGTCTAAAGCTGTTCCCCAATCTGTCACCCAATTGATCGACGCGTTTTCGCGCCTGCCTGGCGTGGGACCCAAGACGGCCTCGCGCCTGACGTTTTATCTGCTGCGCGCGCCGGATGAGATGGCGCAGACACTGTCGGCGGCGCTGGTCGATCTGAAGACCAAAACCCGCTACTGCTCGATCTGCTTCAACATCACCGAAGACGATCCGTGCGGCATCTGTGCCGACTCGGGCCGCGACGCGACGCAGGTCGTGGTGGTCGAGGAGCCGCTCGACGTGCTGGCGGTGGAGCGCACCGGCGCGTACCAGGGGCGCTATCACGTGCTGCACGGCGCGATCTCGCCGGTGGAAGGCATCGGCCCGGAGGACCTGAAGATCGGCGAATTGGTCGAGCGCGTGCGGCAGGGCGGCGTGCTGGAAGTCATCGTCGCGACGAATCCCGGCATGGAAGGCGATGCCACGGCCATGTACCTGCAGCGGCAATTGGCCCCGACCGGCGTCAAGATCACGCGGCTGGCGCGCGGGCTGCCCACCGGCGGCGACCTGGAGTACGTCGATTCGATCACGCTGCTGCGGGCGCTGCAGGGCCGCCACGAAATCTGAGCCTGTTTCCGGGAAACAATAGGTTTTGACCAGCGAGACGCCCCGGTGGGCGTCTCGGCGCGCACAGGGGGAAGTTGGCATGCCGAAAATCACCTTCATCGGCGCGGGCAGCACCGTGTTCGCCAGGAATCTGCTGGGCGATATCCTGCGCTTTCCTGAGCTGGCCGGGTCGACCATCAGCCTGTTCGATATCGACGCGGACCGCCTATCGACGTCCGAGATCATGGCGCGCAAAGTGGCAGAGGCGCTCGGCGCCCATCCGGCGATCGAGACGACCACCGACCGCCGCGCCGCGCTCGACGGCGCGGACTACGCGATCTGCATGATCCAGGTGGCCGGGTACAGGCCGGGCACCGTCATCGATTTCGAGATCCCGAAAAAGTACGGGCTGCGCCAGACCATTGCCGACACGTTGGGCATCGGCGGGATCATGCGCGGGCTGCGCACCATCCCGGTGCTGCTCGACATCTGCCGCGATATGGAAGCACTGTGCCCGGACGCGACGTTCTTGAACTACGTCAACCCGATGGCGATGAATTGTTGGGCGATCAGCCGCGCCAGCGCGATCAAGACGGTGGGCCTGTGTCACAGCGTGCAGGGCACCGCCGAGCAGTTGGCTCACGACATCGGCGTGCCGGTCGAGGAGATCAATTACCTGTGCGCCGGGATCAACCACATGGCGTTTTACCTGCGCTTCGAGCGAAATGGCGAGGACCTGTACCCTCTGATCCGCCGCGTGATCGACGAGGGGCGCGTGCCGGATTGGAACCGCGTTCGGTATGCCGTCTTCGAGCACCTGGGGTATTTCGTCACCGAGTCCAGCGAGCATTTCAGCGAATACGTGCCCTGGTTCATCAAGCGCGACCGCCCCGACCTGATCGAGCGGTTCAACATCCCGCTGGACGAGTACATCCAGCGCTGTGAGGACCAGATCGCAGGGTGGGACGCGATGTGCGCCGATTTCGAGGATCCGGACCGGCCGCTGGAGGTGAAGCCCAGCCACGAGTACGGTTCGCTGATCATCCATAGCCTGGAGACGGGCGTCCCGCGCGTGGTGTACGGCAATGTCGCCAACCACGGCCTGATCGACAACCTGCCGCGGGGCGCGTGCGTCGAGGTGCCGTGCCTGGTCGATAAGAACGGCATCCAGCCGACGCGCATCGGGGCGCTGCCGCCGCATCTCGCCGCGCTGATGCAGACCAATGTGAACGTGCAGGCGCTCACCGTCGAGGCGGCGCTGACCGGGCGGCGCGATCACATCTACCATGCGGCCATGCTCGATCCACACACCGCGGCGGAGCTGGACCTGGATCAGATCGTCGCGCTGGTCGACGACCTGATCGCGGCGCACGGGGAATGGCTGCCAGCGTATCATTAACGGGATTTCATGTTAGCCGAATCGTGAAGCGGGGTAAGAGCGAAGCGTACCCCGCTTTTTTTGCATGTAACAGCGAAGCGTACCCCGCTTTTTTTGCATGTAACACGGTATCTGACCAAGACTATACTACCTCCCGTCCAGTCTAATGGAAATTTAACGAATCGCTCTTGACGCCCCCCTGGAAGGGTGGTAATATGTCTTCACGCTCGACCAGGAACAACGCACCCGCCAGAATGGGGGAGCAGGTTCTAACAAATGAACGACAAGAAAGGGGGCAACTCCATCGGTAGACAACCGTCAAGCTGAGGTAGTTTTTTGACGCGATTGTTGCCCCGCCGGATGTGTTGCACAAACGGCGTTTTTGTTGCCCCAACAGCATCGTTCAGTGAGCGGCACCTTAACAACAGCAGAGTGACAGAAAGCACAGCGACGTGCGAGCTAGAGGAAATGGCATCGCTCTGAGGGGCGATGTTAAGAAGAACCGTGGTAGAG
>JAXGOS010000040.1:0-7804 GCA_040767355.1 Aggregatilineaceae bacterium | reverse complement strand
CGCCCTGGAACATCCAGGCGCGCACCGGCGACGAGCGCGTGATCCCGGCATTTCGCCATTTCGTGAACACGCGCCATAATTTGATGCCGTATATCTGGCAGGAAGCGCAGCACGCCGCCCGCACCGGCCAGCCGATGATGCGCGCGCTGGGACTGTGGCACCGCGAGGCGTCGCCCTACCAGTATTTCTTCGGGCGCGATCTGCTCGTCTGCCCGGTGGTCGAGGAGGGCGCAAGTGCGTGGTCCGCCTACCTGCCGGGCGGCGACTGGTTCGACCTGTGGACCGGCGAGCGTTTCGCTGGGGGACGGCATGTGGAGGCTCCCGCGCCGTTGGATTGCATCCCGGTCTTCGTGCGGGCGGGCGCGTTGATCCCTGTGGCGTGGGGCGCCAGCCGCCAGTGGGGCGAGTACGTCCCGCTGAGCGCGGAAGCCACTGATACCCTGCACTATGAGTGAGCCACGAAGGAGCGAGAATCACCGAGTATGAACGCGCGAGACTATGCAGCTTTCACCGAGACACTGACGCGCACCCTGGAACGCGATCCGCGCGTGCTGGGACTGATGGCGGCGGGATCGATGGCGGGCCTGTCGCACCAGCCGGACGAGTGGTCCGACCACGATTTCTGGGTGGTCGTCGAGCCGGACGCGGTCGCGTGGTTCCGGGCGCATCGCGACTGGCTGCCTGGCAGCGATCATATCGTATTGTACTTCATCGATGCGGAATACCAGGGGCTGACCGCCATCTACGACAGCGGGCACCTCGCCGAATTCGCCGTCTCGGACCGGGACGGGCTGCGGACCTTCAAAGTCAACGATTACCGGCTGCTGATAGACCGTGTAGGGTTGGCGGCGGACCTGGAACGCCTGCAGCAAGCCACGACCGCCGGATTTCAGGCGGCGATCCAGGATGATGCGTCCCTGCTCGGCCGCTTCCTCACCAACCTGCTGATCGGCATGGGGCGCTATCATCGCGGCGAGTACTTGAGCGCGCGGCAGTTCATCTCGGTGTGGACGCTTCACCCCTTGCTTCGCCTGATCGCCAAGCACGTGCCTGCCGAAGGCGCCGCCGCGCTGGACAACCTCGATCCCATGCGCCGGTTCGAGATGGCCTACCCGAAAACTGCCGGCGAGATCAACGCGCTGCTGCGGCTCGATCTGGATCGGGCGGCGGCGGGCCTGCTCGATCTGGCCGAACGCCTGCTGCGCGGGCGGGTCGCCGCTTACCCAGATGATGCCGCGCGCGCCCTGCGCCAAACCGTGTTGGCGGGCGTGGATGAGACATGATGGATGCGGGGCGGCGGGCCTTCACGATCGCGCCGCCGCCTCGTTCTGGCGCAGACTCCGCGAGTGGCGTACCATACGGGCGAAGCTCAAAGGAGGTGCAACCATGAATATCGATCCCCAACTTCTGCTCGACTACACCATCTGGGCGAACGACCGCGTGCTCGAAGGGGCGCGCCAGCTCGCCCCGGACGTCCTCGCCACACCTATCCGCGCCGAGTGGTTGTCGCCGCACGGCGTGTTGGCACACATGCTGGCCGCGGAACGGGTCTGGCTGTCGCGCTGGCAGGGCAATTCGCCTGACCGACTGCTGTCCGCCGATGACCTGCCGACGCTAGACGCCGTGGCCGAGGCGTGGGGTCCGCTGCGCGACGAGATGCGCGCGTTCCTGACGGCGCTGGGCGATTCGGGCCGCGTCGTGGAGTACCGCACGACGCGCGGCATCCCCCAGCAGGATATCCTCTGGCAGTTGATCCTGCACGTGTTCAACCACCATACCGAGCACCGGGCGCAGGTGGCGCTCGTGCTGGCCATGAACGGCATCGACGTGGGCTCGCTGGATTTCAGCACGTTCCTGCGCGAGCGTTAGCCTATCGCGTGACACGTGTTGCCGGGGTGCGCCTGTGCCCCGGCTCATGCCTGTTCTCGAATGCCCGACCCGCTACAACCCGGCTCCAGGAACGCTCGTATAATGAAAAGTACATACGAGCATTCCGCTGGAGGGACGCATGAACCGGTTCGACGAAGACTACATGAAGCGCCGCGAGAAGCAGATCAAGGAGTTGTACGAGCTGCGCGCTATGATCTGGGCCTGCCTTATCACCGCGGTGATTGGGGCGCTCATCGCGGCGGGCCTGCTCTTTGCCGGATTTGGCACGGGCGGCTTGATCCTTCTGGTGATCTCCCTGCTGTTTGGCGTGGGGGCGGTTTTCATGGGCGCCAGCTACGTCGCAGAGAAGGGCGCGGATCAGGCCATTCAAAAGGAATACGAGCTATTATCCCTCTACACCAAGCCCAAGCGCGGCGGGCAGGAAGAAATCGTGCGCCTGTCGGACGACGGCGAATTGATCGTGGAAGACGACCTGGCTGATGAGGCCCACTATCGCGAGGGGCGGGCGGGCTGACTGACCCGCTGGTAGACTGGTGGTAACAGCCGCGCCCGAACGCGCAAGCGATGCGGTGGCGCGGTTGTTTTGTGTGGGCGTATACTGAACGCCACAACGATTCTGGAGGTGTTCGATGCGCCGGCCGCGTGGGCAGTTTCCCGAACGGATCGAGTCGATCGCTGATCTGCCATCGCCTATCGCTGAGGCGATCCGGCAGGCCGAGCCGGGAGACGCCCTGCGGGAGATCATCAGGATCCCGCCTGGCGCGTACCCGTTCCGGCGTACTGTCTGGGGATTCGACCTGCCATTCGGCTGGCGGCAGACGGCTGAGCGCTTTTGGGCGGTCGGAGAGCGCGCCGCCACGGTGATCGATGTCGAGACGGGCGCGGTCCGGTCGGCTGTCACCGTGCCGCTGGCTGCGCTGGTCGAGGTCTGCGTGTTTCAAGAGCTGCTGTACTCGTGGATCGAGTTGGTGTGGGCGGGCCAGGACGCGGTCAACTCGATCCGGGTCGAATACAATTCGGTCGGCAACGAGTTGATCAACCGCGGCCTCACCCGCATCCGAGAAACGTTTCCCCGCCAGTCCCTGCCCGTGTCCGGATCGCCTTCCGGCATCGACCTGGCCGATTTCCCCTTCAAGTTCCAGAGCTTCCTGCGCACCAGCCTGATGGCCGGTGAGACCCTCGTGACAGCAGTATACCAGCCGGCAATCCGGCCGGCGGCGCGGCGCTGGAAGCCGTTCATTTCGCCCAACCGGACGTTTGCGGTGACCGATCTCAACGTGCTCGTGATCGCGGATCAGCGCAACCGCTTTTTGCGGCGCGACCGGGCTGCCACTGACTACTCAATTGTGCGGCACTTCTACCCGCTGGAGCAGCTCCAGCAGGCGGCGGTCGAGCCAGGGCCGGATGCCGACCGGCTGCGGCTGCGCTTTGGGACGGGGGCCGCTATCCACGATGCGACGTTCGCCGTGGCCGCTCCGCTCGCGCAGCAGTTGTGCCATGCCCTGTGCGGCAATGGTCGCGAGCCAGGGAGAGGCTAGATCTGGGTCAATCCACGGAAACGGGTTGACAATTTCCCAATCCAGTCGTAGACTGTCTTCAGGCAACTTTCTTTATTTAGTGAATGAAGTATGGCTCGCAAACAACTTCTTAAGGCGATTAACCGCGCCTCCATCCTTAATGTGATCAAAGCGCACGGCCCCATCGCGCGGACCGATATCGCCGAGTTGACTGGGCTCAGCCCTGCCACCGTCACCGGTCTCACAGCCGAGCTCATCGAGGATGGTCTCATCCTGATCAAGGAGGAAGGCGACTCGCGGGGTGGGCGGCGCCCCATCTTGCTGGCGCTCGATTCGCGCGGCGCGTACGTGATCGGCATCAAGCTGGCCGAAGAGCACGCCACGCTGGCCCTGACCGACCTGAACGCCGAGATTGTGACCAAGCGCACCGTCCTGCTCGGCGAGCGCGATCCCGAGCACGTGTCCCGCCTGCTGGCCGACAGCGTCCGGGCGGTGCTGCGGTCAGCGGGCATCAGCCAGAGCCACCTGCTGGGGGTAGGGGTGGGGCTGGCCGGGGTGATCGATCCGCAAACCGGGGTCTGCCGGGTATCCCCGCACAATGGCTGGCGTGATGTCCCGTTCGCCAAGCTGCTCGAAGACGAGTTGGGCTGTATCGTCCACCTGGACAACAACGTGAACACGCTGACTCGCGTCGAGCAGTTGTACGGCATCGGGCAGCGTGTGCGCGACTTTCTGGTGATCACGATCGGGCGCGGCATCGGCATGGGGATCGTCGCCAACGGGCAGGTCTATCGCGGGGCGCGCGGCGGCGGCGGCGAATTCGGCCACATGGTCGTTGACCCTGACGGGATGGTGTGCGGCTGCGGCAATCGTGGCTGCCTGGAAACGTTCGTCGCCGAGCCCTGGCTGCTGCACCGCGCTCGCCAGCGCGGCCTGGATGTGACGGAGCCGGACGATCTGATCGGGGCGGCGCGGGGAGGCGACGCCACCGCGCTGGACGTGCTGGCGCAGGGGGGTCGCGCGCTGGGCTACGCGGTCGCCAGCGTGGTCAATCTGCTCAATCCCACGCTGATCCTCATCAGCGGCGAGGGCGTGCGCGCCGGGGAGTATCTCTTGGGGCCGATGCGCGAGGCAGCCTCCCAACACATGTTCGAGCAGCTCGCTGACGAGCTTGAAATCCGCGTCGAGCCGCTGAGCGACGATACCTGGGCGCGCGGCGCGGCCAGCCTGGTGCTGGGCAGGATTTTCAGCGTGCCCGAGCTCGAACCCGGCCTGGCCTGATGGTCTATCCGTCTCTTTTTTTGAGGCAACTTTATTCAGTTAATAAAGAAAGTAGGGACCAGCGTCCAGGAGGTGAATCGTACAATCCCGTACCGAACGCAATGAGAGTTGACCTAGCCCGCAAGCTTGAATAGTGCATCAATGAGGGAGAACCGCAGATGAAACACAAACTGATGATTGCTTTGCTCGTCGTCGTGCTGGCGCTGCCCGTGGGGGTGATCAACGCCCGGCAAGATACCGTGACCATCGAGTTCTGGCACACCTATAACGAAGTGTCGCCCGAAAACGAGATGCTGGTCGAAACGCTGATCCCGATGTTCCAGGAAGCGAATCCCGGTATCGAGGTCAAATCGATCCCGTTCCCCTACGACGAATTTCGGCAGACGATGCTGACGGCGCTGGCGGGCGGTGAAGGCCCGGACCTGGCCCGGCTGGACATCATCTGGTCGCCCGAATTCGCGGAGCTCGGCGTGCTCGAAGCGCTGGATGAGGTCATGCCCGACTTCCAGCAATACGCTGACCGCGTCTTCCCCGGCCCGCTGTCCACGAATGCCTATGATGGCCACTACTACGGCCTGCCGCTCGATACGAATACGCGCATCTTCTGGTGGAACTCGACCATGTATGAGGCCGCCGGCATCGCGGAGCCGCCCGCCACGATCGACGAGCTGGCGGGGCAGTGCGAGGCGATCAAGGCGCTGGGCGATGACAAGTACGTGTTCAGCGATGGCGGCACCTACGGGTGGGCCGTGCTGCCCTGGGTGTGGAGCATGGGCGGCGACGTCACCGACCCGGAGATCACCCAGGCGTCGGGCTATCTGAACAGCGAAGCGACCGTGAAGGCCTACGAATTCCTGGCCGAAATGGTGGACAACGGCTGCTTCTCGCCGGCTTTCCTGGGCGGCGGTCTGGGCACCGAAGGCTTCTTCACCGACGTGTTCGCCTCCGTGCTCGAAGGCCCGTGGTGGTATCCCCTGGCCGAAGCGCAGTATCCGGACTTCGAGATCCACACGTCGCTGATGCCCGCCGGGGATGGCGGCTCGATCTCGGTGGTCGGCGGCGAGAACATCGCGCTGTTCAAGGGCGCTGAGACCGAGGCGGCGCTCGCGTTCCTGCGCTTCACCCAGAGCGACGAATACCAGTTGAAGATGTCCGAGGTCGGCCAGCTCACCGTGATCCCGGCGCTGATCGAGACGGACTACTTCCAGAATCATCCCTACTACGGCACGTTCCTGACGCAACTCGAAACCGCCAAAGCGCGCACGCCGCACCCGCGCTGGACCCAGATGGAAGAGGTGCTGACCGAAGCGGGCCAGTTGATCCTGCGCGGCGAGGCGTCCGCCCAGGAGGCGCTTGACGTGGCCGCTGAGGAAATCGACGCCCTGCTGGCTGAGTAACGACCGGTGATTGGCGAGTAGGGGCGGCCCAGCCCGTCCCTACTCATCCTATCAGGCCCTCTGTCACCTGATTTGAGGCAAGCGATGCGCACGAAACTCCATCACCGATGGTACGTACCCTACATGTTTTTGCTGCCGGGCCTGGCCCTGTACGTGCTGTGGATGCTCTACCCGCTCGGCTACGAGTTTTACATCAGCTTCTTTGACTGGAAGATCATGCCGGGCCAGACCAGCGAATTTGTGGGCCTGGAGAACTACGACAAGGTGCTGAACGACCGCAACTTCTGGGTCGCACTGGAGAACACGGCGCGCTACACCGTGATCACCGTCGCCGGGCAGATGGTGCTCGGCCTGGCGCTCGCGGTGCTGATCGACCGGGTCTTCACCGGCCAGCGCCTGTTTCGCGCCATCTATTACGTGCCGGTGGTTACATCGTGGGTGGTGGTGAGCTTTCTGTTCCAGTTCCTGTTCGTGTCGCATCCCGGCGGGTTGGTCAACTACGTGCTGGTCGAAGTGCTGCACGTCCTGTCGGAGCCGGTTGCCTGGATGAGTGAGCCGGGCACTGCCTGGATCATCATCTATTCGCTGGGCATCTGGAAGGGTGTGGGCTGGGCGATGGTGATTTTCCTGGCGGCGCTGCAGGGCATCCCCGTGGAGCTGTACGAGGCGGCAGCCATCGACGGGGCGGGCGAGTGGCGGCGCTTCCGGTTTGTGACGCTCCCGCTCATCCGCCAGACCACGCTGTTCATCATGATCGCGCTCATCATCGGCGGCTTCCAGGCGTTCATCTCGGTGCTGTTGATCACTGGGGGCGGCCCGCTGCACCGCACCGAGGTGGTCCTCAGCTACATGTATGACCGGGCGTTTGGCCGGCTGTGGTTCGGCTATGGCGCGGCGATCAGCTACATCCTGGCGGCGATCATCGTGTCGGTGAGCGCGGTGCAGATGAAGCTGTTCAGCCGCCCCGTTGAGTATTGAGAGGCGTTCCCATGATCTTCGCCAACACTCGCTCACAACGCGGCTTCCAGATCACGATCCTGATCATCCTGTGCCTGGGTGCAATCGTGGCGATGGCACCGATGGTCTATATGGCCTCGACCGCCTTCAAGCCGAACGCCTACGCGCCGGAGTTTCCGCCGACGTTCATCCCGGACAATCCCACGCTGGCCAACTTCGAGACGGCGTTCTCCAGCCGCAACTTCGTCCAGGCGTTTTTCAACAGCCTGGGGGTGGCGGTCACCACGGCATGTCTGGTCACTACCCTGACGGCGATGATGGCCTACGCGTTCGCCCGCTTCGATTTTCGCGGCAAGAACGTGCTCTACTACAGCGTCCTGGCGATGATGATGGTCCCGACGATGATGCTGATCATCCCGCAGTTCATCGTTGCCGGGAAGCTGGACCTACTCAACAGCCTGCCGGGCCTCGTGCTGGTCTACGCCGCCGGCGCGATGGCGTTCAACATGTTCCTGCTGCGCGGCTTTTTCGAAACGCTCCCGCGCGAGCTGGAAGAATCGGCGCTGATCGATGGCGCCAACCATTTCGTGATCTTCGCGCGCATCATGGTGCCGCTGGCGCGCCCCGCACTGAGCACGGTGGCCGTGTTCTCGTTCCTGGGCGCGTGGGACGAATATATCTGGGCGCTCACGGTGCTGACCGATCTGGAGAAGCGCACGCTGCCGATCGCGATCGCCAACTTCCGCGGGCAGCACGCCAGCG
>JAXGOS010000004.1:0-290717 GCA_040767355.1 Aggregatilineaceae bacterium | reverse complement strand
CGCCCGAAATGGACGGTCACCGCCTCGACCAGCCGCGCCACCGCGTCCGGATCGGCCACGTCCGCCGGGAAGGCGCGCGCGCCACCCGCCAGCTCGCCGGCGGCCCGTTCCGCGCTGGCCGCGTCGATGTCGTTGATAGCCACCGCCGCGCCAGAGCCAGCCAGCGCCCCCGCGATGGCCCTGCCGATGCCGCGCCCGGCGCCGGTCACCAGCGCCACTTTGCCGGAGAGATTGACTGTGAACATACAGGCTTTCCTTTTTTCTGTGGGTTACGACTCAAAACACGCCACGGTCCGCCACCATCCCAGGCGGCAGAGCCGGACTGCCAGACCTGCCACATCCGGGAGGCTAGTCCCCTGGTGGGAGATAGAACGCGCATTCGCCCGCCTCGATCGCGCAGGAAGTGAGCGGGGCCGGATCGTCCGCAGCGCGCACGGCGAACGTCGCTCCGGCGCTGTCTGCCATCCAGAAATAGCGCTCGGTGAGCGTGGTGCGATACCAGCCCAGGAACCGCTCGCACACCGAATCGGGCGGCGCGATCTGCGGGGCTCCAGTCGAGAGCAACTGGTAGCAGCCGCCGGACTGCATGCGCTGCGTATCGCGCCAGGTGGACGCCTCGAACGATCGCTGCTCGCCGCCCGCCAGCGTCTGGACGAACACCAGGTCGCTGATGTCCAGCGGCTGGCCGGACACGTTGACCAGCAGGAACGACTGGTCATCGTATACCAGCCGGATCGACGGCGGCAGGGCTTCGGTCGGCGTGAGGGTGGGCGTGGGCGTCGCGGGCCACGTCGCCGTGGCGCTCGGCGGGACCGTCGACGTGGCGCTGGGCCGCCCGGTCGGAGCCGGCGCGGGCGTGTCGGTCGCGGCGAGCGGGGTCTCGACCGGCGTGCTCGCGGCCGCCACCTCGGCGCCGCCCAGCGCGATCGCGCACTCGCCAGCCTCGACCGGGCAGGTGGCCAGCGGCGCGTCCCCATCGGCATAGCGCACGGTGAACGCCGCGCCCGGCTGGCTGGCAACCCAGAAATAGCGCCGGTCCAGGTTGGAGCGGAAAAAGCCCAACAGGCGCGGGCAGACGCTGGCCGGTGGCGTGCGCTGGGTCGCATCCGATGTCATGATCTGGTAGCAGCCGTCCGCGCCCATGCGCGACGGGCGCTCGCCGGCCACCTGAGCCCACAGCGAGGCCGCAAACGCCAGCACGCGTCCATCGGGCGTCTCCTGCTCGAACACCAGATCGCTGACGTCGAGCGTTCGGCCTGACACATTGACCAGCAGGAATTCGTCCGCGCTGTACACCAGGCGCAGATCCGCCGGGCCGCTGGCCTCCCCGCTCCCGGCCTGGATCGGGACCGGCGTGGCGGGCTCCGTTGGCTCCGCCGTCGGCGTCAGCGTCGCGGGGTTCTCGTCCGGGGTCTCGGACGGTGTGAGGGTAGGCGTGCTCTCCACTTCGCTCGTGGCGGTAGGGATGTCCGGCGTGGCGGTGGGCTCGCCGGTGAGCAGCGCGGCCAGGGCTTCGCCCGTCGAAGTGGCGTCCAGGTCCGGCCCGCCGCCGGCGACGCCCTCATCATCGCCCCGCGTCCCCAGCCAGATCGCGCCACCCGCCACCGCCGCCACCAGGATCAACGCCAGCAGCAGCCCCACCCGGGACCGCCGCCGGGCCGGCCGGCTCGCGCTCGCGGTCTTCCCGGTCGAGTCGAGCGGCGCGGGGCGGCTGGCGCTGGGACCCGTCAACCCCAGCGCGCTGGGATCGCTGTAACCGCTCAGGATGGAATCCAGCGTGGCATCGTCGATTTGCAGGTCGTCCTCGGCCAGCGCCGCCAGCGCCGATTCTTCGTCTTTGAGCGCCTTGCGCCGCAGGAATCGCGCGGCCACACCGCCCGAAGGCGCGCCCGGATCCGATGCCCCTTCCGCCGGTCCGGCGCGGAACAGGCGGCGCGTCGAAAACGGCTCGGACGACTCCCGCCTGTTCGCCGGCTGGAGAGCGGCGGCTCCGTCCTCACCGACGAAGGCCGCCTCGAGCGCGTCAATAAAGGCGCTGCCGGTCGGATAGCGCCGCTTCGGGTCTTTGTCCAGCGCCCGCATGACCACTCGCTCGACCACCGGGGATATATCGGGCGCGAAGGTGCTTAGCGGCGGCGGGGCTTCGTTCAGGTGCTTGAGCGCCACGCTCATCACCGACGGATCGTCGAACGGGACGGACCCGGCCAGCATCTCGTAGATCACGACGCCCAACGCGTACAGGTCGCTTTGCGGCACGGCTCTGGCCGACGACATGGCCTGCTCGGGCGCGATGTAATGCGCGCTGCCGAAGGTGTCGCCCATGGTGCCTTCCTGCACGGTCAACGCCAGGCCGAAGTCCATCAGGATGGCGCGGCCCGTCTTTTTCTCCAGCATGATGTTCGAGGGCTTGATGTCGCGGTGGATCACGCCTTGCTCGTGGGCATAATCGAGCGCGCTGGCGACATCCCGCGTGATGCGCAGCAGGTCCGGCACGGGGATGCGCTTGTGAAGCTGCTCGTAGTCCTTCAGAAGCTGGCGCAGGTCCTTGCCTTCGAGGAACACCTGCGCCATGTAATAAATGCCTTCCCAGCGCCCGAACTGGTACACGCCCACGATATTCGGGTGGCGCAGGTGGGCGATGGCGCGCGCCTCGCTCTGGAAGCGGCGGGTGTATTCTTCCTCAGACGTCGTGGCGAAGTCGCCGCTGATGACCTTGACCGCGGCATAGCGCTGCAGATTCTCGTCGTAGCCCCGGTACACCCGCGACATGCCACCGCGCCCCAGCAGCGCCTGGATGACGTAGTCGCCGAGTTTTTTCCCGATGAGAGAATCTTCCATCGCCATACGACATTCTCAATGTTTTGTGGGCGGCGGGCCGCTTGGCCACCACCGCCTGGCGCACAGAGGCACAATGCTGCATTAAGTATATCTCACCCCTGCCGATAGAAGAAATGCCCCGGCGGTCCTGCTCAGCGGCGCGGCAGCGTGCGCAAGAACTCGCGCAGGACGGCGGTCGTCGCCTCGGGCTGCTCGATCATGGGCATGTGCCCCGCGCCCGCGATCGTGACCAGCTCCGCGCCGGGCATGGAGCGCGCCATCTCTTCGGCCACCTCGAGCTTGACGATCTGGTCCTCCGCCCCCGCGATGACGACGGCGGGCACCACGATCTGGCGCAGCGTCTCGACCGAGTCCGGGCGCCCGGCCATGCCGCGCAGCGCCCCGGCCACGCCAAGCGCGGGCGTGGCGGTCATCATCTCGTAGATGGCCTGGGCCGCGGGCGATTGCCGGTCGAATTTGGGCGCGAAGAGCACCGCCATCATGCTCAGCGCCAGATCCGCCGGGCCCTGGCTCAAGACCACTTCGGCGCTTTGCATCCGCTGCAGCCGCTTGTCGGGCGAATCCGGCAGGGGATGCGTCGCCACCAGCGCCGCGCCGCGCACGTAACGCGGGTGGCGGCGCAGCGCGGCCATGAGGATATAGCCGCCCAGGCTGTGCCCGGCCCAGGCCGCCCGCTCGATCCCCAGATCGTCGAGCAGAGCGCACACGTCCGAGGCCATCAGATCCATGTCGTAGGTGCCCAGGGGAGCGGGACTCTGGCCGTGGCCGCGCAGGTCGGGCGCGATGATCCGGAACGAGTCGCTCAGCGCGTCGATCTGGGCGCGCCAGATGTGGTGGCTGAAGGGGAAGCCGTGCAGCAGCACCACCGGCAGCCCTTTGCCGCGCTCTTCGAAATAGAGTCCGACGGCCTGTTGCCTTTTCGCCATAGCCCACTCCTTTGTGTTCGCCTGCCGCCCGCTCTGCCGGTCAGGATGGGCGGCTCACCTTCAGTATAGGATACAATAGTCATGCTGTCGCCAGCAGCAGATCGCGCATTACGGTCCACAACGGAAACAACGCCATGCCTGATGTCTTACGCGGATCGATCGAACGCGTCACCTACTATAACGCAGAGACGAATTATTGTGTGCTGCGCCTGCGGCCCGAACAGCTCCAACTGGGCCGCGACCAACTCGTGACCGTGGTGGGCGCCATGCCGGAGGTCCAGCCCGGCGAGAGCGTCCGCCTGGAAGGCGAATGGACCTCGCACCCCAAATTCGGGCGGCAGTTCCGCGCCGACACGGTGACGCAGGTCCGGCCCGCCAGCGTCGAGGCGATCAAGCGCTACCTGGGCAGCGGCATGATCAAAGGCGTGGGGCCGGTCACCGCCAAGCGCATCGTCGAGCACTTCGGCGCCGAAACGCTCGACATCCTCGACCGCACGCCCAGGCGCGTGCTGGAGGTGCCCGGCGTGGGCCAGCACCGCGCCCGGATGATCGGCGATGCCTGGGTCGAGCAGCAGCAGATCAAAGAGGTGATGCTGTTCCTGCAAGGGCACGGGATCACCACCGGGCTGGCCGTGAAAATCTACAAGACCTACGGCGACCAGGCGATCGCGATCGTCAGCCGCGACCCGTACCGGCTGGCGAAAGACATCTTCGGGATCGGGTTCCGGACCGCCGACAAAATCGCGCAGGACCTGGGCCTGCCCGTCGATGCCCCGGCCCGCATCACGGCGGGCATCGCCTTCGCGCTCAGCGAAGCGACCGACAACGGCCACGTCTTCCTGCCCCGCGATACCCTGATCGAAAACGCGGCGGCGATCCTCGGCCTGGACCCCGCCCCGGTCGAAGCCCTGTTAGCCCAGCAGCTCGCCCGCGGCGAGGTCATGATCGAGGTGGTGCCGGACGGGCTTGAGCAGGTCGAGGCGGTCTACCTGCCGCCGCTGTACTACAGCGAGAAGGGCGCCGCCGCCCGCGTCAGGCAGATGATCGGCGCCGCGTCCAGCCGCCTGGCCGATCTCCACGCCGGGGAGCTGGAGCGCCTGCTGGACGCCAGCGCCGCCGGCGGGCCGGAAACGCTCACCGAACAGCAGCGCCAGGCCATCCGCGCCGCGCTGACGAACAAGATCAGCATCCTGACGGGCGGCCCCGGCACCGGCAAGACGACCACGCTCCGCACGCTGATCGGCGTGCTGGAACGGACGCGGCATCGCTTCCTGCTGGCCTCGCCCACCGGGCGCGCCGCCAAACGCCTCAGCGAGGCGACCGGCCACCCGGCACGGACCATCCATCGCATGTTGGGCTTCAGCCCGTCGGCGGAGGGCTTCGGGTTCACTTACAACGAGGACAACCCGCTCGACACGGATATGGTCGTGGTCGATGAGGCGTCCATGCTAGACCTCCACCTGTTCTACAACTTGCTGAAAGCCATCAACCCGGACACACACCTGCTGCTCGTCGGCGATGTGGACCAGCTTCCCAGCGTGGGAGCGGGCGATGTGCTCAACGACATGATCCACAGCGGCGCCGGTCCGGTCACGCGGCTGGACACGATCTTCCGCCAGGCAGAGACCAGCCAGATCATCCGCAACGCGCACCGCATCAACAAGGGCGAATCGCCGGACACGTCCAACCGCGGGGACGATTTCTTCGTCTTCGTGGAGGAAGACCCGCAGGCTGCCGCCGAGCTGCTGGTCAGCATCGTGCAGGAGCGCATCCCCGCCAAATTCGGCCTCGACCCGCTCGCGGATGTACAGGTGCTGGCGCCGATGTACCGCGGCCCGATCGGCGTCTCGGCGCTGAACGACGTGCTGCAGGAACGGCTCAACCCGAACGAGCAGGGTCGCAAAGCCGAGCGGCGGCTGATGGGCACCCTGTTCCGCGTGGGCGACAAGGTGATTCAGACTCGCAACAATTACGAAAAAGACGTCTTCAATGGCGATATCGGGCAGGTTTACAGCTTCGACATGACCGATCAGGTGATGACCGTGATGATGGACGGGCGGCCCGTTCAGTACGATTGGTCGGAGGCCGACGAGCTGACCCACGCCTACTGCATCAGCGTCCACCGCGCCCAGGGCAGCGAATACCCGTGCGTCGTGATGCCGGTCGCCACCCAGCACTACATGATGCTCCAGCGCAACCTGCTCTATACCGCCGTCACGCGGGCCCGCCAGCTCGTCGTGCTGGTCGGCACGCGCAAAGCGATCGCCATCGCCGTGCGCAACGACGAGGTGGCCCGGCGCTGGACCGCGCTCGACTGGCGCATCCGCGACCCGACGCGATGAGTGGGCGATTGCCCTACGTTTGCCTGAGCGCGGCGATGGCTCGCCGCTTTTGCGTTATAATGCGCCCACCTGGCAATGTGGAGGATTCTCTATGCGCAGCATTCCCCAGTGGTTTGTGATGGCGTGGGTGGTCGTGTTTGGCGCCATCGCGGTCGGCGGCTCGCTGCTGGCATACACCTTCGTGCGCGATCGCGCCGCCGAGTTGGACAGCGTGCTCGAACTGCCCGAGCTGCCTCAGGTCAGCGGCGGCGAGTCCGGCCAGCCGGCTGCCACACTGACACCTGGAGCCAGCGCAGCGCAAGCTGGTGACCTGACCCCTACGCTGGACGCCGCCGTCGAAGAAAATCCGGCGGCCCAGGCCACCGACTCCGCGCCGGATGAGGCCGAACCCCCGGCTGAAGAAACGCTCGTCGCGGTGGCACCGTGGCAGGACCCGCGCCGCGTGTCGATCCTGCTGCTGGGCATCGACCAGCGCGCCGGTGAAACCGGCACTTTCGCCACCGACACGATCATCCTGCTGTCGCTGGACCCGGTCGGCAAGACCGGGGCGCTGCTCTCCATCCCGCGCGATCTGTGGGTCCACATGCCCGGCCTCAACCAGCCAGGGCGCATCAACACAGCTAATATCATCGGCGATGACATCAATTACCCCGGCGGGGGCGGCCCGGCCTATGCCGCCAAAGTGGTCGAAAAAGAGCTGGGCATCACGATCCAGCATTACGTGCTGATCAACTTCGAGGTGTTCACCACGCTCGTCGAGGCGATTGGGCCGGTCGAGGTCTGCCCGCCGGAGCCGATCGACGACGACAAGTACCCGGACGGCAGCTATGGCTTCATCACCATTCATTTCGACGCCGGGTGCCAGGCGCTGGACGCCGAGCGCCTGCTGCAGTATGCCCGCACGCGCCACAGCGACAGCGACATCGGGCGGGCCAGCCGCCAGCAGGAAGTGATCCTGGCGCTGCGCGATAAAGTGCTCAGTACCGGGGGCGTGCTGGGGTTGCTGCCCAAGGTGCCAGCCCTGTGGCGGTCGGTGCAGGACAACATCCGGACCGACCTGACGCTCGACGAGATCATCAGCCTGGCGCGCACGGCCGAGAGCATCCCTGAGGGTGAAATCCGCCAGAGCCAGATCTCGTTCGGCGAGGTCGAGATCGGCACCACAGCCGATGGCGATCAAATCCTGATGCCGATCACCAGCGACATCCAGGCGCTGGTGCAGGACCTCTTCCGACCGGCGGGCGAGCCGTCGGCCCGCGAGCAAGCCGCCCCGTAGAAAAATCAAGACCCGCGCCGGTGAACGGTGCGGGTCTTGAATGGTGACTCGAGGGCTGGGATTTAGCCTTCGGGCAGCTTCATCTTTTCCCAGTCGCTCTTGCTGACGAACTTGGTCAGGTTGCGGCCATCGGAGGTCTTGCCGCGAAGACCATAGCGAACCTGGCCCTTCTTGGTAGTGAAGGTCGTCTTCACGACGTTCTTCTCATCGATCTTCACTTTCTTGCGGATCTTGACATCGTAGAATTCGATAGCCATGTTCAAACTCCTTATGTTCTGATGCTAGTATACGTTCGACACGGTCCCACATCTGGGCGATCTCTGTCCACGGAACAAACGTGTTGAAGAGATTCTCCGTGCCAGTTTGACACACGAACACGAATCACGTAAGTGCTTCGCGTATCGTATGCTTGTTGATTGTACCACGATACGCGAAAGGATGCACAACTTTTCCCGTAGCCCTCGCTCAATTCAACGAATCGTCTGGCGGCGCGGTCCGCGTGAGAGCCGGCGCGGCGGTCGCGTCATCCGGCGCCAGCGTCCCCGTGACGGCCGGTGAGGCATCCTCGGCAGCGGGAAACAGCGGCGGCACGGTGGCGCTCGGCGGGACCGGCGTCGCGGAGGGCGTCCGGGGCGGCGCGGTGGATGTGATGGTGCGTGTCGGCAGCGGCGTCGAGGACGGCAGCCGCGTGCTACTGGGCACGATCGTCAAGGTGGGCGGCGGCGTCCACGTCGGCGGGGGATTGTCCCACACGGAGGTCGGCGACGGGCCGGGCGTCGAAGTGGGGCGCGGCGTGTTGCTGGGCGTGGGCGAGTAGCGCGAGGTCGGCGTGGGCGTTTCGGTAGCCGGTCCAACCAGCGGCGTGAGCGTCGGCGGCGGCGCATCGTTGGAGTCGTCACGCCAGTTGAGCGCGATCACGATCGCCGCCACACCGGCGGCCGCTACGAGCATCAGGATGATGATATTGGTCAGCGAAAAAGACCGGTCGCGCGTCAGGCTGTCCCAGCGCCCGCCCGCGTCAGCCAGCGGCTCGCCCGCCGGCGGCACGTATTCCTGCCCGGTGAGCTGGGCGTAGGCCTGGCGGCTGGTGAGGTTGTCAGGGTTCAACGCCAGCGCCCGCTCCAGATACGCGATGCGCTCGTCGCGCTTGCCCGACACAGTCGCCAGCCACAGCCAGGCCAGCTCCTGCTCCGCATCGGCCTCGACGATCTGGTGCAGCAGCGCGCGCGCCTCGGATCGCTGCCCGGCCTGGGCCAGCGTGATGGCTTCTTGAAGTTTGGCGTGTAGATCGGATGCAGGCATAGCGAAGATTCCCCCAAAATGCATCGCGCGACACGCTCATTGTACACGCGGCGCCGCCAAACAGAAAAGAGGAGTTTGGTCCCGGCCTGGCGAGCATTAGCGCCAGATGTCACAACCGGGATGGGCATGCTATAATGGCGGGCGTCCAAAGACCGTTTGGAACTCTCGTTTTTTCAAAAAGGATACGCCTCCTATGGAATTTGAATTCACCGAAGAGCACCGCATGGCCCGGCAGATGGTACGGGACTTTGCGCAGAAAGAGATCTATCCGACCATCAAAGAGTGGGATCACAAGCACCAGCCGCACCCGGACGTGCTGCCGCGCATGGCTGAACTTGGCATCCTGGGGATCAACGTCCCGGTCCGCTACGGCGGGCAGGGCTTTGACTACATCACCCTGGCGCTGGTGTGCGAGGAGCTCGAGCGCGTCGACGCCAGCCTGCGCGTGATCATGTCGGTCCACGCGGGTCTCAACAGCCTGGCGATGCTGCAGTGGGGTACCGAGGAGCAGAAGCAGCGCTTCCTGGTGCCGCAGGCCAGGGGCGAAAAGTACGCCGGGTATGCGCTCACTGAGCCGGACGCGGGCAGCGATCCGGTGCGGCTGCGCGCCACGGCTCGCCGCGAAGGGGACGTGTACATCCTCAACGGCGAGAAGATGTGGATCAGCCTGGCGACGCTGGCCGATCACATGCTCGTCTTCGCCAAGACCGACCCCAACGCCCAGCCGGCATACAAGGGCATCACCGGCTTCATCATCACGCGTGACATGAAGGGCGTCACGGTCGGCGATATCAAGGGCAAGATGGGCGTGCGCGCCGGCTCGACGGGCTGGATCGCCATGCAGGACGTCGAGGTGCCCGTCGAAAACCGGCTCGGCGAGGAGGGCGAGGGCTTCTACATCGCCATGAGCTGCCTGGATAACGGGCGCTACACCGTCGCCGCCGGCGCAACCGGCTGCATCCGGGGCTGCCTGGAAGACAGCCTCAAATACTCCAAGGAACGCGTCACGTTCAACGTGCCCATCGCGCAGCACCAGCTCATCAAGCAGAAGCTCGCCTTCATGCAGCAGTGGTACGACGCGGCCCAGCTTCTGGTGTTGAAGGCTGGCTGGCTCAAGAACCAGGGCAAGCGCAATACCCGCGAAACGGCCGTCGCCAAGTGGTTCGCCACCGACATGAGCGTCAAAGCCGCGCTGGAGGCGGTCCAGCTTCACGGCGCGTATGGCTTCAGCGACGAGTACGACGTGGAGCGTTACCTGCGTAACGCCAAGGGCGCGACGATCTACGAAGGCTCCAGCGAGATCCAGCAGTTGATCCAGGCCGATTACGCCCTGGGCTACCGCCACGACAAGCCGCTGCGCTGCGAGCTGCCGGCCTACGATCCCGAGTGGTGGCAGAGCGAAAACTAGCCGAAGGCACTTTCAGGAGGGAATACCTTGCACGTCGCAGTCATAACCAACTGCACGCCGGACACCGCCGCTGCGGTGGCGATCGACTCCGGCGGCAACCTGAAATTCGACGACAAGCTGGTGGTCAATCCCTGGGACGAGTACGCTATCACCGAGGCCATCCTGCTCAAAGAGGCGCACAACGGCCAGGTTTCGATCATCACCTTGGGCGGGCCCGAACACGAAGAAGCGCTCAAACACGGCCTGGCGATCGGGTGCGACCAGGCGATCCGCATCTGGGATGACGCCCTGCAGGGCTGGGACAGCCTGGCCTATGCCAGCGCCGTCGCCGCGGCCATCACCAAGCTGGGCGGCGTCGATCTGGTGATCTTCGGCAAAGAGCTGCCCGACATCGCCTCGGAGGCGCACATCTTCCAGACCGCCCGCAAGCTTGGCTGGAGCCCGCTCGGCTTCGTCGCCAAGATCGAGGCCATCGATCCCGCCGCCCGCACGATCCGCGTCAGGCGGCAGGTCGAGAGCGGCACCGAGACCGTCACCAGCCGCCTGCCCGCTGTGATCAGCGTGATCAAAGACATCAACGAGCCCAAGTATCCCACCTTCATCGGCATCCGCAAGGCCGCCAAAGCCAGCATTCCCGTCTGGAAACTGGCCGATCTGGGGTTGGACGCCGCCGCGGTTGCGCCCAAAACCAGGCGCCTGGCGTACCAGGACCTGCCCAAGCGCGAGGGCGCCGTCGAGATCATCGACGATCCGGCCGCGCTGGTCGACAAGCTGCTGGAGGATAAGGTGATATGAGCGTCTTCGTCTGGATCGAATTGCACAACGGCCAGCCGATCCTGGCTTCGTTCGAGGCGCTGGGGCTGGCCCGCCAATTGGGCGACCGCGTGACCGGTCTGGTCTTCGGGCAGGGCGTCGACGACGCCGTGAAAGCCGCGTTCGCCTACGGCGCGGACACCGTCATCAAGGCTGACGACGCCTCGCTGGCGCGCTACCGGTTCGAGCCGTATGTCGCGCTGCTGGCCGGGCTGGTCAAAGAGCATAGCCCCGCCATCGTGCTGGCCGCGGCGACCACCTCCGGGCGCGAGCTGCTGGCCGGGGCGGCAGCGGACGTGGGAGGCGGCTTGCTGGCCGATGTCACCGAACTGTCGCTCGACGGCGGCAAGCTCAAGGCCGTGCGCCCGGTGCTGGGCGGCAAAGTGCTCAGCGTCGAGGCGGTCACCGCTGATGGGCCGCAGTTCGCCACGCTGCGCAACCGCGCCTTTCCCCAGCCAGAGCCCGACGCGGGCCGCACCGGCGACGTCATCACCGTATCTCCCGCCCTGGCCGAGGACGCCATCGCAGCCAAAGTCGACAGCGTCGAATCCGCCGCGGGCCAGATCAGCCTGAGCGACGCCAACATCATCGTCGCCGCCGGGCGCGGCGTAGGCGGGCCGGAAGGCTTCGCGCCGGTCAAAGCATTGGCCGAGGTCCTGGGAGGCGCGGTGGGCGCCAGCCGCGCGGCCGTTGACGCGGGCTGGATTCCCTACGAGCACCAGGTCGGGCAAACCGGCAAGGTCGTGTCGCCGGACCTGTACATCGCCGCCGGCATCTCGGGCGCGATCCAGCACCAGGCCGGCATGCGCACCGCCAAGGTGATCGTCGCCATCAACAAGGACCCCGAGGCGCCGATCTTCAAGCTGGCGCGCTATGGCATGGTCGGCGATCTGTTCGACATCCTGCCCCGGCTGACCGAAGAATTCCGCAAGAAGTTGAACAAGTAACACCCCGTTTGTGAAGATCGTGAAAGTCCGGCAGGTCTCCGGTACAATCTGGAGACCTGTTTTGATGATTCTCGAATGGCGGGGCGATGGAACATATTACTGTTCTGGAGAACAAGCGCATCATCCTGGGCGTGACGGGCAGCATTGCCGCCTACAAGGCCGTCGATCTCGCCAGCAAGCTGACGCAAGCCGGGGCGCTCGTCGACGTGATCATGACCGAGGCCGCCCAGCGATTCGTCACGCCGCTGACCTTCCAGTCGGTGACCGGGCGCCCGGTGTACACCTCGATGTGGGGCACCGACACCGGCGGCCTGCCGACCCATATCGCGCATGTCGGCCTGGGCGAAGGCGCCGATCTGCTGATCGTGGCGCCGATCACCGCCAACAGCCTGGCGAAGCTGGCGCACGGGCTGGCCGATGACCTGCTCTCGGTGACGGTTCTGGCGGCGCGCTGCCCGGTCGCCGTCGCCCCGGCGATGGATGGCGGGATGTACGAGCACCCCGCCACCCAGGCCAACCTCGCGGCGTTGCGCGAGCGCGGCGTGACCGTGATCGAACCGGCCCGCGGGCGCTTTGCGTCCGGGCTGGTGGGCCGGGGTCGCCTGCCCGAGACGCCGGCGCTGCTGGGCCACATCCGGCGCGCGCTGGGGCGCGGCGGGCCGCTGGAGAACATGAAGGTCGTGATCACGGCGGGCGGCACGCGCGAGCCCATCGACCCGGTGCGCTACATCACCAACCGGTCGAGCGGCAAGCAGGGGTACGCGCTGGCCCAGGCCGCGCTGGACGCGGGCGCCTGCGTCATGCTGATCAGCGCCACGCACGAACTCGCGGTGCCGGTGGGCGCCGTGTTGGTGCCGGTCGAGAGCGCCGAGGCCATGCTGGACGCGGTCATGACCTACGCGCGCGATGCTGACGCGCTGATCATGGCGGCGGCGGTGGCCGATTTCCGCCCGGCAGAAATTGCCCAGCACAAGATCAAGAAGTCCGAACAGGATGACGAAGCGCCGACGCTGGCCCTGCGCCGCACGCCGGACATCCTGATGGCGGTCAAAGCTCAGCGGGCCACGACCGGCCGTCCGCGCGCCGTGATCGGGTTCGCCGCGGAGAGTCACGACCTGCTGGAAAACGCCCAGTCCAAGCTGCGCCGCAAAGGGCTGGACCTGATCGTGGCCAACGACATCTCCGCGCCAGACGCGGGGTTCAGCGTCGATACCAACCGGGTGATCCTGATCGACGCGGGCGGCGCGCAGCACCCGCTCGACCTGACGAGCAAAGCGCGGGTTGGCGAGGCGGTCATCGCGCGGGTGGCCGCGCTGCTCGGCACGGACCAGGAGGCACGATGACCCGCCTCACGCGCGCCGGTTGCGCGCCGCGATCAGGCGCAGGCCGTCCAGCGTCAGCCAGGGATCGATCGCGTCGAAGCAGTCGGTGTAGGCACCGAGAGCGGTCGCCAGCCCGCCGGTCGCGATCACTTTCGCGCTGCCCAGCTCGGCTTTGATCCGCGCGATCAGGCCCTCGACCATCGCCAGGTGGCCCAACACCAGACCGGCCTGCATGGCGTGAACCGTGTTGCGGCCAATCACCGACGGCGGCGGGACCAGCTCGATCTGCGGAAGCTGCGCCGTGCGCCGCACCAACGCATCCGCCGTCGTCCCCAGCCCTGCCGCGATCACCGCACCGATCATCTCACCCGCCCCGGATACGATGGTGAAGGCAGTCGCCGTGCCGAAATCGACCACGATGCAGTTCGCATGGAAGCGCTCGTAGGCGGCCACCGCGTCCGAGATGCGGTCGCTGCCGACTGTTTCAGGATAATCGACGTTGATCCGGATGCCGAGGTTGATTGTGTGGCTGACCACCACCGGGCGAAAGCCGGTGCGCTGGGCGACCATTTCGGCCAGGCCGGACGTGAGCGGCGGTACGACGCTGCTCAGAATGGTCTGATCGAACTGGTCTAGGTCCAGGCCCGCCTCGCGCAGAAAATTGTGGAACATCACCGCGTATTCATCCGGCATTCGCTCGCGGACCGTCTGCACGCGCCAGTGGTGCGCCCACTGCGCCCCGTCGTGGACGCCGAAAACGATGTTGGTGTTGCCAATGTCAATCGCCAGCAGCATGGTCGGTGTCGATCCTTTCCACCGGTCACAGGGTCGGTTCACGCGCCTGATTATAGCTCCAAACGGAGGAGGGCTGTATGGTGAACGCAACTCTGACGGCCATCGACGGCCTGCGCGTCGGGCACGCGCACAACCTGGATGGGCCGACCGGGTGCACGGTCGTGCTCTGCCCGACCGGAACAACCGGTGGGGTGGATCAGCGCGGCGGCGCGCCGGGCACCCGCGAGACGGACCTGCTGCGCCCGCTGCACCTGGTCGAGCATATCAACGCCGTGCTGCTGGCCGGCGGCAGTGCCTATGGCCTGGACGCGGCAGGCGGCGTGATGAAATACCTGGAGGAGCAGGGGACAGGCTACGATGTCGGCGTGGGCGTGGTGCCGATCGTCCCGGCGGCGATCATCTTCGACCTGGACGCCGGCAATCCGGCGATCCGCCCCGACGCGGCGATGGGCTATGCCGCCTGCCAGGGTGCGAGCGCGGAGCCGGTGGCGGAGGGCAGTGTCGGGGCGGGCGCGGGCGCGCGCGTGGGCGGCCTGATGGGACCGCAGTTCGCGTGTAAGGGCGGGCTGGGCAGCGCCGCGGTCGAGCTGGGCGACGGCCTGATCGTGGCGGCACTGGCCGTCGTCAACGCGGCGGGGGACGTGATCGCCGAGGACGGGACGATCCTGGCCGGGACGCGCCTGCCCCCGGACGGGGACCGGTTCGCCGGGGCGATGGCGCTGCTGCCGGCGATGGCCCGCCTGCCGTCCCGGCGGCCCGGCAACACGGTCGTCGGCGTGGTGGCGACCAATGCCCGGCTCACCAGGGAACACACGAACAAAGTCGCGCAGATGGCCCAGGACGGCCTGGCCCGCGCGGTCCGCCCGGCGCATACCCTGTTCGACGGCGACACGATCTTCGCGCTGGCGACCGGGGGCGCGGGTGAGGCCAACGCCAGCGTGATCGGTGCATTCGCCGCGGAGGTCATGGCCCAGGCCATCCGGCGTGCGGTCCTGGCCGCGACTCCGCTGGCCGGCCTGCCCACCGGCGCGGCGATCCGTCAAGCCAGCGAGGGTTGACGGCCACCGGACCGCTACACACAAAACGCCGGGATGCGGCGTGGCGGCATCCCGGCGAGTGGTGGCGCGCTGGGGCACTGGCTCAGATCTTCGGCCCGGCGGCACGCACTTCGGGCGGGCACTCGGGCGCGAACTTCTTGAAGTTGTCGATGAACCGCGTGGCAAGCTGGCGGTACTTGTGCCAGTATTCGTCCTTGCTCGGCCATGCCTCGGCCGGATAAAGCACTTCGTCGGGCACGTTCGGGCAGGTCTTGGGCACCTGGAAGCCGAAGACCGGGTCTTCGTAGTATTCCACGTTCAACAAATCGGCGTTGAGCGCCGCGGCCAGCAGCGCGCGCGTGTGGCGGATGCTGATGCGCTTTCCCACGCCATACGGGCCGCCCACCCAGCCGGTATTGATCAGCCAGCAGTGGACGCCGTACCGCTCGATCTTGCGCTTGAGCAGGTCCGCGTAGAAGGTGGGATGGTGCACCATGAACGGCGCGCCAAAGCACGTGCTAAACGTGATCTCCGGCTCTTCGCCCAGGCCCACTTCCGTGCCGCCCACTTTCGACGTGTAGCCCGAGATGAAGTGGTACAGCGCCTGGTCCGGCGTCAGCCGGGCAATCGGCGGCATGACGCCCTGCGCGTCGCAGGTCAGGAAGATGATGTTCTTGGGGTGCCCGCCCATCTTGGAGGGGATCGCGTTCTCGATGAACTCCAGCGGGTACGAGGCGCGCGTATTCTCGGTGATGGCGTCGTCATCGAGATCGATGTAGCGCGTCACCGGGTCGTAGACCACGTTCTCCAGCACGGTGCCAAAGCGGCGTGTGGCGGCGTAAATCTCCGGCTCCGCCGTGGGCGAAAGCTGGATCACCTTGGCGTAACAGCCGTTTTCGAAGTTGAACACGCCCTCGTCGCTCCAGCCGTGCTCGTCGTCGCCGATCAACCCGCGGCTGGGATCGGCGGAGAGCGTCGTCTTGCCTGTGCCCGACAGGCCGAAGAACAGCGCGGTCTCGCCGTTGTCGCCCTGGTTGGCCGAGCAATGCATGGGCATCACGCCTTCCAGCGGCAGCAGGTAGTTCATCACCGTGAAGATCGACTTCTTGATCTCGCCGCCGTAAGCCGTGTCGCCAATGATGCACATCCGCTGGTCGAAGTTGAGCAGGATGAACGTGCTGGTGCGCGTCGAGTCAATGGCCGGGAAGCCCTTGAACGAGGGCACGCAGATCAGCGTGAAGTCGGGGATGTGCTGGCGATATTCCTCGCGGTTCTTGGGCAGAATGAACATGTTCCGCGCGAAAAGGCTGTGCCAGGCATATTCGGTGATGATGCGGACCGGCATCCGGTATTCCGGCTGGGCGCCCGCGAAACAGTCCTGCACGAACAGGTCGCGCCCCTGCACGAAGCCTTGCAGGCGGCTGAGCGTCTCGGTGAACTGGGCCGCGCTGATCGGGCGGTTGTATTCGCCCCACCAGATGTGGTCTTCGCTGTCCGGCTCGCGGACGATGAACTTGTCCTGGGCCGCGCGGGCGTTGTGCTTGCCGGAGTTTACGACCATCGCGCCGCGCAGGCTGATCCGGCCCTCACCGCGAAACACGATCTCTTCATACAGCGCCTCAGACGGCAAATTCCAATAGCTCTGCCGCAGGTTGCCCAGCCCGTGATTGCTCAGGCCATAGTCCGCTTTGAGCGCGTGCGCCTGATCCTGGGCGGGTGTCTTGATGTTCAGCAGATTGTTGTTCATCGCCAATCCCCTACATCCAGTCCCTGATGCATTTCCGGTCGCCAATATAGATTTCGTTGGGGGCGTTCGGGTCCAACGCCCACTTCATCCGGTCAACCGCCTCGATGATCTCCTTGACCGAGCCGGAGTAGCTGAGGCGCAGGTGGCCTTCCGCGCCGAACTCCCTGCCGGGTACGGCCACGACCAGCGCTTTGCGCAACAGGAACTGCGCCAGCTCGACCGAATTGTTGGTATAGGCGCGGAAATCCGGCAGGATGTAGAACGTCCCGTCCGGCTTGGTGACCTTCACATCCGTGAACGACCGCAGCTCATTCATAATGACATCGCGGTTGTTCTGAATACCCAGGCGCAGGTTTTCGACCACGTTTTGGGGGCCGGTCAGGGCGGCTTCGGCGGCGGCCTGCGACACGGTGGACGCATTCGACGTGACCTGACCCTGGACGTTACCCATCACTTCGATCAAGCGGCTGTTGCCCACAGCCCACCCGATCCGGAAGCCGGTCATCCCATACAGCTTGGATACGCCGTTCAACACGACCAGGTGCGTCGTCTCGATGTCTTTGTCGGTGAAATTGAAAGGCGACGGAGCCTGTTTGCCGTCGAACACCAGCTTGTGATAGATGTCGTCCAGGATCAGGTAAATATCGCGATTCTCGCAGAAATTGACGATCTCAGCGATGAAGTCGGCTGAATATAGTGTCCCGGAAGGGTTGTTCGGGCTGTTGACGATGATCGCCTTCGTGTACGAGCTCACAGCGTCTTCGATCTCGCTCATCTGCGGGTGAAACGAGCCATCCTCCGGCGTGACAATCACCGGCACGCCGTGCACCATCTTGACCATTTCGGGATAGCTCACCCAGTACGGCGCCAGAATGATGACCTCGTCCTGGGGATCGATGATCGAGAAGAGCAGGTTGAACAGTGACTGTTTGGCGCCGGTGGAGATGATCACGTTGTCCGGGCCGACAAGCCGCCCATAGTTCTCCTCGGTGTAGCGGATGATGGCTTTTTTCAGCGATTTTGTGCCGTCGACCGGCACGTACTTGACATCCCCGTCGTTGAGTTTGGCCGCCGACCCCAGCACAGCGGTAATCGGTGCCTTGTTTTTTGGCTCGCCTACCCCCATGTTGATCACCGCCTCGCCCCGCGCCCGCAGAGTCTGGGCTTCCTCGTTGAGCTTCAGGGTGGGCGATTCCTTGATAGAACGGGCCAACTGGCTAATGCTCATAGATGTGTCTCCTCACTCAAACCAAGCGGTTTTGACGGCCTGCTGGCTTGCTGCCCAAAGCAATTATGAACAACCGGTATGCGCTACGGCACGCGGGATAGATTTCGAAATCGGTCTATTCTACCCCGTTCGCAAACAACCAGGTTAGGTTGTTTTGGACAAAAGTCGACGAGCCACCCTGCCGGACCGTCTGCCGCCGGTACGCTGGCTCGTGTGATTAAAAACCCCGTCAGCCGCCGACCGTTGCCGACGTGCTGGCGACCACCACCGGCACGTTGGGAACGGCGTCGACATAGGCCAGGAACGCGGCGCTCTCGTCCGTCGCGAAAGCGCGCAGCTTTTCGGCCCAGTTGTAACCGATCGACTGGTACAGCAGCTCGGCCCGGATGGTGAACGGTCCCGCCGCATCGCCCACGTTGATCGAATACATGACGCGGTCGCCGCCGCCGGTGAAGTTGGCGTCTTCCAAGGCCAGCTCGTCTACGCCGATATCATCCGCAGCGGTCGCCTTGTCGAAGCCCACGGGCAGCAGCCGGTTGTCCTTGATATAGCCCGAGCCGCGCAGCAGGATGTTGGTCACATTGCCCTCGGTATCGACCATCACCGACTCGTAGATCTGGACCTCGCCCGGCTGGCTGATCACCTTGCGGTGCGGCTCGAAACGGGCCGGGTCGGCGTCGTGGTCGTCGTCAGTGATGCGGCCCTGCTCATCGTACCCGCCCGACTCGAACCCGACGTTGCCCGCCGCATCCTCGATCACCAGGTGCAGCCACGCCCGCCGC
This sequence comes from Aggregatilineaceae bacterium, assembly GCA_040767355.1. Classification (GTDB taxonomy): domain Bacteria; phylum Chloroflexota; class Anaerolineae; order Aggregatilineales; family Aggregatilineaceae; genus LM3-B42. The sequence continues at coordinate 271,954 of JAXGOS010000004.1, read as the reverse complement.
GAGGGGAAGCCGGTCGGGAGCTTGTGCCCGGCCAGGTTTTGCACCACGACGTTCGCCGTCACCTGCGACCCGGCATATCCCAGATTCTCCAGCGCCAGGCTCGCCGCCCGGTTCTGTAACTGGTCCAGCGCGCGGGCGTGCGTCGCCTCGACGTGCTCGCTGCTGGCGGTCAGGTTCAGGTCGTCGCCGAAGGCGCGGAAAATCGACAGCAGGTAGGCGTTCCCACCGACGAAAACGTGCTTGGCGAACGGGCTGCGCGGCTCGCCACCCACCACGCTGGTCACCACGCCGCCCTCCGCGGTGGGCATGTGGCAGCCCTGGCACGGCGTCGACTCGGCGTACTGGCTGTGGAGCCACTCGAAATAGGGGGTTTGCTCGGGGAACTCGCCCGCGATCGCGCCGCTGGCGTCCAGGTACGGCGTGTGGAGCGTGTGGCAGCTCGCACACAGCGCCGCCTGGGTGATGTGCTCGCTCTGCTCCGGCACGAACCCGGAGGCATTCTGCATTACCGCCGAGAGATCCGGGTTGCCGGCGAAGCGATTGTAGGCAGGCCGGTCATCGACAGGCCGCTCAGTATCGATGGTGAATCCGCCGCTGAAGCTCGCTATCTCGCCGAGGCCTTCCGGCTCGATCTGGTGGCACAGTGTGCACGATACGCCATCGTTCGCCAGCGCGTGGTGCGGATGATCCGGGCTGGCGAACCCACTCTCGAACAGCAAGCCCGGCGCCTCGTCCATCACGGCGACCGTCGTCCGCGCCAGGGGCATGTGGCAGGTCGTGCACTTGTCTTCGATGACGTCCTTCAGTTCGGGCGCGCCCAGCGTCTCGACGCGCACCGACGCCAGCCAGTACGGATCGCGCGCGGCGTTGGCCATCATCGTCGCGCGCCAGAACGCATCGATCGACACGTCCGCGCCGGACTCATCGGTCATGTTGGTGTGGCAGCTAGCGCATGCCCCGGAACCGGCGAAATACGCGCCTTTATCGGTGGGCAGAGGCTGGCCCATGAAGGGCTCAGGCGGGGGTGTGCCGCCGTCCTGCGCGAGCGCCGCGCCATACCCGGCGCCCAGCACCAGCCCAGCCCCGATTGCGACCGCACACGCAACGATCCAGCCTCGTAACTTTTCCCTCATTACGGCCTCCCCATCCGGCTGTAACACATGGCGAACGACTATAGCGCCATCGCTACGTTTGTGCTATTCCTAAGGAGAAAAAATAGGAATATTTTCATATGACTTATTACCAAAAAGTTACTTGTCTCGCATGAGGGCGAAGCCGCTCATGAACTGCTTCTGCAGCAGCCCGAAAAAGACCAGCGGGGGGATCGACGCGACCACGCCCGCCGCCATCAGCAGGCCGAAATCGGTCTGCGTGCCGCTGATCACCGAATTGCGCACGCCCACCTGGATGAGCTGGTCCGGCGGGTTGAGCTGGAGGAAGATCGGCCAGGCGTACTGGTGCCACATCGAGATGAACTGGATCACCGCGTGCGCGCCGATCACGTTCCACGACATGGGCAGCAGCACCCAGGCCAGGTAGCGCAGCGGGCCGGCTCCGTCGATCTGGGCCGCTTCGAGCAGCTCGCGGGGGATATTGCTGAAGTGCTGGCGGAACAAAAACACGCCGAGCGCGCTCGCCAGGAAGGGCATCGTTAGCGCGAGTTGCGGATCGTCCTTCGCCCATTCCAGGTCCGCGATCAGGTTCGAGAGCGGCACGAGCAGCAGCTCGGTCGGCATCAGCAGCGTGAGCAGCACAAAGAAGAACAGCACCCACTTGCCCGGAAATTGGAAGTACACAAACGCCAGCCCGGCCAGCATGGCCAGGGCCGTCTTGCCGATGACGACAACCATCGCCACGGTGAGCGTGTTCGCGATCAGGCGGCCAAAGACCTGCCCGTCGAACAGCGTCCGCACGTTGTTGGCGAAATCGGTCGAGGGGGGGAACAGCTTGGGCGGGATGGTGAACGCCTCTTCGAGCGTCAGGGTGGACACCTGGAGCGCGTACAGGGCCGGGCACGCCATACCCAGGCAGACGACGATCAGCGCGAGATGGATTCCATAACGTGGTCGGCGGTTCATGCGCTCAGCCCTCGTAAGTCACGCGGCGCTCGAGAAAACGGAACTGCAGCAGGGTGAACGTGGCGACCATCAGAAACAGCACGACCGCCTGCGCGGCGCCCAGGCCCGCCGGTGCCCCCGTATCGAACGCGTCCTTGTACAGCTTGAAGATCAGCACGTTCGTCGCGCCGCTCTCGCCGCCGGGGCCAAAGCGCGGCCCGCCCTGCGGCGTGAGCGTATCGACCACGCCGTAAATCCCGTAAAACGAATAGGTGACGTTGGTCACCAGCAGGAAAAACGTGAAGGGCGACAGCAGCGGGAAGGTGATCCGCCAGAAGCGCCGGACGCGCCCCGCGCCATCCAGCGCGGCGGCTTCGAGCAGGTCGGTGGGGATGTTCTGCAGCCCGGCGATGTAAAACAGCACATTGAAGCCCAGCAAGTTCCACACCGAGGCGGCGATGATCACCCAGGGTGCCAAGTCCCTATCGGTCAACCAGCCGGGCGTGATGCCGAGCGTGCTGTCCAGCGCCCAGTTGAGCAGCCCGGCGCCGCCCTCGCGGAACATCGACAGGAAGATGACGCCGGTCACCACGGGCGAGATGGCGTAGGGCCACACCAGCAGCGTGCGGTAGACGCCGGCCCATTTCACCTTCTGCGAGGCGAGCACGGCAATCCCCAGCGCGATCGCCAGACTGAGCAGCACGATGAACACCGTGATATACAGCGTGCTGGCGAAGCTGTTGCGGTAGACCGCGTCGTTCGCCAGGTCGACGTAGTTCTGCAGGCAGGCGAAGCGTTCCTGGGGCAGCGGGAAGATCTTGCGCCGCAGCGAGACGAGCATGATCTGCGCGGCGGGATAGTACAGGAACACGGCCAGGATGATGACGGTTGGCACCAGGAATACATACGGCAGCGGCGAGCGCCTGAAATGCCCGGCGGCCTGCGGCGCGCGCGCGCCGGGCCGGCGCCGGAGAAGCGTCCAGACAGGCACGAGCAGCATCAGGGCGCCCAGGGCCGTCACGACCAGCCCCAGGCGGAACTGCGCCCCATCGATATCCGGCGCGTAGGTGCAGTGCTGGGACGGGAACATCAGGATCTGCGCGCCGAGGGCGCCCGCCCCCGCCCCGGCGAGCACGCCCAGCCACGTCCGCCCGCGGGCCGCCTGCGCCGGATCGAACACGTTGGCGACCAGCGCGGTCGTCACCGCCCCGAAGATCGCCCCGGCCAACGCGGAGGCGATCACCTGATCGCCGGGCGCGGCGCGGTAGTAGTCGACCACGTCGGCGGCGAACCCCGGCAGTCCGGCCACCGCGTCGCGCAGCAGGTCCCACAGCGCGGCCAGCGCATCCAGCCGCGGGACGAAAAAGACCAGCAGGAAACAGGCCGCCGCGCCCAACACGATGCGTTGGGCGGCCTGGAACGAGATCGGGAGCCGGGAGCCGTCGTCCATGGCGCTGTCCTCTCCTGGCGGCAAAACACAGGCGGGATGGGCGCGTCTCCATCCCATCTGCCGGATCGCCGCCGCGGGCGGCTAGCCGCCGATCACGCTGTTGTAGTCGGCAATGGCCTTGTTGGCGCGATCTTGAGCCGCCGCCAGCGCCGCCGCTGGGTCCTCGTCATTGTCGATGACCGACAGCACCGCCTCGATCACCGTGGTGCGCACCTGGCTGGCCGCGCCGAGCCGGGCGCCCGCGTTGGCCGGGTTGGGCGTCGAGTCCAGAAGCTGCTGGAGCGGGATGAAGTATGCCGGGTTCTCCTCGAACCAGCCTTCGGCCTCCAGCTCGTCGATCGCGCTCTGCCGGATCGGGAAATAGCCGCTGGCCTTATGCCAGGTCTTGATGTTCTCGGTGTTGATCAGGTAGAAGATGAAATCCACGGCGGCCTGCGTCTCCGCGTCAGGGTGCCCGGCCATGACCCACACCGCCGCGCCGCCCGCCGTGATGCCGTTGGTCGCGTCGGCATACGGTTTGGGGAACGGCGCCACGACCGGCGTGAACTGGCCCATCACCGGCGCGAACGAGAAGATGTTGCTGATCGCGGCGCTGGTCGTCAGGTGGATCGCCGTTTTCTTGGTGACGAACAGCAGCCCTTCGGGCGTGTACGCGCCGGGCGTGCCGCTGTAGGTGAAGTAGCCGCTGTCGTCCAGATCGTTCCACCAGTCGAAGATGCGCGCCATTTCGGGCGTGTCGATGTACGCCTCGGTCGCGCGATCCGAGCGGCCGTTGTCGTTGTTGACGAACAGCGCGTTCTGCATCGAGAGCCACTGCTCCGGCAGCCAGCTATTGACCGGCCAGTTGATGCAGGCGCCTAGGTTCTCGATCCCCGCGCCCATGATCGCGGCGCAGGCGGTGGTGATCTCCTCGAAGGTTTGCGGCGGGCTGGCCGGATCGAGTCCGGCAGCCTCGAACATGGTCGGGTTGATGAACATCACCGGGTTCGACGCGTTCCAGGGCAGGCCCCAGATCTCCGCATCCAGGTTGTAGAAGTTGCGCATCGGCGCGATGATGTCGGGGATGGTGGCGAGCTGTTCCTCGCTGGCGTAGTCGCCGATCTTGACGAAATACTGCGAGTCGATGGCAATCTGCGTCAGCGAATCCTCGACCTGGATGACGTGCGGCGCGTTGCCCTGCTCGGCGGCGCGCAGCGCGCCCTCGAATACCTCACCGTAATCGTCGGTCGTGGTCTGGATGGTCACCGTCACGCCGGGATTCTCGGCCATGAACGCGGCCGCGATCTCTTCGATTGTGCTGCGGCGGACGTCGCGCTCGTCGGGGAAGATGTGGACGAACGTGATCTCGACCGACTCCTGCGCGCGCAGCGCTCCCACCGGCGCGAGGAATGGCGCCAGGCCGCATGCCAGCAAACCGATCACTACAATCAGCTTTTTCAAGGTTAACTCTCCTATCGACACATTGGATAGATAGCCAGGCACAGCCACCGAGTTTGCGACAAAACGTTAACCGGCGGTTCAAGCCGCGTAACATTGTTTTACCTGATGGCTAATTATAGGATGAATGGGCCGAGTTCAAAAACCTTGACGAACCCCCCTAAAGATCTTACTCTAGTTGAGATGCATGCCTCGCCTGCCAACCTGATGAGAGTGTGATGACCGAACATTCCGAGTCCATGCGCCATAAGCTGATCGCGCTCTACGGTGCCGAACGCGGCGCCGCGTGCCATGCCCGGCTGATGTCCCTGCTCGACACCTTCCGCGCCCAACGCCCTGATCTGTCCGCCCAACCCATCGACCCGCGCGAGCGCGTGACCGAGCGCGACGTGATGCTGATCACCTACGGCGACTCACTGCAACGGCCCGGCCTACTGCCGCTGCAAACGCTGGGCCGGTTCCTGCGCCAGCACCTGCTGGGCGTGATCTCGACCGTCCACATCCTGCCCTTTTTCCCGTATTCGTCTGACGACGGCTTCTCGGTGATCGACTACACCGCCGTCAATCCCGATCTGGGCGACTGGTCCGACATCCGGCGGCTGGGGCAGGACTTCAAGCTGATGTTCGACGCGGTCATCAACCACATCTCGGCGCACAGCGCGTGGTTCCGCGGCTTTCTCGCCGGCGATCCGGCCTACCAGGGCTTTTTCATCATGGTTGATCCAAACACCGATCTCTCGCAGGTGGTGCGCCCGCGCAGTCTGCCGCTGCTGACCGAGGTCGAGACCAGCGGCGGCCCGGCCCACGTCTGGACGACGTTCAGCACCGACCAGATCGATCTGAATTTCGCCAACGAAGAGGTCCTGCTCAAGATCATCGAGGTGCTGCTGTTCTACGTCGGGCAGGGGATGACTTTCCTCCGGCTGGACGCCATCGCCTACCTGTGGAAACGCATCGGGACCAGTTGCATTCACCTGGACGAAACGCACACCGTCGTCAAGCTGTTCCGCGACGTGCTCGACGTGGTCGCGCCGCACGTGACGATCATCACCGAGACGAACGTCCCACACCCGGAGAACGTCTCGTATTTCGGCAATGGCCAGGACGAGGCCCAGCTTGTCTACCAGTTCACGCTGCCCCCGCTGACGCTGCATGCCATCGCGACCGGCGACGCGAGCGTGCTCAGCAAGTGGGCTGCCGGGGTCGAGACAATCTCGGACCAGACCACTTTCTTCAATTTCACCGCCTCGCACGACGGGATCGGCGTGCGCCCGGTCGAGGGCATTCTGCCCGATGAGGGCGTCGCGCTGCTGGTCGAGCGGGCCAAAGCACACGGCGGCGCGGTATCGTACAAAGCCAACCCCGATGGCACGCAAAGCCCCTACGAGCTGAACATCAACTATTTCGACGCGCTCTCGGACCCGGCAGCAGGTGAGCCGCTGGACGTGCAGGCGAGCCGCTTCCTGGTGTCGCAGGCGATCGCGCTGGCGTTCATGGGCATGCCGGGCATCTACATTCACAGCCTGCTCGGCTCGCGCAACTGGAACGACGGCGTGCGCCAGACCGGCCACCTGCGCAGCATCAACCGCGAGAAGCTGGACCTGGGGACGGTCGAGGCAGCGCTGGCCGATCCTGGCTCGCTACGCGCCAGGGTGTTTTTCGCCTATCGCGACCTGATCGCCCGGCGCACCAGCGAGCGCGCCTTCCATCCCAATGGCCCGCAGACCGTGCTCGACCTGCACCCGGCGCTATTCGCGCTGCTGCGGACATCGCCCGACGGCGCCGAGCAGATCGTCGCAATCCACAACGTGTCGGGCCAGACGGTCCGCGCGGACCTGTCCGCCGTCCCGCTGGAGGGAATCACCGGGTTCACCGACCTGATCGCGGGGACGCCGGTCGCGGCGGACACCGCCATCGACGTCCGGCCCTACCAGGTGCTGTGGCTGAAAGCTCACCCGGTCGCGCCATGAGCGCCCCGCCCCGCGAGCCGTCGCTCGAGCGGCTGATCGCGCGCCTGGATGCGCGCCTGTACCGGCTGGACCTCGCCGGGGTCCGCTTCGCGTGGGCGCGGCTGCTCGCCTTCGCCGGCGGAGCGGTCGTCAGCGCCGCGCTGTTGTTCGCCGTCGGCGTGTGGGCGGCATTCATCGCCGCCGCGGTCGCGGTGATCGTGTTCAGCATCCTGGCGCGTTTCCACCGGCGGATCAAGACCAGCACGCTGCGCCACCATGTCTGGCGCGATATCAAACGGGCGCATCTGGCCCGCAGCCGGCTGGACTGGGATCACCTGCCCCCGCCGTTGGCCGCCGATCCGCGCCCCGAGTGCCCGCTGGAGCTCGACCTGGACCTGACCGGCCCGCGCGGGATTCACCGCCTGTTGGATACGACCATCTCCCGCGAGGGCGGCCTGCGGCTCCGCGACTGGCTGGCTGCCGGCGCGCCCGATCCGGGCCCGATCGCGCGGCGGCAGGCGCTGGTCCGCGAGCTGGCGCCGCTGGTCACCTTCCGGGACAGGCTCCAGCTCAACGCACGGCTGGCGACCGGGGGCAAGTTCCGGCGCTGGGACGGCGCCGCGCTGCTGGGCTGGCTGGCGTCGCTCTCGCCCTCGCGGGCGCTGGCCCACTGGCTGTGGGGGCTCCTGGCCCTGTCGCTGATCACGATCGCGCTGCTGGTGCTGGACGTGGTCGCCGGGCTCCTGCCGCCTATCTGGCGCTTCACGCTGCTCATTTATGCCGGGCTGTACCTGTGGAAAGTGCAGCAGCTTGGCGATCTGTTCGCGGCGGCGTTCGCGCTCAGCGATCCGCTGACTGCCCTGAAAGCGGTCTTCGAGCACCTGGAACGCGATCGCTACCGCGACAGGCCGGCGCTGCGCGCGCTGTGCGCCCCCTTCCTCGACCCGGCCAACCGCCCCTCGGCGCACCTGCGGCGCATCACGCGCGTGCTGTCCGCGGCCAGCGTGCGGGGCAACCCGTACCTGTGGTTCGCCGTCAGTGCGGTCATTCCGTGGGATCTGCTCGTGGCGTACTGGCTGGATCAGCGCAAGGCGGCGGTCGCCCGCCTGCTGCCCGAATGGCTGGATACCTGGTACGAGCTTGAGGCGCTCAGCGCGCTGGCGACGTTCGCCTATCTCAACCCGGACTACGCTTTTCCCACCATCGAGGCCCGCCGGGATGGCCCGGCCCTGGTCGTGCGGGATATCGGCCACCCGCTTATCCCGCGCAGCGCGCGCGTCTGCAACGATTTCGCGCTGGCAGACATGGGCGAGCTGGCCCTGATCACCGGCTCGAATATGTCCGGCAAGAGCACCTTCCTGCGGACGCTGGGCGCCAACCTGTGCCTGGCCTATGCCGGAGGACCGGTGGCGGCGCAGGCGTTCACCTCGGTCCCGCTGCGCATCGCCACCTGCATCCGCGTGACAGACTCGGTCACTGACGGCATCTCCTACTTCTACGCCGAGGTCAAGCGGCTGAAAGCCCTGCTGGACGCCCTGCAGCCGCCCCACACCTACCCGCTGTTCTACCTGATTGACGAGATTTTCCGCGGCACGAACAACCGCGAGCGCCTCATCGGGAGCCGGGCGTACATCCGCGCGGTGGTCGGCGGGGACGGGGTAGGCGTGCTGTCCACGCACGACCTGGAGCTGGTGAAGCTGGCTGGCGAAATCCCACACATTCACAACTACCACTTCACGGAAACCATCGCCGAGGGCCGCATGACCTTCGACTACAGGCTGCGCCCAGGGCCATCCCCCACCAGCAACGCGCTCAAGATCATGGCGATGGAGGGGCTGCCGGTGGATGGCATGAATCAACATGGGCTTGAGGAATCCCCCGCGCCGCGCTGACTTATCCCACATAAGTCAACATTTCCAACAAGAATCAAACATTTTCCCACATTCATTCCCACAAAGGTATCCCGTTCGCCCGTCACCCACTATAATAGGGTCATTGTGCATTTGGATGAATTGGGTTCTTGTGGAGGACATGATGTCGCCCTATACACTTCCGGAAGTCGCCGAACCGGCCCCGCCGGCGCCGAACGAGGCCATTTTGATCGCCAGCGGGGACCTGCGCCTGGCCGCTAATCAGCAATGCTGGCCCGCCCAACACGATATGGAACAGCGCGTCATCCAGGCATTTGCGGCAGAAGGCATTACCGTCAAGCGCGGTCACCCCTACGATCCCCATGAACAGCACGGATTCATTTCCAGCCAGCGTATGGGCATGGACATCTTCAAGACCATTCATCCCGACGCCCGCCTCATCGTTGCGGAAGCGGTCTGGCAGTACAGCCACCACGTGCTAGCCGGACTGCGCGATCACCGCGGCCCGATCCTGACCGTCGCCAATTGGAGCGGCCAGTGGCCGGGACTGGTGGGACTGTTGAACCTCAACGGCTCGCTGACCAAGATGGGCGTCAAATACAGCTCGATCTGGAGCGTGGACTTCACTGACGACTTTTTCCGCCAGGGCATCCGCCAGTGGATCGCCGAGGGCAAGATCGACCACGACACCAGCCACGTGCGCGATCTCGATCCGGCCCGCCTGCCCCTCGCGGAAAGAGAGCTGGGCCAGGCGCTGGCCCGCCAGCTCAAGCGCGAGAAGGCCATCCTCGGCGTGTTCGATGAGGGCTGCATGGGCATGTACAATGCCATCATCGAAGACGAGCTGCTCAACCCGATGGGCGTCTACAAAGAACGCCTCAGCCAGTCGGCACTGTACGCCGCCATGCTCCAGGTGACCGACGCCGAAGCCCAGGCGGTCCGCGACTGGCTCGACGCGAAGGGCATGACGTTCGTCACCGGGACCGACGAAGCCACCGAGCTGACCGACGCGCAGATTTTCATCCAGTGCAAGATGTACATTGCCGCCGCGCGCATCGCGCACAATTTCGGCTGCGCGGCCATTGGCATCCAGTACCAGCAGGGGCTGAAGGATCTCGTCCCGGCATCGGACCTGGTCGAGGGCTTGCTCAACAACGTCGACCGCCCGCCGGTGTATCACAAAGAGACGGGCGAAGAGCTTTATCCGGGCCAGGCGATCCCCCACTTCAACGAGGTGGACGAGGGTGCCGGGCTCGACGCGCTGGTGACCAATCGCATCTGGACGCGCATGGGTCTGCCGCCCGAGACCACGCTGCATGACCTGCGCTACGGCGAAGAGTACGACGGCCAGTTCGTGTGGGTCTTCCTGATCTCCGGCGCGGTACCGGCGGCGCATTTCGTTGGCGGGTACGCGGGGGCCAGCAGCGAGCGCCAGGATCCGATGTTCTTCCGGCTGGGTGGCGGCACGCTCAAGGGAATCAGCAAGCCGGGCGAGGTCGTGTGGAGCCGCGTGTACGTGATGGGCGGCAAGGTCCACGCTGACCTGGGCCGCGCGACCTCGGTGGCGCTGCCGCGCGAAGAAGTCGAGCGCCGCTGGCAGATGACCTCGCCCCAGTGGCCGATCATGAACGCGGTGCTGCACGGTGTCACGCGCGACCAGATGATGGCGCGGCACAAGGCCAACCATGTGAACGTTGTCTACGCGCCGACCGCCGCGCAAGCCGACGCAGCGCTGGCCGCCAAAGCCGCCATGCTCGACGCGATGGGCGTCGCCGTGCATCTGTGCGGCGATGTCAAGCTGTAGCCCGAGCGGATGATGCGCGTGCCGCGGTCCATGCTTCACGACGATCGGGATGTGGACAGCCCCCTCGCCGGGTTGGAGGGGTAGCGTATGCCTCGTCCTGATGCCGTCGTCGCCGGCCATATCTGCCTGGACGTGATCCCGCGCCTGCCGCCGATCGACGTGCGAACGGATCTCAGGCCCGGCGCCGTCATCGAGATCGGCCCGGCCATCCTGGCGACGGGCGGGCCGGTTTCCAACACGGGGCGCAACCTGCACCGCCTGGGGATTCGCACCCTGCTCATGGGCAAGGTCGGCGACGACGCGTTCGGGCATCTCGTGCTGCGCCAGCTCTGCGACGACGACCCGGCCCTGGCCGATCACATGATCATCACGCCGGGCGAGACGACGTCCTATTCGGTGGTGTTCAGCCCACCCGGCCACGACCGGACCTTTCTGCACTGCGCCGGCACCAACGCCACGTTCGGCGCGGACGACGTGCGCTACGACGAGGTGGCCGGGGCGCGGTTGTTCCATTTCGGCTACCCGCCGATCATGGCGCGCATGGTGGCGGATGAGGGCGCGGAGCTGGTCGCCATGTACCGGCGCGTGAAAGATGCCGGGGTGATCACCGCGCTCGACATGGCCATGCCCGATCCGAAGGGGCTGGGCGGCCAGGTGGATTGGCCGGCGGTCTTCGCGCGCACGCTGCCGTATGTGGACATCTTCCTGCCCAGCCTGGACGAGCTGGTTTTCATGCTGCGCGGACACCTGCCCGCCACCGATCCGCCCGACGACGCGCTCCTCTCGACCATCGCCGCCGAGATGCTGGCGTTGGGCGCGCGCATCGTCGTGCTCAAGCTGGGAGACCGCGGGCTGTATCTGCGCACCGGTCCGGAGGGCGCGCCCTTCCTGCCCGGCGAGGGCTGGCGGAGCCGCGAGCTATGGGCGCCGTGCTTCGAGCCACAACCGCTGGTGGGCACGACTGGCGCGGGCGATGCGACCATCGCCGGGTTCTTGGCGGGCATCCTGCGCGGGCAGGCTCCCGAAGAGGCGCTAACCAGCGCCGTCGCGGTGGGCGCGTGCAACGTGGAGGCCGCCGACGCGCTTAGCGGCGTCCAGCCCTGGGACGAGACCCAGGCCCGCGTGGCCGCTGGCTGGGCCCGCCAGCCCGTGACCATCACCGCGCCGGGCTGGACCTGGGACGAGACGCATACGCTGTGGGTGGGCCCGAACGACCGGGGGTGAGCGCCATCTCATTTATCAGGAGGCGTGAGAGTGCCGAACATCTTTCAGCGCCAGCATCTGGCCAATCTCATTTCGCTCTCCCGGTTAGGTTTCCTGCCCTTTCTCGTGCTTGCCGGGCTCCTGAAGCAGCCTGAGGCTTTCGTGGGGTTGTTCGCCGCGCAGTCGTTGTTGGACGCCGTGGATGGCTATGTGGCGCGGCGCCTGCATATTGAATCGGATCTGGGACGGAAACTGGACACGGTGATTGACCTGGCGATCTGGCTGCCGACGCTGGCCCTGTTCGTTTGGCTCATCTGGGACGAGTTCGCCCGCGTCTTTCCCTCCTACCCGCATGTGTTCATCGTGCCGGTCGTCACGTCGATCCTCATGTATGCCACGGCGTACTTTTACCGGCACGATCTGGCAGCCATCCACCTCTACAGCGGCAAGCTGGCCGCCGCGCTGGTGTTGCTGCTGATGCTCACCATGCTGCTCGATCGCTTCTACCCGCCCCTGGGGTACCTGACGTCTGGCGTTGCCGTCATTTACCATCTGGAAGCCATGGCGATTTACGCGTTCAAGAAAGATCAGACGGACGAGAACGTGACATCCATTTTGCAGGTGTACCGGGCGCCGTAATGAACGCTCAAGGGGGCTGGGCTTGGCTGGCAGTGATGATCGACCGGGATGCGCCTGTTTTCACGCGCGTCTCAGTGATTGGATAGCGGCAGAGGGCGACAACCCATGATGACTTCGACCGAAAGACTCGCCGCGCGCCTGGGAGGGCAGCCGGTCGACCGCATCCCCAACATGACGCTGGTCATGCAATTCGCCGCCGACCTGATCGGCGCGCCGCTGGCCCGCTACTACCAGGATTACAACGTGCTGTGCGAGGCGAATTTCAAGACGGTCGAAGTCTTTGAGCTGGACCTTCTCGACGCGATCAGCGACCCATACCGCGAAGCATCCGGCTTCGGCGCGCAGATCACCTTCCCGGAAAACGGTCTGCCGATCTGCACGGAGCCGCGCATCCAGGACCCGTCCGACCTGGCCACGCTGCCGGCGCCCGATCCGCTGGCGCCCGGGAGCCGCATGCGCGACCGGGTGGACGCCGTCCGCCTGTTTCACGAGCGCGCCGGCGGGCGGGTGCCGGTCCAGGGCTGGGTCGAGGGCGCGCTGGCCGAAGCGGCCGACCTGCGCGGCGTCAGCGCGCTGATGTACGATCTCTACGACCGCCCTGAGTGGGTCGAAGAGCTGCTCGAGCGCTGCACGGTAACGGCCATCGCTTTCGCGCTGGCGCAGGTCGAGGCTGGGGCGACTATCATCGGTCTGGGCGACGCCATCGCCTCGCAGGTGAACCCCGCCGCCTATCGCCGGTTCGCGCTGCCCTACGAGCAGCGCATCTTCGAGGCGGTGCGCCAGGCCGGTGCCATCGGGCGGCTGCACATTTGCGGCAACACCACACGCATCGTCAGCGACATGGCCCGCAGCGGCGCGCGGATCATCGACCTGGACTGGCAGGTCGATCTTGCGGCGGCGCGCGCCCAGGTCGAGGCCATCGATCCGGCGATCGCGCTGTGCGGCAACATCGACCCGGTGGCCGTGCTGTACAATGGGTCGCCAGAGGGGATTCGCCAGGCCGTAATCGCCTGCCGCGCTGCGGGCGGCCCCAACTGGCTGGCCGCGCCCGGCTGTGAAGTCCCGCGCCATACGCCCGCCGAAAATCTGCACGCGTTCGGCGCGGCGCTCGAGGTATCCTGTTAGCCGCGGATCATTTTGCCTGATTTGACAAGAGGAGCGTTGACCATGAGATATTTACTGGGTTTGGACGTGAGCACCACCGGCTCCAAGGCGCTGCTGATCGACGAGACGGGCGCGGTGGTTGCCAGCCACACCACACCGCACGAGCTGAGCCAGCCCTTCCCCCTGTGGAGCGAGCAAAATCCGTCCGACTGGTGGGAGGGCATGGCCGCTGCGATCAGGATCGTGCTGGGCAAGATCGCCGATCCCGGCGCGATCCAGGGCATCGGCCTGACGGGGCAGATGCACGGGCTGGTCTGCCTGGACGAGCGCGGCGAGGTGCTGCGCCCGGCGATCCTGTGGAACGACCAGCGCACGCAGGCCGAGTGCGACGAGATCCACGCCACCATCGGCGAGAAGCGGTTCATCCAGCTCACCGGAAACCGCGCCCTGACCGGCTTCACCGCCCCCAAGATCCTGTGGGTGCGCAAGCACGAGCCGGACGTCTACGCGCGGATCGCGCACGTCCTGCTGCCGAAAGACTACATCCGCTTCAAGCTCACCGGCGGCTACGCGACCGACCTGGCCGGGGCGGCGGGCACGGTGCTGCTTAACGTCGCCCGGCGCGAATGGTCCGAAGAGGTGCTGCGCGCGCTGGATATCCCGGCGGAATGGCTCCCGCCCGTGCACGAAGGCCCGCAGATCACCAGCGTCGTGAGCGGCGACGCAGCGCGCGAGACCGGTCTGAAGGCCGGGACGCCCGTGGTCGGCGGCGGCGGCGACCAGTCCGCCCAGGCGACCGGTGTCGGCGCGGTGAAGCCCGGCATCGTCGCGCTCACGGTCGGCACGTCGGGCGTGGTCTTCGCGCCACTGGCAAGCTACGCCTACGAGCCGGAGGGCCGCCTGCACGCCTTCTGCCACGCCGTGCCGAACCAGTGGCATTTCATGGGCGTGATGCTCAGCGCGGCGGGCAGCCTGCAGTGGTTCCGTGACACGCTGGCCCCCAATGAGGACTTCGGCCCGCTCACGGACGAAGCGGCCGACATCGCCCCCGGCGCGGATGGGCTGGTCTTCCTGCCGTACCTGACCGGCGAGCGCACGCCCCACCCCGATCCGCTGGCGCGCGGTGCGTTCATCGGCCTGACGGCGCGCCATTCGCGCGCCCACATGACGCGCGCCGTGCTGGAAGGCGTGGCCTTCGGCCTGCGCGATGGCTTCGAGCTGATCAAGAACAGCGAAGCGGGCATCATCAACGAGGTACGGGCCAGCGGCGGCGGCGTCAAGAGCCCGGTCTGGCGCCAGATTCTGGCGGATGTGTTCGATGTGCCGCTGGTCGTGGCCGAGGCCATCGAAGGCGCGGCCTACGGCGCGGCCCTGCTGGCCGGAGTGGGCGGCGGCGTATGGCCGGATGTCGCCACGGCGGCTGAGCAGACCGTCAAGCTGGGCGACCGCGTGGAACCGAGCGCGCACGCTCGGAACTACCAGGCGATCTATCCCTTGTTCCGGGAGCTGTATCCCACGCTCAAGCCAGCCTTCGACCGGCTGTCTACGCTGTAACCAGCCTGGGCCGGGGCACCGGTCTTGCCCGCGCCCCGGCCCGGTTTTCCTCCAAGGTCTACGGCTCCCCGGCCTCTGCCGGGAACAGCGGGGCGCCGTTGCGCTCGCGGCTGAACTGCGTCTCGTACAGCCTCGCGTACAGCCCGCCCTGCGCGATCAGGTCGTCGTGGCGGCCCTGCTCGACGATCCGGCCCCGGTCGATCACCAGGATAAGGTCCGCCGCCAGGATCGTGCTCAGCCGGTGCGCGATGACGATGCTCGTCCGGCCCGCCATCACGGTCTTCAGCGCGTCCTGGATCAGCGCCTCAGATTGGCTGTCGAGGTGGCTGGTCGCCTCGTCCAGCACCAGGATGCGCGGGTCCTTGAGGATCACGCGGGCGATGGCGAGGCGCTGCTTTTCGCCGCCGCTCAGGCGATAGCCGCGCTCGCCGACAACGGTGTGATAGCCGTCCGGCAACCCGGCGATGAAGTCGTGAATATTGGCCGCGCGGCAGGCGGCCTCGATCTCGGCCTGGGTCGCGTCCAGGCGGGCGTAGAGCAGGTTGGTGCGGATCGTGTCGTGGAACAGGTGCGTCTCCTGCGTGACCATGCCCACCTGGGCCGCCAGCGAGCTGAGTGTCACGTCGCGCAGGTCGTGCCCATCGAGCAGGATACGCCCCTCGGTGGGATCATATAGACGAGGGATGAGGTAGGTCAGCGTGGTTTTGCCCGCGCCGCTCGGCCCCACCAGCGCCACCAACTGCCCCGGCTCGATGTGGAACGACACATGTTCCAGCGCGATCTCGCGCGCCTGGCTGATCGCGACCGGCTCGCTCGTCTTGCCGTCGGTCTTCTCGCCGCCGGAGAGCACAGTCTGGACCATGTCCACCTGCCCGTGCCGTTCCACGCTGCGCAGCAGGTGTTCCTCGTCGATGCGGTACTCGAAGGTCACGTCCTCGAACGTCAGCGCGCCGCGCACGTCGTGCAGGACGCGCGCGCCCGGCTTCTCGGCGATGTCCAGCGGCAGGTCGATCACCTCGAACACGCGCTCGAAGCTGACCATCGACGTGGCGAACGCGACCGGCGCGTTGGTCAGGTTTTGCAGCGCGCCGTACAACTGCGTCAGGTACGAGGCGAAGGCGACGATCGTGCCGATGGTGAACGCGCCGTTGAGCACCAGGTGCCCGCCCACCCAGTACACCAGCGCCGTGCCGATCGCGCCGACTAGCCCGATGATCACGAAGAACTGGCTGCCCGTCACCGCCCGGGTGATGCCGATGTCGCGCACCTGCGCCGCCCGCACGTCGAAGCGCTCGACCTCGGTCGCGGTGCGCCCGAACAGCCGGACCAGCAGCACGCCGCCGATGTTGAGCGTTTCGTTCATGATGGCGTTCATCTGCGCGTTGTAATCCATCGCCTGGCGGGCGATGTGGCGCAGCTTGGTCCCCAGTCGCCGCGCCGCCACGATGAACAGCGGCAGGACCATCACACCCAGCAGCGTCAGCCGCCATTCGAGCGAGAACATGACGATCAGGATCGCCGTGACCTGGATCAGGTTGGTCACGATGTCCACGATCGTGCTGCTGATCGCGCGTTGGGCGTCGATCACGTCGTTGTTCAGGCGGCTGATCAGCTCGCCGGTTTTGGTGTGCGTGAAAAAGCGCAGCGACAGGCGCTGCAGGTGCGTATAGAGCGCCAGCCGCAGATCGTAGATCACACCCTCGCCGATCGAGGCATTGAGCTTGCGTTGGAAGATGTTGATCGCGCCGCCGGCGATCGGGATCAGCACCAGCGCTATCGCCAGCCGGTTCAGCCGCCCCGCGTTCCCGGCGGGCAGCGTGCGGTCGATCAGGTCGCGCATGATCAGCGGCGTCAGCAGGCTGAGGCCCGTCACCGCCAGGATCGTGCCCAACAGCAGAATGATCCGGCCGCGATAGGGACGCGCATAGCCCAGCACCCGCTTGAGCAGCGGCCAGGTGACGTGTTGTTTCTTATCTTTATCGTCTTCACCACGAACATAGGCGAACCATCCGCCGCCGTGCATTCCCATTTACTCCACCCTCTATGGTCATCAGGTTAGCCACTTCTGTCCCCAGATTGTACCAGCTTTGATCGCCGTTCAGCCCGCAAACCCGTACAATCTGTACCATCGGGGACGTCAATGGCACTAAGCATAAGCGAAGGAACATAAAACCATGTTTGACTTCACGAACCAGATCGTGGTCGTCACCGGCGCCAGCGGCAACCTGGGCAGCGCGGTCGCGCGCCGGTTCCTGGCGGCGGGCGCCCGGCTCGCCCTGGTCGATCACGACGATGAGGGCCTGCGCGCCGCCTTCGCCGACCTCGCCGCCGCGCCGGAACACCTGCTGCTGGGCGGCGTGGACCTGACCGACGAAGCGGCCACCCGGCAGATGGTCAGCCGCGTGATCGAGCAGTTCAGCCGGATCGACGTGCTGGCGAACACGGTCGGCGGCTTCCGGGCCGGGGATCCGCTCCACGAGACGCCGCTGGAGACGTTCGACTTCATGCTGGCGCTCAACGCGCGCACGGCGTTCATCCTGGGGCGGGCCGTGGTGCCGGTCATGCTGCGGCAGGGGAGCGGCAAGATCATCCACACCGCCGCGCCGGCGGGCCAGCAGGGGCGCAAGAATTCCGCGGCCTACAGCGCCTCGAAGGCGGCTGTGATTCGCCTGACCGAGAGCATGGCCGCTGAGCTAAAAGCCAGCGGGATCAACGTCAACTGCATCCTGCCGGGCACCATCGACACGCCGCAGAATCGCGAGGCCATGCCCAACGCCGATTTCAGTAAATGGGTGGCCCCCGAAGACCTGGCCGATGTGTTCCTGTTCCTGGCGTCGGATGCGGCGCGGGCGGTCCACGGGGCGTCGGTGCCGGTCCTGGGGCTGACCTGATCGCGCGTCAGGCTTTTGTCAGGTCCGGCGGGTTTCCGTTGCCAAGCCAGCGATCAGGCGTCAAGCTGAGTCGCTGGATGTCGCCTAAGATCAGGATAGTACCGAGATGGCTGATGCCCCCCACAGCCATCCGGATGCTCCCCCAAGACCAAACGCTTCGCGAACCAAGTGTTTGGTCTTCATTTTGGCTTGCGAGATAGAACTTTTGTTCGTATAATGAAAGATCCAGCCCGGTTTTGACGCACTTATCCGGCAAGCTATAATCGCTTTACGCACGTCACTCGCACCAGGGGAGCCAACCCGTTGAAGACTTTCCAGACGATCGGCATACTCGCTCACCCACTGCGCCCCGGCACGGTCCCGATCGCCCAGGATGTGACGCGCTCCCTGGAAGACCACCACATCACTACCTGGATGCGCACCGTATGGGACACGCCGCACGTCCAGCCCCTGGTCCGTGACTCGGACCTGGTCGTGGCCATCGGCGGCGACGGCGCGATGCTGCGCGCGGCCCGCGTCTGCGCGCCGGAGCGCGTGCCGGTGTTCGGCATCAACACCGGCTATCTGGGCTTCCTCACCGAGATCAACCCGGAGGAGTGGGAAGCGAGCCTGAAAACGCTGCTGGCGGGCGAGTACTGGATCGAAGAGCGCATGATGATCCGCTACGAGATCCGGCGCGAGGGCGCAATCCTGGGCGCGAATGATGCGCTCAACGACGTGGTGGTCAGCCGCGGGGCCATCGCCCGGTCCGTCCGGCTGGAGACGTATATCGACGGCGGCTGGGCGACGACCTACCACGGCGACGGCCTGATCATCGCCACGCCGACCGGCTCGACCGCCTACGCGCTGGCGGTTGGCGGGCCGATCCTGCCGCCGGAGCTGAAGAACATCCTGGTCACGCCGGTCGCGCCTCACCTGAGCATGGACCGGCCGATGGTGCTGTCGCAGGGCGCGACGATCACGGTGGTCGTGGAGCCAGGGGCGCTGGCCGAAGTGTTCCTGACCGTGGATGGCGAGCTAATCGCCAGCCTGGAGCCGTCCGATCACGTCGTCGTGCGGGCCAGCGACCGGATCACGCAGTTCGTGCGCCTGCGCGAGCGCAACTACTTTTACCGCTCGCTGCTCGACCGGCTGGAGCCGCGCGTGCCGCCGCACGCCAACCGCCTGCCAGTGGGCAATTCCGCCGATTCGGGCCAGAATCAGGGATGAGACATCGACCCTGGGGATAGATCATGACCGTTCCAGAGCGACTCGACGACACCGACACTCAAGAAGAGCTGGTGTACTGCACCGTTCACCCGACTATCGCCACCAGCCTGCGCTGCAACCGCTGCGGGCGCCCGATGTGCACCCGCTGCGCCGTCAAGATGCCGGTCGGCTATCGCTGCCGGGAATGCGTTCGCGAGCAGCAGGACAAGTTCTTCGACGCGCAGATGCGCGATTACCTGATCGCCGGAGTCGTCGCCCTGGTGATGAGCTTCGTCGCCGCCGCGATTCTGGCGCGCATCGGCTGGTTTATCATTGTGTTTTTCCTGGCCCCGGCCGCCGGCGGCCTGATCGGCCGGGCCGTCTTCAGACTCACCGGCAGGCGGCGCGGGCGCTATACTGGCGCCGTGGTGGGGACGTGCGTCGTGCTCGGCGCGCTGCCGTTTCTGCTGCTCAACCCGCTCAGCATCGGGATCTATCTGTTCATGGCGACTGGCGCGGCGGTCGCGCAGTTTGGCCTGCGGCTGACAACCTGAAAGCGGTCTGGTATGCTTCAAGAACTGCGCATCAAAGACTTCGCGATTATCGATGAGCTGACCCTCACCCTGGACCCCGGCTTCCTGGTCATCACCGGCGAGACCGGGGCTGGCAAGTCGATCATTGTCGACGCGGTGAACCTGCTGCTCGGCGAGCGTTCCGACGCCACGCTGGTGCGCGGTGGGGCCGACCGCGCCATGATCGAGGGGATTTTCGCCATCCCGCCCGCGCTCCAGGCGGACGTGCAGGCCCTGCTGGAAGCGGAAGGGCTGGACGGTGAGCTACCCGACGAGGTGATCCTCTCCCGCGAAGTGCGCAGCAGCGGGCGCAGCCTGGCGCGCATCAACGGCACGACCTGCAACCTGGCCGTCTACCGCGAGATCGGCGGGATGTTGGTCGACATTCACGGCCAGGGCGAGCACCTCTCGCTGTTGCGCCCGGCCCAGCACATCTACCTGCTCGATCGCTATGCCGGGCTGGAAGACGCGCGGGCCGGCTTTAAGGAAGTGGTCCGGGCGCTGGAGCAGGTCCGGGCCGAGATCAAGAGCCTGCTCACCGACGAGGCCGCCCTGGCCCGCCGCGTAGATATGCTGCAGTACCAGGTGCAGGAGATCGACAGCGCGGCCCTGCGCCCCGACGAGGAAGTCGAGCTCCAGCAGGAGCGCAACCGGCTGGTCAACGCCGAGAAGATCGCCGAGCTCGCGACCGAGGCCCAGTACGCGCTGCTGGGCGACATGGGCGAGACATCCGGCGTGGATTTGCTGGCCCAGGCGGCGATCGATCTGTCGCGGCTGGCGAAGCTCGACCCGACGATCGCCGAATATGCCGAGCTGGCCGAGAGCCTGAGCGCCCAGGCCGACGAGCTGGCGCGCACCGTCCGCCAGTACCGCGAGGACATCGAATACGATCCGCACCGGCTGGACCAGATCGAGGAGCGGGTCGAGATCATCACGCGACTCAAGCGCAAGTACGGCGGCAGCATCGAGGCGGCGCTGGCGCACGCCGACAAAGCCCGCGCCGAGCTCGAGTCGATCACGCACAGCGAGGAGCGGCTGGCCGAGCTGCGCGCCCAGGAGGACCGGCTGCTGCACCAGATCGGGACCCTGGCCGCCCAGTTGAGCGCCAAGCGGCGGGCCGCCGCCCAGAAACTGACCGAGGCCATCGTCCGCGAGCTGGACGAGCTCAAAATGCAGGGCGCCCGGTTCGAGGTGCAGATCGCGTGGCAGGACGATCCCGAAGGCTGCTTCGTCGAAGACCGGCGGCTGGCGTTCGGCCCTAATGGAATCGACCAGGTGGAGTTTTACATGGCGGCCAACGTGGGCGAGCCGCTGCGCCCGATCGCGAAAGTCGCCTCCGGCGGCGAGACGTCGCGGATCATGCTGGCGCTCAAGAGCGTGCTGACCCACGCCGACCAGGTGCCCACCCTGATCTTCGACGAGATCGACCAGGGCATCGGCGGGCGCATCGGCGCGGTGGTCGGCCAGAAGCTGTGGCGCCTCTCGGACCGGCACCAGGTGCTGGTCGTCACGCACCTGGCACAGCTCGCCGGGTTTGGCGACGCGCACTACCGGGTGAGCAAGCACGTCCAGAACAAGCGCACGGTGACGCAGGTTCAGCGGCTGGACGATCAGGGCCGCGTCGACGAGCTGGCCGAGATGCTGGGCGCCGAGACTGACAGCGCTCGCCAGAGCGCCTACGACATCCTGATGCTGGCCCGCCGCCTCAAAGAAGGGCGCCGGCTCGAAACCACAGCCTGACGCCCTATCCCCACACGACAACACTACAGTGAGAAAGCCCGGCTCGCCGCCTTGACGGTGGGGCTATCGGCTTTTCCCGTTCTCGATCACGCGATACACCAGCGGCTCGTCCCCCAGGGCGGACACGACAGCCGCATCCGTCCCCGGCTCCAGCGCGATCGTCTGGCCGGCCAGCACGATCGTATCCTGCCCGGCGAATGTGACCCAGGCGCCCCCCGCCACGACGCGCAGCCTCTGGCCCGCCCGCGCGATACGCCGGACCTCGCCAGGCTCCAGCCGCACGTCGCCCTGTCGCAGGGCGACGCGGTGCGTTCGCTCGCGTGGCGCGACGAACACCGCCGGTTGGCCGTCCGCGATGATGACGACGGTGAACCCACCCTTCCGGCGCGTGTTCGTAGCCGGCCCTGGGATCCGCTGGCGCCCGCTCGAAGAAGCACGTGTCCAAATCCCGTCCGCGGAACTCATGCCGGTTCCTCCGAGAGGGCCGCCTGTTGTTCGCGTTCCAGGAGCGCCTGCTTGCGCTCCACGCCCCAGCGGTAGCCACCCAGGTCGCCGTTTTTGCGGACGACGCGGTGGCACGGAATGATCATCGCCACGGGGTTGTGAGCGCAGGCCTGGGCGACGGCGCGCGTGGCGTTGGGCTGCTTCAGGCTGGCGGCAATCTCGGCGTACGAGCGCGTCGCGCCCACCGGGATCGCGCGCAGGGCATCCCACACGCGGCGCTGGAAGGCCGTCGCCCGGATGTCCAGCGGCAGGTCGGGCGGTAACGGCGCGCCGTCCATGTAGGCCCGGATCAGGCTCACCCACGCGCCCATGCCGGTATCGTCGCGGTGAATCGACGCGGCTGGATACTCTTCGACCAGGCCAGCTTCCAGCTCGCCCGGCGAATCGCCTAAACTGACGGCGCACAGCCCGCGCGCCGTGGCGGCGACGAGCACATACCCGAGCGGGCAGTCCGTCACCGTATACGCGATCACCATCCCCTCGCCGCCGCCGCCGTAGGCGGTTGGCGTCATGCCGAGCTGCCCGGCATACGCGCGGCTGCTGGAGCTGTAGCCCGCTTCGTAGAGCGCCCGCGTGACCGGCTCGCCCTCTTTGAGCTGGGACTTGAAGCGATTCAGGCGGCGCGCGTCGGCGTACTGGCGCGGCGTGACGCCGGTCATGCGCTTGAAGACGCGCTGCAGATGGAACGGGCTGACGTGCAGCAGCGCGCCCAATTCGGCCAGCGTCGGCGTGGAGCCGTTCGACCCATCGAGCAGATCGGCGGCCCGGCGCACCAGATCGACCTGGGAATCGACTTCGTTGGGGCGGCAGCGGCCGCAGGGCCGGAAACCGGCCTGCTCGGCTTCGTCGGAGGAAGCGAAGAAGATGACGTTCTCGCGCCGCGGATGCCGCGCCGGGCACGACGGGCGGCTGTAGATACCGGTTGACTCCACGGCGTATACGAACGTACCATCATACTGGCGATCCCGGTTCTGGACGGCCTGCCAGCATTCGAGCGCATCGGGTAGGGTGGTGGGGGTTAGGGTATCAAGCATCACTCGCGTCCCTCGCATGGCTGCATTGTTTGATAGCTTCAGGATAGCGGCAGGCGGGCCAAAATGCTATCCGATTCTTGCGCTCAAATTGGGCACTGAAACGACCGGTTGTGCTAGAGTCTGATCATGACAAAGATGTCGGAGCAGAGTGTATGGCGACGCTGCAAGACCGGCTGGATTCCATGACCGCAGCCGGAGCGCTGTTCGAGGTAGTCGACGCCGAGGAACGGAAGATTCGCTGCCTGGCCTGCGGGCACCGTTGCCTGATCAAAAACGGGCGGCGGGGCATCTGCCAGGTGCGCTACAACGACCGGGGCACGCTGCGCGTCCCGCATGGCTATGTGGGCGCGCTGCAGATCGATCCGGTCGAGAAAAAGCCGTTCTTTCACGTGCTGCCGGGCGCTTCGGTGCTCAGCTTCGGGATGCTCGGCTGCGATTTCCGGTGCAGCTATTGCCAGAACTGGGAAATCTCGCAGACCCTGCGCGACGACGCGGCGGGCCGGGACTACATGCCCATCTCAGCCGACGAGTTGATCGCGCTAGGCACCCGGCGCCACGCGCAAGCCGTCGCCAGCACCTACAACGAGCCGCTGATCACCACCGAGTGGGCGGTCGACGTCTTCCGGCGCGCCAAGGGGGCCGGGATGCTGACCCTGTACGTCTCGAACGGCAACGGCACCCGCGAGGTGATCGACTACCTCAAGCCCTGGATCGACGGCTACAAGATCGACCTGAAGACGATGCAGGACCGGCACTACCGCAAGGTGATGGGCGGCGTGCTCCAGCACGTGCTGGACACGATCAAATGGGTGCATGAGGCGGGCATCTGGCTGGAAGTGCTGACGCTGGTCATCCCCGGCTTCAACGACAGCAACGACGAACTGTGGGACGCGGCGCGCACCATCAACAGCGTCTCGCCGGACATCCCGTGGCATGTGACGGCCTTCCATCCCGACTATAAGATGACCGATCCGCCGCCCACATCTGCCGCGACGCTCCAGCGCGCCGCCGAGATCGGGACTGAAGCTGGCCTGAAGTACGTCTACGCGGGCAACCTGCCGGGTCGCTCCGGTGAATGGGAGAATACCCGCTGCCCTCACTGCCAGACGACGCTGATCAAGCGGCACGGGTTCATGGTCCACGAGAATAAGCTCGCCCACACAGACGGAACCTGCCCGACCTGCGGCACGCTCATCCCCGGCATCTGGCGATAGACTCATCACGCAGGGAAGAACGCGCAACCATGACCAAACACATTGTCCCGCGATACAAGCTGATGCTGTTCTATGACCTGAAGCCTCAGCACGCCGACGACTATTACGAGTTCATCATGAACGAGATGATCCCGACAGCCCAGAAGATGGAGCTGTACATGTTCCGGGTGTTTCACACGGTCTACGGCGACTGTCCGCTGCGGCAGGCGGAGTTCGTCGCCGAGGACCTGGACACCCTCCGCCAGGTGATGGACAGCGACACCTGGCACGGTTTGGAAGACAAGCTGCTGCAGTACGCGACCAACTACAACCGCAAGATCGTCAAGTTCCGGCCCGGTTTCCAGTTGTAAATCAGCCCTCGCGCGGACATGCAAAAACGCCCGGTGCACGTGCCAGCCGGGCGTTTTGAATCGACGGAGTGCGCCAGCGGAAAGGCCCGGCTCAGGCGATCACGCCCAGCTCGCGCCCCACTTTGGCGAAGATCTCCAGCGCCTGATCCAGGTCGTTGTGGGTATGAGTGGCGCTGTTCATGACGCGGATGCGGGCCTTGCCGTGCGGCACTGTCGGAAAGCCGATCGCCATGGCGAACAGGCCCTCCTCGAACAACCGCCGGCTGAAACGCTGTGCCAGCGGCGCCTCGCCCAGCATCACCGGCACGATCGGCGTTTGCGTCGCGCCGGTATCGAACCCCAGCTCGTTCATGCCGCGCTTGAAATAGTCGGCGTTGCTCCACAGCCGCTCGACCAGCTCGGTGCTCTCCTCCAGCACGTCCACGGCGGCGATGCAGGCCGCCACATCCGGCGCGGTCATCGCGCTGCTGAACAAGAACGGGCGCCCGCGCTGGCGCAGCCAGTCCACGATCGTCTGCTTGCCAGCCACCACGCCGCCAACCACGCCAAACGCCTTGCTGAGCGTGCCGATCTCCACGTCCACCCGGCCATGCAGCCCGAAGTGATCGACGATGCCGCGCCCGCCACGGCCCAACACCCCCTCGCCGTGCGCGTCATCGACCATCAGCAGGATGCCCAGCGCCTCCGCGATCTCGGCCAGGGCGGGCAGCGGCGCGATGTCGCCGTCCATGCTGAACACGCCATCGGTGATGATCAGGCGGCGGCCATACCCCGTCGTCGCCGCGATCTGCTGGCGCAAATCGTCCGGATCGGCGTGGCGAAAGCGCACGATCTCCGCGCGCGACAGGCGGCAGCCATCGATGATGCTGGCGTGGTTCAGCTCGTCGGAAAAGATCACGTCGCCTTTGCCCACCAGCGCGGGAATGGTCGCCAGGTTCGCGGTGAAGCCACTCTGGAAAGTGACCGCGGCCTCGGCGCCTTTGAACTCGGCCAGCCGTCGTTCCAGTTCCAGGTGCAGGTCCATCGTCCCGGCGATGGTGCGCACCGCGGCCGGCCCGACGCCGTAACGGTCCATCGCCTGTTTGGCGGCTTCGATCAGCCGGGGGTGGTTCGCCAGGCCGAGGTAGTTGTTCGATGAGAAATTGAGGACGCGCTCGCCATCCACCACCAGCCAGGCACCCTGCGGGCTGCCCAGCGTGCGAATGTGGGTGAACAGGCCCTGGTCTTTCAGGCCAGCGATTTCCTCAGCGATCCAGGCGGTTTTCGATTCGGCCATGCACAGACTCCTTATGGTTTTTTGCAGTAATATCAAGTATGGGCGCCTGCGTCACCTCACGTGCAGCGCAGCCCGCCCCATTCGTTCCTTATTCTAGCACACAAGGACCGATGCCATGACGGACCAACCTCAGCCCCTGGCTCCTGGTGTATATGGGGTAATCGGGCCAAACGTGAATATCTATCTGCTCGATGATGCCGGATCGCTGGCCCTCATCGACGCCGGGATGCCCGGCTCGGCCCCACGCGTCCTGGAGCTGATCCAGGCTCTGGGCCGCGCGCCCGGCGACGTGAAGCACATCCTGATCACGCACGCCGACATCGATCATGTGGGCGGCCTGAAGCAATTGGCCGATGCGACCGGCGCGACGGTCGTCGCCAGCGCGGAGTCGGCGCGCTACATCCGGCAGCGCCGCAACCCGCCCCATCTCGGCTTTCCGGCCAGTGTGTTCTCGAGTGTGGTCAACTTCTTCGCCCGGCGCGCGGTGCCGGTAGGCCGGATCGTCGCGGACGGGGACGTGCTCGACATCGCGGACGGCATCCGCGTGCTGGCCACGCCGGGCCACACGCCCGATCATGTGGGCTACTTCTGGGAGCGCGAGCGGGTGCTTTTCGCTGGCGATCTGCTCAACAACCGGCACGGACTGAGCTCCACGCCGCCGCGCAAGTCCTGGGACGTGGCAGCGGCCCGGCGCAGCGTTCAGGCCATCGCAGCGCTGAACCCGGCGATCATCTGCGCGGGGCATGGCCCCGTATGGCGCGCCGAAGACGATCCGGGGCGGCTGGAGGCGCTGCTTCAGTTGCCGTAACGGGAGAATTCGAGGCCAGCTCAGGCGAAGACGCATACCTGGTGGCGGCGCACCGGCAGGCCGTGGTGAGTCAGCCGGGCCATGCTCCACAACTGGTCGAAGTGAATCTGGAAGACGGAGTCCAGCCCGACCAGTTCAAGCAGCTTTTGAATCTGGGGCGACGGGTTGGCGATGTGGACCATCCCGCCCGTGCGCGAAACCTGTTCGTAGATGCGCACCAGCTCGCGCAGGCCGGCGCTGTTCATGTACTGCACGCCGCTCATATCGAGTACCAACTGGTCCTGCCCGCCAGCAATCGCCTCGTCGAGCAGTACCACCAGCTCATCGACGGTTTGGTTATCGATCCGTCCCAAGATCTCGACGATCTGCACGTGCTGCGGATTGGATTGAATCAACTGCATGACCATCGTGACACCTGTTTCCAGCCACTCTACGGCCCATCCCCAGGCTCCCTGCCGCATCAGACGATATATCATCCTATACGCAAAACGCGGCTGAGTTGTTCCAGCCGCGGAGAGAACCGCCTAAAAACTGGGGGGAGCCTAAGAGGCGACCCCGGCCACCAACAGATCGAGCGCGAGCACGTCGCCCACCTTGCCGGTTTTGATGCCGGTGTCCGTTTCGAGCAGGAAATGGTAGATCATCTCGAGCTGGTCGAGCGCGAAGACCCGCACCTGGCGCGCCAGCTTCTCGGCCACGTAGGGGTGCACGCCGATCGCCGCGCCCATCTGGCCCGGCGCACCGCCCTCGTTGAGGTATTCACGGGCCAGGATCAACAGCCGGAACTGCCGGACGATCATCCCAAACAGGCGCAGGGGATCGTCATCCTCCAGCAGGCGGTGCAGCAGGCGGGCCGCCGCTGCGCCGTCGCGCCGGCCCAGCGCGTCGACCATCTCGAAGACATCGGCCTCGGCCACGTACGGCGTCAACAGCGCGACGTCCTCCTCGCTGATCGGGCGCTCGCCATCGACATAGGCGGCCAGCTTGGCCAGTTCGCTGTCGGCGGCGCGCAGGTCCTTCTCGATCAGCGCGGCCAGCGCCGCAGCCGCCCGCGGCTCGATCACGGTCTGGTATTCCTGCCAGGCCTGGTTCACAATCCAGCGCGTGGCATCGCGCGGCGGGTCGAACAGCTTGTGGTACCCGCCGGGATCGGTTTTCGCCAGCTTGAGCACCGGGTGCCGCTCGGGGAGCGTCTCGCTTTCGACGAACACCACCCGCGCGTGCTCAGGCAGCCGGCTGAGGCCCTCGAGCAGCGCGTCCATCTGCGCCTTACCGGCCTTGCCCGCGCCCTTCCGCGCTAGCCACACCAGCATCCCCTCGACGATCACCAGCCGCTTATCGCCCAGGAACGGCATGGCGCCCGCCGAGGAGATCACGTCGGCAGCGGTGGCGTTCTTGCCGTCCAGCACGGTCGTATTCAGCTCGGCCAGCGAGGGATCGCCCATCTGGGCGCGCATCGTGTTAAGCTGCGCCCGGCAGCTAAACTCGTCCGGCCCGTGCAGGACGTAAAAGGTGGGAGCGCGTTTGCTCATGGGCGCCTGCCGGAGGCTATCCCTGCGTGGTGCGCACGAAGTGCACGGTCAGGCGCTGGCCGGCCAGCGGGATCGGAAACTCGTAACGGTTAATCGCGACGACTTCCAACTGGCCGGGCTCGCCCAGCGTGGTGAAATGCTGCTGAAGCGCCAGCCCCAGCGGCTGGGAGAGAATCAGCGAGAAGGTCGAGAGCAGCACAATGGTTGGCAGGCGCGAGAGCCGGTCGGCCAGGCTCTGCTTCATGCCCGCCGTGCCCGCCAGCGCGGTGATGCTGGTCAGCACGCCCGCCGTCACCAGGCCGGTCCCGCAGTTGGGGTGGATCGCCAGGCCGTGCTCGCCGTGCTGCATGCGGAACAGAGCTTCCTGAGCTGCGGCCTCGACCTCGGCGGTCGGCACGTTACCGTACAGGTAGAACCCGGCGCTGGTCGAGCGTCCGGCGATGTTCAGGTTTTTCTGCTTGCGGCTCAACATGTGGATCGTGGCGTGTTCCAGGCCATGATTGCGCCGGATGCGTCGAATCACAGGCAGGTTGAGCAACGGCGCAGCCAAAATCGCGAGAAACTGGATCATGATGGTGTCTACCCTGTATAACCGTCACGGCAGCTCGGCCGGCACCTCCAACACCTCGACGGGCTGGGCGATCACCACCAGCCGGTGGGTGTTGGCGCTGTACGGCCAGCATGTTATGAGCGTAACACGTTCGTCACTCGTCGGCAATATCCACCGCGCATTCTCGCGGCGCACGTCCAGGGGCTGGCCCTGCTCGGCCAGCGTCATCGTCTGGGCCACCGCGTACAGGTAACGCTGCCCCGCGCCCTCCAGGGCGATCAGGTCGCCCGGCTTCAGCGCCACCAGATGCCGGAAGACCTCGCCATGAACGTTGTGGTGCCCGTTGATCACCGTGTTGCCCGGCCACCCCAGCAGCGCGGAGTTCTGGTGCCAGCCCGCCGCGAACTCGTTCGGCACATCCCACTGGCTGTAGACTTGCCCCCCCAACCGGACCGGGTGCTGCCCGACCGGGATCACCGGCGCGTTCAAGCCGATCGCGTCGATCAGGATCCGCTCGGGGACGGCGGGCGGCGGTGTGGTCGGCGTGAGGGAAGGCGCCCCGGTGGGCGCCGGTGGGGGCGAGACCGTCCGCGCGGGGACGACCGTGGGGGCGGCGCGCGTCCGCGCCGGGGTGCCGGCGGGCGCCCGCGTCGGTGGGGCGGCCGGCGTGCGAGATGGCGATGCGGTCGGCGTGTCGCTCGGGCGCGGCGAGGGCGAGGGACGCGGCAGGGTGCCGGTCGCGGTGGGTGTGGGCAGCTCGCTCTCCGGCAGGATCACCACCTCGGCCGGATCGGGTGGCAGCGGCGGGGCGGGCAGCGGGCGCCCCAGCACGCCGGGCGTCGGCGTGTCCTCCGGCGTGATGACCACGCCCGGCGGCAGCAGCACGGCGTCCTCCGGCGCGAGCAGGCGCCACGCCAGCAGCGCCAGCCCGCCCCCCAGGCACAGCAGGCCAAACGCGCCGATGACGATCCCCAGCAGCGCGGTGCGCCGGAAGCGGCTAGCGGGCGCGCCCATTGGCGAAGATCGCGCTCAGGACGGCGTCATGGTTCGCCAGATCCGCGAAGACGTGATCGGGCCGGTGGGCGGCCAACTGCTCGACGGAGAACGGGCCGGTCGCCACGGCGATGGTCCGCGCCCCGATGCTGTCCGCGCACTCGATATCGCCCGGTGTATCGCCAATGATCACGACGCGCTCCGGCGCGAAGTCGATCCCGGCGAACTGGCGAGCCCGGTCCAGCGCCAGCGGCGGCAGCATGGGCCGCGTCCAGCCTTCGGAGCCGAACGCGCCGATCTTGAAATCGCGCGGATCGTAGCCGGCAGCGCGCAGCTTAATCGCGACCAGCAACTCCATATTGCCCGTCACCAGGCCGAGCAGCACCGCGGGATCCTGGCGTAGAGATGAGACGATTTCCGGCGCGCCGGCGCAGGGCCGGATCGGGAACTCGGCGATGATTTGCGCCAGGTGCCCGGCAACGGCTCGTTCATAGCGGTCCAGGTCGCGCCGGATCTCCTCCGCGACGAACCCGGCTGGCACCAGCGCTTCCAGCACCACCTGCCAATCGGTCGTCCCGGCGAAACTCACCTCGTCGAGCTGGCCGGTGGTGCCGAAAACGTCCTGCAAGGCCAGACGCGTGGCGGCTCGCCCGCACCCGCCCGAGTGAAGCAGCGTACCATCAATGTCGAACAGGACAAGCCACTCAACGCCCATAACACCTTCCTTGCAGATACGGTATCCCGCCCAACGCGCCCGCAAAAGTGACACTCATCTATTATATTGCGACATTTCACACTGTTGAGCCCACTCCAAAGGGAATAGACTGGTGGCGAGCATCAATCACCGTGCATAAACTTCTGAAACGTGAGCGTGATCACAAGCTCCTATTCCCTGAACGCAGGCTTGTGGTCGTGTTACGTGAGGAAATAGGAGGCATAATGTCTGACTCGCAACGCCATATGGTGACGATTGACGGCAACACCGCTGCCGGACAGGTGGCGCACGCCCTCAATGAAGTCATCGCCATCTACCCGATCACGCCCTCGTCCTCGATGGGCGAGCTGGCCGATGAGCTGTCGGCGGCCGGCGAAACCAACATCTGGGGCACGATCCCGGATGTCACCGAGATGCAGTCCGAGGCCGGCGCCGCGGGCGCGGTGCACGGCGCGCTGACGACCGGCGCACTGACGACGACCTTCACAGCGTCGCAGGGCCTACTGCTGATGATCCCGAATATGTTCAAAATCGCCGGGGAGCTGATCCCGACCGTGTTCCATATCGCGGCGCGCTCCGTGGCGACACACGCCCTGTCGATCTTCGGCGATCACTCCGACGTGATGGCCGCGCGCTCGACCGGTTGGGCCATGCTCGCGTCCGGCAGCATTCAGGAAGTCCACGACTTCGCGCTGATCGCCCAGGCGGCCACGCTCGAGTCGCGCATTCCGTTCCTGCACTTCTTCGACGGCTTCCGCACCTCATCCGAGATTCAGAAGATCGAAGAGCTCACCCGCGACGATCTGCGCGCCATGATCGACGACCGGCTGGTGTTCGAGCACCGGCAGCGCGCCATGTCGCCGGACCGCCCGGTGCTGCGCGGCTCGGCTCAGAACCCGGACGTGTTCTTCCAGGCCCGCGAGACGGTGAACCCGTTTTACAATGCCACGCCCGCCATCGTGCAGAAGGTCATGGACCGCTTCGCGCAGCTTGTGGGTCGCCAGTATCACCTGTTCGATTATGCTGGCGCGCCGGATGCCGAGCGCGTGGTCGTGATCATGGGCTCGGGCGCGGAAGTGACGCACGAACTGGTCGATTATCTCACCGCGCGCGGCGAAAAAGTGGGCGTGCTCAAGGTTCGCCTGTACCGGCCCTTCGACGGCGCGGCGCTGATCAAGGCGCTGCCCGCCAGCGTCAAGGCCATCGCGACGCTCGACCGCACCAAAGAACCCGGCGCAGCCGGCGAGCCGCTTTACCAGGACGTCATGACGGCCTATGCCGAAGCGCTGGAAAACGGCGAGATCGGCCAGATGCCCTCCATCGTCGGCGGGCGCTATGGCCTCAGCTCCAAGGACTTCACCCCGGCCATGGCCAAGGCCGTGTTCGATAACCTGGCGGCCGGCAAGCCCAAGAATCACTTCACCGTCGGCATCAACGACGACGTGACCCACACCAGCCTGCCCTTCGATCCTGCCTTCTCGACCGAAGGTCCGGAAGTCCACCGGGCGCTGTTCTACGGCCTGGGCGCAGACGGCACCGTCGGCGCGAACAAGAATTCGATCAAGATCATCGGCACGGCGACCGACAACTACGCGCAGGGGTACTTCGTGTACGACTCGAAGAAGTCCGGCGCGCGCACGGTGTCGCACCTGCGCTTCAGCCCCAAGCCCATTCGCGGCAGCTACCTGATCAGCCAGGCGCAGTTCGTCGCCTGCCACAACTTCGCGTTCCTCGAGCAGTTCGACATGCTCAGCAGCCTGCAAGAAGGCGGCGTGTTCCTGCTCAACAGCCCGTACAGCGGTGCTGAGGTGTGGGATCGCATCCCGCGCGAAGTGCAGCAGCAGATCATCGACAAGAAAGCCCGCTTCTACGTGATTGACGGCAA
The DNA here is from genome assembly GCA_040767355.1 of Aggregatilineaceae bacterium. GTDB lineage: Bacteria > Chloroflexota > Anaerolineae > Aggregatilineales > Aggregatilineaceae > LM3-B42. The sequence continues at coordinate 239,634 of JAXGOS010000004.1, read as the reverse complement.
CGACATCGCCCGGGCGGTCGGTCTGGGCGGCCGCATCAACGTGATCATGCAGGCGGCCTTCTTCAAGATTTCCGGCGTGCTGCCCGAAGAACAGGCCATGGAGATGATCCAAGCGGCGGTCGAAGACACCTACGGCAAGAAGGGTGGCAAGGTCGTCGAAATGAACATCAAGGGCGCCGAGATCGCGGTGGATCGCATCGAGCGCGTGAACTATCCCGCCGAGGCCACCAGCAAGCTCCGGATGCGCCCGCCGGTGCCGGACTACGCGCCGGAGTTCGTCCAGAACGTGACGGCGGAAATCATCGCCGGGCGCGGCGACCTGTTGCCCGTGTCGGCCATGCCGGTCGATGGCACCTTCCCGACGGCGACCACGCAGTACGAGAAGCGCAACATCGCCATCGAGATCCCGGTGTGGGACCCGGACGTGTGCATCCAGTGCAACCAGTGCGCCTACGTGTGCCCGCACGCCACCATCCGCCCGAAGGTCTACCCCGCCGAGCTGGCTAACGGCAGCTCCCCGGCCACCTTCAAGTCGATGGAGGCCAAAGGCCGCGAATGGAAGGACATGAAGTACACGCTCCAGGTGTCGCCGCTGGACTGCACCGGCTGCGGCGTGTGCGTGGACACCTGCCCGGCTTATGCCAAGGACGAGACCGGCAAGAAGACCGATCGCAAGGCGATCAACATGGCCGTGCTGGACGATACGCTGCGCGAGAACGAGGCGGACAACTGGGATTACTTCGTGACCCTGCCGGAGACTGATCCGGCGACGTTCAACCGGTTCACCGTCAAAGGCTCGCAGTTCATCCGCCCGCTGTTCGAGTTCTCGGGCGCGTGCGCGGGCTGCGGCGAAACGCCCTACATCAAGCTCATGACGCAGCTCTTCGGCGACCGCGCCATCATCGCCAACGCGACGGGCTGCTCGTCGATCTACGGCGGCAACCTGCCCACCACGCCCTACGCCGTGCGCGCCGATGGGCGCGGCCCGGCCTGGTCGAACTCGCTGTTCGAAGACGCGGCGGAGTTCGGCATGGGGATGCGGCTGACCGCCGACAAGCTGGCCCAATACGCGTTCGAACTGCTCGACCGGTTGATCGCCGGCGACAGCCACCACCGGGAGCTGCTCGAGGCCATCCGCGACGCCGACATGAGCACGCAGGAAGGCATCGAGCAACAGCGCGCTCGCGTGGCCGAGCTCAAGCACCTGCTGGAAGCCAATGGCAGCGCCCTGGCGAGCCAGCTCCACGCGGTGGCCGATTATCTGGTCACGAAGTCGGTCTGGATCTTCGGCGGCGACGGCTGGGGTTACGACATCGGCTACGGCGGCCTGGACCACGTCCTGGCGTCGGGGCGCAACGTCAACGTGCTCCTGCTCGACACTGGCGTCTACTCCAACACGGGCGGCCAGATGTCGAAGGCGACTCCGCGCGGCGCCGTGGCGAAATTCGCCGCCGCCGGCAAGAGCCTACCCAAGAAGGACCTGGGCATGATCGCCATGACCTACGGCAACATCTACGTGGCTCAGGTCGCGATGGGCGCCAACATGAACCAGGCGATCAAAGCCTTCGCCGAGGCCGAAGCCTACGACGGCCCGTCGCTGATCATCGCCTACAGCCAGTGCATCGCGCACGGCTACGACCTGCTGCACGGCAACCAGGTCCAGAAAGACGCCGTGGAGAGCGGGTTCTGGCCGCTGTACCGTTTCAACCCGGACAATATGCGCGAGGGCAAGCAGCCCCTCATGCTGGACTCCAAGGCGCCGACGCTCGATATCGAGACGTTCATGTACAAGCAGAACCGCTTCCGCATCCTGCGCAATGCCGATCCAGAGCGCGCGCAGAGACTGCTTGATCTGGCCCGCGAAGACGTCCAGACCCGCTGGAAGATGTACGAGCAGTGGGCCCAGTTCGACATCTAGTCGCCGGGCAAATCGCTCGCTAGAATCAGCCGGGGCGCGTCGCACAGACACGCCCCGGTTTGTTGTCAGACTGGGGACCCGGCCCGCGGATGCGGGCCTAACAGAAGACACCGCGCCAGGACTACGCCCGGTAGTTGTGGAGGACGTTCATCAGATCCGGCACGCTGACCGGCTTGACCAGATACTGGTCGCCGCCCAGGGCGCGGGTGCGCTGCACGTAGTCGGGCAGATCATAGGCTGTGATCATGACCACCGGCACATCGACGCCGTGCGCGCGCAGCACTTCGGTCATGTCCAGGCCGTTGAGCTCGCCCGGCAGGTGGATGTCCACCAGCAGCAGATCGGCTTCCCCGATCGCGCCGCTCTCCAGGGCGCTCTCGGCGTCCTGAAAGGTGACGAGCTCGTCCCCGGTCGAGGTGATCACCCGTTCCAGCAGCATGACGTTGGCGGGGTCATCTTCAACGTAGACGATATTCATTCGCAGGGCGCACCCCCCTGGCGCACGGACCATTCCCTCGCGATAACCGGCTTGCAGTGCCGTGATTGTACCACGTCCTCGCTGTCCGGTGACCGGCCTGGAGCGAAATTCGTCGAATATTCAGAACCGCCCGCAGGGAACGCTACCCTGCGGGCGGCAGATTCCAGGAGGAGACGCGATCGGGCTACTGCTCGGGCGCGATGGTGAATAGCGTCCCGGCGCCCCGCCCGAACACCTCCGGGAAGTAGAACGCGTAGCCGTGGCTGGGCATGGTTTGGAACTCGCCCGGCACGGTGGCGCGGATCTGGTAGGTGTAGACATACGTGCCGCGCGGCAGGTAATCGGCGTACAGATTGACCTGTTCGTCGCGCATCTCGGTATGGTCGAACAGCCACCAGCCCCAGTACCAGTACGGATCCTGATCTGGGCGGATGGTTGGCGCCTGATCGAGCTGGCTGGTCGTCAGCAGCGAGGTATCGACCGGCTCCGTCCCGGCGGGGATCGGGTCTTCGAGCACGAAGTAGTAGATTTCCTGCGGCAGCGTGATCGTCACGCGGACGTTGATCACATCGCCCATCGTCGCCTCGGTGACCGGCGTCTCCGGGTCGCCCTCGAGGAAGAATTCGCGCGTGACGGTCAGGCCACGGCTGATCGGCTTGGCTTCGGACGCCCACAGCCGCGCGTTGAGGTGCGCCGTGTAGTACAGCACGCCCTCGCCCTCTCCGCGCACGAACGTCAGGCGGTTCGCCTCGTCGCGCAGCAGGTCCGCCACCTGGACGCGCAGAGTCGCGCCCTGGCGCACCGTCTCCGGCGTGACGGTCCCCTCGGTCAGCGCCTCACCGTTGAGCGTCACCGCGTAGTCGTAGTCGCCTTGCAGCTCGCCGCTGGCCTTCATCCAGTCGGTGAGCGCCATCACCGCCCAGGCCGTTTCCTGGGTGGTGACCCAGTGATCGCCCTGGCGCGCGACCATCAGCCAGCGCACGATGTTCGGCAGCAGGTCGTGATCGGGCTGGACGCGCGTCAGCGCGGAGAGGGCCATCGCCGTCGTGCGCGTGTCGCTGCTCCAGTTCCACCAGTCGATCTCGTCTTCTTCCCAGTGGGCGCCGGTGGCCGAGAGGATCGCGCCGGTTTGCAGGTCGCTCACCAGTGACGGGATCGCCGGGTCAGCCGGGTCGAACTCGTGGTAGGCCATCAGCAGGAACGACAGCGCCCAGTAGTCCAGCTCAAGACGGTGATCGAGCAGCAGCGCCAGATCGGACGCCTGGACCTGATCGTTGCGGGCGAAGACGTACAGGTAGAACGCCAGCCGGTTGAGCTCCCAGGCCGGGGTGTCGATGGTGGGCCGCGCCACGCGGCTCCGCACGAAGTTCAGCGCCCGGTCGATCATGCCCTGATCCACGGTGAAGCCGGCGTCGCGCGCTTCGGCCAGGCCCAGCGCCGCGTAGGCGGTGATATAGGGGTTGCTCTCCATCTGGCTGAACCAGCCCCAGCCCCCGTCAGGATTCTGCTCGAAGGCGAGCTTGGCCAGCGCCTCGTCGAGCACCGCCGTCAGGCTGGCCTTCAGCTCGGGATCGTCCAGGCCCAGGTCGGCCAGCGCCCGGTAGGTCATCACATTGGGCAGGAAGCGGCTGACCGTCTGCTCGATGCACTGGTGCGGGTAGTTCTTCAGGTAGTCCAGCGCGTCGATAGTCGTGGCGGCCAGTGACGGATCGACCTTGATCGTCAGGTCGCCCTGGTCGACGTCCAGGCGCGGCGGCAGGCTGATCGCCTCCGTGCGCGATCCGGCCTCGCGCAGGATACCGCCCGTCCCGACGGTGTCCGGCGCCGTGTAGCGGTAGACCGGGATCGTGCCATCTGGCCCGGTGGCCAGGGTCGGCTTGCTGGCGTCCTGGTAGCCGTCCGCGCCGATGGCGACGAAGGTCAGGTCGACGTAAGGTACATCCTCCACGTTCGCGACCCATTCGACGCGGGCGCGGCTCGCCGCCTCAATGGTGACAGTCTGGGTAGCGTCCGTCTCGAGCGTCACGCCCTCGGCGCGCAGCGTGGCCTCGACCGTCTGCGGCGCGCCGGTGTTGTTGTTGATCACGCTCGCCAGCGTCACGCGGTCGCCCACCACCATAAAGCGCGGCGTCACCGGGCGGACCAGCAGCGGCAGCGTGCTCACCACGTCCAGCGCGGCGTCACCCACGCGCGTGTCGAGCGTGAGCCCGCGCGCGTCGACGTGCCAGGTCGTCAAGTTGTCCGGCAGCGTGACCGAGACGGACGCCTGCCCGGTCGCGTCCGTGACGACGTGCGGCGCCCACAGCGGCGTCTGCTGGAAGTCCTCGCGGACCGTCACCTCGACTTCACCCGGCCCCCCGCCCAGACCTCCGGCGGCTTCGGCCGCCATGCCATCCGCCATGGCCATCGCCGTCATGGTGGGCATGGGGGCAGCCATCGGCGCTTCGGCGGCCAGGCGTTCCTGCTGTTCGATCAGTTCATCGGTCATCGTGTCGAGCAGCGCTTCCAGCGCCACGCCCGTGTAGACGTAGTTCGACTGGGTGCCATAGAAGGCTTGCTCCGGCGGGGCGCTGTTGGGCGGCATCAGCGAGAGGATCGCCTGGTCGGTCACGGCGACGCCCACTTCGGCGCTGACCGGCTCGCCGCGCGAGTCGACGGTCTTGATGTCGAGCGTCACGGTGTCGCCCGGCTGGGCCAGCTCCGCCGACGGCGTGATCGTGATGGCGATGCGCTGGTTGACCGGCGTCACCTCCAGGGCCAGCGTCCCGGTCCGGTAAGCCGGGTTGAGGTTCTCGGCGTCGGTGCCCTTCATCAGCGTGGCCGTGACGTAGACCGTGGGCACGTGCGCCTCAGTGATGGGCAGCGTGTAGACCAGCGTCGAGCCTTCCACGCGGAGCACGTCCACCTGCTGGATGCCCGCCCGCTCGACGGTCATCATCACGTAGGAGATGCCGGTGAACGGCACCGGGACCAGCACTTCGGCGGTGTCGCCGCTCTGGTAGCTGTCCTTATCGGCGATCAGATCGATCGTGTCGCTGGGGCGGCCCCACCACACCGACGCCTCGCCCGTCACCCAGAAGCGCAGGGTGGCCGCGTTGATGCGCTCGCGCTCGTCGCGGCTGAGCGCCCGCACGCGGAAGATCCCGGCGTTGGGCGGCGTGAAGGTCGTCTGGGCAGTGCCGTCGTCGCCGGTCACGATCCGGCTGGATTCGACCTCGATCTCGCTCTGCTGCCACTCGTAGCGCCCGAACTCGCCCTCGATCGGGATGCGCTCCCAGCGGATCTCGACGATTTGCAGCTCGATCGCCTGCCCGGCCAGCGGCTCGCTGTCCGGCGTCACCGCGATCAGGTCGAGCGTCACCGGGACGTTCTCGCGCCCGAAGTACCGATCGGTGCGCAGGCCCACGTACACGTCCGCCGGATGCGCCAGGATCGACGTCCGTCCGGCGATGTACTGGCCGCTCTCATCGACGACCTGCCCTTCCAGCGCGATGGTCATCGGGCGGATCGACGGTGCTTGGGTGTTCTCCAGGGTGACGATCACCTGGCCGTTAGCGTCGGTGACCGCGCTCCCGCTGCCCAGGTCGGCGTAGCCGAAGTAGTCCTGCGTCTCGTCGGAGAAGGTGTAGCGCCCTGGCCCGGTGTAGTTGAAATACGCCGACTCGCCGATGGCCGACCACGACAGGTCCGCGCCGCTCACCGCCCCGCCGAAGTAGTACGACGCGGCGATGATCGACTTCACCGGGTCGCCCTGGACGATGGCGGGATAGTCCGGCGTGACCTCGACCTTGTATTCGGGCACGCGGAACTCCGCGATGCTGAACTGCACCTGGGCATCGTAGCCGTAACGGTAGCTTACGGTGATGCTCCCCGTGCCGATCGGCGCGTCGTCCGCCAGGTCGAACTGGCCATCGAATGTCCCGAACTCGGTCAGCGCCACGTCCTCGTCGAACAAAATCTGCTCGCCCCAGTTCGCTTCGACCGTCACGTGCACCTGGTCGGCGCGCGGCAGGGTGTACGTCATGTCGTCGCGGTCGCGCACCGCACCGCGGAAGTAAACTGTCTCGCCGGGTCGGTAGATCGGGCGGTCGGTGTACACGTAGCCGGCCACGTCGGGCAGGCCCGACCCGCTCCACGAGAACCACGTCCCGTAGGCTGTTTCGCCCTGGGCGATGGCATACAGGAATTCATTGACCAGCGCGGAATCGTCCAGCGCGGCCCGCCACAGGCCGTCGGCGTCGGTCTGCCCTGCCGCGATCGCCGTGCCGTCGTAGCGGTACAGCGTCACCGGCAGGCCCGCCACCGGCTCGGCGCTCTGCAGATCGGTGGCCCAGATCAAGACCTCGTCCGGCGCGCGCTTGACGGTCAGGTTGGCCGTCACCACGCCGAGCGTCAGCGCCTGCGGGTAGTCCCAGTTGGGCACGCTCGCCTGGAGATAGTAGATCCCCGGCGCGAGCTGGCCGCCCTGCTCGGAGGCGAGCAGCACCTCGTCCACGCCGGACAGGGCCGGGCCGGGGTCGAGCTGCTGCGTCCACTCACGCAGCCGTTCGGACCGGCGCAGCACCGTGCTGATCTCCTCGTCATAGTAGGGACGCATGACCTTCCCAGCGTCCTCTGGCGCGATGTGGTAGAGCGCAAAGCCGACCACCGGCTTGGCCTGCACGCCCATGGCGATGCGCGTGTCCTGCCGGTAGGCGTTGGTGATTCTGAAACTCTCGCGGGAGGGCAGCGTGGCCCAAGGCTCCAGCGCCGCGGTGTGGAAGGTCAGGGTGTAGTCGGTCTCGATGGCGTTGCCGTACAGATCCTGCGCGCCGCGCTTGAACAGGATGACATACGTCGTCTCGGGCTGGGCGGCGAAGCTGAGGGTGAACGACCGGTTGTCGTACACGACCGGTTCCCAGGCCACGCCCCCCGGTTCCACGATCTCGGCCTTGCCCGCGAACGTTTCGGTGTCCATCGGCGACTTGAAGGTGAAGGTCACGCCGCCGCCGGGATACGCCGCCCCCTCGCCGTTGGCCGGGGACGTGCGCTCGATGCCCGGATAGGGCACGGTGGTGAAGGTGTAGGTGACGCCTTCTTCGAGCGTGGCGTCACCTTCGGCGCTGCGCGCGGTGGGCGCGATGCCGATCGAGTACAGCGCCTCGATGCGCAGCAGGTCGGCGGGCTGGAAGGTCAGCGCCCGCCCGTCCTCGGACCACGTGAAGGCGCCCGGCACGCGTTCGCCGCCGTAGAGCAGCATGAACGCCGCTTCGGTGCTGGGCCGGTCCATCGGCTGGCTGAACTGCACGTTCACCGCCGTCTCCAGCAGCACGCCGGTCTGGCCCTGGTAGGGGGTAATGCTCAGGATTTCGGGCGCCAGCGTCTTAAAGCGCCAGGAATAAGTCTCTTCCAACACCGAGCCGGTGACATCGGTCAGGCCGGCGGGCACGCTGGCGGTAAAGGTGGTGCCGCCGCTGAGCGGTTTGGCGGGCGTGAACTGGTAGATCGAGGTGTTGATCCACTCGCCCGCGCCCTCGATCGGCGGGTCGAACACCAGGGGATCGGGCAGGGTGTCGAGCTGTTGGGTCGAGACCAGCGGCACCACCGGACGGTCGAACGAGACGGTGATCGTCGCGTCGGCCTGGACGCCCTCGGCATCCGGCGCGGGGATCACGGCGGCCACCTCGAGATAGCCGGCGGCCTGCACCGCGAACTCGACCGGCGCCTCGAGCGCGGCGCCGTCCGCCGAGGCCGCACCCGCCCCGATCGTGACGCTGTAGCGCGTGGCGCGCGCCCAGCCACCATCGGGCAGGAAGGCCAGCGTGCGCGCATCCTGCCAGGTGAACTGGCCTGCAGCGGAGGGCTCGATCTGCCAGGCCGCTTCGACGCTGGCCGGGTCCATCGCCTGATCGAACGTCACCTCGACCGGCGTGTCGAGCGCCACTTCTTCGCCAGGATAGGGCCACACGTCGATTACGTTGGGGGGGAAGGGTCCCAGATCATCCTGGGCCAGCGCGCTCCCGGCCAACACCAATAGCGCCGCGCCCAGGCCGAGGGCCGCGCTCCGAACAGACCAAAGCTTTAGAAGGTTCACGGCAAGCGCTCCCTGATTCTCAACGGCTGCGTTATTCTAAGGACGAAAACCGGCACCGATTGGTTCCACGCGGACGAAGACGATCGTCATTATAGGCCAGTTCGGGCAGGTGCCAAAGCGCCGGGGATTCGCGATAATGTGAATGGTGGTGTTTGTGTCGTAGGGAGATAACCCGTGAACCCAACCGAAAAGCGCATCGCTGAGGGCATCCTCTTCACCGACCAGTACCAGTTGACGATGTCCCAGTTGTATTACCGGGCGGGCCTGCACGACAAACGCGTGCAGTTCGATCACTTCTTCCGCAGCTATCCCGATTACGGGCTGCACCAGGCCGGCTACTGCATCAACGCCGGGCTGGAATGGCTGCTGGATTGGATGCGCGAGGCGCATTTCACCGACGACGACATCGCGTACCTGCGCAGCCAGCGGGCGAGCAGCGGCGCGCCGATCTTCCACGACGATTTTCTCGACTGGCTGCGGGCGAACGGCAGCTTCGACGCCATCACCCTGCACGCCATTCCCGAGGGCCGGGTGGTGCATCCCAACGTGCCGCTGACGGTCGTCGAGGGGCCGATGGTGCAGGCCCAACTGCTCGAGACCGCGCTGCTCAACATGCTCAACTACCAGACGCTGATCGCCACCAAAGCCTGCCGGATGCACCTTAGCGGGCGCGGGCGACTGCTGCTCGACTTTGGTCTGCGGCGCGGGCATGGCACCGGCGCGAATGCCGGGGCGCGCGCGGCGCTGATCGGCGGGGCAGATTTCAGCTCGAACGTGGGCATCTCGCGCGTGCTCGGCTACCCACCCAAGGGCACCCACGCGCACAGCATGGTGCAGATCTACATGGCGCTGGGCATGGGCGAGCTGGGGGCCTTCCGCGCCTACGCCGACCTGTACCCCGACGACTGCCTGCTGCTGGTCGACACCATCGACACGCTCGAGAGCGGCATCCCCAACGCGATCACGGTCTTCGAGGAGCTGCGCCGGCAGGGGCACGAGCCGATCGGCATCCGCCTGGACTCCGGCGACCTGGCCTACCTGAGCATCCAGGCGGCCAAAATGCTCGATGCCGCCGGGTTCCCCGATACGATCATCGTGCTCTCCAACAACCTCGACGAGCTGGTCATCTGGCAGATCATCACCCAGATCCGCGACGAGGCGCCGCGCTGGGGCGTGGACCCCGATCGCCTGATCGGGCGGCTGACGTATGGCGCGGGGACGCGGCTGATCACGTCGTGGGGCGAGCCGGCGCTGGGCGGCGTGTACAAGCTGGTCGCCGTCTGCGACGAAGGCCGCTGGATCCCCGCCATCAAGGTGTCGGACTCTGCCGACAAGACGCCCAACCCCGGCCACAAGCGCGCCTGGCGCGTGTACGACGCGCGCGGCACAGCCACCGCCGACGTGTTGAGCATCGACGACGAAGACCCGCGGGCGGCGGACCGGCTGATCCTGCGCCACCCGTCCGATCATGCCAAGTGCCGCGCCCTGGAAAAAAGCGAAATCTCCGAGATCGAGCCGCTGCTGGTCGAGGTGCTGCACGAGGGGAAGCTGGTCTACGACTTGCCGGACATTGAGGAGATCCGCCGCCGCCGCGAGGCGGACGTGAGCCGGCTGGATCCCGGCGTGACGCGCCTGATCAACCCGCACATCTACCACGTCTCGCTGACGGACCGGCTGTGGACTCTCAAGCAGTCGCTGATCGCGTCGCTGGTCGACCAGGACGCGTGAGCGCAAGCGCAGGGCGGGTGCATTTCATATCGGGGCAAGTTTTGAACCGCCGAGGACACGGAGATCACAGAGGGAGATTATAGATAGACGCTTAAAACAGTTTCTCTCTGTGTTCCCTGCGGTAGGCTTTTTGCCCCGAATTTGGGATTGCCCGGCGCGGGGCGCGCTGGCACACAGGCCAGGGGGCGCTACACTAGAAGCAGCATCCAGACTTCACACCACAAAGGACGGTTCCCATGCGCCTCACCCGCCCCGCCCACGTCTCGCTGATCGACCCGGCAGCGCACCCACTGGCCCTGCGCGGCGAGCGCGGCGAGCGCCTCCAGATCAGCGTGCTCGACCACGACCTGATCCGCGTGCAACACTGGCCCGACGGCGCGCCCCGGCTCGACCGCACCTGGATGATCGTCGGGCCGGGCGGCGACGCGCCGCATGAAGGCCGCCGCCGCGACGACCTGACGCCGTTCCCGCTGCCGCCGTTCGATCTCGACGTGGGCGCGGAAAGCGCGCAGCTTCGCACCGCCGCGCTGCAGGTCGAGATCGCGCTGGGCGACCTCGCGCTGCGCTGGTCGGACGCGACGGGGCGGACCTTCGCCGCCGATCTGCCGGGTCGCGCCTACAGCTACGACCGGGCATCGCGGGCGGTCTATCACGTCATGCAGCGCCGCGCCGGGGAGCATTACTACGGCTTCGGCGAGCGCTCCGGCCCGCTGGACAAGGCCGGGATGCGCATGCGGATGTTCAACCTGGACGCGATGGGCTACAACGCCGAGACCAGCGACCCGCTCTACAAGCACATCCCGTTTTACATCACCTGGGTTCCCGACCTGGAGATCGCCTACGGTCTGCTCTACGACAACCTGGCGATCACGACCTTCGACATGGGTCGCGAACACGAGAACTATTACCATCCCTACCGCACCTACCAGGCCGACGACGGCGACCTCGATTATTACCTGATCTACGGGCCAACCATCCCGGCCGTGCTCGAGAAACTCGCCGCGCTGACCGGGCGCATGATCCTGCCGCCGCGCTGGTCGCTGGGCTACCTCGGCTCGACGATGAGCTACACCGAGGCGCCCGATGCCCAGGCCCAGCTCAAGCGCTTCGTGGACCTGTGCGCCGAGCACGACATCCCGTGCGACCTGTTTCACCTGTCGTCGGGCTACACCACCGGCGCGGACGGCAAGCGCTACGTCTTCACCTGGAACCGCGACCGCGTGCCCGACCCGCCGGGGATGGCCGAGACGTTCCACCGGGCGGGCATCCGGCTGGCGGCCAACATCAAGCCCTGCCTGCTGACCACGCACCCGTACTACGGCGAGGCCGCTGCGCGGGGCGCGTTCATCCGCGCCGCCGACTCCGACGCGCCGGAGTTGAATATCTTCTGGGGCGGGGACGGCTCGCACATCGACTTCACCGCCCCGGAGGGCGCCGCGTGGTGGCAGGAGCACGCCCGCGAGAGCCTGCTGGACGTGGGCATCGACGTGCTGTGGAACGACAACAACGAATACGCGATCTGGGACGACGAGGCGCGCTGTGCCGGGTTCGGCGAGCCGGTCCGGCTGGCGCACCTGCGCCCGGTGCAGACGTTGTTGATGGTGCGCGCGTCGTATGACGCCCAGCGCGCGGCCCGCCCCGGCGAGCGCCCTTACGTCATTTCGCGCTCGGGATGCCCCGGCATCCAGCGCTACGCCCAGACGTGGTCCGGCGACAATTACACGTCCTGGAACACGCTCCGCTACAACATCCCGATGGGCCTGGGCCTCAGCCTGTCCGGCGTGCCGAACACCGGGCACGACGTCGGCGGCTTCAACGGCCCCAGGCCAGACCCGGAGCTGTTCGTGCGGTGGGTCCAGAACGGCATTTTCCACCCGCGCTTCTGTATCCACTCGTGGAATGACGACGGGACGGCCAACGAGCCGTGGATGCATCCGGAGGTGCTGCCCCTCGTCCGCGAGGCAATCCGCTTCCGCTATCGGCTGATCCCCTATCTCTACAGCCTGTTGGTCGAGGCGGCGCAGACCGGCCACCCGATCATCCGCCCCATGGTCTATGCCTTCCCCGGCGATCCGCGCTGCCATACCGAGTCGTTCGACTTCATGTTGGGGCCGGGCCTGCTGGTCGCGTCCGTGCTGGAGCCGGGCGCTCGCCAGCGCGAGGTCTACCTGCCGGGCGAGGCGCCGTGGTGCGAGTTCGACAGCGGCGTGTGGCATCCCGGCGGCGGAACGGTAACGCTCGACGCGCCGCTGGACCGCATCCCGCTGCTGGTTCCGGCGGGCGGCATGATCCCGCTGGGCAAGGTCATGCGCCACGTGGGCGAGCAGCCGGACGATCTGCGGCAGGTGCGCGTCTTCCCGCACCCGGCGAGCGGAGAAGGGGCGTTCACCCTGGTCGAGGACGACGGGATCAGCTTTGGCTACCAGTACGGCGAGGTGACGGAGGTCCGGCTGGGGGTGCGCGCCAGCGCGGATGAGGTGGCTCTCTCCGTGGAGGCGTCGGGCGGCTACGACCTGCCCTACCGCGCGCTCGAGTTCATCCTGCCGCCGGGCGAGACGCGCCGGCTGCTCGCGCCCCCCGGCGCGCAGACCGCGACCGGCGCGGATGGCGCGCGGCGCGTGGTGGTGCCGGTGTAGCCGCGCCGGATGCCTGGGTTACGACATGCGTTTCTTGCCGCGGTCCAGGTACCACTCCATACCCTTGACGGCCATCGAGAGCGCCAGCGTCAGCGTCAGGTAGGTCAGTGCTACCACGTTATACGACTGGAAGAAGGTGAATGTGCTGGAGGCGTACGTCTGGCCGCGGCGGGTGATGTCGGTCACGCCCAACACCGAGACCAGCGAGCTTTCTTTGAGCAGGGCGATGAAGTCGTTGCCCAGCGGCGGCAGGATCGTGCGGAAGGCTTGCGGCAGGACGATCAGGCGCATCATCTGCCAGCGAGTCATGCCCAGGCTCTGGGCGGCTTCGCGCTGGCCCTCGCCCACGCTGTCGATGCCCGCCCGGAAGATCTCCGACAGGAACGCACTGTACGAGATCGCCAGCCCGATGATCGCGCGGTAGGTATTGGGGAATTCGCGCGTTTGAAACTTGGCCAGGCGGTTGCCCGTATCAATGAATGTGATCGTGTATGCCGTGTCGCCGGTGAGGTGGATCGTGATCGCCAGGTGGCTGAGCCACTCGCCCAGGTCGTTCACGCCGTAGATGATCTGGGGGATGAGCGCCAGCGCCATGTAATAGACCAGCACCAGGGTCGGAATGCCGCGCACCAGCTCGACGTACAGGGTGACAGTCTGGAAGACGATCATGTTCGACGAGCGGCGCAGCAGCGCGATGATCAGGCCCAGCACCAGCGCCAGCGCGTACGCCACAATCGACACCCAGATCGTCGTCACGATGCCTTCCTGAACCGCTTCCCAGATGATCGGGTAAGGATGGCGATCGGACACGCTGCGCACGAAGAGCAGCACCAGCACGGCCAGGACCAGCAGCCACCACGGCGCCCGCGCCAGCCGGCGAATCAGCAGGTTCCTTTTTTGTGGGTTGGGCCGCGAGGTCGTCGGGGTATCGAATGTCACAGTCATGGTGCTCTTCTTTCTGGCGAGCAGAAGCGACATGCGCCAATGTTACTGGCCGTTACTGATTACATCAACTGACGAATGCCATTCTTTTGGGGGAAATTCGGGCCATGGCATTCCATTTCTGGTATACAATACCTAAGACCGTGGGCGAAGGTAACAACTGAGGTGACCGTGTCCGTTCCTGTGATGATTTGCGCCAAACAGACGAACTTCGACGCGTGCGTGACGCTCGCCCAGCAGCACGGGCTGGGCATCGAAGTGCAGACCTTCGCCTATCCCGACGCGTTGGACGGCGATTGGCAGGCGTTGATCCACCACTACCGGGCTGCGCTGGAGTCCGTACCGGGGCCGGTCGCGCTGCACGGGCCCTTCATGGACATGGCGAGCGGCAGCGTGGACCCGCTGGTCAACCGCGTGGTGCGCGCGCGCGCCCGCCACGCCCTGCACATCGCCGCCGAGCTGGGCGCCCGGACGGTCATCTTTCACGCCAACTTCATCGCCACCATGCGCAACCCGGCGTACCGCAGCGGCTGGACCCGCCGCCAGATCGAATTCTGGGAACCGCTGGCCGAGCAAGCACAACGCGCAGGACAGGTGATCGCGCTAGAGAACATGTGGGAATACGATCCGGACATCATCGGCCAGGTGGTGCGCGAGCTCGACCATCCCGGCTTGCGCGCATGCCTGGACGTAGGACACGCACATCTGTTTTCGGACATGGCGCTAGACGCGTGGATCGACCACCTGCACGCGATGATCGCGCACGTGCACATCAACAACAACGACGGCACGATCGACGAGCACCACGCCCTGGACGACGGCGTGCTCGACTACCGGGCCCTGCTGCCCCGGCTGTGCGCGCTCCCCAACCGGCCCCCTCTGGCCCTGGAGATCGAAGACGTGGGCGCTATCGCGCGCAGCCTGGCCTACCTGCGCGGATCGGGCGCCTGGGGTTGACGTTTTCCTAACAAATCGTTTAGCTGCCTTCAAGGGGCGCGCCCTATACTGACCATCAGGACAGATCGTCACACAGCGAGAAGCCACGATGAGTCAGGCCGAGCAGTCGATCATTACCCAGGTGTGGTGGGATGGCAGCACCGTTGATTTCGTGAGATGGACTGAAAAATCGCTCGTATTCTGCTGGGAAGGCGCGCGCAAAACCGCGGTCCACATGCCGCGCGGTGCCGTGGTCCGGCTGCTGGATAAGGGCGTGCTGCGCATCGAAGGCTACCAGCCGGAGTGGCTCGCCCCACGCGAGGCATGTGACCCGGACTTGCCTCCCGAACGCGTGCCGCCGCCCGCCGAGAACCGGCCCGGCAGCCGGCGCAATGCCATCCTGCGCCTGATCCGCAAGCTGTCCGGCAGCGGGGAGCGCGGACCCGCCAGCGCCACCGGCTAGAACAGGCGCGGCTGCTCCACCGGGCGGCGGCCATCGAGCAGCACATACGGCGCCAGCCGGTTGACGTTCACCACGCCCACCGCCCGCAGATCGGCCAACCCGCGCAGGCGGCCTTTGCGCCGCGCCGCGACGATCCGGTCGGCCCCCTTGGCGCCCAGCCCCGGCACGCGCATCAACTCGCCCCGCGACGCGCTGTTGATCTCAAGCGGCGTCTGCAGCAGGTGCAGGTCCGCCCAGGCCCGCTTGGGATCGATCTGTTGGGGCAGATCGCCCTCGCCCTCGAACGGCAGTTCCTCCAGGTCGAACCCGTAATCGCGCAGCAGGAAGCTGGCCTGGTACAGGCGTAGCTGGCGCAGGCTGTCCGTGGCTGGCATATTGTCGAGCGGCGTGTCCAGCACGGGGCGGAAAGCCGAGTAATAGGTGCGCGCCAGCCCTAACTGCCGGTACAGCACGCCGGTCATCGACAGGATTTCGAGATCGCGCTCGCCCGCCGGGCCGACCACGAACTCAGTCGTGCTGCTGGCCCGCAGCCGCCCGCCGCTTTCGCGGCGCAGATCGGTCACCCAGCGCAGGCGCTCCAACAGCTCGCCGTCGAAGTCCTTCCCCGGCGCGATCTGCGCCAGCCGGCGCGCGTTCGGCGCTTCGAGATTGATCGACACGCGGTCGGCCAGCTCCATCGCCCGCTGGACCTGATCGCGCTCGGCGCCTGGCATGATCTTGAGGTGAATGTAGCCGCGATAGCCGTATTTCTCGCGCAGGATGGCGCCGGTGTCCAGGATCGAGTCCTGGGTGGTGACCCCGCCGCGGATCACGCCGGACGAGAGGAACAACCCCTCCACCACCCCGGCGCGGTGCAGCGCCATGAAGCCCTGCGCCATGTCATCCGGCGAGAAGGTGATCCGGCGCATGGCCGTTCGACCGGCGCGGAATGGGCAGTAGAAGCAGTCTCGCTCGCAGGCGGTGGTCGTCAGCGCCTTGAGCAGCGGAATCTTGCGGCTTCCGGCGGTTACTTGGGTCACACAGCCGCTCAGGTCCGGCGGCAGGCGCGGGGAGCGGACCGGGCGCTCGCGCTGGGGCTGATCACCCACCACTTCGAACTCGGTCACGCCGCGCAGGTTGCGGAGCAGGTCTTCACCGTCCATGCCGGACATCCTCGACAGCATCCAACACTACTACGATTATACCGAACTTTTGTTCTGAGCGCACCCCACAAAAAACGCCCCGGCGGCGCTAGGCAGCGGGGCGTGAGCGGTCTGTTCTGTGGGGCTATTCGCCCGCTTCGGCGCCGGTCTCGACGATGGTCATCTCGCCAGCCAGCGGATCGTCGAACGTTTCGGCCTCGTCCTGCGGCATCGCCCGCCAGATTTCGCTGGCGCGGTCGATGAACAGGATGCCGTCGAGGTGATCGATCTCGTGCTGGAACACGCGCGCCAGCCAGTCGCGCGCCTTGATGCGGATCTGCTTGCCACGCCGGTCGTAGCCCTGGACCGTCACCGCCGAATGCCGGTCAACCGAGCCATAATAGCCGGGGATCGACAGGCAGGCTTCCACACCATCGACCATATCGCGCGAGGCGCGCACGATCTCCGGGTTCACCACGACGTGCAGCACACCCGCGTCCTTGCCGTATTCCTGCCGGGACTCCTCGTCATCGGGCAGGCATACAACGATCACGCGCTGGCTCACCGCCACCTGCGGCGCGGCCAGACCGACGCCCGGCGCGTCGACCAACGTCTCGACCATGTCATCGATCAGAGTCTGGAGCTTGGGATCGTCGAAGTTGGTGACCTTGCGCGCCTTCTTGCGCAGGGCCGGATTCTTGGGTGTGATGATCTCTCGGACTGCCATCGGCTGTTGCTTTCACTCACTCTCCACGCGAACTGATCCGATTGTAACCAATCCGGCAGCCAGCGCAAAGCGTTTTGTGCTCGCCAGGGCGCAGCTCACGGCTCGACGGGCCGGGCCATCACCGCCGCCACGGACACCAGCGGCCACATCGGCCGGACATCCATCGCCAGGTCGTCGCGATAGCCCGCCTGGAACCGGAAATAGCCCGCCGAGGCGATCATGGCCGCGTTGTCAGCGCACAGCACGAGCGGCGGGTAGCGCACCGGCAGCGGGCTGGCCGCCGTCATCGCCCCGCGCAGCGCCGCGTTGGCGCTCACCCCGCCCGCCATCCAGACCTCGCTGGCACCGTGCGCGCCGGCGGCGGCGAGGGTTTTGTCGACCAGCACCTCCACCACCGCCGCCTGGAAGCTGGCGGCCACGTCGGCGATGTTCACGCCGGGGCTGAGCTGGTCGGGAGTCATGCCCTCATTCTTGGGCGGGCGCTTGCCCCCCTGCGGCGGCTGGACCGCGCGCAGCACCGCCGTCTTGAGGCCGGAAAAGCTGAAGTCGTAGCCCTCGCCGTGCAGCGCCCGCGGGAAGCTGTACGCCGCGGGATCGCCCTCGCGGGCGGCGCGCTCGATGGCCGGCCCGCCGGGATACGACAGGCTGAGCAGCCGCGCGACCTTGTCGAACGCTTCACCCGCCGCGTCGTCGATCGTGCTGCCGAGGAGCGTATACTGCCCGTGCCCGCCGATCAGCACGATCTCGCTGTGCCCGCCGGACACGATCAGGCACACCACCGGGAAGCGAACCGGCGCCTCGCGCTCGGTCAACCACAGCGAATAGACGTGTCCTTCCAGGTGATTCACGCCGACCAGGGGCAGATCGCGCCCCAGGGCGAGCCCCTTGGCGAAGTTGACGCCTACCAGCAGCGAGCCCGCCAGGCCAGGGCCGCGCGTGACCGCGATGGCGTCGATCGCGTCGAGCGTCAGGCCGGCGTCGTCCAGCGCCTGCCGGGCGACGTGGGTGATCGCCTCGATGTGCGCGCGCGACGCGACTTCGGGGAAGACGCCGCCATACTGCGCGTGTAGGTCGATCTGGGACGCGACCACGTTGGATAGAATGCGCTCGCCGTCTTCGACGACGGCGGCGGCGGTTTCATCGCAGGAGGTTTCGATGCCGAAAATCAGTGTCATGGTCGCTAAGCGGTGGCACGCGGGCGCGCCGCCTAATCCGCTTATCCCTCTAGCTCGATCACCAGATCGTACGGGCAGTCGGTCAGGCTCTCGACGGTTCCCGCCTCGGTCATCACGACCGTGTCCTCGATGCGCACGCCAAACCCCTCGTCCGGGTAATACAGCCCCGGCTCGATAGTGAAGACGTTGCCCGCTTTGAGCGTGTACGTGTTCGAAAACGTCGGGAAGTAGGGCGCCTCGTGGACGTTCAGCCCGACGCCGTGCGCCAGCGAATGCACGTAACCCTTCGATGTGCCCGGCGTGTTGAGCACGGTCGGGTGGCCGAGGCTCTCGAAAAGCTCGCACACCTTCACCTGCGGATCGCGCGTCGAGATGCCCGGCTGGCACCACTCAAACGACCGCCGGAACGCTTCCATCACCGCGTCGAAGGCCGCCTGCACGTCCTGCCTGGCATAGCCAATGCTCCAGGTGCGCGTCATGTCGTGGAAATAGCTCCCTGGAAGGCGCGGGAACAGGTCGAACACAATCGCCTCGCCGAGCTTCAGCGGCTGGTCCGCCTCGCCTTTGCTGTGTGGCAGCGCCGCGTCGCGCCCCTGGGCGAAGATCATGCCCTCCGGATCTTCGAGATCGCGCTCGAACAACTGGCCGCGCACGTAGCGCTTGACGTCGCCGATGGTCAGCGGCGCGGCGTCCGCCTTCACGACGATATCGCCCGCGGCCCGGTGCCCGGCGATCCAGTCGCGCGCCGCGCGCATCACGGCGCTGGTCTGGCGGGCCACTTCACGCAGCGCGGCCAGCTCCGCCGGGTCCTTCGTCTCGTAGGCCGCATCGAAGATCGTGCTGCGCACCGTCTCGGTGACGAATTCCACCTGCCCGCTGAATGCCTCTGAGAGCAGCCCCACCAGCCGCAGGATGACGTTGGCATCGCCCGCGCCGTACACGCCGACCCGGCCCGCCACACCCAGCCGGTCGAACACGCGGCGGTAGTAGGCCACCTGCCGCCCATCCGGATCGTCGCGGAAGGTGCGCATCAGCTCGCTCTCGCCGAAGTCCTCGGTGCTGTAAACCGTCAGCCCGCTCCGGGCGGCTTCTTCGATCTCCATCGCGTTGCTGATGAGCACCGGCGGCTCGCCGCGCCGCTTGACGGTCCCCCCCGTAAAATGCGCGCCGCCGCTCAGATAGGCGCGGTACGGGTCCTCGAACTCCGTGGGAAAGAGCACCAGCGCGTCCAGGCTGCGCTCGTGCATCAGGCGATCCAGATCGGCTTTCATCGTCAGGTTTTTCCTTTGTGCTCGCTCAAAGAATAGATGGGGCCGGCCGGGTCAGTCGTGGGACTGATCGTGCTCGCGGACCCGCAAAAAGACTTCGATCACGATCAGGCTCAGCGCCAGAAAGAACGCGATCACCGGGTTGAGCACGCGCGGGATCTGGAGCCAGGCGCACGCCACGACAAACAGCCCCACCCAGATGCTCTCGCGCATGATCACCCCGCCGGAGGGCAGGTCGCCTTCGCGGGCAAACTGGAGGCTCAAGAACCGGATGAACGGCAGGGCGGTGCCGGTGACAGCCAGGTACAGAAACACAAAAAACAACCAGCGCGGAAACGCCGTCGGCAGGCTGGAGGTGACCAGTAGCCACAACCCCAGCCAGCCGGCGACCGCGATGACGCCAGCCGCCGCCAGGATGCCAATATGCTCGGGGGAATTCGTCCGGTTCATGCGATCGTTCATGGCCAGATTATAGCGGGCGGCGGGGCACACATCAAGCCGCGTCCCGGCGACTAATCAGGTCACGTATCGACAGAACATGAACATAAAAAAGTAAGCGACAAAGAAATCATTAAGCTAACATCTGGCGACATTATGCACTATTTTTCACGCGTTAGGCACATGAGGTTTGACAACCATACCCCACGGATATATATTCTACACATAAGATGCGCCGAAAGGAGACAGGAAATATATACGCTGAAATTCTGTTGATCACCCTCTTGTATCCGAGACGACTTCACATAGTTTAAAGTCGTGGTTAGTATCACTATACACACAACATAAATGGAGATTGAAACATGAAGAAACGGATGGCTCTACTCCTGGTGGCCGTGCTGGTGATGGTTCCGTTCGCAAGTACCATCCAGGCGCAGGAAGCCCCCGCGCTCACGATCTGGGCGGACGAAACGCGCGCCGCCGTGATCGAAGAGCTTGGCGCGGGCTTCGAAGAGGAATACGGCGTTACACTCAATGTTCAGCAGTTGGCCTTTGGTGACATCCGCGACCAGTTGCGCGTCGCTGGGCCGGCGGGCGAAGGCCCGGATGTGATCGTCGGTGCCCACGACTGGTTGGGCGAGCTGGTCCTCAACGGCCTGCTCAGCCCGGTCGATCTGGGCGATGCGGCGGCGGACTTCTCCGAAGTCGCCATCAACGCGTTCAGCTATGACGGAACGCTCTACGGCGTGCCCTACGCGACCGAGAATATCGCGTTCTTCTACAACACCGATCTGGTCGAGACACCGCCCGCGACCTGGGCCGAAGTGCGCACCCTGTCGGAAGAAATCATGAACTCCGGCGCCGCGGACTACGGCTACATTCGCCAGGAAGGCGACCCCTATCACTTCTTCCCGATCCAGACGGCGTTCGGCGGCTACGTGTTCGGCATTGGTGACGATGGCGCTTACGATCCCACCGATGTCGGCATCGACGCCCCCGGCTCGATTGCGGCGCTGCAGTGGCTTCAGGATATGGTCAAAGACGGCCTGATCCCGACCGGCCTCGACGGCGTGGCGGCTGAGACGCTGTTCCAGGATGGCAGCGCGGCCATGTACATCACTGGCCCGTGGAACATCCAGAAATTCGTGGATGCCGGCCTGAACTTCGCCATCGCCCCGGCTATTCCGGCGGGTGAAGAAGGCGGCGAGCCCGGCAAGCCGTTCATCGGCGCCCAGGGCTTCATGGTCAGCGCGTTCAGCGAGAACCCGCTGCTGGCCCAGGCGTTCCTGACCGAGTTCGTGGCGAGCGAAGAAGTCCAGCTCGCGCTGTACGAAAAGGGCAACCGCACGCCGGCGCTACTGTCGGCCATGGAGCAGGTCGAGGATCCGTATCTCGCCGCCCTGGGCGAAGCCGGTGCGGTGGGCCTGCCCATGCCAGCCATTCCCGAAATGTCCGCCGTGTGGACCGCCTGGGGTGACTCCGTGACCCTGGCGATGCAGGATACGACCAAGTCCCCCGCGGAGCTCTTCACGGTGGCTGCCGACACGATCCGCAGCACGATCGCCGGTGAAGAATAACCGGTCGGAACATTCGCCCCGGCGGCCTGAGTGAGCGGCCAGCCTGGATAGTGTGAAGATACAGGGCCGGTGGAGCACCTTCTGCCGGCCCTGTTCCCAACTGGCAACCACTGTGAAAGGAGCGACGGCGCAGCGTCCGCCCCAACTGCTGAGGCCGGTGCGCCTGAAGACCCATGACAACTGATTCGCAGTTCACAGGCGGGGCGGCTCAGCGACAACCGGCGGCAATCTTTTCAAGATCGCTACTTACTACTGTTTTACGCCTGGTGGCTCTGGCCGCAATCGACGCCTTTACCATCTGGTTCGTAGCGCAGCTCGCCGCAGACGGGGAATGGATCCTGGCGATCCTGGTGGCCGCGGTCACATTGCTGATCAACGCCGCGTTCTTGATCGAGGGATTGTATCCGTACCAGTGGTTCTCCCCCGGCCTGACCCTGCTCATCCTTTTTATCCTTTACCCCACCATTTTCACCGTCTACGTTGCGTTCACCAACTACCGCGACGGCAACCTGTTGACCAAGCCCCAGGCACGAGACGTGCTCGAAGACCAGCTCTACCTGCCAACCGACGCGCCAACCTATAGCTGGACCGCCTTCCGCTCGACTGAGGACCCGAACGAGTACGCCCTCTGGCTCATCCCGATTCAGGGCGCCGACCAGCCCGTGCTGGCCAAAGAGGGCGAGACGATCGCGGCGGATGAGGTCGACCTGGGTGACAACACGCTCGACGAAGATGGCATCCCGACCGGGCTGGCCGGCTTCGAGCAGGTCCCGCGCGGGCAGTTGTTCGCCATCCTCGACACGGTGCTGTCGCAGACTGAGTTCGGCGATCCGGATGCGGTGATCAAGCTCAATCCCACGCGTCCCCTGCAAGAGGCGGGCGTCTTCCGCCACAAATACGCGTTTCCTGATGACGAGACGCTGTTCGACAACGAGACCGGCGTGACCTATCGACCCATCGACGGGACGTATACCCCGGTCGAGGGGCCGCACGTCAACGCGGACGGCCAGGTCACCGATGCCGAGGGCGTGCCGCTGCCGGTGATTCGCCCTGGCTACTACGTCGTGACCGGGCTGGACAACTTCGAGCGTCTGATCAATAACGATCGCATCCGAGGGCCATTCGTGCGCGTCTTTTTGTGGACCATCGCGCACGCGTTCCTGACGGTCTTCATCACGTTTTCGCTGGGCCTGTTCCTGGCCATCATTCTCAATGCCAAGTTCATGCCGGGACGTGCGGTGCTGCGGACCGCGCTGCTGGTGCCCTACGCTATACCGGCCTTCATCAGCGTGCTGGTGTGGAAAGGCTTGCTCAACGAACAACTGGGCGTCATCAACAAGACCATCAACAGCGTGCTGGGCATCGACGGGCCCGGCTGGACGTCCAGCGCCACCTGGGTCAAGGTCGGCATCTTGTTGGTGCAGCTCTGGCTGGGCTTCCCGTACATGCTGCTGATCTGCACCGGCGCGCTCCAGTCGATCCCGCACGACATCTACGAAGCCGCCCGCGTGGACGGCGCCAACGTGCTCCAGCAGTTCCGGCACCTGACGCTGCCGCTGCTGCTGGTGGCGGTGGGGCCGCTGCTCATCGCGTCGTTCGCGTACAACTTCAATAACTTCACGGTGGTCGAGCTGTTCAACAAAGGAGGCCCGCCCATCGCGCCGGATACCGCCGCCGGGCACAGCGACATTCTGATCACCTACACCTACGATCTCGCCTTCGGCAGCGGGCGCGGAGCGGACTACGGCTTCGCCTCGACGATCACCATCGTCATCTTCCTGATGGTCGCCACGATTACCATGTTCAACTTCCGCTTCACGCAATCGTGGGAGGAGATTTCCGAAAATGTCTAGCGCTGCGATGGATATCATGTCCAACAAGATGAAACGTGACCGGTGGCTGGGCTACTTCGGGCGTCTGCTCATTGTGTTCCTGGCGCTGGCGTTCGCCTTCTTCCCCGTGATCTGGATCGCGTCCGCATCGCTGAACGAGACCGGCACCCTCAACACCCAGAAGTTGATCCCGACCAAAGCCGGTTTGGAGAACTACCGGACCCTGCTCGACAGCGATGTGCACCCGTTCGCCACCTGGATGTGGAACTCGATCAAGGTGTCGGTCATCACCGCCGTTCTGACGGTGTTCGTGTGCGCGCTGGGCGCGTATGCGTTCTCGCGCTTCCGGTTCGCCGGGCGGCGCAACCTGATGCTGACCATCTTTCTCGTGCAGGTCTTCCCCAACTCGCTGACGATCGTCGCGACATTTCTGCTGGTCCAGACCATCGGGAAGCACATCCCGTCCTTCGGACTGAACTCGCACGGCGGGCTGATCCTGGTGTATCTGGGCGGCGCGTTGGGGATCAACACGTGGCTGATGAAAGGTTTCTTCGACTCGATCCCGCGCGAGCTGGATGAGTCGGCCCGCATCGATGGTGCGTCGGACTGGCTGATCTTCTGGCGGATCATCTTCCCGCTGGTGCGACCGATCCTGGCCGTCGTGGCCATCCTGTCGTTTGTGGGCACCTACGGCGACGTGATCATCGCGCTGACGCTGCTCAAGGACAAAGAGGTCCAGACGCTGGCGATTGGCCTCAACCGCTTCATCACCGACAACTTCAACCAGGAGTGGGGGGTGTTCTCGGCGGGGGCGCTGATCGGCGCGATCCCGATCGTGATCCTGATCCTGACCTTCCAGCGCTTCTTTGTCAGCGGCCTGACCGAGGGCGCGGTCAAAGGCTAGGATCCACCCGTGTGTATTGCGCAAAGCCTCATACCGGCGGCCCGGCGTGAGGCTTTTTGATCGCAGCGCGGCGAGAGCCTGTCAGGACTCGTCGTCGTCCTCGCTCCGGCTCCGCCCGCGGCGGCCGATGAACAGCCCGCCCAGCGAGCCCAGCGGGCCGGGCAGCGGCTCCGGCTCTTTGACGTCTTCCCAGCGGCCGCTGTGGCGCTTGACATCCCACTTTTCCCACTCGCTCTGGACGGAGGTCAACAGCGCCTCCAGCTTGAGGAACTCGCCATCCTCGCCCGGATCGGCCAGCGCGTCACGCACCTGATCCAACGTGCCGATCAGCGATTCCAGGTGCCGCTGGACATTGACGCGGTTCTGGGTAAGCAGCGCGAACAGGTCCTCGTGCGACTGGTGGCGCAGATTCTGCATGGCGAGCGCCAGCGATGGGTTGACCATCCGGCGCAGCTCCAGCCAGCCCTCGGACCGGTTGAGCATGTAGAACAGGGCCGCGCCCAGCAGCGCGGGCAGGCCCTCCGTCGCGGCGATCAGGCCATCGTGCTCGACCGGGTCCATGAAGCGCGACTTGCCGCCCATCAGCCGGATCACGTCTTCGGCCAGGGCGATAGCCTCGGAGGGGCATTTCGAGTCGGGCGCGACGAGGAATTCGGCCTCGTCGAACAGGTCGGCGCGCGCGGCCTCGGCGCTCATATCGCCCGAATACAGCCCGCTGGCGCTGATCACCGGCGTGATCCCCACCAAGTAGGCCAGCGGCTTGCCGTGCTCGTTGGTCCGGAAGTGTTTGGCGGCCAGGTCGATCACCGGCTGCTTGAGCAGCGACAGATCGAGGACGACCGCGCCCGGTTTGAGTTCTGGCCCCAGGCGCGCGTACAACTCCTCCACCTCGCCGTAGGGCACGTTGACGAAAACCAGGTCGGCGTTGTCGGTGGCCTTGAGCAGCGCGCGGTTGAAGTTATCCACCGCGCCCATCTTCTCGGCGCTTTTCATCGGCATCCCTTTGGTATCGCTGCCGATGATGGTGAAGGTATGCTCGGCGCGGGACTGGTTCTGGTAGCGTTTGAGCGCCAGTCCGATCGACGCGCCAATCCGGTCGAGCCCGATAATGGCTGCATGAACTTGCATCATAGTATCCTTTGGATGAGCTAGCTTCTATGTAATTGTACACGGTGAGCCGGTCAAAAGTTTGATGCGGTCAGCTCTGGTCGTCGACCGACTGGAGCGCCAGCAGCAGCCGGTCCGCCTCGGAGCGCGGCGGGCCGTCCAGGGGATCGGCGTGGCGGCGCACCAGATCGACCGCCAGCGGCGAGCCGCCCGCCGCCGTGACCATCTCCGCGCCCCAGGCCGGGTGCTGGATGCTGACGGCAAACGGGCGCCGCCAGCCCCGCGCCGGTCCGCTCCCCCAGCGCCGGTATACCGCCGGGGCCAGCGCCTTGACGAGCACGACCAGCACCTTCTCCGGCAGCGAAAAACGCAGCCGCGTCTTGCCCACGTCGTGCAGCAGCGCCGCCGCCAGCAGGTCGGGATGCGTCTGCCCGGCGTCCAGCAGGCGCTGCAGCACGCGCACGCTGTGCTGGCGCTCGGAGCGCCGCATCCGCCGGTACAGCGCGGCTAGCTCCGGCGCCAGATAGCGCTCGGCCAGCGCGTCGTCCACCGGGCGCGTCCACGCCGCCAGCGCGCGCAGGCCCTGATCCAGACGGTGCAGCGCGCTCATGGCTAGAAGCTGGGATAAAAGCCGGTCAGCGTTTCGAAGAAGAACCGGATCACCGGGCCGAGGATCGCGCCGAGAATGTCGAACCGGCCATCGGTCAGCACGCCGAGCATGATGATCAGCATCAGGATCAGCGTCGTCTCGCGCTCGCGGCTCCTCAGGCTCCGGCTGGCGTCGTCGGGCAGCGTGCCCACCGCGATCTTGTAGCCATCCAGCGGAGCCAGCGGGAGCAGGTTGAAGATGAACAGCACGATGTTGAACACCACGACCGTCCCCAGCACGTTGTATAGAAAGGTGAGCACGCCCGCCGATCCCACGCCGATCTGAACCAGCTCGCCGCTGCTGACCAGCACGCGGGTCGCGCCTTCCAACAGGCCCCCGGCGGTCATGAGGCGAATGAACAGCGCGATGAACCCGGCGATGAGCAAGTTCGTCAGCGGTCCGGCCAGCGACACCAGCACCAGGCCGCGCTTCTCGTTCGGATAGAACGCCGCCGGATTCACCGGCACGGGCCTGGCCCAGCCGAACCCGGCCACCAGCGCCAGAAAGATGCCGATCGGCTCGATATGCACGCGCGGATTGAGCGACAGCCGGCCCTGGCGGTACGCGGTCATGTCGCCCAGGCGATACGCGGTCCAGGCGTGGGCCCACTCGTGCAGCGTGAAGCCGATCACCAGGCCCACGACGCGCCCTAGCAGAATTTCGATGGAGATGTCGTACAAATGGAGCCTCCCTTGTTCAGGGGAGTAATCATACCCGTCTCGCCGCCGTTTTGAAAGACCCCACCCCACCGCGCCAATAACAGGGCCGGACCCAGCGGCATCCGGCCTTGTCCAGGCGCGTTACTCCGCGCGGCGGGTGGCGATCTCCAGCAGCCGCTGAATGCGCCCGACCATGCTCGCCGGGTTGGGATGGATGCCGTCGGCCAGCAGGGCGTTTTCGTACAACTGCTCGATCACTTCGTCTACCAGCGCGGCGTCCTGGTCGGCGCCCAACCGCCCGGCCAGATTCGCGATCAACGGGTGCCGCCGGTTGAGCTCCAGGATCTTGCGCGGCACCTCGAAATCCTGCTCGAGCATGCGGTACACGCGCTGCACGTTGCGATCGGGCTGGCCCTCGGGGGTTACCAGGCGCAGCGGGTTTTCGGTCAACATGTGCGACTCGCGCACTTCGAGCACGCGCTCGCCCAGCACCGCCGCGAACCGGCCCCGGACGGCCTCGAATGTATCATCCTCGAGCGCGGCCTGTGACGAATCGGGCTCGGGCGCCAGCTCCGGCAGCTCGAGCGAGGCATCATCCACGTTGCGCAGCGGCTTGCCGCCGTATTCGGACAGGTTCATCAGCATGAAGCTGTCCACCGTGTCGGTCAGGTACAGCACTTCGAGATCCCGCGCGTGGAACGTGTCCAGGTGGGGGCTGTGCGCCACCGATGTGAGATCGTCGGCCAGGATGTAGTAGATGTGCTCCTGCCCGGCCTGCATGCGGGCCACATACTCGTCGAGCGTGACGGTCGGCGTCTGACCGTCGCTGGCCGACGAATGGAAGCGCAGCAGCTTCGACAGGCGCTCGGCGTCGCCCGGCTCGGTGGCGATGCCCTCTTTGAGGAACACGCCGAATTCCTTCCAGAACGCCTGGTAGCGCGCCGGGTCCTCCCCGGCGATGCGTTCCAGCTCGGCCAGTATTTTGCCCTTGATCGACGCGCCGATGCGCTTGATGGCGCGCGTGGTCTGGATCGACTCGCGCGCCACGTTGAGCGGGAGATCTTCCGAGTCAACCACGCCATCGATGAAGCGCATGTACGGCGGCAGAAAGTCCTTGTTGTAGTCCTGGATCAAGACTTTGCGCGCGTAAAGCTTCAAGCCGTGATCGGTGCGCGCGGTGAAGAGTCCCCGGTCGGCTTTTTCGGGGATGAAGACCACGCTGTAAAACTGGACCGGCGCGTCGGAGACGATGTGTAGGTGCGCCAGAGGATCGCGGAAATCGAGCGTGAGCTGTTTGTAAAAGGCACGGTAATCGTCGTCGGACAGCTCGCGCGGCGGGCGGCGCCAGAGCGCCTTTTGCTGGTTGGCGATCTCGCTGTCCACGTAGATCGGGAACGCGATGAAGTCCGAGTGTTTCTTGACGATCGCGCGTAGGCGGTAAGGCTCCAAGTACTCCTGCGCGTCATCCTTGACCTGCACCGTGATCGTCGTGCCGCGCGCGGTCTTGTCCGCCGGCTCGATGGTGTAGGTGGTGCTGCCATCCGAGGTCCACGTCCAGGCCGTTTCGTCCGGGCGAAACGAGCGCGACGTCACCGTGACCTTGTCGGCCACCATGAACACCGAGTAGAACCCGACGCCGAACTGCCCGATCAGGTCGGTGGGGGACACGCCCTGCGCGTCCTGTTCTTGCAGCCGCTGGAGGAAGCTGGCCGCGCCCGACTGGGCGATGGTGCCCAGGTTGGCGATCAGCTCATCGTGATTCATGCCGATCCCGGTATCCTCGATCACCAGGGTGCCGGCGTCTTTGTCGGCAGAAATGCGGATCGCCAGCTCGGCGTCCGGATCGATCACGTCCGCGTTGGTCAGGTGCTCGAACTGGAAGCGATTGAGCGCGTCGGAGGCGTTCGACACCAGCTCGCGCAAAAAAATCTCCCGGTCGGTGTAGAGCGAATGAACCAGGATTTTGAGAAGCTGCTGAATCTCAGCCTGGAAAGTGTACGTCTGCGACTCAGAAACAGCCATGTGCGATCCTCTCCCGAATAACACGCAAAGATATGATTCAGGGTGTAGCACACAGCCGTAAGATTCGCCTCAACGGCGTGTAAAAATCGCGTTAGAAAGCGGCTATTTGGTCTTTTTGTCTTTGGCCTGACCGGGTGGGATCTGGTTCTGGCCCGGCGCCTGGCCGTCGTTGCCCACGCCGGGGTGATCGCCGCCGTGGCCGGGCGGGTTATCGCCGAGTCCCGGCGTCGGCCCGTGGCCGGGCGGGGTGCGCGTCGGGTTCACCACGTCGCGCGGTTCCGGCACCGGCGAAGCGGCGCCTTCTGGCGCTGGCTGCGCGGCGGGCTCGCCGAGAGGAGCGACCGCCGGCGTCGGCGTGGCGGTCAGGGTCGCGGTCGCGGTGAAAGTCGGCGTCGGAGTGGCGGTGAAGGTGGCCGTTGGGGTCGCCGTGAAGGTCGCGGTCGGGCTGGCGCTGGGCGTCGGCGTGCTCGTGCTGGTCGCCGTCGCGGTTGGGCTCAGGGTTAACGTGGGCGTCATCGTCGCCACGATCTCTTCGATGATCGCCGGGCCGGCTCCTTCCAGCGCCACGCGCGCCTGGATGGCGATGCTCTGCTGGACGATCGCCTGCAGCCGCACGTCGGGGCGATCGGGCGCCAGCGACAGGGCCCGCTCGCTCAGCGCGGCCTGGCGATAGGCCAGATCGGCGATCTGCGGATCGAGACTCTGGCGGCTGCCATATCCCCGCGCCAACAGGTCGAGAGCGCGCGCCAACTGGTCGGATGCGCTCTCCAGGACATCCGGCTCGATCTCCTGGCGCGCCAGCAGGCTATCGAACTCGTCGATGCGCCGCCCGGCGAACTCCACGCGCAGCGCCGGCTCGGCATCGTCCGACGCCAGGGCCAGCCGCCCGTGCTCGACCGCCCGCTTGACGGGATACAGCCAATCGCCGGGCAGGCTGTCTGCCGAGGCGCGCGCCGCCCCGGTGACGACCAGGATCAGGATCAGGGACGCGGCCAGGGCAAAGCGCAGCACTGGCGCCAGCCTGAAACCCGGCGCCCGGCGCGCAGCGTGAGCCGCGCCACGCGAGGCAGCCGCCTGGGCTCGCAGCCGGGCCTCGATGCGGCCCTGTGCGGCATTCGACAGCCGGGGACGTGGTCCACGCGCCAGGCGGCGCGCCGCCTCCACCAGCGGGTCACTGTCGCTCGCGCCGAGATCGCCCTGGTGCGGCGGGATCGCCCGGTCCAGGCGGTCCATCAGGTCCCGCTCACGCGGATCGCCGGCAGAAGGTGCTGTCATTCCCGTTTTCCCCGCAAATAGTGGCGGCTCGTCTTCTCGGTGCCCAGCAGCTCGGCCAGGCGCTTGAGCGCCCGGTGTTGGGCGGTTGCTATCGCGCGCACACTCTTGCCTACAATTCCGGCCACCTCTTCGTGGCTCTTTCGTTCGACAAATCGCAGAATCAGGATCGTCTGCTGTTCTTCGCCCAACTGCGCCAGCGCCGCGCGCAGCTCGTCCAGCTCTTCGCGCTCCTGCAGGGTCATCTCGAGCGGCGTGTGGCCGCTGCTGACCCCTTCGCCCAGTGTCTCGACCGGGTGGCGCTGCCGCTGGCGGTAGAAATCGGCGATACGGGTGGCGGCGATCCGGTACAGCCACGCCTCGAACGGCGCCCCGGTCACCTGGTAGCCGGGCAGGCCCTCGACCATCCGCAGGAACACATCGGCCGTCAGGTCTTCGACGGTCTCCTCATCCGGCACCCGGTAGGCGATATACCGCGCAATAGCCTGCACATACTGGCGGTACAGGCCGGCTATCGCGTCGGGATCGCCCTGCTGGGCGCGCTCAATCAAACGGTGCTCTGGCGGGGTCACCATAAAGTATGGCCGATGAGATGGTCCTCACATGTAGTGTCATAGGATATAAGGTTTCCCGCCTTCGTGCGAGTGGACTTTGGTCTTACGGGAATACCATCCTCTTACCTCAGGACGTCCTCCGGCCAAACCGGGATCTTGTGGCTGAACCAACGCCCGCGCCAGCGAGGTGAGCGCGTTTCCGGCCCTCGATTCACTAGAAACACCGCGCTCAAAACGGCAATCTTACAGGGAAGGAGCACGAAAATGGGCTGCCGTGCACGGCAGCCCGTCGAACGCGCCCGTCTGCGGGGCACATCGGGCGACACGTTCAAGTCAGGAGAGCAAGAGCCCGCGCAGGGCCGGCACCGCGCGCTGCGCGGCGGCGCGTGGATCGGCCTGGCCGGACAGGTCCAGCGCCACAAATGCGTTGTACCCGGTCTCGCGCAGCAGCTCAAGCGTCTGCGCGACATCCAGCGGGGCACCCGGCCCGACCGGCACCGTCACCTGAAGGGCCAGCCGCGCCGTCTGGACGACGCTCTCCGGCGGGTCGGCAAACTGCCCCGCCTGCATCGCGTAGCCGAAGTGGGAATGGCGCACATCGTCCACCAGCCGCAAGACATCGCTGCCGGTCGCCAGGGGCCCGTGCGGGCTGTCGTTGCGGATGGCGACCATCACCCCGACCGACTCGCCATAATCGGCGGCAGCGCGGACATACGCCACCAGCCGCTCCCAGGCCGCGTCGTCGAGCGGCCCTTCACCCCCCGGCGACAGGCTGACCATCGGCGCGTTCAGAAACGATGCCGCATCGAGGTAGGTCTTCACTCTGTCCAGCTCGGTGGGCAGCTCGGAAGGCGGAAGCGTGAAATTGCTCGGAACAGCGATATTGGCGATGCTCAGTCCACCCTGCAGGCACGCCCCCTTGATCTCCCACAGGTACGTGTGATCGAAACTTGCCAGGTAGCCGGCATCGAGATCGACCCCGTCCAGGCCCAGCTCGCGGCAGACCTCAATGAAGTCGACCACCGCCATGGAGCCATCATCAAACGCGCGCCAAAAACTACGGGATGTACAGGCCAGCTTGATCATCGAACCCTCTCCTGCGCTCGCGAGCGGTCCTCGCCGGGACGTGTGCCCGTCTCATCATGTCACAGTGTATCACAGCCGGCGCGGGAAGCAGAGCCGCGCCCGGTGGCCCCTATTCTCCGCCGGATCGCTTGCGGCAGTCACGGCACAAGCCAAAGATCGCCATGTGGTCGATGCGTGGCTCGAAGTCGTAGTCCCGGTGCAGCGCGGCCCGCAGCGCATCCATGATGCCGTCGTCCACATCGATCACGCGCCCGCAGCTCAGGCAGATCAGGTGATGGTGCCGGTGATCGCCGATCAGTTGGTAGACGATGCCGCTCTGGCCCAGATCGGTCTGCGAGACGAGGCCGAGGTCTTTGAGCCACTGGACGATCCGGTACACGGTCGGCTCGGTGAGGTGGGTGCCCTGCGCCTCCAGCCGCTCCTGGATCGCCTGCACGCTCTGGTGATCTGGATCGTCACACAGCGCCTCGATGACCAGCCGCCGCTGGATCGTCAGCCGCTCACCGCGCTGGCGCAGCGCGGTGATCACTTCTTCACAGGCATCAGACATCGGCATCCATCCCCGTTTCTGGCTGGCCCCATCCGGCGCGCACTCCCATTGTAATCCGGGCGGCGGCCTCGGTGCAACGCCCCTCCGCCCGTCGGGCAGGTTGTGCAAAACTGCCAAACTTTGAGTCGCCCCCTTGACACACTCGCCTTAAGTGCGTTACTCTATGCGACAAAGCTGTAAAAAACCTGTAACAGAAATCGGCAGCCTAACATGCACAACCGCTTCAGCCTTATCTCCCTCGTCGTCCTCCTGGTCCTCGTCATTCTTGGCGGGGTCTGCGCGGTTGGCGAGTCCTAGGCTGAGCCTGAAAAGCGAAGCAAAAAGCCTCCCAACCGCTGGGAGGCTTTTTAAGTCCAGTGGACAGAACATGATAACGGTACCCGCCCTGGCCCTACTTATTGTCATCGTTATTGGCCTCCTTCTCGCTCTTGAGAAGGGGGGCTCAGGGTTTGGGGCGGTGCCGGTCCCGATACGACGCGACGAACAGAGCAGGCAGCGTTAGAGGGCAGACACCGAAGGAAGCGGAACAAGGGCCGTCCCAAACCGAAGGGGCGGCCCTTTCGTTTTGAGACTATGCACGACTACACAAAAGGTAACCCGTATGCGCTCAGATCGGATCAAGCAAGGCTTTGAACGAGCACCGCACCGCAGCCTGCTCAAAGCCACCGGCGTGACCGACGCCGACATGGGCAAGCCGTTCATCGCGGTGGTCAATTCCTACGTGGACATCATCCCCGGTCACGTCCACCTGCAGTCGTTCGGGCAGGTGGTCAAGCAGGCCGTCCGCGCGGCGGGTGGCGTGCCTTTCGAGTTCAACACCATCGGCGTGGATGACGGCATCGCGATGGGCCACGTCGGCATGAACTTCTCGCTGCCCAGCCGCGAGCTGATCGCGGACAGCGTCGAGACGATGGTCGCCGCCCACGCTTTCGACGGCATGATCTGCATCCCCAACTGCGACAAGATCGTGCCGGGCATGTTGATGGCCGCCATGCGGCTCGACATTCCGACGATCTTCATCAGCGGCGGGCCGATGCCCGCCGGCAAGACGCCCGACGGGCGCGCGGTGGACCTGATCAGCGTGTTCGAGGGCGTGGGCGCCTACAAGGCCGGGAAGATCGACGAGGCCGAGCTCAAGATGCTGGAAGACTTCGGCTGCCCGTCGTGCGGATCGTGTTCCGGCATGTTCACCGCCAACTCGATGAACTGCCTGATGGAAGCCCTGGGGATCGCCCTGCCCTATAACGGCTCGGCGCTGGCCGAAACCCCGGAGCGTATCGAGCTAGCCCAGCAGGCCGCCCGCCAGCTCATGACGCTGATCGACATGGACCTGACGCCGCGCCAGATCGTCACGCCCGAGGCCCTCGACGACGCGTTCGCGCTGGATATGGCGATGGGCGGCAGCACCAACACCGTGCTGCACACGCTGGCCATCGCCTACGAGGCGGGCGTGGATTACCCGCTGGACCGCATCAACCAAGTGGCCGCCCGCGTGCCGCACATCTGTAAGGTGAGTCCGGCCTCGCACTGGCACATGGAGGACGTGCACCGCGCCGGCGGCGTGCCAGCCATCCTGAACGAGATCGCCCGCGATGGCAAGACCCTCCACCTGGACCGCCCCACTGTCACCGGCAAGACCCTCCGCGAGAACATCGCCCACGCCGCCATTCAAGATACCGAAGTCATCCGCACCCGCGAAAACCCGTACAGCCCCACCGGCGGCCTGGCCGTGCTTTTCGGCAGCCTGGCGCCCGACGGCGCGGTGATCAAGAGCGGCGCGGCCCCCGCGCACATGCGGCGCTTCGAAGGCCCGGCCCGTGTTTTCGAGGCCGAAGAAGACGCCTCGCGCGGGATTCTCAACGGCGAAGTGCAGCCGGGCGAGGTCGTGGTGATCCGCTATGAGGGGCCACGCGGCGGGCCGGGCATGCAGGAGATGCTGGGGCCGACCGCGCAGATTCAGGGCATGGGTCTGGGCGAGCAGGTCGCGCTGGTGACCGATGGGCGCTTCTCCGGCGGGAGCCGCGGTGTGTCGATCGGGCATGTCAGCCCCGAAGCCGCCGCGCGCGGGCCGCTGGCAGCCGTGCAGAACGGCGACCGGATCGCAATCGACCTGGACAGGCGCACGCTCGATCTGCTGGTCGATCCCGCCGAAGTCCGGCGCCGGTTGGAGGCGCTGCCGCCCTTTGAGCCGCAGATCGACAGCCGCTGGCTGCGCCGCTACGCCCGACTGGTGAGCAGCGCCAGCACCGGGGCCGTTTTTCTGGACTGAGGATTCATTCACGAAACTGATCGCGCACAGCGTAGAAGTTGTGGACTACCGTCGAAGACGAGACACCAGCCAAGAGGAGCAACCACCGTGAAACTAACCGGCGCAGAAATTATCCTGGAGTGTTTGATCCGCGAGGGAGTCGAGGTCATGTTCGGCTATCCTGGCGGCGCGATCCTGCCCACCTACGACGCCATGACGAAATACCCGCAGCTCCGGCATGTGCTGGTCCGGCACGAGCAGGGCGCGGCACACATGGCCGACGGCTACGCCCGCGCGACGGGCAGGGTTGGCGTGGTGATCGCCACGTCCGGCCCTGGCGCGACGAATCTGGTCACCGGCATCGCGACCGCGATGATGGACTCCTCGCCGATCGTGTGCATCACCGGCCAGGTGCCCACCGCCGCCATCGGCAGCGACGCCTTCCAGGAGACGGATGTCACCGGCGTCACGCTGCCCGTCACCAAGCATAATTACCTGGTCTACGATGTGGAAGACCTGGCCTATACCATCAAGGAAGCGTTCCACATCGCGCGCACGGGGCGGCCCGGCCCGGTTCTGGTCGATGTCCCCAAAGACGTGCAGAACGCCGTCACCGAGTTCGAGTATCCGGAAGGCGAGATCATCCTGCCCGGCTACCGCCCGCCCGCGGCCGCTGAAGAGGAGCAGATCGAGGCCGCGCTGGAGTTGATC
This sequence comes from Aggregatilineaceae bacterium, assembly GCA_040767355.1. Classification (GTDB taxonomy): domain Bacteria; phylum Chloroflexota; class Anaerolineae; order Aggregatilineales; family Aggregatilineaceae; genus LM3-B42. The sequence goes on along the minus strand of JAXGOS010000004.1, from coordinate 204,560 downwards.
GAAAGCGCCGAGCGCCCGGTCATCCTGGCCGGTCACGGCGTGATCATGTCCGGCGCCTCGCGCGAGCTGCTACAGTTCGCCGAGATGACGCAAACGCCCATCGCGCTCACGCTGCTGGGCAAGGGCGGCGTCCCCGAGCATCACCCGTTGTCGCTGGGCATGATGGGCATGCACGGCACCGGCTACGCCAACCTGGCCATCCAGAACGCCGACCTGCTGCTGGCCTTCGGGATGCGCTTCGACGACCGCGTGACCGGCAATCTGAAGACGTACGCCCCCAACGCCCGCAAGATCCACGTCGACATCGACTCGTCGGAGATTCACAAGAACGTGCGCGCCGACGTGCCGATCGTGGGTGACCTGAAGACCGTGCTCGGCCAGTTGCTGCCGCGAATGAAGCCCATCGAGCACAAAGCCTGGCTGGCCCAGATCCGCGACTGGATGGAAGACGCCGACGAGCGCGACATCGTCAACCAGGATGTGGGCAACCGGCTGCTGGCGGCGCACGTCATCCACGACATGTGGAAGGCGACCAACGGCGACGCGGTCATCGTGACCGACGTGGGCCAGCACCAGATGTGGGAAGCCCAGTATTACCCGCACGAGCGCCCGCACACCCTGCTGACGTCCGGCGGGCTGGGCACGATGGGTTTTGGCATGCCCGCGGCGATTGGCGCGGCGCTGGGCCTCAAGCAGCCTAACGTGTGGGCCATCGTCGGCGACGGCGGCTTCCAGATGACGATCAACGAGCTGGGCACTGCCGCCCAGGAGCGCGTCCCGATCAACATCGCCGTCATCAACAACGGATACCTGGGCATGGTGCGCCAGTGGCAGGAGTTCTTCTACGAGGAGCGCTACAACTCCACGCCCATGCTGAATCCGGACTTCGTGAAGCTGGCCGAAGCCTACGGCATCCCGGCGCGGCGCGTCACCACGCGCGACGAAGTGATCGCGGCGGTCGAGTGGGCCAACAGCATCACCGACGGCCCAACGTTGATCGAATTCGTGGTGGAGAAACACGACATTGTGTACCCGATGGTGCCGGCTGGCGCCGATCTGGACAAGATGATCCGCCGGCCTATGCCGTCGCCGGATGGCATCTAACCTGTGAGGGGAGAAACAACCATGAAACACACCCTGGTAGCTCTGGTCGAGAACAAACCCGGCGTGTTGAACCGGGTGGCGAGTCTGTTCCGGCGGCGCAATTTCAACATCGACAGCCTGACTGTGGGCCGCACCGAATCCCCCGAAGTCTCGCGCATGACGATTGTCATGGAAGACGACCCTGAGAAGGTCCAAAACCAGCTTTACAAGCTGGTCAACGTCATCCAGGTGGACAATGTGACGCACGCACCCAACGTCAGCCGCGACCTGGCGCTGATCAAGGTCAAGGTCGACAACGACACGCGCGGTCAGGTGACCCAGCTCTGCGATATTTTCCGCGCCCACATCGTGGACGCCGGGCCAGACACGGTCATCGTCGAGGTGACGGGCGACGAGGACAAGATCACCAGCATGACCGAGCTGCTCAGGCCGATCGGTATCCTGGAGATGGTCCGGACCGGCGTGGTGACCATGGCCCGCGGCGACCAGGTGCTGGCCCCGCCGGACCTGTATTTTGCGACGAACGGAAACCGGTCGAACGGCTTCCGCCAGAACGTGCTTTGATGAATTCCGCACCCATCGAGGAGACAAACTGTGGCTAAGCTGTACTACGACCAAGACGCGAACATGAGCTACCTGGACGGCAAAACCGTCGCCGTCATCGGCTACGGCAGCCAGGGACACGCCCACGCGCTCAACCTGCGTGACAGCGGGGTGAACGTGATCGTCGGGCTGTACGAGGGCAGCCGGTCCTGGGCCAAAGCCGAGGCCGACGGCGTGACCGTGAAATCGGTCACGGACGCCGCCCAGGCCGCCGACGTGGTGATGATGCTCATCCCCGACACCCTGCAAGCGAAGGTCTACACCGAGAGCATCGCCCCGCACCTCAAGCCGGGCGACACGCTGATGTTCGCGCACGGGTTCAACATCCGCTTCGGGCAGATCCAGCCGCCCGCCTTCGTGGATGTGAGCATGGTGGCGCCCAAAGCGCCCGGCCATCGCGTCCGCGAGCTGTACGTCGAAGGCGCAGGCACGCCTGCCCTGGTCGCCATCGAGCAAGACGCCAGCGGCCACGCCAAAGAGCAGGCGCTGGCCTATGCCCGCGCGCTGGGCTGCACCCGCGCTGGCGTGATCGAAACGACCTTCGCCGAGGAAACCGAAACCGACCTGTTCGGCGAGCAGGCGGTGCTGTGCGGCGGCGTCACGGCGCTGGTCAAGGCCGGCTTCGAGACGCTGGTCAAGGCCGGCTACCAGCCAGAGATCGCGTACTTCGAGGTGCTGCACGAGCTGAAGCTGATCGTCGACCTGATGTACCAGGGCGGCATGAGTTACATGTGGTATTCCGTCTCCGACACTGCTGAGCACGGCGGCTACACCGGCGGCCAGCGCCTGATCACCGAGGAGACATCCGGCGAGATGTGGCGCATGCTGGAGGAAATCCGCGACGGCACCTACGCCGAAAAATGGATGGCCGAAAACCGCGCCGGGCGCCCGCAGTTCGGCAAGATGCGCCAGGCGGAGCAGGATCTGCTGATCGAGAAAGTCGGCGCCGAGCTGCGCAGCATGATGCCCTTCCTGAACGCCAAGACCGCGCCGGGTGCCGGCGAATAGCCGCGCGAGATCGTGAAGGGAGGAGGTGATGCGAATGTCCGACGATGGCCTTAGCGGGCTTACGGGATTGCGGGGTTTTCATTCGGGTTTAGCGACCGCCACATGCAGCGGATCACACGAAAGGAACAGCACACAATGGACGAGTCTGGGGTTAGCACCGTTCGGATATTCGACACCACCCTGCGCGACGGCGAGCAGTCGCCCGGCGCCAGCCTGACCAGCGCCGAGAAGATCGACATTGCTCGCCAACTGGCCCGGCTGGGCGTGGACATCATCGAGGCCGGGTTCCCGGCGGCCTCGCCCGACGACCTGGAAGGCGTGCGCCGCATCGCGCGCGAAGTCGGCACGCCCGACGGCCCGGTGATCTGCGGGCTGGCGCGCGCCACGCCCAACGACATCGACAAGGCGTGGGAAGCCGTGCGCGACGCAGCCAAGCCGCGCATCCACACCTTTCTCGCCACGTCGGACATTCACATGCAGCACAAGCTGCGCATGACGCGCGAGCAGGTCGTCGCCCGCACGCGGGAGATGGTCGCCTACGCCCGGCAGTATTGCGAGGATGTCGAATTCTCGCCGGAGGACGCGGGTCGCTCGGATCCTGATTTCCTGGTCGAAGTGCTGACCGTGGCAATTGAGGCCGGCGCCACCACGCTGAATATCCCCGACACGGTGGGCTATCTCGCCCCGGCGGAGTATTTCACGCTGATGGAGAAGTTGATCCACGAGACGCCCGGCGGCGACCGCGTCATCTGGTCGGTGCACTGCCACGACGACCTGGGGCTGGCGACGGCCAACACCCTGGCCGGGCTGCAGGCCGGCGCGCGCCAGGCCGAGGTGACGATCAACGGCATCGGCGAGCGGGCGGGCAACACCTCGCTGGAAGAGGTGGTCATGGCGCTGCACACCCGCCCCGCGTTCTACTACCTGACCACGCACATCGACACCACGCAGATCACGCGCACCAGCCGCATGGTCAGCAACTACACCGGCATGCCCGTTCAGCCCAACAAGGCCATCGTCGGCGCGAACGCCTTCAGCCACGAGGCCGGAATTCACCAGGACGGCATGCTGAAACACCAGTCCACCTACGAGATCATGACGCCGGAGACGGTCGGCCTGTCGCAGAGCAACCTGGTGCTGGGCAAGCACAGCGGGCGCCACGCGTTCCGCGTGCGGCTCGAGGAGCTGGGCTATGAGCTGGAAGAAGCCGATCTGAACCTGGCCTTCCAGCGCTTCAAAGAGCTGGCCGATAAGAAGAAGACCGTCACCGACGTCGACATCGAGGCGCTGATCGCTGACGAGTTCTACGGCCCGGACGAGGTCTTCAAGATGGAGGGCATCCAGGTGGCGTGCGGCCAGATGGGCATGCCGACCGCGACGATCAAGCTCTGCGGCCCGGACGGTAAGACGCACATCGAGGCGGCGGTCGGGGCTGGCCCGATTGACGCCACGTACCAGGCCATCGACAAGATCGTCGGCGTGTCTGCCACCCTGGTCGAGTTTCGCGTGGCCGCCATCACCGAGGGCATCGATGCCATCGGCGAGGTGACGGTCCGCATCCGCCGCGACGAGAACGGGCGCCGCACGTTCGGCGGTCACGGCGCGGACACCGACATCATCGTGGCCAGCGCCAAAGCGTACCTGGCGGCGATCAACAAAATGCTGGCCTTCACCGGCTATGAGGACCGCCAGCCAGAAGGGGACTCGTCCACCATCCGGGTGAGCGCCGGGACTGCCAGCTAGCGAGACGCATGAGGAGTGAGGACCATGAACGGCCAAACCAACACACCGCCGAGACCCGATAAGGCGCCCACCCAACAGCCCCCCGAGCCGCCGCTGTTCCCGGCCTTTCCGGAGCCGGTTGCCTGGGCCCTGGCCTGGGATGGGCACGCCCTATCGATGTTCTCGGCCAATAAGGACCGGTCGCGCGTGACGCCGACCGACAAGTAACCGCATCTACCAACAGCGAGGAATCATGGGTAAAACACTTGCCGAGAAGATCATTGCAGCACACTCTGACCAGGCCGAAGTCTCGGCTGGCGATCTGGTGACAGTGGATGTCACCGTCGTCATGGCGAACGACATCACCGCGCCGATCGCGATCGAAGCGTTCAATGCCGTGGGTGTGGGCGAAGTCTATAACCCGGACAACATCATGCTGGTGCCGAGCCACTTCGCGCCCAACAAGGATATCAAGAGCGCCGAACAGACCCGCACCCTGGCCACCTTCGCCGAAGCCCAGGCCCTCACCCACCGCTTCCAGGTGGGCCGGGCCGGGATCGAGCACGTCGTCCTGCCGGAGCGGGGACTGGTGCTGCCCGGCGATCTGGTGATCGGCGGCGACAGCCACACCTGCACCTACGGCGCGGTGGGCGCCTTCGCCACCGGCATGGGCTCGACCGATATCGCCGTCGCCATGGCGACCGGCAAAACCTGGCTGCGCGTGCCGGAGACGATGAAGTTCGTCTATTACGGCCAGCGCCAGCGGTGGGTCTATGGCAAGGATATGATCCTGCGCACGATCGGCGAGATCACCGTCGATGGCGCGCTCTACCGCTCGATGGAGTTCACCGGCATGGGCATCGCCGATCTGCCGATGTCCGACCGGCTGACCATGACCAACATGGTCATCGAGGCGGGCGGCAAATGCGGGTTCATGCCGTTCGACGAGGTGACACAGGCCTACGTCGAGCCGCGCGCCACCCGCCCCTACACGCCCTATTTCGCTGACGATGACGCCGAGTACTGCTCCGTCCACGAGTTCGATCTCTCGACGATGGAGCCGCAGGTTGCCTGCCCGTACTCGCCGGACAACGTCCACCCGATCAGCCAGATCAAGCCGGAGAAGGTCGATCAGGTTTTCATCGGGAGCTGTACCAACGGGCGCTTCGAGGACCTGGCGATTGTGGCCGATATCCTCCAGCAAACCGGGCGCGAGTTTCACCCGGACGTGCGTGTGATGATCATCCCCGGCTCGCAGGCGGTCTACCTCGACGCGCTGCGCCAGGGATGGATCGAGCTGTTCACGCTGGCCGGTGCCGCCGTCAGCGTGAGCACGTGCGGGCCCTGCCTGGGCGGGCACATGGGCGTCCTGGCCGGCGAAGAGGTCTGCGTGAGCACCAGCAACCGCAACTTCCGCGGGCGCATGGGCCACCGCGACGCGCGCGTATTCCTGGCGAACCCGGCCATCGCAGCGGCGAGCGCGATCATGGGCCGGCTGGCGCACCCGGACGAGCTGTAGAGGAGAGCACCGCGATGAAACTGGAAGGCAAAGTCTGGAAATACGGCGACAACATCGACACCGACGTGATCATCCCGGCGCGCTACCTCGTCACGACCGATCCGAAGGTGCTGGCCGCCCACTGCATGGAAGATCTCGACGAGAGCTTCGCCAAGAGCGTCCAGCCCGGCGACATCATGGTCGGCGGCGCGAACTTCGGCTGCGGCTCCAGCCGCGAGCACGCCCCGATCAGCATCAAGGGCGCGGGCGTGTCGTGCATCATCGCCGAGTCGTTCGCGCGGATCTTCTTCCGCAACGCGATCAACATCGGCCTGCCCATCCTGGAGAGCGTCGAGGCCGCCCGCGACGCGCAGCCGGGTGATTCCCTGAGCGTGAACTTGACCGCCGGGACGATCACCAACGCGCGCACCGGCAAGACATACCAGGCCAACCCGTTCCCGCCCTTCGTGCTGCAGATCATCGAAGCGGGCGGGCTCGTCCCGTATACGCGTCACAACCTGGGTATTGAGATTTAGAGCTGGCGGAGCGGCGACAGCCTGCTCCGCAAGGGGCAGGTCCGCCGCCAGCCGGGATCCCGATCTGCCCCCTAAATCGCACATTCTGAGGCACATTGACACCTTCATCCGCCCAAGGAGGCAGACATGACTACCACCATCGAGGTCTACGACACCACCCTGCGCGACGGCACCCAGGGCGAAAACGTCTCGCTCTCGGTCGCTGACAAGCTCAAGATCACCCGCCTGCTGGACGATCTCGGCGTGGCGTACATCGAAGGCGGCTGGCCCGGCTCCAACCCGAAAGACGCGGCCTACTTCGAGCGCGTGCGCGGCCTGGACCTCAAGCACGCCAAGATCACCGCCTTCGGGATGACCTGCCGCGTCGGCTCGGCGCCCGATGACGACGACAACATCCGCGCCCTGATCAACGCCCAGACGCCGGTCGTGACGGTCGTCGGCAAGACCTCGCTGCTGCACGTCCGCGACGTGATCCGCGCCACGCCCGAAGAGAACCTGCGGCTGATCCGCGAGAGCCTGGCCTACCTCAAAGCCCAGGGGCGCGAGGTGATCTACGACGCCGAGCACTTCTTCGATGGCTACAAGCTCGACGCCGCTTACACCCTGCAGACGCTCCAGGCGGCGCTGGACGGCGGCGCGGAGATGCTCGTCCTGTGCGATACCAACGGCGGCTCGCTGCCCTGGGAGATCGAATCCGTCGTCGCCACCGTGCGCGACGCGTTTCCTGGCGCGCGGCTGGGCATCCACACCCACAACGACAGCGAGCTGGCCGTCGCCAACACGCTGGCCGCCGTGCGGCAGGGCGCGGTCCAGGTCCAGGGGACGATCAATGGCTACGGTGAGCGCTGCGGCAACGCCAACCTGTGCTCGATCGTGCCCGACCTGGAGCTGAAGATGGGCTACCAGTGCCTGCCGGAAGGGAGCCTGGCCAGCCTGACCCACGTGGCCCACACCGTCTCGGAGATCGCCAATATGACGCCTAACACCCAGGCGGCCTACGTGGGCAAGAGCGCCTTCGCGCACAAGGGCGGGATGCACGCCGCCGCCGTCCGCCGCAACGTCGACAGCTACCAGCACATCGACCCGGCGCTGGTCGGCAACAAGATGCGTATCCTCGTCTCGGACCTGAGCGGGCGCGGCAACATCCTCAGCAAGACCGAGGAGTACGGGCTGGACCTGTCGACCGAGGCAGCGCGCGATGTGGTGAGCCAGATCAAGGAACTGGAGAACCAGGGGTTCGTCTTCGAGGGCGCCGAAGCGTCGGTCGCCATGCTCATGCGCCGCCACCAACCGGACTATCGCCCGCCGTTCGAGCTGATCGACTTCATGGTCGTCGTCGAGCGGCGCGCGGGGCGCGGCCTGTTCGCTGAGGCTACGGTCAAAGTGCGCGTGGAACAGCAGGATCTGCACACCGTCGCTGAGGGCAACGGCCCGGTCGACGCGCTCGACAAGGCGCTGCGCAAGGCGCTGGTCCCGGTCTATCCCCAGCTTCAGGACTTCCACCTGATCGACTACAAGGTGCGCATCCTGGACGGGCAGAACGGCACCGGCGCGACGACCCGCGTGCTGATCGATACGCAGAACGGCCACAAGCGGTGGAGCACGGTCGGGGCCAGCCCGAACATCATCGAGGCAAGCTGGCGCGCCCTGGCCGACAGCGTAGAATACGGTCTGACCGTGGCGTCTGAAGCCGCGCCCGCCGCGAACCGGTGAGTTGATTCGCCTGGCCCGGCCCGAGCCGGGCCGCTACCCTGCAGGAGTCTCGTATGCAAGCCAAAATCGTCACGCTGCCCGGCGACGGGATCGGCCCGGAAGTCGTCGCCGAGGCGGTGCGCGTCCTCGAGGCGGTGGCCGCGCGCTTCGGCCACGCCTTCGCGTTTGAAGAAGCGCTCATGGGTGGCTGCGCCATCGACGCCGTGGGCGACCCGCTGCCCGAGGCCACGCTGGCCGCCTGCGAAACCGCCGACGCCGTGCTGCTCGGCGCGGTGGGCGGGCCACAGTGGTCCGACCCCACCGCCGCCGTCCGCCCCGAACAGGGACTGCTCCGGCTGCGCCAGCATTTCGACCTGTTCGCCAACCTGCGCCCGGTGCGCACCTACCCCGCGCTGGCCGGGCACGCCCCGCTGCGCGCCGACCTGCTGGATGGCGTCGATATCCTGTTCGTGCGCGAGCTGACCAGCGGCATCTACTTCGGCGAGCGCCAGGAGCAGGGCGACGGCGACCGGGCCTGGGACACCATGTTTTACACCGTGGCCCAAGTGGAGCGCGTGGCGCGGGTGGCGTTCGAGGCTGCCCGCCAGCGCTACGGCAAAGTCGCGTCGGTCGACAAGGCTAACGTGCTGGCCGTCATGCGCCTGTGGCGCCGCACGGTCAACCAGGTCGCCGCCGATTATCCCGATGTGGAGCTCGAGCACGTGCTCGTCGACGCGTGCACCATGCATCTGCTGCGCAACCCGGCCCGCTTCGACGTGATCCTGGCCGGGAACATGTTCGGGGACATTCTCAGCGACGAAGCCTCTGTGCTGGCGGGATCGCTGGGCATGCTGCCGTCGGCCTCGCTGAACGCCAGCCGGTTCGGTGTCTACGAGCCGATTCACGGCTCCGCGCCGGACATCGCCGGGCGGGGCATCGCCAACCCGGTCGCCACCATCCTGAGCGCGGCCATGCTGCTGCGCCACAGCCTGGCGCTGGAGGCGGAGGCTGCCGCCATCGAGGCCGCCGTCGACGCGACGCTGGCCGATGGCCTGCGCACGGCCGACCTGGTCGCGCCCGGCGAGACGCCCGCCAGCACGGCGGCGTTCGGCGCGCGCGTGATCGAGCACCTTGTGCAATCAGGCTAATTTGGCGCGGGGTTATTGACACGCCCGCGCAGTCGTGCTAAGCTGTGCCCTTAATGGGAGTAAACACGTCATCATGTCGGATCTGCACGCACCCAAGCCTCACCTGAACGCCGGCCTCAGCCTTCGCTGGGGTGGGTTTGGCTACTTTTACTTCTATTTTGGGTGCCATACGGCGGGTCCGAGCTTGGCTGCTGGCGACTAAGTCGCCTCCCAACAATCCCAACCAGAGGATCGAGGGCGCAGAGCACAAGCTCAGCGCCCTTTTTCGTTTCAGGTAACGAAAGGAGCAGGCCGTGACTCCAACCGAACGGACCGGATCGACCCAATGCCGGGGCGTGCGCGGCGCGATCACCGTCGAGGCGAACACCGCCGAAGCCATCCTGGCGGCGACACACGAGCTGCTGACGGCTCTGGTCAACGCTAACGGTGTCGAGCCGGACGATATCAGCGCGGTGTGGTTCACCACCACGACCGATCTAGACGCTGCGTATCCCGCCGTGGCCGCGCGCCAGCTCGGCTGGACGGATGCGGCGTTGATGTGCGCGCACGAGATGAGCGTGCCGGGCGGGCTGCCGAAATGCGTGCGGGTGTTGATCCTGTGGAATACCTCCCGCACGGCGCGCGAGATTCATCATGTCTACCTCCGGGGCGCGGTCGAGCTGCGCCCGGAACGAGCGGGCCAGATGACCCCATAGTGTCGCTATCAGCCAGGAGAGAAGCAGCATGATCGTCGTAATGGATGCCAAAGCCAGCGCCCGCGATATCTCGGATGTCATCGCCCGCATCCGGGCCATGGGCTTCGATGTGCACCTGTCCGAAGGCAAGGAGCGCACGATCATCGGCGTGATCGGGCGCGGGCGGCCCATCGACCGCGAGCAGATCGGCCTGATGTCGGGCGTGCAGAACGTGATGCCGGTCAGCCACCCCTACAAGATCGCCAGCCGCGAGTACCACCCGGACGATACGCTCATCCCGCTGAACGGCGTCCAGGTGGGCGGGACCGACCTGGCGATCATCGCCGGCCCGTGCTCGGTCGAAGACCGGGCGCAGATCATCGAGATCGCGCATGCCGTCCGCGAGGCCGGGGCGACCGCCCTGCGCGGCGGGGCGTTCAAGCCGCGCTCGTCGCCCTACAGTTTCCAGGGGCTGGGCGAAGAGGGCCTCAAATACCTGGCCGATGCCCGCGCTGAAACCGGCCTGCCGGTCATCACCGAGGTTATGGATCCCCAGGCCGTGCCGCTGGTCTGCCAGTATGCGGACGTGCTGCAGATCGGGGCGCGCAACATGCAGAACTATACGCTGCTGCACGCCGTGGGCGAGAGCCAGCATCCGGTCCTGCTCAAGCGGGGCATGAGCAGCACGATCGAGGAGCTGCTGATGTCCGCCGAATACATCCTGAGCCACGGCAACATGCGCGTCATGCTGTGCGAGCGCGGGATCCGCACGTTCGAGACGGCCACCCGCAACACGTTCGACATCAACGCGATCCCGGTGCTCAAGCAGGCGTCCCACCTGCCGGTCATCGCCGACCCGAGCCACGGCACCGGCAAATGGGAATACGTCGAGAGCGTGTCGCTGGCGGCAATTGCGGCGGGCGCGGACGGCCTGATCCTGGAAGTGCATCACGATCCAGAGAACGCCCAATCGGACGGGCGGCAGTCGCTCAAGCCGGAGAAATTCGCGGCGCTGGTGGAAAAGACGCGCCAGCTCGCGCCGATCGTCGGGCGCCAGTTTCCCGTTCGCGAAACGGTGCGGTAGGGTATGAAAAAGGACCTCGCGGCCTGTACGGTGCATATCATCGGCCTGGGCCTGATGGGCGGCTCGCTGGCCATGGCCCTGCGCGGCAAGGTCGCCCGGCTGACGGCGGAAGACATCGCGCCGGACGTGCTCGACGCGGCGCTGGCGCAGGGCGTGATCGACGCCGTGGGGCAGGGTGACGATGCGGATATCGTCGTGCTGGCGATTCCCACGCACCTGATCATCGAGCTGGTCCCGGCGCTGCAGGTGCGCCCCGGCGCGCTGGTGATCGACCTGGGCAGCACCAAGACGCGCATCTGCGACGCGCTGGACCACCTGCCGCCGGACGTGCTGGCTGTCGGCGGGCACCCGATGTGCGGTGTGGCCGAAAATGGCTTCCGCCATGCCATCCCCACGCTTTACCACGGCGCGCGCTTCGTCCTCTGCGAGACGCGGCGCACCACCGACGACGCCCGCGCGCTGGCCGAAGCGCTGGCGCGGGCCGCGGGCGCCCAGCCGCTGTGGATGGATCGCGCCCGGCAGGATCACCTGACCGCGCTGACCAGCCACCTGCCACACCTGCTCAGCTTCGCGCTGATGCGGCTGGCGATGGACGGCGCGGCGGAAGACACGGCGCTCTACGAGCTGGCGGCGGGCGGTTTCGATGGCGCGACGCGGCTGGCCCGCACCGACGCGGCGATGATCGTCGGCATGTTCAGCACCAACGCCGACCAGATCCGCCAGATGACCGGCCAACTGCGCGCCCACCTGGACCGGCTCGAGTCGCTGCTCGACGCGCCGGGCGACCTGGACGCCGAGCTTGGGACGATTGTCGAGGCGCGGCGGGCCTACACCGCCGCTTACGGGGAGCGGTTGATCACATGAGCATGGTCCCAAACGCGATTCGCGTCCGGCCCAGCGGCGCGCTGGCCGGGCAGACCGGCGTGCCGGGCGACAAGTCGCTGTCGCACCGGGCGCTGATCCTCGGCGCGCTGGCGGAGGGCACCAGCACGGTGCGTGGTTTCCTGCCGGCGGGCGACACGCTCGCCACGCTGGACTGCATCCGCGCGCTGGGGATCGCCGTCAAGGGGCGCAACGGGACGCTGACGGTGGCTGGGCGCGGCCTGGGCGGGCTGAGCGCGCCCCTCGCCCCGCTGAACTGCGTCCACGCCGGGACGGCCATGCGCCTGCTGGCGGGCGTCCTGGCCGGGCAGCCGTTCGCCAGCGTGCTGGACGGCAGCGCCCAGCTTCGGCGCCGCCCCATGCGCCGCATCACCGATCCGCTGCGCGAGATGGGCGCCCGCGTCGAGGACACCGACGGGCGCGCGCCGCTCCGTTTCGCCCCGGCCCGGCTGCGCGGCATCACGTACCCCATGCCGGTGGCCAGCGCCCAGGTCAAAAGCTGTTTGCTGCTGGCCGGGTTGTTCGCGGGCGGGCCGGTGACCGTGATCGAGCCGGGCCCGGCGCGCGATCACACCGAGCGCATGCTGCGCGCCATGGGGGCGGGCGTGGACGTGAACGGAAACCGCGTCACGATCCGGCCCGGCGGGACGCTGCGCCCGCTCGACATGACGATCCCGGCGGATATTTCCTCGGCAGCGTTCGTGCTGGTGGCGGCGCTGCTGAGCGCGGGCGGGCCGGTCACGATCAGTGGGGTGGGCGTCAACCCAACGCGCACCGGCGTGCTGGACATCCTGGCCGCGATGGGCGCGCCGGTGGATCTGGCTCATCCGCGCGAGGAAGGCGGCGAGCCGGTGGCCGATCTGGTGGCGAGCCGGGCGGCGCCCCACGGGGCGAACATCGGCGGTGACGTGATCGTGCGCGCCATCGACGAGTTCCCGGTACTGATGGTGGCCGCGACGCAGGCTGAAGGCGAGACGATCGTGCGCGACGCCGCCGAGATGCGCGTCAAAGAGACGGACCGGCTGGCGGTGATGACCGCCGAGCTGCGCAAGCTCGGCGCGATAATCGAGGAGCGCCCCGACGGGTTCCGCGTGGCCGGGCCTCAGGCGCTGCATGGCGCGCTGGTGGACGGCCACGACGATCACCGCGTGGCGATGGCGCTGGCCGTGGCCGGGCTGGTCGCCGAGGGCGAGACGGTGGTCGCCGATGCGCGCTGCGTGCACGACTCGTTTCCGGGCTTCGTCGAGACGATGCAGGCCCTGGGCGCGGACATGACCTGGAGCAGCCATGACTGAGCGCGCCGGCCTGATCGGCTGGCCGGTGGCGCACAGCGTCTCCCCGGCCATGCACAACGCGGCCTTCGGGGCGCTGGGGCTGGACTGGCAGTACGACCTGCTGCCCGCCCCGCCGGAGCGATTCGCCGCCGCCGTCGCGGCGTGGGTCGCGGCGGGCTACCGCGGCTTCAACATGACGATCCCGCACAAGGGCGCGGCGCTGCGGTTGCCCCAGGTGCGCGCCATCGACCCGGCGGCGGAGGCTATCGGCGCGGCCAACACGCTGACCGTCGAGCCGGATGGGTCCCTGACCGCCGACAACACCGACTGGCGCGGCTTCGCGGACGACCTGGCCGCGGGCGGCATCGCGGTTGAAGGGGCACGCTGCCTGGTGCTGGGCACGGGCGGCAGCGCGCGGGCGGTGATCTACGCGCTGCGGGCGGGCGGCGCGGCGGCGATCACCGCGATCAGCCGGCAGCCGGGCGGGCGCGACGGCGCCGCCGGGTACGGCGATCTGCCCCGGCTGGCGCCAGGCACCGATCTGGTCGTGAACTGCACGCCCGCCGGGATGAGCCCGGACGTGGCGGCGAGTCCCTGGCCGGAGGATGTGCCATTTCCCGGCGGGGCGGCGCTGGTCGATTTGATCTATAATCCGCCCGTCACGCGCCTGATGGCCGATGCCCAGGCCGCGGGCGCGCGGACGGTGGGCGGGCTGGGGATGTTGGTCCGGCAGGGGGCGCTGGCCTTCGAGCGCTGGACCGGGATCGCGCCGCCGCTGGCGATCATGCTAGAGGCGGCCCGGCACGCTTTGCAACAGGTTCATCACGGAGAGGATACACAGCCTTGAACGTCTTAACTGCGACCAATCTCGTCGAGGAGCTGCGCTGGCGCGGCCTGATCCACACCGCGACGGAAGGCGCCGAGGAAGCGCTGATCAACGAGAAGGTGACCGCTTACATCGGCTTCGACCCGACCGCCGACAGCCTGCACGTCGGGCACCTGCTGCCGATTATGGTGCTGGTGCACCTGCAGCGCTACGGGCACACCCCGATCGCGCTGGCGGGGGGCGGCACCGGCATGATCGGCGATCCCAGCGGCAGGACCAAAGAGCGCCAACTGCTCACCTACGAGCAGATCGCGTACAACGTCGAGTGCATCAAGCGCCAGCTCAGCGCGTTCCTGCACTTCGAGGGCGTCGAAAACCCGGCGATTATGGTCAACAATGCTGACTGGCTGGCTAAGCTCAACCTGATCGAGTTCCTGCGCGACATCGGCAAGCACTTCACCGTCAATTACATGCTCGCCAAGGACTCGGTCAAGACGCGGCTGGAGAGCGAGGAGGGCATCTCGTTCACCGAGTTCAGCTACATGCTGCTGCAGTCCTACGACTTCCTGCGGCTGTACCTGGAACACGGCTGCACGTTCCAGATGGGCGGCAGCGACCAGTGGGGCAACATCACGGCCGGGGCCGAGCTGATCCGCAAGGTGGCCGACGGCAAGGCCCACGCCGTGACCGTGCCGCTGGTCACGTCCACCAGCGGCGTCAAATTCGGCAAGACCGAGGCGGGCGCGGTCTGGCTCGACCCGGCGCGCACCTCGCCGTTCCGGTTCTACCAGTTCTGGATCAACACGACCGACGGCGACGTGATCCCGTACCTGAAGTACTTCACGCTGCTGAGCCGCGAGGAGATCGCGGAGCTGGAGCGCGCGCTCGCCACTGAGCCGCACCGCCGCGCCGCCCAGACACGCCTGGCCGAAGAGGTCACGCGGATGGTCCACGGCGAAGACGGGCTGCGCAAAGCCCAGGCCGCCACCGAAGTGCTGTTCGGCGGGCGCGACCTGGAAGGACTGAGCGCCGACGACCTGCTGGACATCTTCGCCGAAGTGCCGTCGAGCGCGCTGGCAGCGGGGAGCCTGTCCGGCGCGGGGATCAACGTGGTCGATCTGGCGCTGGAAGCCGGGCTCGACCGCTCCAAAAAGCTGATCCGCGACCTGATCAAGAATGGCGGGCTGTACCTCAACAACCGCCCGGTGGACGATCCCGACCGCGCCGTGACGCTCGACGACGCGATCGACGGGCGGGTGATCGTGCTGCGCAAAGGCAAGAAAAACTACCATCTGGTGCAGGTCTAGCGCGCCCTGGGAGGCTCAATGCTGCGATTCCTGACCGCGGGCGAGAGTCACGGCCCGCTGCTAACCGCCATCCTCGAAGGGATGCCCGCCGGGCTGCCCCTGGCGCCGGACGATCTCGAGCGCGATATGGCCCGCCGCCAGCAGGGGTACGGCGGAGGGGGCCGCATGCAGATCGAGCGCGACCGGGCGCGCGTCACCGGCGGGGTGATGAACGGCCTCACCACCGGCGGGCCGATCAGCCTGCTGATCGAAAACCGCGACTGGAAAAACTGGGCCGAGCGCGACATCACGCCCATGACCACGCCCCGCCCCGGCCACGCCGACCTGACGGGGACGATCAAGTACGGCTACCGCGACCTGCGGCTGGCGCTCGAACGCTCGTCGGCGCGCGAGACGGCGGCCCGCGTCGCCGCCGGCGCGATCGCCAGGCGCCTGCTGGCCGAGTTCGGGATCGCGGTGGGCGGTTACGTGACCGAGATCGGCGGGATCGCCGCCAGCCTGCCGGAGCCGCCCGACTACCCCGCGCGGTTCGCCGCCGCCGAAGAGTCCGAGGTGCGATGCCCCGATCCGGACGCGTCGGCGCAGATTCAAGAGGCGATCCGGCAGGTCAAGATCGACCGGGACACGCTGGGCGGCGTGATCGAGGTCGTCGCGTTGGGGCTGCCCCCCGGCCTGGGGTCGCACGTCCATTACGACCGCCGCCTGACCGGGCGGCTGGCCGCGGCAGTGTGCAGCGTGCAGAGCATCAAGGGCGTGGAGATCGGCCCGGCCTTCGACAACGCGCGGCGGCGTGGCACGCAGGTCCACGACGCGATCGACGTGGACGAAGCCGGGCGGCTGGTCCGGCGGAGCAACCGCGCGGGCGGGCTGGAAGGCGGCATAACGACCGGCGAGCCGCTGGTCGTCCGCGCCGCCATGAAGCCGATCAGTACCACGCTCACACCGCTGCCCACGGTCAATCTGGCGACCGGCCAGCCGGACCAGACGGTCTACGAGCGCAGCGACTTCTGCGCCACGCCGCGCGCCGTGGTGGTGATCGAGGCGATGGTCGCGCTGGTGCTGGCCGACGAGCTGCTCCGCAAGCTGGGCGGCGACAGCCTGGACGAGATGCGCCCGCGCTTCGCGGCCCTGCGGCGCGGCCACGTGAGCGATCTGCCCATGGACAATGTCGAATGGCGGTTTGGCTATGACGCCTGGGAATAAGCGCAACATCGCGCTGTGGGGATTCATGGGCACCGGCAAGACCACCGCCGGGCGGCTGGTGGCGGCGCGGCTGGGGCTGGCCTTCGTCGACACCGACGCCGTGATCGAAGCGCGCGCCGGGCGGACTATCGCGGACATTTTCGCCCAGGACGGCGAGCCGGCCTTCCGCGCGCTGGAAGCCGCCATCTGCCAGGAAGCGGCGGCGGGGCGCGAGCAGGTGATCGCGGCGGGCGGCGGCGCGCTGCTGGACCCGGCCGTGCATGACGCGCTGGCCGCGTCCAGCCTGCTGGTGAACCTGACGTGCGACCTGGACGAGATCCTGCGCCGCGTGGGGGACGATCCGGCGCGCCCGCTGTTTGCCGGGGAGCGCGCCCGGCTGGCCCGGCTGCTGGCCGACCGCGCCGCCCACTACGCGCGCGTCCCGCACCAGATCGACACCACCCACCTGGCCCCGCACGACGTCGCCGAGGAGATTATCCGCTTATGGCAGAGCTGATCGTTCGCGGCGCCGAGGGCGCCTACCCGGTGATCGTCGCGCCGGGCGCGCTGGCCGAGGCGCTGCCCGCCTTTGTCGCGGCGCGCGGTCTCACGCGCGTCGCCGTCGTGACCAACACGACGCTCGCCCCGCTCTATGGCGCGGCGCTGGCCGCCCGGCTGCCCGGCGGCACCCTGATCACCGTGCCGGACGGCGAGCAGCACAAGACGCTCGACACGCTGCGCGCGATCTACGATGATCTGCTGGCGGCGGGCGCGGACCGCGCCACGCTGATCGTGGGGCTGGGTGGCGGCGTGATCGGGGATGTGGCCGGGTTCGCCGCGGCGACCTTCATGCGCGGCGTGCCGTTCATCCAGGCCCCGACCAGCCTGCTGGCAATGGTGGACGCGAGCATCGGCGGCAAGGTCGGCGTCGATCTGCCCCAGGGCAAAAACCTGGCCGGCGCGTTCAAAGACCCGCTGGCCGTCTTCGCCGACACGGACGCGCTGGCGACCCTGCCGGAGATTGAGTGGCGCTGCGGCATGGCCGAGGTGCTCAAGGCGGCGCTGATCGGCGATCCGCCGCTGCTGGACGACCTGCCGCGCGACCCGGTCGCCGGGATGGACCCGGTGATCGCGCGCGCCATCGCGGTGAAGATCGCGGTCGTGAACCAGGACCGGCTCGAACATGGCCCGCGCGCCTACCTGAACCTAGGCCACACCTTCGCCCACGCCATCGAGCAGGTCAGCGGCTACGCGTGGAAGCACGGGCAGGCGGTCGCTGTAGGAATGGTGGCAGCGGCGCGGCTGGCGGAGCGCCGGGGCGTGGCTCGCGCCGGGCTGGCCGGTCGGGTCGAGGTCGCGACGGCCGCGCTGGGCCTGCCGGTCAGTCTGGCCGGGCTGGAGCCGGCCGATCTGTGGGACGCGATGGGCCACGACAAGAAATGGCGCGACGGCGCGGCGGCATTCGTGCTCTTGGAAGAGGTCGGCAGGCCGGTCATTGCCCGCGACGTGCCGCGCGCGGACGTGCTGGCCGTATTGGACGGGCTGCGGGAGGACGCATGAACATCCTGGTGTTGCATGGCCCCAACCTGAACCTGCTCGGCACGCGCGAGCCGGAGGTCTATGGCCGGGTGACGCTCGACGCGATCAACGAGCGGCTGGGCGAGACCGCCGCCCAACACGGCGCGGCGCTGCGCATCGCCCAGAGCAACCACGAAGGCGGCTTGATCGACGCGATCCACGAGGCGCGCGGCTGGGCCGAAGGGATCATCATCAACCCCGGCGGCTATACGCACACCAGCGTGGCCCTGCGCGACGCCATCAGCGCGGTCGGCCTGCCCACCATCGAAGTACACCTCTCGAACATTTACGCGCGCGAGCCGTTCCGCCACACATCCATGATCGCGCCGGTTTGCCTGGGGCAGATCGGCGGGCTGGGGTGGCTGGGCTACCGGCTGGCGCTCGAAGCGCTGCTTGAACTGCACAGGAGGACGTCCGGTTGAGCGAGCAGATCATCGCCTTTCAGGGCGAGCACGGAGCCTACAGCGAGGAAGCGATTCACCACCATTTCGGGGACGGCGTGACCACGCTGCCCTGCGAGACGTTCCAGGGCATCTTCGACGCCATCCAGCGCGGCAAAGCCACCCACGGCATGCTGCCGGTCGAAAACGCGGTGGCGGGCACCGTCGCCCAGGCGTACGAGCTGTTGATGGAGTACGATTTTCGCGTGCAGGCCGAGCACATCCTGCCGGTGCAGCACTGTCTGCTGGCGCCGGACGGGGCCAGCCTGGACGCGATCAAGCAGGTGAAGTCGCACCCCCAGGCGCTGGCCCAGTGCTCGGACTACATCCGGCGGCGGGGGTGGGAACCGCTCGCCACCTACGACACCGCCGGGGCCGCACGCGATCTGGCCGCCCATCCGGACTCCGAAACGGCTGTCATCGCCAGCGCGCTGGCGGGCGTTCTGTACGGTTTGAGCGTGTTGGAGAGCAGCATCGAAAACGATCCGAGCAACTCGACGCGTTTTTTCGTGATCGGCCTGGACGACGCGGTCCGGCGCGATCCGAGCAAAACGTCACTGGTGTTCGCCGTGCGCCACCGCCCGCGCGCGCTTTACGACGCTCTGGGTGCGTTCGCGCTGCGCAACATCAACCTGACCAAGATCGAATCGCGCCCGATGCGCGGGCGCCCGTGGCAGTACTGGTTCTATCTGGACTTCGAGGGCCACTGGAAAGACCCCGCCGCCGAGGCCGCGCTGGTGGACCTGCTGCGCCAGGCGTCGATCGTCAAGATGCTGGGCTCGTATCCGGCGGCGCTGGACGGCCTGCCCAACCGGTCCTGAGCGCCCGATCGCCCGCCTAGCCCTCGCGCAACCGGCGGGCGACAGCGGGCAGGACCTCGAACACGCGCTCGGCTACCGCGACCGTCTGCGGGCCGAGGCTGCAGCTCGGCATGATCATCGCGCGCGCGGCCAATTCCTCGACCGTGATCGCGATGCCGCGCGCCGCCGCTTTCTGGCCGATCAGCGCGAAGCCGTCCCACAGGCGCCGGGCGATGTCGTCCGGCGTTACGTCGAAGATCACCTCGGTGTTGGGCACGATGCCCCACGCCACCACCCCGCCCCGGTCGAGAAATGCGCGCAGCTCCGCCGGGTAGAGCGCCAGGTTATCCAGGTATCCGTAGGCGTCCAGGTTCAGAATATCGACCGAGGTCGCCAGCAGCACGGCCCAGTCGGTGTTGGCGCAGCAGTGTACCCCAGCCAGTCCGCCTTCCTGGTGGATCGCGGCGAAGACCGTGTCGAGCATGGCGATCACATCCTCGCGGCTCAGACTGATGAAGGCCGACCCGAACGACGCCATATACGGCTCGTCGACGAAGATGATCGTCTGCGGGCGGACGGCGCGCAACTAGCGGACCTGCCAGCGGGCGTTCATCGCCAGTTGGGTCACGATTGGGTCGGCCAGCCGCTCGGCCAGGCCATCGACTCCCGTATAGGGCACGCTGCCCAGGTGGCTCGTCCAGGAGTCGGGTGCAAACGTCATACGCGGCTCCCCTGGCTATCTCACGCGTCCAGCAGTCCCACACTCACCAGCAGCGCCCGCAGCTCGGCGCGCTGATCGTCGCGCAGCGGCAGGATCGGCTTGCGCGTCGGGCCAGCGGGCAGGCCCTGCAGGGCCATCGCCTCTTTGACCCAGACCGGGTACGAGCCGAAGCGGGGCAGTCCCTCGCGCAGCACCGACAGCCGCTCTTGCAGCGCATGCGCCCGCGCGTGGTCGCCCGCCTGGAACGCCTCGTAGATGCCCACCGCCAGCCGGGGCGCCACGTTCACCGTCAGCGCGACCGTTCCCGCCGCCCCGATGCACAGCGAGGGATAGATCAGCGTGTCGCGCCCGACGAACACCTTGAAATCGGGCGGACAGGCGCGGATGATCGCGGCAGTTTCGGCCACGTCGCCGCTCGAATCCTTGACGCCAATGAAGTGCGGGATGTCCCTTGCCAGCCGGCCCAGCGTGGCGGGCGCGATCTTGACCACGGCGCGCTGGGGGTTGGAGTAGCCCAGGATCGGCAGCGACACCGCCGCCGCGATGTCGGCGTAATAGGCGTAGATCTCGTCCTGGGATGGCGTGACGAAATAGGGTGTCAGGATCGACAGGGCATCGACCCCGGCGCGCGCGGCCCGCTGCGAGTGGGCGATGGCGTCGCGGGTGGTGATCGCGCCCGTGCCCGCGATGACCGGGACGCGTCCATTCACCGCCTCCAGCGCGGCGTCGATCACCTGGACGCGCTCGTCGGCGCTGAGCGCGTAAGCTTCGCTCTGGCTGCCCGGCGTGAAAACCGCGTGCACGCCCGCGTCGAGCATCGCCTCGACCAGCGTGGGCATGGCCGCCAGGTTCAACGAGCCGTCGGGGTGCATGGGTGTGACCAGCGGCGGGATCACGCCGTGTAGATGAGATATGTCAAAGGCCATGGTGTACCAATCTCCTCGCGTGTGGGATAGATTATTTGTGGTAGGTGCCTATCAACTGGCCCTGCGCCAGGATGTGCCCCTCCATTGCCCGGAGCACATCCTCTTTGGAAGCCCCGGCTTTCAGATTCAGCGCCGTATCGAGCACGTAGAGCTTGAAGAAATAGCGGTGCGTGCCGCTCGGCGGGCACGGACCACCGTAGCCGGTCCGGCCCCAGGAGTTGGTGCCCTGCACGCCGGCAGCCTGGCCCACAGCCTCCGGCAGGCCGGAACGATCGCCGGGCAGATTGAAGACGACCCAGTGCACCCACGTGCCGCGCGGCGCGTCGGGATCGTCCATGATCAGGGCGTAGGATCGCACGCCGTCCGGGGCGCCGGTCCACGCCAGGGCGGGCGAGACGTTCTGGCCGGTGCAGGTGAACTTCGCGGGAATCGATCCGCTTTCGCTAAATGCCGGGCTGGTGATTTGCAGCGCCATAGCGGCCTCCTCACTCACTCCAGGTGTCGCGTCAGAGCGCGCGTCGCGTTCCGGGGAATCGGAGCAGGCAGCCAGCAGCGCCGCCAACGCCAGCGCCGCGCCGACCCACCCCCAGCGTGAGAGAGCACCGCAGTCCATCGTTCCCCCTCGAACATGACGCGCTCTATCACCATCTTACACCAACCTGCCCGCCAACAATCTATGTTGGGGGCACTACTTGCTGTGCCCGGCGAATTCACGGATAAATGCTGCGCACGGAATCGCGCTGCCCGGCGCGGTCAGTCGCCCGCCAGCCGCAGCCGCTCGCCGGTCTGGACGCGCCATAGCGTCGCGTAGATGCCGTTATCGCGCAGAAGGTCTTCGTGGCGCCCCTGCTCGCGCAGGATGCCGTTCTCCAGCACGAAGATCCGGTCGGCGTTGCGCACGGTCGAGAGCCGGTGCGCGATCACGATCGTGGTACGCCCCACCGTGATCCGCTCCATCGAGCGCTGGATGGCCGCCTCGGTCTCGTTGTCCACCGATGACGTCGCCTCGTCGAGAATCAGCACCGGCGGGTCCTTGAGCACTGCCCGCGCGATCGAGATGCGCTGGCGCTGGCCGCCGCTCAGCTTCTGGCCGCGCTCCCCCACGATGGTATCGTACCCTTGCGGCAGGTCCATGATGAAATCGTGCGCCTCGGCGATCTTGGCCGCCGCGACAATCTGTTCGTCGGTGGCGTCGAACGTGCCATAGGCGATGTTCTCGCGCACGGTGCCGTGAAACAGGAACACGTCCTGGCTCACCAGCCCGATGGCGCCGCGCAGATCGCGCAGGTTGAACTCGCGAATGTCCTGGTTGTCGAGCAGCACGCGCCCGCGCTGGATGTCGTAGAAGCGCAGCAGCAGCTTGATCACGGTGCTCTTGCCCGCGCCCGTCGCGCCGACGATGGCCGCCGTCTCGCCCGCCGGGATGTGCAGCGACAGGCCGCGCACCACGTGCTGTCCGTTGCCGTAGTTGAAATGCACGTCCTCGAAGGTCACCTCGCCGCGCACGGACTCGACCGGCACGCGGCGCGGGCCATCGACGATCTGCGGCTCCACATCGAGCAGGTCCAGGATGCGCGTCGTTGAGGCCATGGCGCGCTGGTACAGGTCGAAGGTCTCGCCCAGGCGGGTCAGCGGCCACAGCAGGCGCTGCGTCATGAACACCAGGACGCTGTACGCGCCGATGTTGAGCGTGCCATCCAGCGCCAGCCGCCCACCAAACACCATGATCGCGATGAAACCGGCCACGATCACCATGCGGATCAGCGGCGAAAAGGCCGAGCTGAGCGCGATCGCGTCCTTGTTGCGCTGGCGGTAGATGTCGCTTTCGGCGCGCATCCGCTCGACCTCGTGGCTCTCGGACGTGAAGCTCTTGATGGTAGCGATGCCGCTCAGGTTGTTGGAAAGCTGGCTGTTGAGGATGCCCACCTGCTCGCGCACGGCTGTGTAGCGCGGCGCCAGCTTGCGCTGGAACCACACCGAGCCGTAGATCACCACCGGGACCGGCAGCAGCGCCATCCAGGCTACGCTGGGCGTCACCACGACGAAGATGCCGCCGATGACGATCACGGTGGTCAACACCTGAATCAGATCGTTGGCGCCCACGTCCAGAAAGCGTTCCAACTGGTTGATGTCGTCGTTGAGGATCGACATCAGCCCGCCCGTGCTGCGGTCTTCGTAGTAGGCCAGCTCCAGATCCTGGACGTGCGCGTAGGCGTCGATGCGCAGGTCGTGCTCGATCACCTGGGCCAGGTTGCGCCACAGCACGCGGTGCACGTATTCGAACACGGACTCCAGAATCCAGATGATCAACGTCAGGCCAGCCAGCACGATCAACTGGTCCGCCGGATCGCTGACGCCCAGCCGGGCGATGAACGAGTCGTCCTGCTTGACGACGATATCGACCGCCGCGCCGATCAGCGCCGGGGGCGCGATGTCGAAGATCTTGTTGAGCACGGAAAACAGGCTGGCGACGATCACGCGGCGCCGGTGGCGGCGCGAATAGCTGACCAGCCGGAACAGCGGATGGCGGTGGGAAGATGATGTCATGGTGCTTTCTCGGGACTATGGACCTACGGCAGCCAAAGGATGAATTGTAGCGTACCTGGCGCTGATTTCCATAAACGGGGTTTGTGATTGATAATACAAATAACTAGTTGTTTTGAGGAGGGTCCCCCTATGGCTTCACGCAAAAAGATTACACTTCCCTATCTGTTCGACAAACGCACCCGCGGCGAGCCCATCACCATGCTGACCTGCTACGATTATCCGACCGCCTATCTGCAGGAGGAGGCCGGCGTCGAGATGATCCTGGTGGGCGACAGCCTGGGCATGACGATCCTCGGCTACGAGTCCACGCTGCCGGTCACCATGGAGGACATGATCCGCCACGCGCAGGCCGTGCGGCGCGGCGCCCCGACCGCCTGGCTGATCGGCGACATGCCGTACATGAGCTACCAGCCCTCGGTCGAGACCGCCATCCGCAGCGCCGGGCGCTTCATGGCCGAGGCGAGCTGCGACGCCGTCAAGTTGGAAGGCGGGCGCGAGATGGCCGACCGCATGGCGGGCATCGTGGCGGCGGGCATCCCCTGCATGGGCCACCTCGGCCTGACGCCGCAAAGCGCCTCCAGCCTGGGCGGTTTCCGCGTCCAGGGCCGGGACTCGGCGCGCGCCCTGCGCATCGTCGAGGACGCCCGGATCCTCGAACAAGCCGGGGCGTATTCCATCCTGCTGGAGATGGTGCCGGACCGCGTTTGCCAGATCATCACCGAGCGCGCCCACATCCCGATCATCAGCCTCGGCTCCGGCCCGCATGCCGACGGGCAATTGTTGATCTTCCACGATATGTTCGGGCTCTACCCGCGCTTCAAGCCGAAAATGGCGAAGGTTTACGGGGACGCGGGCGAGGTGATCCTCAACGGCGTGAAGCAGTACGTGCAAGAAGTCCAGGACCGCGCGTTTCCCCAGCCGGAGCACTGGTTCAGCATCAAAGATGACGATTACAATGAGCTTCTCGACCAATTGAAAGATTAGATATTACGTTTTTGGCGAAAGGAAAACCTCAAAATGCGCAGCTTAAAGGACATCCAAAACCTGATCCAGGCCATCGGCATACCGGGCCGGGACGCCTACGATCTGCCGTCATCCGACAAAACGTTCCCCGACGGGGGACACTACCGCATGGAGATCTCCGGCGTCGAGCGCCCGAACGTGCTCGAAGCGGTGATCGACGAGATGGACAAGCGCAAGATCGACCTGCACCGCATGATCTCGGTGGTGATGGGCTCCACGCTGCTCGACGACGCCGAACTGCGTGATTTCGCGCAGATGGCCGCCGACGCGGGTCTCGAGGTGATCATGACGCCCGGCCCGCGCTCCGGCTGGGACGTGGGGCGCCAGCTCGTCACGCCCGAGGGCGGCCTGTCGGGCCTGCGCTTCCGGGGTTCGGACCAGCTCAGCTTTGTCGTGGCCGAGATCATGCGCTGCATAGACCTCGGTTTTCGCGGCTTCCTGGTGATCGACGAGGGCCTGCTGTGGCTGCTCAACGAGCTGAAGCGGCGCGGTTACATCCCCCAGGACGTAATCTTCAAGGTGAGCATCTTCGCCGGGCACGCGTCCGCCGCCGGAGGGCGCGTGCTGCAGATGTTGGGCGCGGGCACGTTCAACCCGCTGGGCGACCTGTCGCTGCCGCAGCTTGCCAGCATCCGCCAGGGGGTAGACATCCCGCTCGACCTGCACATTTACCTGTCGGACTCGTTCGGGGGCTTCAACCGCTTCTACGAGGCGGCGGAGATGGCGCGCGTGTGCTCGCCGTGCTACTTCAAGATCGAGCCGGGTCCGGCGCTGGTGTCGGGCGGGGGCGCCATGTACAAACCCTGGTCCAGCCCTGAGTCGCTGGCCTCCTTTGCCCGCGAGAAAGTCAAATACGCCCAGATCATCCACGAGATGATCCAGGCCAGCAACCCGCGGCTGTGCCTGTCGCCGACGGGATCGCCCGACCTGGCGATTCCCAAGCCATAGCGCGTGCTCTACGGGCCTCGGCCACCCGGCTGGGGCCCGTCTCTTTGCGCCGCTCGACGTCCAGGGAACGCAACCGCGCGCCCTGGCGAGTACGGTTGCCTGCTGCCGGAGCCAGATCCGGGCCACGGCGGGTCAGGTTGTGTACAATCGTCACAGCGTTGAACACACCCTACGGAGACATGTCGCCATGCGCGTCGAAATCGAGCTCCGCATCCTGCCGCGCTTCCGCGTGATGGACTATCTCATCCAGGCGGGAGGCACGCCCACCGAAGCGCTGTGTGTGGCGGGCGAAGGCTGGTCGGCATGCATCGAGGCGCTGGAGCCGGACCCGTTCGGGCTGGTCGATGTCCCTCTTGACCGGCTGGTGATCGAAGGGGACGAGCGCGCCGTCGAGCGGGTGCGGGCGTTCATGCAGCTTAAGGTTCAGCAGATGCGGCGCCGGAGATAACCGCGCCGGACACGCAGCAAAAAACGGACAGCCTGGGCGGGCTGTCCGTTTTCGTCATGCGTCACGCGGAGAGGGCGATCAGATTCCCTCACCCTGCTGGCGGCGGCGCCGGCGGCGGGAGTATTTCTCGATCTCGACCGCCGGGAAGACCGAGCCAGCCAGGATCCACGCGACGATCAACTCGGCGGCATCCAGCGAGGTCGTGTCGAGAAGATCGTGGGCGAATGGCGCGTAGATCACCAGCATCTGCAGCATGGCGGTCAGCAGCACCGCGACCCACAGCAGCTTGTTGCGCGCCAGCGGCGCCCGCAGGAACGACGCATCCCCCGCATGAATGGCAGACACCTCGAACACCTGCGAGAGCGCCAAAACGCTGAAGGCCACCGTCCGGGCAATCCGCAGCGCTTCCTCGGACGGATCGAACAGCTCGCCGCCGTTGCGGTTGAGTGCCCACACAAAGGCGAGCAGCGTGCACGCTCCGATCCACAGGCCCACCCACAGCACGTGGGTGCCCACCCCCTGCGCAAAGATGCTCTCTTTGGGCGGGCGCGGTTTGCGCTTCATCACGCCCGGCTCGCTAGGCTCGAAGCCCAGCGCAATCGCGGGTAGGCCGTCCGTCACCAGGTTGATCCACAGAATCTGGATGGCCAGCAGCGGCACGCGCAGGCCGATCACCAGCGCGCCGAACATCGCCACGATCTCGCCGGCATTCGTGCTCAACAGGTAGCGAATGAACTTGCGAATGTTGTCGTAGATCGTGCGGCCCTCTTCCACCGCCGCGACGATGCTCGCGAAGTTGTCGTCGGTGAGAACCATGTCTGCCGCGCCCTGGCTGACGTCCGTCCCGGTGATGCCCATCGCCACGCCAATGTCAGCCTGCTTGAGCGCCGGAGCGTCATTCACGCCGTCGCCGGTCATGGCCACGATCTGCCCATGCGATTGCAGGGCCTCGACGACCCGCAGCTTGTGCTCCGGCGAGACGCGCGCGTAGACCGATGTATCGAGCACCACGCCGCGCAGCTCATCGTCGCTCAGCTTGTCCAGCTCGACGCCGGTCAGGGCGCGCTCGTTGGCGTCCATGATGCCTAACTGCCTGGCGATGGCGACCGCCGTCATCTTGTGGTCGCCGGTGATCATTACGGCGCGGATGCCCGCCTCCTCCGCCACCTTGACCGCCACCCTGGCTTCCTCACGCGGCGGATCGACAATCCCGATCAGGCCCAGCAGCGTCAGGTCGCGTTCAACGGTTTCGGGGTCCATCTCGTCCGGGACAGCGTCCAGGGCACGGTAGCCCAGACCGAGCACGCGCAGCCCTGCAGCCGCCATCTTGTCGATCTGCTTGCGCCAGGCTTCGCGGCGCTCGTCGGTGAGCGGCGCGGGACCCTCGGGCAGGGTTTCCTCCGAGGCCCAGCTCAGCAGTTGGTCGGGCGCGCCTTTGGTAAACGAGACGAACCCGGCGTTTTCGAACAACTCCGTGGCGAAGCGCCCGCGCGGTTGATGAATGGTCGTCATCGCCTTGCGCTCGGACGAAAACGGCAGCTCAGCCACGCGCGGCAGGTCGTCTTCCAGCGCCGACCGGCTCCAGCCGGCCTTTTGCGCCAACACCAACAGCGCGCCTTCGGTCGTGTCGCCAACCACCGTCCAGACGCCGTTGTCGCCGGCCGTGCGCTCGAGATAGGCGTCCGTGTTCAGCGCCGCCGCCTTGAGGATGCGCGCCAGCACGTCATCGTTGACGGGATTGAGCAGGCGCTTGCCCTCGTAGAAATTGCCGACCGGTTCGTAGCCCACACCGCGCACCTCGACATCGGGCCGTCCGGGCAGCGCCAGCAACGTCGCCGTCATCTCGTTGCGCGTCAGGGTGCCGGTCTTGTCCGAGCAAATCACGGAGACCGAGCCCAACGTCTCGACAGCCGGCAGGCGACGGATGAGCGCGCGCCGCCGGATCATGCGCCGGGCGCCCAGCGCCAGCGCGATCGTGATCACGGCGGGCAAGCCTTCAGGGATGGCTGCCACCGCCAGGCTGATCGACGTCAACAGCATCTCCTCGGTATCTTCGCCGCGGGCCACGCCAACGACAAAGACCAGCACACACACCGCCAGCGCCGCGCCCGCCAGGATGTAGCCGACCTTTTCCAGCCGCTCTTGCAGCGGCGTGCGCCCCTGCTCCACGCCTTGCAGCATGGTCGCGATGTTGCCCAACTGGGTCTTGAGCCCGGTGTCGGTCACCGCCAGCATGCCGCGCCCGTAGGTCACCGCGGTGCCCATATAGGCTACATTGATGCGGTCGGCCAGGGCCGGCGGCGAATCGGACCCATCCATCGCGGCGGAGTCTTTTTCCACGGCATGCGATTCGCCCGTGAGGGCGGCCTCGTCGATCTGCAGGTTCACGGCCTCGAGCAGCCGTCCATCGGCAGGGATCCGGTCGCCCGCCTCTAGCAGCACGATGTCGCCGGGCACCAGCTCGACTGCGCTCAGCTCCTGCACGTGCCCCTCGCGCCGCACGCGCACGATCGGCGTCTGCATGGCGCTCAGTGACGCCAGCGCCTGCTCGGCCTGGTATTCCTGGAAGAACCCCAGGGCCGCGTTGAGCACGACAATCGCGAGGATCACAATCGCGTCTTTGGTGTCACCGATCAAGACCGATACCACGGCGGCTACCAGCAGCACGATGACCATGATCTCGGTGAATTGACCGAGCAGGATCTTCCAGGGAGGGGTGCCACCTTCGCGCGGGAGTTCATTCGTGCCGTACTGCGCCCGGCGGCGTTCGACTTCCTGGGCGCTCAGCCCGCTGGCCGCATCCGTTTCGAGGCGCTGCAGCACATCGTGTGTGGACAAGGCATACCAGTTATCGGTCGCCATGATACATCCTTTCCTCGCCAGATCAGAAAACGCAGCAGTGAGCTCACTGCGCCGTCAGTCTGTATGGCATCTCAACGAACTTTGAACGGTGGATAGGTTGATCCGGGTTGGTAGTCGCGGCGAGCCGGTAATGCCAGCCCCACACATCTCGTTATAGCTCAGGACTACCGAAACGACAACTCTACGCAAAACGCTGGATTTGTCACCCCCCAAAATTTGGGGATAGCCGCCCGCCCGCGCGGTTGAGTTTAGGGGCGGCCCGATGCTATAATGCTCAAGGGATATTCTGTCACCACGAATCCAGTCACGAGGGGCGCATGTCTACGAGTGAGGTCATTGCCGAGGTCCGCGCGGCCCGCGCCAGGCTGCTCCAGGCGATCGACGGGCTGTCCGACGAGCAAATGCTGCAGGTGGGCGCCGTGGGCGTCTGGTCGGTAAAGGATGTGCTGGCGCATCTGGTCGCGTGGGAGGCCGAGCTGGTCACCACCCTGTCGCGCCTGGACCAGTACACACGCACCGCGCCGCACATCGCCGAGATCGAAGATATCGACGAGTGGAACGCCGAGCAGTACCGCGCCAACGCGGCGCGCCCGTTGGCGGCCATCCTCGAGGACTTTCACGGCGTGCACAAACACCTGATCCGGGCGCTGGAAGACCTGGACAACCGGACCCTGACCGACAACCGGATCTGGCCGTGGATGGAAGGGGAACCGCTCAGCTACCTGGTGGCCGAAAACGCGATCTGGCACGAAGAAGAGCACGCCGACGATATTCTCGCCTGGCGCGAGGAGCGGGACATTTAGCCCGCCTGTCCCGCCCGCCCCCAGCCGAAGGATGGCCATGTACCCGCCCGGATCCACCGGCACGACCGCCCCTCGAGCGCCACGCAGCGACCGCGTGCACCGCCCGCCTGGGCTCAGTCTGGCCATTCTGGCCGTCGCCTTGCTGTATGGCGCGATGCCGCTCGTGGAAGTGTATTTCCTGCGGCGGATCGATGCCGTCAGCGAAGAGGCGTTCATCCTGGGCGGGGTGGGCATCGACACCTGGACTGTCCTGGAGGGCCTGTACGGAGGGCTGGTGCTGGTGGTGTGTATCCTGGCGTGGTGGGGCCGCCCGGCGTGGATCCGGTATGTGTTCATGGTCGCCGTCCTGTTACCGGCGGCGGTGATGCTCTACCGCGTGATCCAGACCTGGCTCACCCCCGCCGACCCGATCGCCGGCGGGCAGGCACAGGAGATCGCGCAGGGGTTTTTGCGCTGCCAGCTACCCGGTCTGATCCTGGTGCCGCTGTACGTGGTGTGGTATGCCAACCGCGCCCCGGCGCGCGCTTTTTACCGCCGAGTGCCGCTGTCGGCGCTGGCGACCGCTGAGCCAGGGGACGAGGAAACGAGCGCTCTCACCAGGGGCGACGCGCGTAACCGGCCGCGTTAGGCCAGCCTAAACAAGAACCTGCCCGATCAGTCTCGATCAAATTTTGTACGAATTGACGAAATACGGATACAATTACGGGGTTCCCTTTCTAGGTCTTCCAAGTGATCCCAAATCATGATATAATCTGTGAACGTTCTCCTATTGACAGGCTGATACGGTGCTGTTTGTTAGCCGGGCGGATGGAAAATGGTTCCGATCAGCAATACCTCGGGAGGCAACGGAGCTCAGGTGATTCAGGAACTTATGAACCGCGCAGACCAACGTGGCTATGTAACGTTCGAGGACGTGCTGGAGTTGTTAGATGAAGAAAGTGATGATGTCAACGCGATAGAGGCTGTCCTGGATGAGCTCGACGAACTGGGAATCGAGCTGCGCCAGGAAGAAACCAACCACGACGACGACGACGAACTGGACCCCCACGATCCCGAATTTGCCGCAGACGAAACCGCCACCGATCCCGGCGTGGGAGATATCAACGCGGTTTCGGCAGATGACCCCGTAGGGCTTTATTTTCGGCAAATGGCGCAAGAACCGCTGCTGACGGCGGATGAAGAGATCGAGTTGGCCAAGCGCATCGAAGCGGGGCGCGAGGCCGCCGAGCAGATCGGTCATGTGCTCGCCGGGAGCGGCGAGTACGCCCGCTTGCAGACGCTGATCGACGACGGGCAGGCCGCCCGCGAACACCTGGGCCGCGCCAATACCCGACTGGTGGTCAGCATCGCCAAGCGCTACATGGGCCAGGGGCTGCCCTTCCCCGATCTGATCCAGGAAGGCAACGTCGGCTTGATGCGCGCCGTCGACAAGTACGACTACAAGCGCGGCAACCGTTTCAGCACCTACGCCACCTGGTGGATTCGCCAGGCGATTACCCGCGCGCTCGCCCAGAAAACCCGCACGATTCGCATCCCGCTCCACATGACCGAGCGCATCCGCCAGATGTACCGGACAGCGCAGGTGCTGGAGCAGACGCTGGGGCACCGGCCCACCCCGGAAGAGATCGCCCACGAGATGGAACTGCCGCCGGAGAGCGTGCGCGGTATGATGGACGCCAGCCAGCACGCGATCGCGCTGGAGCGCCCCGTGGGCGACGACGGCGACAGCGAATTCGGTGATTTCATCGAAGACCAGGATTCGCCCAGCCCGGTCGAGGCGGCCACGCAGCACCTGCTGCAAGAGACGATCGAAGAGGTGCTCAGCGAGCTGACGCCGCGCCAGAGCCACATCCTGCGGCTGCGGTTTGGCCTGGGCGGCGGCGAGCCGCACACTCTGGAAGAGATCGCCAACAAGTTCGGCCTCAGCCGCGAGCGCATCCGCCAGCTCGAAAAAGAGGCGCTGCGCCGGCTGCGCCACCCGCGCCTGGCCCACAACCTGCGCGATTATCTGAGCTAGGCGCGCACCAACCACGTACCGATTTGAATGACCAGGGCGGCTGGCTCTGGTCATTTCGTTTGCAGCGTGACCCCAAAGGAGACGCGCATGTTCCCACCCATCTTTAGCGGCGAGCGCCTGCGGCTGGCCGCCCCCCTGCCCGAAGACGCCGAGGTGTTCGCCCGCTGGACCCAAGACGACCTCTACCTGCGCCTGTTGGATGACGACCCGGTGCGCCCCGAACCGCCGTCGCGCTTCGAGGCGTTCGCGACCGGCCACGACGGCGCAACCAGCACCTATTTCCACCTGCGCACGCTGGACGACGACCGGCTGATCGGGTTCGTGGTGCTGTTCAACATCAAGTGGCGCAACCAGTCGGCGGAGATGGCCATCGGCATCGGCAGCCAGGCGGACTGGGGCAAGGGCTATGGCGGCGACGCCCTGCGCCTGATCCTGAACTACGCCTTCAGCGAGCTGAACCTGCACCGCGTCGGGCTGACCGTGCTCAGCTACAACGAGCGCGCCATCCGGGCGTATGAACGGGCGGGCTTCGTGCGCGAGGGCGTGCTGCGCCAGATCGTCCAGCGCGACGGACAGCGCTACGACATGTTCGCCTACAGCATCCTGCGCGACGAGTGGCTGGCGCGCCGCTGAAAGTGTTGCAGGGGCATCCAGGCCCAGAGCGGTCCGAGATCGTCGGCGGGAACGAGCAGCGCGTGACGGTCACAGCGCGGCGCCGCGCGCTACACTACCATCCGCCAGCACTTAAGCCTATACTGGTGCAAACGCTCACTGGGACGAAGTCGCGTCCAACATGGCGCGTGGGCCGATTCTGCGGATAGGTCGTCTGGCAGAATGCGTCCTGGCGGAAATCCAGAGAAAAGAGGCGGATGATGGATGCCCAAAAGGTGGTTGATCGCTCCTCGGCCGTGAAGCCCTTATCCATTCTGGCAGTCGTGATCATGCTGGCAGGCTTCCTCCACCCGGCCATGGCGCAGCCTCTATCCGCAGGTCCGGTGGACAATCCGGACTTTGCGGCGATCGACAGATACGTTGAGGACCAGATGGCGGATTGCCGGATACCCGGTTTCTCCTTGGGGATTGTCAGAGGGAACGACGTGCTTTACACCAAGGGGTATGGCACAGCCGATGAAGCAGACCGTCCTGTAACCCCACAAACGCCCTTCATCATCGCCTCCGTCAGCAAAACCTTCACAGCTCTGGCGCTGATGCAGTTGAAGGAAGACGGAAAAGTCGATCTTGACATGCCCGTGAGTCATTACCTGCCGGATCTGAACACGGAACACGGTATAACCGAAGAGATGACGGTCCGGCAGTTGCTGAACCACACCGCCGGCCTGGCCCCGCATCTGGAATTTCGGGTGACTTCTCCGGAAGGCAATGGCGAAAGCATCGCTGACCTGGTGCGGAAATTCGGCAACTACCCTCTCTCTCATGCGCCGGGAGCCCGATTTGAGTACAACAATGCCGGGTATATTGTCCTGGGCGAAGTGATTAGCCAAGTCTCTGGACTTTCCTACGAGCAGTACATGCAGCAACGCATCTTTGATCCGCTGGAGATGCGCCATAGTTTCACCTCCGCGGACCGGGCCACAGAGGATGGGCTGGCCATTGGGTACCGGACCATATTCGGCTATCCGCGCGTTTCCGGCCTCACATACGTAGAGGGGTATCTACCGGCGTTTGGCATCATGTCCAGCGCAGAGGACCTGGCGCATTACATGATCGCGCTGCTCAACGGCGGCCTATACAAGGCTACGCGCATCCTGTCGGAAGGAGGGGTGTCCGAAATGCTGACGCCCTCCGCTTCTGTATCCCCGTTCATCGACTATGGGCTTGGATGGTATGTCACATCGGGCAGCTTCTACCATGGAGGCGAGCTCACCGATTACCAGGCCAAGGTGAAGGTTTTGCCGGAAGATGAATTGGGCGTGGTTCTGCTCTACAACACCTCAAGCAGCATGGCAGCGACGGTGTTTGGCGTGGGGTATCGCGAAAAGATCGAGACCGGGATCATCAACATCCTGTATGGCGTTTCTCCGACCGATCAGCCGGGACAGAGCCTGTTCAACCTCAACAGCCACCCGATGGCACTCACGTATCTTTTGATGCTGGTCGTGCCGCTGTTAGCCGTCGCCCTGCTGGTTTGGTCTGCCCTCCGGCTGCGCACATTGCCCGAAAGGCTTGAAAAATCTCGTTTCGACTTTTGGATCAATCTCACTCTCTCCGCCCTCTTGTTCGTGCTGCTGCCGCTGTACATCCTGATCACGGTACCCAAGCGGGGCGTGTCCTGGCCACACGTGCTGTACTACAGGCCCGACGTGGGTTGGTCTGCGCTGATACTCTCGGTGCTGCTGATTGCGCTTGGCGTTTGCAGGGGCGTCATTGTTGCGGTGTTCTTGAAAGACCATCGCTATCCGGAATATTAGGTGACTGGCGCGGCGGTGATTGCGCTGAAACAGCCTTGTCAACCGCCTGCGCTTTGTGTATACTCTCCACACATTGGAGCCCAGCAGGCGACGTCGCCAAGTGGCAAGGCAAGGGTCTGCAAAACCCTCACCGTGGGTTCGATTCCCACCGTCGCCTCCAAACTGAACGGGAGCCATGCTAGCTCCCGTTTTTGATTCCTCACCGGCGGCGCTTGGCTGTCACTGTTCGAGCGTGCTCAGGTCGCCTTCGTCCTGGCCCAGCGCGCGCGCCTTGAGCACGCGGCGCATGATCTTGCCGCTGCGCGTCTTGGGCAGCGCGTCGACGAATTCGATGGTGGCCGGCTTGGCAATCGGGCCGACCTCGTGCGCCACGTGATCGCGCAGAATCTCGACCAGGCGCTGCGTCGGCTCGACGCCCGCCACCAGGATGCAGTACGCCTGGATCACGCTGCCGCGCACCTCGTCCGGCACGCCGATCACGGCGGCCTCGGCCACCGACGGGTGGCTGACCAGGGCGCTCTCGATCTCCGCCGTGCCCAGCCGGTAGCCGCTGACCTTGATCACGTCGTCCACGCGCCCGATCACCCAGATGTAGCCGTCCTCGTCGCGCCTGGCGCTGTCGCCGGTCAGGTACACGCCGGGGAAGCGGCTCCAGTACTGCTCCACGTAGCGGTCCGGATCGCCGTAGACCGTGCGCAGCATGGCCGGCCAGGGCGACTTGATGACCAGATAGCCTTCTTCGTTGGGGCCAACCGGGTTGCCGTCTTCGTCGAGCACGTCCACCACCACGCCGGGGAAGGGTTTGGTGGCGCTGCCCGGCTTGAGCGGCGTGGAGGGCAGCGGCGTGATCATGAAGCCGCCGGTTTCGGTCTGCCACCACGTATCCATGATCGGGCATTTCTCCTTGCCGATCACGCGGTAATACCACTTCCACGCCTCGGGGTTGATCGGCTCGCCCACGCTGCCCAACAGGCGCAGGCCGCTCAGGTCGTGGCGGTTAGGCCACGCATCGCCGAAGCGCATCAGGCCGCGGATGGCCGTCGGGGCGGTGTAGAGCACCGTCACGCCGTGCCGCTCGACCACATCCCACCAGCGATCGGGGAACGGGTGGTTGGGCGCGCCCTCGTAGATCATGCTCGTCGCGCCGAGCAGCAGCGGCCCGTAGACGATGTAGCTGTGCCCGGTGATCCAGCCGGGGTCGGCGGCGCACCACCACGTATCCTCCTCCTTGAGATCGAACACCCACTTGAGCGTCGTCGCCACGCCGACCATGTAGCCGCCGTGCGTGTGCAGGATTGCCTTCGGCTTGCCGGTCGTGCCGCTGGTGTAGAGCAGAAAGAGCGGGTCTTCAGCATCCACGGCTTCGGTCGCGATGCAGGTTTCGGCGATGGGCAGGTTCATCAGGTCGTGGTACCACAGGTCGCGGCCCGGCTCCATGTGAACCTCCTGCCCGGTGTGCTTGACCACGATCACGGTCTGGACCGTCGGCGCGCGCTGGAGCGCCTCGTCCATGATCTCCTTGAGCGGGACGATATTGCCGCGCAGCCACGCGCCGTCCGCCGTGATGGCGACCTTGCTCTGGCTGTCCTCGATGCGCCCGTGCAGAGCCTCGACCGAAAAGCCGCCGTACACCACCGAATGCACCGCGCCGATCTTGGCGCAAGCCAGCATGGCGATCACGATCTCCGGGATGCGGCCCATGTAGATCGTCACGCGGTCGCCCTTGTTGACGCCCATGGCGCGCAGCACGCTGGCGAAGCGGCACACCTCGCGCTGGAGCTGGTGGTAGGTGTAGCTGCGCTGCTCGTACTTCTCGCCCTCCCACAGCAGCGCGACCTTGTTGCGCCGCCACGTTTCGGCGTGCCGGTCCAGCGCGTTGTGCACGATGTTGACCTTGCCGCCGACGAACCACTTGTAGAAGGGCGCCTCGGAGTCATCGAGCGTCTTGTCCCAGGGCTTGAACCACTCGAACTCGTCGCGGGCGATGGCACCCCACGTCCCCGCCAGGTCGTCGAGCATGGCCTGGTGAATGGCGTCAGGGTCGGGCTGGTTGGCCTGCCGAACGATGTGCTCAGGCGGGTAAAAGATCTCGCCGGATGCGTTGCCGTTGCTGCTCATGTAAGTTTCCCCTTTAGGTCACCATCAAGAAGTTAACGCGATTATAGCAAATTTTTTCTCTTCAATCGCGTTTATTCGCCAACAAAAAACACCCCGCGCGCCGGAGTGGGGCGTGGGGTGCCGCGAGCGAGATGGGACAACGGGCTGTCCCGCTCAGCCGCCCAGCTCTTGATAGAATTTGATCGCCGTCTTCATGCCGCGGTCGAAGCAGTGCAGCGAGTATTTCTCGTTCGGCCCGTGCAGCCCGTCGTCCGGCAGGCCGAACCCCATCAGGATGACCGGCGCGTTCAGGTGCTGCTGGAAGGTGCCGACGATCGGGATCGAGCCGCCCTCGCGCATGAAGATCGGGCGCTTGCCGAAGCCAAACTCAAACGCCCGGACCGCCGCCTGCATGTAGTCCGATTCGGTATCCACGACGGCCCACATGCCTTCGTGCAGCTTGCGGACCTCGCTCGTGACCGTCTCCGGCGTGATGGCCGCGACATAATCGCGGACCCGGCGGAAGATTTCGTCCGGCGTCTGGTCGGGGACCAGCCGGCAGGTCACTTTCGCCAGCGCTTTGGCGGGCAGCACCGTCTTGCCGCCTTCGCCGGTCCAGCCGCTGACCAGGCCGTTGAATTCCAGCGTGGGGCGGATGCCGATGCGCTCGTGCGGGGCGTATTCCGGCTCGCCCCATGCCACGTCGACGCCCGTTTCGTGCTGCAAGCGCTCCAGGGTGAAGGGCGTCTTCGCCAGCTCGGCGCGCTCGGCCTCGTCCAGATCGCGCACCTGGTCGTAAAAGCCCGGCACCGTGATGTGTCCCTGCTCATCGTGCATCGCGGCCAGGATATGCACCAGCGCCTGGGCCGGGTTGTGGACCAGCCCGCCGTACATGCCCGAATGCAGGTCGTGCGAAGGCCCGCGCACCTCGATCTCCATCGAGACGATGCCGCGTAGCCCGGCCACGATCGACGGGCGCTCCAGTCCCAGCATGCTGGTGTCGGACACGATCACGACGTCGGCGGCCAGCAGGTCCGTGTTCTGCTCCACGAACGGGTACAGGTTGGTGGAGCCGCTCTCCTCTTCGCCCTCGATGATGAACTTGACGTTGACGGGCATCCGACCGTCCGCCAGCAGGCTCTGGATCGCCTTGATCTGCGTGAAAGTCTGGCCTTTGTCGTCGGTTGCGCCGCGCGCGTAGAGGTTGCCGTCGCGCACGTCCGGCTCGAAGGGATCGCTCAGCCACAGGTTGTCGGCATCGTCGGCAGGCTGCACATCGTAATGCCCGTAGATCAGCACGGTCGGCGCGTCGCCGGCCTCCAGCCACTCGGCGTACACGATCGGGTTGCCGGGCGTTTCGTACAGCGCCACGCGCGACATCCCGATCGATTCGAGATGCGCCCTCAACCACTCCGCTGTCCGCCGAATGTCGCCTTTGTGCTCCGACAGGGTGCTGACGCTGGGAATGCGCAGCAGCTCTTTGAGTTCCTCAATAAATTCTTTGCGGTTTGCATCCACAAATTCGTACGGATTCATGGCTTCTCCTCGCCTGACGCGACCGGTATGGGGACGCGATTATAACACACCGTTGGGCAAAGCTTGCGGGCGGATGCTATAATGCGGGACATTCCACCCACCACAGGACAGAAACATGAGTGATCTGACGACTTCTGGCCCCGGTCCGAAACAGGCTCACCTCGCAACGTTATACGAGATCACGCGCACACTCAACTCCAGCCTGGACCTGGACGAAGTACTGCACAACATCATGGACCGGGTGATCGAGGTCACCGGCGCCGAGCGCGGCTTCCTGATGCTGTGCGACGATCAGCAAGAGGAGCTGGATTTTCAGGTCGCCCGCGGGATCGACCGCAGCGATCTGACATCGCCCGCCTTCCAGGTGAGCACGACGATCATTCGCGAGGTCAAGCAGAGCCGCAAACCGTTGCTGACCGACAACGCGCAGTATGACGAGCGGTTCCGGCGCGGCGAAAGCATCATGGTGCTCGGCCTGCGCTCGATCCTGTGCGTGCCGATCCTGGTCAAAGAGCGGCTTATTGGCCTGGTTTACGTCGACAACCGGCTGCACGCGGGCCTGTTCAACGAGGATCACCGCGACTTGCTGGCGGCCTTCGCCAGCCAGGCCGGGATCGCCATCGAAAACGCGCGGCTGTACCACGTGGCTGTGGAAAAGGGCCGGATGGAAAAAGAGCTTCAACTGGCGCGGGACATCCAGCGGGGTCTGCTCCCGCGCGAGCTGCCGGTGCTGCCCGGCTACGAGATCGCCGCCGACTGGCGATCCGCGCGCGAAGTGGCCGGCGACTTTTACGACTGCTTCGAGCTGGACGGGGGCAAGCTGGGGCTGGTCGTCGCCGACGTGTCTGACAAGGGAGCACCCGCCGCGCTGTTCATGGCCGTCGCGCGCAGCCTGATCCGCGGCACGGCCCTCACCGCCGCCACGCCCGAGGAAGCGCTCCAGCGCGCCAACCTG
Source organism: Aggregatilineaceae bacterium (assembly GCA_040767355.1). Taxonomy (GTDB): domain Bacteria; phylum Chloroflexota; class Anaerolineae; order Aggregatilineales; family Aggregatilineaceae; genus LM3-B42. The sequence goes on along the minus strand of JAXGOS010000004.1, from coordinate 165,890 downwards.
ACCATCCTGACCGACACGCGCTCCGGCATGTTCGTCACGGTGTATTACGCGATCATCGAGCCGGGCGGGAAGCTGACCGGCGTGAACGCCGGGCACAACCGGCCCCTGGTCTACCGCGCCCGCAGCGGGGAGCACGAGTTCCTGCCGCGCGGTGGGCGCCCGTTGGGCTGGTTCGAGGCGCTGCCGGTTCACGCCGTCCCGATCCAGCTTGAGCCGGGCGATATTCTGGTCTTCTACACCGATGGCCTGACCGAAGCCGAGAACGTGCGCCGCGAGCCTTATGGCGATAACCGGCTGGTCGAGACCGTGCGCGGCGCGGCGACGCGGCCCGCTGGCGGGGTGATGGAAGCCATCACGCATTCAGTGAAGGCCTTCATGGGCGTAGCGCCGCCCTTCGACGATATGACCGTGGTCGTCCTACGCTATGCAGGGGAGGCGTGACGTGGCCGAGCGCCTCCAGAAACTCATCTCCCAGGCAGGGATCGCCTCCCGCCGCGCCGCCGAGCGCCTGATCGAGGACGGGCGCGTCACGGTCAACGGCCAGGTGGCTCACCTGGGCGACAAGGCCGATCCGGCGCAAGACGTGGTGATGGTGGACGGGCAGCGACTTGAAGCCGAGCCGAAGATGGTCTATTACCTGCTCTATAAGCCGCGCGGCGTGATCAGCAGCAACCGGCGCTTCCCCAACCAGGATCGCCCGATCGTGCGCGAGCTGGTGCCGCACAAGGGGCACCTGTTCAGTGTGGGCCGGCTGGATGCCGACAGCGAGGGCTTGATCATCCTGACCAACGATGGCGAGCTTGCCAACCGCCTGATGCACCCGCGTTACGAGCACACCAAGACGTATCACGTGCTGGTGGAAGGCGAGCCATCGCTCCAAACACTCGAGCAGTGGCGTAATGGCGTGCTGCTGGATGACAAGACAACCGCCCCGGCCAAGGTCCGCGTTCTGTCGCAGGACGAAGACGGCACCTGGCTCCACATCGTGATGCGCGAGGGGCGCAAGCGCCAGATCCGCCGGGTGGCCGAGTTGCTCGGGCACCCGGCCAAACGCCTGATCCGGACCAAGATCGCCTGGCTGGAGATCGGCCATCTGCGCCCCGGCCAGTGGCGCGAGCTTTCCGCCAAAGAAGTCCGCCGCTTGAAGACAGGTGAGCCCGCATGAGCACGCCCACAACCACGCCCAGCCCGCATGTTTATGACGTCGTGCTGAACCAGGATCGCTACAACCAGCGCCGGCGCATCCTGCGCGATTATCTGATGCGCCCGCTGGCGTTCGGCCTGCTGCTCAAGGTGGACGTCGCCGGACTGGAGAACATCCCGCCTGGCGGGCCAACCCTGCTGATCATGAACCATATCGCGGCCCTCGATCCGTTCGTGGTCACCAGCGCCGTCACCGCGCGGGACGTGGTGCCCATGTCGAAGATCGAGAACTACCGCAACCCGCTGCTCGCGTTCCTGGCGCGCACCTGGGGCGTGTACCCGGTGCGGCGCGGCGAGGTCGACCGGCAGGCGCTGGCGAGCACGATCGAGCTGCTGGGGCAAAACCGTCCCGTGTTAATCGCGCCGGAAGGCACGCGGCAGCCGGCCCTCTCGGAAGCGAAAGACGGCATGACCTATGTCGCCACCAAAGCCAACGCGGCCATCGTCCCCGTCGGGCTGGACGGCACGGGCGAGTTTCCTGGCGCCTACAGGCGCCTGCGCCGCCCGCATATCGTCATGCGCGTCGGGCGCGCCTTCCGCTTCCGGGCCGGGGAGGGCGAGCGCATCCCGCGCGCGGTGATGCGCGAGATGACGCGGCAGGCGATGCTCCAGATCGCGCTGCTGCTGCCGGAGCACCGGCGCGGCTTGTATCGCGAGGTGGACCCGGCTCCCACCGATCTGCTCGAATTCATCGATCCAGCGGGATGGTCCTAGTTGGTTTGTATATCAAACGGACCATTCCGCGTATACTGAAGGTCGAGAACGCCCATCCGATACCCGTAGTCCAACAGGAGTTTTCAATGGGACCGTCATATGCTTATTTTCAAGGCAAGATCGTACCGATTGACGAGGCGAAGGTCAGCGTGCGGACCCACGCCCTGAACTATGGCACGGGCGCGTTTGGCGGGGTCCGTGCGTACTGGAACGACGAGGAAGAGAACCTGTTCATCTTCCGCCCGCTGGATCACTTCCGGCGTGTGTTGAATTCGGGCAAACTGCTGATGATGGACCTGCCCTACACGCCCGAGTCGATGCTGGATATCCTCCTCGACCTGCTGCGCACGGAGAATTATCGCGGGCAGGACGTCTACATCCGCCCGCTGATCTATAAGTCGTCGGAGGTTATCGGCGTCCGGCTGCACGATCTGGAGGCGGACTTCACCATGTTCGCGCAGCCGTTCGGGAGCTACATCGAAAACGAGGAAGGCTCGCGCGCTACGTTCTCGTCCTGGCGGCGCATCGACGACAACTCGATCCCGGCGCGCGGCAAAATCACCGGGGCCTATGCCAACTCGGCCTTCATCAAGACCGATGCCATGCTGTCCGGCTTCGACGAGGCGCTGGTCCTCAACCAGAACGGGCATATCTCGGAAGGCAGCGCGGAAAACTTCTTCCTGGTCCGCGACGGCGTGGCGATCACCCCGCCGATCTACGCCAACATCCTCGAGGGCATCACCCGGCGGACCGTCCTCCACCTGCTGGCCGAGGAGCTGGATGTCGAAGTCCAGGTGCGCGAGATCGACCGGACCGAAGTGTTCATCGCCGACGAAGCGTTCTTCTGCGGGACGGGCGTCCAGGTGGTCGCCATCACCGAGGTCGATCACCGCAAGATCGGCACCGGCTCCATCGGCCCGGTGGTACGCCAGCTCCGCGAACTATACTTCGACATCGTGCGCGGCAAGGTCCCGCGTTACCGTCACTGGAACGTCCCGGTGTACGAAACCGAGTCGCACGCGGCGGCCCAGGGCAAGACGGGCCAGCAGCAGGGTCATGCCGGCTGATTGGGCCAGCATGTCCCAGTGCAGGTAGACGCCGATATCGGTCGTGCTGACGTCGCGCTGGTCAAAGTACCACCGCGCGAATGAATACACCCCACCCGAAAGCCCGGCTATGATCCCAACGAAGCGGGCTTTCGGGCTATCTGTGGACCCCGCGACCGAGAGCGGCCCGACGAACATCACGGCTCGCATGAGATAGGTGCCAATGAAGATCTTCGCGTGATAATACTCCGGCGTATAGCGTCCTGGATCGAGCATGAAGCCGAAGCCGAACACCTTGTCGATCACCGACCCGATGATGACCACAATGGCGATGAACGTGCCCAGTGTGGACCCGTCCGGCAGGGTGAACAACATCACGACGTTGATCACGAAAATCCAGTACAGGGCGAGATCCCAGTGCAGCTCGTCGGTCAACCACAGGTAGTCGACCATCTCTTTGAGATTTTCCATGCTGCGCCTCCGCAGTGATGGCTGTTTGCCACAACGCACAATGAACGAAAGCATAAGATAACAAGCCTATTGTACTGAGATTCGCCGCGCAGGGGAATTCTCAGCGCAAGGGCGGCAGCCAGTCGACGGCGCGCGCGTTCAGGCGGGTGAGCTGCTCGTCGACTTCGAACGGCGGGCGGAACACCAGCTTGTCGATCAGCGACGCGCGGGTGAGATCCTCCGGCAGGGCTTCCAACTCAGCCAGGATGCCCTCCTCCGGGTAGAGCAGCACCGTCACATCCGGCAGAATCTGGGTGAGATTGCCTTCCGTGACGGCGGTGGTGTCGGGCGGGCCGTAGCGTTCCAGCAGCCAGCCGAGCGTGCCGTAATCGATCAGCTCGACCTCCAGCGCCTCGTTGACGCCGGCCATGACCCGCAGCTCGCAGTCGCCCTCGTAGAACCGGAACTGAAGCGGCCGCCCGCCGACATGATCGGCCTGGCCGAACGACGCTTCGACCTGGGCGATGGTTGTGCGGCCCGGCTCGATGGCCTCGACGCTGTCGATGGGGAACTGCGCGGCGCACTCGGTCGCCGGCGTGGGCGAGAGCGTTGGCGTGCTGGCGAGTGCCGGCTCGGCCTGGGTGGCGTTGGGGTCTGGCGTGGCCGTGGCGCGGGAGGGCCGCTCGGGCGTGGTCGGCGTGCTCGCTGTGGCGGTGGCCGATCCCGCCGAGCGCGACGACTCCGCCGGGAGCCACAGCGCCCCGATGACGAGGGCCGCCCCCAGACCGATCGCTCCGTATACTACATTACGCCACGTCATAGAGTTCTGCCGTGCTGCTCCAGGCAATCACCGGACTCAACAGGTGAGGCAGGCTGAATCAACCGGGGAAGGATGGCGGGAGTGTATGGGAGTCGAACCCACCGCGGCCCGCGCTGTGCGACCCGCCGCCGGTTTTGAAGACCGGGAAGCCCACCGGGACTCATACACCCCCACGCCCTCATTATAGCCCAAGCCAGCGCGCCCCGGCTAACGAGTGTGTTTCACATCTGGGGCGGGTCTTTAACCACGGAGCACACGGAGATCACAGAGAGGGATTTGGAAAAAACTCTCAAAATATCCGTCTTTCTCTGTGTTCCCTGTGACCTCTGTGGTGGGCTTTTCGCCCCGCATCCGGAACGCGCCCCGGCTAATTGAGCAGCCGGTCCCAGCGGTTGGATCCGGGCACGCGCTCGTCGCCCTTGCGCCGCGTGATGCCCAGCGCGTCCAGCCGTTCGAGGAAGTCCAGCGCATAGCGGCGCGTGGTCTGGAAGTGATCGCGCAGCACGGCCACCGTCAGCGGCTCGCCCGCCTCCAGCCGCCCCCGCGCAAAGTCGATCCACTCGCGCAGCACGTCCGGCGCCAGCACCACGTCGTCGCTGATGCGCACCAGCTCGCCCTGCTCGATCAGGCTGGTCAGCACGGCATCGCCCACCTGCTCGCGGATCTGGCCCGCGGTAGGCGGCGTGTGGGGCGCGCGCTCGAAGTCGCGCCGCAGGGCGCGCAGTGCGTCCTCCTGGGCGACGCTGAAGCGGATCGCGTGCGCGGGTAGGTGCAGGACGCCGCCATCCTCGATCACCACATGGCCCTCCGCCGCCAGCGCGGCCAGGCTGACCTCGAACGCGTCCGGCTCCAGGCGCAACCGCCCGCGCAGCGCGTCGCGCGGCAGGCCCACCCGCAGCGGCTCGGCGGCGTGGAAGTTGGACAGGATGCGAATCGTCTTGGCAACCAGGCGCTCCCAGCTTTGCGCGTGAATCACCCAGCCGGAGTCGCCCAGTGCCAGCAGATCGCCGCTCGCCAGCGCCCATTCGCGCCCCTCCGGCGTCAGGTCGAGCGCCCCAGCGCGGACCGGCCCGCGCATGCTCGCCAGGGCCAGCAGCGTCGCCGTCACCGGGTCGCCGTCCAGCAGCGTTTCGAGTCGCTGGATCACGTCTGGCCTGAAGCGCTTCCAGCGGCGGCCCGGCGCGGTGTCGAGGATGACGCCCCCGCCGATGGTTTCTGGCGGCGAGGCGCGGCGCAGGATATACCGGTCACCGTGAGCCGCTACGATCGGGCGCTCCAGCCGGAGTTGGATCCAGCTCTCGTCGCCGGGTAGCACCAGCTCGCGGTCCAGCACGCGGACCCGGCCCATCACCTCTGCCGCGCCGACGAACACTTTGACTTCGTCGTTGTGGGCCAGCGTCTGGTGCGCGCCGGGCAAGTAGCGCAGCCAGGCATCGGCCAGCGTGGTTGGGTGCCAAGCACCCGGCAGGCCCAGCACGTCGCCGCGCGCCAGGTCGGACTTTTCCACGCCGCGCAGGTTGACCGCCACGCGCCGCCCCGGCCCGGCCAGCGCCAGGCTCTCCTCGTGCGACTGCAGGCCGCGGATGCGCGCGCGCACGCCCGACGGCTGGATCTCGACCTCCTGCCCGACCTCGAGCGAGCCGCCCAGCAGCGTCCCGGTCACGACCACGCCGAAGCCGCTAATGGTGAACACCCGGTCGATCGGCAGGCGCGGCTGGCCCGCGTCCGGGCGGGCGGGCTGATCGGCCAGCATGGCGACGAGGGCCGCCACCAGATCGTCCAGCCCTGCGCCGGTGCGCGCCGACACCGGGACGATCGGCCTGCCGTCCAGCACGGTCCCCTGTACCGTCTCCATGATGTCGAGCTGCACCAGATCGAGCCAGGACGGATCGTCGACCAGATCGATCTTGGTCAGCGCGATCAGGCCGGTCGGGATTGCCAGCAGGTCGAGGATAGCCAGGTGCTCGCGCGTCTGGGGCATCACGCCCTCGTCGGCGGCGATGACCAGCACCGCGGCGTCGATACCGCCCACCCCGGCCAGCATGTTCTCGATGAAATCGCGGTGGCCTGGCACATCGACGATCCCCACGCGCTCGCCGGTGGGCAGGTCGAGCCACGCGAAGCCGATGTCGATCGTCATCTCGCGGACCTGCTCCTCGGCCAGCCGGTCGGGATTGATTCCGGTCAGCGCCTGAGTCAGGGTGGACTTGCCGTGATCGACATGCCCGGCGGTGCCAATGACGTGCATGCTCACAACTCTTTCAATGCGGCCAGCAGGTCAGCGTCTTGCTCCGGTAGGACGGTGCGCGGATCGAGCAGCAGGCGATCCTGGGCGACGCGCGCGATGACCGGGGGCTGGTGAGCGCGCAGCCGCGCCGCCGCGGCATTGGGCCCCTCCACGCGCGGCGACAGCGCCCAGGTGGGCAGCGTTTCGCCGGGCAGGCTGCCGCCGCCGACCGTCGACTCGGACGGGATCACGTCGCCGCCCACCTCGGCGGCCCAGCTTTCGGCCCGCGCGCGGAGCGCGTCCGGCGAGGTGCCAATCATGCGCCAGACCGGAATCTGGTCGAGCGCTTCGCCGCGCCGGTAGTGCTCCAGCGTGGCCGACAGCCCGGCCAGGCACAGCTTGTCGGCGCGGATGGCCCGCGCCAGCGGGTGGCGTTTGAGCCGGTCGATCAGGTCCGCCCGCCCGACGATAATCCCCGCCTGGGGCCCGCCGAGCAGCTTGTCGCCGCTGAACATGACCAGGTCCGCGCCGGCGGCCAGGCTGTCCTGCACCAGCGGCTCGGGGGCCAGGTCGAACTGCGTCGTGTCGATCAGCGTCCCGCTGCCGATATCGTCCAGCAGCCACAGGCCGCGCTCGTGGGCCAGAGCGGCCAGATCCGCCAGCGGGACGGTTTCGGTGAACCCGATCACCTTGAAGTTGGAGGCGTGCGCGCGTACGATGGCCGCGCAGTCGGCGGTGATGGCGGCGGCGTAGTCGCCCAGATGGGTGCGGTTGGTAGTCCCGACCTCGACCATGCGCGCGCCGGACTGCTGCATCACGTCGGGCACGCGAAACGACCCGCCGATCTCGACCAACTGCCCGCGGCTGATGATGGCCTCGCGGCCGGCCGCCAGCGCCGTCAGCGCCAGCAGTACGCCCGCCGCGTTGTTGTTGACGACCATGCCCGCCTCGGCGCCGGTCACGTCGCGCAGGATGCGCTCGATGTGGCGATCGCGCTTGCCGCGCTGGCCCGGCTCCAGGTCGTATTCCAGCGTGCTGTAGCCGCCGCCCACCGCGCGGATCGCGTCGAGGGCCGCCGCCGACAGCGGGGCGCGGCCCAGATTGGTGTGTACGATCACGCCGGTCGCGTTGATCACCGGGCGCAGCGTCGGTTGGGCGTCGCGGGCTAGCGCCGCGGCGGCCTGCTCGATCAGGCTGGCGGAATCGGGGATCGGGCCGCCGGCGAGCACCGCCTGGCGCGCCCTCTCGACGGTCTCGCGCAGGGCGCGCACGGTCCCCGCGTGCCCGTACTGCGTCTCAAGCCCGGCGCTGGCTCGCAGCAGGGTGTCGATGCTCGGTAAATCGCTGAGTGAGGTCACAGTGTGCTTCTCTATAGCAGTTCAAGAAATTCCTCAACGGTCAAACCAACCTGACCAAAAATTCCACGCAACGTCCCGGCTTTGAGCGTCTTGTGGTTCGGAACACTCACAAAGCCATACGGGTCTTGTCGTGTCAGGATAATGTGGCTACCAGTCTGCCGTCGCACAACATAGCCGGTCCGTTGCAGTGCCTTGACGCATCCCATTCCTGAGACCTGGGGGAGCCTGGTCATGCAGCCTCGACCACGACGAGCACGCGATCCAGATTGTCATCGGGGATAGGCTGCCCGTCCTCAACCAGGACATCGATACAGAGTCGTATCGCTTCCTTGATATTCTCAATCGTTTCTTCGATGGTCTCGCCCTGGCTAAAACAGCCGGGCAAGCTCGGCACTGACGCCCAGAATCCCCCCTCTTCGGCAGGGGTGATAACGACTTGTCGCATGGCCCGATTCCCTCTACTTCACAACATCTAGGTGGAATTCTAACCCGTCCGTTGGCGAAAATAAAGTCAGGCGACCGCCCCCCTGGTCGCCCGACTGAACGGAGCGAAGATCGCTCTTGAGATTGGTGCATGCCAGCGGCCTAGTGATGGCCCTTCTCGTGACTCTTCGGGAACAGGGGCAGGAATTTCAGCCCCAACGTCAACATGATCAGCGCATAGCCCAGCACGCCAATCGCCACGCCCCATTCGGACAGCGCGGGCACGTATTCGCGCACCGGGAACAGCTCCGCCGCGCCGGGCGACCAGTCCATCGGCACCACCAGTCCCGACAGGGTGACGTTCCAGCGATTGACGATGATACCCACCACCGCCAGCAGGCCGGCCACCACCACCCAGACATCCTGGCGGCGCAGGCGCGGCGTCAGCATGATCATCGCCGGGATCAACGCGCCCACCACAATCTCGATCCACCAGAAGGTGAGGCCGTAGGGTGTTGCCGTTTCGAGCAGGTTGTTGGCCTGCACCCGTTCCGGCACGTGGCTGTAGTAAGCCGTCGCCAGGAAGTCCCACAGCTTGAGGTACAGGTAGCCCATCATCAGCAGGCCGCCGAACATGGCGATGGCGTTGCGCAGGCGGGTTTCGAGCTGGCGCTGGCGGACCATGTTCTCATAGAACACCGTGAGCGCCAGCGTGACGATCGAGCCAGCCGCTACAGCGGACAGAATGAACATCACCGGCAGCGACGGCTTGAACCACACCGGGCGCGCCACCAGCACGCCGTAGGTCGCGCCGAGCGAGGACTGGTGCAGCAGCGACAGGCCGAGGCCGACAATCGACACGACCGGCGTGAACTGGTGCAGGAAGTGGCCCAGCCGGGGGCCGCGCTTGAACCGGCTGGCGACGAAATCGCTCTCCAGCACGGCGGGCGCCAGCTCGAAGACGAGCACCATCGAGTAGAAAATCACGCACATGGTGATTTCCCACAGCACCGAGTGGATGTTCCAGTAGATGACCGGGTGCCAGAAGCGGTCGGGCCGCCCGATATCCATCAGCAGCGCGAGCATGGCCGAGGTATAGCCCACGAACCCGACGAAGACCGCCATCCGCGCGATGCGCTCGAACGATTTGACCCGGAAGATATACGCCACTGTCGAGAGCGAGAACGCCCCCGCGCCCAAGGCAATCGCCGACAGGTCGACCGTGATCCACAAGCCCCACGGCACCCGGTTGGTCAGGTTGGTGACCTCCAGCCCGTACCACAGCACGCGAATGGCGGAGATCAGCCCGACGATCACCATGATGCCCAGGGCCAGTAGCCAGGCGCTGAACAGGGGCGCGGTTTGAACCTGACGCCGGACGGTACCGATCATCGCTGTCATATCGCCATCCCCTCCGGAGGTACGTAGTAAACGTTCGGCTCGGTGCCCAGGTCTTCGCGCAGCCGGAATGTCGGCAGCTCTTTGAGCAGGCGGGAGATCTTGCTGTCGGGATTGTTCATGTCGCCGAAGACACGCGCCTCGACCGGGCAGATGTTCACGCAGGCCGGTGTCGCCTGGCGATCCTCCCCGGGGATCAGGCCCTGGGCCAGCCCGCGATCGATGCGATGGATGCAGAACGTGCACTTCTCGGCCACGCCGCGCGGGCGGCGGTCAATCTCGGCGTTGCCCCATTCGGGCTGGTACCCGCTGGGGCCTTTGCGCTCCTCCCAGTTGAAGCTACGGGCGTCATAAGGACATGCCACCTGGCAGTAGCGGCAGCCGATGCACAACTGGTAATCCATCACGACCAGGCCATCTGCCCGCTGCCACGTCGCGCGTGTGGGGCAAACCGACACGCACGGCGCGTCGTTGCAGTGCAGGCAGGGCCGCGTCATGTGAAAGGGCATGCCGGTATCGGTCATTTCGGGGTGATAGACGTTCCAGCGCATGTCATCCGGCACGTCGTTCACCGCCTGACAGGCGTACACGCAGTACTGGCAGCCGATGCACTTGCGCAGGTCGATCAACATCGCCCAATGGTGAGTGCCCTCGACCGTGTGGCCCTCGGCCTCGCGGACAACGTCGGGCAGCTCCAGGGCCAGCTCACGTTCGATCAGTTCCCGCAGGTCGCCAATCTCGCTCAGGGCAGCCGCTACGGCGATGCTGCCGCCCACCGCCGCCATGGCTGCGATGAATTCGCGACGCGTTAGGTATTTTTCCTCAGCCATAGGCCTACTCTTTGTGTTCTTTGACGATTCGGGTGGTCCGTGCGCGGAAACGGTTCACGCCGAAGACGACCAGACCGCCCACCGCCAGGCCGATGATCAGCCCCTGAACCAGCCGTAGCGACGACGTATTGCCGCCCTGCGCTTTCACCGTATCGACCTCGGCTTCCAACTCGCGGATGCGGACCTGCGCCTCGAGCAGCGGGTGCTGGCTCTCGGTCAGGCCGAGCTCCTCTTGGGCGCCGCCCTGGGTCTCCATGATGCCGCTTTCGCTGATCCCCTCGTGACAGGTCACGCAGGCGACGGTTTCCACGGCGCCGGTATGGCCGGTGGGGAACAGGTTGCCGCTGGTGTAGTGCTCTTGCAGATCCTCCAGCTCGGGGCGGAACCAGTGACAGTCCACACACTGCTGGCTGGCGTGCACCAGGTGCGCGTAATCGTTGCGCGCGTCCTCGTTGTGGCAGTTCAGGCAGAGCGTGTTGACTTCCTCAAAGCGGAGCGTTTGGGGATGCGGCTGGTGGCAGGTGGTGCAGGCCAGTTGCAGCTCGCCATGCCGGCTTTCCTGCCATTCGTGGAACGTCGTGGTGTGGCAGCTCGCGCACACCTCGACGCCGGGCTCCAACTCCATCGGCGCGGGCGGGTGATCTTCAGGCGTCTGGCCGTGACAGGCCTCGCAGGTCACCCCTTCGTGCTCGTATTCGCCGGTGCGCGCCTCATAACCGGTGGTGTGGCAGGCCAGGCACTGCGGATTCTGGTCCTGGGCTCCCCAGGCTTCCTGGAAGATCGGATCGCTGTACGCCTGGGCATGCAGCCCGCTCTCCCAGTCGGCTACGATGTTCACATGGCAGGTCGCGCACTGGTCCGGCGACTGCTGGGGCGGGCTGCCCTGGGCGGGGCCGCCCGCTTCGGCCAGGACGGCGCCCATCACGCCGAAAGCGAGCACGATGGCGAATCGGACAAGATGTCGAGAAAAGGACGAGTACGGCATACGCTGAATCCTTTATATAAGAATCTGACGCAAGTCCTGGTTTTCGGGCGCAAAGACAAACTCCCAGAACGCGGTCTGCGCCTCCGTGGCACGAAACCCGGTTGGCCGGGCAATATACAGCCGCTGGATCAGGCGCAGTCCCTCGACCGGGACTTCGACGACGATCCCCTCTGCAAGAGGCGGCCTGGCCGCCACGCGCGAGACGAAGGCCGGGCCGATCCCACACGCCACCGCCTGGACGATGGACTCGGTATTCCACAGCGTGAGGCGCGATTTTAGCATGTCCAGGCTCATGTCATGCGCCGCCAGCCCCCGGCTGAGCGTGATCACGGTGCCAGAGCTGGGCTCGCGCAGCACCAGCGGATACTCGACCAGCTCGGCTGGCTTCAGGCTGCTCGCTCCGGCCCAGGGATGATCGGCGGGAACGATCAGCACGACCAGATCATCCGCGAAGGGCTGGTACTCGATCGCACGGCGCGGCACGCGCAGGTTGCTGATGGTGATGTCGATTTCGCCAGCCACCAGGCGGTCGATAAAGTCGCCGCGCGAGCCGACTTCGCAGTGGATGCGCACATCCGGATAGGCTTCCAGAAAGCGCGCCATGATCTGCGGTAAGATGTACTTTCCCGCCGATGTGCTGCAGCCCACCATCAGGCGGCCGATCACGGTCCCCTGGCGCAGCGCGACGAATTCTTCCACGCGCTGGGCTTCCTTCAGCAGGTTGCGCACGATCGGGACCAGCGCCTCACCAACCTCATTCAGTTTGATGCTGCGCCCGACGCGGTCGAACAACTGCGTGGCGAGACGGTTCTCCAGCGCCTGAATCTGGCCGCTGACAGCCGGCTGGGAGATTTGCAGGAGGCGGCCCGCTTCGGAGAAATTCTCGGTCTCCGCAGCCACCAGAAAAACCTGCAGCTCGTGTAGCTCCAGCATGTTTTGCCTGCTTTCGTCATAAGGCACGCGCCAGAGACTGTTTCATTCTTATCAGATTTTCTGATGATACGAAATAGACGAACGTCATAAGAAAAGCGGATAAATGTTATTGTCCCATATCACGAAGTTCGATTAAACTGGGCCTTAGTGAGATTCCTCACAACAAAAAAACTGGAGTTCTCATGAAACAACATCATGGCCTCTGGCTTTTCGCCGTCATAGGCGCGTTGATGTTAGCCGGCACGGCGTTAACGAGCTGTGCCCCCGACACCTCCGCGCCGGAGCTCAACACCGAAGCTCGTGTCGACGATCTGGTCACTCCGACGCACCCGGTGGAGGTGGCCCAGGCCGATCTCGCCGGCGCCGGCGAGATGGCAGCCGATGTGCCGGCGACGGTCAGCGACACCTTTTGCCTGGACTGCCACACCAACCAGGTGATCATGCAGGGCCTCGCCGTCGAAGAAGAAACGGGAGAAGCCCTGTCCGAAGGTCCTGGCTGAGGTGGCTCTGTGCCTCCGGTGGAGGCCTGGGTGAAAGTCTGGATTGACGAGGAAGTCTACGCCCCGGACGTGCATGCTTCGCTGGCCTGCACGGCCTGCCATGGCGGCCAGGCGGTGCGCAGCATGTCTGCTCACGAGGGCCTGATCGCCGATCCGTCCGCCGATCCCGAGACGGGATGCGGCACCTGCCATCCGAACATCGCGCCCTATGCCGCCGACAGCCTGCACGCCACGCTGCGCGGCTACGACACCGCGCTCTATGAACGCAGCATCCCCGAAAACCACGACACGCTCGAGTTCATGGAGAGCTACCACTGCGACCAGTGTCACGCGACATGCGGCGACTGCCACATCGCCCAGCCGGACTCGGTGGGCGGCGGCCTGCTCGAAGGGCACGCCTTTGTCGCCGAGCCTCCCATGAGCCAGACCTGCACCGCCTGCCACGGCAGCCGCGTCAAGAACGAGTATTACGGGCTGAACGAGGGCATTCCGGGCGATGTGCACCTGCGCCAGGCGCGGCTGGCCTGTACCGACTGCCACAGCGGCGACCAGATGCACGGCATGGGCGACGCCGCCGACGCGAATCACCGCTACGACGGCGTGCGCGAGCCACAGTGTGAGGACTGCCATGCCGGCCAGATCGGCGTGGGATCGGGCATCCTGCAGCACGAGATCCACGGCACAGAGATCCTATCGTGCCAGTCGTGCCACAGCGTGGCCTACACGAATTGCACCAACTGCCACGTCGAGCGCACGGAAGACGACATCCCGTACTACAAGATCGAGGAGCATTCGACCGGGTTCTACCTGGGCCGCAACCCGCTGCGCAGCGCCGAGCGACCTTACCGGTACGTCCCGGTGCGGCATGTCCCGATCGACCCGGAGTCGTTCAGCGCCTATGGCGAGGACCTGCTGCCGAACTTCCTGAACCGGCCGACCTGGACGTATGCCACGCCGCATAACATCCAGCGCAACACGCCGCAGACGGAGAGCTGCACGTCCTGCCATGGCAACGAAGACGTCTTTCTGACCGCCGACAAGGTGGTCGAAGCCGAACGCGACGGCGCCAACCTGAACGTGATCGTGGACGTGGTCCCAGCCATGCCAGCCAACGTCGGCCAGTTCTTCAGCGGCGGCGCGGCGCCTGCCCCGTCCTCAACGGAGCCGGAAGCCGAGGAAACGGCTGAGCCCGGCAGCGACGATAGCTTCTGGGGCAGTGACAGTGAGCCGGCTGCTGAAGATACACCGAGTGACGATAGCTTCTGGGGCGATGATAGCGAGCCGGCCGCCGAAGAAACACCGGGCGGCGATAGCGAGCCGGCCGCCGAAGAAACACCGAGTGACGATAGCTTCTGGGGCGGCGATAGTGAGCCGGCTGCCACGGAAGAGTCGGAAAGTGACGACAGCTTCTGGGGGACGGAATAGTCCCCCAGGGGCACCCCATCGACCGTTGACCTGTAATCGACCTTTTGTTTGCACGGAGGAATTCACCTATGCGGAAACTTTCATACGTTCTTCTTGTCCTGGCGCTGATGCTGCCGCTGGCGATCCCGTTCGCACCGGCGCTGGCCCAAGAATCGGCCACCGTCGTGGCGGCCCTGGAAACCTACAACGCCAACCTGCCCGCCGGCTACGGCAACGTGAGCGTGGCTGACCTGTCGGTGGAGATGATCGAAAAGCCAAACCTGGTGCTGTTGGACGTGCGCCAGCCGGAAGAGTACGCCGAAGCTCACATTCCGGGCGCATTCAACATCCCGCTGCGCGAGCTGGCGCAGAACCTCGACAAACTGCCCGACCTCGACGCCGAGATCGTCGTCTACTGCGGGTCGGCCTTCCGCTCGACGATGGCCATGACCTCGCTCCAGATTTTGGGCTACACCAACGTCCGCAATATGGCGGGCGGCTTCGCCGCGTGGCAGGGTGAAGAATTCGCCACCACGGCCGACGTCACGGAAGCCGAGTCCGTCGGCGCGCCGGAGCTTGATCCGGAAGTGCTCGCCGCCGTGGACGCGCAGCTCGCCGGCCTGCCAGAAGGCTGGGGCTCGGTCAAGGCTGAGGACTTCAATGTCGAGCTGATCGAGAACCCGCCCGCGCTGTTGATCGACGTGCGCACCCCCACCGAGTGGGAAGAAAAGGGCTATATCGCCGGTGCCGTCAACCAGCCGCTGGAGCAGTTCATGAGCTTCGCCGGTGACTGGCCCGAAGACAAGGCCGCCAACATCGTGATCTACTGCGCCGGGGGTCACCGTGGCAATATGGCCGCGACCCTGATGCGCACGCTGGGCTATACCAACGTCCGCAATATGGCGGGTGGCTTTGGCGCCTGGTCGACCGCGGGCCTGCCCTTCGAGGGCAGCTCGCCCGCCCCGGCCGAGGACGCCGCCGTGGCTGAGTTCGACCCCGTCGCGCTGTGGACGGACTACCTGGCCGGGCTGC
Source organism: Aggregatilineaceae bacterium (assembly GCA_040767355.1). Classification (GTDB taxonomy): domain Bacteria; phylum Chloroflexota; class Anaerolineae; order Aggregatilineales; family Aggregatilineaceae; genus LM3-B42. The sequence goes on along the minus strand of JAXGOS010000004.1, from coordinate 150,567 downwards.
CCGCCAGCTTCAACGCAGTCCGCGTCGACGATGCCGCCGCGCAGGTCGAAGCTAACCCGGACCTGCTGATCGTGGACGTGCGCACCGTCGATGAATACGCCGAAGGGCACATCGCCGGCGCGATCAACATCCCGCTCACCGAGGTGACCGATCACCTGGACATGCTGCCCAACCTGGACGAGCCGATCCTGGTCGTCTGCGGCAGCGGCCACCGCTCGGCCATGGCGATGGCCGCGCTCAACCTGCTGGGCTACGATGGCGCGACCAGCATGTTCGCGGGCATGAACGCCTGGACGGGCGCTGGCTATGAAGTCACCACCGAGCCGACCGAGGCCGAAGCCGGCGCCGCGCCGGAGATCGATCCTGCCGTGTTCGAGATGGTGGACGCCTACATGAAGGCGATCCCGGCGGGCTTCTACACGATCAAGGCCGACGACCTGAACCTGGCCCTGATCGAGAACCCGCCCGCGCTGATCGACGTGCGCACCAACTCCGAGGTCGAGCAGGGCATCATCGGCGGCGCGACTCACATCGAGCTGCGCGAATTCATGAACCGCATGAGCGACTGGCCCGAGGACAAGACTCAGCCGGTCGTGGTCTACGCGCTTGGCCACCGCTCGGCGATCGCGATGATGGCAATGCAGATGCTGGGCTACGAGGACGTCCGCTCGTTGGCGGGCGGCGTCAACGCCTGGACCGCTGCCGGATACCCGCTCGTCACCGAGTAGTCTCCGACCGACTGAACATACTGTCACTGGGACCCCGGCGCTGCCGGGGTCTTTCATTTGCCCGGAGCGCCCGGTTGGGCGACTATATGAGGCACATTACTCACGAGGAGAGCGATCCATGCCAACCTTCGTCTCGTATGCTACCCCCAGCGGCCCGGCCTACGGGCTGGTCATCGACGGCGTCATTCACGCCTGGGCAGGCGACCCGTTCACCGCTCCGGACGTCCCGCCCGGCCCGCCGCTCGACCTGCCGGAAGCGCCGCGCCTGCTGCCACCGGTCCGGCCCAGCAAGATCGTGTGCGTGGGGCGCAACTATGCCGCCCACGCCGCCGAACACCACGCCGAAGTGCCCGCCGAGCCGATGCTGTTCTTCAAACCGCCGAGCGCCTTGATCGGTTCGGGCGCGCCGATCCAGCTCCCGCCCGGCGCGGGCCGCGTCGAACACGAGGCGGAGCTGGCCGTGGTCATCGGGCGATCGGCGCGCCGCGTGCCGCGCGAAGAGGCGCTGGGCGTCGTGCTCGGCTACACCTGCGCCAACGACGTCAGCGCCCGCGATTACCAGCAAAAAGATGGCCAGTGGGGCCGCGCCAAAGGCTTCGACACGTTCTGCCCGCTCGGCCCGTGGATCGTCACCGGGCTCGATCCGTCCGTCCGCGCGATCCGCTGTCTGGTGAACGGCGAGGTCCGGCAGGCGAGCCACACCGGTGACATGGTGTTCGACGTGCCCGCCCTGATCGCCTTCATCAGCCAGATCATGACGCTGCAGCCGGGCGACGTGATCCTGACCGGCACGCCGTCCGGCGTCAGCCCGCTGTATCCCGGCGACGTGGTGCGCGTGGAGATCGAGGGGATCGGCGCGTTGGAGAACCCGGTCGAGGCGCTGGCTTAGTCCGGGGATCGAGCCGCACGCAGAAACAACGCGCCCCTGAAGCCTGAGCGGCCAGGGGCGCGATTTCGTGGAACCGCTCAGATTACTGGCCGGGCGCGACCTTCAGCAGCGCGCCATTGTGATCCACGACGTACAGCTCGCCGCTTTCGTCTTCACCGAACGAGCTGATCTGCCGCCCGGACTCGAGCGCAACCTGGGTCTGCCAGGCGCCGCTCGCGTCCTGCCAGCCGGTCCAGATGGTGCCGGTGCACCAGTCGCCGTAGAGGTAGACACCCTGCAGGCCGGGCACTGCCGTCCCACGGTAGACATACCCGCCGGTGATCGAGCAGCGGCCATTGCTGTGCCCGTATTCGAAGATCGGCATGACCACGTCCGAGGCGGGCGAGTTGCCCGAAAAGTCGTGCGTGCCTTCGATGGCGTTCCAGCCGTAGTTCTCACCGCCCGGGCTGTCCGCCGGCTGGAAGCTGACTTCCTCCCAGCTATACTGGCCGACATCCGCGATATACATATCGCCCGTCTCGCGGTCGAAGCTGAAGCGCCACGCGTTGCGCAGGCCCCACGCCCAGATCTCCGGGCGGGCGGCGTCATTCCCCACGAACGGGTTATCGTCCGGAATGGCGTAGCCTTCCTCGACATTCACGTCGATGCGCAGCAGCTTGCCGAGCAGCGTGCCCAGGTTCTGCCCGTTGCCCTGCGGGTCGCCGCCAGAGCCGCCGTCGCCCATCGTGATATAGAGATAGCCATCCGGCCCAAAGGCCATGTGCCCGCCGTTGTGATTGCCGTAGGGCTGCGGGATGTACAGGAGTTGGACTTCGCTCCCCGGATCGGCCTGGTTGGGATCGTCAGGGGAGACGGTGTAGCGCGCCACGACCGTGCCGTGATTCTCGCGCTCGGTATAGTTGATGAAAAACTGCCCGTTGGTCGCGTAGTCCGGATGGAACGCCAGCCCCAGCAGGCCGCGCTCCGTATAGTCGGCGCTGCGCGCTTCCTGGCTGATCAGCTCGGAGACGTCGAGGAACGGCGCATCGAGCACCACGCCATCCTGCCAGACCTTGATCAGGCCGCCTTGCTCGACGATGAACAACCGGCCCGAGCCATCTCCGGCGTGGGTGACGTACAGCGGGCGCGACAGCCCGCTGGCGACTTCGACCAGCTCGAAGGCGGCGGGCTGTTGGGCCGCCGCGCGGCTGATCGCCAGATCCCCGGCGAACGGGTTGAACGCAAAGAGGGTGGCAGCAACCACCATGGGAACAACGATCACGGTCATCAATACGGTTCGTTTCATCTACCTGTTCCTTCACTCACTCATTCCTCGCGCAGTACAGTGCTATCCGCGATCTTAATAACGCGTGTGGCTGGGTGACAAACCGGGGGAAGTGATTTACGTCATCCCAAACATAGCCAAGCGCCACTGTAATCTAGGCGCCGCCTCTTGTTACTCTAAAGCGGAATGACGATGCTGAGCCTCATAGAATCCGGCCTCAGCATTAGCGCGTATCTTACTAGGGAGCCTTAGCGGAGCAACCCATGAGTCTATACATCTTGCCCAAGGAGAAGCTCCCTGCGTTCGTCCAGGCGCTGCAAGCCGGTTTTCGGGTCGTCGGCCCCGTCCGCACCCCAACCGGCTTCGCGTTCGAAGACATCACGCAGGTCGATCAACTCCAGCTAGACTACAACACGACCATACTGCCCCCGAAGAAATACTTCTTGCCCCAACGCGAAACGCTGTTCAAGTTTCACACCGAAAGCAATTCCGAAGGCGTGCAGACGGTTGACGTCGAGCCTGTGTACCAGGACGTTCAGCCGACCGTGATCTTCGGCATCCACACGTGCGACATGAACGGCATCATGCTCTACGACAAGGTCTTCTCGGAAGGCTATCGCGACGAGCACTACATGACGCGCCGGGACAAGATGGTGATCATCGGGATCGAATGCCTGCATCCGTGCGACGACGCCTCATTCTGCAAGGATATGGGCACCCTCACCGCGCCGCCGATTTACGACCTACATATGACCGACGTCGACGACGACTATCTGATCGACACGGGCACCGAAAAGGGCGAGCGCCTGCTGCTGGCCCACTCCGAAGCGAAGATGGCGACGACCGATGACATGCAGCGCTTGGGCCGCGTGCTATCGGCCAAATGGCCCCGCTTCCGCATGCGCCTGAAGATGAGCAAGGACCAGACGCCGTCGCTGCTGACGCTGGGCTACAACGCGCACATCTGGGAGGAGCTGGGCGAGCGGTGCCTGGCCTGCGGATCGTGCACCAACGTCTGCCCGACGTGCTTCTGCTTCGACGTGCAGGACGAGCTCGACATCAACATGCAGGATGGCGAGCGCGCCCGGGTGTGGGACTCGTGCCAGTTGCACGAGTTCGCCCTGGTGGCAGGCGGCCACAACTTCCGCGGCAGCAAGGCATCACGCGTGCGGCACCGCCTGATGCGCAAGGGCAAATATATCAAGCAGGTGCATGGCCTGACCGGCTGCACCGGCTGCGGGCGCTGTGAGCGCGCCTGCCTGGTGGACATCACCATCCCCGGCACGCTCAACGCCCTGCACGACGAAATGAAAGTCGAATCGGGTGTGTAGAGGCGAGGTGGCCGATGATTTCTAACCTGACAACTACGACAACGCCGCGCGCGTACAACGGGCATACCTCGATCTTTCTCCCCACCATCGCCACTATCGAGGATGTCCAGACGGAAACCGCGCTGGAGAAGATCTTCACCGTCCGGCTGCCCGGCGGCCAGAACCTGGGCCACACGCCCGGCCAGTTCGTGATGGTGTCCGTCCCCGGCGTGGGCGAGGCGCCGATCAGCGTGATGTCGTCGCCCAGCCGCACCGGGCAGACCTTCAAGCTGTGCATCCGCAACGCCGGCGACCTGACCAACATCATCCACAAGCTGAAACCCGGCAGCAAGATCGGCATTCGCGGCCCGTTCGGGCGCGGCTTCCCCGTGGACGTCTACAAAGGCAAGGACGTGCTGATCGCCGCCGGCGGCCTGGGGCTGGCCCCCGCCCGCTCGCTGATCGACGAGATCCTCGACAACCGGGCCAACTTCGGGCGCCTGATCATCCTCTATGGCGCGCGCTCGCCCGCCGAGATCCTGTTCCGCGATGCGCTGGGAGAGTGGAACGAGCGCGAAGACGTCGAATCGCTGCTCACGGTCGACCGGCCTGATGAAGCCTGGCTGGGCCATGTGGGTGTGATCACGCGGCTGTTCGAGCATATCCAGGTCAACCCCTACCACACGGTCGCGATCACGGTTGGCCCGCCCGTTATGTACCGTTTCGTCGTGATGGAGCTGCTTGGCAAGGGCCTGACGCCCGAGCAGATCTGGATGAGCTTCGAGCGCCGCATGAAGTGTGGCGTGGGCAAATGCGGCCACTGCCAGGTGAACCATCGCTATAGCTGCCAGGATGGTCCAGCCTGGACCTATGCTGAAGCCCTTGCCTTCGAGGAGGCGCTCTAATGTCTGCCAAACCCAAAATCGCCTTCTTCGACTTCACCAGTTGTGAAGGCTGCCAGTTGACCGTTGTCGATGCGCTGCAAACCCATCTCGGCCTGCTCGATCTCGTCGAAATCGTGCAGTTCCGCGAGGCGATGACCGAAAAGGGCGAGGACTACCAGATCGCCTTCATCGAAGGCTCGTGCACACGCAAGAGCGACGAAGCCCGCCTGTTGACCATCCGCGCACAGGCGAGCGTAGTCGTGGCGCTGGGTGCGTGCGCGCACCTGGGCGGCGTGAACAGCATGAAAAATCGCTGGCCAATCGAGAATGTCCAGGCGTATGTCTACGGCCAGGATGGCAAAGACGCTTACGAGAGCTACCCGGCCCGGCCCATCTCGGCGGTGATCAAAGTCGACGCCGTGATCCCCGGCTGCCCGATCGATCGCTTCGAGTTCTTGCGCATCGTGCAGATGATGCTGCAGGGCCGCACGCCCCGCCTGCCGGATTACCCGCTGTGCGTGGAGTGCAAGCTGGAAGAAAACGCCTGCCTCAACAAGCTGGGCAAGCCCTGCCTGGGGCCGATCACGCGCGCGGGGTGCAACGCGATCTGCACCTCCTACGGCGACGGCTGCGAAGGCTGCCGCGGCTGGCATCCCGAAGCCAACTTCGAATACATGCGGGAGATCCTCCGCGGGCACGGCCTGAGCGAACACGAGATCGATGCCCGGTTCACCATGTTCAACCACTACCAGATGGAGCAGATGAGCGGGCACGCTCCGTTGAGCGAGGCGGTCGCCCCTGTTTCCAACACCGGCCTCCCGACATCCAGCTTCGCGGCGCCGAAGGAGGGCTAGCACCATGCCTGAGAACATCAAGGTCAACGTTCATCACGTCACGCGCGTGGAGGGCCACGGTAACATCGTGGTCGACGTGCGCGATGGCACGCTCGAAAAGTGCGAGCTGCAGATCGTCGAGACGCCGCGCTTCTTCGAGGCCATGCTGCGCGGGCGGCCCTACCAGCAGGCCTCGCACATCACCAGCCGTATCTGCGGCATCTGCGCGATCGGCCATGCGACGGCCAGCCTGCGCGCCACCGAGCGCGCGCTGCAAGTCCAGTTGAGCGAGCAGACGCAACTGCTGCGCCGCGTCGCGTTCCACGGCGAGCTGCTCGACAGCCACATCTTGCACGTCTACATGCTGGTCGCGCCCGATTTTCTGGGCGTGGGCAGCGTAATCCCGCTGGCGACCAGTCACCCGGACATCGTCAAGCGCGCGCTGCGCATGAAGAAGTTTTCCGGCGACCTGTGCCAGGCCATCGTGGGGCGCCACACGCACCCGATCGCGATGACGGTCGGCGGCTTCACCCACCACCCAACCGTGCAGGAGCTGGTCGAGCTGCGCGAGCGGGCCCAGGCGCTGATCGCGGACGTGGATGCCACGGTCGAGCTGTTCGGCACGCTGCCCTGGCCGACCTTCGAGCGCGAGACGGAATTCGTCGCGCTGGTCCAGCCGGACGACTACGGCTTTATCGACGGCAAGATCGGCAGCTCGGATGGCTACGAGCTGGAGCTCGACGACTACCGGCAGGTCACCAACGAACGCCTGGCGCCGCACTCGACGGCCAAGCACACCGCCTTCAACCGCGACAGCTACATGGTCGGCGCGCTGGCCCGCTATAACCTCAAGCACCAGCACCTGTCGCCGCGCGCCAAGGCGGCGGCGGCACACCTGGGGTTGTCGGCGCCGTGCTACCGGCCCTACCTGAACTCCGCCGCCCAGGTCGTGGAGATCGTGCACTGTGTCGACGACACGATCCGGGTGCTCGATACGCTCATCGAGCGCGGCGTCGAACGGGAAGACCCGGCGCCGGTCACGCTCTCGCCGCACGCGCGCGGCGTGGGGGCGTGCGACGTGCCGCGCGGCATCCTGTTCCACGAATACCAGATCGGCGAAGATGGGCTGATCGAAGAAGCCAACTGCATCATCCCCACCGGCCAGAACCTGGCGAACATCGACCGCGACATGCGCGCGTTGGTGCCGACGATCCTGACCGAGCCGGAGGAGCAGATCACGCTCAAGCTGGAAATGCTGGTCCGCGCCTATGACCCGTGCATTTCTTGCTCGACGCATTTCTTGAATGTCGAGTTTACCGGCAAGTAGACCCGGCGAGTCTCGTCTGGGCGCAGGGGAGAGGCGTTCCGCCGGTTGCGAACGCCTCTCCAGCCCCGGCGGAGAGCAAGGCAGTGTTTCGATGGCCGGCCTACCCCACACGCTGATCCTCGGCGTCGGCAGTCCCTTGATGGGCGATGATGCCGTGGGCGTGATCGCCATCCAGCGGCTGCGGGAGCATCCCGCCCTGCCGCCGGGGGTGGACGTCGTCGACGGGGGGACGGACGGCCTGGGCCTGATCCCGCTGCTGGAGCAGTACGGGCGCGTGATCCTGGTGGACGCCGTGCCGATGGGTCTGCCCGCCGGCTCGATCCGGCGCTTCACCTGGGACGACGCGCAGGTGGTCGGGCACGAGCGCAGTTTCTCGCTGCACCAGACCGATCTGGCCGATGCCCTGCTCCTGGCCGAAACGCTGGGCTGCCTGCCACCCGAAGTTGTGTTCTACGGCGTTCAACCGGGAGCGATGGAGTGGGATCAGCCACTGAGCCCCGCGGTCGAGCGCGCGCTTGACCCCTTACTTAAGGCCCTGATCGCTGAAGTCAGGAGTGAGAACTGAGATGACGATCAAGATTCTGATTATCGACGACGATCCCGATCTGGTGCTGGCGGCGCGGATGCCGCTCGAACAGGCCGGCTACCAGGTCTTTTCCGCCGGAACCCAGGACGAGGGCCTGGCCGCCGTGGATACGGTGCAGCCGGACCTGATCATCCTGGATGTGATGATGGACACGCACACCGCCGGCTTCCAGCTCGCGCAGAAGCTGCACGGCGCGGGCGCTGACCCCGCGCACAAAGCCATCCCGATCCTGATGGTGACCGCCGTCCACCAGACGACGCCACTGCGCTTTACGCCAGACGAAGATTATCTGCCGGTGGACGCCTTTATCGAGAAACCCATCGATCCCAGGACTCTGCTGGCGCAGGTCTCTTCGCTGCTGCGACAGTCCTGAGATGAGCACCGCGACGCAATCCCCCACCGTGTCTTCAACTAGCGAACGCGGGTTGCGGCCCACACATGATGAACTGCGCCAAAACGTCCAGCTGCTCATCCAACTGCGGTGGGCGGCTGGTTTTGGCATTCTGTCGATCACGGCTTTCGCTCGCTACGTGCTGGATATCCACCTGCAGACAACCGCCCTGCTGCTGATTGGGCTGGCGGTGCTGGTGTACAACTTCCTGCTCTCGATCACCTTCCGGGGTGACACCACCGCCCGGCAGGTGGAACGCGCCGCGTGGGTCCAGATTATTCTGGACTGGATCGCCATGACCGCCCTGGTGCACTTCACCGGAGGGATCACCAGCCCGGCGTTGATCTACTTCATGATCCACGCCGCGCTGGCCGGGACGGTCCTGCTACCGTGGCAGGCGCGTAGCCTGGCCCTGCTGGCGACGGCCATCGTCATCGGGATCGCGCTCTCCGAGCGCGAGGGGATTCTACCCCACGTGGCGATCCCGGAGTTCGAGATGAGCAGCGCGCTCTACCAGAACGGCACGTACATCACCGGCGTGGTCTTCTTCTTTGGCACGGCGATCTTCACCCTGTCCGAGCTGGTCACGCGCATCGCGCAGCGGCTTCGCCAGCGCGAGGAGCGCATCCGCGAGCTGTACGAAGCCCGCTCGACCTTCCTGCGCGTGGCGACCCACGAGCTGCGCTCGCCGCTGGGCGCGGGGTTGTCGCTGATGCACAACATCCAGCAGGGCTACGCCGGCGAATTCACGCCCCAACAGGGGGAAATCCTGGACCGCGTGACGCGCCGCCTGGAAGGTCTGCGCACGCTGATCGACGACTTGCTGACCCTGGCGGCCAGCCAGGAAGTCACCGCCGCCCACGTTCCGCTGGAGCCGGTCGGCGTGTGCGCGGTGCTGGACCAGATCATCGAGCGCGAAACGCCCAACGCCGCGGGCAAGAACATCCAACTGACGTGCGAAAAGTCCACCGAGGCGGGAGTCGTCATGGCGGGGGATGTGGGGCTGGCGATCATCCTGGGGAACCTGCTGAACAACGCAATCAAATACACGCCAGAAGGGGGCAAGGTCAGCGTAAAATATCGCCTGAACCGCGCTGCCCAACGCGTCGAGATCAGCGTGTCGGACACGGGGATCGGCATTCCGGCGGACGACCTGCCGCGTCTCTTCGACGAATTTTTCCGGGCGCGCAATACCAAAACGCTGCAGGTTACGGGCACAGGCATCGGCCTGTCAACCGTCCGCACCCTGCTGGACCGGTACAACGGCCACATCACGATCGAGAGCGAAGAGGGCAAAGGCACCACCGTCCACGTGACGCTGCCGCTGGCCTCGGCCACTCTCTGAGCCGGGCTCGAACGTCAGGCGCCCGGCGCGGGGGCCTGCTAGTCGAAGCTGAGCCGGTCGCCGACGGCCACCCGCTCGAGCAGGCTGGGGCGCGCTTCGATCAGGTAGCGCGCCGGTTGGGCCGGGAAGTAGGCCGGTCGCCAGGGTTTCGCCAGCCTGGCATCGACCACCACGCCATCCTCGTTGATCCACACCGCCGCGATCGAGAAGAACACGAAGAACATGTGAATCGACGTCTCGGTGACGCCCTGGTGCTTGAAGACGAACAACAGCCCTTCGTCTTCCATCAAGCCCCGCCGGAACTGCAAACCACGAAACTTGCACCAGAAATCCTGGCACCACTTCGCGCGCGCCAGCACGACTTCGCCCGTGCTGGCCTGCCGGATCACGCGCCATTCGCTCATGGAATCGTCAGGACCTGTCCGGCGAAGATCAGGTTCGGATTCCACAGATTGTTGGCGCGGGCCAGCGCGTCGACCGTGACGCCATATTGCAGGCTGAGCCGGTACAGGTTCTCACCCAAACGGACGACGTGCGTGCGCGGCTGGCTGACGGGCGGGACGGGCGTAGGTACCGGTGGCGTGACCAGACCGGGCACAGTCAATACCTGGCCGGGATAGATCAGGTTAGGATTCACGATTCCGTTCAACTGCGCCAGGGTGGTGATGGTGGTATTGAAGCGGCGCGCCAGGTCGTAGAGCGTATCGCCGCGGACTATCGTGTAGGTGCCCGTGCCCGCGACCGCGGTCGGAATGGGCGTCGGCGGGATGCCGGGCCCTGGCGTGGGTGTCGGCAGCGAGCCGCCCGGCGCCGGGGTGAAGGTCGGCGGCTGAGTGTATCCGCGGACCGGCACGATCAGCGTCTGCCCGACGTAAATCAGGCCGACGTTGCTCAGGCCGTTCACCTGCCCGATGGCCGCTACCGTGCTGCCGTAACGCTGCGCGATCCGCGAAACGGTATCGCCCGCCACGACGGTGTACATAATCGTCGAGTTAAAGCCGCCGGGCAGGGCCGGGGTCGCGGTTGCGGTTGGGAAGGCCGAGGTAGGCAGCGGGGTAATGGTGCCTTCCTGGGTAGGCTGGAAAACGTCCGGCGTGGCGGTCGGGCCGGGGTGGGTCGCCGTGGGCGGCGCCTGGTTCAGCGGCACCAGCATGGCATCGTCGAGGTAAATATTGTTCGTGCCGACAAAACCTTCGGGCGCGCTGCGGACAAACACCGTGACGGCCGTGCCCGTCGACGTGGCGGTCACCGACAGCTCGCGATATTGATCGTAATACTCTTCCGCCGACGACCAGACGATATTCGAGCTGGTGCCATCCGTGCCGCCGGTGGGGTCGATGCCCACGCTGACCTTCACATCATTCGGATCTTCGCTCAGGTTCGGGTTGGTGAACGTGGCCGACGACCACACGTAGATGAACACGCTGAAGCGCAGGTCGGTATTCGGCGCGACCGGCACGCGCTGGTACACGCCGCCGGTATGCGTGGCGAAGAACGTGTCGTACTGCTGGGCCGCGCTGCCCGACCGGACGCGCATCGGCGGCGCGGGCTGGTAGGTCGGCCGCGCGTTGATCGCCGTCGAAGATCCCTGCGGCAGGCTCCACGGCTGCCAGCTACTCGCCACGCGCAGCGTATCATCGGCGTTGATGGCGATATACGGCTCCTCGAAACCGGAGTTTTGCAGCAGGTTGCCGCCCTGATAGGCCTGCGCTGCCGGACCGGGCAGCGGTCCTCCTACCACCATGATCGCAGCCAGCAGTGCCAGGCTGATTCCATAACGGAGGATGATGGATGTCCGTAGTCGCATGAGGCCCCCTTCCAGACAAGAGATAAGCCCAACGGACTCTAGTGTAGCATGATTCACCGGTCAGGACACCGGGCCACTTGTCCTGGGTGCATATCACATCTGAAGCGAGTTTTGAACCACCGAGCACACAGAGAGCACAGAGGAGGATTGACTCAAGACAGACTCTCGAAATATCTTTACCTGTGTCCTCTGCGACCTCGGTGGCAAGCTTTTTGCCCCGAAGCTGAAACGCGCCCCGTATCCTGTGTGCGCGCCATCGAATCGATCCGTGCCAGTTAGAGCTTGAGCGCCTGGGCAATCGCGCGAATATGATCGGGCGTGCTGCCGCAGCAGGCGCCGATGATCTGCGCGCCATGCTCGCGCACCCGCCGCGCATAATCCGCCATGACCTCGGGCGTCGCGTCGTACACCGCGGCGCCATCGACCATGCGCGGCAGGCCGGCGTTCGCTTTGGCGATCAGCGGCACTGCCGGGCCGGACGCGTTCATTTTCTCGATCACGCCTTCGATCTCGTCCGGGCCATTGCCGCAGTTGGCGCCCAACGCGATCACGCCGAACTCGCCGAGGGTGCTCAGCGCGCGCTCCGGCGTGACGCCCATCATGGTGCGCCCTTTGGTGTCGAAGGTCATCGTCGTGACGACCGGCACATCCGGCGCGGCCTGGCGGCAGGCCGTGTGAGCCGCCCGCACTTCCTCGAGATCCGACATCGTCTCGATCCACAGCACATCGACGCCGCCCTCGACCAGCGCCCGCGCCTGCTCGGCGAACGCCTCGACGGCCTCCTCGAACGACAGGGTGCCCATGGGCGCCAGCATCTGGCCGGTGGGACCCATCGACCCGCCGACCACGACCGGCTGCGGGACCGCGTCGGCCTCGGCGCGCGCCAGGCGAGCCGCCGCCGCGTTCAGCTCTGCGGCGCGCCCGACCAGATCGTGCCTACCCAGCCGGATGCGGTTGCCGCCAAAGCTGTTGGTGAGGATGATCTGGGCGCCGGCCTCGATATAGCCCCGGTGCACGCTACGAATGCGGTCGGGATGGTCCACATTCCACAGTTCAGGCGAGTCGCCCTGCGCCAGTCCGAGCGAAAACAGCATGGTGCCCATGCCGCCATCGGCCACCACGGGCGTGCCCGCGGCTAACAGGTCTTGGAGCGTGGTACGCATCAGGCTTTCTCCCCTCTGGTGAACACCCGACGATCAAAAAAGGGCGCTGGACAGCACCCCGAATGATACAACACAACGTAAGATAATGCTGGTTACTGGGCCTCCTCGGCCTCGATGCCGACCTCCTGCAGCACGCGCAGCACGCTGGAGAGAAGCTCCGAGGGACCGAACGGCTTGGTGATGTAGTCGTTGACTTTGGCGATATGCAGCCCGAGCACCTTGTCGATGCTTTGCGCTTTGGCCGTCACGACGATCACGGGGATGTCGCGCATGGTCTCGCTGGACTTCATCTGTTGGTAGACTTCCCACCCATCCATATCCGGCATCATCAGGTCGAGCAGCACCAAGTCGGGCCGGACCGCCTCGACCGTTTCAAGCCCTTCGCGCCCTCCCATCGCCCCAATCACCTCGTAGCCCTGGCGCGCTAGGATGAGCTTGACCAGATCGATCATCTCTGGATCATCTTCAATACACACTACTTTAATGGCATCGGTATGATCTGCCATCGTGCCTCCACCCGTACAGCCCCGTATCGATCGCCAGAACGATCGCCGCTCGTGCAGTCTGTTGCCAACTATTACAGATAGTCTACCACAGGCGCCGATTCCATGTCTACACCCCAATCACCGGGGCTGCCCAGGGGCGCCAGATGGTGCGTGCCGGGCGCCGCAAACGGCGAACAGGCTGCATGGCGCGCCAAGTTGTGGCTATAATAGGAGCAGCACGCCCGACTAGCTCACGAAGGAGCACACGGTATGGCGACTATCCCGCCCGGCATCTCGCCTCGCCAAAGCCACCAGCAAGGCCAGGAATTCATCGACCAGGTGCATCAGAAAATGAGCAAACTGGTGCAAGAGTTTGCCCACGGCGAGATCAACCGCACACAATTTCACCAGCTCTACGATCGCTACCAGCGCCAGATCATGACCGTCGCGCAGATGCTCGCCGAGTCCGACCCGGCATCGTGGCGCGACGCGATCCGCGAGAACGAGGACACGCTGAACATCAAGCAGCGGCTGACGGCCAAAGCCGTGGGCCTGAGCGTGGTCGACAACCAGACCGGGGCGCCGATCAAAACCCTGGGCCACTTCGCGATCGAGGACGATCTGATCGCGCCCATGCTCAGCAGCTACCGCTCCGCCGCCGCCGAAATCTTCCGCGCCGGGATGCGCAGCGCCGAGCTGGAAGACGGCCAGTGGCTGTGCTTCGTGCCGGGCAGTTACACGACGCTGATCGCGCTGTTTTCGCTGGAGCCGTCGGACAGCCAACTGCAGATGGTCGAGCGCATGCATCATGACTTCGAGCAGGCCAACCGCGCCGCGCTGGAAACTGGCCCGATCGATCCTCAGACGCTGGCGTACCCGTTCTACACCTTCGTCGACCGGCGCGCCAAACCCGGCGAGTAGCGCGCCACGCCCCCTGGGCGGATCAGGGAATGGCCGCTGGGCGGGGCTGCTCGGCGATGTACTTGGCCAAGGCCATGATCATCAGGCCATGATTCTCAGGGTACACCAGCCAGACGGGATCGACGAACATCATCGCCATCCAGCGATCCAGCGTGCTCCACTGCGAAAAATCGGCATTCCAGAAGCGGCCCGGCGGCCCGTAGCGCACCTCGACGTGAACGTGCACGTTCTCCGAAAACCCGGTGGTGCCCGCCACGCCCATGATCTCATCCGGAGCCACATAGTCGCCCAGGCCGACGAAATCGCGCGCCAGGTGCGCGTACAGGGTATAGATCGATACGTCGGGGGCGTACGGCGTCTCGACGAGGATCAGGCTGCCGAAGCCGAAATTGTAGCGGGGCAGCCTGATCCTGGTCCGGCCCTGGGCGTCGCCAGCGACATAGCACAGCAGGCACGCCGAGCGGGCGGTCACGTAGCCAGGACCGATCGGGTGCACCCATAGGATTTTCCCATCCAGATAGTCGTCCGGGTACGTGTAATCGACGCCGTAGTGCGGATCCAGGTGGAGCGGGTCGAGAAACGTGCCGCCGGCGGGCACGATGAACCGGTCGAGCGGGCGGCGCATGAAACCCCCCAGCGGATCGTCCGCGGTCCTGGCCACGTAGTGACCGAACGCCGGGTTGGGCAGCCCGGTATACCCGGCAGGCCTGGGGCCAGTCGCCGGCTCGCCGGCGGGGACACCCTGCGGCCCGCACGGGCACGCCGCCCAGCGCGCGGATCCCTCGCTCGAAGCGGCCTTCACTCCGGTCCCGGTCACCAGGCCGAGCAGCGCCACCAGCACCGCCAGCACGCCCCATTGTCGCATCCGCCTGCCTTCCTTCTGCGGTTATTCCCCAAACACGCTATAATGTCCTGAACAATGGATGAGGTTGTTCGCCGGTCACGTTCCGGTCACGCTGGCCTGCCAGACTGGTATCAGATGGTGAGGCACCATCCACACTTTACTATAAGATAAACGGTGGCATCCGTCTATCACCGATTGAGAGGAAATCACATGTCTCGCGAAGATCTCACCACCATCGTCAGCCGCGCACTCACCGACGAAGACTTTCGTCGCAAGCTGCTATCCGACGTCGAGGCCGCCCTCGAAGGGTACGATCTGTCGGAATCCGAACGGAAAGTTATCGACAATCTCAGCCCTGATGCGTTCGACCAGTTGACCATGGACCTGGAAGATCGCCAGTCCATGAGCGGCTTCCTGGGCGGCATCTCGCTGATGGGCGGCAAGGATGCCGTCGACGCCAGCACGATCCTCGACCTGCTGACCAAAAAATACGGCGGCTCGTAAGATCCAAAGACGAGCACAACGCGACGTTATGCTCGTCTAGTCTGATATCGTTCGCCCGCCCGTTCAGGGCGCGGGGATGATCAGCGTCTGGCCGATATCGAGCCGGTTAGGATTGGCGAGATTGTTCGCGGCGATGATCGCATCCGGACTCACGCCGTACTGCCGGCCAATTGAATAGATGGTGTCCCCCGCCTGGACGATGTGCGTGGTCTGCTGTCCTGGCGCCGCTGTCGCCGGTTCGGACCCGGTCTCAGCCGGCGGCGGTTCTGCACCCGGCGGGACACAGCCCGGAATGTTGAGCTCCCAGCCGAGCTGCAGCATCGTGAACTCGCTGCCCCCCAGCAGGGCCGCGTTCGCCGCCACCAGTGCCCCCAGCTCGACTTCCTCATCGCGCGCAATCGAATAGAGCGTGTCGCCCGGCTGCACCACGTGGGCGCACGGGTTGAAGCCCGGCGGATACGGCGTGCTGGTCGGCAGCAACGCGGGATCGATCGTCGGCGTGATCGTCGCGGTGGGGATGATATCGCTCATGCCCGGCGTCGTGATCCCCAGCGAGGCCAGCGTTGGAGTCACCGGCGCGGGGGTGAAGCTCGGCGCGACCTGCAGCGATGAACTGCTCGGCGTATCTGCATCGCCCGTTTCGCCCGCCGGCGTGATGGTCGGCAGCAACGTCCGCGTGGCCGTGGCGCCGGGTTCGGCGCTTTCGTCCGGCTCCGCGGTCTCCTCCAGCGCGCTGGTCGCGGTCGGCAGATCGGTGGGGAGGATGTCCACAGTCGGCTGGATGTCGCTCAGGTCCACCCGGTTCGAGGTGGGCTGCACGTTTTCGCCCGCGTCTTTATAGCACGCGGAGACCGCCAGCACGACGAGGGCCAACAGGACCACCAGACGGATTCGAGTGTATTCGCGCAAGCTTACCATGACATTTGAACTCCTCAGCACCGCCAGGGAGATGATCGCTTTCAGTACCAGCATACACCGAACCCCCTGTTTGTACAATTTTAACGTCGATCTATTGCAAACACCCTGCACATCTTCTATAGTTGTCGGGGTCAAACCATCCGACTGTTCGGAAAGGCACTCCAAACATGACAGCAATCAACGAAGACACCTCCCGGACCGCAACCGGCCACATCGCCGGCGTCCGGTTCTTCGAAGTGGGCAAGCTCTATCACTTTGGCTGCGAGCATCTCCCCGACCTGATGGTCGGCGACTGGGTGATCGTCGAGACCGCGCGCGGGCGGCAGATGGGCCAGGTCATGAGCCTGCTGCCGCTCGACGAGAGCCACAAAGAGCGCGATTATAAGCCCATTCTGCGCAAAGCCACGCCCACCGACACGATGAGCCAGAAGCTCTGGCAGGCGCGCGAGGTCGAGGCGCTGATCAACTGCCGCGAAAAAGCCGCTGAGCTGGGCGGGTTCAAAGATGCCAAGTTCATCGCCGCCCAGTACAACTTCGACGGCACGCTGCTCACGTTCCTCTTCACCGCCGAGGACAAGCTCAACACCAACAAGCTGCGATCCGTGCTCCAGCGGAGTTACAAAGCCAAAGTCGAGCTGCGCCAGATCGGCCCGCGCGACGTCGCCAAGCTGATCGGCGGCATGGGCGCCTGCGGGATCCCGCGCTGCTGCAGCACGCACCTGACCGACTTCAGTCCGATC
Source organism: Aggregatilineaceae bacterium (assembly GCA_040767355.1). GTDB lineage: Bacteria > Chloroflexota > Anaerolineae > Aggregatilineales > Aggregatilineaceae > LM3-B42. The sequence goes on along the minus strand of JAXGOS010000004.1, from coordinate 133,628 downwards.
TCGATCAAGATGGCGAAAGCGCAGGGCATCTCGCTCAACCCGTCCGAGATCACCGGGATGTGCGGGCGCCTGCGCTGCTGCCTGATCTACGAATACGAGCAGTATGTCGAGGCCCGCAAACAGCTCCCCAAGCGCAACAAGCGCGTCGGCACGCCCCACGGCGAAGGCCGCGTGATCGATGTGCACCCGCTGCGCGATGCGGTGAGCGTGATGGTCGAAGAGACGCGTTACCTGGTCGAGCGCGAGGACCTGGTCCCGATCGAAGAGTGGGAAGCGCTCAAGGCGAAAGCGGAGACGCCCTGCTCGAAATCGGACGATGAGCCGTGCGAATGTGGCGCGCGTGGTGGCCAAAAGGCCGCCATCGAAGACGAGGAAGAGGTTAGCGAGCCCGTCGAAGCGGCCAGCGCCAGCGACGCCCCGGGCGACACGGGCGACACGGCCGATGCCCAGGCTCGCAGCGAATCGCGGCGGCGAGGGCGGCGCCATGCCCGGCGCGGGCGTCCGCGCCGGAACAAACGGAACCAACCTGAATAACCCGGAGAACCTATCGTTCATGAGTGACAATCACGACAACACGTTCCAGCGAGTGATGGGCATCTTCGCCCACCCGGACGACCCCGAATTTTACAGTGGAGGAACCTTTGCCAAGTGGGCCGCCGAAGGCAAGGAGATCATCTTCGTGCTGGCGACCAGCGGCGACAAAGGCTCGAACGATCTGGCGATGACATCCGACCAGTTGATCGCCCTGCGCGAGGATGAAGAACGCGCCGCAGCAGCCCGGCTGGGCGTGCGCGAGGTGATCTTCCTGCGCTTCCCGGATGGCGAGCTTCAGCCCACTCTCGATCTGCGCCGCCAGATCACCCGCCTGATCCGCCTCAAGCGCCCCGACGTAGTGGTGACCAACGATCCGACCGCGCGCTGGTACGGCGTGGGCTATCTCAACCACCCCGATCACCGCGCCATTGGCGATGCGGCGCTGGATGCGGTGTTCCCTTCGGCGCGCGATCACCTGACGTTTCCCGAGCTTTACCGCGAGGAAGGGCTGGCTCCGCACAAGGTCACGCAGGTCTACTTGTGCGGCGCGCAGGAACCCACCGCCAAAGTCGATGTGACCGACTATCTCGAAACCAAGATCGCCGCGCTGCGCGAGCATAAAAGCCAGATCGCCGACATGGAAGAGATGGCCCGCCGCCAGCGCGAAAACGTCGATCCGCTGTTTGCCGGGGATGGGCAGCGTTACACCGAATCGTACCGCATTTTCCACCTGCGCTAATCGCGCCGAGGAGCACCCGACTGTGATCGACGTTTCAGGCCTCATTCAGGCGCGCCAGGCTGGCTGGATTGCGCGGCGCCGCGAGCTTCACCAGCACCCCGAGCTGGGGTTCAACGAGATCCGGACCGCCGGCATCGTCGCCAGCGAACTGGCTCGCCTGGGCCTGGAAGTCCAGACCGGGATCGGGAGGACGGGCGTCGTCGGCATCCTGGAAGGCGCCGGGGATGGGCCGACCGTGCTCGTCCGCGCCGATATGGACGCCCTGCCCGTTCACGAGGAGAACGGGGTGGATTACATCTCGCAGCACCCCGGCGTGATGCACGCCTGCGGCCATGACGGCCACACCACCATCGCGCTGGCGGTCGCCGAAGTGCTGAGCGAGCACCGCGCGCAGTTGAACGGGCGTGTCAAGTTCGTCTTTCAGCCCGCCGAGGAGATCGCGCTGGGCGCCAGCACCATGATCGAGGATGGCGTGCTGCTGAACCCCGCGCCGGACGTGGCGCTGGGCCTGCACCTGTGGAACGAATTGCCGCTGGGGACGGTCGGCATCACCGACGGCGCAGTCATGGCCGGGGCCAGCGACTTCACGCTGACGGTCACCGGGCAGGGCGGCCACGGCGGGCTGCCCCACGAAACGCGCGACCCGATCCTGGCCGCCAGCCAGATCGTGACCGCGCTGCAGAGCATCGTCAGCCGCAACGTCAAACCGACTGACGTGGCCGTGATCTCGGTGACGTCCTTTCAGGCGGGCGAGGCGTTCAACGTGATCCCGCCCAGCGCCGCCCTGCGCGGCACAGTCCGCACGCTCTCGACCGCCGTGCGCGACCTGGTCGAGCGGCGCATGGGCGAGGTCGCCCAAAACATCGCGGAAGGCATGGGCTGCACCGTCGACTTCGACATCCAGCACCTGACCCCGCCCGTGACCAACGCCAAGGCGATCAACGACCACCTGCGGCGCGTCTTCGCAGAAGCCACCCCGGACCTCCAACTGGTCAACGACTACGTGACGATGGCCGCCGAGGACATGGCCTTTTTCCTGAACGCGGTGCCGGGGGCGTTCTTCCTGGTGGGCTCGTCCAACCCGGCGCGCGGGCTGGATTATCCCCACCACCATCCCCGCTTCGACTTCGACGAAGCCGCCATCCCGCTCGCGGTCCGGCTGATGACCGCCGCGGTGGCATCCTACGTGATACCGGGGTAAGCGCGGCGATGGTCGCCCGGCGGGTGCGGGAGGCCAGCCCGGCGCTGCTGGCCGTGCTGACGCTGTGGCCGCTGGTCAATTTCCTCGTGTCCCCAATCTTCGTCGTCGATTTTTACCTGATGCCGATCATGTTCGGCGCGCCGTGGACGCCGACGGCAACACGTACGGGCAGGCCGACATGGCGTCGCTCAGCGGCTGGCTGTGGCGGGCCGGCGAAACGGTCATTAACCCGGTCGAGATCCCGCTGAGCGAGTCGCTGCCAGATGGCGGTCTTAGGATACAATTGTTGATGTACACGCTGCCCGACATGCGCAACGCCAACGCGATCGACGAGGCGGGTGGGATCCAGGCTCCCTGGCTGTTTCTGGCCGAGCCGCGGAGCAGACAAGGAACGTGATGGAGCATGCTGCAAAATAACATTTTCCGCTGGCGGACAGGGCGCGGCCTGATCGTGCTGGCCGGCGGCGGCGACCCCAACTCCGAAGACAACCTGAGCATCACCGCCAACCTGCTCAGCCACACGCTGTCGCAGGGGCCGATCGCGTACATCTGGGCCGCCAGCAACATCGAGCAGGCCGACCTGCACATGGACCTGCTGCGCGATCTCGGCGCGCGCACCGGCTATCTGGTCGATATTCTCACCGAAGAAGATGACGCCCTCGCGCGCCAGTTGAACGAGGCGGGCGTGATCATCCTGGGCGAAGGTCCGTCTGGCGAGCGGCTGCAGGAAGCCCTGGTCGGCGTGGCGCTGCAGGCCATCGAGGATGCCTACCGGCGCGGGGCGACGCTCTACGCCATCGGACCGAGCGCGGGCGCCCTGGGCACCTACGCCGTGCGCGGCGCGGATCTGATCGAAGGGTTCAACTGGCTGGCTGGCTCGATCATTCTACCGGGCTATTCGCCCGAGGACGCCGAGCGGCTGCGCGCCTGGGTCCACCAGCACCCGGACAGTTACGGGCTGGGCCTGGGCGCGGGCGCGGCGTTGATGTTAGGCCCCAACGGCGAGCTGGACGTGTGGGGCAACGGCGCGATCACGATTTCGCTGGGACAGCATTACCACGCAGGCTAGAGGAGGAGGCACACCATGTCGGTAACCATACTCATCGGTGCCCAATGGGGCGATGAAGGCAAAGGCCGCGTCGCCGACTGGCTGGCCCGCCAGGCAGACGGCATGGCCCGCTGTGCGGGTGGCGACAACGCCGGGCATACGGTGATGGTGGGCGAGCGCGAGTTCAAGCTCCACCTCATCCCGTCGGGCGTGATCCATCCCAACCTGCAGTGCTTCATGGGCGCCGGCATGGTGATCAACCCGCTCCGGCTGGTCGAGGAGTTGGACATGCTCGCCGGGCAGGGCGTGGATGTCTCGCCGGAGCGCCTCCACATCAGCGGGCGGGCGCACGTCATCACGCCGGGGCACCTGGCGCTGGATGGCGCATCCGAGCGCGCGCTGGGCAAGGGCTCGATCGGCACCACGCGGCGCGGCATCGGCCCGGCCTACATGGACAAGGCCGCCCGGACCGGCATCCTGACCGGCGCCATGCGCGACCCAGACGACTTCGCGGAGCAGATCCGCGCGGCGGTGGAGAGCGCCAACTGGCTCCTGACCGAACGCTATGGGCTGGAGCCGGTCGACGCGGCGGGGCTGGCCGGCCAGTACCGGGCAGCAGCGGCCCGGCTGGCGCCGTATATCGCCGACACCACCTTCCTGATCCACACCCTACTCGAAGCGGGCCGGCGCCTGCTGTGCGAAGGGGCTCAGGGCACCCTGCTGGACATCGACCACGGGCATTATCCGTTCGTCACCAGCTCGTCGCCCTCGGCGGGCGGCGCCCTGACGGGACTTGGCTTCGGCCCGCGCGCCGTCGAGCGCGTGGTCGGCGTCGCCAAGGCCTACTGCACGCGCGTCGGCAACGGCCCATTCCCCACCGAGCTGGAAGACGCGACCGGCGAGCAGATGCGCCAGGCCGGCCACGAATTCGGTACCACCACCGGGCGGCCCCGCCGCTGCGGCTGGCTGGACGGCGTCGCGCTGCGCTACGCGGCGCGGATCAACGGCCTGACCGAGCTTGTGATCACCAAGCTGGATGTGCTGAGCGGGCTCGATCCCCTGCACATCGCCACATCCTACACGCTGGACGGGGAACCGCTGGCCACCCTGCCGCCCGACACCGCCGCCGCCGCGCGCGCCGTGCCGGTCTACGAGACGCTGCCCGGCTGGAAGGGCGACATCTCCGGCGCGCGCCGCCTGGAAGACCTGCCAAGCCAGGCGCGCCACTATATCGACCGCATCCAGCAGATCGCAGGCGTGCCGGCCATCATGATCAGCGTCGGGCCGGAACGCGATCAGGCGATCATCTTGTAGGTGGAGGGGGACCCGGTGGGCAGCAGCCATGGACCCTGGAACGCCGCGACGGAACACTTTTCCGTCGATGTTCCGCCCTGGCGAGTGGCGTCGCTGGCGCCTCATCTCACCGAGACGCTGCTCGATCTGGACCTGGGCGACCGCCTGATCGCCGTGACCGACGCTTGCGCCGCCCCGGCAATGGGTGTACAGTCGTGGGTGAGGATCGGCGGGGCATGGCAGCCGGACATCGACGCGATCGTCGCGCTGGGCCCCGATCTGGTGCTGCTCAGCGCGGATGACAATCGCCAGCAAGATGTCGATGCGCTGCGGTCCGCCGGCCTTTCCGTCTGGGTGATAGGCCCGCGAACGGTGTTCGACACCCTGAACCTGTTGTGGGACCTCATGCGCGTGTTCGATCATGCCGTCATGGTCCCTCGCGTGCGCGAATTAGAGCGTGCTGCCGAATACACGGAGGCGGCCGCCGCAGGGACAACGCCGGTCCGGGTGTTTGCACCGCTGGTGCGCGGAGATTGGACGACATTCAACCGCGAGACGTATGCGCATGATGTGCTGCGCGTGTGTGGCGGTCGCAATGTGTTCGGCGACCGTGCCGCGCGCTATCCAACGGTGACGTCGGCCGAGGTCGAAGACGCCCAACCCGACGTCGTTTTGCTGCCGGACGATCCCGTCCTGTTCTCTGAGGCCGACATCGATATCATCCGCGCCCTGGACATCCCGGCAGCGGCGCATGATCGTTTCTACCGGCTGGATCACACGCTGCTCACCTGGCAGGGTACGCGCCTGGCGTTCGCGCTGCGCGATCTGCCGCCGCTGCTGGTAGGGGATGGGGAATGACGCAAACCGTGAATACGGATATGTTGGATACGATCGGCGATCATCTGTCCGATGCGCTGGTAGCGATCGATCATCACGGTCGCGTGTGCCTGTTCAATGCCGCCGCCGAAGACACTCTGGGCATCCGCGCGGGGGATATTCTGGATCAGCCGGTCAGCGCCCACCGCGCGACCCGCTGCCTGGTGCGGCTGTTCGAGGAGGATGCCGCCTCCGGCGACCTCGAGCCGGAGCCGATTGTCCTGCCCTCCGGCAAGACCGCCTACGCGCGGGTGGTGGAGCTGCCCGGCCAGAGGCGGGTGGCTGTCTTGCAGCGGCTGCACCAAAGCCCCAGCCAGTTCATGAACCTGATGCGCGACATCGTCCACGATCTGAAAATCCCGATCGCGTCGGCGAAGGGATTCGTCGACCTGGTCGGCGCGGCGGGCGATCTCAATGACAAACAGGCCGAGTTTGCGCAACGCGCGCTGGGCAGCCTGGACACGATGTTGACGCGCGTGCACGAGCTGCTCGACATGGCGTGGCTGGAAACCGGCGGCGAGCTGGCGGTGGTGCCGACCGATCTGGTCGACTTGGTACGCCAGACAGTGACCGATCTGGAGCCGTTCGCCCGGCGCCAGCGAGTCCAGCTCAACCTCGATCTGCCCGAACGCTGCCCGATTCAGGCGGACGAGCGGCGGCTGATGAGCGCGATCAACAACCTGATCAGCAACGCGGTCAAATACTCGCCAGAGGGCGGTCCGGTGGATATCTCAGTCAGGCGGCGGCACGACGACGTGATCGTGCGCGTGGAGGATAACGGGCTGGGCATCGAGCCGGAACACCTGCCGCACATCTTCCAGCGGTTTTACCGCATCCACACCCCCCGCACGCAGCGCATCGAAGGCACCGGCCTGGGCCTGGAGATCGCGCAGGCCATCATCGAAAAGCACGGCGGCGATATTCACGTGCAGAGCCAGCCGAACGCGGGCAGCGTGTTCTGGTTCCGGCTGCCGGTGGCGCCTACTCCCTGACCTGCGACAACCATTCCATATACGCGGCGGCGCCCTGCTTGCCATCCCGCGCGACGACGACCGGCAGCGCGCGCGGCAGCAGGTCGGCGATGATTGGCGTGGTGCCGAGCGGATCGCCGTCGATCTGGGTAGGCTGGGGTGTCTTGGAGTCCACCACGATGCGCTTGCGCGCCGAAAAATAGATGATCGACTCCGGGGGAAAGCCGCTGCCGGCGAACAGGTTGGTGAAGCTGTTCAGCAGGCGGCCGGGGTTCAGCGTGCGCAGCACGCCCGCGTAGAGCAGGCCATCGTCGGGCTGGATCGCCTCGTTGATGACCGACAGGCTGTTGATCCAGGTCAGCGCGCCGGTGGCGGTGACGAACGCCATGATGCCCTCGACCAGGATCGGCGGCTGCCCATCCAGCGAGATCATGTACTCCACGGGGCGGGTCTGGCGCAGCGAGCGCAGGCCCGAAATGCCATACGCCAGAATCCCTAGCCGGTCCTTGTCTTCGCGCGTGACGTTGTGAGCCGCTTCGGCCTCGAAGCCGGTCGACACGCGCAGCACCGAGCAGCGCTCCCCAACCTTGGCCAGATCGATCCGGCGGATGGCGCCCGGCCCCAGGGCCAGCTTGAGCGCGGGCTCGACACGGTGCGGAATGCCCAGGAAGCCGGACACGACGTTGCCCGTTCCGACCGGCACCCACGAAAACGGCAGCAGGTGATCGCCCAGCACGCGCCGCGCGCCCGATACGGCCTCCATCAGCGTGCCGTCGCCCCCGGCTACCAGAATCCGGTCGGCGCCGGCGGCGATACCGGCCCGGATCACCTCGGCGAAGTCGAAGTCTGGCGTGGTCAACTGCAACGTCACGCGCGGCCTGGTCATCGACCGCAGCCGTTCGATCACGAGGGCGCCGCGTTTTGAACCCGATGCCGGGTTGACGATGGCGAGGACGTGGCGCGGCTCGTCAGCCGATGTCAGCTCGAATTCGGCCATGTCATCATTCCATTCCGAATCTCGAATTTAACTAAGTATACCGGAATTCGAACCGCCTCGCCTAGATACTGACGTTGGGCGGTGAGGGCGACGGTGTGAAGGTGGGCGACGGCGTCGGCGTCAGCTCCGGGTTGGGTGTCGGCGTCGGGCTGATCGGAACGGTCGGCAGCGGCGTGTCGGACGGAAGCGGACTGACGGTGGGCAGCGGCGTCATCGTCAGCGAGGGTGTGGGGGTCGGGTTGACCGGCTTGATCACGCTCTCGTGCATGAACACGATATCCCGGTACGCGCCGCCGGGATTCAGCTCGATCACGTACCATTCGGGGTTATCGGGCGAGCGGCTGTAGACACACAGCTCTGTGTCGTAGGGGACTACTTCGACAATCGGGCACTGCTGGTTGTCCTGGCTGGGACAGTCGCGGTAGACGGCGCGCTCGGCGGTCACGCGGAACATCTGGCACGGTGGCAGCGGCGTGAACGTGGCCGGCATGAAAACCGTGGGGCGCATCGTGGGCCCGACCTGGGCGGTGGCGCTCGAAAACGCTTCGCGGGTCGCCGGGGCGGTGATGTTGCCCCCCTCCTCCAGAAACTGAAGGAATCCGGTCCACACATAGTACCCGCCGAAGACGACCAGGGCGCCGATGACAACGATCAACAGGGGGGGAGGTCCTGATCTGCGTGACATATGACTCTCTGGCTTCCAACAACTGCTTGCACGATCCGTCAGGCGCGGCCACGACCCCCCTCTGGCAACTACCCGTGCGCCGCTTGGTATTCGGTGACTGCGATCGGATGGCGGCGACCGCCCAGCTTGCGCGCCTCACAAGGCCGGGCAAGCCGCGCGCATCACCGCCACCAGTGTAGCTCATCACGCGCGCCGATCCCACATTTTGGCGGGCGGGCTGCTCGATGCACGCCGGAGCGCCGCCCGCCGGGACCGTTCACGACCTGTCCGGCACGACCGCCCCCAGCCGCTCGGCGACGGTCTCCACGGGCCAGGTCTGCGCCCCGTCCAGCACGATCACCGGCGCCTCGGCGCGCGGGGCAAGCAGCCAGTCATCGTGGCACGCTTCGAGCTGTTCGAGGTACTGCAGCGTGATGCCGCGCTCCTCGGCGCGCCCGCGCACCATCAGGCGGCGGAAGCATTCGTCCGCCGGCGTGCGCAGGTAGATGATCGCGTCCGGCGCGGGCACCACGCTCGAGAGCCGGTCCCAGAAATGGCAGTACAGCGCCCATTCGGTGTCGTCCATCAGCCCCTGCTGGTGGAGCGATTGGGCGAACACGTGCCGGTCGCAGTAGATCGAGCGCTCGAAGACGAGCACGTCGCGATCGGGCAGGCTGTCGAACATCTGCGCGCGGGTCACGAACGCGCCGATCTGCATGGTGAACGCCCAGCGCGGCGTGTCGCGGTAAAACCGCTCGAGCAGGTTCGCGGCGAAGCCAGTTTGCCAACGCGCGACCGGCTCGGGGATGAAGTCAAACCTCTCGTCGGCGGCCAAAGCCTGACCCAGCGTGGTCTTGCCGGCTGCGATGTTGCCTTCGAGCAATACCAGCATCAGTCAAATACCCTCCGGACTGAAACGATCACCGGCGGGTCACCGGTGATCGCAGCCCTACACCTGGCACATATCCTATGAGCGATGGTCGACCCCGCGCCGGGTCGCCAGCTTCACCTCGCCAATCGCGCGCGTGACCTCGATCTCGCGCGGGCAGGCGGTCGTGCAGTTGAAGATCGTGCGGCAGCGCCACACGCCTTCCGGCTCGGCCAGAATCTTCAGGCGGTCGGCGGCGGCCGTGTCGCGACTGTCGAAGATGAACCGGTGCGCCTGCACGATCGCCGCCGGCCCCACGTAGGCGCCGTCGGCCCAGAAGCTGGGGCAGGCCGTCGTGCAGCACGCGCACAAGATGCACTTGGTCGTGTCGTCGAAGCGCGCGCGGTCTTCCTGGCTTTGCAGGCGCTCGCGCCCGTCTTCCGGAACCGGCTCGTCGTTGATGAAGTACGGCATCACCGAGCGGTAGTGCTCGAAGAACGGCTCCATATCCACCACCAGGTCCTTGATCACGGTGAGGCCCAGCAGCGGCTCGATCTGGATCGTGACCTGATCGCCAGAGCCTAGCGTGCTGACCAGCACCTTGCACGCCAGCCGGTTCACGCCGTTGATCCGCATCCCGTCCGAGCCGCACACGCCGTGCGCGCACGACCGGCGGAAGGTCAGGGTGCCGTCTTGTTCCCACTTGACGCGGTGCAGCAATTCGAGCACGCGATCGTTCGGCTCGACCTTGTCGAGCGTATACTCTCCCCAGTAAGGTTTTTGATCCCGCTCGGGGTTAAAGCGCCGGATTCGCAACGTTACCTGCATGGTTATCCCTCTCCGCCCCTTCTAATACACCCGTTCCTTCGGTTTGAAACGCTCGTCTTTCTCCGCCAACGACAGGTCGACCGGCTTGTTGTGGTTCAGGCGCACATCGCCCTCTGGCGTCCGGTAGGCGAGGGTGTGCACCAGCCACTTCTCGTCGTCGCGCTTGGGGAAGTCCTCGCGCGAGTGGGCGCCGCGGCTCTCTTCGCGGGCCAGGGCGCTGACCGCCGTCACCTCGGCGATGTCGAGCAGGCAGCCCAGCTCCCACGCTTCGAGCAGATCGCTGTTGAAGCGCTTGCCTCGGTCGTCGATCACCAGGTTGGTGCGATACTGCTCTTTCAGGCGGCGCACCGTGTCGAGCGCTGCCTGCATCCCCTCGGCGGTGCGGAACACGCCGACGTGGTTCATCATCTCGTGCTGCATCTCGGTGCGAAGCTGGTGGGGCTTGATCGACCCGCTGCTCTTGCGAATGCGCTCCAACTCGGCCTCGACCTCGCCCGCCGGGTTGCTGGGCAGCGGCGTGTAGTCCACGCCCTGGCAGTACTGGGCCATGTGTTTGCCCGACAGCCGCCCGAACACAATCAGGTCGGTCAGGCTGTTGGTGCCCAGGCGGTTGGCGCCGTGCACGCTCACGCACGCGCATTCACCGGCCGCGTACAGTCCCGGCACGGGCGTGCGGTGCTCGTCGCTGATGGCGCGCCCGTCGAGATCGGTCGGGATGCCGCCCATGGCATAGTGGGCCGTCGGCTGGATGGGCATGGGCTCTTTGACCGGATCCACACCCAGGTACGTCCGGCAGAAATCCAGAATGTCGGGCAGCTTGGCTTCGACATACTCGCCCGTGATGCGACGGCTCTCGCCGGCTTCGGCCAAATAGCGGTTGACGGTTTCGGGTGTTACGTCCAGGTGAACGTAGCGCTGCCCCTTGATGCCACGGCCCGCCTTGATCTCGAGGTATATCGCGCGCGAGACCACATCACGGCTGGCCAGGTCCTTGATGCTGGGCGCGTAACGTTCCATGAAGCGCTCGCCGCGGTCGTTGAGCAGCACGCCGCCCTCGCCGCGCACGCCCTCGGTGATCAGAATCCCCATTTTATAGATACCGGTGGGGTGGAACTGGAAGAACTCCATGTCCTGCAGGGGAATGCCCCGGCGATAGGTGATCACGTTGCCGTCGCCGGTCAGCGAGTGGGCGTTGCTGGTGATCTCCCACACTTTGCCCCAGCCGCCGGTCGCGAACAGGACCGCCTTGCTGTGGAAGACGTGCAACTCGCCGTCGTCGATGTTGATGGCCACCACGCCCACCACCGTATCGCCGTTGCGGATCAGGTCGACCACGTGAAACTCGTTGAAAAATGTGACGTCATTCTTGATGCACTGCTGGTAGAGCGTCTGCAGGATCATGTGCCCGGTGCGGTCGGCGGCGTGGCACGCCCGGCGGACCGGCTGCCCGCCAAAGCCGCTGGTGTGGCCGCCAAAGCGGCGCTGCGAGATGCGCCCCTCCGGCGTGCGGTCGAACGGCAGGCCGAGATGCTCCAGCTCGATCACCGCTTCGATGGCCCCTTCGGCCAGGACCAGCGCGGCATCCTGATCGCTGAGATAATCGCCGCCCTTGACCGTATCGAACGCGTGCCATTCGGGCCGGTCTTCTTCCAGGTTGCCCAGGGCCGCGCCGATGCCCCCTTGCGCCGCCCCGGTATGGGAGCGCGTCGGGTACAGCTTGCTGAGAACGGCTGTCTTCACACCCCGCGAGGCGTACAGCGCCGCCATGAGGCCGGCCCCACCCGCGCCGACAATCACTGCTTCATACTGGTGTGTTTGCATAGTGTCCCTCGAACCTAGTGTAAGACAATGTCTTCCGCGATCTCGTAAGCCGTCTCGTCCACGCCGGCCAGCAGCGCCCACGCGCCCACCACGATCAGAGCCACCGCACCGAAGACGATCGCCCAGTTGAGCGCGCGGTTGACCAGCGGCGCGTGCGCGTAATCGTTGACCACGTGGCGCAGGCCGTTGAAGCCGTGAATGACCACCAGGGCCAGCAGCAGGCCGTCGTAGATGCGCCAGATGGCGACCCCGGCCACCAGCATATTCCACCGCGCGCCGACGAACTCCACCGCGCTGCCGGACTCGTTGACGATGTCGGTGCCCACCACCTGGATGCCCGCGCCGGTGATGTCGAACACGCCCTGGATGACGTGCATCATCGCCAGGTGGCCGAACACCAGCGGCAGAATGAGCACGCCCGACAGCCGCATGAACGACCACAGCGTGGCCTCAGCGCGCCCCGGCAGCCTGAAGCCGGAGCGGCTGCGGGTGATCGCGCCGTACAACCCGGAGAGCACCAGCACCGCGACGATAATGGCGATGAACCCGAGCAGGAACCTGGACATCATCTCGACAATGCTGCTGAACGAGGCCAGCTCCGGATCGTCTTCGTAGAACTCGAGCACGTGGTTGATCATGATGGCGAAGACGGGGATCAGCGTGATGGCTGTGGCCGCGAACACAATGTTGGCCGCTCGCTGCTGGTGCCCCCACCATTCGGGCCGGTAATCGAACAGGATGATGCGCAGCCCGTTATAGGCGTGAAACACCACACACGCGATCAGGGCGAATTCGCCGATGGTGAACAGCGGGCTCTGGTACTGGTCGATGGCCTCGGCGTACAGGTCCGGCGAGAAGGCCGCCCACGACGTATCGATGACATGCAGGGTGAGAAACAAAAGCGTACCGAGGCCGGCAACACGGTGCAGCATCCAGCTCCACTGCCCGATCTTCCCCCGGTACCTGAGCGTTTCAGTAACCGTGGTGACCAAAGTCGTCATAACACAATTGCCTCCGCACAATACAAAAGTTAGGTGGAATACATACCACCGGCGCCGAACGCACTCTATGATACGCGGAGTTTTTCGATGCTGCCATTGATACGCGCCGATTTCAGCAGCCGCCCGCGCCGGGGAGACGCCGGTATTCTCTCCCAAAAATGGTTTGTAGCCAAAATAATCACTTGCTATACTCTACCACAGAAAAGTTGCCATGTCTGTCTGGTCAGCAGGTCTCTGGGGCTACGACCAAACACCATCCACCCAACACGCTCTCCCCGTTTTCAGCGTGGCATCCGTGGCAGTCTGGCAGCACACCGAATACCTACCCATTGCTTTTGAGGAGCATACTACAACATGGCAGAAGGTGAATCGAAAAAAGGCTTGGAAGGGGTCGTCATTGCCGATACGCGCCTGAGCAAAGTTTTTGGCGATGTCGGCAAGCTGATCTACAGCGGCTACCAGATTCAGGATCTGGCCAGCAACGCGTCGTTCGAAGAGGTGGTCTTCCTGCTGTGGTACGGCGAGCTGCCGACCCAAACACAGCTCAAGCGCTTCCGCGAAAGTCTCATCACTGAAATGACCTTGCCCGCGCCGGTCCTGGCAGCGATGAAGACGTACCCCAGCAGCGCGCATCCGATGGCCGTGCTGCGCACGGCGGTCTCCGGGCTGGGTCTGTACGACGCCGCCGCCGAAGACAACAGCCAGGACGCGAACTATCGCAAGGCGATGCACCTCACCGCGAAGATCCCCACCATTATCGCGGCGTGGGCGCGGATCCGCAGCGGCAAGGAGCCGGTCGCCCCGCGCGAGGACCTGGGGCTGGCGGCGAATTTCCTCTACATGCTGCGCGGCCACGATCCGGAGCAGGTCGAGGTCGACGCGCTCAACGTCTACCTGGTGCTGCTGGCCGATCACGGCATGAACGCCAGCACGTTCACCAGCCGCGTGGTGACGAGCACCGACGGCGACATGTACAGCGCAGTGACGGCGGCCATCGGCTCGCTGAAAGGGCCCAAGCACGGCGGCGCCAACGAAGCGGCCATGCGCATGTTCCGCGAGGTCAGCAGGGCCGAGAGCGTCGAGGCGTGGTTCCAGCACGAGGTCAAAGAACATGGCCGCCGCATCATGGGCATCGGCCACCGCGTCTACAAGGCGCCCGATCCGCGCGCCGAGATCCTCAAGGAACACGCCCACGCCCTGTGCGCCCAGAAGGAGAAATGCGGCCTGTTGGATGTGGCCGACCAGCTCGCTGAGCTGGCCGCCAAGGACCCGCACTTTATCGAGCGCCAGTTGTTCCCCAACGTGGACTATTACAGCGCGATCGTGCTGGACGCCATTGGCCTTGAGAGCGATATGATGACGCCGCTGTTCGCCATGTCGCGCATCGCGGGGTGGACCGCCCACATCATCGAGCAGTGGGCCGACAACCGGCTGATCCGCCCGCGCGGCAACTACATCGGCCCAACGGACCTGAAATGGGTCCCGCTGGCCGAGCGCGTGGACTAGCGCGCCGCCCGATCGACTTCATCCGGTGCCGGGCCGCCTGGGCTGTCCGGCACCGCTGCTGTCCCATGGCAGACGGAGAACACGTTCACCAGGCAAGAGGTTGAGCGACACATGACGGCCAAAAACCTGACGATCTCGCTGGCCGAGGCAGCGGCACTGGTCCAGCCGGGGCAAACCCTGGCGCTGGGCGGCAACATGCTCTACCGGCGGCCTGTCGCGTTCGTCGCGGAACTGCTGCGCCGGCCCGCTCCGCCCACCGATCTCACCCTGTTATGCTTCACCGCCGCCTACGAATCCGATCTGCTGGTCGGCGCCGGCTGTGTCGCCCGGACGCGCACCTGCTACTTCGGGCTGGAGGCGTTCGGGTTCGCGCCGATGTTCACCCAGGCCGCCAACGCGGGCACGATCCAGATCCTCGAAGAGACCGAGGCCAGCCTGGCCCTGGGCCTTCGCGCGCAGATGGGCGGCGTGAGCTTCATGCCGTCACGCGCCTGGCTGGGCACGGACCTGCTGGCGCTGCGCCCGGATGTCAAAACGATCACCGACCCTTACACCGGCGAGACGCTGGTCGCGTTTCCGGCCATTGCCTGTGACGTGGCCGTGATCCACGCCCTGGTCGCCGACCGGACCGGCAACGCCCGGCTCAACAAAAACCTGGGCATCGACCCGGAGCTGGCGACGATCGCCCCCCAGGTGATCGTCACCGCCGAGGAGATCGTGGACAACCTCACCAGCGACGTGCAGATTCCCGGCGCGCTGGTCACCGCCGTGGCCCATGCGCCGGGCGGCGCGTGGCCGACGTCGTGCTTCCCGCTGTACCCGGTCGCCGGGGGCGAGATTCTGGACTATATTGAAGCATGCGACAGCGGCGCTTTCCGGGCGTACGTGCGGCAATTCACGGGCCAGAGCCGGGCCGGGAAAATCTCATCCAATACTTAACGACACTTAGCCCATTGTTGCCGATTCGCGCTTATAATCTACACAACACCGCAAGCGGGTTGACGGAGTAATCACCGATGCAAAACCGGATGAGGATGTATTGGAGAGGGTTAACAGCCAGCTTCACGCTGGTCGTGATCGCGGCAGCGTTTGCCGGCGGCTACCTGCTCGGCACACAGGACTCGGGCAGCGCTGCCCGGGCGCAGGGCAACCAACCGGCCGAAACGGAGGAGCTGTTCGTGCCGTTTTGGGAAACCTGGAACCTGCTGCACGAGAATTACGTCGATCCGCTGGACGACACGGCGCTGATGGAGAGCGCCCTGCGCGGCATGATGCAGTCCCTCGGCGATCCCAACACCGACTATATGGACCCGGACACGTTCGCTCGCGTCAACGAGAGCATGAGCGGCGAATACGAGGGGATTGGGGCGACGGTCCGCAAGGACGAGACTACCGGCGGGCTGGAGCTGGTATCCATCTTCGATGGGTCCCCGGCCCAGGCGGCGGGTCTGCGGGCCGGCGACCAGATCATCGAAGTGGACGGCGAAAACATCACGGACCTGTTGCAAGAGGAGATCATCGCCCTGGTGCGCGGCCCGGCCGGGTCCGAGGTTACCCTGGGCATCCTGCGCGCGGGCGAGCCGGATCTGCTGGATTTTGACGTCACGCGCGGCCGCATCACGGTCTCGACCGTCACCCAGCGCGTGCTCGACGGCGCGATCGGTTATATACGCCTGAGCCAGTTTGACTTCGAAACGGGCGGGCTGATGCGCCAGGCCCTGGAGGACATGGATGCCGACAACCTCAACGGGCTAATTCTGGATGTGCGCGGCGATCCGGGCGGGTATCTCACCACGGCGATCGACGTGGCCAGCGCCTTCATCGAAGAGGGCGCCATCCTGATCGAGCGCTCGCCGGACAACGAGTTCACCCACATGGCGCGCGGCGATGCGGTTGCGCCCGAGGTGCCGCTGGTGGTGCTGGTCGACCAGGGCAGCGCCAGCGCGTCCGAGCTGATCGCCGGGGCGTTGCAGGATCACGAGCGGGCGACCATCGTCGGGATGCCCACCTTCGGCAAGGGATCGGTCCAGACCTGGCGCGAGCTGTCCAATGGGGGAGGCGTGCGGATCACCATCTCGCGGTGGTACACCCCCGACGGCCATTCGGTGAGCGAGGTGGGGATCACGCCCGACATCGAAGTGCCGTTCGACGTGGACGCGGCCCTGGAGGGCGTCGACAACCAGCTTGAAACCGCCATCGCCGTCCTGAACGGTACCTACGAGCCGAATACCGTCCTCGAGCGCGAGGCGATGGGGCCGGCGCTGCCGTGAGGGGATTTCTATCGCATTTCTAGGGGCCGTCTGATGCCGTTCTAACCGGCGCAGCGTATAGTACAGCAGGTCAACACACGTCAATCACACTCTGGCGGAGGGGAAGATGTTCTTCGACCCGAATTATCTCTTGTATGTGATGCTGCCCACCCTGATCATCACCGGGCTGGCGCAGATGTGGGTCAAGGGGGCGTATCAGAAGTGGAGCCAGATCCCGAACAGCCGCCGGGTCAACGGCCAGCAAACCGCCCAGGCGATTGTCCGCAGTGGCGCGATCAAGCCGATTGGACTGGAAGTGACTCCCGGCAACATGACCGACCACTATGATCCCAGCAAGCAGGTCGTCCGGATGTCGCAGGGCGTTGCGATGCAGCCTTCCGTGGCCTCGATGGCTATCGCCGCGCACGAGCTCGGCCACGTCCAGCAGGACCAGCAGAACAGCGCGCTGATGAGCGTGCGATCGCTGCTGATCCCCAGCGCGCAGCTTGGCCCATCGGTGGGCATCACGCTGATCATCCTGGGCCTGATCATGAACTTCACCGGCCTGGCGGCGATTGGCCTGATCCTGTTCGCCAGCGCGACCCTGTTCACGCTCGTCACGCTGCCGGTGGAGTTGGATGCCAGCCGCCGCGCGATGAACATGCTCCGCGACTCGGGCTTGATCGCTGACAGCCAGGACGCCGACGGAGCGAAGGCAGTGCTGCGCGCGGCAGCGTTCACCTATGTGGCCGCTGTGGCGACCTCGCTGCTGACGCTGATGTATTACGCGATGTTGATCTTCGGCGGTCGTCGCCGCGACTGATCCGCATGACGATCCCCGCCGGCCCACCTGCCGCCGACTACACCATCGACGAGCTGATCGCCGTGTGCATCGCGCGACAGGTGCGTGACGGCGATCACCTGGCGCATGGCCTGGCAACGCCACTGGTGGCCGCCGGGTACATTCTGGCGCAACGCACCCACGCCCCTAACGCCTATTTCGCCTCGGCGGTCGGTCAGGGCGTGGTGTACGGGTGGGCGCCGCTGGGCGTGGCGCGCGTCGAGGAATTGTGGCTGGGCAAGGCGCTGGCCAACGCCAGCTTCGTGACGCTGGTCGCAGACATCCTGCACACGCTGGCGCCCAAAGAATTCTTCCGCCCGGCCCAGGTGGACCCCCAAGGCAACTTCAACAACATCGCCATCGGGCGCCCGCGGCTGCGGCTGCCGGGCAGCGGCGGCATTCCCGACGTATCCCCCGTATCCAGCCAGATGCATATCTACGTGCCGCGCCATTCGCGGGCCATTTTCGTGCCCCGGCTGGACGTCCTGAGCGGCATGGGTCACCACCCCGACCGGCAGCACGGCAGCGGGCCGGTCTATCTGATCAGCGACCTGGGACAGTTCGATTGGGCCAACGGGACGATGCGCCTGACGACACTCCACGCGGGCGTGACGCTGGAGCGCGTCCAGGCCAGGACCGGCTTCCCGCTGGAGATCGCGCCCGATCTGGGCGAGACGCCGCCCCCCACCCAGGAACAGGTCCGGCTGCTGCGCGACGAGATCGATCCGCTGGGCGTGCGCCGCCTGGAGACGCTGGCTGGCTCGGCGCGCCGCGAGCATCTGCGCACGATCCTGGCGCAGGAAGGCGTGCTCGGCCCGGACTCCCCACCTCAGCTCTGATCGGGCGCGTGCAGGGGCAGCACCACCTTGAACACACTGCCGGGGCAGCGGCGCTCGTCGCAGCCCTCGCTCTCGACCCACACCATGCCGCCGTGCGCCTCGACCGCCCCCTTCACCAGCGCCAGCCCCAGCCCCGGCCCGCCGCCCTTGAACGTCGTCTTGCCGGACGAGTGCTGCGCCGCCGTGCCGACCTGGTAGAACTTCTCGAAGATCAGCGCGTGGTGGGCGGGATCGATTCCCACGCCGCTGTCCTCGACGGCCACGGCCACCGCCGGGCCAACCCCGTCCACATCGGCGAGCCAGGCGGTGATCCGGATCGCGCCGCCATCCGGTGTGTACTTGATCGCGTTGCTGAGCAGTTGGTAGAACGTCTTGTAGATCAGGCTGGGGTCGGCTTCGATAAACGGCACATCCCCGATCTGCTCGATGTCCAGCGACAGGCGGCGCTCGTCGAGCACCTCGCGGAAGTGGTGCTTGAGCTCGGTGAACACGCTGCGCAGCAGCACCGGCGCGCGCGTCACGTTGAGCGCTTCGGTGTCGATCTTGGTGATATCCAACATGCCGCCCATGATCTCGTGCAGGCGCTCCGCGCCCCGAATGATCCCGCGCGCGATCTCGCCCACAACCGGGTCCTGCGCGGTGGGATGCTGGCGCAGCATCTCGGCGTAGCCCTGGATCACCGTCAGCGGGGTACGCAGCTCGTGGGCGGCGATGTCGATGAAGTCGAGCTTGGCCTGGTCGAGCCGCGCCAGGGTGGTGTAGGCGTCGCGCAGATCGTCCAGCGCGGCCTGGTCGTTGGCGCGCAGCCGGTCGAAGGTGGTGCGCACGATGCGCCAGGCGAGGCCGGGGCTGGAAACCATCAGGTGATCGAACACGTCGCGGTCCACCTCGAGCAGCGTCGTGGGCCGGGTGGTGCGCACGCTCGCCGAGCGCGGCTGATCCTGCATGAGCGCCATCTCCCCGAAGAAGTCGCCCGGCCCGCTGTAGCGCAGCACGCGCTCCTCGCCAGGGGCGAACTGCTTGGTGATCGCGACCTCGCCCGCGACGATGAGGTAGAACACGTCCTCATAGGCGCCTTCCTGGCAGATCACGGTCTCCCGCAGGTAGGTGTGGACACGCACGAGCGGCGCCAGCGCCGCCAGCGCCGCCGCGTCCAGGTCTGGAAACGCGTCCTGCAAGATCGCCATCACGTCGATCGCCATCGGGTCCTCCCTCCGCGCGGGATGCGCTGCTGCGCAGTGTAGCGCGCCCGGTTATTTACGGCAGACGGAGCGGCTATTATAATCGGCCCATGATGCAATCCAAACACGACACTCTCATCCCCGCGCCGCCCTGGCTGCGCTGGCTGGCCGTCCTGGTGTGGCTGGGTGTGATCGGCGCCCTTCTGCTACTGCCAGCCGACGAGCCGGTCGTCGATAATACGCACGATTTCTTCGGCGGCACGGAACTCAGCGACTGGATCGGGCACGTGTTCCTGTTCGGCGTGCTGGCCGCGCTGGTCTACTGGGCGCTGTGCGCGCATCTCGCGGCGCCGGCAGCCCTGCGCGCCACGATCGCGAGCACGCTCCTGCTGGGCGCGGCCATCGAAGCGGCCCAGATGCTGAGCGACGGTCGCGGCGTGTCGGTGCTCGATGCCGGGGGGAACTGGCTGGGCGTGGCGCTGGTCACGGCCTGGATCGGGTGGCGCGGGCGGACCCTCATGCGCGACCGTCAAAACAGGTGATCGGCGATCAGGCGCGTGCCGGGACCGGGCCGGTTGGCGATCACGTCCAGCACGCCCGGCTCGGCTCGCAGCCGGTCCTCGATCGCGCCCGCATGCGGCCCCTCGCACAGCACGTGCACGTTCGCGCCAGCGTCGATGGTGAACCAGGCGGGCAGCCCCTCGTCGCGCCACGCCCGGATCGCGTGCATCAGCCGCACCGTTTCCGGCGACCAGTAGAGCAGGCTGGGCCGCGACGTCATGGCGACGGCGTGCATCCGGATCGTTTCCTGCTCGGTCTCTTCACCGAACGCGGCGAAATCGCGCGCCAGGATCGCCCGGCGGATGACCGGCAGCGCGCGCTCTGCTTCGGCCAGCCGCGCCGCCGCGAACGGGCTGGTGCTCACCAGCGCGTTGCCCTTGCTGGAGCCAACTGTTTTATGCGCCGTCTGCACGATCGCGATCAGGTCGCGCAGGTCCCAATGCTCGGGCGGGGCGATGGACTCGGCAAACGATTCCGCGCTGGTGTCCCCGGCGTGCCACTCGACAAACCCGGCGGGGATCGACCGGCAGGCCGAGCCTGATCCCTGCCGCGCCAGGATCGACAGCGCGCGCTCGTCCAGGTCCAGCCCGGCGGCGGCGCACGCGGCCGCCGTCAGCGCGGCGAAGGCGGACGCCGACGAGGCGATCCCGGCCCCCATGGGGAACGAGTTGCGCGAGGCGACGCGGGCACGGGCCGAGATACCGGCCAGTGCCCGAATCCGGTCGAGATGCTCCGACACGCGGCGAGCCGCCTTGCCGCCGTCCTCCGCCCCGTGGATCGTCACCACGTCGTCGGCCAGCGCGGGGTCAAAGGCGACGGTGGTGATCGTCGTCGCGGCGTCGAGGTTCATCGAGATCGACGCGTTGAGCGGCAGGCGCAGCGCGTCGTCGCGGCGGCCCCAGTATTTGACGAACGCGATATTGGCGCAGCTCTGCGCTGTGGCGATGGCGGTCATGGTTGTTCCTCCAGGCGAACACCGGGCGCGTTGGGCTGGACGTCGACCAGCGTCCCGCCCGCGGCCTCCAGCGCGGCACCGATCGCGGCGCGGCGCTCGTCGGGGGCCAGGGCGATCACGATATCGCCGCCGCCCGCCCCGCTGAGCTTGGCACCCCAAGCGCCCGCCGCCCGCGCGGCAAAGACCAGCCGCGCCGTTTCGAGCGTGTCCACGCCGATGGCGTGCGCCAAGCCGTGCTGCATGTCCATCAACTGGCCAAGGGCGGGCCAGTCGGCCCGTTCGAGCGCGGCGCGGCCATCGTGCACGATCCGGGCCATCGTGTCGAAAATGCCGGTCATGGCGGCGGGCCACGCCGCCAGCCGGTCCGCCACCGCGCGAACCACCGAGGGCGTATCGGCCTTGACGCCCGAATAGGCGACCACCAGCGGCAGGTGCGGGACCTCCAGCGGGACGATCTGGCGCGGCTGGCCGTTGTCGTAAAACAGCGTCCCGCCGCTGATCGCCGCCGCCAGGTCGAAGCCGGAGCCGGTCTGCTGCACGCGGAAGATCGCCTCCAGCCCCAGGTCGAACAGGTCACGTGTCGAGAGGCTCACCCCGCTGACGTGCGCCAGCGCGAACAGCGCGCAGGCCACCGTCGCCGACGAGCTGCCCAGCCCGAGCTGGCTCGAAAAGTCGCTGCGGGTGGTAATCGTGACGTCGCGCTCCAGGCCGAACCGGTCGCGCCAGACCGCCAGTGCGCTCTCGATGAAGCGCGTGCCGCGCGCCCGCGCCTCCCCGCCCGCCAGCGCGTCCGCCACGCGCCCGGCGACGCCCCCGACGCCCACGTCCGGCGCGTGGATGGTGAACGTCCCGCCGCCGGGCGGGCCAGCAGCCAGCGTCAGGTACAGGCGCGAATCGACAGCCGTCACCAGGCAGGGGCGCGCGTGGACGACGGCGTGCTCGCCCAACAGCATGGCCTTGCCCGGCGCCGAGACGTGGGCGGTCCGGATTGCGGCGTGAGTCATCCAACACTCCTGAAAAACGTTGCTACGGAGTGTAAATCGTTTGGGGCCAGCGGGCAATGACAGATCGGGCCAAACGACGTACAATCGAGCCCAGGCAAATTCCCGAAAGGACGCGTACCCGTTATGTCCGGTCAGTCATTCGAAGCGTTGTTCGGCGCCATCGTGGCGGATATCGATGCCGACATGCGCGCCGCGCGCGCCGCGCAGGCGCCGGTTGCCCCGATCTTGTGGGAGGTCATCGATTACCAGTTCGGCTGGGACCTCGATGACGAGCGGGCCGCCCGCCGCGTCGGCGGCAAGAAGATCCGCCCGCTGTTGATGGCGCTGGTCGCGCAGGCGGTGTGCGGGCGCTACCAGCACGTGCTGCCCGCCGCGACGGCGCTGGAGTTCATCCACAACTTCACGTTGATCCACGACGACGTGATGGACCATTCCGAGGAACGGCGCCACCGGCCCACCGTCTGGACCCGCTGGGGCGCCTACCAGGCGATCAACGCCGGGGATGGGCTGTATGCGCTGGGCAACCTGGCCGTGACGCGCCTGGAGGCGCTCGGGGCGCCGCCCGCCCGCATCGTCGGCGTGCTGCGCTCGCTGGCCCAGGCGTGCCTGTGGACCGCCGAAGGGCAGATCCTGGACATGGACTTCGAAACGCGCCAGCAGGTGTCGACGGCGGACTATGTCACGATGGTCGCCAACAAGTCGGCCACGCTGATCGAGGCGGCGGCGACCTGCGGCGCGCTGCTCAGCACGGACGATCTGGCCATCGTCGATGCCTACGCCCGCTTTGGCCGCAGCCTGGGGATCGCCTTCCAGATCCGGGACGATTACCTGGGCGTGTGGGGCGACGAAGCGGTCACCGGCAAGTCGGCCACCAGCGACATCCGCGAGAAGAAAAAATCGTACCCGGTGCTGGTCGCCTTCGAGCAGGCGAACGACGACGACCGCGCGGCGCTGGGCCGCATCTACGCGCAGGAAACGCTGTCCGAGGCGGACGTCGAGGCGGTGCTGGCGATCTTGGAGCGCGTCGGTGCCGCCGCGCAGACCGACCACATCGCGGGCGAGTATTACGACGCGGCGCTAACGCATCTGGAGCGCACCGGCATTCGCGGCGCGGCGCAGGATCTGATCCGGCAGTATGCGGCGTTTCTGGTGCAGCGGGCGTATTGACGAAAACCCCGGGCCGTTAAGCCCGAGGCAGCGATGATGGATCAGGCCGGGATCAGGCGCTGGCCGGTTTGTCGATCCATTCCGGATCTGGGGTGATGGTCACGGCAGGCTCCGAGCCGGGATCGGGCAGATCGGTTTTGTGCAACAGGTTGATCGGGCGTACTTTCATATCGTGATCGGTCAGGATCTGGCACGACAGCCGCACCTGGCCCAGCACACCTTTCTCCGCGAGCTTGTCGCGCTCCGCGACCGTCATGCGGTCCGGCTCGCCTTCGAGAAACTCCACCCGGCAGGTCGTGCAGCGCGCGTTGCCGCCGCAGCGGTGCAGGATGTCCACGCCATTGGCTTCCAGCGCGCGCACCAGGCGCTGGCCTGGCGCAACCTCGAACGCTCCAAAGCCTTCGGCTTCGATCTTGGGCATTACGTCCTCCTTTTGAGCGGATATCTACCCAGATTATAGCCAACTGGCCGGCAGAGGTCCGGCGCGCGCAAAAACAACACGAGGCCAGCCGGTGAGCTGACCTCGCGCAATGGTCCTGCATGATCGCCGGCGCGGGTTACGCCCGCTTGAGCAGCGCCAGCGCTTCCTGCGCGACACGCTCCGGCGTAAGGCCGAAGTGCTGGTAGATCTCTTTGTAGGGAGCCGAAGCGCCGAAACGGTCCACGCCGACAACCGCCCCCCGGTCGCCGACCCACTTCTGCCAGCCGGTCGTCACCCCGGCTTCGACCGCCACCCGCGCGGTGACCGCCGGGGGCAGCACGCTGTCCCGGTAGGTCTGCGGCTGGCGCTCGAACCGCTCCCAACTGGGCATGCTCACCACGCGGGCCGCAACGCCCTTCTCGGCCAGCAGCTTCTGCGCTTCGAGCGCGATGTGCACCTCGGAGCCCGTGCCGATCACGATCACGTCGACTTTGCCGCCGGGTCCGTCCGCCAGCACATACGCGCCGCGCTCCACGCCTTCGGCCACGCCCAGCGCCGGGTCCAGCACGGGGATATTCTGGCGCGTGAACATCAGCACGGTCGGATGATCGGTGTTCTGAATGGCGCAGCGCCAGGCCGCCGCCGTCTCGTTGGCGTCTGCCGGGCGGATCAACTCCAGGTTCGGGATCAGCCGCAGCGACATGATCTGCTCGATGGGCTGGTGCGTGGGGCCATCTTCGCCCAGGCCAACGCTGTCGTGCGTGAAGACGAAAATGGGCCGGAATTTGCTCAGCGCGGCGAGGCGCATCGAGGGCCGCATGTAGTCGGAGAACACAGCGAACGTCGCGGTGTAGGGGATCAGCCCTCCGTGCGCCGCCATCCCGTTGGCGATGCCGCCCATGGCATGCTCGCGGACGCCGAAGCGCATGTTGCGGTTGTGGTACTGCCCCGCCTGAAAATCGCCATCGCTGTTGATATACGTCTTGGTCGACGAGTCGAGGTCCGCCGCGCCGCCCATCAGGCCCGGCAGGCGGGACGCCAGGGCGTTGATCACCTTGCTCGACGCGATGCGCGTGGCAACCGGTTTGTCGGTGGGAAAGACCGGCACGTCGGCATCCCAGCCCGCGGGTAGCTCGCCGGACATCATCTGCTTCCAGGTAGCTGCTTTTTCGGGCTCGGCCGCCGCCCACGCATCCCAGGTCGCCTGCCAGGACGCCTGCGCCGCCTTGCCGCGCTCGACTGCCCCACGGAAATGCGCCAGCACGTCATCCGGCACCAGGAAATCCGGTTCCTGCGGCCAGCCGAGGTTGTCTTTGGTCGCCTTGACCTCATCGGCGCCGAGGGCGGCGCCGTGCGACGCGGCGGTGCCTGCCTTGTTGGGGCTGCCGTAGCCGATCACGGTCCGGATCATGATCAGTGAGGGGCGCCCGGCGTCAGCCTGGGCTTCCTTGATGGCGGCTTCGATGGCGGCCAGGTCGTTGCCATCGGCCACGCGCAGCACCTGCCAGCCGTAGGCGGCGAACCGCCCGGCGACGTCTTCGGTGTACGCCATCTCGGTGCTGCCATCCAGCGAAATCTTGTTGTCGTCGTAGAGGTAGATCAGCTTGCCCAGCTTGAGATGCCCGGCCAGTGAGGCGGCCTCGGCGGCGATGCCTTCCATCAGGTCGCCGTCGCTGACGATGGCGTAGGTGTAATGGTCCATCACCGCGCCGCTCGCCGTGTTGAAGGTTGCCGCCAGATAGCGCTCGGCGATAGCCATGCCCACGCCATTGGCGAAGCCCTGGCCCAGCGGGCCGGTCGTGGTCTCGACGCCGGGCGTCGGGCCGTGCTCCGGATGGCCGGGTGTCAGGCTCTCCCACTGGCGGAAGCGCTTGAGCTCGTCCAGCGACAGGTCGTAGCCGGTCAGGTACAGCAGGGCGTAGAGCAGCATCGAGCCGTGGCCCGCCGAGAGCACGAACCGGTCGCGGTTGGTCCACTTGGGATCGGTGGGATTGTGTTTCAGGAAGCGCGTCCAGAGCACATACGCCATCGGCGCGCCGCCCATCGGTAAGCCGGGATGGCCGGAATTGGCTTTTTGCACGGCGTCAACGGCCAGCATCCGGATTGTGTTGATACATTTCTGGTCAAAATCAGTCATCGGAATCCTTCCAAACGCTACAGCAGGCGGCCCAGATGCCCGCAGACGTGATCAAGCGGGGCAGGCGACAGCGTATTGTAACAACGACCGCGCAACTACGCATAAATCGCGCTTGTGTGTTAAGCTATCTCCAGCACCGGACCCATCCATAACGATACGGAAACAGGGACGTGATGAACGACGAGTTTGATGCAGTGTTCGACGACGAAACCGACGAAATCGAAGCCTATTGCATGACGTGCCGGGCCAAGACCCCGATGGAGAACCCCCAGCCGATCTGGACCCGGCGCGGCGCGCCCGGCACGCGCGGCACGTGCTCGGTGTGCGGCACTACCGTCTTCCTGATGGGCAAGACCGCGGCCCACAATCGTACCAGGCCGCCGCAGCCGATCCAGGTGCCCGAAACACCGGCGGGCAAGGGTGGGCGCAAGCTGCACAGCGGCGTCACGTACCTGAATTTCTGCGTCTCGGACAGCGAGTTTGCCGAAATCCTGGCCGAAGATCTGAAACGGATCGGGATTCAGGTGTGGATGGCCGAGGAACACGTCAAAGACGCCCAGTGGGCAACTGGCGTCCACCCGGCGCTGCTCGAATGCAAAAACATGATCGTCGTGCTCACGCCGCTGGGCATCAAGGCGACCAACGTCGTCGACGCGATCGACGTCTTCGCCGGCGCCCGCAAGCCTATCGTCGTGGCGCAACTCCAGCCCGCCGACCTGCCCGACGCGCTGCGACGCAAGCCGCGCTTCGATTTCTCCGGCGAGGACTACAAGGCCGCCTTTCGCGAGCTGGCCCAGGTGCTGACCGAATAGCGTGCCCCGCGCAGCGGGCCTTTTTCCAAGCCGGTTACCGGCGCGGTCCTCCTCCGCGCCGTTTGCGTGGGCGTCCCCGTCCGATTCAATCTCGCACCACTTGCGGCATCGCGGACCGGTGCGGCACAATTGGGCGCGTTCAAGGGCCGGTATCGAGCATCGAGGGAGTGTGCCATGCCTCCAAAAGTGATGGTCAGCGGGTGCTTCGATCTGCTGCACAGCGGCCACATCGCCTTTTTCAAGGAAGCCGCCGCCTATGGCGATCTGTACGTCGCGCTGGGATCGGACAAGACAGTGTTCGATCTCAAAGGCCGCCTGCCGGTGAACTCGGAGGAGGAGCGGCTGTTCATGGTCAAGGCGGTGGGGTATGTCACAGACGCGTTCATCTCGCGCGGGTCGGGCCTGATGGATTTCGTCGAGGAGTTCAAGGCGCTCCAGCCGGACATCTTCATCGTCAATGAGGACGGCCACCTGCCCGACAAGCAGAAGCTGTGCGAGGAGCACGGCGTGGAATACATCGTGCTCAACCGCGCGCCGGCCGAGGGGCTGGCGCCGCGCTCGACCACCGCCCTGCGCACCGTCAACCGCATCCCGTTTCGCATCGACCTGGCCGGGGGCTGGCTCGACCAGCCGTTCGTCTCCAAACACTACCCCGGCCCGGTGATCACGATCTCGATCGAGCCGACGATCGAGTTCAACGAGCGCAGCGGCATGGCCTCCAGCACGCGCAACGCCGCGATCGATCTGTGGGGCACGCGCCTGCCGCCCGGCGATCCGGAGAAGATCGCCAAGATCCTGTTCTGCTACGACAACCCGCCGGGCACCACCGAGATCTCCGGCTCGCAGGACGCGATCGGGCTCGTGTTCCCCGGGCTGGCGATGGCCCATTACGAGGGCGCGTACTGGCCGGTCCGCATCGACCGCAACCATGATGAAACGACCCTGCATTTCGTGGAGAGCGCGCTGTACCTGATCGCGCTCGGCCCGCGCCATGACGATTTCGACGTCCTGTCCGATACGCACATCGACCGCGACAGGGCCAGGGCGCTAGCCGAGGCAACGTACGCCTGCTGGGACGCCATCCTCGCCCACGATATTCAGGCGTTCGGCCAGGCGGTGCGGGCCTCGTACGACGCGCAGATCGCCATGTTCCCCAGGATGGTCACCGCGCAAGTGAGCGAGCTGATCGACCGGCACCGCGACCAGGCGCTCGGCTGGAAGCTCTCCGGCGCGGGCGGCGGCGGGTACCTCGTGCTCGTGGCCGACCGGCCGATCCCCAACGCGGTCCGCATCGTGGCGCGCCGCCCAAGCGATTGACCTCCCCATGGCCCGGTCATAAAAGCAACAGATCGGGTGAGAATCGTCACAACAGGCAGCGCCCGCCCGATTTTGGCCGTATCATAGGGGTATCAAAGGGGAGGATGCTATGGATAATCGTACGCTTTTGGCGAATGCCTATATCGTTTGGTTCGTTGCTGCGTCGCTGTTGACGGCGATCGCGCTGGCCATGGCCTTCGAGGATGAACCGCTGTGGCTGTGGATTCTGTTCCTGATCGCTTACGTGAGTCTCGTGCGCGGCGCGGCGTGCTGGTTCTGCAAACGCAGGCGGGAGATTTTGGGCAGGAGTTGATCGCCGCTCGCGACAGCGGCCTGGCCCCCCAGCCTCAGGCCATACAAAAATCCGGCGGGCATGCGGCTGCCGGATTAAGCTCGTGTACCCCCACCAGGACTCGAACCTGGGCCTCTGCCTCCGGAGGGCAACGCTCTATCCTCTGAGCTATGGGGGCACGTCGAGTAAATTGTACCAACAACGGTCAGGACGTCAAGGCTGCGCCTCGCTGCTGGCGGCCTGGTCCCCTGCGCCAGCGCCGCCGTCCGGCGCCTCCAGCATGGGCGCGACCTCGGCCCTGCTGACGCGCTGTAACACCTGGCTCTCGATCTTGAGCAGCGCGTTGATCCCGCCGCCGCCCGCATACACCACGTCGTAGTCCAGCACAGCCGGGTCCATGAAAGCGGGCATCGGCGTCTTGAGTCCCACCGGCGGGACGGTGCCCACCGCGTACCCGGTCAGGTTGAGCACCTGATCGGCGTTCGCCAGCTTGACCTTCTTGCGGCTCACGCTCAGGCGGTCGGCCAGCCGCGTGTAATCGACCATGCGCACGCCGCAGCCGTACACCAGAAACGGCTGGTCATCGACCAGGAACAGCACCGATTTCACGATCTGGTCGGCGTCCACGCCAAGCGCCTCGGCGGCTGCCGGGACAGTCGGCGTCGGCGCGCCGGGGTAGACGATCTCGGCGGGGATGTTGTGCTCGTTGAGATAGGCTTGCAGGTTGTCGGGACCGAGCGGCTTGTCGGTCAGCTCGTCGGACGCCTCGACGAACAACAGCTCGACGACTTCCCCGGCGTAGTCCATCAGGTCTTTACCTGCCGCCACGCCTTCCGGCGAAGTCAGGGCCGCGTCGAGCAGATCGAAGGTGGAGAAGACCAGCTCGAGCACCCGGTAATAGGGCGAGTCTCCCGCCGGGCCGCCCACCACCGCGCCGACCTGGACGCGCTGGATACCGGGCATCTTCTTGAGCAATGCCAGGTTGCGCGTGTAGCGGATCTCGAAGCCGGGCTTGTTGGCCGGATGCCTGAACAGCAGCATGAGTTTGACCATCGGTCACGCTTCCCTTAGTTGCTAGGGGCCGGGGAACACCAGCGGCATTATACCGCAGTTCAGGCGTCGCGGTGGAAACTCCGGCCGAAGATCACGCCTACCAGAAACGCGATCGCCACCGCTTGCCACGGCTTGGATTGGACGGCCTGCGTCGCGTCGCCGGTGATCTGGTCGATCGTGTGGCCGTGCAGGTACACGGCGGCGCGTTCCAGGCTGCGCGAAAGCTGCTGCGCCTGCCGGATGGTGAAATCGTCGCCGGAGCGGAACGCCTCGGCCCGGATGCGCTCCGCCGCCGAGATCAACTGGTCGGCAGCGGTCTCTTTGGTCGCGTAGACACGCTGGAGCACCATCCGGCGTGCGTCGCGCAATGGGGGGTATTCCCCCGGCAGCGCGGACTCATCCGCGCCCGCCTCCGCCGGTCCAGGGTCAGGGATCGGATCGTACGGGTCCATGAGAGTCTCCTTCAAGTGACCTTTGCGCCATCTTCACCCCCGCATTATAGTCTGATGTCGCAACCGAGAGGTAACTTCTATGGCACCGCATTCCCGCGCGATCCGGCTGCTGCTGGCGGCGCTGCCCCTACTCGCCGCCGTGCTGCTCTACGGCTACACAATCCGGCTGCCGTTCTTTCTGGACGACGGCCCGAACTTCCACTTCGTGCGCCACATCGACGGGCTGGAGCAGTGGGCCGGGTCCGCCGCCTTCGACTACTACCGCCCGCTGCCCTTCTCGGTGTGGAAGCTGAGCGAGATCGCCCTGGGCGGGCACAGCCCGGCGGCGATGCACCTGCTCAACGTGTGGTGTTTCGGCCTGACGGGCGTCCTGCTCGGCCTGATCGCCCGGCGGCTGGTGCCTGGCACCCCAGCGCACAAGACGCTCGCCGGGCTGATTGCCGGGCTGGCCTTCGTGATCTTCCCCTTCAACTACCAGGCGGTGACGCTGGTCAGCGGGCTGTTTCACCTGCTGTTCGCGCTGGGGCTGGCGCTGAGCATGTGGCTGGCGCTGCGCTGGCTGGACGGGCGCGGCGGGGTCCTGACGCTGCTCGCCTGCTCGAGCGCGGCCTTCGCGGCGGCCTTCAGCCACGAAAACGCGCCGCTGCTCGCCCCGCTGATGGTGGGGCTAGTCGCGGTGGCCTGGCTGGGGAACCGCGCGCCGCCAGCTCGCATGGCGTGGGTGGTCGTCCCGGTCGGGCTGATCGCCGGGCTGTATACGCTGCTGTGGTTCACCGTACCGCGCACCGGCGCCGGCGAAGACCTGCTGTGGAGCAACGCCGTGCGCCTGTCGCTCGGCCAGCTCAGCCAGGGACTGGCCTATCCGGCCGTCGCCATCGCCGGGCTGTTCGTGGCGGGCCAGACGGTCGAGGCGACGCGCGTGCTGCTGCTGGTGGCGGCGGTCGTCGCCCCGGTCGCCATCTGGACGGCCTGGCGGTCGCGCGAGGCGGGCGCCGTGGTGGTGTTCGGCGTGGCGTGGTACGCCCTGGCGCTGATCCCCGCCGCCCTGTTCCTGGCCGCGGATTACGTGCTCGGCTCGCCGCGCCTGATGCTGGTCGCGTCGCTGGGCGGCGGGCTGGCCTGGGGCGCTGGCGGTGCGGAGATCGTCCGCGCGACGCGCCATCTGCGCCCGCGCCGCCGCTGGATGCTATGGGGGCCGCTGGCCGCCCTCCCGCTGATCCTCGCGCTGAACTTCCTGACCGCGCGCCGCCACGACTTCCTGCACCTGGGCGCGTTCACCTGGCGGCTGTTCGACCTGCTGGACGCCGCCGACATCGCCGGACAGGACATCCTGATCGTCAACGCGCCGAACTACCTGGCGCCCAAAGAGCCCACATTCCTGCTCGGCGCGGAGGGCGCGACGTTCATGCTCAACGAGCTGGGCTACGAGCAGCCGTACTGGCTCAACACCGGGCGGGACCTCCCCGCGGCGCGCATCGACGCGCTGGCCTACCGCCAGACAGTCAAGTACACCAGCCGGTCCTACACGCCCTACCAGGGATTCGTCGAAGGCGAGGAGCTCAGGGCGCGGCTGGGCGCGGCGACACGCCTGTTCACCACGCAGTTCGACGATCCGCGCTTCCTGCCCGTCTACAGCGGCGGGGCGAACCTGCCAGGCGCGGACGCGCCGCTGGTCCAGTTCGACGCGGTCGGGCTGGCAATCAGCGAGCTGGAGGCCGCCTTCTCGCCCGCGCGCCAGGTCGTGACGATCCGCGCGCGCTGGCGGCTGGACCAGCCCGTGCCGGTCAAGTACTTCATGCACGCGTTCTGCGACGGCGATCTGGTGGGGCAGGCGGATGGCTATGTCTGGAACGATCTGTACCCGTTCAGCGCCTGGCAGCCGGGCGACATCCAGACCGATATCCGCGAGCTGTGGCTGACCGGCGGCGCGACTCCCGACTGCCTGCACCTGCTGACCGGCGTCTACTGGGAAGCCAACGCCGAGCGCTTGACCGCCATCGACACGGCGACGGGCGAAGAATACGTCAACGGGCTGGTGCCGATCCCGCTGGCGCGCGTGACCGACGACCTCATCCCGTTCCAGCCGGGGGAATAGTGTCACAGTGGGTGCGGGCAAAGGGCCTACCACAGAGACCGCAGGGGACACAGAGTAGAGATACTCTGAGAGGCCCTCCTAAACCATCCCCCCTCTGTGCTCTCCGTGACCTCTGTGGTTCAATTCTCGCTCCAGATGTGAAATGTTCCCGTCACGGCGCGGCGGTGGTTGGCCCCTGGCCCGGCTTGCTTTATACTCGTAACAATCGTGTTGGAATAGGAACGGGTGTAACCATGAGCGCTCCCAACGTCCCCTACCCCCGCTACCCGGCGCCGGCGCGCATGGCTCGGCCGCCCCGCCGGCACATGAATCCGTGGGTGATCCGGCTGGCGCTGCTGGGCGTCACCGGCCTGATCCTGCTGTTCTTCACCCTGCTGGTGCTGGTCAGCGGCTACCAGTTTGTCCACCAGGACGAAATCTACCCCGGCGTCTCGACCGTGCTGGACGTGGACCTGGCCGGGATGACTCGCCAGGAGGCCATCGCGGCGCTGTCGGAACGCTTCACCTATGCCGACGAAGCGACGTTCGTCTTCCGGCACGGCGAGCAGACCTGGGACTATTCCGCCGCCGACCTGGGCGTGTCACTCGACGTCCAGGCCACAGTCGACGAGGCGTTCCGGGCGGGCCGGGGCGGAAGCTGGCTCGAGAACCTGATCGACCAGATGGACATGCGCGCCAACGGCTACCCGGTCGCGCCCGTGATCACCTACAACCAGACGCAGGCCGAGCGGATTCTGACGCGCATCGCGGCGGACATCATCGACCGGCCAACGCTGGACTCGACGCTGACCATCCGTGACGGCAAGGCCCTGGCGACGCCCAGCCAGATCGGGCGCCACGTCGATATCCCGACCACGCTCGCCGCGCTGCGCAGCCAGGTGATGGGCCTCGTCACCCGCGCGGAGATCATGCTGATCGTGGAGGAGACGGCGCCGGTGGTGTGGGAGACCGACTCCGCTGCCGAGCGGATCAACCTGGCCCTGTCCGCGCCGGTCAAGTTCACCGTCACCGGCGACGAGCGCGGACCGTGGGTGTCTGAAACCGCGTCGATCGAGAAGATGCTGGTCATCGATGAGGTGCGCCACGAAGACGGTACCGCGAGTTACGAGGTCGGCTTGAGCCTGGACCAGGCGCGCGAGTTTCTCACCGAGCTGGCGCCGGAGCTGAGCGTCCAGCCGCAGAACGCGCGCTTCGTGTTCGACGACGAGACGCGCCAGCTTCAGGTGATCCAGAATAGCGTCAACGGGCGGGTGCTGGATGTCGAGGGCACGCTGGCGAAGTTCGAAGCGGCCGTCTTCGCCGAGAACGCCGCCGACCGGCGCGTAGAGCTGGTCTTCCAGGACATCGCGGCGGACGTGCCGGACACGGCCACAGCCGCCCAACTGGGCATCACCGAGCTGGTCACGCAGAAAACGACCTACTACTACGGCTCGACCGCGGCCCGCGTCCGCAATATCGAGGTGGCCACCTCGAACTTCCACGGGCTGGTGATCCCGCCCGGCGGTATCTTCTCGTTCAACGAGTGGCTGGGCGATGTGAGCGTCGAATCCGGCTACGAGCAGGGCCTGATCATCGTCGGCAACCAGACGATCACCGGCGTGGGCGGCGGCGTGTGCCAGGTGGCGACGACCGCCTTCCAGACCGCGTTCTACGCCGGGTTCCCGATCCTGGAGCGCGTCGAGCATGCCTACCGCGTGGGCTATTACGAGCAGGGCGAAGGCGCGGGCCTGGACGCGACGGTGTATTCACCCATCGTGGACTTCCGGTTCCAGAACGACACGCCCTATCACCTGCTGATCGAAACCTACAACAACCCCGGCAACGCCACGCTCACCTGGAAGTTCTACAGCACGAGCATGAACCGCCGCGTGGACAAAGAAGGCCCGGTTATCCGCAACCAGACCTCGCCCCCGCCGCCGATCTACCGCGCCAACCCGCAGTTGTCGCCGGGCCAGATCCGGCAGGTGGATTATGCCGTCAGCGGCGCAGACGTGTTCGTCTACCGGACCGTCTACCAGGACGACCAGATTATCATCGACCGTGAGGAATTCGCCAGCCACTACGTGCCCTGGGCCAGCCAGTTCGAGGTCGCCCCCGGCGATCGACGCATCAACCAGTGAGTCCCCCGCCGGGGCGCGAGAACAGCCGCGCCCCGGCGTTTTCTGCCGCGTTGCACAGAACACTTGTTCGCGTTACACTTGTGATAGTAAACCATCCCCCACGGAGCGCAAACCGATGGCGAAAACGCACGTGTATTACGAATGCCAGAACTGCGGGCGGCGCTCGCCGCGCTATATGGGCAAGTGTCCCAACTGCGGCGAGTTCAATACCATGATCGAGATGATCGAGGAGCCGGAGCCGAAAGCGGCCAGCCCGGCCGCCGCGCCGCGCTCCGCACCGCAGCGCCTGGGCGACGTCTCCGCGGACGCGGGCGACCGCTATCCCGTGCCGGTCGAGGAGTTGTCGCGCGTGTTGGGTGGAGGACTGGTGCCCGGCAGTGTGGTCCTGGTCGGCGGCGATCCGGGCATCGGCAAGAGCACGCTGCTGCTGCAACTGGCCGTGCTGATGGATGAGGTTGCCGGGCCGGTGCTGTACATCAGCGGCGAGGAGAGCGAGCGCCAGATCAAGATGCGGGCCGACCGGCTGGAGCTGGAAGCTCACAACCTGTACCTGGTGACCGAGACCGAGGTCAACTCGATCCTGGCGCACATCGAGGCGATCAAGCCGCGCCTGGTGATCGTCGACTCCATCCAGACGACCTACATGGAGAGCAAAGCCTCTGCCGCGGGCAGCGTCAGCCAGGTTCGCGAGTGCGCCAGCACGTTTCGCGAGCTGGCCAAGAACTCCGGGATCGCGATCTTCCTGGTGGGACATGTCACCAAGGAGGGCGTGATCGCCGGGCCGCGCGTGCTGGAGCATATCGTCGATACCGTGCTCTACCTGGAAGGCGACCGTTTCCAGGCGTACCGCCTGCTGCGCAGCGTCAAAAACCGGTTCGGCCCCACCAGCGAGGTGGGCGTGTTCGAAATGCGCGACCGGGGGCTGGTCGAGATCACGAATCCGTCGGAGGTCTTCATCGCCGAGCGCGTGGTCAACGCGCCAGGCAGTGCCATCGCCGTCACGCTCGAAGGCACGCGCCCGCTGCTGGTCGAAATCCAGGCGCTCGCCAGCCAGACGGTTTATCCCAACCCGCGCCGGACAGCCAACGGCATCGACTTCAACCGGATGCTGCTCACCACGGCGGTGCTCACCCGGCGGGTGGGCATCAAGCTGTACGAGAAGGACATTTTCCTCAACGTCATCAGCGGCCTGAGAATCGACGAGCCGGCGGCGGATCTGGCGATCGCGGTCGCCATCGCGTCGAGCGCGTGGGACGTGCCTGTCCCGGCGGACATGGCCTTCATCGGCGAGATCGGCCTCAGCGGCGAGCTGCGCGCCGTCAGCCAGACGGCGACGCGCGTCCGCGAGGCGGCCAAGCTGGGCTTCAAGCGCCTGATGGTGCCCCGCACCTTCCGGCAGGACGATCTGCCCACTACCGGCGTGGAGGTGATCAAGGTGCGCAGCATCGGCGACGCGCTCGACATCGCGCTCCCGCGCCCGCGCTGATCGGGGCGCGGGAGCGGGCCGCGCTATTCGGTGATCGTGACCTTGTTCAGCCCGCGCGGGGCATCGACGTCGATCCCCTTGGTTTCCGACAACCCCATCGCCAGCAGTTGGCCGGGCAGCACGGCGACAATCGGCGACAGCCACTCCGGCACATCCGCCGGAAGGGGCATCGCCAGCCGGGCGCGCTCCAGCAAGGCGGTCACGTTGGAGATGATCGCCAGATCCGCACCGCGCTCGGCGAAGGCATCGATCGACTCGGCCATTGTGTCCAGCGCTTTGCCGCGCGGCGCGATGGCGAACAGCGGGAAGCCCGGATCGACGATGGCCTTCGGACCGTGGTGGAAATCGGCGGAGCTGTACGCTTCGGCGGCGACGTACGTCAGCTCTTTGAGCTTGAGCGCGATCTCGAAGCCGGTGCAGTAGTTGAAACCGCGCGCCAGCGTGACGCAGTGCTCCATGAAGGTGTAGCGCGCTGCTGCCGCCCGCGTGGCAGCGTTCAACTCCTGCGTCTGCGCGGCCCACTCCGGCACCCGGCGGACCAGCGTTTCCCAACCGGGCACTTCGCCCAGGTGGCCGACCAGCATGGCAATCGCCAGCAGTTGCGCGGTATAGGTTTTCGTGGCCGCCAGGCTCAGCTCGGTGCCCGCATTCAGCGCGATATGGTGATCGGCGACCTGGGCCAGCGGCGAGCTGGCATCGTTCGTGATCGACAGCGTGAGCACCGCGCCGCGGTCGTGGGCTTGCTCGAGCACGTGCGTCGGCTCCAGCGACCGGCCCGACTGCGAGATCCCGATCACCAGCGCGCCATCGAAGCGCGGGGTGGACTCGTAAATGGTCGTCAGCGAGGGCGTCGCCAGCCCGACGAACAGCCCCGCCAGCCCACCTAGCGTGTACTGGGCATAGCGCGCCGCGTTGTCGGACGTGCCGCGCGCCACGATCAGCGCGTAGCGCGGTTGGGCGCGTCGGATCGCTGCCGCGATGTCCGCCACGTGGGCGCTCTCGGCCTCCAAAAGCCGCTGCAAGGTTTGCGGCTGCTCGAAGATTTCCGTTTCGAGTCGTGTGGTCATGGCCGTCTTCCTGAGTATTCCGGCGCATTACCGCCGGGCGAGTCTGCCAGAGATACCCGTATTCTAGATCAGCGGCCCAGACTCCACCAGGGCTGGGTACACGTCAAATCTGGGGCGAGTTTTGAACCACAGAGCGCACGGAGATCGCAGAGGGGAATTTTAGAGAGATTCACAAAATAATCGTCTCTCTGCGTCCCCGGTGGCCTCTGTGGTAGGCTTTTTTCCCCGAACGTGGAACGCACCGCAGGGCTGCGACGATTGACTTTAGGCCCAACTCATGCTATACACGAGTGAGCGCAGTGGATTATGCCACTCTACGCCACATTCGCCAAGAGGCAGGCGCGTGCGGCGCGCTGGAGACCCCCAGCCTGAAACGTGATGTCGATGCCCGATCCGCCAACTGCTCTGCTGGATGCCGATTTCTGGCTGGCCCGCGCCGGCCAGCCTGACGCCGTCTTGCTGTCCCCCGCTGCGGTCGCGGCCTTCAACGCCCGGTGCTACGACCTGATCGATATCCCCCCCGTGCTCGCCCTGCCCGACACGCTGGAAGCCGGCACCATGCGCGATCTCATCGGGCGAATGGCCCCGCCAGCCGCGCCGCGCTATAACGGGGCGGGCCAGCCGGTCAGCGCCGCCTATTTCGAAGCGCTGGTCGACAACGCCAGCCCTCCGCTCGATGACCTGGTCACGGTACGCTTCGGGCTGGCGATCCGCCGGACCGACGTGCGCACCTTCCCGACCGCCGACGTCAGCACCTCGGCGCCGTTCGAATTCGCGCTGGATCGCTTCCAGGAGACGACGATCGACGTCGGGTGGCCGGTGGCCGCGCTGGCGACCAGCCGCGACGGGCGCTGGCTGTTCTGCCTGACGCCGCATTACTGGGGCTGGGTGCGGGCGGAGCATATCGCCTTCGGGGCGCGCGAAACGGTCGCCGGGTTCGCCCAGGCGGAGCCGTTTGGCGTGGTCACGGCGTCGCGCGCGTTGGTGGCCTTCGGGGCGGGCGGCGGCGTGACGCCCCAGATGGGCACCCGGCTGCCGTTGGTCGAGGCGAGCGAGCGGGCGTTTCGCGTGAGCGTGCCGGCTCGCGCTGAAGGCGGCGCGCTCGCGCTGGTGGACGGTTTTGTTGCCCGCGACACGGGCGAGCTCGCCGCGGGTTACCTGCCCTGCACGCTGCGGACGCTGCTCACCCAGGCGTTCAAGCTGCTGGGCGAGCCGTATGCCTGGGGCGGCTCGCGTCTGGGGATGTTCGGGCGCGACTGCTCGCGCTTCATCCGCGACGTGGTGGCGGTCACCGGCGTGATCCTCCCGCGCAACGGGGTACAACAGGCGGCGACCTGCACGCCGTGCGCCACCTTTGCGCCGGGTATGTCGCCCTCCGAGCGCAAAGCCCTGCTCGTCGAAGGGGCTCCTCCCGGCGCGATTCTGCACCTGCCAGGGCATGTCATGCTGTACCTGGGCCACGTCGACGGCGAGCCCTATGCCATCCATTCCACTTTTTCGCACGGCTGGTCGCACATCGTCGTCTCGGACCTGGCGCCGGGCGCGGGGACGCCCGCCGGCTCCCTGTTGGAACGGCTCACCCAGGCCGTCACATTCAGCGATCGCATTCACCCGAAGGACGAAGCTCGATGATCACCGAACAGCGCAATCCCCGGACCATGCACATCGACCAGCTCTCGACCCTGGAGATGCTGCAGCTCATCAACGATGAAGACGCGACCGTGGCCGCCGCCGTCCGCCAGGCGCTGCCCCAGATCGCGCAGGCGGTCGACACGATCGTCGAGGGGATGCGCCACGGCGGGCGCCTGCTGTACATCGGCGCGGGCACCAGCGGGCGGTTGGGCGTGCTGGACGCCGCCGAGTGCGTCCCCACCTTCAGCACTGATCCCGGCATCGTGCAGGGAATCATCGCCGGCGGCGAACGAGCCACCATCCACGCCGTCGATGGGGCTGAGGATGACGCCGAGGCGGGTCGCCAGGCGATCCGCGAGCGCGCCGTGACCCGCCACGACACGGTGGTGGGCATCGCCGCCAGCGGCTACACGCCCTACACCATCGCCGCGCTGGAAGAGGCCAACGCGCGCGGCGCGGCGACCGTCGCCGTGGCGTGCAACTCGCCGGCTCCCCTGTTCGACGTCGCGCAGATCGGGATCGCGGCGCTGGTCGGCCCGGAGGTGATCACCGGCTCGACGCGCATGAAAGCGGGCACCGCGCAGAAGATGATCCTCAACATGCTGAGCACGGCGTCCATGATCCAGTTGGGCAAGGTCTACAGCAACCTGATGGTCGATGTGCGCGTAAGCAACCAGAAGCTCGCCGCACGGGCGCGGCGCGCCGTGTCCGACGTGACCGGGGCCAGCGATGGCGAAGCGGCCCGGCTGCTCGACCTGACGGGTAACGAGGTCAAAACGGCGATCGTGGTGGGGTTGCTGGGCCTTGCTCCGGACGAGGCACGCGGCCGGCTGGCGGACGCTCAGGGGATGCTGCACCGGGTGATCGGGGCGAAATAGCGGCTCACTGCTCCAGGCGCAGCAGGTCGTCCAGCGTCTCGCGGCGGCGCACCACCCGCCACTGGCGGCCCTCGACCAGCACTTCGGGCGGGCGCAGGCGCATGTTGTAGTTCGAGGCCATCACCATCCCATAGGCGCCCACATCCAACACGGCCACACGATCCCCGGCACCCAGCGGGGGCAGCAGCGCGGACGCGCTCAAGACGTCGGTTGACTCGCACACCGGCCCCACCACCATCGCCGGGACCATCTCGTCGACCGGCTCGCGCACCGGGATGATCGGATGTTCCGCGCCATACAGCGCCGGGCGCAGCAGCTCGGTC
This sequence comes from Aggregatilineaceae bacterium, assembly GCA_040767355.1. Taxonomy (GTDB): domain Bacteria; phylum Chloroflexota; class Anaerolineae; order Aggregatilineales; family Aggregatilineaceae; genus LM3-B42. The sequence goes on along the minus strand of JAXGOS010000004.1, from coordinate 94,399 downwards.
ATGCTGGCATCGATGATCACGAAGCGGCGCTCGTACTGCTCCTTGACGTACAGCACGGACGCCAGCAGCAGCCCTGCATCGGCCACGATCGCGCGCCCCGGCTCGATCATGATGTGCCAGCCGTCCAGCACAGGCTTGAGCGCCTCGGCAAACTCGCCGGGCTCGGGCACGTTCTCGTTGCCGCCGTAGCGCACCGGGAAACCGCCGCCGATATTCAGCGTGCGCACGTCCGAGTGCGGATCGGCCAGTTGCTGCGCCAGCCGCACCGCGTCCAGCGTGGCGTCGATCCGCATCAACTGGCTGCCAATATGCACGTGAATCCCGGCGATGAACAGGTGCGGGTACGCCTCGCGGTGCTCGAGAATATCGGCCAGCGCCCCCGGCTCGATGCCGAACTTGGCCCCGGCGTGCCCGGTTGCGATGTGGCGGTGCGTGGCCGGCTGGACGCCGGGATTCAGGCGCAGCGCGACGGTCACAATCTGGCGGCGGTCGGCGGCCAGTGTCTCGAGCAGAGCCATCTCGGCCTGGCTCTCGACGTTGATCCAGCCGATCCCGACATCGAGGGCGTACTCCAGCTCGGCGCGCGTTTTGCCCACCCCCGCGAACACGATCCGGCTGGGGGGAATTCCGGCGAGGCGCGCGCGGGCGATCTCCGCGCCGCTGACCGCATCGACGCCCACCCCGGCCTCGTTGATCACGCCTAGCAGAGCCAGGTTGGCGTTGGCCTTCAGGCTGTAGTGAATCGATGCGCCCAACGGGCCGAACGCGGTCTGGAGTTTGCGGATATTCCTCAGCACCCGCGCCACACTGTACACGTAGACCGGCGTGCCGACCGACTCAGCGATGGCGTCCAGCGGCACGCCCTCGCACCACAAGGTTCCGCCGCGATAAAAGAACGACTCATTCATGCTGTGTCTCCGCGCCTCTCCAACGGCTCAGGCCAGACGCAGGCCCATGATCGACGTTTGAACCGCCCCGTCACGCCGGCACCGGCGGCGCGAGCGCCGGTTGAACTCCGGCTGTGTGTCGATGTGTTTCATTCTTCCCACACGTTGTAGTGTACATGATCTTGGCGCGGCCCGCTGGCCGGGCCCACTTTCGGATTCGGGCCGGGCTGCCGTATAATCGAGCCAGCACAGGCCCTGACGACCGGTCCCGGAGACAGAGCACGACCTATGTCCGACTCAGCAGACGATACGCGGCCTTCCCCTGGCGCCCCGGACGACCTCCCGGTGGATGACCTGATCCGCCTCACGCGTGAGTTCACGCGGCGGATCACCAACCAGGACCGCCAGCGGTTGGCGCTCGACCTGCGCGCCTCCGGCCACCAGCACAGCATCCAGAGCACGGCGCCGATCCCGCTCCAGCAGTTTTTCTCCGGCGAGATCGATCTCGACGCCGAGCTGTCAGAGCGCTTTGTGCACGCGCCGCTGATGGCGCACGTCCGGTTTTCGCCCGAGCTTGGCACGCCGCTGCGCCACCAGGCGACCGCCATCTTCAGTTGCCAGGACGACTCGATGCTGATGAGCGTCAACGCGCCCATCATCCAGGGGCCGGACGCCTCGCTCGAATTCACCTTTTCGCTGCTCAGTGCGCTGGCGCTGAGGTTCCGCCTCGGCCCGCTGCTGGAAACAGACCGCCGCCGTTGGCTCGACCTGATGCGCCGCGAGAGCGGGATCGCCTTCCTGTGGACGCGCGACCGGTGGGAAGTGCCCTATATCATCTTCGTGGTGCGCGACGGCTTCGCCCGCGTCTACGCGTTCTCGCCGCACGGTTTCGAGGCCGCCGCCCGGATGACTCCAGACATGGTCCAGGTCATGGTGGACTGGCTGGGGCAGTTGTGGTTCCCCGACGCCGGCACCGACCAGGACACCGCGCCCGAGCCGCTCGCCGATGGCTGGGAGCACCGGCCAACCCTCCCCCGGCATCCGTCGCCGGACCATTCCGACGCGCCCGGCGATCAATGGGATGAGGGCGCCGATACATCGTCTGGCAGCCTGGAATGGTAGGCACTTTGACCAAAGGGGATTATCGCAAACTTAGTCCCTTCAGGTTAGAATGGAATTATTGACCGAACCGTACCCGGTCTACCATCGTGCGGACGTTAGCGGCTGCTGTCCTTATGGGAAACGAGCTGCTGGCACATGGCGAACAGAGAAGGAATCATGAAAGATATCTTTGACAAGACGCGCACGTTTACCCGTGCCAAGGAAGCGATGGCAATGGGGTTTTACCCATATTTCCAGCCGCTCGCCGATTCTGACGCCACGACAGCCACCTTCAAGGGTAAAGAAGTGGTGATGATCGGCTCGAACAACTATCTTGGCCTGACGACTCACCCCAAGGTCAAACAGGCCTCGATGGAAGCTGTCGAAAGGTTCGGCACCAGTTGCACCGGCAGCCGGTTCCTGAACGGCACGCTCGAATTTCATCTCGAACTCGACCGGCGTCTGGCCCGGTTCGTTGGCAAGGAAGCGGCCCTTGTCTTCTCCACCGGCTACCAGACCAATGTGGGCACCATTTCGGCTATCGTCCAGCGCGGTGATTTCGCCATCCTGGACAAAGACGATCACGCCAGCATTGTCGATGGGTGTTTTCTGGCGCGCGGCATGAGCCAGGCCGATATGCGGCGCTTCAATCACAACGATCTCGACAGCCTCGACAGCGCGCTCAGCCGCCTGCCGGATGACGCCGGCAAGCTGGTGATCGTCGATGGCGTGTACAGCATGGCAGGGGATATCGCCCCGCTGCCGGAGATCGTTGAAATCTGCAAGAAATACGGCGCGCGAATCATGGTCGACGACGCCCACAGCATTGGCGTGCTGGCCGATGGTCATGGGACAGCGGCGCACTTCGGCCTCACCGATGAAGTCGATCTGATCATGGGCACGTTCAGCAAGTCGCTGGCCTCGATCGGCGGCTTCATCGCGGGCGACGCCGACACGATCCACTACATCCAGCACCACGCACGCGCGTTCATGTTCAGCGCCAGCCTGCCCGCGGGCAACGCCGCCGCCGTGCTGGCCGCGCTAGACATCATCGAAAGCGAGCCGGAGTACGTCCACCGTCTGTGGAACAATGCCGAATACATGCGCGCCGGGCTCAAGCGCCTGGGGTACGATACCGGCACCAGCAACACGCCGGTCATCCCGCTGATCATCCGCGACGATTACCGGACGGTGCTGGCCTGGCACGCCTTGATCGAGGAAGGTGTGTATACCAACCCGGTCGTGGCGCCGGGCGTGCCGCCCAACAGCGCCCTGCTGCGCACCAGTTATATGGCGACCCACACCACCGAGCATCTCGACCGCGCGCTGAAGGCCCTGGAAACCGTCGGCCACAATCTGGACCTGATCCCTGAGACGGCCTCTCTCGAAACGGCCTGAGCCGCCGGTCCGGCTCCACCCACCAAAACACACACACCGGGGCAGGTGCCATTCCTGCCCCGGTGTTATTTGTTTGAAGGTCGCAGCTTCGGCCAGCGGCGCGGTTCATTCGTGCCGGAAGTACACGCGCGCCACCAGATGGCCGAAGCGGATTTCGTCGCCGTCGTGCAGCACGCGGACCTCGTGCGGGTGAAGCTGCTCGCCGTTGACATAGGTGTGATTCAAGCTGCCCAGGTCGGTCAGCACCAGGGTATCGCCGTGGCGGCGCAGCCCGGCGTGCAGGCGCGACACGCCCAGCGTGTCCGCCTGGAAGGGCGCCAGGTTGATGTCTGGCACCATCACGGTGTCAGCCGAGGTACGCCCGATCACCATCTCATCCTGGCGGGGCACCACGCGGATCATCTGCTGGCCGCTGCCCACGCGCAGATACAGCACCATGCCGTCGCCGAAGTACGAATCCCGGTGCTCAGGGGGCGCGGCCGGCTGCGGCTCGCCTGACCTGGGCGCGGGAGCATCCAGGCGCCGGGTGATCACCGGGCTAGCGCCTTTCTCGTAGTGCGTTTCGAAGATATCAGCCTTGCCCGACGGCCGGTAATTGTGGCCCTCGGCGGCTTCCCAATCGCGCAGCATCTTCAACAGCCGTGCGTGTTCCCGCGAGGGCAGTTTCTCAGACATCACTTCGATTCTCGCCCAGGCTTCGTCGCGCGTGCAGCCTTTCTGGCGCAGGCGCGTGAACTCCATGAACAAGCGCCGGATCCTGTCGCTAGACATGCGGTTCCTTCCCATCTCCACGCCGCAAGCCCTCGCCGTTGGGGCAAGGTTGGTACGCCGTCGCAGCGCGGCTTAGCATGAGTATAATCTCCGACAGTAAATGCCCGATCAAAATACCATAAAAAACGATTAAAAAAGGGCGGCCTGCACCATGCTATACGCCGGTAGGGCGCGGGCTGGTGGTTAAAAAGGCCCTCGCGCATCGGGATGCGGGAGGGCCCTCTGATGGCCGGTGGGTGGCCCCGGGCGGGTTACAGCTCTAGCTCGAGCTCCTCCAGGTCTTCCAGGCCCTCCAGGTTGAGGTCGTCCAGTGACTTGTAGGATTCGGGAACAGCGACCTCGAATTTCTGGTTGAAATCCGCGATCTCGGATTCGAGGACAAGGCTGCCCGTCACCACGCCCAGCTCGACCGCAAAGAGGGTCAGATCGAGGTCGATCGCGACGTTCAGCGTGATCTTGTGGATCAGCGAATCATCGAGGCCAACCCACTGCTCGAAGCTAATCGACGACTTGGACAGCATCGGCCCGAACATCGCGCCGAGCTGCTCCAAGTCCTGCGGCGCCAACGGCTCCGCGCCGAGATCTGCTCCACTCAGCGCCAGAGCGAGGGCATTCGCGATCGACGGGTCCATCAACAGCGCTGCGGCTGCCTTAGCCGGATCGAGGGTCGTGGTGAAGGTTGCCATCGACTGGCCCTTCATGTCGACGTCCGCGCCGCGTACCGTGCTGATCGCGCTGCTCAGATCGACGTTCAGATCAAGCTCGCCAAGCCCTTCCAGGTCATCCAGCTCGGGCATCTCGCCCGTCTCGCCCAATTCCGCGACCTCGCCAGCAGGGCCGCCGTACCACTCCCCATTGACCTTGAGGTAGACCATCTCGTCCTGAGTGATGAACTCAAGCCCGCCGGACTCGACACCATCGGGTGTGGTGAGGACCGCACTCTCGATGACGAAGTGACTGGTGGGCGGTTCAGCGAAATCGAGCGCCGGAGCACTCCCGCTGGTCAGAAGATCGATCCCCTGCCCCTGGACCATCAGCGCGAGCGCGAGTGACCAGCTCGGGAGACTGAGCGAACCAACGTCGTCCATGGCGTCGCCTGCCGCCGACAGCAGCTCGCAGTCCGCCGCGGTCAAGCCGTTGCAGAGCGGGTCGCCGCTCGCCTGGGCAAAGGCCGGCAGCGCAGGGCTCAACCCCATGAGCACGACCATGATCACTAAAGCAGATATACGTGTAAACCGGCTCATCGAACTCTCTCCTCGTTCTGATAACGGGTGCGGGCCTGGACGGCGCCAGACCGGGCAGCCTGGCTGCCCATACGCAATACGATCTTACCGGCAGAAGGTTGTAAAAAGCAACTTACTGGGCTGCAACGCAACAGGCCGCCTGCGGACGCAGACGGCCTGTATAGGTCATTTGAATGAGTAGTGGGACGCGGCCCGGCTATTCGCCGAACAGCCCGCCGCCCACGTCGCCGGCGCTGCCGAACAGGCCGCTGTCACCGAACAGGCCGCCGCCCTCGGTCGCGCCCGTCGGGGCTTCGATCGTGATCGCGCCGTTGTGGTTGACGATCTGGCCCGACAGCGTGTAGCTCATGTTCATAGCGGGTGTTTCAGGATCGAACGCGCTCATGTCCATCGCGAAGACGTAATTGTCCTGAACGGAGTGAATGTACCCATCGTCCGCGCCAATATACAGGGTGGTGCTGAACGACGTGCCTGTCAGGAACGGCAACAGCATCCCGGCCATCTGCGCCATCTCCGCCGGATCGCCGCCCAGGTCCTCTTCGCTCAGGCCCATGCTCTCACCACCGGCCTCCATGCTGCCTTGCAACAGGCCGCCCAATGCTTCGGCATTCAGGAACAGCTTGGTCAGGTCGACCGTGAGCGTCTGGACTTGCATCATCTGGCCGTTCATCTCGACGGGCTCGCCGACTGTCACGGTGAAAGTCGTCGGATCGCTGAACATATCCATGGAAGCGCCCTCGACGCCGCCCAGGCCCAAAATGAACCCCAGACCTTGCAGCGATTCCTCATCGAGTGTTTCCATGTTCCAGGTAGCGCCGCCATCTTCCGTGCTGTAGCCGGTATCACCAATAATGACGAATTCCGCACCCGACAGCGACTCGGTGCCATCTTCGTCGACCATCGTGCCTTCGTCCAGCCGCGCGTAAACGTTGGCCCCCAGGCCCTCCGCGGAGTCAGTGGCGACATAATCAAACGAGCCTCTTATGTTGACTTCGGTGTTGGTTTCGCCGTCATTCACGATCATGGCCATGGTCAAGTCTTCCACGGACGCCGACTGAAGCTGGCCCATCAACTGGTAGGCATCCTGGCGTGCCTGGCACGATTCAGCGGTTTCAGTTTCGGCACACACCGCCTTTTCGACGGCCATTGTCTGAGTGCCAGCGGGCAGGGGAAAGCCGCAGGCCAGCATAGGCGCAGCCAGCATGACGGCCAACATCAGGAACAGGGACCATTTTCGCATGAGGTATTCATCCTTTGCTCTAGGCGCTGAAAAACGATGACCGACTGAGACACGCCAATTGCGGCTTGTCGTTGATCGCAACCATGCCATTCGGTTGCCTCATTATATGTGTTTTGTTAAACCGACACAATGCAATCAAATCGAAATTCATGCATTTTTTAAAGATATGAGAATCGGGTAAGATCACAGGCACAGACACGACACACAAGTGAGATCATGGGAACCGAACTTCTGTTACTCCTGCTGGCCGGTGCTGGAATCGGGGGAATCGGCGGGGCGCTGTGGGCCCGGCGCGCCCAGGATGCCTTTTTGGGGCGCGTCCGGACGGAGTGGGTGCGCGCTGGCCGGATCATTCGCTTTGGGCCGGTGGGCGCGGTCAGCTTCGGTACCCGCCCTCGCGCGGCCTACACCGGCGGAGCTTTCGGCGCCCTGGGCATCACCGATCGTTCGCTCGTCTTCGACGGACACCGCAGCAACCGCCACAACGCGACCATCCCGCTGGCCTCGCTTCGCTGGATCGGCCTGGCGACACTCCCCGTCTGGACCGGGCGTATCTCGGCTCGCAAGCGTGTCCTCGCGCTGCACTTCGAAGGCTCGGACGGGTGGCGCGTGGCGACCTTCGTGACCGATGCGCCGGAAGACATCGCCCAGGCGCTGGAAGCCGAAACCGGCCTCCCGGCGCGCGACACCGGCTCCGCGCGCGCCGATTTCGGCCCGGGGCGGGCCACGCGCCTGTTTCAGGACGTATACGGCGACTGGTCGGAAGACCGCGAGGACGACCTGTACCTGGCGCCGGACCGGCTGCTGTTTGGCTGGCGCAGCGCCATCCCGCTGGACGACATCCAGCGATTGAATGTGCTCCACCGGGGCGGGCTGGACGCGCTCAGGCCGCTGGCGAGCGGCCTGCTGCGGATCGAATACCGGGCAGCGGAGGGCGCGATCGAAACGGTCGGCTTCAAGGTGCGGCGGCCTGCAGAGTGGGCAGATGCCATCGCCGAGCACAGCGCGAGCGGGCTGCCAGTGGGTCAGGGACGCAAGAAGAAGAACAACTGATAAAAATTTGGGAAAAATTCCCTAAAAATTGGGACAATCAGTTGAAATTTCCGCCGACTCAGGTCACAATCAGAATACCGAGGACACGACTGGTCAGCGAGCTTGAAGGAGAAGGTTGTGACCAATCGACCTGATAGACCGGAACCAGGCGAACATGCCGGCCCGCAGAATCTCCCCGCCGAGTCGCGGATCGACGCCATCCCCGATGGCGAGATGCCGGGCACCGATCCCGGACCCGATCAGCGGCGCCGCGCGCTCGAGATGATGCCGGTCAGCGTCCGCGAGACCGACGAACGGCCCGAAGAGGATCGCCGCAGCACGCTCCGCCGGACGGGGATGGATCATGACAATCTCCGCCCGGTGAGACTCACCGACATCGCAGCCGAACAGCGACTCGATGGCAGCGCCCACGATGGCGAACGCGAAGCCTGCTTCGACACCGTTCCCGACGACGCTGACCCGCTCACCGACCAGGGCTAACCAGCCCTCTATCCCCGCACAATGAGCCGCACCACCGCGCCCGGCTGGCACGGTGGTGTTTTGTTTGGATGCAGCCGCGCTCAGGGGAGGGGTGCGTAGCCAGCCGCGGCGATGCGCACGTCGCGCACCTGGGCGATATCGCCCAGCACGTAATCGAAGCGCGCCTCAAATGTGACGGTCTCGCCCGCCGGCCAGACACCGTCCTGCACGCCGCCCGTGATGACCCCATGTGCCACGCCGATCAGGTTATCGTCGGGGCCGATCAGCACGGCATCCACTACGGGGAAAGTCAGATCGACGCCGCTGGTATTCTCCGCCGTGCCCTGCACCAGATAAGCCGCCGCCGGGTCGCTGCCGTTGGCATCCACCGTCCCTGGTAGGTCGAAATAGCCTTGCAGCGCTGGATCGCCGGTTTCGTAGCGCACCCAAACCTGGGCATCGGTGGCATTCTCCGGCGCGGGATAGGTGCGCGCCAGGTAGATCGTCTGGCCGGGCGGGATGTCGGCCAGCAGCGAGTCGGCCTGCAGCGTGTCGAGCGGGTAGTTTTCGCCGTCGAGGGGGTAAAGCGTCGCGTAGATCTGCCGCAGAGACTGGCCGGTGTCGTTGCGGACTTCTCCGAAGAAATAGCCGGTGCCCTCCTCGACGCCCACGCTGTAGGTGACGAGGGTCAGGCCCGCCTGCACGTTCATCCCCGGCTCGCGCGGGACGAGCTCGATCGGGTCGTTCGCTTCTTCGGTTGCCGCGGCGTCCGGCCCCTCGGCGGTCGGAGCTCCGCCGTCCCGGGGCTGGGTGTCGTCTTGCTCGTCATCGCCGCCGCACGCCGCCAGTGCCAGCGCCAGCACCAGCGCGATCCCCAACAGCGCCCATCGTCGCATGATGTTCATCTCCACTCTCGCCAATCCGTGCGTTCATTATACGGCGGATAGACGCAAGCGACATGCAGGGAACTGTCAGGATGTTGTTGAGATCTGGCGCTAGATTGGAACACTACCCGAAGCGACAGCGGGCATTTCGTCCCATGTCCGCCCCTCTAGGAGGCGTCCTGTTTTCTTTTTATTGACGCCGCCCCATTGCTTGAAGAAGAATGGGACATGCGCTTGAAGACATTGATCGCGAATCTCAATCACCCAAGTCGGATCCATCGGTCGAGCACCGGGCCCGGATTCACCACCAACAATGACCCAGTTGATATGCTCCAGATTTAGCGCAGGTAGTGGCCCCAAGAGAGGCTCTAGCGATAGGAATTTGACCTTCGCTCCCGTCCCTCTCAAGTCATCGATACGAAACGCATAATCCTGGTTTTCGACGCTCACACCCATCCAGATATTTGAAGCCCAATCAAGCCGTGGGCTAAGTTCCAACAGCCGCTCAGAGCGTTTTGTCAGAATCTGGAAGCGATGCCAGTGTGCTCGATGCATGACGTCAAACACACGTTGAATGAACTCCAAAGAAACATCCTTGTGAAACAGATCGCTCATCGAATTGACGAAGATTGTCTGCGGTATCTTCCAAGTCAGCGGCATTTCAAGCACGTGCTCATGCATCGTCAGCTTGAACCCATTTGCGTAATTCGGCTGTCCCATCGCCTTCAACCGCTTAGCCATTCGTTCCGCGTAACAATGCTTACAGCCAGGGCTGATTTTCGTGCAGCCGGTGATGGGATTCCAGGTGGATTCGGTCCATTCAATACTCGATTTAACCGCCACGTTTATTCTCTCCTTGGTGGAAAGGTGACCGTGACACCATCCGCAAATGTATCTTTTCGTCGCCTAGACGCGGGTGGTTCAGCTTCGATCTTTCCCCCAGCTTCCAACTTCTTAAGAGCTTCCTTGTAATGTCGAGCCAGATAAGGTTTGTCAACACTATGCTGCTCATAGATTTTACGCATGGTTAATCGCTTACCGGCAAAATCGGCAAGCAGTATCTCTTCGAGAGCATCTAGTGGACGTGAGAACTCAAAAAGCATAGGTTGGCGCTCACTTGCAGGGCTATACTCAAAAGACGGGACACCTTGCTCGGAGCTAGTACCCTCTTTAGCCATTATCTCTTTCATTATTTCGTACCCTTTGAAATCTTTGGTTACAAAAATCAAGTGGTGGCTGGTACGTTTGCCACTACTGCTCTTGAATGTAAATGGCAACACATATTCGCCACCCATTTCCTTCAAGGCCTGCATAATCTCCTCAACAATCGTCAACTCACGCTCAACTGGTGACATCGAAGACAGACGTACGCGCAATTCTGCTGCTCGCTCAGCTCCAAACAAAGCATCCATGTGTTCTTTGACCAACTCATTTTCAAGACCCATGTTGATGCGCGTGTAATTGAAAAAGAATACACAGTCACAGCCCCAGTTCTTGAGCACTGAGTTAATCAACCTCAGTGACAAACCCTTGTACCCCCATGGATCAACAAAAAAGAACGTCGGCACAAGATGCATTTCATCGAACATCTTCACGATTTCTTGACCGACTTCATGGTTGAACACACGTGGAGGATATTTGAGGTTTTCGACCCCAGGTAATCCTTGTATCGCTTTTTCTAGCGATCGTGAATAATCCTTATCTGCGTCATTGAACAAGGTTACCAACATTTGTCGCATGTCGGAGTCTTTGACAGCCTGTTCAAGAATTCGAAGGGGAGTTGATACTGTTCCATCTTCGTAACGTCCAGGCCCTGCAAAGAGATCGATATATGCAAGCCTTTGGCGTCTCTTTTTGGCAGCTGGGGTAATCACTTTGGCCCAAGCCCAAAAGTATTTGGAAACGATATTTGCCTTAATTATCGACTGCTCTTTTGTGATTTGGAAAAAGTCATTAGCATTCATTTGTTCGCTTCTCCTTGTAAGAACGTAAACTTATCATCCATTCTTTCAAAGAAAAGCGATGTAAGCAAGTGGTTTCAAGAATAAAATTCCAGGTTATACACACCTCAAAAAATAGCTCAAATGTGCTAATTCATATATCTATTGTAGGATTTTTCTCAAAAATGTCAATTAATTAACGTCTCTTTTAGTTCGTTGAGGTAGTATCATCACCGCCTCGCTGCCACAGGCCGCGCACGTGATGCGGCGAGGCCGTGTCGCCCAGCGTCAGCAGCAGGCGCGCCGTCACCAGCCCCGCCGAGATCGCGCTCACCAGCAGGCCGGTCAGCACCGCGCTCTCCAGCCCGGTCGGGATGTCGTCGCGCAGGAAATAGACGATGGTCTCGAAGGCGGGCACGCCCGGCACCATCGGGATGATGCCTGTCACGGTGAAGATCAGGCGCGGCACGTGAAAAAACCGCGCCTGCGAATAGCCCAGCAGGCCGACGATCAGCGCCCCGACGAACGTCGCCGCGACGGGGTGCGCGCCCGCAGCCAGCAGCGCCTGCCGCCACATATGGCCCATCGCCCCGCTGAAGCCGCACACCGGCAGCATCGCCAGCGGCACATTGAACAGCACGCCAAAGCCCGCCGTCGCCAAGAAGCCCCACAACCCCTGTTCCAGCAGATCGGCGTCGCTCATGGCAGAATGCTCAGCCCCGTAATCCACAGCGTCAGCAGCACGCCCACGCCTATCGCCAGCGCGAGCAGGAGTGCCAGCGTCCCGCGCGTGACGCCGGAGACCAGATCGTTGTTCGACAGGTCGATTACCGAGGTGACCAGCGGCACCCCCGGCACCAGTAGCAGCACCGACGCGATCACCGCCAGCTCCGGCTGGTGGCTGTCCGCCAGGCGAGTGACGCCCCACGCCGCCAGCGACCCGGCCAGCGCGCAGATCACGGTGAGCGCTACCGCCGTCACGTGCGCGCGGTGCAGGACCATCCGCAGCCCCTGGGCCAGCGCCGCCCCCACCGTCGCCGCGGCGAACTCGATCGCGCCGCCGCCGAGAATCTGTGCGAACGCGCCGCAGGCCACGCCCACCGCCGGAATCGTGATCCAATCGGGCAGCTCGCGCGGGGACTGCTCGATTATCTCCACCTCGCGCCGGACGGCGGGCAGCGTGCCGCCCACCAGGCCCATGTAGCGCGAGAGGTGGTTCAGCTCGATGGTGCGCGCCATGTTCACGCCCAGCGGCCCCACCCGGCCCACGCGCGTGCGCTGCTCGCCGCCGCTGACCGCCGTGGCGATGATCCCGGTCGGCGTGACGTACAGCTCGAGCCGCTCCGCCCCCAGGCCCAGGCCGATGCGGGCCATCGTCTCCTCGGTGCGGAAGCTCGACGCGCCGGATTGCAGCATCGCCTGCCCGACGTGCAGCACCACGTCGACCAGCTCGCTCAATTCCTTGCGCGAGAGATAATCAGGCTCGGGCGGTGGCATATCACCCGGGCCGCCCCATTGCACGGTGCCCATCGCGATCAGTCTCCGTCCTGCAACAGATCGATCAGGCGGCCCCGCTTGAGGCGCGACGCATAATCGTACACATAGCGCTCGTAGGCCGTCTCCATCAGCGGCGACGAGAAGATGAAATCCGCCGTGGAGCGATTGTTCGCGATCGGGATATTCTGCAGGACGGCCACGCGCAGCAGCGCCCGCACATCCGGGTCATGGGGATGCGACTCCAGCGGGTCCCAGAAGAAGATCAGGAAATCGATCTCGCCCTGGGCGATCTTGGCGCCGATCTGCTGATCGCCCCCCAGCGGCCCGCTCATGAACGAGACTACGGGGATGCCGAGCCGTTTTTCCAGCAAAGCCCCGGTCGTGCCGGTGGCGTAAAGCAGATGCCGGCGCAGGGATTCCTTGTTATATTCCGCCCATTCCAACAGATCCTGCTTGCGATCGTCGTGCGCGATCAGCGCGATGCGTTTGCGCCGGGGGATCGCGGCGGTTTGGTGGGGCATGGACTCGGTCCTTCCGCGTCAACAGACTCTACCTGCAACTGTAGCGAGATTCTGGGAATTGACAACTGAATCGGGCGGCGTACAACTTAACCGCTACTTCCACGTACAATCACTATAGACGACCATCGTATCCATAATTCTTACGAGTAAGCCATGTCTGACGATCCTGATGTGCTCAAAGAACGCCTGGCAGCATTCAGCGGCGCCGTCTTCCTGTTCGGGTTCGCCTTTCTCGTCTTGATCCATTTCATCTGGCCGGGTCTCCTGTTTCTGATCTGGCTGGTGTCCATTCCCCTGCTGCTGGCCGAAAAAGGGTTTTTGTTCGGCATGTGGCTGATCACGCAGACGACGATCTGGCTGATCGGCCTGCCGTTCATGATCGCGCTGGGACTCACCTGGCCGGGCATCCTGGTCCTGGCGGGGATGAGCGCGCTGCTGGTCGCCATCGCGCCGCCGGACAAGCTCGACCAGCGCCACCAGCGCCTGCTGGCCGAGCGCCGGCTAGGCCGGCAGATGATGCAGAAGCGCAAGCGCGGGCTGCCCATCCCGCCGGACAGCGACCGGCTGGTGATGCGCGACGATCACGGTTTTTCAGGCAACGGGTGGGATCACACAGGCGATAGCTGGGATAGTGAATACGAAGAAGATGATAGCGGGAGATTATCACATGACAGCCAAGACTGAGGAGAAAATCGAGACCGGAGTCTGCAGCTCGGGAAAGCTCGACGGCCTGAGCGGCGGCGTGCTGCTGATCGGCCTGGGCGTGCTGTTCCTGATCGATTCGATCCCGTTCTTCCCGTGGATTCTGCTGGTAATCGGCCTTGCAACCCTGCCGGGCAGCATCGCCCGAGACGGGCTGTGGGCCGGGCTGCAGGGTGCCATCTGGCTGGGCGGGCTGGCGGTGCTGTTCGCCACGGGGTACTTCTGGCCGGGCATCCTGATCTTGATCGGGCTGAGCACGCTCGCCGGGGCGATGGTCCGCCCCGAACCGAATCGCAAATCGAAAGCCAAACGCGGCCTGCCGCCCGATACGTATAACGAAGAGTACTTCGGCGACGACTGGGCATAGGTGCCCGCTCACCGGGGGGTGACACATGGAACGACGCGATCCGCTCGCGGCCATCAGCGGCGCGATCATGCTGGTGGGTATCGCCGTCCTACTGCTGTGGGACGGGCTCGACTTCTGGCCGTGGATTCTGGCCGTGATCGGCCTGTCGACGCTGCCGACCGGCCTGGCGCGCGGCGGGCTGCCGGTGGGACTGCTACCAGCGATCTGGCTGATCGGGCTGGCGGCCTTCTTCGCCGCCGGCCTGACCTTACCGGGCATCGTGATCCTGATCGGGCTGACCGTCATCGCCGGGGCGGTTGTCCGCCGGGGCCGCTGAGCCGGCCCACTTGCCCATTCGCGCCGGGCGACTTACACTACCCCTCAGTCATATCACGCGCACGCAACGGAAACTGCCATGAGCAGTGTTCAACGTTTCCAGCTCGGCCCTGACGCCGCGCCGATCCGCCAGGGCCGCAGCTCACATGGTCGCTGGCGGGCGGCCGTCCAGCCCGCGGGACAGGCCCCGGCCACGCCCGGCGCGGCTGATGTCGTGCTGGATGTGATCCAGGATGCCGACCGGCTGGCGTTCGCGTTGGCTGAAGGGCCCGCTGCCGCGCTGGTTGCCGAGCACCTGACCGATCGCTTGTGGACGCGCGGCTCCGACGGCGACGACTGGCCCGCGCCGGTGCTGGACTGGCTCACCGATGGCGACACCTTCGCGAGCGCGCCGAATGGCCTGACCGGGTTCATCATGGGGCGGCTGGAACGCAACATCGCAGGCGGGCGCATTTTCCTGGCCTGGCTTGGCATGACCGGCGTGCGCTTGATCGACCGCACCCGCTCCCTGGTCGAGCTCGACCTGGCGGTGCTGCCGGACGAGGGCTGGACACCCGGCAGCGGACTCCAACCACCCGGCGCGACGCTGCACGCTCACCACGGCGCGCTGTACGGCCTGGAACGCCTGTTTGTGTTCAGCACCGGGGCGCGGCCCATCGGCAACGACCTGCCCGATCTGCCCCAGGCTGAGCTCGGGCGCGCGCTCGAAGACTGGGCCGCCGAATCCGACCGTGGGCTTGCGATCTTCGACCTGCGGCTGAACCTGCTGCTGATCGAGCCTGACCGCGTTGCCGTGCGCTACCGCTGGACGTCGCCGGACACCTGCGCGCTCACCTGGACGCCGGTCGAGCACGCGACCGGCTACCGCGTGGAAGAATCGCCCACCCCGGCCTTCGACGAGATCGCCTTGCTGGCCGAGCTAACCGACCAGCGCCAGGTACAGTATCGCCTGTCGCCGCCCGTCAACAGCCCGCGCTATTACCGCGTGGTGCCGATCAACCGGGGCGTGCCGGGGATGCCCAGCGAGCCGTTGGCCATCACACCGTTGGCGCTCAGCGCGCCCGTGCTGGAGCCGGTCCACTGGGCGTCCGACGGCGGCTACAACCTGAACTGGTCGCCGGTGGTCCAGGCGACGGGCTACGAAGTCGAAACCGCGCCGTCAGCGGTCTTCGAGCCGCACGAAAGCGCGATCGTGTACCGGGGCGAGGCCGCGGAAGCGCACCTCTCGCCCGACACGCCGCCGCTGAGCTTCTTCCGCGTGCGCGCGATCAACGTGCTGTACGCCCCGCACGCGCCGTCCGACTGGAGCCGCCCGCAGCAGGCACCCGCGCAACTCGAGACGCCCGTCTTCACCGAGGTTTCCGCCAGGAAACTGGCCTGGGCCCCGGTGCCAGGCGCGCGCCAGTATGCCGTACACGTGACGCCGCGCGATCAGGATGAGGGTCAGGGAGAGGACTATTTCACCGCGGAGACGTTCTGCGGCGTGGCCGACCAGCCGGCGACTTACCGCGTGCGCGCGCTGCGCGATCGGGATGACGCGCACACCGCCAGCGCATGGAGTGAGGCGGTCAAGATCGCGGCGTCCGGCCAGGGCGCGCATGGCGTCCAGGAGCGCTTCCTGGCGCCGATGATGGTGGGGGCGGCCCTCGTTGCGCTGATCCTCGGCGCGGCCCTGGGCGCGGCCGGTCTGAGCGCCTACCAGGATTACAGGGCAACCGACCTGCCCACCTTTATCCCGCAGGCGCGGCTTGACGACACGGCGACGGCCGCCGCCCGTAACGACGAGCACGCGACCGCCGTCGTGCAGCTTGGCGCGCAGAACGAGCGCCTGTCCGGCACGCTGCAGGCCGCGGTCGACGCGGAGCAGACGCTCGCCCACATTCCCACGCTCACGCCGTCGACGCCGGACCTGGCCGAGATGCTCGATACAGCGTTCAGCGCGGGCTGACGGCCACCGCCGCTCGCTGGACGGACACCCCGACGCCCAGCACGACGCCACCCCGACGATCACGCCGGACCTGACCGAGACGCTCGAAACAGCGTTCAGCGCCGAGGCTGACAGCGACCGCAGCGCCCGCTGGACGGACACGCCAACGCCCAGCACGGCGCCGCCCCGACGATCACGCCGGACATCACCGAAGCCTTCGCGGCAGCGTTCAGCGCCGGGCTGACGGCCACCGCCGCCGCTGGACGGACACCCCGACACCCAGCACGACGCCCTTGCCGACGATCCGCCGGACCTGACCGAGACGCTCGAGACAGCGTTCAGCGCCAGGCCGACGGCCGCGCGCTCGCTGGACGGACACGCCGACGCCCAGCCCGGCGCCACCACCGTCGATCACGCCGGACATCACCGAAACCATCGCGGCAGCGTTCAGCGCCAGGCTGACAGCGACCGCCCGCTGGACGGACACGCCGGCACCGACTATTCCGCCGGGCTGGGCGCCCGCCGGCGTGTGTCGCGAGCGCGCGGGACGACCGGATCAAGTTGTGCGCAGCGCGCCCGGACCTGGCAGCGTCGCGCTGGCCCGCCTGGCCGATCCGCTGGTGGTGCTGGGACACGGTCGATGGCGAGACCTGGCTGCGCGTCTGGCTGGACGACCAGGGACTCGATGGCTGGATCTGGCGCGCAGCGTCCGGTCGCGCCGCCCGGCTGCTGGAAAATGGCGCGGGCGGAGAGTAGCGCGCCCGCAAGAGGAGGCGACATGCTGAAGTCGATTGTGGCTCGTTCTGGCGCTGCTGGTGCTGGTCGCCGCCGGGTGCGGGGACGAGGCCGAGTACGCCCGCCGCCGAACCATCTGTCCCGACGGTGGCGGCAACCGCCACGCGCGCTGTACCCAGCCCGACCGCCACGCCGTTCGTCCCGTCGCCACTGCCCCCCACCTGGACACCGGCTCCCACCAACACCCCGGCGCCGGATCACCCGACGATCGTCTACACCTACGTGCGCCCGACAGCGACCGACATTATCTATCCCACCTACACCCCCTCGCCGCAGCCGCCAACCCCACCCCGCCCGGCCCGCTGGTGACGATCACCGCGGACCAGATCAACCAGGCGCTGGATATTAACTGGTCGAAGGATCGGGCGGCTTCTTCCTGGAACCGCTACAGGTCGAAGCTGCTGGATGGGCTGGCGCTGGTGTCCGGTCGAGGTGCTGACCACGCCCGGCAACGCCAGCACGGCGCGACCGGCGACGCTCCAGTTCACGCTGCTGGCCCAGGATGGGCGGCTGGCGCTCAAGAAGCTGCGCGCATTTTTCGAAGACGACAACCTGGTGTTCGAAGATGAAACGGTCGAAAACATTCTGACCACCGTCGAGCAGACCGCCACCGATTTGCTGTTCCAGGGGATGGACGGGGCCGACGCACGCTTCTCCATCGCGGATATCACCATCACCCCCGGCGAGATCGCGATCCAGACCGTGACGATCCCGTAGCGCGCCAGCTCGATCACTGACCTGTCGATTCCCGGACTCTCATCCCGGTGTTTCCTGCCTCAACTCGCTGTCAAAAGCTATCAAAGACTCGACATTGATAGCTTTTGAGAGGTTCCCGCGTGTATAAAGTGTGACAAATGGCGCAAAGGCCGCAACGGGGAAGGACTCGCGCCAGCACCCTGTAGTGGAATCAGAGAGGAAGAGACATGGATATCACGCGTAACTGGCGATTGAAAATGAGCCGCAGCCAACTCCTGGCCACGCGCGACCCGGAGACCGGCGCCGTGATGCTGCCACAGCAGACGGGCACCGTCCACAGCGCATCCAGCGTGTATGCGTTCGAGCTCGACCCGGCGCCTGCTCGCCCGGCCGAGGTCGATTACGCCCAGGCGGCGCGGTAAGGCCCGGCATGAGCGCGCAAGAACCGAGCGCCGGCCCGCAGCGCCTGGATCACCAACTGGCCTACTGGGACCAGTTCCGCCGGGCGCAGCCGCTCGACGACGCGAGCCAGGTCGAGCTATTCCCGCTCTCCGGCAAGGGGACGGTCTACAGCTACACGACCGTGACCACGCCCGCCGAGGCGTTCGAGCCGTTCGCGCCGTACCTGCTGGCCCTGGTTCAGCTCGACGAAGGCCCGATGGTCACCGCCCAGCTCACCGACGTCGACGGCCCGGTCGAGATCGGGATGCGCGTCGAGATGGTGATCCGCAAGCTGCGCACCGATGGCAGCCGGGGCATCATCGTCTACGGCCCCAAGTTCCGGCCCCTGATGCGCCCCGCGGCCGAATAGCGCCGCCGGGTTTGCCACTCCCAAACACCAGTCTGGCCGCCGCCCCGCGGCCAGATTTGTTGATCCCGGTTCCCCCAACGGCCCGCCTGCTGTATAATCCGCCCTAACGGCCATCCTGCAGAACGGATTGAGGTCCATGGCATCTGCCCAACCCGCCTTCTCGTTCCGCGACCGGCTCGGACACCTGCCATACTTCAGGGCGCTGGCGCCCGCGCGGGTGGAGGCGCTGGCCCGCCACGCGGCCTGCCGCCATTTCGCCGCCCAGGAGACGATCCTGCTGCAGGGCGAGCGCCACACCGGCCTGTGGGTGATCGAATCCGGGCACGTCAAGATCTTCCGGCTGAGCGCCGATGGCCGCGAGCACATCCTCCACCTGCCCGGTCCCGGCGACTCGTTCAACGACATCCCTCCGCTGGACGGCGGCCCGGCAGCCGCGCACGCCGTCGCCCTCACCCCGGTGATCGCGTGGATGCTGCCGCCCGAGGCGTTGATGGCCGAGTTGCGCGCCGATCCGGAGCTGGCCATCGCGGTGATCGAAATCCTCAGCGGGCGAATGCGCGATCTCGTCCAGCAGATCGAAGACCTGGCGCTGTGTTCGGCCACGGCGCGGCTGGCGCGCTATCTGCTCAAACAGAGCGACGCGCAGACGCCTAACGGTCCCAGCATCACCCGCGCGACGCTGGCGGCTCACCTCGCCACCACGCCCGAAACGGTCAGCCGGGCGCTGCGCGCGCTCGAACAGCTTGGCTCCATCCGTTTCGACCGGCACGAAATCGCCATCCTGCGGCCCGACTTGCTGCACGCCGTCGCCATGGAGTGACGCGCCCGCCCCAATCTTGATCCAGATCATTGCTCTGGCAGCCATTTTCACGTACGCTGAACAGACAGAAATCGAGTGGCAGGTGAAGCCCGGTGGATCGTGCCTGGATCCCCCAAATCAACCGGCGGATTTGCACCGCGTGCGGGGACTGTATAGCCCGGTGCCCGACCGGGGCGCTCGGATTGGTCGCCGGCATAGCAGCGGTCGTCCGTCCGGATGCCTGCAGCTATTCGGCTGTCTGTGAGGCCATCTGCCCGGTGGAGGCCATCGAGCTTCCCTACCTGATCCGGTGGGATGGCGACGACTCCAAACCCGACGGCGAGCGTTAGCCGCGCACACGGCAGCACACGCGCCAGAAAGGAGCAGTGCGATCACAAATAGATATCCGGGTGGCACGCCAGCGTAGCCCCGCACCGGGGTTTTTGTGCTTGAGACAGCGGAGCAGCAAAGAGAATCATGACTTCGTATACCTATTTTGACAGCATCATCGAGTCCATGCCGGAAATCCTGGCCGACAGCATTATCAGCCGCACACTGTATGCTGATGAACACATCAAGGTTGTGGTGTTCGGGTTTGCCACCGGCCAGGAGCTCTCGGAGCACACCTCGTCGCAGCCGGCGATCATCGAGTTCATACAGGGCGACGCCACCGTGACGCTGGGCGAAGACGTCCATGAAGCGCGCCCCGGCACGTGGATTCACATGGCGCCCAAGACGCCGCACAAGATCACGGCGAAATCGCCGGTGATCATGTTGTTGACCCTGCTGCGATCGGGCGCGGTGGATCCTGGCGACTAGATTTGTCCGCGAAGGGGGAGACATGACCGAACAATCACCACGGAGAGCTTCAAACGGCTGGAGAGATTGGCTCACCGCCGGGCGCGTGTTGATCATCGGCCTGGTGGGTGTGATCGTCGTCCTGGGCCTGATCCTGATCATCACGGCTGTCGAAGAGGCCGACAGGGCCGCCGAAGGGCGCGAACGGGTCGATGCGCTGGCCAGCAGCGACGATGACTGCGTGAAATGCCACCGCAACACCACGCCGGGCATCGTCCAGCAGTACGGCTTCAGCACCATGGCCGCGGCGGACGTAGAATGTGTCGACTGCCATGAAGTCGATGAAGATTACCCTGGCGCGGTCGAACACGAGGGCACCTATGTGCTGGCCTCGCCCACGACCGCCATGTGCGAGACCTGCCACCAGAAAGAGGTCCGCGAGTACACGGCCAGCCGCCACGGGCTGCCCGCCTATGTGGCGACTGTCGGCCTGGAAAATCTGTCGGAAGAAGAACGCGCCGAGTATGAATCGATCCCCGAAGCCGCCGTGAAGCCCAACGAAATGCGCAATGCGCTGCACGCGATCGAGGGGCCGGCGGTGACGCGTTTCGCCTGCGACACCTGTCACAGCATCGGCAAGCCCGCGTTGGACGGGTCTATCGGGCAGTGCCAGAAGTGCCACCTGCGCCACGAGTTCAGCCTGGAGCAGGCGCGCAAGCCCGAAACGTGCAACGCCTGCCACATCGGCCCCGATCACCCGCAGTGGGAGATCTATCACGAATCGCCGCATGGCATCGCCTATAGCACCAGCGGCGACTACTGGAACTGGGAGGCCGAAGCGGGCACCCTGACCGTCGAGGACTTCCCCGCGCCGACCTGCGCGATCTGCCATATGAGTGGCTTCGGCGCCACCGGCACGACGCACGACATCGGCGACCGCCTGACCTGGTACCTGTTCCAGCCGATCAGCGAGCGACGCCCAAGCTGGCAGGACAACCAGGTGCGGATGCAGAACGTGTGCCTGGAGTGTCACAACGAGAACTTCATCGACGGCTTCTACACCGACTTCGACGCGTTGGTGGGCGCCATCAACAACTGGGTCGAGGTCAGCGACCAGATGATCGCGCCGCTCAAAGAGCAGGGGTTGATGTCGCCGGCGCCGTTCGACGAGCCGATCGACTTCGTGTATTTCGAGCTGTGGCACCACTGGGGCCGCACCGCCAAGTTCGGCGCTTCGATGCAGGGGCCGGACTACACGCAGTGGCACGGCGCCTATGAGGTGCTCAAGGAACTGGAAGAGCTCGAAGAACTGGTGAATGGCAAGCTCTCCGGCGAGATTCCGGCGGTCAGCCCGCGCGTGGTGAACGATGGTGTTGCCAGCCCGCCGCCGCTGGAAGAACCGGCCGGAGACGCCGAAACGCCGGCATCAGAATAAGAGAGGTGGCTATGTACCACCTGGCGACTATGGCGCCGCCCATCCAGCGCATCAAGATCCCGCTCTCGCGCGATCAAATCATGCTGCTGATGGCGGCCATCAACGAGATTTTTCTGGGCATCGACATCTACCTGGCCCACAGCATCAGCGGCACCATCGTGCCCTACGAATGGATCCCGATCATCTTCGGGCCTGTCGCGGGGGCGGTGCTGCTGGTGGCGGGCCTGATCGCGATCAAACAGCGCCCGACGGCCACCATACTGGCGACGCTGGTCCTGCTGGGCAGCATCGTCGTCGGCCTGCTGGGCGCCTACTTCCACCTGGATCGCGCCACCCTGCCCGCAGGACCCGAAGGCGAGCGCCTGACGGTGCGGCTGCTGGTGTGGGGTCCGCCGGTGCTGGGACCGCTCATGTTCGCGATGACGGGCTTGCTCGGCATCAGCGCGGCCTGGGTCGAAGATCCGCCGGACAGCGGGCGGCTGCGGCTGTTGGGGGGGCGGACGCTGCGGCTGCCGCTTCCCAAGACGCGCGCCTACTTCCTGATCGTTTCGCTCGGCTGCCTGGCGACCGTGCTGAGCGCCGTGCTGGACCACGCGCGCACCGGGTACGAAAATGGCTGGCTGTGGATTCCCACCGTGGCGGGCGTGTTCGCCACCGTCGTCGCGGCGACGATGGGCGCCATCGAGCGGCCCACGCGCAGCGACCTGTGGATTTACACCGTGGCGATGCTGTTCATGGTCGTCACAGGGCTGGTCGGCGCCGTGTTGCACGTGAATGACAACCTGACCTCGCGGGGCGTGTTCGTCGCCGAGCGGTTCATCCGGGGCGCGCCGTTCCTGGGGCCGCTGCTGTTCACGAATCTGGGCTCGCTCGGGCTGTTCGTGCTGCTCGATCCGCGCTCGGAAACGCTGCGCGATTCCTCCTGACCTCTGGCACCTCCCCCGGTCTGCAAGGGCTGGGGGAGGCGCTCGTTCTGGAGTAACTCATGCGCCTGCTGGTCCTGGTGACCGGAGAATATGGCTGGCGTCACGTCGATAACATCCGCCGCAACGGTCCATCCGGCTGGCAGATGACAATCTGGCAGACGCCCAAAGTCCTGCCGCCCGTGCTGGATTATCCCGAAGACTACCTGCCGGAAAGCCTGCCACCATGCGATCTGATCCTGTCGCTGGCGGAGGTCAAGGGCGCCGCCGAGATGATCCCGGAGATCGCGCAAATGACCGGCGCGCGGGCCGTCATCGCCCCGATCGACAATCTGGCCTGGCTGCCGGTCGGGCTGGCCCGCCAGTTGTGCGAATGGCTGGACCGGATGGGGGTGGCATGTGTGACGCCCAAGCCGTTCTGCTCGCTCACTGCCACCCACACCAACGCGCTGCGCCAGCGCGTGCCGTACCGGGCGCACCCGCTGATCGCGGCGTTCGCGGAGCACTTCGGCCAGCCCGCCTTCCGCGCTACGGTGGACGAGCACACCCGGCAGATCGTCGCGCTAGACGTGGTCCGCGATGCGTGCTGCGGCTGCGCGCGCTACGTGGCCGAGCGCCTGTGCGGGGCGCCGGTCGACGAGGCAATCGAGGCGGGCGGCCTGCACCACCACCATTACCCGTGCCAGGCCAGTATGGGCATCGATCCGCAGTACGGGGATACGCTGATGCACGTCTCTGGCAACATCATGAAAGACGCGCTCCGCGAGGCGCTGGGGCCACACCTGCAGACGCGCTACGTCCGGCCTGCCGATTACAGCGCCGCGGACGATCCCGCCTGACGCCTCCGGGAGCGGGCAGCAAAAAACGGGCGCCCGCCAGTGTGCAGACGCCCGTCGTGCTTCTTTCGGGTGGCGCGGAGCCTATTCCCAGTTCTTGAGCAGCTTGGCGGTTTCTTCGGCGTGGCCCGTTTCGTCGCGGACCATGTCCTCGAGCTGGACCGCCAGACCCTTATCGCCATACTCGTCGGCCTGTTTGGCCCGCTCGGTGTAATCCTTGCCGGCCTGCAGCTCGGCTTCCAGAATGGCTTTCAGCATGTCGCGCGGGTCATCCGCCGCCGGGACGGGGCGCGGCGTCGTGGTCGGATCGCCGCCGAGCGCGGCGATTTTGTCGGCCAGGAACTGCGCGTGCAGCAGCTCGTCCTGGATCTCGGTCTGCATGAAGGCGACCAACTGCGGGCGCCAGGGGCCGGTCACTTTGGCCGAATAGGTCAGGTACTGGATCACCGCCTGCAGTTCACCAGCCAGGTCCTCGTTCAACGCTTTGATCAGTGCTTTCTTATCCATGGATATTCAAATCCTCCTGAAAAGTGAGTTGGCAAAGCCGGGCACGAGCCACGTCACCCGAGGCAGGAATGAAGAGAACAGGCGGTGTCGCCTCGGCCCGGTCGCGTGTGGATTTCGCGAGTGCAACTACAGTTAAATTGTAGGCAAAACGCGGGCAAAACGGCAACGTCGTTTCGTTCAGGAGCGGCGCCCCTCAACGGCGGAATGGACCTCTGGCCTGGGATGCGAGACCGGCAGGCGTAGGAAGGTGTTGCGCCGCACCACGGTCACACTCCACAGCGTCAGCGCGCCGCCCACCACCAGCCCGACCGTCAGCGGATCGCCCAGGATCGCCACGCCCGCGAAGGCCGCGATGATCGGCGTGAAGTTGTAATAGGTCGCGGTGCGGGCCGGGCCCAGGCGGTGCAGCGCGAAATTCTCGGTCAGAAAGCCGAATGCGCACGATAGAATCCCGCTGTACAGCAGGTTGGGCAGCACGCGCACCGGCAGGCTGTCACCGTCCAGTGCAGCCAGGTCGGGCGCCGAGGCGACGATCAGCCCGACCGTGGACAGGCAGTAGGTCCAGAAGGCGATCACGGTCCCGCCGTAACGGTCGACCAGCGGCTTGATGCTGATGTTGTACACCGCCGTGACCATCGCCGCCCCCAGCGCGAGGCCGCTGCCCAGTACGTCCGAGCGCGAGAGCGAAAGCCCGCCCTCCGACTGGCCGACCACGACCAGCGCCACCCCCACCAACGACAGCGCCACCCCCACCAGCATCTGCCGCCGGATCACGATGATGCCCAGCACGATGGTCAGCAGCGCGGTCCAGGTGGGCATGGTGGCCGTCAGCAGCGCCGTGTTGGTCGACGTGGTGCGCTCCAGCGCCAGGATGAAGAAGATCTGGTAGCCGAACGGCCCGATCAGCCCCAGCAGCAGCAAGCGCGGAATATCGCGGCGCGCCAGGCGCAGTGCCGCCGGACGCTGCAGCCCGGCCAGCAGGATCACGGGCAGCCCGATCGAAAAACGGATTGCGTTGAACGCCAGCGGCGCGAGATCGGAGAGGGCATCTTTGACGACGATGTAATGCACGCCCCACACGAACGTCATCACCACCATGCCGATATCCGCCCCGTAGCGGCGCACGAAAGTCCTCATTTGTCCCAACACGTCCTCTGCCCGGCCTCACCGTAACGACCCCGGAATGCAAGCGCGACGGCGCTATTATAAGCGGCAACCGGCGTTTTGTATGCCCTCAGTCGGGGCGGGCTGGCGGGCCACACACAAAAAAAGCCCCGGCTGGTGAGCCAGGGCCAGGATGATCGCCTTAACGGGGCTAGAACTTGGGCGGAGCCGGCAGCACCCCACTGGTCACGTACATGGTGTGGCCGCCTGACGAATGGCCGGTCACGGCACCGGCCTCGACATCCGTGACGCACAGCGGCGCGCCATCATCGCCCACGGTGTGGACCGATCCAGCATCCGCGAACCCATAAGCGTATACCAGCAACTCATACAAGACCTGCCGGGGGGTGCAGTCCTGTTGATCGTTGCCGTCCGTCGCCGGGGACTGGCTGTTATAGATCGACGCCGACACGGTCGGCAGCATCAACACAAGCAGCAAGCCGATGACAGCCAGCGCCAGGATCGATTTACGAATTCTCGGTGTCATAGTTCCCCCAAACCATTCCCCGCGGAGCCTGTCAATAGCCCTCCGGTACTACTATGATACGCGATTATTCGTTTGGATGCTATAAAAAACGAGTAAATTCGGCTGGCGAGTGTTCTACGCCGGGCATACGCCCGATCTACGCTCCCACCGCCGGGATGATCATGTCTTCCACGAAGTTGAATTCGCACAACATGCGATTGCTGCGGAACGGCTTCGGCGGCGAGCTGGTATCGCCCGTCATGACGACCACCAGATCGCACTCCGGAATCACGTAAATGTACTGCCCGCCATAGCCCACCGCCATCGCGCTGGCGAAGTCCCCCTGCGGGCGCAGCCACCACGAATAGCCATAGCTGATCGGGGGGCAGTTGCGCGCGCCTGGCGGCACGACCTGCGCCTGCGGCTGGAACGACTCCGCGATCCACGGGGCGGGGACGAGCGCGCCATCGGTCCACTGGCCCTCGTTCAGCGCCAGATAGCCGATCTTCGCCATGTCACGCGGGGTGAGCGCCAGCTCCGCGCCGCCGACCGTCACCCCCTGCGGATCGGCGGGCCAGGTCCGACGCTCGATGCCGAGCGGGCCGAAGAGGTACAGGTCGGCGAAGGCCAGCGCCGTCATCCCGGTGGCGCGCGCCAACATCGCCGACAGAAGCTGCGCATCGCCGGTGCTGTAGTTGTACCGCTCACTGGGGTCGCTTTTCAGCTCGCGATCGAGCACGTAGCGGACCCAGTCGCGGCTGGAGGTCATCTCGACGGTGCTGGAGCCGTACTCCTCCCAGGCCAGCCCGGAGCGCATGCACAGCAGGTCCCGGACCGTGATCGCGCGCTTACGCGCGTCGCTGCTCGACGTGAAGCGCTCCGGCAGGAGATCGCCAAGCGTGTCGTCGAGGCCGCCCAGGTCGCCCGTCTGGACGGCAATTCCCACCAGCAGCGAGAGGACGCTCTTGGTCACCGACATGACGTTATGCAGCGTATCGGGGGCCGTCCCCCCCGCGTACCACTCGGCGACGAGGTACCCGCCGCGCACGACCAGCAGGCTCGTCATGTGGGGCGCCTGTTCGATCAGGGCAGCGCGCGCCTTCTCGAGCTGCGCGCCGTCCATGCCGTGCGCGTCGGGCGGGGCGGCGCGCCAGCCGTCTACCGGCCAGTAATCCCGCAGCATAGCCATAGGGGTGCATCTCCATTGATATGAAAGATCGAATTCACAAACTTTAAATTGTGCTTTTACGCACGTTTAATTGTCGCAAGCGAAGATAAGGTCAGGTACGGTCAATCCGTAGATGGGAGGGCCAGATGAACGAGCCATCAATCCTTATCGAACCTACCTTTAAGACCCGCGTCAGCGATGATGGAATTCTCGAGATCCGATCGCAGGGATCATTCGTGCCGGAGCTTGCGCAGGCGATCATCAGGCAGGTCGAAGACTACATCGACATCTGCGGCGTGCCGGCGGGCATCCTGCTCGACATGCGCCACAGCGCCAATTTGAGCATCGTCCGGCTCAGCCACCTGATCGACCGGCTGACCGACTACGAAGCCACCCTGGTAGCCGTCCTGTTTGACACGGATACCCAACTGCAACTGGCTGTCTTGCTGCACAACACGCTGAACAATCACGAACAGGTGGCCTACTTCATCGAGGAAGACGCTGCCCGGATCTTTTTGGCGGCCGATTTCCCCCAACCAGCCAACACTCGCCGCTAGTCATCCCCCCCCGAGCCCACCAGCGACCGCACCAGCGCGAGCATCTGGGCCACCGTCAACGCGAGAAGCGCCCACCATACCATCTGCTGGCCACGCGCGGCCTGTTCCAGCGCGGGCGAGGCAGGCGTGATGATCTCGACGATATCCTCACCGAACCAATCACGGCCCTCGGCCTGCAAGCGAGCGGCTTCACCGGGTGACAACCGCTCCGGGCGGTACGTCTCGCCGGTGACCAGGGTGTAGGTCGTGCCGTCGGGCCTCAGATGGGTTTGGAGCCGCGCCGGACGAGCGTTGAGCACATCGTAGACGTAAATCTCGCGCACCAAGACCGTCACTACAATGGTGAGCGGCAGCGCCAGCAGAATCCCCAGGAAGCCGAACAGCGCCGCGCCGATAATCTGCGCGAGCAGGATCGTGGCTGCCGGCAACGATATCTGGCGGCTCATGATGCGCGGCATGATCAGGTTGCTCTGGACCTGCTGCGTGATGACATAAGCCAGGATCACAAACGGCACCAGGACGGGCCGCGTCGCCAGGGCGATGATCAGCGCCGGGATCACCGCGATAATCGAGCCAAAATTGGGGATGAACTCCATCAAGCCGGAGATCGCGCCCAGCGCCACGGCGTTCGGCAAGCCCAGAATGACGCCGGTCACGAAGGTGATCAACACGCCGCTCGTCATCATGCTGATCAACTGCCCCACAAACCAGCGCTGCAGCATGCGGCCCAGTTTCTCGAAGATCTCGAGCGCGCGCGGGCGATAACCGCGCGGGATGAGCGTGAGCATCCCTTCCAGGTAGTTGATCGGCTCGACGACAAAGAACACGGCGATGAAGAACATGAACACCAGGCTGGTCACCACGCCGCTCAAACCGCTGAGAAATGGAAACACCTGGCGCGAGAGGCTCTCGGCCTGCTCGGTCAGGAAATCCTTGATGTCGGTTTCGGTCGTCTGATGCCATTCGATCTCAGGGAGCCATCCGGAATCGGCCACCAGCCGGTTGTACTCGATGCGCGCATCGTCGACCCGCTCCGGCAGAATATCGATCAGATCCCCTACCTGGTTGACGAAGATGGGGATCAGCAGGATCAGCAGAATGGCCAGCAGCGCGAACGCGCCGATCAGCGACAGCGCAATGCTCACGCCGCGAGGCAGGCCAATGCGCTGGAACATGCGAACCGGGATTTGCAGCACAATCGCCATAATCGCGGCGAAGAAAACCAACAAAAAGACGTCTCGCAGATGCCAGACGCCCAGTAAAAATATGCCCAACAACAGGACGACTAAGACGCGAAGTGTCCACTCGCCCATTGACCCGCGCTCTGTGTTGGCTGCCACAACAGCCTCCATGATAGAGAAAGTCAGATAGCGATCTTGCCCATGATCAGCAGCAGCAAGAACCCGCCCAATCCGGTCACCAGGAAGCAGCCAATCGAGACGAACATGCGCTCGGCGGGAGTCATGCCGAATATCTTGTCGCTGCGAACGTTCTGGGCCAGATAGTTCTCGTAGTGATCGATCTCGTCTTCTTCTTCCAGCGCCAGCCGGCGGAGATCGTCCATATCAGAACCCACGACACACCTCCCTGATGGGCTAACCTGTGCACGCTTAGCATACTGGAAAAACCGGAACTCGCCAACCTCCGCGCCGGGCGCGATCAGGCTGGCGGCGGGGTGGCCACCGCCCATAGGCGCAGCGTGCCGTCCAGGCTGGTGGAGGCGATCATCGTCCCATCCGGGCTGAAGCTCACCGCCGTGATGAAATCCGTGTGCCCGTCCAGACGGGCCAGCGGATTCGCGCCGGACCGGGGGACGCTCACATCCCACAGGCGCACGGCGCCATCGTCGCTGCCGCTCGCCAGCAGCCGCCCATCGGGGCTGAACGCCAGGCAGCGCACCCACTGCTCGTGGACCAGCACGGCCAGCGACTCCACGCCTCCGCGCGCATCGCGCACGTCCCACAGTCGAATGGTGCCATCCCGGCTGGCGGAGGCCAGCCACGCGCCGTCCGGGCTGAACGCGACGCCATACACGGCATGGCGGTGGCCTTCCAGCACCGCCAGCGACTCGCCCGTCTCGCCATCCCACAGGCGCACGGTGTTGTCCCAGTGGGCCGACGCCACCAACGCGCCATCCGGACTGGCGGCCACGTGCCACACGGCGGCCTGGGCCGGCTCGTCGCCGAGAGGTAGCTCGGCCAGCGGGTCGCCGCTCAGCGCGGCAACAGCCCGGCTCCACAGCCGGATCGCGTTTTCGCTGCTGGCAGAGATCACCACCTGTCCGCCAGGGTGGTAGGCCAGGCCGGTCAGGCCGCGCGTGTGGGCGGTCACGGCGGTCAGCTCGGCACCCAGCGCGACATCCCACCAGCGCAGCGTGCCGTCATACCCCCCCGAGGCCAGCTCGCGGCCATCGGGACTGAACGCCAGGGCGCTGACCGGCGAGTACAGCGTCTGGCCGCCGGGCATCGGGCTGACATTTTCCAGCACAGATCCCGGCTGCGCGCTGCGATCATACAGCCGGATCAGGCCGTCGCGCCCACCGGTAGCGAGCGCTTCCCCGTCCGGGCTATACGCCAGACTCAGCAGGCCGTCCGTGTACCCTTCGAGCAGCGCCAGCAGCCCTCCGCTGGTCACATCCCACACCCGCACCTGGCCGTTCACACTCGCCGCCGCCAGGGCCGCGCCATCGGGCCGGTACGCCAGGCTGTGCAGGGGCCGGGCATCGCCGCTGAGCGCGCCAACCTGCCGCACGCCGA
Organism: Aggregatilineaceae bacterium; assembly: GCA_040767355.1. GTDB lineage: Bacteria > Chloroflexota > Anaerolineae > Aggregatilineales > Aggregatilineaceae > LM3-B42. Next base: position 64,382 of record JAXGOS010000004.1, on the reverse strand, counting down.
TCGCATCCCACAGATCGATCGCGCCGCCGTAGGTGCCGGTCGCCAGGGTCGCGCCATCCGGCGCAAAAGCGATGCTGCCGGCGAATCCTCCCCCCGCCGCCTCATCGATGACGCCCTGCGGCGACAGTTGCCCCACCCCGGTCAGCACCACGCGCCCGTCGAGGCCGTTCGAGGCCAACAGCGACCCATCCGGACTGAACGCCACGCCACTCGCCGCCGCCGTATGCGCTTCGAGCGCGCCCACCATCTCGCCGGTCGCCGGGTCCCACAGCAGGACCTTGCCGCTGTTCGTGGTCGAGGCCAACAGCGCCCCGTCCGGGCTGAACGCCACGCTGAACACCGACCCGTCCTCGGGCGGCAGCACCAGCGTGCGGGCTTCCCACGCCCCGACGTCCCACAGATGAATCATGCTCTCGCTGCCGGTCGCCAGCAGCGCCCTATCCGGACTGAACGCCACGCCGTACACTGGCTCGTCGTGCCCGAGCACAGCAGCGACCTCGCCCGAGGCAGCGTACCATACGTAGATCAGGAAGTTGGGGAACTTGTCGCTGGTGGCCGCGATCAGCGCGCCATCCTGGCTGAAGGTCACGCTGCCCAACGGGCCGGTTTGCACCGGCAGCAGGCGCGGCTCGGCCCGGAGATCGGCGCCGCCGTAAAGCCACAGCCCAATCGAGCTACTGACGGCCAGCGTCGCGCCATCCGGCGACCAGGCGACGGCGTTGGGCTTGCCGCGGCCCACGATCATCACCTGGCTGGTGCGCCCGGCGTTGTCCGGCCCCAGCGGGGGATAGGCAGCGTTTTCTTGCGCTTCCGCCCACGGCACTACAGCGGCGCTCAGCCAGATCAGCAAGATGATGGCGATCCTGCGCTGCATAATTGTGGGCCCCCAGGCCGGTGAACGGTCATGTGCTCCATCCCCATTATAGGGCGCGGGTCGAAGGGTTGTCCAACAACACGGCTCATGGGGCGTTCCAGATTCGGGGCAACAAGTCTACCACCGAGGACACTACGTACACAGAGAGAGTATTTTGAGAGTCCCTCTAAACTACCCCTCTGTGCTCTCCGTGCGCTCTGTGGTTCAATACTCGCCCCACAATTGACATGTACGCGGCTAATCGACGTAGGTCACCGGCGTCAGGCGATCGGCCTCGGCGTCGAGCACATACGCCGTGCCGTTCGCCATCTCGACCAACGCCGTCGCGCCGCTGCCAAAGGGGCGCACCCGGAGCGGCGCGCTGCCGGTCGGCCCCAGGCTGCTGCTGAGCACCTTCCAGTCGCCGGTGCGAACGTTCTGCGTGGCGAAATCGCCGCGGATAGTGGTCCACAGATACTGCGAATCCGTGCGGATCAGGTGGACCGCCAGCCGGTTGAGGGGCTGCATCATGTCGGGCAGCGCGACCGGCGGCGTGAAGTCGCGGTCGCTCAGCGTGAAGAGCATCACCTCGCCCATCCCTGCATTAGCGACCATCACCCGCGTGCCGCCCTCGTTCCACGGCAAGCCCAGCGAGCGCTGCTCGCCGGACACATATACCGCGCCGCCGGGCAGCCAGATCTCCTGGCGATTCGATCCGTCGGGGCGCATGGTGAACAGGCGCGCGGCCTGGGTTCCCTCCGCGCCAGAAACCAGCCGGAAGACATTGAGCGCTTCGCCAGCGTTCGTCCACCCGACGTGGCGCCCCTCGCCAGGGACGTACAACTGGCCGGTCTCGACATTCCACACGTACAGGTGAAAGCGATAGCACGTCTCACCAGCGCACGCGTCGCGGTAGGCGACCACGAACGCGATATAACGCCCGTGCGGCGACCAGACCACTTCGTCCAGGTACACGTTACGTGAGTCGGCGGGATCGCTCGGCGCATAGCGGTCGTCGGAGGGTGGCACCGATCCGTGCTGCGGGTAGGGGAAGAGGAGCGTTTCGGTCCCGTCGAGGTCGAGCAGGCTGACCTGGGTGACGCCAATCTGCTCCGGCACCACGGTGTCGCAGCGCGGCAGGGGCAGCGTCAGGTGCCGGGCCAGCAGCAGTCGCTCGCCATCCGGCGCGGGATAATAGTCGTAGGTCAGCGGCGGCAACGGGACCTGAAGAGCCGCGTCGAGCGTGTCCACGCCTTCCCACACGCTGCCGGTCAGGCGATCCGGGCAGTCCACGCGCAGCGCGTCGAGCGCTTCGTCCAGCCGGTCGATCTCGACCTGCTGCCAGGCTTGCTGAGGCGTGGTTTCGAGCGGCTCAACCGTGAACGAGGCGCGCGGTTCGGCTGATGCGTCCGGCGTGACGAAATAGTGCATGATCGCCCGGCCATCAGGGCGGCGCCAGAACATGTGCAGGCCCAGGGTGACCGGCTCCAGGTAGTAATCGGCGCTGTCGCCCTCGGCGGCCCACCCCGTCCGGCCATCGTCCAGCAGCACCTGCCACCACACATAACCGAGGTTGCAGCGGTGCCCGTCCATCACGGAGACCGTGGTGCCGGGCGGTAGTTGAGCCACTTCCCGCGCGCCAGCCGCCCCGGTGCGCGGCGTGTCCTTGAGGCTCACGCCAAAGGACGAGATCACCCGCGCCGACCCGCCCACCGCCAGGCGCGGCGTCACCAGGCCCTCGCAGGGATCCTGCGCCGCCGCCGGAAATGCCGGCAGCGCTCCCGCCGCGATCAGGATCGCACTCACTACCAGCCACACCCACCCACGCTCACACACGCGCGCCATATCGAACCCCTCCTGCTGCGGCCCGATCATAACACGTTCCGGCGCAATCGCGGCAACGCTTCGGGTACGGGTGGGCGGCGCGCCGCTGACGACTTGGTGCAACGGCGGCCAGCGGGTTATGCTATGTCTGGTTGGGCCTCCACAGGAGCAGCGCACGATGCACACCTTTCGCAACCCTGGCTGGCTGGTACTGATCCTGATCACCGCGTCCATCCTGGCGTGCAGCATCGACATCAGCACCGCTCACTTCGCCGATCCCGTCGTCTCCAAAGATCCGCAGGGCGAGGAAAGAGCGCGCGCGTATGCGCCGGGTGAGACGTTCTACTGCGTGGTCACGCTCAAGAACGCGCCCGACGATACCCGCGCCAAAGCGGTCTGGCGCGCCGTGGAGGTCGCAGGGCAGGCGCCGGACACCATCATCGGCGAGACGGAGGTCACCAGCGGCGCCGGTACGATCACCTTCGAGGCCACCCCGCCGGAAGAAGGCTGGCCGCGCGGCAACTACCAGGTTGAGTTGTACCTGAACGGCAGAAAGACCGACACAATCCCGTTTCAAGTGGGCTGATATCACAAAGGACATTCACAATGCGGACACGTTTGGTCCTCATCCTCGGCATCATCGCGCTGGTCTGGGTGCCGATCGGCGCGGCTTCCGGGCAAGATGACGGCAGCGCTTTGCTCGACTGGCTGGCGTTCATCCCGGCGACGCCCCTCAATGCAGAGAACCCCGTCTATTTTGGCGATCTGGACGCCTGGCATACCAGTTGGGGCGTGCCACGGCCGCGCACGCTGCAGCAGTTGGACTTCCTCAACCGGGATTGGCGGGCGGCCTGGCTGTTCACCATGCCCAAGCAGCTCACGCCGCCCGAGGCGTTGGGTCTGCAATACCTGTTCCAGGATGAGCAGCGTCCTTTCTACGGCTTCGACATTTTCGGGATCGATCGCTTCGTGTATGCGGGCGCGCCGCCGGATATGGTGACGGTCCTTGAGCATCACCTCGATCCCGCCGCTATCGGGAAGGCGCTGGTCACGTCGGGCTACGAAGCGGGCGACGTGAACGGCGGCACGCTGTATAGCATTCTGGACGATTACGAAATCAGCTTTGAAGGACTGCCGAGGGTGGGCAGTCTGGGCCAGTTGAACCGGATCGCCCTGGTGGACAACCAGATGATCATCGGGCGAGCGACCGCCCCCGTGACGGATACTCTGGCCGCGGCCCAGGGCGAGACGCCATCGCTGGCCGCCATGCCAGCATGGGTCGCCGGGGCCAAAGCGCTCGATGATCCCGCGCTGGACGGCACAGGCGAGCTGGTCGCGGCGATCCTGTGGCAGACGATGATCGCGGCGGACCCGCTGACTGTGCTCGCCCCGGCAGAGGGCCAGCCCACGCCGGTCCCTTCCGAGCCGCTGCCCCCCTATGCTTTGTTGGCCTTCGGCACGCGCCACACCGAAGGCGCGTCGTATCTGGTGCTGGCGGTGGTTTTCTTGCCTGGGACGGATGCAGGGGCGGCGGCGGATGTCCTGGCGGGCCGGCTACAAAATTATGTCAGCCTGGCGACGGGCCAGCCACTCGCCGAGCGCTGGACGTTCGACCGCGCCGCCGCCTCGGAGATCGACGGGTGGCCGGTCGCGCTGGCTGCGTTGCGCGTCGATGATCCAGCCCCGGCAGGTCCGGACGAGCAACCCGCCGGGGTGTCCCTGAGCTGGGCGGACCTGGTGTTCCGGCGCGACCTGGGCTTCCTGGCTGCCGGGGAACCGCTGGCCGAATAGGTTTTACGCGAAAGGATGCATCCATGAGAGCCGTTTTGTTCCACGAGCACGGCCCCGCCGACACGCTCCAACTGGTGACCGATCAGCCGATCCCGGAGCCGGGACCGGGTGAAGTGCGCATTCACGTCAAGGCCGCCGCGCTGAACTACCTGGATATCTGGGTGCGCAACGGCTGGCCGGGCATCCGGCTCACCTACCCGCACATCCCCGGCGCGGACGCCGCGGGCGTCATCGACGCGGTGGGCGATGGCGTCAGCGGCTGGAGCGCGGGCGACCGGGTGGGGATCGACCCCACGCTGAGCTGCGGCCAGTGCAGCTTCTGCCGGTCCGGCTGGCAGAATCGCTGCGTCGATTTCGCCATTCTGGGCGAGCACGTACCCGGCACCTACCGCGATTACTTCACCGTCCCGGCGCGTAACCTTATCGGCCTCCCGGAGCACGTCTCGTTCGCCGAATCGGCGGCCGCGTCGCTCGTCTTCGTGACGGCCTGGCACAGCCTGATCACGCGCGGCGGCCTGCGCCCCGGCGAGACGGTGCTGGTCGTCGGGGCGGGCGGCGGCGTGAACACCGCCAGCATCCAGATCGCCAAGCTGGTGGGCTGTACCGTCTACGTGGTCGGCAGCACGGAAGACAAGCTCGCCCAGGCCCGCGAGTTGGGCGCCGACGTGACGATCCTGCGCGACGCGGACGGCGGCTGGTCGCGCGCGGTCTACCAGCTCACCGCCAAGCGCGGCGTGGATGTGGTGGTCGATAACGTGGGCGAGGCGACGTTCGCGCACAGCCTGCGCGCCCTGGCTCGCGGCGGGCGCCTGCTGACAGTCGGCAACACCAGCGGCCCGCAGGTCGCCCTCGACAATCGTTTCATGTTCGGCAAGCACCTGAGCATCATCGGCAGCATGATGGGTCCGCACCAGGATTACGTGACCGTCATGAACCTGCTGTTCAAGGGCCGGCTCCGCGCCGTGATCGGCGCGCGCTACCCGCTGGAAGCGGCCCCGGATGCCCAGCGCGCGCTGGAAAGCGGGCAGCATTTCGGCAAGATTGTGCTCGAGTTGTAGCCTCAACCCACAGGGAGTGTGCAGCATGAACCCGTCAGCAGTCGATATGACCCAGTTTCCCGAACTAGCCGCGCCAGAGCGCATTCTGCTCGGCCCTGGCCCCAGCATGGTCGATCCGCGCGCCATGCGGGCCATGGTCACGCCGGTCGTCGGCCATATGGACCCGACCTTTCTCAAGCTCATGGACCGCGTGCAAGACCTGCTGCGCTACGTCTTCCAGACCGCCAACCCGCTGACGATTCCCATCTCCGGCACGGGCACCGCCGCCATGGAAGCCGCGGTGGCCAATGCCGTCGAGCCGGGCGACCCGGTGCTGGTTTGCGTCAACGGCTATTTCGGCGGGCGCATCGCCGAGATGGCGCGGCGCTACGGTGGCGACGTGCAGACCATCACGCGCCCGTGGGGCGAGGTCTTCACCGGCGAGGAGGTCCGTGCCGCGCTGGCGCAGCGCCCGGCCAAGGTGGTCGCCATCGTGCACGGCGAGACCTCGACTGGCGCCGAGCAGCCGCTGGCGGACATTGTCCCGGCGGTTCACGAGCATGGCGCGATCCTGATCGTCGATACGGTCGCCTCGCTGGGCGGCGTCCCGCTGAGCGTGGACGCGCTCGACATCGACATCTGCTACACCGGCTCGCAGAAGTGCCTGAGCTGCCCGCCCGGCAGCGGGCCGATCACGTTTGGCCCGCGCGCCGTCGCCAGGCTCGAGGGGCGGAAGACGCCGGTCGCCAACTGGTACCTGGACCTCACCCTGCTGCGCCAGTACTGGAGCGAGGCGCGCGTCTACCACCACACCGCGCCCATCTCGTCCACGTATGCGCTCTACGAGGCGCTGCGGCTGGTGGCCGAAGAGGGGCTCGAGGCGCGCTGGGCGCGCCACCGTGCGCTGGCCGAGATGCTGTGGGCTGGGCTGGAGCGCCTGGGGCTGTCGCTTCACGTAGCCGCGCCGCACCGCTTGCCCTCGCTGACCACAGTCCGCGTGCCAGAAGGTGTGGACGAGGCGGCTGTCCGCAAGGTGCTGCTGAGCGAATACAACATCGAGATCGCGGGCGGCCTGGGCGAGTTGAAGGGGCGCGCCTGGCGCGTCGGCCTGATGGGCTACTCAGCGCGGCGCGAGAACGTCGAGCTGCTGCTGGCGGCGCTGGGCAAGCTGCTGTAACGGGCAACCATGCGCGATCAACCGCCCCAACTGCAGATGGTGTGGCCGGCGTACCTGCTGGACGCGCCGCCCCCCGTGCGCCTGCCGCCGGGGTACGCGCTGCGCACCTACCAACCCGGCGACGAGCTGGGCTTCTGCGAGGTCATGGCGCTGGCAGGGTGGCCGGGCTGGACCGGCGAGTCGCTCCGGCCCTGGATGAGCCGCATTCTACCGGAAGGCTGGTTCATGGCCGTCCACGAGGCGAGCCGAGCCATCGTCGCGACGGCGATGGCTCTCCACGACCACTCCGACGAGCACCCGTTTGGCGGCGAGCTGGGATGGGTGGCGTGCGATCCGGATCACCGCGGCCAGGGGTTGGGGATGGCGGTCTCCGCCGCGGTGACGGCCCGCCTGATCGGCGCTGGCTATCGCAACATCCATTTGTATACCGAGGACTGGCGGCTCCCCGCGCTAAAGACCTACCTCAAGCTGGGCTATATCCCGTACCTCGCCTCGCCGGACATGGGCGCGCGCTGGCAGGCGATCTGCGCGCAGTTGGGCTGGCCCTTCACGCCCAATGTGTGGCGGACATAGGTTACACAAAACGGGCGCGAGCAAACCTCCCCGCTCGCGCCCGATCGGGCTGCTAGTAGCCCAGCTTGGAGCCGGTGTCGCCGCCGGAACTCCCCTCAGTCTCTGCCGGAGCATCTGCCGCGGCCTCGGCGTCGTCAGCAGCGCCCGCATCCATGCTGGCCGCCGCGCCGCTGTCCTCGAACGGCACGCGCACGATCGGGAAGACATCCGGCGGGTCGTCGCCCCCCATCGCGCTGAGTTGGGCGAAGATCGCGTAGACCTCACCCTCGCGGATCGCGGCGGTGGTGGCGGGCTGTTCCAGCGACGCGGTCTCGACAATCGACGCTGTCTGCCAGCCGTCCTCGCTGCGCACCAGGAACACCGACTGCGGCTGCCCGACGACCGCCAGCGCGCCATCAGGCCGCAGCACGATCCCATCCGCGCCGGACACAGGCGCGTCCAGCTCGACCCGGCTGAACGCTTCCGGGTCGTCGAGCGGCACCTTGAACAGCGCGCCTTCGTCGGCCTTGGCGACCAGCAGGTAACCGTCCGGGTGATAGTCGATCCCATTCAGGCCAAACCGCTCGCTGGCGAATGCCTCATTTTGCAGGAAGATCGACGCTTCGCCCTGCGGGTCGACCCGGTAGATCACCGGGGAAAAGCTGTCGGTGACGTAGGCGTTGCCGTCGGGATCGACCGTCACATCGTTGGCAAAGTGCCGCGCCTCGGGGTCGAAGGTCGACAGGTCGGTGAAGAACAGGCGCTCGCCGCTCGCGAGATCGTAAGCCAGCAGCGAGATTGCCGGGCCTTGCGGCTCCGCGCCAGACAGCACGCCGCGATCCACGTTCGGGACCAGCAACCGCCCGCCCGCCGCGTCGATGTGAATCCCGACCGAAGAGAGCAGGTCGGCGTCCTCGATGAACGGCGCAATCGCCCCGTCGTCGGCCACCGCGAAGATGGTGCCTTCGGCCAGCGAGCCGAGCAGGAAGCGCCCGCCCGCCGCGTCATATTCGATGCCCTCCGGGAAGAAGCCCTCGCGGGCCACATCGATCCGGTCGGGGAGCGCGCCATCCTGGGCCAGTGCCAACGGCGCCCCGGCCAGGGTGGCGATCAGAACGATACCCATCCACCAGCGCAAAAGTTGTTTTCGGTCCATACTCTAGTCACTCCTTGTCACACCAGACACTAACGATACGATCAAGCTCAAAATAGAGTCTATAAAAACAGGGGCCCGATCTGAAACATTGTGAACGAAATTACTTGTGACCGGCGCGAACCCACCGCGCAGAATGAGAACAGGAGCCAGAACCCATGACTTCTCCGCCTGACAAAGCCGCGCTGCTGGCCGAAATGGACGCCGTCTGGACCGAGATGGACGCACTGCTCGACCAGTTTGGCAGCAAGCTCGACACCCGCATGCCGATCCAAGGCCCCGCCTGGACGGGCCGCCAGTTCCTCGGCCACCTGCTCGGCTCGCTGCAGTCGAACCCCTACTACCTGATGCAGCCGCGCGACGGCGGCCTCATCGAGGGCGTGATCGGCGACCCGTACTGGCGCCAGATCTACGCCACAGCGACCATTGCCAGCTTCCGCGCCATGCTCTACGCCGCGCATATCGGGACGGTGCTGCTGGTCGAGACGGCGGACGAGGCCGATCTGGAGCGGGCGTCGCCGTTTCCCCAGGGCGGCGAGACGACAGCCCTGGAGATTCTGTGGTTCACCTACAACGTGCACCTGCGCAGCCACGTCGAGGATCTGAGAAAGTGGGTGCAGGCCTAGCAAACGCAGCAAACATTAATAATGTGTAAGAAGCGCAACGCCGGGCGCGCTGGCGCGTAATGTAAGTAGAAATACCTGCGACGAACACTGAGTTGATGAGAGAGGGATAGACGATGCAGGACAATCACACGCCCCCCAATCCTGAAGACATGGGCGATCACCTGGACGAAGAGATCAAAGAGGCGGTTCACGACTGGGCCAACAATCCCGAGGGGACCGACTACGACGACCTGGACGAGAAGATCGACAAGAAGCTGCGCCGCACCGTAGCGGGCTGGGTCGGCGTCTCCGAAGAGGCCGACTGGAAGACGATCGGCGAGAGGATGGACGCCAAGACGCGCAGCGCGATCGGCAAGTGGGTCGGCGCGGAAGAAGACGCCGACTGGTCGCGGATCACGGACCGCATCGACAACCGCGTACGCTACAACATCGCCCGGCTGGTCCGCGCCCCGCAGGCCGAAGGCGAGGCGAGCTGGTCGGACATCGGCAATAAGGTCGAGCGCGATGTGCGCAGCTGGATGGCGTCGGTGGTGGGCACGGAAAAAGACGCCGACTGGCAGGTCATCGGGGATAAGATGGTCGACCAGGTGCGCCAGGCGTTCGACAAGATCGTGAAAACCGAGAAGAAGGGCGGCACCGAACCGGACGCCTCGCGTTCGGCCAAGATCGAGATCGAAAGCGAAGACGCGCCGGACGCATCCGCCCCGCCGGCCGTAGAGTCGGAAGAACCGATCGATCCGCTACTCTAACAGCGAGCCGCCGCACCCTGCATAGCCCCCGCGCGCTGGAGCAACCTGTTCCGGCGCGCGGCATTTCTCCCCCAGACGCCATCGGGTATACTCGGCTCTGGAGTGAGAGGATTTTGCGCGTATCACACACGACTGAGCTGGAGGACTGATGGATGACACAACCTTGATTCTCGCCCTGATCCCCCTGCTGCTGATCCAGGTGGGGCTGGCGCTTTTCGCGCTGTATGACATATACCAACGCCAGGGCGCGCGCCCGCCACTGCCCACCTGGGCCTGGGTGATCATCGTGCTGGTGTTCAACCTGGTCGGCCCCATTCTGTACTTCGTCCTGGGCCGTAAGGAAGACTGAGCATGGCGGCCATTGAGATCCGGAGCCTCACCAAGCGCTTCGGGACCGTCACGGCGCTGGCGGGCTTCGACTTGAGCGTGCCGCGCGGTTCGATCTTCGGGTTCCTGGGACCGAACGGCGCGGGAAAGACGACCACGCTCCGCATCATGGCCGGGCTGGCCCGTGCCACCGCGGGTAGCGTCGTGATCGAAGGCGTCGAGGTCGGGCGGGGCGCGCGCCCCCCGATCGGGTACCTGCCCGACACGCCGGGCTTCTACGGCTGGATGACCGCCCGCGAGTTTCTGGCATATGTCGCGCGGCTGCATAAGCTAACCGATCCGCCGATCGACGCGGCGCTGGAGCGCGTCGGCCTGGCGGACGCGAATAAAAAACGCGTGGGCGGCTTCTCGCGCGGGATGAAGCAGCGGCTCGGGCTGGCTCAGGCGCTGCTGCCGCAGCCGCGCGTGCTGCTGCTGGACGAGCCGGTCTCCGCACTGGACCCGGCGGGCCGCAAGGCTATGCTCGACATCATGGACGACCTGCGCGGCGAGATGACGGTGTTCTTCTCGACGCACATCCTCAACGACGCCGAGCGCATCTGCGACGAGATCGGGATCATCAACCAGGGGCGGCTGGTGGTCCAGGCCCAGCGCGCCGACCTGCTGGCCCGCTTCGCCCGCCCGGTCTTCGAGATCGAGCTCGTGCCGGACGAGATCCCGCAGTTGGCGGCGCTGGCCGAACGGCTGGAGGCGACCGGCCTGATCGAACGCACCGCGCTCGATGGGGCGCGGCTGCGCGTGACGGCGCGCGATCTCGACCGCGCCCGGCGCGAGGTGCTGCCGATGCTGGCAGGCCTGTCGGTGGTGCGCTTCGAGATGCTCGGCGCCACGCTGGAAGACATCTTCCTGAACCTGACCGACCCGGCGAACTCCCAACCGGAGGTGACGCCATGATCGAGACCTTCGGCGTCCAACTGCGCAAGGAGCTGGCCGAGCTGTGGCACACGCGCAAGCTGGTCATCGTGGTGGTGGTGCTGGTCGGGCTGGGGCTGATGTCGCCCGTGCTGGCCAAGATCACGCCCGACCTGCTCGAATCGCTGGGCGAGGACCAGATGGAAGGCATCATCATCACCATTCCCGAGCCGAGCCAGAAAGATGCCATCGACCAGTTGGTGAAGAATATCTCCCAGTTTGGGCTGCTGCTGGCCGTGCTGATGAGCTTCGGGACCATCGTCGGCGAGCGCGAGCGCGGCCAGGCCGGGCTGATGCTGGCCCACCCGCTGCCGCGTGAGGTATTCGTCCTGGCCAAATTCGCCGCCCAGGCGATCATGTTCGGGGCCGGGCTGGCCCTGGGCGCGCTGGGCGGGTACATCTACACCGCGATCCTGTTCGACGCGCCGCCCGTGGGCCGCTACCTGGCGCTGTTCGGCCTGATCTACGTCTGGCTGCTGTGCCTGATCGCGCTGTCGCTGCTGGCGAGCACGCTGGGCCGCTCGATGGCGAGCGCGGGCGGGCTGGCGTTCGTGTTGATCGTCGTCCTGCTGTTGGCCGGGTCGTTCACCAACCTGGCGCCGGGCGCGTTGCTCGAGTGGGGGCGGACGGTCGCGATCCAGGCTGGCGGCCCGGCGCGCTGGGGTGCGCTGGCGGTCTCCGTGGCGGTAGCGGCCCTGGCCGTCGGCGCGAGCTGCGCCATCCTGCGGCGGCAGGAAATCGAGTAAAAAAGCAGAGCGCCCCGGCGGGCGCTCTTGTTTTGGGCTGTGTTGGGCGGCGAGAGGCGTCTAGAAGAACTTCACCACGATATCATCGATGGTGTTGGCCGCATCGCCGATTCGCCCGCCCGCGTGGAACAGGTGCCGGTAGATCTCGCGGAGCTTGAGCATGGTGATCACGTTTTCGAGGTCTTTCGGCTTGCGGAACAGGTCGGCCAGCGCCTTGGCATAGAGCGTTTCCATGTCGTTCTTGATCGACTTGGCGCGAATGGCGTGCGTGCTGGCGACGCCCGGGTGCCGCTCGAGCCGGTCCATCGCCAGCTTGATCTCCTCGGCGCCATGGCCCAACAGCTCGGCCATATCCCGCAAGAAGCTGTTCGGCTCCACTTCCAGAATGTCCATCTCGTTGATGGTGAACCAGGTGTCGTCGAGAATGTCATCTATCGTCCGCGACAGGGCGTGAATGTCCTCGCGATCGATCGGCGTGACGAACGTGCGGTTGAGCTCGTCCACCAGGATGCGGTGGATCTCGTCGCCGTTTTTCTCAAGCTGGCGGACGCGCTGGGCGTTCTTCTTGTTCGGCTTGCCCAGATAATCGAGCAATGCCTGGGTGGCTTCGATGCCCAGTTCGCACTGCTGTTGGATGCGGTTGATGAACCGGTCGGGCTTGCGCTCGAACTGCTGGCGCACCCGCTCCGGAAAGCGTTTGAGGGCTTGCAGGATCCGGTCGATAATCATGTCATCCTCAAAATGTTTGCATATGCACATTCGCCGCCAGTAAGGTAAAATAATTTTAACGTTTTTGCGGGCTTTTGGCTATAGGCGATTTTTCCCGGCTCCACGCGCCGGGAAAACGATCGTTCCCGCACGCGCCAGATGATCAAGGAAATCTAAGGAAGGATACCGCACGATATGTCGTTAAACGCGTTCGTTTTGGTGACGATTGCGCTGGCCTTCGGTTTCTTCAACGGATTGCACGACTCATCGAATGTCGTGGCGACGGTCATTTCAACCCGCGCCCTCAGCCCGCGCCGCGCATTGTGGTTGGCTGCTATCGCCAACGGGGTCGGCCCGCTGATCTTCGGCGTGGCGGTGGCAACGACGATCGGGCATGAGGTCGTCGCCGAGGAAGCGGTCACGCTGTCGGTGGTGTATGCCTCGCTGTTAGCGGCCATCGCGTGGAACGTGATCACGCTCCTGGTCGGCATCCCGTCGAGCACGTCCCACGCGCTGATCGGTGGGATCGTGGGCGCGGTGTGGGCCGGTTTCGGCGTCGAATCGATCCTGATGGGCGGCGTCACCAAGATCCTGCTGGCGCTGTTCCTCTCGCCGATCCTGGGCATGATCACCGGCTACTACATCGTCAAGCTGTCGTACTTTCTGGCGCAGGGAGCCACCCCGCACGTCAACATCTGGTTCAAGCGCGGCCAGTTGCTCACCGCCACTACGCTGGCGCTCTCGCACGGCACCAACGACGCGCAGAAAACGATGGGCATCATCGCCCTGGGCCTGGTCGCCACCGGCACGATCAACACCTTCAGCATTCCCACCTGGGTGATCCTCGCCAGCGCGGTGGCCATGGGCGCCGGGACGCTGTTCGGCGGCTGGAGCCTGATTCGCACGCTGGGCGGCAGATTCTATCGCGTGCGGCCCGTGCACGGCTTTGGCGCACAGACCGCCTCCAGCGCCGTGATCCTGGGCGCGGCCCTGCTCGGCGGCCCGGTCAGCACCACGCACGTCGTCAGCTCCGCGATCGTGGGCGCGGGCACCGCCGACCGGATCAGCAAGGTGCGGTGGGGCGTGTTCAACAATATCGTGCTGTCGTGGTTCCTGACCATTCCGGCAGCGGCGGCGATGGGCGCGCTCCTCTACCTGATCATCGAGGCGCTGTTCTAAGCGCTGGTGGTCATCCGCCGGGCCGCAGCCTATAATCTGCGCGAGCAAACGCTCAGCCTACATGGCACACCGCTTCAGGAGAACCACCATGCGCACTCGGCCTCTGGCCCTGCTGCTGCTGGGCGCCCTGGTGTTGGGCGCGTGCGGCAGCGATGACCCTTCCCGCACGATCATCCAGGGCGACGCGCTGTTCACCGCCTCGTTCGACGAACCGGGCACCTGGGAAGAAGGCATCTACCCGGTCGACGGCAGCCAGCCGAATTCCACGCTGGCCGTCGTTGACGGGCGCTACCGCATCGAGCACCGCTCCGGCCGCAGCAGCACCTTCACGTGGGGCGTGGGGGCCGAGACCGCCGAGAATGTGATCGTCGAGGTCGAGGCAGCGCAGGCCAGCGCGGAGAAGGACAACCTCTACGGCGTGCTGTGCCGCGTCCAGGCGGACAGCTCCGGCGCGACGCGCGGCTACGCCCTGCTGATCAGCGGCGACGGGCACTACGGGATCGCGGCCTTCGACCGGGACACGCTGACCTTCCTGCTCGACTGGCACCAGTCCGACGCCATCCACCAGGGCCAGGCGAGCAACACGATCCGCGCGGAATGTGTGGAGGACTACCTGGCTGTGTACGCCAATGGCACCTTCCTGGGCGACGTCACCGACTCGGCGCTCAGCGGGCCGGGGCAGCTCGGCCTGATCGCCGGCGTCACGCAGGAGAGCGCCATCACCGTGACCTTCGACAACCTGGTCGCCTACGAGGCCAGCCGGCAGTAGCCAGGTGCGTGTCGGATTCGGGGCAAAAAGCTTACCACAGAGGACCCAGGGGACGCGGAGAGAGGCGTATTTTGAGAGTCTCTGCAAAATCCCCCTCTGTGATCGCCGTGTACTCTGTGGTTCAAAACTCGCCCCAGATTCGAAATACACCCGAGTAGACCGCCGGGCTTGTCCAATCGCCGGTGTATACTGATAATAGGAAGGCATCCGACCACTCTCTCCCGCTAGAAGGGGGCCTCTATGGCTCACATCCTGCTGGTGTTCCAGCCCGCGGACCAACGGTTCGCGCTCCAGCTTGCCACCCAGCTCCAGCAGCGCGGGCTGAACGTCTGGCCGGTGCCTGATCCCGACACCGCACCCATCGCCGAACCGACCCGCCAGGATGATGGTTTCACCGGCGCCAGCCACTTCCTGATCGTTGCCGGGGAAGAGGGCAGCGCGGACCTGCCCTGCACGGACGCGCTGGCGACGGGCAGGCACGTGATCACGGTGTTGCAGCCCGGTCGCAGCATCCCCCCGGCGCTGCAAGACTGCCCGGCGGTGGATTTTCAGGCGCCGTTCCTGCTGGCGGTCGAGCAAGTGGTCGAGCACCTCAACCAGGCGGGCGCCCCCACCCGCGCGCTGACCGTCGAGCACCCGCCGCCGGTGGTCAAGCCCGGCCTGCTGCCGATTGCGCTGCCTGGCGAGCGCTGCTGGCGCGACGACCGGATGCGCATCAATTACACGCTGCCCATGGTCATCTCGGATGAAGACGTCGCCATCCGGCTGCCGGCTTTCTTCGTCAAGACCGGCTTCACGCTGGCCGATAGCCCGCCGCGCGCTTTCCGCGCCACGCGCAAGGGCGGCTTCCCCTGGTTCGATCCGCGCCGCGTCGACCACAGCCTGATCATCGAGCCGGGCGAGGGGATGTTGATGGCTCATTACCAGATGGCCCGCACCCAGGTCCGGCACTGGCTGCCCGCCCATTATCACGTCCTCGACCGCGAGGCGGCGGCGCTGTATCGCTACCTGGCGATGGAGAACCTCGACAATCTGCTCAAGCCCGTCCAGCGCCAGGCCCGGCGCGCGGTGGCGCTGTCGTGGGGCACCCTGATCGGCGCGATCCTCCTCCTCGCCGTCGTGATCTACCTGATCCTCACCTAAGATTCGGTCCGCCGGACCGATTGGCAATTGTCGCGCCGCGCCCCGGTCGTGTACAATGCTCGCGGCTTTGTGCTGCTGCAACAGGGGAGGATGCCATGCCAGAGCACGCGTGGGCGCTGGTCATTCTCGGCGTGCTGGCCGGGATGCTATCCGGCATGTTCGGGATCGGGGGCGGCGTGATCATCGTCCCTGCCCTGAGCGTGCTGTTGGGCTACGCGCTGGAAACCGCGATTGGGACCTCGCTCGGGGTGCTGATCTGGCCGGTCAGCTTTTTCGCGGTGTTGGCCTACTATCGCGCCGGACTGCTCAATATCGGCGTGGCCGCGCTGATCGCGATCGGGCTGGTCGGCGGGGGAGTCGTCGGCGCGCAGATCGCGCTCAATCTGCCCGGCGAGACTCTGCAGCGCATCTACGGCATCTTCCTGATCTACGTCGGCTGGCGCTTCATCGAGCCGCGCAAGCTGTGGGCCACTCGCCGCGCGAGCGGGCCGCCCGCCGCGCCCAATCCGGCTGCGAACAACCCGCCGGACACGCCGTGGTACGTGCTGCTGGCCGTGGGGCTGGGCGCCGGTGTCACATCGGGCCTGTTTGGGATCGGCGGCGGGCTGGTGATCGTCCCGGCGCTGGTCGCGCTGCTGCACTACGATCAAAAGCGCGCGGTGGGCACGTCGCTGGGCGCTTTGCTGCCGCCGGTCGGCATTGGCGCGGTGCTGTCGTACTACGAGGCGGACGCGATCGATCTGGCGGCGTCGGCATTCGTGGCGTTCGGTCTGATCTTCGGGGCGTTTCTCGGGGCGCGGATCGCGCTGGGGCTGCCGTCGTCCACCGTCAAGCGCCTGTACGGCGTTTTCCTGATGATCGTCAGCCTGCGCTTCATCTTCCAGGTTTGAGTCTTGAGGCCCTTCTAGACGCGGGCGATAGACCCTCATGCCGCACCTGCATCGGGCAAAATCGGAATCAATCGCACCTCCGCGTGTACAAGTGCGGAGGGTGAGCCAAGTAAGCCCTTGGAACCCGGGCGCTCTACTGTACATTTAAGTCCCTTCGTGCTTTAGTTAAAATATAAGTCTGTTTCCTACACTGGACGGTCGTTCGCCCTCTTTCGCTCTCCTCCCCCGACCTGCCCAACTCTTCCCCGGCACGACATTTATTAGTCTTGCGCCCCGACCGAAATAGAGGTTTGGTTTGCGGGAGAGAAAACCATGTTTACGAAACGCACGCTCTTTGTCCTGCTGATCTTCGTGCTGCTGCCCGCGCTGGTGAGCCTGCCAGCGGCGTGGGCACAGGGAAGCGGGACGTCGCCAACCTATACTGCGCAGGGGCCTTACCCGGTGGGCGTGATGGAATTTGAAGCAGAAACGCCTTATCACTCGACCACGATGATCCTGTGGTATCCGGCGGTGTACCCACTGGGGCGGACCGTCAGACCCGGCCTGCCGCTTAAGGATGCCGCGCCGGACCCTTCCGGCGGACCCTACCCGCTGTCCGTCTTCGTGCCCGGTTGGATGGCCGACCGTCACGGCGGAACGTCTTTGGGAGATCACCTGGCCTCATATGGCTTCGTCATGATGGCGATAGACCCGATTGATGTCGCGGGCGGAGGTCACGAAGATTGGGACGATTTACTTCTCAGACGTCCGCAGGAGGTGACGTGGCAGATCGATTATGCCGCTAGTCTGACCGCCGCCGGAGGCGGGTTAGAAGGCATGATCGATCTGGACCATATCGCGGTGGTCGGACATTCTCTGGGCGGCTACACCGCCCTGATGGCCGGGGGCGCACGGCTCAATTGGAGTTTCCTGCCGGTCTGGTGCGGCGAGCATTACGAGAGTGAATACGCTCCCAACACCGATGTCAATTTTTGTGATAACTGGGTGGCCGATCAGCAAAGTCCGCTGGCTCCGCTGGCTGGCCTGGACCCCTCCCAACCGGAATTATGGCCGTCCTGGGGCGACGCGCGGGTGGATGCCGTCGTATCCCTCTCTCCATACTTTTGGGTGATCCTCGGCCCGGAAGGAATGGGGAGCGTCACCCTTCCCCTGCTGCTAATAGGAGGGGCTAAAGACAAGAATGTGCCGCTGGACTGGAATCTGTTTTATGAGAACGCGGGCAGCACCGAAAAAGCGCTGGTGATCCTCGAAAATAGCGATCATATGGTCCTGGCTTCAGACCAGCGCGCCTGCGCTCACTTCATCACGGCCTTCCTGTTGGCAACGCTCAAGGGAGACACCGATGCTGCCGCCGCCCTCGCGCCGGACACGGTTGCGTTCCCTGGCGTCACATATGAGGCTCAGGGGTTTTAGCCCCACGAACCGAGGGGCAGTTCCGGTGACTGCCCCTCACCTATAAATATCATATCGGTTGGAACAGGTGCGGAATGTGGGCTATTAGCGCGGGTGTTAAAAAGTGAGCCCTCAACGAGGGCGTAGGGATTGCGTAGGTTGAGCGTAGCTATCTCATACGGAAATAGTCGGGTAATGTTCCGTATGATAGAGGCAGCGAAGGGTGAATCTCTTCTTCTCCTCCTTGTAGGGCCGGGGTCGGCGTCCCCGGCTCTATCTTTTTTTCCGCGGCGTTATTCGCCTTCCGGCGCGCCTTCGTCATACACCGGCGGCAGGCCGTATTCCTCGCGGACCACGTTCTCGATCTGCATCGCCATCGCCGGATTCTCGCGCAGAAACTGCTTGGCGTTCTCGCGCCCCTGGCCGATCAGCTCGTCCTGGTAGCGGTAGAACGCGCCGCGCTTCTCGACCACGCCCAGCTCCGCCGCGATGTCGAGAATGTCGCCCACTTTGCTGATGCCCTCGTCGAACATGATGTCGAATTCCGCCTCGCGGAACGGGGGAGCGACCTTGTTCTTCGTCACGCGCACGCGGGTGCGGTTGCCGACCGTGTCGCCGCCGGCCTTGATGGCCTGCGTGCGCCGGATGTCGAGCCGGACGCTGGCGTAAAATTTGAGCGCCCGCCCGCCGGTGGTCGTCTCCGGGTTGCCGAACATCACGCCGATCTTCTCGCGGAGCTGGTTGGTGAAGATCATCGCCGTGTTCGACTGCTTGATCGCGCCGGAGAGTTTGCGCAGCGCCTGCGACATCAGCCGGGCCTGCAGGCCCACGTGGCTGTCGCCCATCTCACCTTCGATCTCGGCGCGCGGGACCAGCGCCGCGACGCTGTCCAGCACGATGACGTCCAGCGCGCCGCTGCGCACCAGCGCCTCGGCGATCTCCAACGCCTGCTCGGCCGTGTCGGGCTGGGAAATGTACAGGTTCTCGACGTCGACGCCGATCCGCGCCGCGTAGCTCGGATCGAGCGCGTGCTCCATGTCGATGAACGCGCAGATGCCGCCGCGCTTTTGGGCCTCGGCGACGGTGTGCAGGCAGATCGTGGTCTTGCCCGAGCTTTCCGGCCCGTAGATTTCGGTGACGCGCCCGCGCGGGATGCCCCCTACACCGATCGCGATATCCACCGCGAGCGATCCGGTCGGGATCGCGTCCACGTGCATGTGTACGGCGTCACCCAGGCGAATGATGGCCCCGTCTCCGAACCGCTTGGTGAGATCGGCCACTGCCGCCTCTAACGCCTTGTCTCGGCCCTTGTCGCTCATGCGTTGTTGTCCCCTTGTGGTGTCGTATCTCGGCGCTGAGTCTACAACGGGCAGAGCGAGTCTGCCACATGTTGACCTTAAAATTTGCCTTGCTCGTGCCCGGCGCGGTGTGCTATAATGCCCCGCGCAGTGGGGAGTCGCCAAGTGGCCTAAGGCAGCGGCCTTTGGAGCCGCCATACGCAGGTTCGAATCCTGCCTCCCCAGCACGCTATCCCGCCGGTCTGAGCCTCAGACCGGTTTTTTGTTGTCCGCCGCCGGGTACTATAATCAGACGTATCACAGGTCCCAAAACACTTTGAGAGGAGCGCCGTTTGATGACCTTATCGGAACGCATCGCCGCCGCGCGCGGCCAGGTCACTGCCGACCTGCTGCTGACGAACCTGCAGCTCGTCAACGTCTTTTCCGGCGCAGTCTATCCCGCCCAGATCGCGATCAAGGACTCGATCATCGTGGGGGTGGGCGAGGGTTACGCCGCCGCGAACGTCGTCGACTTGGGCGGGCGCTATGTCGCGCCGGGCCTGATCGACGCCCACGTGCACATCGAGAGCAGCATGTGCACGCCGCCTGCCTTCAGCCAGGCCGCGCTGACGCACGGCGTCACCAGCGTGATCACCGACCCGCACGAGATCGCCAACGTCCACGGGCTGGACGGCATCCGCTTCATGCTGGACTCGGCGGCGGGCGGCGTGCTGAGCATGTATGTCATGGCCTCGAGCTGTGTCCCGGCCACGCACATGGAGACTGCCGGCGCGGCCCTGAGCGCCGCCGATCTGCGGACTCTGCTAGGCAACCCGTGGGTGCTCGGCCTGGCCGAGATGATGAACTATCCGGGCGTGATCTTCGGCGACCCGGAGGCACTCGGCAAGATCGAGGCGTTCGCCGGGCGCGTGCTGGACGGGCACTGCCCCGGCCTGCGCGGGAGCGACCTCAACGCGTACATCGCCGCCGGGATCGCCAGCGACCACGAATGCACCACCGTCGACGAAGCGCGCGAGAAGCTGCAGAAGGGCATGGTGATCTTCATCCGCGAGGCGACCAACGCCCGCAACCTCCGCCCGCTGCTGCCGCTGGTCACGCCGGAGAACAGCCGTCGGATCTGCTTCTGCACCGACGACCGCCAGCCCGCCGACCTGCTGGACGACGGCTCGATCGATCACATGGTGCGCGTGGCGATTGCCGAGGGTGGCCTGGACCCGGTGACGGCGATCCGCATGGCGACGCTCAACACGGCGGAATACTTCCGGCTGGGCGACCGGGGCGGTATCGCACCGGGCCGCCGCGCCGATCTGATCGTCTTTTCGGACCTGCGCGCGCCACGCGCCGAGCAGGTCTACTGCGGCGGGACGCTGGTCGCGCAGGATGGCGCGCTGACGGTGGACCTCGCGCCGCCCCAGGTGGAGCCGCTGCCGCGCTCGGTGCGGATCGACTGGGACGCGGTCGACCTGGCGATCCCGGCGCGCGGTGAGCGCCTGCGCGTGATCGGCAGCATCCCCAACCAGCTCGTCACCGAGCACCGCATCGAGGACGCGCGCATCGAAAACGGGCGGGCCGTGGCCGACGTGGCGCGCGACATCCTGAAGATGGCCGTCATCGAGCGCCACAACGCCACCGGCAAGCTGGGCAAAGGCTTCATCCACGGGATCGGCCTGCGGCGCGGCGCGATCGCTGGGACCGTCGCGCACGATCATCACAACCTGGTCGTGATCGGCGCCGACGACGCCAGCATGCTGGCTGCCGCGCGGGCCGTCGAGCGCATGGGCGGCGGGCTGGTCGCGGTGGATGGCGAGCGCGTGCTGGCCAAGCTGCCGTTGCCGGTCGGCGGGCTGATGAGCGACCGGCCGATTGGCGAGGTGCGCGCCGCGCTCGACTGCCTGCTGGACGCCGCGCGCCGCGAGCTGGGCTCGCCGCTGCACGATCCATTCATGGCGATGAGCTTCATGGCGCTCGAGGTGATCCCCAGTCTCAAGCTGACGGATGTGGGGCTGGTCGATGTGGACCAGTTCGAGGTGGTGGATCTGTTTGTGTAGGTTGACGAAACGGGGCGCAGTTCGCCGGGTTATTCGGCGGGCCGCCCTCGCCGGAGATGCCTGTTGTGCAGTCAGTCTAGCCGGGGTGCAGCGGGTTTTGTGCCCTTTGTCGCTTTGCTTTTGGCCGATTTTACACTAAACTGGGGGAAGATTGCGGTCCACTACCAGATGTATGAACCTTATTGAGGAGAAGCGCTCTATGTTCAAAAAATTCGGCGTGTTGTTCGTTCTAGTGGCCGTCGTGCTGGGCGGCGTGGTCTCGACCAGCCCGCGCGCCATCGCCCAGGATGATGAGTTCCTTTTCGGCGTGGTCCTGGTCGGCCCCAAGGATGATCACGGTTGGAGCCAGGCGCACTACGATGCCGGGCTGTACGTCCAGGAGAAGGTGCCCGGCGCGCGCATGATCGAGCTAGAGAGCCTGAACTCCGCCGACCGCCCCGAGACTACACTCGACCAGGTCGTCGAGGACATGGTGGCGCAAGGCGCCAAGCTGATCCTGACCACTTCGGCTGACTTCGAGGTCGACACGACCGTCGTGGCCGAATTCTACCCGGATGTGACGTTCGTCAATATCTCCGGTGACGACGCCCTGTGGGGCATCGCGCCGGACAACCTCGGCAATATCATGGGCAAGATGGAATACGGCAAGATGATCGCCGGCTGCGCCGCCGCGCTCAAGACCCAGACCGGCAAGATCGGCTATGTCGGCCCGCTGATCGATCCTGAAACCACCCGCCTGACCAACTCGGTATACCTGGGCGCCCGCTACTGCTACGAGAACTATCGCGGCATGGACCCCAACACGCTCGAGTTCCAGGTGACCTGGATCGGCTTCTGGTTCAACATCCCCGGCGTCACGCTGGACCCGACTGAAGTCTCGAACTCAATGCTCGACAGCGGCTATGACGTGCTGATCTCCGGCATCGACACCACCGAAGCGATCGTCGTGGCAGGCCAGCGCGCCGCTGAAGGCGCCGCCGTGTGGGCGATCCCCTACGACTACGAGGGCGGCTGTGAAGAATCGCCCGAGATCTGCCTCGGCGTGCCGTACTTCAACTGGGGCCCGGCTTATGTCGAGCTGGTGAACCAGGTCAAAGAGGGCACCTACGAGCCGTCGTGGGACTGGAACAGCCCGGACTGGTCCGACATCAACAACCGGGACACATCCGCCGTCGGTTTCGTGTACGGTGACGGTCTGACGGACGAGGAGAAGGCCACGCTGGACGAGTTCATCGCCGGTTTGGCCGCGGGCGCCCTGGGCGAAGAGGGCGGCCTGAACCTGTTCGTCGGCCCGCTGAACCTGCAGGACGGGACCCTGTTCCTGGAAGAAGGTGAAGTGGCGACCGAGAAGCAGATTTGGTACATGGCGCGCGGTGCGGACGAGGCGACCACGCCTGACGAGATCACCCCGCCGCAGCTTCTGGAAGGTATCCAGGGCGCCAGCCAGTAGTGTAGACTGATTTGGGTTATCAGGGAGAGGGGCACATCCCTCTCCCTTCTTTATCGATGGCACGGGCCTTACATGAGAGTTGAACTTAAGCACATTTCAAAGACTTTTGGACCTGTCCGGGCCAATCAAGACATCTCGCTAACCTTCGAGGAGGGGCGAATCTACGCCATCCTGGGCGAGAACGGCGCCGGCAAAAGCACGCTGATGAAGATCATGTCCGGCTACCAGTCGGCGGACAGCGGCGAGATCGTGGTCGACGGGCAGGTGCTCACCTTCGACGCACCCACCGATGCCATCGCCCACGGCATCGGTATGTTGTACCAGGACCCGCTCGATTTTCCCCCGTTCACCGTGCTCGAAAACTACGTCGCCGGGCGGTCCGGCGGCTTTTTCCCGGACATGGACGCCGCGCGGGAAGAGTTCATGGCGCTGCTCACGCGCTTCGATTTCGACCCGGACCCCGACGCCTATGTAGATGCCCTGACCATCGGCGAGCGCCAGCAGCTTGAAATCCTGCGGCTGCTCTCGCTGAACGTGCGCGTGCTGATCCTGGACGAGCCGACGACCGGAATCTCCGCCGAGCAAAAGACGACGCTGTTCAACACGCTCAAGTCGCTGGCGCGCGACGAGGCCATGACCATCATTCTGGTGTCGCACAAGCTGGAAGACGTCATCGAGCTGTGCGACGAGGCGTATGTGCTGCGGCGCGGCCGGTATATCGGCCAGCAGTCGATCCCCTGCCCGATCTCGGCGCTGGTCGAGATGATGTTCGGCAAGGTCGTAGAGCGCCAGGAACGCCCCCCGGTCGAAGTGGGCGATCCGACACTGGTCGTGGAGCGCCTGTGCATCTCCAGCCGCCGCCTGACGGTCGAGGATGTCACGCTGGAGGTCCACGCCGGCGAAGTGATCGGTCTGGCCGGGCTGGACGGCAGCGGCCAGGGCGAGTTCGTGCGCTCGTGCGCCGGGCTGATCAAGCCGGAAGGCGGGCGCATCCTGGTCGACGGGCGACCGATGATCGGCCTGACCTACCACCAGTATTCGCACGCGGGCGTGGCGTTTCTGCCCGCCGGGCGCATCGAGGAAGGGCTGATCGGCGAGATGACGTTGACCGAGCATTTCGCGCTCACGCTGCCCAGCCGGGCCCCGTGGGTGAACTGGCGGCGTGCCCGGAACACCGCCCAGACGCGGATCGACCAGTTCAACGTCAAAGGGCGGCCCGCCAGTCCCGTCCGGACGCTCTCCGGCGGCAACCAGCAGCGGTTCGCGCTGTCGCTGCTGCCGCAGAACCTGCGCCTGCTGCTGCTCGAGCATCCGACGCGCGGCCTGGACGTGGAGAGCGCGAATTATATCTGGGAGCAGTTGCTTGAGCGGCGGCGCGAGGGCACGGCGATCGTGTTCATCTCGGCTGAGCTGGATGAGATCGTCGCCTACAGCGACCGGATCCTGGTCTTCTTCGGCGGGCGCGTGACGCTCGTCGACGATCCGGCGGATATGACCGCGAGCCGGTTGGGGGAATTGATCGGGGGGAGGCTGTAGATGGCATCGACGGAAAAACCGCTCGCGTCCCGGCCAGCCAGCCCGCCGCACCTGTTCCTGAGCGCCGTGATCGACATGCTGCCGGCGATCCTCGCGCCGGTGTTCGGGATTCTGGCCGCTTTGGGCATCATCATCCTGATCCTGGAATGGCAGGGCGCCGATCCCCAGGTAGCCTGGGATTACGTCTACGATGGCACCCTGAAAACCGCGGCCAACCGCGCCGATCTGGTCGCGTACTGGATGCCGCTGGCGATCACCGCTTTCGGGCTGGTGCTCACCTACACCGCCGGGCTGTGGAATATCGGTGTGGAAGGCCAGCTCGTCATGGGTGCCATTGGCGGGACGTGGGCCGTCCGGCTGTTCACGGAGTATGAGGCGGGCAAGGGCCCGGCGCTGGACCTGGGCCTGGGCCGCGACGGCGTGCTGATTATGTGTTTCATCTTCGCCGCCATTGCCGGGGCGCTGTGGGCGATGGTGGCCGCCGTGCTGAAGACGCGCGGCGGCGTCAACGAGATCTTCGGGGGCGTCGCGCTCAACTTCGTCGCCCAGACGTTCAACATGTACCTGATCTCCAACGGCGGCCCGTGGCAGCCGGTGGGCAGCCGCGCCACCGAGACCGCCCGCTTTCCGGAGATCGCGCGCCTGCCCACCTTCGCCGACTACCGGCGGCTGAGTCCGACCACGATCTACATCACAGCCGGCGCGTTGGTGGTGATCTTGCTGATCATGTACGTGTCGCGGTGGGGGCTGCAGCTCCGCGCGATGGGCAAGAACCAGCGATCGGCGTTTCTGCTGGGCGTGCACACCGAGCGGAACATCATCCTGTCGATGGCGCTGTGCGGCAGCCTGGCCGGGCTGGCGGGCGCGTTCCGCATTCTGGCGCCGGACGTCACCAAGTTGACCGCCACACCGTCCGGCGGCATGGGCTTTCTGGCGATCCTGGTGGTGCTGCTGGCCTCGATGTCGGCCATCCTGACGCCGTTCGTGTCATTCGTGTTCGCCGTGCTTTCCAAGGGCGGCCAGCGCCTTGAAAGCGGTTTCCAGTGGGATTATGACCTGACGCTCGACCGGTCCCTGGTGCGCGTGCTGCAGAGCACGATCGTCTTGATGGTGGTGCTGGCTTTCGGGGTGCGCAACCGGTTCTTCCCGCCGCACAGCGCCCCACCGGTCGAGGACGAGACGGAGATCGCCCGGACCTGAAGGCCATGCAGCAGTGGGAGTACCTGACCGTCTTCCTGTCAGGCGCACTCGATTTCCCGGACACAGTCGACCGCTCCGAAACGCTGACCTGGGCCGGGAAGTCGATCACGCAGCAGTTGAACGAGCGCGCGCAGCAGGGCTGGGAGATCGTCGACCTGCGCTGGTTGTCGGACATCGAGCTGATGGTCACGTTCAAGCGACATGTCGCGCCTCAGGCACTGAAGAAAAAGGCGGCAAGATGATTGAGCTACGCGAAATCACGGCTGACAACTGGGAACAAGTCGCCAACCTGAAAGTGCACGACGATCAGCAGGCTTTCGTCGCGCCGAACCTGTATTCCATCGCCGAGTCGAAGTTCTATCCGGGCGTGGAGATCAGGGCCATTTACGCCCACGGGGAACTGGTCGGCTGTATCATGTGGGGACCCGACCCGGTGCACAATCCGCCGGAAATGTGGATCTGGCGCTTCATGATCGATGCGAAACAGCAGGGTTACGGCTATGGCCGGGCGGCGATGCAGGCCGCGCTCGATCACCTGCGGGCCCAGCCGGGCGTCGATGCCGTCTATCTGAGCTTCGAGCCGCACAACGTCGGCGCCGACCGCCTCTACACGGGCCTCGGCTTCGAGCGCACCGGGCGCGTGGAGTACGGCGAGACCGTGGTGAAACTGAAATTCTGAACCATGACCGACCTTAGGACGCTGTTATGACCGGATTAGAAAGTACGTTACGCGGCATCGTGCGCGCCGCCGCCCCGATTGTGATCGCCGGACAGGGCGAGCTGCTCACCGAGCGCGCCGGCGTGATCAACCTGTCGCTGGATGGGACGATCATGCTGTCGGCCATGACGGCGCATGCCGTGGTGCGCGAGACGGGCAGCCTGCTCCAGGCTGTGTTGGCGGCGATGGCGGTGGGCGCGGCCGTGGCGTTCATCGTCGTCTTTTCGAGCATCGCGCTCAAGCTCAGCCAGGTGGCCGTCGGCTTCGTCCTCACGATCCTGTGCGCCGACCTCGCCATCTTCCTGGGCAAGCCCCACTTCAACCAGCCGGGCAAGCAGGTGCCGCACACCCCGATCCCGGTCCTGAGCGACATTCCGCTGATCGGGCCGGTGCTGTTCGATCACAACGTCCTGATCTATTTCAGCCTGATCCTGATTGGGCTGATGTGGTTCTACATCTACCGCACGCGGCCCGGCCTGACGCTGCGCAGCATCGGCGAGCAGCCCGAAGCGGCCTTCGTGCGCGGGACGCCCGTCCAGGCACTGCGCTACGTGTATACGGTGCTGGGCGGCGCGCTGGTCGGCCTGGCCGGGGCCACGTATTCGCTCTCGGTCAAGCTCGGCTGGAAAGAAGACCTCAGCGGCGAGGGCTGGATCGCGCTGGCGATCGTGATCTTCGGGCTGTGGATGCCCACGCGCGTGGCGCTCGGCGCCTACCTGATCGTGGGGCTGCGCTCGATCGCCATCGACCTGCAGGATAGCAAGGTGATCGACCTGCCCGCCCAGATCATCAACATGCTGCCGTGGTTCCTGATGATCGTCACCCTGCTGTTCGCCACCAGCGGCGTGCTGGCGCGTCTGGTGCGCTACACACCGGACCGCTTCAAGCCCACGGTACGGCGCTTCCTGCGGGCGGCGCCGCCGCGCGCGCTCGGCACCACGTTCGAGAAGCACTAGACCAGCCCAGGTGCGAGCACCCCCTCGCACCTGATTTTTATTTTCCCGCGCCCATTGTGTACACTCTAACGTGGCAGCCAAGACAGCACCAAAGGGGGCGACACCATGCAGGTCCTCAAGGACAAGATCCGGACTGAAGGCAAGTATTTAGGCGACGGCATCCTCAAGATCGACGGCATCCTCAACCACCAGATGGATCCTAACCTCGTCAAGCAGATGGGCGAAGAGATCGCGAACCGCTTCCGCGACACACAGCCCACGCGCATCCTGACCGCCGAGGTGTCCGGCATCGCGCCGGCGCTGATGGCCGCGCTGGCGCTCGATGTGCCGGTCGTCTACGCGCGCAAACACAAGCCGCTGACCATGTATGGGCCGGTCTTCCTGGAGACGGCGCCCAGCCACACCCACGGCGGCGAGATCAACCTGCTGGTCGCGGCGGAATACCTGCCGCCGGGCGAGCGCGTGCTGATCGTCGACGACTTCCTGGCCTCGGGCAAGACGCTGTTCTCGCTGGCGCGCATGGTCGGCGAGGCGCGGTGCACGCTGGTCGGGATCATAGTCGTGGTCGAGAAGCTGTTCGAGGGCGGGCGCGAGAAGCTCCAGAAGAAATACAATGTCCCGGTCGAAGCGCTGGCGACGATCACCTACCTGGACGAGACGCGCATCGAGTTCGCCGACGATCCGCCGCGCGGGGTGGAGATCTAGCGTGGCACTGAAAGACGGCGGGATCGTCATCCTCGATTACGGCTCGCAGACCGCCCAGCTCATCGCGCGCCGCGTGCGCGAGTTGAACGTGTTCGCGGCCCTGGTTCCCTACACCCTCACGCTCGAGGAGGCGCGCCAGGCCGCGCCCGACTTCCGCGGGATCATTCTGTCCGGCGGGCCATCGAGCGTGTACGAAGCGGACGCCCCGCCCCTGCCGGGCTGGGTGCTGGAATCCGGCGTGCCGGTGCTGGGCATCTGCTACGGGATGCAGTTGCTCACCCAGCGCCTGGGCGGCGAGGTCGCCGGGACGGAGCAGCGCGAATTTGGACTGGCGACGGTGCGCATCGAGCGCGCCGAGGGGCTGTTCGACGGCCTGGACGCGGCGCAGACGGTCTGGATGAGCCATGGGGACCGCATCGAGCGCCCGCCGGAAAGATTCATCGTGCTGGCCGGGACCGGCAGCGCCCCCCATGCCGCCATCGCGGACCTGGAGCGCGGCCTGTTCGGCGTCCAGTTCCACCCTGAAGTGGCGCACACCGAGCACGGCGCGGCCATGCTGCGCAACTTCGTGATCCGCGTGTGCGGCGCGGCCACCGACTGGGCTCCTGAAAACGTGATCGAGGCCAGCATCCAGGCCATCCGCCAGCAGGTTGGCGGCGGGCGCGTGCTGCTCGGCATGAGCGGCGGCGTGGATTCATCGGTGGCCGGTGAGCTGATCCACCGCGCGGTGGGCGACCAACTGGTGCCGGTGTTCGTCAATCACGGGATGTTGCGCCAGGGCGAGGCCGATCAGGTCATGACGCTGGCGCGCCAGTTGGGCTGGCGCAACATGACCGCCGTCGACGCAACCGAGGACTTCCTCGACGCGCTGCAGGGCGCGACCGACCCGGAAGACAAACGCGTGATCATCGGCCAGACCTTCGCCGAGGTGTTCGAGCGCGAGGCGAACCGGCTGGGCGCGCTCGATTGGCTGGCCCAGGGCACGATCTACCCGGACGTGATCGAGAGCGCCGGCACGGGGCGGCCCGGCGCCCGGCGCATCAAGTCGCACCACAACGTCGGCGGCCTGCCCGATCGCCTGAAGGATCGCCTGGTCGAGCCGCTGCGCGACCTGTTCAAGGACGAAGTGCGCCGCATCGGCGCGCTGCTCGGCATCCCCGAGTCGATCGTCTGGCGCCAGCCGTTCCCCGGACCGGGACTGGGTGTGCGCTGCGTGGGCGAAGTCACCTGGGAACGGCTGGAAACGCTGCGCGCCGCCGACCACATCTTCACGTCCGAACTGGACGCGGCGGGCCTGCTGCGCGCGGGGACGGCGCAGGCATTCGCCATGCTGCTGCCGGTGCGCAGCGTGGGCGTGATGGGCGATAACCGCACCTACGACGAG
Organism: Aggregatilineaceae bacterium; assembly: GCA_040767355.1. GTDB lineage: Bacteria > Chloroflexota > Anaerolineae > Aggregatilineales > Aggregatilineaceae > LM3-B42. Next base: position 35,199 of record JAXGOS010000004.1, on the reverse strand, counting down.
GTGATCGTGCTGCGCGCCGTGACGACCACCGACTTCATGACGGCCGATTGGGCGCGGCTCGATCCGGACCTGCTGGCCCGCGTCAGCAGCCGGATCGTCAACGAGGTGAAGGGCGTCAACCGCGTGCTGTACGACATCAGCAGCAAGCCCCCGGCCACGATCGAGTGGGAATGAGCGTGCAGCCCGGCTGCACCAGCGATTTATTTCGCGCTAGAATACGGTCCGCCTGTCAATTCATGCCTGTCCGGAGGAACTCCACATGCCAACGCTACTCATCGTCGTCGTTTTCGGGTTGTTGGGAGGAATCTCGGTCGGGCTGCAGTCGCCGCTGGCGAGCCTGATGTCCCAGCGCGTCGGCACGATGGCGAGCGTGTTCATCATTCACATTGGCGGGGCGGCCTTCGCCGGGGCGCTCCTGCTCACCCAGCGCGCTGCCCGTTTCAGCGAGGTGCGCTCGCTGCCCTGGTACGTGCTGATGGCGGGCGGCCTGGGGGTGGTGGTGATCAGCGCGGTGAGCTACGCGATCCCGCGCGTGGGCGTGGTGACCATGACATTCCTGATCGTGGCCGGACAGCTCTTGATTAGCGCGCTGATCGACCACTTCGGCCTGTTTGGGACCGACGTCCGTCCGCTCGATCCCACGCGCATTCTGGGGATCGTCGTGCTGTTCATCGGCGTGTGGCTGATCGTGTGGTGAGTTAATTCCCGTTGAGCAGCTCGCGCACGGCGCTGCCCGGATCGAGCCGCCGCGCCAGGATGCGCTCGATCACGTCCGCGACCGCCGCCGGTGAGCGTTCGTCCAGCAGGCGTGCCAGCAGCTCCTCGCGCAGCCGCGTCGCCAGCTCGGCCTGCACCCCCTGGCGGGCGCGCTCCTCATACAGCCCGGACTCGCGCAGGTAGGCGCGGTGGCGCTCGATGGCATCGGCCAGCTCGTCCAGGCCCGACTTCTCCGTGGCGACCGTCTTGAGGATGGGCACGTTCCACAGGTCGAGGGCCGGTTCGGGCAGCGCGTCGCCGTGGTTTAGCAGCGGCCCGTGGTGTCCCGCCGAGCGCAAGCGGTGCCCCAGCTCGAGCATGGCGCGCAGCGCGCGGACCGTGTTCTCCGCGCCGGGGCGGTCGGCCTTATTGACCACCAGGATATCCGCGATTTCCAGAATGCCAGCCTTGATGGCCTGCACATCGTCCCCCAGGCCGGGCGCATCGACCACGACGGTCGTGTAGGCCGTCCGCGCGATGTCTACCTCGCTCTGGCCCGCGCCCACCGTCTCGATCAGCACGATGTCGAACCCGGCGGCGTCCAGTACGCGCACCACGTCGCCGGTCGCGGCGGCCAGCCCGCCCAGGCTGCCCCGGTTCGCCATGCTGCGGATGAACACGCCCCGGTCGCCCGCCAGGTCGGTCATGCGGATCCGGTCGCCGAGCACCGCCCCGCCGCTGAACGGGCTGGTCGGATCGACGGCCACGATGCCCACCGTGCGATCCTGGGCGCGCAGCGTCCGGGCCAGCGCGTTGACCACGGTCGATTTGCCGGTGCCGGGCGCGCCGGTGATCCCGACGAGATAGGCCCGTCCGGTGTGGGGAAACAGCGCAGCGAGCGCGCCAGCGGAATCCGGCGCGCGGTTCTCGATGCGGGTGATCAGGCGTGCCAGGGCGCGGCGGTCGCCGGCCAGCACGGCGTCGACGAGCGTTTCAGTGGGCGACATCGGTCACTGCCGGGCGCCCAGCTTGGCCGTGATGTGCTGCACGATATCCTGGGTATTGGTGCCGGGGCCGAACACACCGCTGACCCCCATCTCGAGCAGCGCGGGCACGTCGTCGTCGGGGATGATCCCGCCGATCAGCACCAGCACGTCGCTCAGCCCTTCGGCGCGCAGCAGCTCCAGCACGCGCGGCACCAGCGCCATGTGCGCCCCGCTCAGGATCGACAGCCCGACCACATCGACGTCTTCCTGCAGCGCCGCCTCGACGATCATCTCGGGCGTCTGGCGCAGGCCGGTATAGATCACTTCCATGCCCGCGTCGCGCAGCGCCCGCGCGATCACTTTGGCGCCCCGGTCGTGCCCGTCCAGGCCGGGCTTGGCGACCAGAACGCGGATTTTTTCTTCGCTCATACCTGCTCCGATGCTCATCATCCCAACGTCGCGCTCCCATTATAACGGAAACGACGCCGGGCGGATATGACTGGGGCTGGAAGCAGGCTGAACGCCGATCGTTCTAATTCCGTTTGGACCAGGCCCGGCGAGCGAGTGCGGCGCGAATTTGTGTGATAAAATGCAGGGTGACTTAAGAAACGACAAATGAGCGCGGTCGGAGCAATGGTCATGCAGGAATCTTCTTCTCCGTCTCACCGGCTGCCCGGCCCCTGGGCTGGCGCGCTGCTGGCGCTGTCCCTGGCGGTGGCGGGTGTGCTGTTGATCCTGTACGGCAGCGCCGCGCTGAGCTGGCAGCAGCCCTTCCTGGGCTTCTTCCCGCTGCGGAATCTCGCGATCGATTCGAGCGCCTCGCTCACCGGCGGCGGCTGGCCCGCCCTGGACGCCGGGCTGGCCGAAGGCGACCGCCTGATCGCGCTGGACGGCGTGGACCTCGACGCGCTGGAGCCGGGCGAGCGCCCTCGCGCGTTCGAGGACGTACTGGACGCGCGCGACGAGGGCGAGGTTGTAGAGGCCGCCTTCTTGCTGGACCACGCCACCACGCCCGAGGGCGCGACCTGCGCGCCGCTCCCCGGCACGAGCGGCCTGCGGCGCTGCACGCTCTCGCTGGCGCTGGGCGATCTGCCCACCGGCGACTTCGCCAGCTATTTCGGCGTGGGTTGGATCACGGCGGCCGTGCTGTGGCTGGTGACGGTCGCGCTCGTGCTGCGCTACCCGCGCGACGCCCAGGTGCGCACCATCGCGCTGGTCGCGGCGGCGATGACGATCTTCCTGGCCGGGCGCTTCGACACGCTCACCACGCACCGCTACGCCTGGGTCTGGCTGGTGACGACGAGCCTGCTGGGTGGCCTGTTGGTGATGTTCGCGCTGGAGTTCCCCTACCGGCTGGCTGGCGTGCAGCGCGCGCCCGCCTGGCGGTTCGCGCCGCTGGTCGTCGCGCTGGGCGTGGGGGGAGCCGCCGCCGGGCTGTATCTCTCGACCGATCCCAACCTCAACCGCGCCTCGTTCACCCTGGCGACCGGCGCCTTGCTCCTCGGATCGCTGATCCTGGGCGGCATCATGCTCTGGCGCCGGACCCGCTCGGCCTCACCCGTCGTCCGCAACCAGAGCACGATGATCCTGATCGGGTTGCTGCCGCTGGCGATCCCGCTGCTGATCGCGTTTGGCTGGCAGTTGGCGACGGGCGAAGCGCTGGACAACCTGATCGTGTTCAACCAGGTGCTGCCGGTTCTCTTCCCGCTGAGCGCGATTTACGCGGCGTCCCAGTTCCGGCTGGTGGATACCGATCGCATGCTCACGCAGAGCATGCTGTACGCAGCGTTGGTCGGCCTGCTCACGCTGAGCTACTGGCTGGTCGTGACCGGCATCGCGATGCTGATCGGGCGCAGCGCGCGCGACACCGCGCTCAGCCCGGCGCTGATCGTCGCCTCGATCTTCGTGGTGGCGCTGGTGTTCAACCCGGTCCGGGCCGCGTTGCAGCGCGTGATCGACGCCGTATATTTCCGCACGCGCCGCGCCTACCAGACCACGATCGAGCAGTTCTCGCGCGATGTGACACACGCCGCCTCGATGGGCGATGTGACGGCCCTGATTACGCGCTCCCTGGAAGACTCGCTGGCGCCCACGCACGTGATCGTCTTCGTGCGCGATAACGTGACCTACGATTACCGGCCCCAAGCCGATCCGGCCACCCGCCAGCCGCTCACCGACATCACGTTCTCGCCGGAAAGCGGGCTGGTGCATTACCTCAGCGAGCGCTCCAGCCTGCTCTACCTGGAAGAAGGCCAGCCCCTGCCGCTGGACGTGGTCAGCGACCGCGCGCGGCTGGCGGTGCTCGGCGCGCCGGTGATCGTGGGCTTGCGCGGCCAGCGGGTGCTGAACGGCTTCATGGTCATCGGCCCGCGGCGCAACACCGCGCCCTACCTGCACGAAGACCTGCGCTTCATCGAAAGCCTGAGCGACCAGATCGCGCTGGCGGTCGAGCGCGCCCAGGCCATCGACGACCTGGAGCGGCGCGTCCGCGTGCAGGACGTGCTCAGCCAGGTGAGCCGCGCGCTCAACTTCGCGATCGATTTCGACACGCTGCTCGAGCTGATCTACGCGCAGACGATCCGCGTGATCGATGTGCCCAACTTCTATATCGCGCTGCGCGACCCCAACCTCGACGAGCTGGCTTACGTGTTCTACAACGAGGGCGACGAGCGCATCGCGCGCCTGGAAGGCAAGCGCTGGCGCGTGGGTCGCGACCTGATGAGCGAGATCGTGCGCACGCGCCAGACGCTGCGCACCGATGATTTCGCGCGCGACTCGTTGGCGCGCGACCCGCGCGCGAAGCTGGACAACCCGCAGCTCAAGGCGTGGATGGGCGTGCCGCTGCTGGCCGATACCGGCGGGGGCGTGTTGGGCGTGATGGCCGCCGCCACGACCGAGCCTAACGTCACTTTCAACGACGACCAGCTCGACCTGTTCTGGGATATCGCCAACCTGGCATCGAGCGCGATCGACAAGCTCCAGCTATTCGACAAGACGCAGCAGCGCGCGCGCCAGCTCAGCGCCATCAACGAAATCGCGAACCAGCTCGCGTCCGAGATGGGCAACGTGGACCGCCTGCTCCGTTTGATCACCGAGTACGCTGTGCAGATTCTGGGCACTGAGGCGGGGAGCCTGCTGTTGGTGGACGAAGAAACCGGCGCCCTGGAATTTCACGTGGTGGTCGGCGGCGGCGGGCAGGACCTGATCGGGACGCGCATCCCGGCGGGCAGCGGCCTGGCCGGGGCAACCGTGCAGCGCGCCACGCCGATCATCGTCAACGATCCCTCGCGCGATACGCGCTGGTATGGCGACATCAGCCAGTCCGGCGATCAGGAAGCCGAGCCGGAACAGGGCGAGCATTTCGACCTGGCGAGCGACGACGCCGCGCTCGATGACGCCACTTTCCAGTCGCGCGCGATCCTGTCCGTGCCGCTGATGATCGGCGGCCGGGTGATTGGCGTGCTCCAGACGATCAACAAGACCGACGGCAGCATCTTCATCGAGGAAGACGCCGACCTGCTCGAGACGTTCGCCGGGCAGGCCGCCGTCGCCATCGAAAACGCGCGCCTGTTCGACATGACCGACCAGCAGCTCGCGCTGCGCGTGCAGGAGCTGGACACCATGCAGCGCATCGACCACGAGCTGAACCGCACCCTCAACCTGTCCAGCGTGGTCGATATCACGATGGACTGGGCGCTGCGCAAGAGCGGCAGCGAGGCCGGCATCCTGGCCATTCTCGACCGCGAGCAAGGCGTGCTGCGCATCGTGGCCTCCTACGGCTACCCGCCCGACAGCCCGTTTGGCCGCCGCGACGATTCCGAGCAGATGGTCTATCCCGCCGACCGGGGGATCGTCGGGCGCGTGATTCGCAGCGCGCAGCCATCGCTGATCACGGATGTGTCGATCGATCCGGACTACGAAGAGACGCTGGCCGACTGCGTGGCCCAGCTCACCGTGCCGCTGTTCAGCGCTAACCGCGTCATCGGCGTGATCGTGCTGGAGAGCGCCCGCGAGGGCCAGCTCGACCTGCTGGATCTCGACTTCGTGGCCCGCCTGGCCGAGCACGCCAGCCCGGCGATTGTCAACGCCCAGCTCTACCAGGAGCTGCAGCGGGCCAACCAGGCCAAGAGCGAGTTCGTCAGCTTCGTGGCGCACGACCTGAAAAACCCCATGACCAGCATGAAGGGCTACACCGACCTGCTGCTCAAGGGCGTGGTCGGACCGCTCAACGAGCAGCAGTCCGGCTTCCTGAGCACCATCCTCAACAACGTGACGCGCATGGAAACCCTGGTGAGCGACCTGAACGACCTGACCAAGCAGGAAACGGGCAACATGCGACTCGACATCGCGCCGGTGGACTTCCGCGCCGTGGTCGACGAGACGATCCGCGCCCAGCAGCGCCAGATCGACGAGAAAGAGCAGGATCTCACCCTGCAGGTTCCGTTCGATCTGCCGTTGGTGCTGGGCGATCACACGCGCCTGGTCCAGATCATGACCAACTTCGTCTCGAACGCGAACAAGTACACGCCGCCCGGCGGGACGATCACCATCACCGCCGAGGCCGCGCGCAACACCTGGGATCCGGGCGGCGCGCCCCAGGTGATTCACTGCACCGTGCAGGACACCGGCATCGGCATGAGCGAGGAAGACCTGGACCAGTTGTTCGTGCCCTATTTCCGCAGCGAGAATCCGAAAACGCGCGAACAGCCCGGCACCGGCCTGGGCCTGACCATCACGCGCGGCCTGGTCGAGCAGCACGGGGGCCGCGTGTGGGTCGAGAGCGCGCTGGAGGCCGGCACGACCTTCCACTTCACGCTGCCGCTGGCGACCGAGGTCGAGCAGGCGAGTCCGGCGCGCGGCTAACCTGCGCGGGACCGCCCCGGTTGGACGCGGGCCAGTGTTTCGGTTTAGAATCTGGCTACCGTCCGTGATCATCCGTAAGCCAGAGAAAGGAGCCAGCGATGTCCACGCGTGGGATCAGCAACCGCGACGGTGAAGTGTTTGGCTATCTTGAGGGCAACCGGATCTACGATCTTCAGGGACAGCAGACCGGCGTCGTGCAGGGGCAGGTGGTCTACGATCTGGATGGCGGCCGCCAGTGGCTGCTCGACGGTGATGCGCTGCTCGACCTGAAGGGGAATGTAGTGGGCTATATCGGCGCTCCTGTTTCGGATGGAGAAGGCGAGGAGCCGCTGTGATGGGGAGCGGCGCACTGGCGCTGCCGCGATGCAAGCAGGTGACCCAATGAGCGAAGACGTCAAGAAACTCAATTCCATGCGCTTTCTGGAGGCCCAGGGCGTGCCCTACGAGGTCTTCACCTACGATGAAGCGATCCAGGATGGCGTGGGCGCCGCCGAAGCGATGGGCTTCCCGCCGGAGCAGGTCTACAAGACGCTGGTCGTGCAGTTGAAGGGCGGCGAGTACGCGCTGGTCATGGTCGCGGCCACCCAGACGCTCGATCTCAAGAAGTTCGCCCGGTCGATCGGGCTGAAGAAGGCATCCATGCCCACCAAGCGGGGAGCCGAAGCCGCCACCGGCCTGAAGACCGGCGGCATTGGCGCGCTGGCGCTCACCCACAAACGGTGGGGCGTGTACCTGGACGAATCGGCCCAGGCCCAGGAGGCGATCCTGGTCAACGCCGGGCAGCGCGGAGTGAATGTCAAAGTCAAGGTCGATGATCTGGTGCGCGTGTTGAACGCGCGCATGGTGGACCTGTCCGCCGACGCGGACAGCGGCGCCGGAGACGAAGAGGATGCCGGCTAACTCACGCCCAGGGGGGCAGGATGATTTTCCGGCGAAAGAAGCGGCACGACAAGCCAGAGGGCGACGGGCGCGCACCTGAGAATGTCCCGGTCGGCTATAACCCCGACCGGGACGAAACGCTCTACTGGCTCACCGAAGAAGGCTACGTGATTGCTCAGGATGTGGCCTGCCAGACGGAATACGTGGAGGCCACATCCTGCCCGGCGTGTGGCGCGCAACTGACCGTCGTCGCGCACCTGAACCGGGCCGGCCAGGGCCTGAGCGAGATCGTGACGATGTGCTGCGCCTGCCGCGAGCGCTATAGCTTCATCTTCGACATCAGCAACACAGCTTACCAGACGTGGTGGGCCAGCCAGCTCGGCCCGCACTACGTCCGGCAGTTCGACGGCCCGCCGCGCGAGCCGTACTGCCCCCCGGAGTAACCCCGCCTACTTCGTTCCCAGGTACCCGCGAAGCTTGCTCGCCAGGTTCGACAGCGGCATGGTCTGGAGCCAGACCTTCCCCGGCCCCTTGATCGTCGCCAGGAACAGGCCCTCGCCGCCGCCCAGCCAGTTCATGACGCCCTTGACCATCTCGACGTCGTAATCGCAGGTCGGCTCGTACATGGCGATATGGCCGGGATCGATCTTCAGCTTCTGCCCTGCCTGAAGGTCGATCATCTGCATCTCCCCGGCGATCTCGATGAACGCCGTACCGGGGCCGGTCAGCTTTTGCAGGATGAAGCCCTCGCCGCCGAACAGGCCGGTGCCCAGGCGCTTGCGGAAGTGCATCGCCAGCTCGACCGACTCCTCGGCGCACATAAAGGCGTCTTTCTGGGCGATGATGCTGTGCCCGGCTTTGAGCGGGACCGGGATGATCTTGCCGGGGCTTTCGGGCGTGAAGGTGATCATCCCCTGCGGCGCCTGGCAGGTGTAGGTGGTCATGAAGAAGCTCTCACCGGCGAGCATGCGGCCCACCGCTTTGCCGAGTCCCCCCCTGCTGCTGGTCTTCATACCGATGCCGTCCGACATCCAGGCCATGCCGCCCGATTCGGTGAAGATCGACTCCCCTTGCTGCAGGGTGATCTCCAACGCCTGCATGACGCTACCGTGTATGGTGAATTCCATGGTTGCCTCTCCGGGACTCCAAAAAGTGAACGTGTCCTCATTGTACACGCCTACCGCGCAACAAAAAAGGCAGGCCATCATGACCTGCCCCCAAAATGAGCATCGCTCGCTTACATGAGGAACATCGGCATGCCAAAGACGTGGCGCACCTTCGGGCGGTACTGGCCCACGTCGTACAGCTCGGCGACGTTCACGCGCTTGATACCCTGCATGATCGTGCCCAGGTTGATATCGGTATACAGGCCGCGCTGGAGGGCCACCATCCGGCCAAAACGCCCCTGCTCGACCAGGCTCATCGCCATCTGCGCGTAGTTGGCTGCCACCATCAGGTCCAGCGAGTCCGGCGCGCCGGAGCGCATCAGGTACGCGACCTGCTGGTAGATGATGTTCTGGTTGGTCAGGTCCTTGAGCACGCTGCCCAGCACCGCGCCGATGCCGCCCAGCTTCTTGTGCCCGTAGGCATCAGCCTCGCCGCTCTCGACGATCTCGCCCTCGATCAGGTGCGCGCCTTCGGAGATCGTCACCATGGCGTAGTTGCTGGGATTGGTCATCTTGTCTTCCATAACCAGCTCGGCCAGGCGGCGCGGATCGAAGGGCACCTCGGAGATGATGGCACGATCGACACCGGCCAGGTACGCCGCGATCAGCGACGTCTCGCCCGAGTTGCGCCCGAACAGCTCGACAACCGCGATCCGCTCGTGCGACCCGGCGCTGGTGCGCAGGTTGTGAATGAACTCTACCGAGCGGGTGACCGCCGTGGAGAAGCCGATGCAGTAGTCGGTCCCGTAGACGTCGTTATCCATCGTCTTGGGGATCGCCACGACTTTGATGCCTTCGCGGTGCATCCGCTCGCCGTAGCTGAGTGTATCGTCGCCGCCGATCGGGATCAGCACGTCGATGCCCAGGTGCTCCAGCACGCGCAACACATGCTCGGTATAGTCGCCCACGTCACGGTTGTGCTTGTCCTTGTGGTGGGGCACCTCCAGTTGGGCCAGATGCTCCGGCACGCTGTCGAGCTGCACGCTGCTGGGATTGGTCCGCGACGTATGCAGGAAAGTCCCGCCGGTACGGTCCACGGTGCGCACGCGCTGCTTGTCCAGCGGCATCACCCACCTGTGGAGCTGTTCCGGGTTTGTTTCGTCCAGGTTATAATCCATCAGCCCAGCCCAACCGCGCCGGATACCATAGACTTCGTGCCCGGCATCGACCGCGCGATTGACAATCTGTTTGATACACGGGTTCAGACCGGGAACATCGCCGCCGCCCGTCAACACACCAATACGCAACATCCTAGCCTCCTGTCATGATCGCGAAAAACCCTGGCTGCGTGCAAGCGCTCAAAAGGAGCGCCGTAATGTTTAATTGTTCGCCTTGATTATACCAAGCCCCGGCCGGTCTGCGCGTGACATTCGTCATCAATTAGCACAAAAAGGGCCACCCAGCGTGTGCGAGTGACCCTGTTACAACCGGCGCAAGCCCCGCACGGTCACTTGGCAAGATACTCGGCCATCTTGACATATTCCATCGATACCGTGCGCTGCTTGGTCGTCGCGTCTTCGAGCGTCACCGTGCCGATCTCGCGCCCGTGCAGCCCGACCATGACGCCGGTTTCGTTCGCCAGCAGGTGCTCGACCGCCGCCACGCCCATGCGCGTCGCCAGCAAGCGGTCGAAGGCGCTGGGTTTGCCGCCGCGCACCACGTGGCCCAGCACCGTCACGCGCACCTCGAATCCGATCTCGTGGCTCTCCAGGTAGGCCGCCACCTCGTCGATCTTGAGCGAGGCGCCCTCGGCGATGACGCCCATCGCGTGGCTTTTGCCGCGCATGTACGCATCCTCCAGCGCCTGGCCGATCTCTTCCAGCGTCAATTCTTTCTCCGGGATCGCGATGAACTCGGCGCCGCCCAGGATGCCGCCCATCAGCGTCAGGTAGCCGCAGTTGCGCCCCATCACTTCCAGCAGGAAGCAGCGCTCGTGGCTGCTGGCGGTGTCGCGCAGCTTGTCGATGGCGTCGAGAATGGTGTTCAGCGCCGTGTCGACGCCGATGCTCATATTGGTGCCCCAGATGTCGTTGTCGATGCTGCCGGGCACACCCACCACCGGAAACCCCAGCGTGTGCAGCGACAGCGCCCCGCGCAGACTGCCGTCGCCGCCGATGACGATCAGGCCGTCGATGCCGTGCTCGTTCAGACGTCGCAGGCCGCGCTTCTGGCCCTGGGGTGTTTTGAATTCCAGGTTGCGCGCGGTCTGCAGGATGGTGCCGCCGCGCTGAATGATCCCGCTGACGTCGCGGTTGGACATGCGCTCGAAATCACCCGCCAACAGGCCCGAATACGCCTGGCGAATGCCGTAGACTTCGACGCCGGCTGCCGTTGCGGTGCGCACCACCGCGCGAATGGCGGGATTCATCCCGGGTGCGTCGCCCCCACCGGTCATGACAGCGATACGTCGCATAGTTGTCATGTATACTGCTCCCTGCTGAGCGTGCTCAGTCACGCAAATGTGCCGGGCGGTTTATACATCCTCCCACGCCGGCTGTCAATCCACCCCGCCTGTCGAGATGCACAATCACGCTACAGCCGCGTGATCTTCGCCGATTCGATCACCTTGTCGATGTCGTCCGCAAAGTCTTCGACCCGCGATTCGGGCAGGCGGATTTCGAACGCCGCCGCCGTGGTCTGATCGACCGGCACCTGGAAGGTGATGGTGCGCACCTGGGGCGGCGCGGCCCGCCCGTCGAAGATCTCAGTCTGCGACTGGTCCTCGACGGCGAACGAGCGCGTTCCGCACAGACCGTTGTCGTATTCGGTCACGGTCCCGCCCGCAGAGCGCACGATCGCGCAGGAGAAGTCGCCCTCGACTAATCCCGTATACGTCAGGCTGATCGGAGCGCCCGCCGAGCTGAGCACTTCGGGATTCGTCTCGAGGTAGGTCCGGCCCTCGCCCGGCGCGGCTTCCTGATCGCTCCACACCGCGGTCGGATCGGCGAACGGCACGATCTCGTCCAGCATCCCGCGCGCCACTTCCCACCAGGGGTTGTCGCGCTCGGCCAGGTACCAACTGCGCGGCACGACCAGGGCGATCTCCAGGTTATCGGCCTCGAGGGTGGTCGATTTACGCCCGAACTGGTCCGGCAGATAGCGCGCCACGATGTCGACCGGCCCCAGGCTGACCCCGGCGTAAGTCACCCCGCCCAGGATCACGACCGGCAGAATCACGAAGACGAGCAGCATCACAAAACAGCTCGGGACGCAGCCGCCGCAGCCACACCCCGACAGCGCCGGCAGGAAAAAGCAGCCGCTGCAGCCCCGCCGCCGGCGCGGTGGCTCCGAGATGGGGGCGGGCGCTGGCGCCGGATAGGCGCTCGAGGGTGGTGACGACGGGAACACGGACGAAAAACCACGTTCCGGCTGGGGCGGTGTGTAGGACGGCTGGCTCTGGTAAGGCGCGGCGGGCGGGGCAGTGCGGGCCGGCGGCACGGGCACCGCGGCGGGCACTTCCTCGGATGGCAGCGGGCCGTACTGCTGCTCGAATTCGGCCAGCAGCCGCAGCGCCTGCTCGTGGCGCGGGTTGATGCGCAGCACCGCTTTCAGCGCACGGACGTATTCGGGATGGTCTGCCGCAACTGAGGCCAGCCACAACCAGGCCACTTCGTTGGCGGGCTCGGTCTGGACCACCTGGCGCAACAACTGCCGCGCTTGTTCGGTTTGGCCGGCCTGTGCCAGCCCGACTGCCTGGTGAAGTTGAGAGGACATGGACCGTGCGTCTCCTGGCGATGATTGGACAGGTACAATAACGGCGGGTCGCGGCGCGCCGGGTCAATAGGCTGTGATGCCGCTCACAGCGCCGAAGGTGGACGGGATGTAGGCAGTGCTCTGCACGTAGGAACCGCCGCCGCCAGCCTGCGTCCGCGTCAGGTTGGGCGGTTCCTCGGCGAAATAGTGGTTCGACACGCGCCACACGGAGACAAGCTTGCCGCCCTGGGGCCGCGCCGACATATAGACCAGATTCCACTCCAGCGGGTAGTCGCGCATGGGCACGCTTTCGCCAATGTCGGTGATCAGATACACGAACGGCCAGTTGTGCGCCGCCTGCATGAGCGGCGTCCAGCGGCGCACGTCCGCCAGGATCTGGTCGCGCCCGGCCGTATTGCGCGCGTCGAAGCAGGTCCAATCGAATTCGTCGGTGACGTGCAGCCGGACGCTGCCGCAGTGCAGCAGCACCCCCACCGCGGGAATCTGGCCGTCGACGCGGCGTCCCCAGTGGCGGAGATACGCCAGCGACTCGCGCGTGCCGGACCCGTTGAATGGGCCGGAAATATAGGTGAAGCTATCGGACTCCGACAGGCGCAACCGGTTGGCGTTGCCCGACGCCTTCCAGCCAAACGGCAGCGCAAACATCATCAGCCAGCCGCCGATGACGATCCAGGCCAGGGCCAGCGCGGCCCAGCGCCGGCGCAATCCCGGCAGCAGGGCGGGATAGGCCGCGTAGTAATGAGCCGCATGGTGTTCCAGCGCGGCGAGGCCCCCGCCCGCCAGGACTGCCAGCGCCGGCAGGCCGACCGCCAGGTAGCGCGTCTGGACCGGAGCGCCGAAGACCACGATGGGCAGCCACAACACCGCCAGCCAGGCCGCAGCCAGCAGGCCAGGCGCCGGGCGCCACCGGATCGCCACCGCGCTCAGGGCCACCAGCAGCAGCGCTACCGGCAGCGAGATCAGCGTGCTGGCGGCCTCGACGGTCGCGATCAGGTTGTCGAGCAGGTTGAGCGGATTGGGCGTGCTGTCCACGAGCGAACTGGTGAAGAACTTGGGCTGACTCCCCAGGTAGGTACTCAGCAGCATCGCGACGATATACACACCCCAGATCGTCCCCGTGACGGCGGCCCCGGCGCGCCACGCGCGGCCATAGCGCGCCCACAGCGCGCGTGCCCACGCCTCGAGCGCGGCGCGGGTGTTCCCCGCCGGGCGGATGTCGGACAGCAGCAGCGCGGCTACCACCGGGATCGCGAGGAAGAACGTGGTCGTCAGCTTGGCGAGCAGCGTGAGGGCCACTAGCAGGCCGACCAGCGCGCCCCGCGCCGCCGTGGGGCGGGGCATCCGCGCCAGCCGGATGCTCTGCCAGAGCGTGATCGCGGCGATGCCCGCCGCGAACGGATCGGCCAGCGCCATCCGCTCGAAGAACACCGACCAGGGCATAAAGACGTACAAGAGCAGTGCCGGGAGCGCGGCCCGGCTCCCGAACAGGGCGCGCGCGATCGCGAGCACCATCGCGCCGTTGATCAGCGCGAACACGGCCACCGCGAGCCGCCCGACGACTAGCGCCGAGTTACCGCCGATGAAGAACAGCCCCAGCCAGTAATAGAACAGCAGTTTGCCATTGCTGAACTGGACCGGGTTGCGGTCGAAATTGTAGACGATCTCGGCGCGCCCGATGTGGTAGTTCTCATCTACGAACGCGGGCAGCTCCAGCGGATTGCGCACGCGCAGGTAGAACTGACACAACAAGAGTAGCACGATAAGCGCCAGTTGGGCACGAGACCATTTTCCAGCCATTCCAACCGTACCTCGACTATTCGATGAATGTGTGATGGAGCCGCCCGCAAGCATAGCACCGCTGTGAAGGCTGTCAAGCCCTCATCCGGTGCCGTCGTCGTACTCGGCGGCGACAGCGTCGGCCAGTGGAAGAAACCACGCCAGGAAATCACCTTTGCTTTGCGTCAGAGCGATGCTGAGGTCAAAGTGCATGGATGGGAACCGGTCCCAGTCGTCGCCCACGCGCCACAGCGCCGGCGGCAGCCAGCCCGGATACGTCCCTGTCGAAATGCGGCGCAGCACGCCCGCCGCCCCGATCTTGTCGAGCTTGTCGGCGTCGTGAAGAATCCCGCCCAGCACGCCGTTCTCTTCTTTGCGGATGGCGGCCCGGATCGACTCGATCACGGTGGGAGAGAGGCGGCCGCGCAGCACGCGCCCCGCGAACGCGGCCCCCACCTCTTCGTGCGGCTCCCCGGTGCGCGTCTCGTCGAGCTTGGCGACGTCGTGACAGATGCCCATCAGGTACGCCGCGACCGGATCGACGTTCTCTTCTTCGGCCAGCGCGACCGCCGCGCCCGTCACCCGCAGGATGTGGCCCCACAGGTGCGGCCAGCCTGGGTGCCAGGCGGATAGCCGTTGGCGGACCAGGCCGGCAACCTCTTCGCACAGCGGATCGGGCGCCAGCGTGTCGAACCATTCATCGTCGAGCTGGTTCACGAATTGCCCCGCCAGCTCGGTCGGCTGATCGCTCACCAGGTGGTCAGCCCAATCGCCCACCGACTCCATCAACTGGCCTGCACCGACCAGCAGGCCGTTCAACAAAGTGGCCATGGCCGCACGATCGGACTCGTGGCTCCACATGAGCATTCTTTCCGCCTGCACCTAACTTGATCATAGATTATAGATTGATGATACAGGCATCGGGTGTTAGATAGGTGTTAAAATCCCTTTAACCTATCTTAAATAGATTCTATCTATGTTACAATAGGGATCATCCCTCAAAATGTGCCGCCTGACAAGGAGACCGTTCATGCTTTCAGACCAGGATCGCGCCGTGCTGGCCCGCTTCGAGGCGCACGGAACGCCCTCCGAATCGCGCCGCGCCCGCGTCGTGATGATGCGCGCGGAGGGCGCTACCACGGCGGAGATCGCCGCCGCTGTGGCCCTCAGCGAGAGCCGTGTCCGCTACTGGACCCGCGCGTGGAACGAGCGCGGGCAGGCTATCTTCCCGGATCAGTCAGCCGCCAGCGACGACGCGACCCAAACGGACAGCGAGCCGGAACCGGTCCCCGGCGTGGACGTGCCGCGCCTGCCCCTGGAACTGCGCGACAAGGTCGGTATGAGCCCCGACGATCCCATGGCCGAGGCGGGACGCAAGGCGTTGTCCTTCAATTTCGAGCGGATGTTATTGAACGAACCCGTCAGCCGGCTGGGCGAGAACATCGAGGGGGTCCACGATATGCGCGTGGCCACGCGCCGGATGCGCAGTGCCCTGCGCCTGTTTGGGCCGTTTTTCGACCGCGAGGCCATCGACCCTTTCCGCAAAGATCTGCGCACGATCGCGGACGCGCTAGGCACGGTGCGCGACCTGGACGTGTTCAAGGAAAAGGCCGAGCGCTTCATGGCCGCCCGGCCCGAGGCCGACCTCACGCCGCTGCTGCAGGGATGGGAGCAGCGCTACGCCAGGGGCCGGCGCAAGCTGATCGGCACCCTGGATAAAGGCAAATACGCGCGTTTCGTGGCCCGCTTCCATGAATTTCTGACCACGCCCGGCGCGGGCGCGCTGCCGCTGCCGGAGCCGAGCGAGACCTCGGCTTACCTGGTCCGCCACGTGGCGCCGCGCCTGATCTACGAGCATTATGAGCAGGTACGCGCCTACGAAGCCGTGGCCGACAGCGCGGCTATCCCCACGCTACACGCGCTGCGCATCGACTTCAAGCGGCTGCGCTACACGCTGGAGTTTTTCGAAGAGGTGCTTGGCCCCGAGGCGTGGCAGGTGGTCAACGAGATCAAGACCATGCAGGATCACCTGGGCGATCTGAACGATGCCGCCGTGGCCGAAACCATGCTGCGCGAGTTCGTGGATCACCACAACGAAACGTACAGCGGCGTGCCGCTGGTCATGCGGCCCGACATCAGCGGCGTGCTGGCCTACGCCGCCGCCAAAGACGAGGAAAAGCGCCGCCTGCTCGAGACCTTCCCTGAAGCGTGGGCCAATTTCAACCGGGACCAGGTGCGGCGCGATCTGGCGCTGGCCGTTTCGGTGCTGTAGGCGCGCGCCGCGCGGGACTGTCGGGCAGATGCTGCCCGGTTTTTATTTGACCTCGATCCGCGTGCTGATCGTCAGCGCGTCGCCGGCCGGCTGGCCGTCGACTACCACCGGCAGCCGCTCGCCGGACAGCGGATCGTACAGCCCGATGCGCAGCTCGACTGGCCCGGCGGGAATATCCGCCGGGATGGGCACCTCCCACCAGTCGAGCAGCGTTTCGCCGGGCCGCCAGTAGCGCGTGTGGTAGGCGCCCATCAGCGGCTCGCCGTCCCACCCCGCGATCAGGTTGCCTTCCCCGTCCACCAGGTGGAGGAACACGCTGTAGTCTTTGGAAGGCGGAGCCTCGTCGGTGGGCCGCCAGTACAGCGAGACGAAGGCCTTGTCGCCCCGGTACCATACCAGGCCGGTCACGTCGTGCCCCAGGTATTCGGCAAACCCGCCGATGATCGTCCGGCCCGGCGCTGGCCCGCCCGGCTGGAGGGGATTGTTCCGCGCCTCGGGATGGATCGTGTAGGCCATGAACTGGAAACTGCCATCGAACACTTCCAGCCCGCCGTTGGGGTTCAGCGGAATCGGCTGGAGGACGGTCGGCCAGGGCGCGCCCTGGGGATCGGTGACCCGCTCGCGGGCGTAGGCCGCGCCCACTGCCGCATCCGCCGCCAGCGACGTAGGCCACCGGCCCGCCTCTTGCAGCAAGAACCTGAGCGTTGAGCCGTCCACGAACACGTCCGCGCCCGCCAGATCTTCGAGACGGATTGGCAGGTCTTCCTCAGCGCGGCTGTTGCGGATGTCCCAGGTGGGGAAGAAGAACGGCAGGCGGTCCTCGCCAGGGATGACGACCACCGGCTCCCCGTGCTCGGCGGCGTAGTCCTCCAGCGCGTGGACGACGTGCATCAGGGCCGGGTTGCCCGCGTCGTACTTGGCGGTGTCGTCCGGCAGGCCGCCGTCGCGCCAGTGCTTGGCGCTGTGTTCCAGCGCGACGAACGCCGCCAGCCCGATCGTGCCCACGACCAGCGCGGCGCCCGCCCAGCGCCGGACGCGTTCCCGCGCCAGCCACGGCCAGACCACGCCGTCGATCAGCGCGGCGACCTGGACCGCTAGCAGCGGCACGATGGCAAAACTGAGCCGGTAATGGTACGAGAAATTGAAGAACCACACCACCGCGTACGGTAGCAGCAGCGCCCAGGTCAGCAGGACCGCCTCGCGCCGCGCGCGCGGCAGCGCCCGCCAGCGGTCGCGCCCGGCCCAGGCCAGCAGCGCCGCCCCCGCGGCCACCAGCCCGGCCTCCAGGGGAGACAATCGCCGGGCGGCGGGCAGGTTGCCTTTCACCCACTGCCACGCGTTCGAGTTCTCGGTGATGATGTCCAGGTGCAGCGCGGTGGGCAGCGTCCCGGCCAGCAGCAGCGCCAGCGCCGCCAGCGGCAGCATGGTCTGCGCTCGGCGCGGGCGATCCGGCGCGGGGCGGACAACCAGGGCGAAGGCGACCAGCGCCGCGATCAGCAGCGGCCAGCCGAGCTCCTGCCCGGAGCGCTGCGCGAAGCTGTGCCAGTAGTCCGCCGGGAAGACGACCGCGGTATGGCCCAGCGCCAGGTTGCGCAGGTACCACATGCCGCCGACCGGCGCGCTCGCGAGTCCCGCGATGATCGCCAGCCGGAGCTTGGGCCAGCCCGCCGCCGGGCGGAAGCGATGCGCCGCCCACCACCCCGCCACGGCCAGGGCCACGCCCAGCGCCAGCGCGCCGCCGGTTGGCTTGGTCCACAGCGCGCCCCCCAGCAGCACGCCGCTGACCACAGCGGAGCGCGCGCGTCCCGACTGCCACGCGTCGACGAAAAAGGCCGCCGCGCCGGTCATATACAGCGTCAGCGGGATCTCCAGGTCGCCGGAGCCGTACCACGCGGCCACGTGCGGATAGAACAGCCAGAGCGCCGCCGCCAGCAGGCCGGCTCGCCGCGCGCCGGAGACGCGCCGCCCGAGAACGTAGGCCATGAGGACGGTCGCGGTGTTGAGCCAGGGGATGATCGTCCGCGCGGCGTGATCGTTGAAGGCCGCGCCCGGATGCAGCGCCTCCCACGCTTGCTGCATATGGGTGTAGCCCAGCGGCACGAGCTGGGGATAGTAGCCCATGTCCGGCGGGATGGCGCGCTCCATCACGAAGATCTTGGCGTTGTAGGCGTAGACCCACAGCGGGTCATAGGCCAGGAAGGGCCAGTAGGCTGTCACGATCACGTTGACCAGCAGCAGCAGCGCGATCCCGGCGATCAGCAGCCATTCGCCCCGCGTCAGGCGCGGTTCCGGCGCGGTAGTGCCGGGCCCGGCGGGGGATGCGGCCCGCCGCCAGGCCAGCCCGGCCCCGATCGCGGCGACCAGCGCGCTCCCCGCCAGCGTCCCGCCGAGCGTGATCGTGCCGAACGTGCCGAGGGGGAACATGGCCGCCGTCAGGCCGACCGGCCCCAGCGCCAGACTGACCGCCAGGACAGTGACGTGCTCGCGCCACAGGGCTCGCGGCAGCAGCGCCAGCGCCCAGGGCAGCCCCACGCCGGCGAACATCCACGCGGCGAAGGGGAACAGGACGACCGTCGGTTCGAGCCAGTCAGGCATGATCGATCAGGCTTCGGGCGAGACGGGCAGCAGCGCCGTCACGATATACCAGGCGAAGCGCACCACGCCGATCCCGGCGACGACCGCCACCGGCGCTTGCAGGGGCAGGTAATAGCGCTGCCAGTCGAACGGCGTTAGCGCCAGCAGGCCCAGCGCCGTGATCGCGGCCCAGGCCAGCACGGCCCAGGCCGGCCCGTGGCGCAAGCGATAGCCCAGGGCCACCAGCCCCGCCGCGAACGCGATCAGCAGCAGCGCGCCCCACACCGGTCCCCCGGCGCGTCCCTCGAGCAGCGTCACTTCGTAGGCGGCGATCTCATCCTGGATGACCGGGAACCCGGCCCATTCCGGGTCTTCGTAATACTGCGGCTCGGCGGAGAACATGCCCTCGAACAGCCCGACTAACTGGTCGTCAAGTGTCTCGTAGCCGCCATACTTCTCGACCTGGGCATCGAGCATATTCTGCCGCATGGTCAGCACGCGCTCCGGCATGCCCCCCAGGTCGGACCACCAGGCCGGGTTCAGCGCCAAAAAAGTCACGATCACCAGCAGGGCGGCGCCGATCCAGCGAGCGAGGCGCCGCGCGTTGGGCCACTCCCAGCGGCGCTTGCGGATCGATGGTTCCAGGGCGATGATCGCGAACGTGATGGCGACCGTCATCACGGCCGAGTGTTTGCTGGCGATGGCGAACCCGGCTGCGATAGCCCATACCGCCGTCCAGCCCACCAGGACGCCGCGCCGGGGTCGGGGCGCGCGCGCCTGCTCGCGGATCACCAGCAGGGCGGCCAGCACGGTCAGGGCCGAAAAACACAGCAGCGCGCCGTCCATCATCGCGCGGCGCCCGTTCATCAGCACGGCGGGCGTCGTGGCATAGATCAGACTCGCGATCCAGGCCGCCAGGTGATTCGGGAGCACGGCCAATGTGATAGCGAACACGGCCCACACGCTGATGATGGTGAGGGCTGCCGACGACACACGCGCTGCATAGAGCACGTCATCCGCCGGGATGTGCTGCAGCGCCGCGTTGACGTCCCAGCCCAGGCCCCACGCCCATGGCTCGTTGAGGTCCTCGACGGTGTAGCCGGACAGGTCCCAGGCCAGGCCCATCGCCATTTTGCCCACCGTCCCGTTGAGCAGCCGCAGGTCTTGCTCGGATGGATTCTCCGGCAGCTCGGCATAGAGCACGCGATCCAGGTCGCGCTGCTGCACCAGATAGTGGTAGTCGCGGCTCATGTAGATCAGGGTGGATTCGTCGCCGTGGAATGGCACGTTGTCGGTCCCTGCGCCGACGTACAGCGACAGGCCGACCAGCCAGATCACGTCCAGCGCCAGCCACAACCACCGGTTTTTGAGAAGCGTCATCGTCTTGAACCCGTAAAAAACCCGGTCGCTTGACTCTCGCGACCGGACCTACCACCCTGATGATACCGCCTGTCCATCGAATACGCCCCGCGCTCGCCCTACGAAATCGTGACGAGCACCTTGTTCTGCTCGACGTTGTCCCCTGCGGTCACGTGAATCATGTGGACGGTGCCGTCGCGCGGCGCCTTCAACTCGTTCTCCATCTTCATCGACTCGAGCACGACGATCGTATCGCCTTTGGCGACCGTCTGCCCTGGCTGGACCGGCACGCGGACGATCAGCCCTGGCATGGGCGAGCGAATCGACAGCTCGCCGCCCGAATCGCCAAACGCCATGAACGCGCTCGCCAGGCGGCGGCTGCGCTCGTCGGTCACCTGGACCTCGTACAGGCTGCCGGCGATCATCACGTGGTACAGGTCGTTGCGCTCCTCGACAACCGCTTCGAAGCTGAGGTGATCGAGCAGCAGCGAGTACATCTCACCCTGGCGCAGCACGCGAAAATCGATGGCCCGCTCCTCGCCATTCACGAAAATTCGGCCATCTTCGTTGATGTCGATGTCGAACGTCTCGTCGTTGATGATCGTCTGGTATCTCATGTGCGCCCCGTCCTGGCTGTCTCGCCTGCGCCGGGACGAAGCGCCGCGCACGGCGACTCGTCCCGGTAGCGTCTCGACCTAACCGTTACTCCACCGCGACGGCGTCGTTGCCCCGCCCCAGCGTGCCGGAGATCGATCCGAACAGCAGATCTTGCAGCACGTAACCCAGGTACTGCACCGCGGTCGGATCGGTCGCCTCACCGATGTAGTTGCTGTCCAGCACCAGGTCGGCGGTCAGGATATAGCGCCCGTAGGGCAGCTCCAGCCGGTGATACACGCCGCTGTCGCCGCAGGTGTCGCCCTCGCCAGCCGGGCGGCTGTAGACACGCCCGATCACGTCCGGCGGATCAGCGTACGTCTCGAACGCGCCGGACTCGACGATCTGGTCCGAGCGGGCGTCATCGAACACCAGCGCCTCGGTAGTGCCCAGGGCGCCCAGATCGCTGATGCGGAAGCCCAGCGCCCAGATCGGGAGCTGTTCCGGCGCGGCGGGGCATTCCGAGATATTGAGCAGCACCGCCGCCGTCCCGACGAAGCCCTGCCGCTCCAACGTGGCGCGCAGCGTTTCGGCCAGCGCGTCGCCGCCCGCCTCGCCCCAGAAGGCGGCTTCGGCATCCAGGTCGTAGGTGTGCGAGTAGCCCTCGTCCAGCGCAAAGAGCGCATTGATCTGCCCGACGATCACGCTTTCGAGCAGCGCCTGGAGGTGCTCGACGGAGGGCGCGCCGTCCTGCGTGGCATCGACGGTCGCGGCGTCTTCGACGATCACGACGGTCTCCAGCGTTTCGCCGTCATAGTCGGGCATCTGCTCCGGATCGCGCGGGCGCAACAACTCGGCCACGTCCTGTCCCTGGAACACGCGCCCGAAGATCGTGTGGCCGCCGTCCAGCCAGGAGGTGGGCGCGTAGGTGATGAAGAACTGGCTGCCGTTGGTGCCCGGCCCGGCATTCGCCATCGCCAGCAGGCCGGCCTGGTCGAAGGTCAGGCCGTTGTCGGTTTCGTCGCCAAACTCATAGCCCGGTCCACCTCCGCCGGTACCGGTCGGGTCGCCGCCCTGGGCCATGAAACCGGGCAGCACGCGGTGAAAGGTCGTGTTGTTGAAGTAGTTATTCTGGGCCAGGAAGACGAAATTGTTGACCGTCATCGGGGATTCTTGTTCCAGCAGGTCGAGGTAGATCGGCCCCTTGCTGGTGCAGATCACGGCCCAATAATCGACGCCATCCTGCAACACGTCTTCCGCTGCTTCGAACTCGCGCGATTCCGGCTCGGCCAGGTCCTGCGTGGCCTGCTCGCAGATGGCCCCCGGCGTCCGGGCATCCTGGGCGGCGCGCTCCGCTGCCGGGACCGCCGGCGCCGCGCTCACCAACCCCGCCGGCGCTGCGATCAGCAGGGCGACGGTCACAAGCACCACTCGGCGTAACATCGTCATCAGACTCTCCTCGGTTCCCCAATCCATAGCGTAGGGGGCTACTATAACACGTTTCAAAGCGGCAGCAGGAAAAACGCCCAGGCAATGATCACGTACACGCCGAGCAGCATCAACCCCTCGAACCAGTTCGACTCGCCGTCTTCGGCGACCAGCGCCGCCACGTAGGACGCCGCCGCCAGCGCGATCACTTCCGGCAGCGAGAAGGCCAGCACCAGCTTGTCGTCGAACAGCAAGCTGATGAAGACCAGCACCGGCGCGACGAACAGCGCGATTTGCAGGCTGGAGCCGAGCGCGATGCTCATACTCAGTTCCATGCGGTTCTTGATCGCCATCTGGACTGCGACCAGGTGCTCGGCCACGTTGCCGACGATCGGCACGATGATCACGCCGACGAACAGCTCGCTCCAGCCCAATTCCTCGACCACCGGCTCGACCGACCCGACCAGAAATTCGGACATCACCACGATGCCCAGCGTGGCGAAGGCCAGCACGCCCAGGGCCATCTGCGTCGACCAGCGCGGCTCGTGCGCGTGATGCGCGCCCACGTCACCCGCCGCCTGAGCGTTGCGCAGCGAATAGAGGAGGCTGGCCGCGTAGAGCAGGATCAGCACGATCGCGACGCCTTCGCTGAGCAGCAGCTCGTCGGCGAAGGCCTGCTCCTCGACGAAGGTCGCATCGAACAGCGACGGGATCGCCAGCGCCATGAACGCCAGGATCAGCAGAGTGGCGTTCATCGTCGCGCCCCGCCGGTTGAAGGTTTGCAGGCCGTTCTTCAACCCGCCGAGCAAGATCGCCAGGCCCATCACCAGCAGCAGGTTGCCCAACACGGAGCCGATGATCGAGGCGCGGACCAGCTCCAGCAGCCCTTCGCGCAGGGCGAAAATGGTGATAATCAGCTCCGCCGCGTTGCCAAGCGTCGCGTTGAGCAGTCCGCCAATCTGCGGGCCGGTGCGCGCGGCGATCTCCTCGGTGGCCGCCCCGATCAGCCCGGCCAGCGGGATGATCGCCAGCGCCGACGTCACGAAGATCGCCACGTCGCCCCCGCCCGTCGCGCGCAGGATCACCGCCACCACGGCAAACACGAGAAGGCTGTTCAAATTCAGAAGCTTCTTCAGATCAAATGACTGCGCCATGGCCCTTTTTCTCAGGTTGCGGTGGCCCGTGGAGCGCCAGCAGGTCACCTGATCCCACACCCTTAACGCTGCATGCGCTCCCAGCGCCCAATCCATTTCCAGTTCGAGACGTCGCGCTTGGGCCGCGCCACGATCTGCATAGCCTGCTGGCGCTGCTGGTGCTCGATCAGCGTCGCCAGGATGGCGGCCACTTCGGCGCGGTCGTTGGTCTGGTCTTCTTCGTGCATGCTCATGTATTCTTCGACGAAATGCGTGTCGTAGCGCCCGGCCAGGAAGCGCGTGCTGTCGATCAGCTTCTGGTGAAACGGCAGATTCGTCTTCAGCCCCATGACCTTGTATTCGGCCAGCGCGCGCCGCATGCGCAGCAGGGCTTCCCCGCGCGAATCGCCCCACGCGATCAGCTTGGCGAGCATCGAGTCGTAGTAGGGTGTCACTTCGTAGCCCGCGTAGATCCCGCTGTCCAGCCGGATGCCCGGACCGGTCGGCGCGATGTGGACCGTCACCAGGCCGATCGACGGCAGGAAGTTGTTATACGGGTCTTCGGCGTTGATCCGGCACTCGACCGCCCAGCCGTTGAGCTGCACGCCATCCTGCGGCCCCATGCGCCGCCCGCGCGCGATGCGGATCTGCTCTTTGACCATGTCGACGCCGGTCACCAGCTCGGTGACGGGATGCTCGACCTGGAGGCGCGTGTTCATCTCCAGGAAGTAGAAGTTCTTGTCCGAATCGACCAGGAACTCGACCGTGCCCGCGTTGACGTAGTTCACCACCTGGGCCGCCTGGATCGCCGCCCGGCCCATGCGCTCGCGCAGAGCCTCATCCATGAACGGGCTGGGCGACTCCTCGAACAGCTTCTGGTGGCGGCGCTGGATGCTGCACTCGCGCTCGCCGAGGTGGATCGTGTTGCCGTGCATGTCGGCCAGCACCTGGAATTCGATGTGCCGCGCGCCTTCCAGCAGCTTTTCGAGGTAGATCGTGCCATCGCCGAAGGCCGCTTCCGCCTCGCGGTGGGCTGAAGCCAGCGCCGCGTCGAGCTGCTCCGGCTCGCGCACGATGCGCATGCCCTTGCCGCCACCGCCCGCCGCCGCCTTGACCATCAGCGGGAAGCCGATCTTCGGCGCGGAATAGCGCAGCGCGCCATCGTTGAGGCCCGGCTCGGTGCCCGGCACGATGGGCACGCCGGCCTTCTCCATCAATTCGCGGGCGGCCTGCTTGTCGCCCATGCGGCTGATCGCGTCCGGCGAGGGGCCGATCCAGATCAGGCCGGCGTCGATGACGGCCTGGGCGAACTCCGCCCGCTCGCTGAGGAAGCCGTAGCCCGGATGGACCGCATCCGTGCCGGAGCGCCGCGCCACGTCGATCAACTTGCCGATGTTCAGGTAGCTCTCGCGCGGGGCGGGCGCGCCGATCGAGTACGCCTCATCGGCGTAGCGGACGTGCAGCGCCTCGCGGTCCGGCTCGGAATAGACCGCCACCGTGCGGATGCCGCCCAGCTCGCGGCAGGCGCGGATCACGCGGACGGCAATCTCGCCACGGTTGGCGATCAGGACTTTGCGAATCAGGGTCGTTTCGGTCATCAGTTTTCTTCCTGCATGCAGCGCGATGTCGCGGTCATGGGCAGCTTTCAGCATAACGGCCAGTGTGGCCCGCTGGCCGGAACGGGTGGCGCTGTTCGTCGCTCAAGGTGTGTCTACCGCCGGCTCCCATTCGGCCGCCGAATGGTCCAGCGTGTGCAGTTGGTTGATATTCCCGCACGCCGACTGTACCTTCAGCTCGACCTGATCGCCGGACGCCATCGCTCGCAGCGCGTCGAGCGTCGCCTGCCAGGCCGGGTCGGGCGTCACATCTGGCGCGGGCGGCAGCCCACCGCGCAGCACAACGTGGCTCAGAATCCGGTAGAAGTCCCACACCCACAGCACCTGGAGTCGCCGCCCGGCATCGTACGCGGCCCACACCACCTGCCGGTCCGTGCGCTGGACCGGCTCCAGGTCCAGGTCGATCCAGGCGAGCCGATTCTCTCCCTGGGGGCCGCGCACGATCAGCTCGGCGCACAGCGTCGAGGCGTCTTTGGGTTGGCGGGACGGCACGCCGCCATAGCGCGGGACGCCAGCGCTGCCGTAACACGCGTAGTTGGTCGCCGCGACCGCTTCCAGCAGGGCGCTCGCCTGCGCGACCAGCCACCGGCGCGGGCGAACCGGCGCGGCTGGGGCCTCATTCTCCTTCTGGACGTCGGGCGGACGCTTCTTGCTCATCTCAACGCCTCTCGGCCACGTAATGAATCGCGGAATCGAGCCCCGCGCCCAGGCCGATCCCCGCCGCCGTCCCGACCGGCAGCGATCCGGCCAGCCACCCGGCCAGCGCCCCGATCACCAGCCCGGCCAGCGTCGCCAGACCGACCGGCCAGCGGCGGAGGGGGTGCGGGTGCGGAGAGGACGGGCGGCCGGTCATCGCGGGTGCCTACAGCGGGATATTGCCGTGCTTCTTGGGCGGGTTGGTGTCGCGCTTGTTTTGCAGCATCTCCAGCGCGTTGATCAGGCGCGGGCGCGTCTCGGACGGCACGATCACATCGTCGATGTAACCGCGCGCGGCGGCCACGTAGGGATTGGCGAAGCGGTCGCGGTAGTCCTGCACCAGCTCGGCCTTGCGCTCGACCGGATCCTCGGCCTCGGCGATCTCGCGGCGGAAGATGATGCTCACCGCGCCATCCGGCCCCATCACGGCCAGCTCGGCGGTCGGCCAGGCCAGGTTCAGATCGCTGCGGATGTGCTTGCTGTTCATCACACAATACGCGCCACCGTAGGCTTTGCGCGTCACGACCGTAATCTTGGGTACCGTCGCCTCGCAGTAGGCATACAGCAACTTGGCCCCGGACCGGATGATCCCGCCGTGCTCCTGGTCGGTGCCGGGCATGAAGCCAGGCACATCCTCGAACGTGATGATCGGGATGTTGAATGCGTCGCAGAAGCGGATGAAGCGCGCCGCCTTCTCGCTGGCCTTGATATCGAGCACACCGGCCAGCACCGCCGGCTGGTTGGCGATGATGCCGATGCTGTGCCCGCCCAGCCGCGCGAAGCCGACCACGACATTCTGCGCGAAATGCTCGTGAATCTCGAAGAAACGGCTCTCGTCGACGATCAGCCTGATCACCTCTTTGACGTCGTAGGGCTTGCTGGGATCGTCGGGCACGAGGTCGTTGAGCGCCTCCTCGGTGCGCAGGGGATCGTCCTTGGTCGGCTCGAAGGGCGGGTCTTCCATGTTATTCTGCGGCATATACCCCAGGATCTCGCGGATCAAGAACAGGGCGTCTTCCTCGGTGTTGGCCGCCACGTGGCTCACGCCGCTGACGGCATTGTGCGTCATCGCGCCGCCCAGCTCCTCGAAGCTGACGTCCTCGTGGGTCACCGTGCGGACCACGTCGGGGCCGGTCACGAACATATACGACGTATCTTTGACCATAAATATAAAGTCGGTCAGCGCCGGGCTGTAAACTGCCCCACCCGCGCACGGCCCCATGATCACGCTGAGCTGGGGAACCACGCCGCTGGCGAGCGTGTTGCGCAGGAAGATGTCCGCGTAGCCGCCCAGGCTGACGACGCCCTCTTGAATCCGCGCTCCGCCCGAATCGTTCAGGCCGATGACGGGCGCGCCATTCTTGACCGCCATATCCAGGATCTTGCAGATTTTCTCGGCATGGGCTTCGCTCAGCGAGCCGCCCATCACGGTGAAATCCTGGGCGTAGACGTACACCAGCCGCCCATTGATCGTGCCCCAGCCCGTGATCACGCTGTCGCCTAAGAACTGCTTGTCCGCCTCATCCATGCCAAAATTGCGCTCGCGCTGGACCACAAACGCGTCAATCTCGCGGAAGCTGCCGGGATCGAGCATCAGATCGAGCCGCTCGCGCGCGGTGAGCTTGCCGGACTGGTGCTGCTTGGCGACGCGGTCCGGGCCGCCTCCCGCCGCGCTGCGCAGGCGCATATCATTGAGGTGTTCGATCTTGGGACGGTTTCGGGTCATTCGGGCACTTCTCCGGGTTTAGTTTGCGATGACGTCACATCGAAGGCCACGCGGACGCGGCTCCAGCGCATGATCCACGCCACCAGACCAACCAGCAGCGCCGTCACCACTGCCTGGAACGCGATACGTCCCCTGGCGAAGTCGGAACGGGCGAATACGATCAACCATAACACGCCAAACGCACCATAGTTACTCAGGATAACGACCAGCCAGCGGCGCGCCCAGCGACGGCGCTTCCACAGTCCGGCGCCCGCCGCCAGCAGCACCGCGCTCCAGAACAGCGCCAGCCCGGCCCGCAGCAGCGGCGGGTAGGACACGCCGAGGGCGCGGTAGTCGTCCGCGTGCCGCACGTGGTCCAGCGCCAGCAGTGCGTTATAGACCCCGATGAGCAGGACAACCAGGGTGAGGATCAGCAGGCTCCAGGGCCTCGGGTGACGCGATACGCCAGACATTGCGCAGCATTATAGCTTAGCGCCCCACTTGGTCCAAACGTGGCCCTGCCTTTTGCGCCGCGCCGGAAGGATGCCTAGACTCTGGGTGTAAGGTGCCAGGTCTGCCAGACCCCAGGTGATCCCATGAGCCAGCTCATCCTGATTTCCGACTCCAAAGCCCTGCTCGGCGGGTGTTTCGTCTGCGGGGCGTATCACTGGGACTGCACGGTCGATGGCTGCCAGCCGCACGGCGGCAACCGGCCCGGCGACGTGATCCACTGCAAGATCTGCAATTCGGTGTATGTGGTCGAGCCGCGGTATGGAGTCCGGCGCCTGCGCCATCGACCTGACGCATAACGCCGCTTCATGTGAGGGTTATAACTGATAAGTCGGCCCGCATCGGGTATCATAGAAGCGGTGCGGACGGTTAGAATTCCTTATATTGTTAAAACTGATACGGGCGAGGTTCTCATGGCTCAGCATGAAGATGAAAATACTCCGGTCTATTTTGATCTGTATTTGGATGCCACACCTAATGTGGTGCGCACAATAGAAGATAGAGAGGATTTTTCGAGACACCTTCATCAGCAATTGGATAGTGCAATGGAAGGAATTCTGAACAGAAAGGCTGCCCTTCCAGTATTGGTAGTCAAGAGCGGGAAACATCTCGATCTATTGCTGGAGGCACGAGCACTATTCGAACATGGATATTTTTACTCCTGCGTTGCCATGTGCGGTATCACTGCGGAACGAATTGTCAAAGATATTTTCGCGGAGACTATAGCCGTACAGTCCGAAGGCATGTTGATCCGTCCTGGCGCACGTGCAGTCAGTAAACTTGAGGAAATGCCGACAAATCAGATCACTCACTTCTTATACCATGCCGGTGTAATGGATAAGAAGTTACTTGACGTCTTTTCAAAACTGGCAACTCTACGAAACCGTTACGCGCACGCCAGTGAGAAAATCCAAAACCATGAGCAGGATGCCAAAGCTGGGGTTGAATATCTCCATGAGATAGTCGAGGGAACCGTTTCAATATTCAAGCATTATGATATTCGAGCGGGAAAACTAGTTCCCAAACAAAAGACAAGGATCGATGAGCAACAAAGCGATGAATAAAAACCTCCAGGAACGCAAACAGGACTGGGAGCAGGCGTCCGTCGCTCCCGTGATCAGCCGCTTTCCCGAACGCAAGGACCCCTTCACCACGTCATCCGATATCGAGCTGGACCGCGTCTACCTACCGGACGGCACGTGTGACGTCGATGCGTATATGGACAACCTGGGCTTTCCCGGCGAATACCCGTTCACGCGCGGCGTGCAGCCGACGATGTATCGCGGTCGGCTGTGGACCATGCGCCAGTACGCGGGCTACGCCACCGCCGAGGAGACCAACGCCCGCTACCGCTTCCTGCTCGACGCCGGGCAGACCGGGCTGAGCGTGGCATTCGACCTGCCCACCCAGATCGGCTACGACTCCGATGACCCGATGGCGCTGGGCGAGGTCGGCAAGGTGGGCGTGAGCATCCCCTCGCTGCGCGACATGGCGCGGCTGTTCGAGGGCATCCCGCTGGACAAGGTCTCGACCAGCATGACGATCAACGCCCCGGCGACGATCCTGCTGGCGATGTACATCGCGGTCGGCAAGCAGCAGGGCGTGGAGCCGGCGAAGCTGCGCGGGACGGTGCAGAACGACATTCTGAAGGAATACATCGCGCGCGGCACGTATATCTTCCCACCCAAGCCGTCGATGCGCCTGATCACGAACCTGTTCGACTACTGCGCGCGCGAGGTGCCCCACTGGAACACGATCAGCATCAGCGGCTACCACATCCGCGAGGCGGGCAGCACCGCCGTGCAGGAAGTCGCCTTCACGCTGGCGAACGGGATCGCCTACGTCCAGGCGGCTATCGACGCCGGGCAGGCCGTGGACGATTTCGCGCCGCAGCTCTCCTTCTTCTTCAACGCGCATAACAACTTCCTCGAAGAGATCGCCAAGTTCCGGGCGGCGCGGCGGTTGTGGGCGCGCATCATGAAAGACCGCTTCGGCGCCCAAAGCCCCAAGAGCTGGGCGCTCAAATTCCACACCCAGACCGGCGGCAGCACGCTCACCGCCCAACAGCCGGAGAACAACATCGTGCGCGTGACGCTCCAGGCGCTGGCGGCGGTGCTCGGCGGCACGCAGAGTCTGCACACCAACAGCATGGACGAGGCGCTGGCGCTGCCCACCGAGGCGGCCGTGCAGGTCGCGCTGCGCACGCAGCAGATCATCGCCCACGAGTCGGGCGTGGCCGACACCATCGACCCGATGGGCGGCAGCTACCTGATCGAGCACCTGACCGACGAGATCGAAGCCCGCGCCCGCGACTACATCGAGCGCATCGACGCCATGGGCGGCGCGCTGGCGGCAATCGAGAACGGTTACGTCCAGGGCGAGATCAACGACGCGGCGTATGCCTACCAGCGCGCCGTCGAGAGCGGCGAGCAGGTCGTGGTGGGCGTGAACAAGTACGCGACCGGCGACGGGGGAGCCGCCCACCGCGACATTCTGCGCGTGGACCCGGCCATCGAGCAGGCGCAGCGCGACCGGCTGGCCCAACTGCGCGCGGGGCGCGACAACGCCAAAGTGGCCGAGCTGCGCGCCCGGCTCGAGGCGGCGGCGCGTGGCAGCGAAAACCTGATGCCGCTGTTCATAACCTGCGTCGAAAACGATGTAACGCTCGGCGAGATCTGCCACACCCTGCGCGGCGTCTTCGGAGAATATCGCCCGCAGGTGACGGTGTAGCCGTCTATCCAGAAATCCCTGGACCGCCCTACCCATGTGGGGCGGTTTTGGTTATGATTAGGGGTCACAGGGCGCGCAGGCAGCGGCCTGAGGATGCCTGGGGGGTGACCAGGCCGTCGGAGAGCGCGGCCTTTGTGTTTCCGAATAAAAAATGAATAAACGCTCTAGTCTATACCAGACATATTCATTTTTTGTTTATAATAGAAGGACCTATCTCACTCGTGGGGGATGTCCGTAATCGTCCATGATGGTCCCAAGGTGCCAGCAGCTGGTCAAGGCTTCACCACATGCTCAGAACGCGTAACCTGAAGATTTTTCGG
The DNA here is from genome assembly GCA_040767355.1 of Aggregatilineaceae bacterium. GTDB lineage: Bacteria > Chloroflexota > Anaerolineae > Aggregatilineales > Aggregatilineaceae > LM3-B42. The sequence goes on along the minus strand of JAXGOS010000004.1, from coordinate 4,182 downwards.
GACATCACCGCACGCAAACTCCGGACTGCAATGGTTACGCTGAGCGTTTTTGTGGGTGTGCTGGGCGTCGTCGCCATGACGACCATGGGCCAGCTCGTCAGCAACCAGCTCGAAAAAGACCTCATCCCCGATGAAATGGCGATGATGCACCTCTTCGTCGAGGCGCCGCGCGGCGCGCGCATCGACAACAGCTCGGTGCTCCAACTGCTGCGCTTGCAGCCGGGCGTCACCGCGGTCGAAGGCCAGGCCGTCTACGAATTCAAATGGCGCATGCCCGGCGAGGAAACCGTCCAGACCGGCCAGATTTACGCCTCCTCCGAGCCGCTGGGCGAGATCGCGCTCGAGCCGTTGCGGCTGCGCAAGGGTCGCTACCCGGTCGAAGGCCAGGGCGAAATCGCCATCGAGCAGCGCATGGCCGACCGCTTCAAGCTGGACATCGGCGACACGCTGATCGCCCTGCGCAACGGCTTTGGCGAGTACGAGATGCGCATCGTGGGAATCACCTTCCAGCCCTATGTGTACGTGGGCGGCGACGACGGCTCAAGCAGTGTGTACGCGACGTATGCCGACGCCCAGCATATCCTGGGCTTTTCGGGATTCAGCTCCATTTACGCGCGCTTCGACACGTATGCGACAGCCCGCCAGCAGTCGTCGTCGTTCCGCAAGACGGTAACCGAGGGCACATCCTATAACATCGTCTTTTACCTGCTGAGCGATCCAGAGGACAACGTGCTGCTCGTCGCCGTGCAGCAGTTCTCGCGCGTGCTGGTGATCCTGGCGGTCGTCGCCATGATCGTGTCCAGCTTCCTCGTGACGAACATGATCAGCACGATGGTCTCCGAGCAGCGCAAGCAGATCGGCGCGATGAAAGCGCTCGGGGGCACCCAGACGGATATTCTGCGCATCTACCTAGGGATGGCCTTCCTCTACGGGCTGATGGGCTCCGTGCCGGGGACCATCCTGGGGGTCATCCTGGGGCGGCAAGCTGCCCTGGCCGCCGCGCCGCTCGCCAACACCATCCTCGAGAGCACGTCCCCGCCGCCCCTGGCGCTGGGGCTGGGCGTTGTGCTGGGGCTGGTGGTCCCGGTGCTGGCCGCGATCGTGCCCGTCTACCATGCCTCGCGCATCTCCATTCTGGAAGCCATGACCGACCAGGGGATCGAGGCCACCTATGGCCGCGGGCCGCTGCCCTACCTGGTGCGGGTCTCGCGCCTGCCGCTGCCCACGGTGCAGGCACTCAACAACATTTTCCGCCATAAGGCGCGGCTGGCGCTGACGGTGCTGACGCTCACGCTGGCGGTGGCCGCGTTCATGGGCATGTTCGCCGTCTTCAACATGCTCAATGACGTGATCGGCTACGTGGAACACAAGCTGGACCAACCGGTCTCGTTCAACCCCGGCAACATCGAGGTGATCGATCTGATGCAGAGCCTGCTCACCGAGGAGCCGATCCAGGAGATCCGGCCCGGCGTCGCGGTGGAGCTGACTGCCGAGGTCGCCCCGCCGGTTGAGGAGCTGGTCGACGCCGGGCCGCTGAGCGACGCCCCGCCTGAGGAATCCGGCGAGGCCGCACAGGCCGATTCGGGTGATACAACAGCCCAGCTCTATGTCACCGGAATCGACACCACCAGCGATCTGCTCGACCTGACGCTGGCTGAGGGCGCCGGCTGGACCGGCGACCCGACCCGTCCTGGCATCGTCATCACGCCCAAGATGGCCGGGCAGTTCGAGAAAACGGTGGGCGAGACGCTGCGCCTCGTCTCGCCGGCGGGGGCAGAGGAGTTCGAGATCATCGGCATTTCGGACTTCCCGATCGAAACGGCCTTCATGGAGTGGAGCCAACTGGCGGCTTTCGTGGGCGATCTAGGCGATTCGCCCGTGCCGAACGCGTACTGGGAGCGGATCAAAGTCGACATCGAGGCCCAGGAGGACCACCCTTACGAGGAAGGCGGGGTCTGGACGATCGGGATCGACGAGCGTTTCGGGCGCTTTCTGTTCTCGAAATTCAAGCCGGAAACGCCCGGAGTCATTATCAGCCGGGCGGTGGCCGATGCGGGCGGCTTCACCAAAGGCGGCGAGATCACCCTGCAGACCAACGGCGGATCGCTGCTCGACACCCTGCTCGAAGACCAGACCCAGACCTACCCGATCCTGGAGATCGTCGACGTAGACGCGCAGGAGCTGCGCCTCGTTGCGCGCCAGGTCCCGCCCGATCTGCTGGAACAGGACCAACCGGCGGTGATCGCGATGTACTGGTACGAGCTGGCCTCCTTCACCCAGCTCGATTACACCGAGATCAAGCCGCGAACGATCTACATTGATCTGGCGAACCCGGCGATTAACTCCTCATTCGCCGCGCCGGAGCCCGTTTTTCGCAACCAGGAAGAGTTCACCAACCGCGTCACGCAGATCCTGCTCAGCGTCGGCGTGGTGATGGGCGCGGCCTCGACGTTGATGGCCCTGGTGGGCGGGATCGGCCTTTTGACCATTGCCTCGATCGGCGTGTTCGAGCGCCAGCGCGAGATCGGTGTCATGCGCTCGATTGGCGCGTCATCCGGCGCGATTCTGATCCAGTTCTGGCTGGAGGGCATCCTGGTCGGGCTGGCGGCGTGGCTCGCCGGACTGCCGCTCAGCTACCTGCTCGGCAAAATCCTGATCGCGTCGGTCCCGTTCAGCGGCGTGATCGCGTTCCGGTATACGCTGCGGGCGCCTGTGGTGGGCCTGATCGGCATGGTGCTGATCACCACCAGCGCCACGCTCTACCCATCCATCATCGCCGCACGCAAGACGGTCGCGCGGATCTTGCGGTACCAATAACAACGGGAGGTGTCCCGTGTATATTGCCTGTCCCCGTTGTGACTGGCAGCCCACGCACAGCTACGTCTGGCGCTGCTCGTGCGGCCACACCTGGCACACGTTCGACACGCATGGAGTCTGCCCGGCCTGTGGGCGAGTCTGGACCATGACGCAGTGCAGCCCGTTCATCGGCTGCGGCGCGTGGTCCGATCACGAAGAGTGGTATCACGACGACGAGGAGCTGACCGTCGAAGAGGTCCTGGCGGCGCCGCGATGGATCCCGGTTGACGACCCGGCGAGCGGCTGAGTCAATCGTTCAAGATCGAATCGACGGGGTAGGCAGGTCGTTCGGGCGAGGGGTCCCGCTGGCGCAGCGCGGGCGGGGCATCCAGGTGGCGCAGCGCGCCGTTCGCCAGGCGCAGAATCGCCAGACAACCGAGCGCGCTGGCGGCGATGGCGGCAGCGCTGAGGAGGTTCCCGGCGGCGAGCGAGGTCGACAGGCCGCCCGGATCGAAGAACGCGGCCAGGAACATCGTCACAGCAAACACGGCGCCGGTGACCAGGACCAGCGCCCTAATTCCCCCTTTGAGCATGACACGCTGTTTCATCGTACCGCCTCGCGAACCTCTCATCTTCATTGTAAAGAGGCGCCAGACGGGGTTAAATAGGCAAATGGTCCTGCCGGACCGGGATGTTGGGAACCCATTCCCGCTCGTGATAAAATCTACAAAGTTTTAGAATATTCTAAACGAACTGAACACCCAGGAGAGATCCGATGGCCTACGCCGATCTGCGCGCGTTTATCACCCGGCTGGAAACCGAAGGCGAGCTGGTGCGCATCACGGCGCCCGTCAGCCCGCACCTGGAGATCACCGAGATCACCGACCGGGTGAGCAAGGGGCCTGCCGCGCAGAACAAGGCGCTGCTGTTCGAAAACGTCGAAGGCTCGACCATGCCGGTGCTGATCAACGCCTACGGCTCGGCGCGGCGGATGGCGCTGGCGCTGGGCGTCGACGAGCTCGAAGACCTGCGCCGCAATCTGGGCAAGCTGATCGATCTCCGGCTGCCGCAGGATCTGCGCGGCATGGCCGGGCGCGGGATCGATCTCCTGGGCGCGCTGCGCAGCGTTGGCCTGGGACCGAGCCGCGTCCGCCAGGGCAAAGCGCCCTGCCAGGAGGTGATCATCACCGACGATCCCTCGCTGGACCTGCTGCCGATCCCCACCTGCTGGCCGGAGGACGGGGGCCCGTACATCACCCTGCCGCAGGTCATCACGCGCGATCCGGTCACGGGGGCGCGCAACGTGGGCATGTACCGCCTGCAGAAATACGACAGCCGCACGCTGGGCATGCACTGGCAGCGTCACAAGGGCGGCGCGGAGCACGA